>CALVDE010000006.1 GCA_944326265.1 uncultured Bacteroidales bacterium | reverse complement strand
TTTTTGCTTTTACAAATCTAAAAAATCTGTAGACTTTTTTATTCCCCTATCTCAGACACACTGTTTGGAACAGTATCAGTACGGACTCATCGACATAGTTGTCTATCAGCAGAATGGAAGTCCTGGCTGAACGGATCAAGTCCGTGGCGAACTTATATGCTTCGAAAATCTGACCTTCATAGAAGATGCCTTCCACCGGAGGCAATGAGGTGCGGACAAAGAAGTCGATTTTCTCTTCGGCATGAGACATGCGCTGCTCCAGGCGGTTAAGACGCTGATGTACAGAATAGCCTTTCAGAAGGTACTCCTTCAGCACTTTGTTTGCCCATCGTCTGAATTCTACTCCTCTACTGGATTTTACGCGGTAGCCCACGGATAAAACCATGTCCAGATTGTAATATTCCATTTGATAGGTCTTCCCGTCGGAGGCAGTTGTCGCAAATTTTGCGACAACTGGAATTGTAGCCAATTCTTCTTTCAAAGCATTGTTGACATGCTTGCCTATCGTCTTGATGTCACGGCCGAACAACTCTGACAGCTGCTGGCGATTAAGCCACACCGTATCCTCCTCCAAGCGTACCTCCAGCCGGACTTCATCATCAGGCTGATACAAAATAATTTCCCCTCTATTCTCCATAAGCGTCATTTTTTCTTAATAATATTTTGAATGAATATTATTCAAACAGTCCGGTAATAGTCGAAGCCGGGATGTCAAGTTTTGAGAATGCGAACATTTTTCGGCCGAGGTCCTTCAGCGAGGCACCGATGTGGTAGACTTCGGCACCGTCGATAATCAGGAATCTGTCGTGGCTTTTCTTGTAGACATGCACTTCTACTGGAGGGTACTGGCTGTTGTGGCGCTCCAAGTCCAGGCGGAACTGCCCGCTTATCCTCTGCGTGTAGATGCCGGCCCTGACACCCTCGTTACGCTTGCTGAGCATAAGCAGTACGGACTCATCGACATAGTTGTCTATCAGCAGAATGGAAGTCCTGGCTGAACGGATCAAGTCCGTGGCGAACTTATATGCTTCGAAAATCTGACCTTCATAGAAGATGCCTTCCACGGGTGGCAGTGAGGTGTGGACAAAGAAGTCGATTTTCTCTTCGGCATGAGACATGCGCTGCTCCAGGTGGTTAAGACGCTGGTTTACAGAGTAGCCTTTCAGAAGGTATTCCTTCAGCACGCTGCTGGTCCATTGCCTGAACAGAGATGCGTTCCGGCTATTCACACGGTATCCTACAGACAGGATGGCATCAAGGTTGTAAAACTTTGTAACATACCTCTGTTTTCCATCATTTCCCATGTGTTCCAAAATGGAACATGTGGTGTTCTTGTCAAGCTCACCAGCATTATAGATGTTGTTCAAATGCTTGGTAATGGCAGGCCGCTTTGTCCCAAACAGTATTGCTATCTGCGCCTGAGTCAGCCACACCGTATCCTCTTCCAGACGTACCTCCAGCCGAATTTCATCATCAGGCTGATACAGAATAATTTCCCCTCGATTCTCCATAGATTTCATTTTATCTGTCCACAAAGATAAGGATTTTGCCGGTACGGACTGCGCCCGGAATTCAAATTATACGTATTACTGAAAGAGATACCGCAAATACGTTTTGACACCTTCCCTCATCAAGACTTTCGTAGAAAAGTGTACTTTTGCAACGGAACGCAAATGGTCAAGTATATGGAAATCATAAAAGCAGACACGATAGAGCAGTACAACCGGTTTTTCGGATTCCACACGCAGCATCCGCTGGTCAGCGTCGTGCATTTCGACGGTTCGGAGAGCCAGCCGGATGCACACAGGATGACCTTCGGGTTTTATGCCCTCTTCCTGAAAAAGACCGTGGGATGCACCATCAATTATGGAAAGACGAAGTACGATTACGATGACGAGACGGTGGTATGCTTTGCACCGGGTCAGACCATTGCCGTCCACCGCATCGAGGACGGTCCCGTGCCGGAAGCTGACGCGCTGTTGTTCCATCCGGATTTCCTGCACCGTACACCGTTGGCCCAGAAGATAAGGCAATACACCTTCTTTTCGTATGCGTCCAATGAGGCTCTGCATCTGTCCGTGGATGAGCGCGTGACCATACAGGACTACATGAGCAAGATCGCCCACGAACTGAACCATCCGATAGACAAGTTCTCCAAGCCCCTGATTATCTCCAACATCGAAGTGCTGCTCAATTACTGCATGCGTTTCTACGAGCGGCAGTTCATCACCCGCGAGGAACTGAACAACGATGTGCTTGTACGTTTCGAGCGGCTGCTGGATGATTATTGGGATTCCGGCATGGCCGAGCGGTACGGACTTCCTACCGTGAAGTATTTTGCTGATAAGATATGCCTGTCACCCAACTATTTCGGAGACTTGGTGAAGGCCGAGACCGGTAAGACCGCCCGGGAACACATACATCTGAAAATCGTCGAAAAGGCCAAGAACGCCCTGTTCGAGCCGGATGCGAGCATTAAGCAGATTGCCGACATGCTCGGCTTTCAGTACCCTCAGCATTTCCAGCGCTTCTTCAAAAAGGAAGTCGGGTGCACGCCCAAGGAATACCGCATAAACAGCTGACGGGCTTACTCCATCCGCCCGTACTTCATCTCCTCCCCTTCCCTGTCGTACTGCTTGCGCTTGCCGGTCGGCGGCGCGATGAGGGTGATGCGCACCACTGCCGTGCGGTGCAGGCTGCGGCGTATGGACTCGTCGAATGCGTCCATGTGCCGGGGCAGGAACCGCTCGCAGATGAGGCGGAGGGCCCGGATTTTCTCTCCCTCGTCGAAGACCTGCTCAGCGCGGCCGAAGGCCACTGCCGAGCGGTATTGAAGTGTGAATGAGCCGTCCTTGGGCCCGACCGTCGGAGAGCATTTGCTTACGGCCGAAAGGCATACCTCAGGATGCGCCTCGATAGCCTCGAGCTTCTCCCCCTCCAGAGCGCAGTGGAAATACCATACCCGCCCGTCCTCCGCCGATGCCAGCGACAGCGGCAGACCGTAGGCGGAACCGTCCTTCCGGATGAAACTTACCGTGATGTACGGGGCCTTGCGCATGACCTCCAGAGCCCATTCGGCGGGCATTTCTCTGCTGACTTTTCTCATTTTTCGATATTTTTAAAAAGACTGTTCCTGTATTCAGTGGGACTAACACCCAACCGTTTCTGGACATAGCGGCTGAAATATGATACGGAAGAGAAATTCATCCGCTCTGCGATTTCGGTCAGCGGAAGCTCTTTCTGCCGGAGCAGACGGGTGATTTCCTGCATGGTGAAGCGTTCAATCCAGTATGAGGCAGGTTTTCCGCTTACTTTTTTGCATATTTCGGACAGATAATGGGGCGTGATACAGAGGCGTGAGGCATAAAATTCAAGGTCCCTGTTCCGGATATATTCCTCGTTATACAGCAGCTCTATGAAATTCCGCAGCATGGAGGTAACGCGCTCAGAGACCTGCACTTCCTTGCGGCTGCGTGCGTGAATATCGTACAGGTCAAGGATATGCGCAGTCAGCAGGCTGCCCAATAATTCCTCGCGGAAAAGATGCGTCTCATCCTCCATGCGCATCCTCAGATACTGCAGGGCAGCCTCACAGACAAGGAAGTCCCGTCCGGAAAGTTTCATGACCGGGTTCCGCAGGAGCGACAGATGTCCGATGATGCCATAGTTGCTGCGGATGGCAATCGAAGTGACGAATGCCTCCGAAAGGCTCATCAGTATGCCTTGGAAATCATCTGACGCGGAGAAGTCCGAAGCAAGTGCCGCATTGGGCAGGATGACATAATCTCCGGCAGATATGTTATAATGGGTGTCCTGAAAGGTGAATCCCATATTGCCCTTTCTGCAAAGGATGTGGATTACCCTTCCCCCATACTGCAAGGTGTTGAATTCCTGCCATGTGTCGGCAAAAATGATTCCGTCGAATTTCGTATCGCCCATTCTCTGACAATCTGAGTCCGTTTGCCCGCAAACATACACAAAAACCACGAAAAGTGAAAATATTGCCCCTGATTATGCAATAACGGAACGACAGGCACACCGTAATTTTGCATCAGAAATTAAAACTCTGAGTATATGAAAGATGTAAGATTGAACAATGGCGTAATGATGCCGGCTATCGGATTCGGCGTCTATCAGATTCCGGTGGATGAGACGGAAAGAGTTGTAAGCGATGCCGTCGAGGTAGGATATCGGATGTTCGACACGGCCGCTTCTTATTTCAACGAGGAGCAAGTGGGCAATGCTATCAGGAAGAGCGGCATCAGGCGCGAGGACTTTTTCATCACCACCAAACTGTGGGTGCAGGACTACGAGTATGAGGATGCGCTCCGGGCCTTCGACAAGTCGTTGAAGTTGCTCGGACTGGATTACATCGACCTCTACTTGCTGCACAAGCCCTACGGCAACTATTATGCCGCATGGAGAGTCTGCGAACGGCTTTACAAAGAAGGGCTTATCCGCGCCATCGGCGTGACGAGCTTCTCCAATGAACGCCTGCAGGACCTTTTCCTGCACAATGAGGTGAAGCCCGCCGTCAACCAGTTGGAGACCCACCCGTTCTTCCAGCAGCAAGCCGCCAACAAGTTCCTGCAATGCGAAGGCATACAGCACGAAGCATGGGCACCTTTTGCCGAAGGGCAGAACGACATCTGGAACAATCCCGTGCTGAAAGCCATCGCCGAAAACCACGGGCGCACGGTCGGTCAAGTCGTGCTCCGCTGGCTGAACCAGCGCAATGTGGTGGTCATTCCCAAGACGGTACGCAAGGAGCGGATGATTGAGAACTTTTCTATTTTTGATTTCACACTGACCGAACAAGAAATGCAGGCTATTGGCGGACTGGACACAGGGAAGAGTCCGATTTACGATGACATGGATTTACCCACCGTAAAAGGCATCGGCTTGCACAAGATTCACGAATAACAACCAATGAACACATTGAACATGGAAACGAAATACATCGACACCCCCGAATGGGACAAAACTTTTGCCCTCAGTGACAAAGTTAGCCACAAGAAGGTCAGCTTCACCAACCGTTACGGCATCCGCCTGGTCGGCGACCTGTACATGCCCAAGAACCAGGCAGGGAAACTGCCCGCAATCGCTGTCTGCGGCCCTTACGGAGCGGTAAAGGAGCAGGCATCTGGACTGTATGCCCAGACCCTTGCCGAACGCGGTTTCATCACTCTCGCTTTCGACCCGTCATTCAGCGGAGAAAGCGGCGGACAGCCCCGTTACATCTCATCGGGGGAAATCTATACCGAGGATTACAGTGCGGCGGTGGATTTCTTTATGCTCCAGCCGGAGGTAGACAGGGAGCGCATCGGCATTCTGGGTATCTGCGGCTTCGGAGGCATCAGCATCAACGCTGCCGTGCAGGATACCCGCATCAAAGCCACCGTTTCATCCACGATGGGAGCATTCGACCCTTACGACAAGGAACAGAGGTATGAAATGCGCAGGCAGCTCAACGAACAGCGCACCGCCGATCTCCTTGCCGGACGGACCAACGGACGCAGCGGCGGCGTGCCGGCAAATCTGCCCGACGATGCGCCCGGCTTTATGAAGGATTACCGGGACTATTACAAGACTCCGCGCGGCTTCCATCCCCGTTCGGTGAACTCCAACGGAGGTTGGGAGAAGATAGCCGACCTGCCATTCCTCACATTCTCCCTACTCGACCATGCGGACGAAATCCGTTCCGCCGTGCTTGTCGTGCATGGGGAGAAGGCCTACTCGCTTCCAGTTTCCCAAGAGGCTTTCGGCAAATTGAAAGGAGACAACAAGGAACTGATGATCATTCCCGGTGCGAGCCATACCGACTTATACGACCGGACGGACATCATCCCGTTCGACCGGATTGAAGCGTTTTTCAGAAAATACCTGAGATAAAAATCAGAGAGCAATACATCTGAACAAACGGTGCTGCCCAAAAGTCTTAGGCTTTTCAGCAGCACCGTTTTTATTGCCATAGATGTTCATTTTGCCAGCATTTGCAGAATCTCATAGTTGTAATACATTATACAAGCTCTCTGGTTTTTAATATTTTTCAAAAAAGATTTGGTTTATAATATAAATCAGTTTATCTTTGTCCAAAATCATAAAGAGGAGTCAGGCGCCCCTCTTCTTTTTGATGATTTTAGTTTATTTTATAAAGTATTTTATTATAAAAAGAACAATCACATCCTTAGTCATCCTGATGACATCCGCCATCGTATTCACTTCCAAGGCACAGAGCAACACCCTGCCGGTATCAGTCCAGGACAGCATCCACAACGCCTTCACCACATGTATTGTCTCCGGTGATCCCGGCACCCTGACCAGTATCCGCTCCAGACTTCAGGACATCCATGCTGACAGACCTGACAACCTCATCCTCTACTGGACCGCCTACACCGACTACTGGCTCACAGTCCTGCACATGCAGACAGGCTGGATTATACGTTCTTTGTCTTTCAGGAGGAGTTTGTGAACAATTTCCTCTCGGACAAGTATTTCATGTACCGTCTGCTTTATTGCAACCAGCACGATTATCTCACTTGGTTCGATATGCCGGAGGAAGAAGCCTGCCCGTTGCTCGACTTGCTGCGGAAGATGAAGAAGGAACTGCGCAATCCGATTGCCGACAGCTACCACCTGATTGTCGCCTACCTCTACCAGTTCCTCCTGCTGCTTAACCGCATTTATGCTAGCCGCTTCCACTTGCCGTTTGCCCTGCCGCTGAACAACTACGCTTATCAGTACAAGCAACTCTTGGAAAAGAACATCTGCGACAAGGCGCGTGTGGCGGATTATGCCGAAATGATGGGCATCAGCCGCGTGTCGCTCAATAAGGCGGTGATGCGCGAGTTCGGCCTCTCGGCAGTGCATCTGCTGAAGCAACGCCTCCTGCAAGAGGTGAAGAACGACCTGCTTTTCTCCGACCTCTCCGTAAAAGAAATCGCTTTCCGCCTGCACTTCTCCGAGCCGAACCACCTGATGCGCTTCTTCAAGCAGATGACGGGGCAGACCATCAGCGCATTTCTTGCGGAGATGAACCGTGAGGATTAAAGGCTGTATGCCACTTATTTTTTGAGCCTGATTTTTTCGTGATAGAAATAATTTACGATGACAGGCTTTCCTTTTTCCGAGCGTCCGTAAGGCAAATCGTTCACCCGATAGGGAAATCCTTGCGTCTGTGCATATTGGGATATGTCCTGCTCCAATGCCTGCCAGTAATCAAGCCTTTTCTTGTTGTAAATCTCATCGTATAATGGGAAGAGTTCGGGATACTTCTCACGGATATATGCCATTATCTCTCCTTTGAATTGTCCGCGCAGGTTCAGATTTTCAAGCCATATCAAATCGGCATATCCTTTCACTTCCTTGATAATCGTCTTTACATCGGTTATTCCCGGAAATATGGGCGAAACGAAACACACGGTACGGATGCCTGCCTCATAGACTTGGCGCATTGCTTTCAGGCGGCGTTCTATGCTCACGGCGTTGTCCATATCCGCACGAAACTGTTCGTTAAGCGTATTGATTGACCAAGACACTGTTACTTTGGGAAAACGTTTCAACAGGTCGAGGTCGCGAATGACGAGGTCGGACTTCGTACATACCATAATCTCGGCGTTGCTTCCGCGCAGTTCTTCGAGCAGCCTGCGGGTACGGCGGAATTGTTCCTCATAGGGGTTGTAACCGTCCGTCACGGAACCTATCACGATGCGCTCACCGTCATATTTGTGCGGATTGGCTATCGGTTTCCAGTTCTTCACGTCCAGAAACGCGCCCCACGGTTCTGTATGCCCGGTGAAGCGTTTCATAAACGATGCGTAGCAATACTTGCAGGCGTGAGGGCATCCCACGTAAGGATTGACCGAATATCCTCCGACTGGCAGTGCGGATTTGGTCATAACGCTCTGTACGTCTATTTCCTTGATTGTTTCAGTATTCATTGTATGCGTTTGATAAATTGTTCCGGCAGTTCCTGAATCATCCTTTCTTCACCCATTATAAGCAGCAAATCCTCTTTCATAAATACGGGGATTCCTTGCGCTTTGGCTTGGTCGGCAATGTGAAGCACCCATTCGAGACGGGAATCCACTTTGCCTTTCCGATGTCCCGTTTCCGTGCCTATGACAACCCAATCGATACCCGCGAAGTCTATCTCTCCGATTTCGTCAAAGATAGGTTCAAAGGTGACGTGGTAATGTTTGGCCTTGATATTTCTTTTCAAATCTTCTAACCTTTTTTTCTCGGAACTGCGCGTGACGGTCACGCCCATCCAGACATTTTCGTCATCCGTAGAAAAACAGACCTTATCCGGACGTTTCGTAAGAAAGATATAAGCGTGTTGCGGATTGCTTTTCATTCTTCCGAAAATCTCCGCGTTCCATTCAGGCTTCCAATCGGAGAAGTCGCTCATTCCGGTCATCAGCCATACGTGAGGTTTTGGAGTGTCGATGATGTGTAGCTTGCGCCCCATATATTCGGGTACAGAAAAATCGTCCGTGATATGGAAGCGGCGACAGTTATTACGGGCATAGCAGTAGCTGCACCCTATTGAGCAGCCTATCACTATGTTCATATTCTTTATCAGCGATTTGATGCAAACACTCATAACGTAATGCTCTCCCCATCTCCCGGCATAATCAGTCGGTTCATATCCACTCCGTGGTGGCGGGCTTCGTTTCGCAGGATTTCGCGTGTTGTCTGGCAATGGTCAATAGCATCCATGTGTACGGCTATCAGTTTGATTTGTGCGGGGAGCGTGTCGAGCATCGCCATCACTTCCTGTTCGTCGGGGATGATGCAGCCGTCTGTCTTGGAAAATTCGGGGAACACCGCACCGCCGCTGTTTACAACGATATAATCAGGGCGGTATTTTTCCACGGTTTCAAGGATGCACGGTTCCCATTTGCAGTCGCCCATTATATAAATGGTCGGAAGTCCCTCCGCCATCAGCACATAGCCCGACACGGGTCCCATCATCTGGCCTATCTGACCGAAACCGTGATGACCCGTGGTGCGGTGGATGGTCAGGTTGCCTATTGTCTTGCTCTTTTCAATTGCTTCTACATTTGTAAAACCATCTTGCACGAGGGTTTCCTTGTCTTGCGGCTGGGTGTAGAAAGGGATGTCTTTCGGCAAATGTTGTTTCACGCTCGGTTCATAATGGTCAATGTGGTTGTGTGTGAGCAGTACCATATCCACGCCCTCGGTGATTTCGCTGATGGGCATTACCAGATGTACCCTCGGACTTTTATACACGCCGAGAGCGGATTGCAGGGTTCCTTTGTCGGCAAATACGGGGTCAACAAGGATGGTGTGTCCTGCATAATTGATTTTCAAGGTGGCGCTGCGCACCAACCGGATAATAGCTTTCTCGTTCATAATGTTACGCTTTTATGATTTGTCGGGTGCAAAGTTCGGAAGATTCCCCTGATGCCTCTATGCCTTAAAAAGAGAAATATATGCCATTTTGATAAAAGAATGATGTATATTTGCAGAAAGCAAAGAACAAGAGCGATGAAAACGATAACCAACCCCGAAAGACTGGTCAGCGTCCCGTTCAGCAAGACACGTTGCGGCGTGGACTTCTACATCAACACAGGCGAGAGCAAGGACATCTGTGGTGTCTTGACCGAGCACCGGACGTTCAAGACGGATTTTTTCAGTTTCTATTTCTTTCGCCGCGCCAATGGCTATGTGCTGTTAAACTTCCGCAAAATAGAGTTACGGGACGATATGGTGCTCCTCCTGTCGCCGCACCAGCAACAGGAATGGCACGTGGACGAAGCGGAACTGGACTACACCTTTCTTATCTTTCGCGAAGACTTTATGCGCACGTTCATCGCCGACAAGTTCTTCGTCTATCGCCTGCTGTATTATTATCAGACCGACACGCCACCGTACCTGTTTGCCGCGCCGGAAGAACTGGCGGAATATATGCGCCTCTTGGGGAAGATAAAACAGGAGCTGCTGCATCCTGTGGCAGACACTTACAACCTTATCGTATCTGTGCTTTACTATCTGTTGGTGGTTATCAACCGGGCATACGCCAAAACTTACCGTCTGCCGGTCGAAGTGCCGAAGAACAATTATGCCTTCCAATTCAAAGACCTGTTGGAGAAACATATCCGCGACATGCAGCGTGTTCAGGAATATGCCGATATACTCCGCGTGAGCCGTATCACTCTGAACAATTCTGTAATGGCGCAGTTCGGCGTGTCCGCCACCCATCTGCTCAAACAACGCTTGTTGGAGGAATTGAAAAACGAGCTGTTGTTCTCCGACCGCAACGTGAGCCAGTTGGCGGACGAGTTCCACTTTTCCGACCCCAGCCATCTGATGCGTTTCTTCAAGCAACAGACGGGAAAGACGTTTACGCAATATATCACGGACTACCAAAAGGGGATTTACGAGTAATCCGTCCCGATAAGCATTGGAAACTGCGTCGACAGCATCAATCCGTCAGGATAAGCACCGTCGACGGGTGACGAAACCATTAATCGGCGCGGATAAGCACTAAATAGGGACTGTCGTAAAAAGAATAAAACTTTATAACAAATTGATTGCCAATGTAATATAAAATTTGTATCTTAGCTAAAGATAAAAAGAATACCTCCAATTGCCCTGGAAAAGCCAAATTTGGAGGTATCGCAAAAATTAATCTGCATGGCTAAGGTACAAAATTTCTCTGGAATATCACCCGATCTCCCTTTCACTGGAGTATTGGCTCCAGTTGGGTCCAAAAATGAAAAAAGGGGCTCCGAAACGGAGCCGAAGATATAAAAAGATGGGTTCGATCGGAAAAATTACAGGGACAGTCTGCCGATTGACTCATGATGACGGAATTAAACGACAGTCCCTACAGTAAAATAAAGAAGAATGCCGTAAAATAATAAGACAGGCTCTCTGTCATATACTCGTATATAAGACAGCATACAGCAACAGCAAGCACAACTAAGGCTATTGCAGTCAATACAGGCAATCTGCGGATGGTGCTGATTACATGTTTGCTTCTGCTGCAAAAATAAGACATGGCTATATGTAATGATATTATTTATAAATTCATTCGTGGAACTTTATCCCCCTCCTGCATTCTTTGCCGCACTTTGGCCCACGCCGGAGTATTAAAAAGGCAGCACTCGCGCATTGTCCGGAGCATTTCGGCAAAGCGGTTGGCAGGGATGACAAAACTCAATTCATTGGCTTCCACATAAGGGCGTACCGAAGGATCGAAGAACCCGATAAATGTCCGCCGCCCGCCCAAACGGTTTTCACGCACCGCATGGCTGATGACCGATGCACATCCTGCCCCGAAAGGAGCTGACACGGCATCTTCGGCGTTGTTGTCGAAATACGCCCATGTCGCCAAACCTGAAAGCATATCGGGTGCGGCGAAGAAAAGCAAGCATTCCATCCCATCAAAAGAAGCCGCCCGGTCGATACGGACAAAGTTCAGGTATTTCCGGTCCGTCAGTTTTACGTCAAGTTGCTCCACATATTCCTTTACGTCCTGCGGCGTTTGCTTGTACCGTTCCTTTTCGGAAACAAACGTATAAACACGCTCTGGCAGCGGGGCAAAGCCAGCATAGTGTTTGCCACCACCGCAAGTAACTGTATCGGCACTGAGAGTGATGTCCTGACCCTCTTTGACTTTCATCAATGACTTGAACATACAGCCATTGGTTTTCTCAGGAAAGGAGACTGGAGTATCGCTGTAATAAAACAGAATGGGTAGCGTAGCTTTTTCGCCGAATGCCTCATGGAAATCCTGAATAAAAGTACTAATGTCAGTCATTGTCCAATCGTTAATAATCAACAGTTACAAATGTATGAAAAATCCGGAAACGAGTCTAATGCCGGCACGGATTACTATCAGACATCAGGAGGGGCAAAAAATTCTAATCTTCTAAGATGCGAACCATTTCGGCAGGCGTGACAACGAATGGTTTTACAGGGAAATGCCTGATATTACCCGTGATAAGATAAGAATCTTCAACGGAAAGAGCGATCTCGTAGAATACGATGTCTTTCGGGTCTGGGAATTCGATATCTGCTGTCGGAGTCCTGTCTATATTCAATCCATCGGTAATGATGGCTTTGATGACTGTCTCTATCAATGAAAGATTCAAATGGAACTTCGGCCTTGATAACACGCTCTTGTACTCTTCAAGTATCTCGTCATTGTACAGAGGAACGATTCGCTCCTGCACGATTTATCGCATTCTGTATCTCTGCGTTAATTTCATCAAGTGTAAGATCCTGCACTCCTGCGGCAGCAGCCTGTGTCCTCATTTCAAGGAATGCCTCCCATGCTTCTTTATTTATCTGTTCCCTGTCGGATGCCTTTATTTCGAACGGAATGCGCCTCTCACGCACGACCGTTTTCATGAATACGGTGATTGCTGCAGTGCTTGTGAAGCCGAAATCATCACATATCATATCGAATTTTTTCTTCAGGGTGTCATCCACCCTCATTGATAGTGTAGCTTGTCCCATGATAGTCTATTTTAGATTGTATGTGCAAATATAATACAGTGTATTGATTATTGCAAGACAATATCCATATTTATGACAAATATACATACGATAAAGTGGATGATTTTTCAACCATTGACTCTATTTGCACTTTTGTTATCCTATCCTGACCGCACCGTCAGCAGTCTGTAATTGATAGTTTAGAATATATGCCTGGTTAACACACAATTACGAAGTCATAACGACAACAGACTGACCTGTACTCTGCCCTCAGGCGGAGGAGGCCATCCGGCAGATCGAGACGTTATGGGTGGTTGAAGATGAGAATGTCCGCATCGGATTCATGGGCATCCAGTCCGGCAAGATAGAGATGCTGTTTCTCCATCCGGACTATTTTCGCAAAGGCATAGGGATAATGTTGATCCAAAAGGCATTTTCAGAACTGGATGTGCAGTATGTCGATGTCAATGAGCAGAACCCCTCGGCCGTTAGATTCTACGGGAGGATGGGATTCCGCACATTCCGCCGGGACAGCACCGATGACCAGGGCAACTCCTTCCCTATTCTGAGGATGAAACGTCTATTTTGACTGCCGCTTCCGTTTAGGATTGCGCGGAAACCAGCCCTTGGCCACACGCTTTTCCTGCTCGAACAGCTCGAGGATGGACCAGAAACAGGAAAAAGCTACTACTCCGACGAGGGTGGATACGATGATGTTGCTGATAAAAAGCGAGCCTGCCGCCGCACCCGCTCCGGCCAGCAGAAAAACCCACCAGCACCGCTTTCCGAAATAATATTCAGCCTTGATGACTATGGGATGGAACAACCCTATGATTAAAAAGGTGCCTAAGCCGATGACAATACCCGCGTAATTCATATTCTGACAGTTCTTGGACTGCAAAGGTAGGAATTTTCCACTTGCTGTGCACTCCGGCAAGTTGATAATCCCAATAAATAGGTATTGCCGGACAGCCTTAAGCCCTGTACCTTTGCAAAGGTAAAACCACTGTAAATGCAAGTGCTGAAAGAGGACATACGAGGTCGGATATTGACGGTTGCCAGACAACAATTCGAAAGGAAAGGCTATTCCAGGACTTCCATGCGCGAAATAGCGGAGTTGGCTAGGATTGGTGTCGGAAACATCTACAACTACTTCACGAATAAAGATGAATTGTTCCGTGAAGTAGTCCGTCCTGTCTTGTGTGCTTTGGAAGCCATGCTGCAAGAACACCACGGCATACGGGGCGAGGATATTATGATGATGCGGTCGGAAAAATACCTGAAATCCTGCATTGACGAATATGTTTCGCTGATTGACAAGCACCGCGCACTGATGGAAATCCTGCTGTTCCGTGCACAAGGTTCTTCGTTGGAGCGCTTCCGCGAGAATTATACCGACCGCTCTACGGAATTGGTCAAGGCGTGGTTCGCGTCCATGCAGCGGAAGCATCCCGAAATCAATACGGCGGTGTCCGACTTCATCATCCACCTGCATACGGTATGGATGTTCACGATGTTCGAGGAACTGCTGATGCATTCCGTGTCACGGCAGGAAATGGAGGCCATCCTGCACGATTACATCCTGTTTGAGATTCAAGGTTGGAGGGCAATCATCAAGATATGAGATACAGGCAACGCACATACAGACAATCAGCCGCGTCAGGACGGCTGGCAGGGAGGAAATCTTCACGGAGGTTTCCTCCTTTTTTTATGAACAAATCTGAATATCGTTCACTAATAAATAAAGATATGAAACAGAAACACGAGTTTAAGAACATTGTGGCGGAAACACTGCTTATTCCGCTATACATGAGGGCAAAAGAAAGCCGCCGGGACAATCCCATCCTGTATGACAAGGCAGCGGAACGGCTGGCGGACAGTCTGGAATACGATTACTCCCAATTCGACGGGGCAAAGCTGAGCGAAGTGGGATGCGTGGTGCGCGGATGGTATTTCGACCGTGCCGTGCGACGGTTTATCGAAGTGCATTCCCGTCCGGTTGTCGTGAATGTGGGATGTGGGTTGGATACCCGTTTCCAGCGTATCGGGGACGGGAAAGCGGTCTTTTATGACCTTGACTTGCCGGAGGTCATCGCCCTGCGCCGGGAGTTGATACCCGAACAGCCGGGCAATGTCTATCTCGCGGCGTCCTTGCTGGAAATCGGCTGGATGGACGACCTGTGCCGCAAACATCCCGACGGGGAATTTATCTTCATCGTGGAGGGTGTGCTGATGTATTTTTACGAGGAGCAGGTAAAGTCTTTCCTGCATCACGTGGCGAGCCGCTTCGGGGGAGGCGAACTGTGGTTTGACGTATGCGGCACGATGATGAGCCGGCACGGAGTGAAGCCCGATTCCCTCCGCAAACACGAGGCTCAAATCCGTTCCGGACTTAGTGACGGACATTTAGTGGAACAATGGGAACCGGCTTTGCGGCTTATCGAACAAGCCAACTACATGAAGTTCTTCCGTCCGCGCTGGGGCTTCTTCTTCGGGCAGATATTGGGGAGGATGACGCGGTTGTGCTACAAGTTCAGTTCGTTGCTTGGGTATAAAATCGTTTCAAAATAACGTAATAACAATGGAGAAATCAAAAAAGAAAGAAGGTTTGTCCCGACTGTTCGAGATAGCGGGGCAAAGGAAAGGCTTGCTCATATTAGCAGGTTTGTTGTCCGCCGGAAGTGCGGTATGTATGCTTGTGCCTTATTGGGCTGTTTATGAAATCTTGAAAGAGCTGTTATCTCATGGCGCAAATCCTGCCGCTTCGGACGGAACGTATATGATGCGGTGGGGATGGATAGCGTTTGGAGGGCTTGTCGGCGGACTGATATTGCTCTATGCTGCTCTGATGTCCTCCCATGTGGCTGCGTTTCGTATTTTGTACGGATTGCGTGTCCGTTTGTCCGAGCATATCGGTAAATTGCCTTTGGGGTATCTGAACAACACTTCCACGGGAGCCATCAAGAAAACGATGGACCAGAACATCGAAAAGATAGAAGGCTTCATCGCCCATACCATCCCGGATTTGGTCAATGTCGTGGCTACGGTGGCGGTGATGCTGGTCATCTTTTTCTCTTTGGATGTGTGGCTGACGGTGGTCTGTCTGGCGGTCGTGATAATCAGCCTTTTCCTGCAATTTTCCAACTTCATGGGAAAAAGGGCAAGGGAGTTCATGGCCATCTATTACGATGCGCAGGAAAAGATGAGCGCGTCCGCCGTGCAGTATGTACGGGGAATGCCCGTAGTCAAGATTTTCGGGCAGAGCGTCCGCTCATTCCGCCAGTTCAATACCGAAATTCAGGCATACAAGACATTCGCCTTGAAATGTTGTGACACATATCAGAACGGTATGATAGCATTTACCGTCTTGCTTAATTCGATGGTTACGTTTATTCTTCCTATGGGTATTCTGCTGTTGCAAGCCAGTCCGCAATCACTCTCATTGGCTGTGGTGTGGCTGTTTTTTATCATCATGGGACCGGGTATGGCTTCGCCCGTTTACAAACTGACTTTTTTAGGAGGGAATACGCGCGACATCGATGAAGGTGTAAACCGTATCGACCGCATACTTGAAAAGAAACCTGTGCCGGAGCCGGTACATCCGCAAGTGCCTGCCGCTTACGATGTGGAATTTCGCCATGTGTCATTCTCCTACGAGAACACAGAACAGGGAACACGGACGGAAGCCCTACGTGATGTCAGCTTCATTGCACCACAAGGAAAGATAACCGCCCTTGTCGGTCCGTCAGGAAGCGGCAAATCAACGGTTGCCAACCTGATACCCCGGTTCTGGGATGTGGAGCAAGGGAAAATATGTATAGGCGGTGCAGATATACGCCAAATACCTACCGCAAAACTGATGGATATGGTTTCATTCGTCTTTCAAGACACTTTCCTTTTTTACGACACTCTTTATGAGAACATCGCCGTAGGCTCTCCTGATGCCACGAGAGAAAAGGTGATAGCCGCTGCGAAAGCTGCCCAATGCCACGATTTCATAGAGCGTTTGCCGCAAGGCTACGAAACAAGGATAGGCGATAAAGGTGTATTCCTGTCCGGCGGTGAAGCCCAACGGATATGTGTAGCTCGTGCCATATTGAAGAATGCTCCGATACTGGTGTTGGACGAAGCCACTGCCTTCGCTGACCCTGAAAACGAGCATAAAATGCAGATGGCTTTGCAGTCACTGATAAAGGATAAAACGGTCATTGTGATTGCCCATCGCCTTTCTTCCATCATCTCCGCACATCAGATTGTCGTCATGAAAGAAGGACGCATTGTGCAATGCGGAAAGCATGAACAGCTGTCCGTGACGGAGGGTGTATATAAAAACATGTGGGATGCCTATACGAGCGCATACCATTGGACGTTGAACAAAAATTAAAAAAGGAGAACTATATATGAACGCAATCAAAAACATTACAATAGGACATACCGAACGGCTTTACAAGCCTGTGGGTTACACCATGCTTGCCAACTTGGTCAATATCGTGCCGTTTTGCCTTTCCATAGAGGCGATACGCGTCATTTTCAATGCGTTTGACGGGAGCGGACAACCGCTCGACACGACCCGTCTTTGGTGGATATTCGGCGTTATGGCCATTTATATGCTGGTCATGGCTTTGGCGGAAAGGGCATCTTACCGTGCCAATTTTCGTGGAGCCTACGAAATGAGTGCTTCGGGACGCTTGTCGCTGGCAGAACACCTGCGGAAACTATCGTTGGGCTTCCTTTCAAGGCGCGACCCCGGCGACTTGTCCTCCATGCTGATTACGGATTTCATGATGGCAGAAACGGGAATTTCTCACCATCTGCCCCAATTGATGGGTGCCGTGGTAATGCCTGTATTGGCTTTTGCTTCATTGATATGGATAGATTGGAGAATGGCGGTCAGTATGTTTGCCGCTTTGCCGCTTGCCTTGCTCGTCCTATGGGCAAGCACAAAGGCGCAGCGAAGTCTGAGCGGCAGGCAAATCCAGGCGAAGATAAATGCAGGAAACCGATTGGAGGAATACTTGCAGGGTATCCGGGTGATGAAAGCCTACAATCTGCTGGGCGACCGTTTCGTCCGGCTGCGCGATGCCTTTGCCGAACTTCGCCGTGCCTGCATCCGTCAGGAAGCCTTGTTAGGCCCGTTCGTCTTGTTGAGCATCACGTTGGTACGTGCAGGGCTGACCCTGATGGTGCTGTGCGGAACGTATCTGCTGTTGGGAGGGAAACTTTCCATCCTTGTGTTCGTGCTGTTCCTCGTAGTCGGCTCCCGTGTGTTCGACCCGCTGACTTCCGCCCTGACCAATTTCACCGAGTTCCGATACTTTTCCATTGCCGGAGGGCGCATCCTTTCCTTGATGAACGAGCCGGAAATGAAAGGAGAACGGCAATCCCCAGAGGCAGGCGACATCCGGTTTGAGCACGTATCGTTTGCCTATCAGGACAAGGAAGTGCTGCATGATATAACCGTCACGCTCCCAAAAAACTCCTTGACAGCTCTTGTAGGTCCTTCGGGTAGTGGAAAAAGCACCGTGATGAAACTTTGCGCCCGTTTCTACGACCCACAGCAGGGACGCATCTTCTTTGGCGGTGTACCGATGGACGAAATAGCCCCCGAAAGCCTGATGAGCCACATCTCTATGGTGTTCCAGGATGTCTATCTGTTTCAAGACACCATACGCAACAATATCCGTTTCGGCAAGACAGACGCAACAGACGAGGAAATCATTACTGCCGCCAAGAAAGCCTGTTGCCACGACTTCATCATGCGCTTGCCGCAGGGCTACGACACGATGGTGGGCGAAGGTGGCTGTACCTTGTCCGGAGGCGAGAAGCAGCGCATATCCATCGCCCGAGCCATACTGAAAGACGCGCCTGTTATCCTATTGGACGAAGCCACCGCCTCGCTCGACCCTGAAAATGAAGTGGAGGTGCAGAAGGCCATCGACTCTTTGATTAAAGGACGCACCGTCATTGCCATAGCCCACAGGCTCAAGACCATAAAAGATGCCGACCACATCATCGTCCTGGACGACGGCCGGATAAAGGAAGAGGGAACACATGACGAACTTATCCAGCAGAAAGGGCTTTACGCTCATTTGTGGAACATTCAGGAAAACACATCCGGATGGAAATTGCAGAACAATACCCAAACGGAGCAATCCGTCCGCTAAGCGTAGGAATGCATACCGCCGAGGAAAAAGTTGACACCGAAGTAGGTAATCAGCACGCACAGGAATGCGGCGGCGCTGTACCAGTGGAATGCCCGGGGGGCGGCAAGAAACCTCAGGGAACGGGAGTGCAGCGCGGCCGCATACACGATAATCGTAATCAGGGCCCACACCTCCTTTGGATCCCAGGCCCAGTAGCGCCCCCATGATACATTGGCCCATACCGCACCGATGACAGTACCGGTAACCAGCAGAAATAGCGCCGGATACAGCAGCAGTCTGCCTACATCCGCCAGGGATGAGGACGCTTCCTGCGCTTCAGGAGAAGAGCCGCGTCCGGCCCATATACCCATCACTCCGTTGAGGGCCAGCAGCCCAAGGAGAGAATAGGATATCATCATACAGGCCACATGGACAGAAAGCAGAGGTGAGGACAGTACCGGCATCAGCGACGTCATCCCAGGATCAGACTCTCCTATCGATGCTACCAGAAGTGCGAAACCGCACATCAGCATGGCGAAAGGCTGTATTACTGGTAGCTTTCGGAACAAAGCGAGGGACAGCACGCATGATGACCATGCTATCATCATCATGGTCTCGAATCCGTTGCTCATGGGCACGTGCCCCGAAGCCACCCATCTGAGTATCAACAGGAGGGTCAGATATAGAAAGAACACGCCCGTCAGTATCGCCGCGGGGCGCACGCTCCTGCTGCAGACTCTGCGCAAGGCCGGAGACGTCATACCTGCACAAGTCAGAACGAAAAGCAGAATCCCTGCGGTGAGGGCCGCCATCGCCGCAGGCTTGGGACGGTCAACGGTATTGTACAGCTGCTCCGCCTGCCATACGGTATTGGTGGGAAGATTGTCCGCTCCGCATTTTTCCTCCTGCCACATCCGTAGCTTCGCAAGCACTTCCGAAGCCCCGTCATAGTCCCCGAGAACCACATCTTCCCGCACCAGTCCCAACACCTTGCGGACAAAAAGCCATTCTCCGCTGTCCATGTCAAATGGAAGCGTATCCGTCGATGCGTACCACATCACTGTCCCATCCTCTCCGACGTATGGGAAAATCCTGATTATAGACCATGTAGCGGCCATACTCACCACCTGAAACAGTTCCTCCTCCGGATTCAGATCCGTCAGAGGTAGCCGTCCGCGGCCCTTCACCTCTATCATCGGTTCCCGTTTCCAGCTGTCGTAGTAGAACATCCAGCCGGAAAGCACCTGTTCCGGAGTGAGCCCCCTGTATGACTGGCGTCCGGTAAGTTTCATAGTGAATTCACGGGCGAGAGTCCGGACGGAGGTAACCCGGTCGTTGTAATAGACATACAGTTCTCCGAAATCCTCTGCAAGGTCTTTCGGAAGTGTCTTGGGAACATCATCGCGGTCCGATGAGCAGGATGCCAGCAGAATTGCTCCGGCACAGACAGCTATCCCTCTGGATACTCTCCTCAGTGCAGTACGGAAACTCCCCGAGGGATTGAAGAAGTGCAGTATCATGCTTCCTATCAGTAATATAAATCCGGTATAGGTCAATGCAATGCCCCAGGTGTCCCTGCTCACTGACAGAGTCGTCCCCTGCAGATCGGTATCGTAGGACGCCTGGTAGAAACGGTATCCGCGGTGACGGCATATCCGGTTCATCGACACCTCCCGCTCCAGTTCCTGCCCGGCATCGTGTATGACGATAAGGCTGCGGTAATCCATCGGGGCGGTTGTCCCGCGGTAAAAGTCTATCTTAAATTCCTTCAAGGAGACATCGAATGGCAGTGCCTTGGTGCTCCCGTCATCACAATCAAATGTTCTTACAGTCTCTCCGTCCGTGCGCAGATGCAGGGTCCCCTTCTCCCCCACGAGAAATGTCATGAGCGCCCCCATGAGTATGAAGACAAATGACAGGTGCATGGCGCTGACCGCCAAGGGAAGAGTATGGCCGCAGCGTACCATGGTAACAGTGCATGCCCCCACGGCCAGCACCCACAGCAGGGCAAATACCGGCGAACGGTATACATACTCAAAAACAACCCCGCTACCGCAGGATTTCTCCAGTACGGTAGCGAGGATCAGAATTGCAGTCAGGACTGCAGCTGCCCCGAATGCAGTGTATTTTACTATCTTGTCCAATTGCTTAGATGGCTTCAATGAATTTTACAACAGCATCGCGGTCCTCCTTGCTCAACTCGCGGAACTTCTCTACAGACTGGCGTGCGTGACTCTGCGCATTGCCGTGCCACATGATGGCCTCTACCACATTACGGGCACGGGCATCGTGCAGGCGGTCGCTGTGTCCCGAACATATCAGGGACAGGCCTCTGCCCCAGAGAGGAGTCGTGCGGCACCATCCGCCGCGGATATCGTTCTGCATGAAAAGCTGGTGCTGGATCAAGTCGCTGTAAGGCCAGATAGTCTGGTTGGGATATTTCGGCAGCTCTGTATCGCCGCGGGCGAAAAAGTTATTGGGATCGTTGAACTCGTCCGGTCCGGTAGTCCATGAAGGACGGTGGCAGGTGGCACAGCCGATTTCGCGGAAGAGCTGACGGCCACGCTGTACATCCTCGTCATCCAGGTTACGCGCGGCAGGCACGGCCAGGCCACGGTGCCAGATCATCAGGTCGGTATACTCTTCATCGCTCATTTCAACGGGAAGGTCCTGGGCCATCAGGAAATTGTAGATATCGGCCTCCACGTCACCGGTACGCCATCTGTCCTTGGCTTCGGGATACTTTGTCTCGAAGTTATCCAGGAAGGCATAGAAGCCGTTCTGAACATCGGGATCCTGGGAAGCAGTAGTGGCGTATGCCGCGGTCATATAGTGGTAGCGGCGGTCGCTGCGGGTAACATTGGTGATGTTCCAGATAGCATTGGCACCGGGACCATCCTGCAGAGCACCGCGGGAGAGGGCGTAGGTAAAACGGAATGGATGCTGCTCGCCATCACCCTGAAGAGTGTTGGAATACTGCTTCACCCACTCGCCTCCGGAGAAGAAAGCAGGATTGATAGGGATGCCCATCGCCTCTTCCTTTGCGTACTGGGCCTTCAGGGAATCGTCGGGGATAGCGTCCAGCAGACCTGTACCGTAGATTCCGATAGTGGTCTCAAGCCGCACGCCCACCTGGGAATGAGGGATGTCCTTGCCGCCGGACTGGATAGGCACGTAGAAAGCGCTCTCGGGTATGGTCACTTCCGGATAGATGAGCTCATATGTCTCCCCATCCGGAAACTTGTTGCCCCATTCGTCCACGTATGTGAGCCACTGGATGGTTATCTGGTCCTCATCCAGAGGGGCCTTGAAAGGCTCCACCGCCGCAGTCTGAGGCATGCCGGTGAGGGAAGACAGATAAGCATCGTTGCTCTTGTCATAGACTACCAGCAGATAGCCGTTGCCCCAGTCGTCCCAGCGGTAGCGTTCCATGCGCTTGCCGTGACCGTATCCGGGGTGGCAGGCCTGACAGGAATTGCGGATGTAGAGCGGACCGAGACCGTCGAAAGGCTCGGCGGTCTGGGTATAGGAGCGCTCAAAGAAATACTCGCCGTATTTGAACCGGTCGGTGAGACCGGCTTTTTCTACGGCAGGAGCAGGGTCCTCAAATGCCGATGCAGATGAGTTGAATGTAGTTCCGAGAAGACCTCCGGCGTAGATCTCGGGATTAACATCAGAATCCGTTCCGTTGTTGTCAGGATCCTTGCCGTTGGGGTCTTCATGGCAGGCTGTCAAGGCAATGGCTGCGGCTGCCAGTAATGAAAGGTATCTGAATTTCATAGTCTGTTACTCTACGTTGCGTACGGCATCCTTGGCCTGGCCGAGAACCTCGTCGAGAGCCTTGCAAGCCTCGCTTGCCTCACCGGCCGAAGGGTCGTTGATATTGTTGACGAAAGGAGCTTTCATGGCCTGAATCTTGGCGAGAGCATTGTCGATAGCGGCCATCACCGCATCATCCACAGTCTTGTTGTGCTCAGCCAGGAAGCCGTGAAGGGAATTGGCCTCGTCACGGTTTCCCTCGATGCCGCCCATATAGACGCTCTGGATGCTGATTATATTGTCATAGAAGTCCTGAATCGACTTATGGCTGTAGGGAGACTCGATATAGTTGGGGTCCTCTCCCGAATAAGGCTTGCCTATCTTCATGGTGCCCACCTCGTCTGCGATGGTCTTGCAGCCGTCGATAATAGCCTCCATAGCCGAGGTCATGCTGCTGTAGGAACTTCCGGGCTTGCCGGCATTGAGCATATTGTCTCCGTATGAGGAAGTCCCGCCGTTGACAGTGTAAGGGAGCTCAAGCTGGTCAGCCACTTTTTCCAGACGCTCTGCAGCGACTCCGTCTTCACCTGCCCAGCCGAGTTCCATCTGCCAGCAGCGGTTGCGCAGGTCGCCTGCCACTGCAGCGGCATAGATGAGATGCAGCTCATTGATATCGGCTACATTCTTAGGACCGCCGTTCTCAAAAAGGATGTACTCGATGCCATGGAAACCCAGAACGGTGTTGCCGAGATTGTCACCGGCAAACTGATCGCCGCCCTCTCCGTTCATGGCATTGATCTGGTCAGTGTTGCTCAGAGCCATATTGAGGGCGTCCACATCGAGAGGCCATGAGTCGATGTGAGGGTCCACTCCGAAATCCGTGGCCGGTCCGAAAAGGAAGGCCTCACTTTTTTCCCACCAGGCGCGGGCTTCAAGGAATTTCTCGCAGGTGGCCTCCAAGGTGGCCTGGGACTTGTCTTCCTTGAGCTGCTGCAGCAGAGTCTCCAGCTCGGCCGTTGATGTAGAAAGAGCCTCATAGGTAGGAATTACAGTTTCGTTGACAAAGCGGTCGGCGATTTTGGCGAACTGCTCATCGTAGGGATTGGTGATGTCCGTCTCTCCTCCGTTCTGCTCACAGGATGCGGCGCCGGCAAATACCAATGCTGCTGCCGCGAAATAGATAAACTTTTTCATTTTTCCTTTACGTTATTTGTTTGTTAATGTATCTGCTATTTGAAAAATCCGGCGTAGGCTATGCCTATCGAAACCGACGGTTCGTCAATATACTGGCTCTTCAGGAAGCGGTGGGAATATTCGGCCTTTATGACGATCTCGTCGATAGGATAATAATTGATACCCACCGCTATACGGTGCTTGTCAGTCCACGGATAATCTGTAGTGGCCGGAGCCGGGATATAGGAATCATAATACTCGTACCGCCCGAAGACATAGAATTTCTGTTTCCCGGAAAGCTTGTTCACAGCAGAGAAAATGTCGTAACCGGCCTCTACCCCGCCTGCCATTGCAGCCTGTCCCACAAGAGTATGCTTGTAAGGAGACTCCGTGCTGTTCATGGACGAACTGTTCCAGGCGCCTATCAGCTGTGCGTCCTTAAGATATCCGTAATCGTAATTGCCCCTGACTACAAGTCCGTGTCCCTGATACTCGAAATCGAAGGCTCCTATCATCACCGTGCCCTTTACTCCGGCATAGCGGGAACGCTCCTCAGTCACTATATCATTGTTGAAACTGTTGCCGATATAACCGCTCAGGCTCATCCGCAGACCCTTTACCGAGTAATTGTCCACTCTGAACGCTCCGGCAAGATGATTTGCGGGCTTGAACTCGTAGGGTGAGGCCGAGCCTCCGTGGACCCATTCTGAATTACTGAAGAACACTGAGTTAAGTCCAGGGAGCAGCTGAACCTCATACCTCCAGTCCCCTGCGCGGCCCCACAGGCTGATACCGGTTTCGTGCCAGGTGCACGGAATGATGGTGTTCTCGCCCTCGGGACGATAAGCCGTGAAAAACTCCGTCGGCAGATGCTTGTTATTGGTCGCGCCGACCGGCACCACGATATGTCCCATTCTCAGATTAAGTTCCGGCATGAACTCCTTCTGTATCCAGAACTGCTCCAGAGCCACCTCTCCTCCCCTCTCTATCTCCCTCTCGAACTCACCGGCTTCCTCATTCTCCATCTCCACTGCAGCCTCCACACCCCCATGCTCGAATTCAATCTCAGTTCCCAATGTCCATCCTTTACCGAAATCATAGCCCAGCATAATTACCACGTGCGGCAGATCAAAGCGTGCATGACCCTTAGAATCGCGGTAACTGTCCGGGAACTGATATCGGAAAACATTGTCACTGTAGAAATTATATGTTCCCACGGCCTCACCGTAGCCGCCTACTGTCAGACGGGCAAATGCCTTGGTCCACTTGCTTTCCTGCCTTGCTGATGTATCCGCCGCTGCGTATGCTTCCGCCAAGACTTGCGGTGCCCACATACCGGCGGCTGTCAAGACAGTGATTGTCAGAACTATTGTCCTTAATTTCATACTTATTGCCTTTACAGAATTTACGGCTGCAAAGGTACCGCCGGCTGCTCAGGCAGACAATCACAACAAGTTGGTATTTCCGCATCAAAACCTAACCATTTTTTGCAGCAGCGGCAGTCATCCGTAAAACCATCACCTACCCCAGTAAAACAGGTATCCGTTTTAAAACATATACCGCTATCTTTGCAGCATGAAAAAGATACTGGTAATAACATCGAGCCTGCGCCGCAACAGTAACTCCGACGCACTGGCAGAGGCCTTTGCCAAAGGTGCGGCTGAGGCCGGCAATGAAGTTGAGACTATTACATTAAAGGGAAAGGAACTGCATTTCTGCACGGGCTGTCTGGCCTGCCAGAAAACCCAGAGATGCGTTATCACAGACGATGCACCGGCCATCGTGGATAAAATGTATGCGGCGGATGTCATCGCTTTTGCTACGCCCATCTACTACTATGAGATGAGCGGCCAGCTGAAGACTCTTCTCGACCGTGCCAACCCGCTGTTCACCACGGATTATCATTTCCGGGACATCTATTTCCTGAGTTCGGCCGCCGAGGAGGATCCCAAGACTCCAGAACGCGCCGTCACAGGATTAAGCGGCTGGATCGAATGCTTTGAGAACGCCAGGTTCGCTGGTTCTGTATTCGCCGGAGGCGTGAATGCCCCGGGGGAAATAGAAGGGCATGCGGCAGTGGAGACGGCATACAGGATGGGAAAGGCCGTCTGACGGGTCTTAATTTCTACGGACAATCCACTCCCATACAGGCATCGCTACTATTCGCGATATTAAACTGCCGATAATTAGGCAAAATATACTGATTTCACTGCCGATATTACAGGAATCTTTTGGATATCCTACTTCCGTGAAAGATCCTGCAAGTATGATTTACCGTTTCTGCAAGACTTTTTATATCAGTTCCGCAGTCGCTGGCAGTACTCCGACGGCGTAACTCCCTCCTGCTTCTTGAACATCCGGCTGAAATGCTGAGGGTATTCGAAGCCGAGGCGGTCGGACACTTGGGAGACGGTCTCTCCTGCCGCCAGCCCGTTCTTGGCAAGCTGGATGACGAACTGGCGGATGTGGGTGCTCGCCGTGTCTCCGGTGGTTTTCTTGATGACATCGCCGAAATAGTTGGGCGACATGCAGAGCTTGTCGGCGCAATACTGCACTGTGGGCAGGCCAAGGGTATACTGGAGGCTGTCTTCGAAATAGTCGCGGAGCAGGCGGTCGAAGCGGACGAGGATGTCGGAGTTCTCTATCTTCCGGGTGACGAACTGGCGGTTGTAGAACCGCTGGCAGAAGTTGAGAGCCAGTTCGATGTAGCCTACGAGGATGGCCCGCTGAAGCTCGTCCGGCTTCTTGCCCAGTTCCTCGCGTATCTGACGCATCAGGGAGGCCAGGATGTCGTGCTCCTCTTCGGTCATGTGCAGGGCCTCGTTGATACGGTAATCGAAGAAGGAATACTCCCGGATGCGCTTTTCAAGCGGGAAGCCGTGCAGCAGGTCCGGGTGGAAAAGCAGTGCCCAGCCCGTCAGCATCACCTCCTCCCCATTGTCCTCCTTACCACCCACCTGGCCGGGAGCCACGCAGATTACCGTACCCTTCTTGTAATCATACTTGCCGCAGCCGTATGCCAGGTCTATCTCCGCCTCATCGTGGAAGAAGATGCCGTACACACCGTAATCATTCAGGCTGTGGCGCACGGGCGACACCTCGGCATAGTCAATGACGCTGACCAACGGGTGCTGCTCCTCTGCGCCCACATAGCGGGCATAGTCATTGACCTTCCTTACTTTCAGTATCTTGCTCATTGCTCTGTCTGTTAAAGTGATACAAAGATAAAGCATTTCACGGACAATAGGTTGCGCAGAATACAATTTCCGTAAAAATGGTACGCTTCCCCCATTTATGGTTACGGCATTCCGCATTGTTCCGGTGTAATTTTGCATCGGATAAAAACGAGAAGAACAGCATGGAGCAGAAAACAGCATTACCTGAAAATTTGTGCGCGGACGAGGCGGTGTGCTTCATCGCAGACCGCCACCACGTTACGCCGCAGCAGCTCTTGCGCTGTTTCATCTACGGAGAGACTTCCATACCCTTGGAGGCTAACGAAGTTGAAATTCTAAAAGGGCTGTCCGGCACGGCTGATAGGTTTGGATAAATAAAAAGTAAGAATATGGACAGACGCGATTTTATAAAAAGTGGTCTTCTCGCCGCAGCCGTAGGAGCGGTGGGCGGTCCGAAA
Organism: uncultured Bacteroidales bacterium; assembly: GCA_944326265.1. Classification (GTDB taxonomy): domain Bacteria; phylum Bacteroidota; class Bacteroidia; order Bacteroidales; family UBA932; genus Coprenecus. The sequence goes on along the minus strand of CALVDE010000006.1, from coordinate 74,961 downwards.
GTCATTGCGCAGGAAGCCGAAAGGCAGGTGGCGAGGGAAGAGATGTCGAAAGACATTCTCAATTACAATCCGCAGATGCAGTACCGCCCGATGGGGCGCACGGGTGTGAACGTATCGGCACTGGGCTTCGGGATGCTGCGCCTGCCGATGAAGAACGGGCACGTGGATTTCGACCAGACCACACCGATGGTGCACCGTGCCATTGAGGGCGGCGTGAACTACATAGATACGGGGCGCGTCTATCTCGGCGGCGAGAGCGAGCAGGCGGTGGGCAAAGCCATTGCCGGGGGCTGGCGCGACCGGGTATATGTCACGTCCAAGATGCCGTGGTGGGAGATGCAGTCGGCGGATGACTTCGAGAAGTTCTTCGACCAGTCGCGCCGCACCATCGGCACAGACGTCATCGACTTCTACCATATCCACATGATCATGCACCGCGCGTGGAAAGACTACGTGCTGCCCTACAAGCTCATCGAGAAGATGGAGCGGCTGAAAGCGCAGGGCAAGATACGCTTCATGGGCTTCTCCTTCCACGACAGCCTGCAACTGTTCAAGCAGGTGGTGGAATACACGCCCGCCTGGGACTTCTGCCTCATCCAGCACAACTACCTGGATTACGAATACGAGGCGGGCGTGCTCGGCCCGAAATTTGCCGCTGCCAACGGCATGGGACTGGCGGTAATGAAGCCCGTACGCACGGGATTCCTCGCCAATCTGCCGCAGGTGATGCGCGACGAGCTTGCCTCCACGGGCATCCGTAAGCCCGACACGGAATGGGCGTTGGACTACCTGTGGGACATCCCCGAAGTCAGCGTGGCAGTGAGCGGCATGGGCAGCATGGCGGATGTGGAGGAGAACCTGAAGTACGCCGCCAAAGCCCGCCCCAACATGCTCACCCCTGCCGAGCGCGAGGCGTTGGGAGCTGCCATCTATGCCTACCGCCACGCACCGGGCCACATCGACTGCACGGGCTGCTACCAGTGCATCCCCTGTCCGCACAATGTCGCCATCGGCTACATCTTCGCCTACGTGTACAACAACTACATCCTGCACAAAAACAAAGAAAGGGCAATGGCGGATTACACCGTCTCGATGTCGCCCGTCCAGCGCGGCGACCCGGCATCCTCGTGCGTAGCCTGCGGCGAATGTCTGACGAAGTGCCCGCAGCATCTGGACATTCCTAACCTATTGGCGAAAGTGAAGGAAACGATGGGAAAATAATAAGTTGATACTAAAGCAATCATTAAAATGCAACAATATGACAATCAATGAATTCAAAGACTATGTAAAGACAGGACATGCTCTTAGTACCGAGGAAATACATCTGTTTATGGACGAGATGAGCAATGCCGCACGTCGTATCACTTTCCGGTTGAATACGGCTTATCACACCCCGGCAGAAGTACGCACACTCCTTTCGGAGTTGTTCGGCTATGAGGTGCCTTCATCGCTGCGTGTTTTTCCACCGTTCTATACAGACTTCGGTAAGAACATCACCGTCGGTGAGAATGTCTTTATCAATGCCTGTTGCCATTTTCAGGATCATGGCGGCGTTGTCATTGGCGACGGATGTCAGATAGGACACAATGTCGTGTTCGCCACTCTGGACCACGGTTTGTCGCCCGAAGACCGCAAGAACACTTATCCAGCACCGATTGTGTTGGGCAAGAATGTGTGGGTCGGCTCAAACTCGACTATCCTGCAGGGCGTGACCATCGGCGACAATGCGGTCGTGGCTGCTGGAGCTGTCGTAACTAAAGATGTACCGGCCGATGTAGTGGTCGGTGGAGTCCCGGCAAAGATTATCAAGAAAATCCGATATTGACAAGTTTATAGAAAGGAGGCATATATGAAAAATCCCATTGATGCTGTTGCTCACATCAAGCACGCTGCCGTACTGAAAGCCAACCTGCAAAGGCTGAAACAGACGCTGGCTTCGGACGAGGAGCTTGCCGGATATGCGGATATGTTTCTATGGAAGAATTCGGAAAAGCTGTTTGGCAATTACGGGACTTCAGACGGTACAAAATAAAGCAAATTCAGTGAAAATGGTACGCTTCCCCCATTTATGGTTACGGCATTCCGCTTTGTTCCTGTGTAATTTTGCATCGGATAAAAGAGAATAACCATGAGGAAAGCAATCGTAATCACCGCCGTCGCACTGGTATGCAGCCTGTCAGCGACGGCACAAACAACAGACAATATGAATAGAATCGAAGTATGCAAGCAGAATTACCGCACCCTGTTCGGCGGTGAGGCCCTGACCGGGCAGGGCACGGACCCGGAAATGATGGACATCCTCCAAAAGTTCATCTTTGGCGAAGTATTCCAGACGGGCGAATTGACGTTGAAACAACGCGAAATGATTACCTGCATCACCCTTGCCACGATGCAGACGCTCCCGCAACTGAAAGCCCATGCAGGTGCGGCACTCAATGTGGGCGTCACGCCTGAAGAACTGCGCGAGGTGATGTACCTTACCGCCCCGTTCATCGGCTTCCCCAAGATGCTGAATGCCGTGGGCGCGGTGAATGAGGTGTTCAAGGAGCGGGGTATCTCCCTGCCTCTGGAAAAGCAGGGCAAGGTGAAGGAGGAAACACGCCACGAGACGGGCAAAGCCATTCAAGACAAGCTCTATCCCGGCGGCATCGCCTCGGTGATGGAAAGCGTGCCCGGCAACATGGGCAAGGACGTGGAGCAGTTCCTCACGGACTATTTCTTCGGCGACATCTACAGCCGCGGCGCACTCGACTTGCAGACGCGCGAGTTGTTGGGCTACTGCGTACTGACCACGTTGGAAGCCGAGAGCCAGCTCCACTCGCACTATCACGGCAACATCACCGCCGGCAACTCGCCCGAAACCCTGACCGCCGCCGTCATCCAGTGCCTGCCCTACATCGGCTTCCCCGCCGCTATCAAGGCGTTGCGCATCATCAAAGAGGAAACGGCGGATGCGGACGGCAAGGCTGCTTTCCAGCGGGAAATGATTTTCCCCATCGGCGAGCCGAACACCGCTTACGCCAAGTATTTCATCGGCAACAGCTATCTGGCTCCGATATCCAAGGAGCAGATACCTTTCAGCAATGTCACTTTCGAGCCGGGATGCCGCAACAACTGGCACATTCACCATGCCACGAAAGGCGGTGGACAGATGCTGGTCTGCGTAGCCGGAAAGGGCTGGTATCAGGAATGGGGCAAGCCTGCGGTACAGATGCTTCCGGGCGATGTCATCCACATCCCGGCGAATGTGAAGCACTGGCACGGAGCGGCGGCTGACAGCTGGTTCGCGCATCTCGCTTTTGAGGTTCCCGGAGAAAACACGTCCAACGAATGGCTGGAGCCCGTAACCGATGAAGAATATAACCGGTTGGAAGAATAATCATGACACTCGAAGAATTCAAGGATTTCGTCAAGACCGGCAAGCCGCTTGACACGGAAGAGATACATCAGTTCATGGACAGGATGGGCGGGGAGGCGCGGAAAATCACTTTCCGGCTGAACTCCGCCTATCATACTCCGGAGGAAATCAGGGACATCCTTTCCGAGCTTTTCGGGAAAGCCGTCCCCTCCACGCTCCGTGTGTTCCCGCCGTTTTATACCGATTTCGGCAAGAACATCGAGGTGGGCGAGGATGTGTTCATCAATGCCTGCTGCCATTTTCAGGACCATGGCGGCGTGCGCATCGGGGACGGATGCCAGATAGGGCACAATGTGGTGTTTGCCACACTAAACCATTTCCTGGAGCCGGAGAAGCGCAAGATGACCCATTCCGCGCCTATCGTCCTGGGGAAGAACGTCTGGGTAGGCTCCAACGCCACTATCCTGCAAGGCGTGACCATCGGCGACAATGCCGTGATAGGTGCCGGGGCGGTCGTTACGGGCGACATACCGGCCAATACCGTCGCAGTTGGCGTCCCGGCAAAGGTGATCAAGCACATATCCGTAAAATAAGTTTATCTTTGCATGACTATTTTACGGAAACATGAAAACAGCAGAACGCATCATCCTCATAGCCCTCGCTGCATTTGTCCTTAGCAGTTGCCGTGGTTCATCAGAACAACCATCTGATACAGACACTCATCCGTATGCCGAAGCCGCAAAAGCCGTCACTTCTTTCGAAGGTACCGAGATTCTTACCCATACCGCTGACAGCACCCGGGAAATCCTGATGGAAACGGAGATATTCGCCGTCAAGGGATCCGACACTCTGAGGCTCGACCGCTACTTCCTGTCAGGAATAGAGCAGACTGACTCCCCTGTGGTAGTATTCGTATTCGGAGGCGGTTTCAGGTTCGGCGAAAGGTACTCCGAAATGTTCGTGCCTTACTTCGAGTTTCTGGCCCGCCACGGCTGCACGGTCGCTTCGATAGACTACCGCACCATGCTGGGCCGGATAACCTTCGACGGACGGCCCTCCCCAGTCGATTTCATGAACATCCTCCAGTCCGCCATTGACACAGCCGTAGTGGACCTGTACGATGCGACGCGGTACATCGCGCAGCAGCGTGGGGCCTGGGGCATTGATCCTGAGAAAATTGTCATCAGCGGCTCAAGCGCCGGAGCCATCACCGTCCTGCAGGCCGAGTACTACCGCTGCAACAGCCACAGTCTGGCGGCCCGCCTCCCGGAGGGATTCCGCTACGCCGGAGTGATATCCTTCGCAGGAGCAATCTCCGACAAGAAGAAGCTGCACTGGCAGACCCTCCCCTGCCCCGTCATGCTCTTCCACGGCAATGCCGACGTCATCGTCCCCTTCCGCAAGGCCCACCTTCCCTTCCTCGGCGGCCTCTGGGGTTCGGAGACCATCGCCAGGAGCCTCGAATCCTTGGACTCCCCCTGTCATTTTTACGAGATAGACAATGCCGGGCACGAGATAGCATCCCTCCCCATGAGCCGCAACCTCTACGACATCGCGGCCTTCCTCTCCCGCCAGATCATCGACGGCAAGCCGCTGTCGGTCCATGCATTCGAGACCGTCCCCGGGGCTCCGGCCGCCAAGAAGAGATTTACCGTCCTCGACTACATCAGGAACAATACTTAAAGAATCTGAAAATATGAAGCCCACATCCGCCATCATGTCGGCAGATAACGGCTAGGACTTGGCGGAACTCCATGGCTCGGCTATCGCTGCTTAGTGTTTCTTCTCCCAAAAGCCATCGGTGGAGAATTTCAGAATAGCCCTAAAGACACCGTATCCTCCAAATGGATGCAGGAAGTAATAGACAAGTTCCCATGGCCGGAGCAATACGCCAAAAGGGCATTCATACTTTGGGCAAACAATCAAGGTCACACCAACAATGACCCGTTCCGAAAATACTCCATAGGAGCAGAAGTCTACGGCAAGCCCATATACATCACCGCAGAAGAAAGAGATAGGATATACTCCACGGATCTCTCCAAGTCCCCCATGCTTGAAAGACAAAGAGACGTATTCATCTTCCAATGTCTCACCGGCTGCCGTGTCAGCGACCTCTATCGCCTGAACAAAGACAGCATCGGCTCTGACCCACGCGGCATATACATACATTATATCCCCCACAAGACCATAGAAGACAACCCTCAGACAGTCAAGGTCTATCTCAATGACAAAGCTCAGGAAATATTGAGCAAATACCGGGACAAGTTCAAAGACACCCCCGATATACTCCCGCTCATATCACAGCAGAAATATAACGACTCCATCAAAGAAGTCTTCCGCGCCTGCGGCATAGACCGCACAGTCCCCGTCCTCAACCCCGTAACAGGACAGACCGAGCACAAAAGCATAGCCGACATCGCCAGCAGTCACATGGCCCGTCGCACTTTCGTCGGCAACCTCTACAAAAAAGTCAAAGACCCCAATCTTGTCGGCAAACTCTCCGGCCACAAAGAGGGCTCCCGAGCTTTCGCCTGCTACCGCGATATCGAGATGACATGATAAAGGAAATGTTCGATTTGCTATAAATGACTAACTTTGCAGAAAATGCCATACACCATGTTCGACATTACATTACTTGATACATATCGGGAAGACAACCGTCTCGAAGCCAAGAAAGCCAAAGGAGGGCTTCCGCACAGCCTGTGGGAGACCTATTCCGCGTTTGCCAACACCGATGGCGGCCTTATCCTCATCGGAGCCAATGAGCAGCAGGACGGCACACTCATACCCACCGGACTCACAGAAGAAGAAGTGCGGAAAATGAAAAAGCAGTTCTGGGACATTATCAACAACCGCCAGAAAGTCAGCGACAATATCCTTACCGATAAAGAAGTCTATCCTGAGCAGTTTGACGGTTCGGTCATCCTCGTCATCAATGTCCCACGTGCCAAGCGCGAGCACAGACCCGTCTACATAGGCGGAGACCTCTTCTCCGGCACATACAAGCGCAACAGTTCCGGAGACTACCACTGCACTAAAGAAGAAATCCGTTCAATGCTGCGCGACCAAGGCTCGCAGACAGTTGATACCAAGATTCTGACCGGAATGAACCTCTCCGTTCTAAATCAGGATAGCATCATGGCGTTCCGAATGAACCACCGGAACACCCAACTCAATCACCCTTGGAGCAATCTCAAGGATGAAGAATTCCTCATCAGGATAGGAGCAGCGGCCATCAGTGACACTGATGGCAAGGCCCACCCCACAGGGGCCGGACTTCTCATGTTCGGCAACGAATACGAAATAGTCCGCGAATATCCCAACTATTTCCTTGACTTTCGTGAAATGGTAAATGACATCACCGAATGGACAGATCGTATCTGGTCTACATCAGGAGACTGGAGCGGCAATGTTTTCGATTTCTACCGCCGCATAGTCACCCGCATAGTCCAGGATCTCAAGGTTCCATTCCGTCTTGAGGGACTTTACCGTATCGATGACACGCCTCAGCACAAAGCAGTTCGCGAAGCCCTCGCCAACTGCCTCGTCAACGCCGACTACTACGGCAGAGGAGGAGTAGTGGTCCGCAAACACCGTGACCGCCTCGTCTTTGAAAACCCCGGCACCATCCGGATCGGAAAAGAAAAGATGCTTGAAGGTGGTCTGTCCGACCCGAGAAACTCAGTCATCATCAAGATGTTCTCCATGCTGCACATAGGCGAACGGGCAGGCAGCGGCATCCACCGCATCATATCCGCCTGGTCATCCGCAGGCTACGAAAACCCTATAATCGAAGAACAAATCGGTAACATCGAAAGAACCATCCTGACACTCCCTCTCACTCAAGCCTCCAAAGGTACCCAAGAAATGCTCAAAGGTACCCAAGAAACAGCGAAAGGTACCCAAGAAAGTACCCAGAAAAACGGTTCTACAGACACTTCTAATGGCGAATGTGTCCAGAAAAGAGGTGTCCGGAAAGTACCCAGAAAGTACCCAGAAAGTACCCAGAAAAATCACTCTGATTATCCGCAAGAAATCAATGGCGTTTTCCTGACCAGGACAGCCATAGCCATACTCAATGCTATCATTGTAGAGCCATCTATAACGAGAGAAATCTTATCCGAACAACTTAAAGTTTCAGACTCTACCATCAAGAAATATCTGAAACAGTTCAAGGATCTTGACCTAATCGAACGTATAGGCCCCGATAAAGGCGGCTACTGGAAAGTAAAAAAATAATATTGAACAGATCAGATGGACAAACAAGAAGCTAAGGCGATAGATCGGAAATTCAGCAAATACAGCAACACCTATGAATAAACAGATAATACGAAATTGGTCCCAAAGCGATATTCCTGCTTTGGCCAAATATCTTAACAACAAGAAAATATGGGACAATTGCAGAGACTGTCTGCCATACCCCTATACTGAAGAGGACGCGGCCCGATTCATAGAATCTACCAAATGTCAAAATGGACAGCATAACTACTGCATCGAAGTCAACGGAGAAGCCGCAGGCAACATAAGTTTTATCCGTGGAACAGACGTGGAGCGCTATAATGCCGAACTAGGTTACTGGCTCGCAGAATGTTACTGGAACAAAGGAATAATGACCGCCGTGCTGCGACATACTATAGACGATTACTTCCTTCACACCGATGCAATACGTATCTACGCTAATGTATACGCAAACAATCCGGCTTCAATGAAAGTGCTGGAAAAGAATGGGTTCAGGAAATGCGGGATTCATGAAAAAGCGTGCTTCAAAAACGGAGAATTCATAGACTGCCATTACTTTGAACTGCTTAAATGAGGGGGTGGGATGAGGCCGTGCAAGGTAAATTTTAAAGTCTGTAATTGACTGATTTGAAAATTTCGCTGGAAAACAAATAGTTACGGAATTATGCAGACAACAGACTGAACAGTGCGCCAGAGCGCGTACTTCTTTAAATGCGCTTGGAAAGTGCTGTGGCTGGGGTAGTCTGAGGTCAGCACGTTTTCTTCAGGACGAGTCTGTTATCCGATGATTCTGTGTAAAATGCTGTCATATAAGCAATGTATGCGGATATCGGGATAACAGACACGTGGTGAAAGTCCTCAGTCTGTAAATCGCGTATTTTGTGTAAGTTTCTGAGAGACATTGGAATATGTAAAACTGAGTTGAACAGACTGGTTGGGATTAAGCCGCGCGGGGGCGGCTTTTTCCCTGACCCTGCGCCGCGGGCGATCTTACATACGCCGGGAAACGCAGGATGTGCCGGGCTTTGCCCGGATTTTAATTATGTAGGAAGCAGAAAGCAAGCGAGCTTGCTTTCTGCTTCCTACATAATTAAAACGCCCGACCTGTGGTCGGGCGCATCCTGCTTGTTGCGTCTGTGATCCGGTTGGGATTCGAACCCAAGACCCACAGCTTAGAAGGCTGTTGCTCTATCCAGCTGAGCTACCGGACCCGGAGTCATTCGGATGGGCTCGCACGCCTTGTTGTACTCTTTTAGGTACAGAGCGTCGCCTGTTTCCCGAATGCGGCTGCAAAGATAGAAAAATATTTACATTCCCAAATTTTTTCCATAACTTTACTTTTTTACTTTAGAACACTGAAAGAATGGGAAAGAATAAGAAAACTGGAGCAGCCGGCAAAAGACGGATGCTGCTGATAATAGATCCTCAAATAGATTTTATAACCGGCAGCCTCAAAGTCCCGGGGGCCGAGGAAACGATGAATGCCCTTGCGGAATACATCATAAAAACGGACGGTGAATATGTTTGCAAGGCCGTTACAGTGGATTGGCATCCCTTCCGCCACTGCTCGTTCATAGAAAACGGAGGACAATGGCCCATGCACTGCGTCCAGCACACTGTCGGAGCATCCATATGGCCCGCACTCATCGATCCCCTGTACAGGACAGAAGGAGAAGTAAAGATATTCAGGAAGGGTGACAAGAAAAACCGGGAGGAATACTCCATTTTCAGGAATCTCACATCCATAAGGCACATAGACTTTCTGATTCACCGCCTGGAAATAGACAGTATAGATATCTGCGGCATAGCCGGAGATGTATGCGTGCTGCACACACTGAAAGGCGGAATCGAAGTGTACGGAGCACCTATGTTCAACGTTCTTGAGCAATTCTGTCCTTCCATTGACGGCGGAACGGCCCTGCATGAGTTCCTGGAATCCTGAATTTCCGGTAATACTGGTCTGACATCCGGTAATTAAGGTTATCAAGCGGTGAACATAATGTATAATTTTGCCTCGAAATCATGATGACCATGAAGCACATTATTTTAACCATCGCAGCGGCTGCGGCTGTATGCCTGTCGGCCGGAGCACAGAATCAACAGACTATGAACGGTAAAAAGACACTTGTGGCCTACTTCTCGGCCACCGGAACCACTGAGAAGGTTGCGGAGATGATTGCGGAAACTACCGGCGGAGACCTTTATGAGATTACTCCTGTACATGAATACACAGCCGCCGACCTTGACTGGACCGACAAGACATCACGCAGCACCAAGGAGATGAATGACAGCGAGTCCAGACCGGCCATCAGGGCGGACCTGAAAGATGCGGAAAGCTATGACGTAATCTACATCGGCTACCCTATCTGGTGGAACCTTGCGCCCAGAGCAGTGAACACTTTTCTGGAGACTTACGACTTCTCCGGCAAGACGGTGATACCATTCGCCACATCCGGCGGCAGCGGCATCGCCAACTCGGCTGCCCGACTCAAGAAAGAATACCCTTCCCTGAACTGGCAGAGCGGCAAGCTGTTCAACGGTGCTTCCAAGAACAGCATCGAGGCCTGGCTCCGCTGAGTCGGATAAATAAGTTCTTTCGTGCAAAAAAGACTGGCCGCATCAGGTCAGTCTTTTTTGTTGAGACGGTCCTTCATGGAGGCGATGAAGGCCGAGCTGATGATACCGGTGGGGATGGCCAGCATGGCGATGCCGACGAAGCTGATGATACCGGTGGGGATGGCCAGCATGGCGATGCCGACGAAGCTGATGAAGGCGCAGAGGATGCGGCCTATTGGCGTGACCGGATAGATGTCACCGTAACCCACCGTAGTGAATGTTATGACGGCCCACCACATGCTGTCTCCGATGTTCTTGAAGACTTCGGGCTGCGCTCCCTTCTCCACGAAATAGACCAGTATCGCGGAAAAACAGATGATGATCAGGCAGGCGGTAAACGCCGTCAGCAGTTCAGAACGCACTGACTTCATCACCTTCAGGATAAGCTGGAAGGCTGTCGAATATCGTATCAGCTTGAACACCACGAACACATACGGAAGGATGATGATGTGGACAATCTCGGTGTCCCAGTAGAAATAGGTCATCACAAACGGAATGACCGCCACCAGGTCCACCAGACCGTAGAAGGATAAAACGTACTTCAGGCGGCTACGGTACGCCGGCAGATCGGGATAAAGCGCGGGTGCGGAATAAATCCGGAGCACGTACTCTATCAGGAATATCAGCGAGGCCAAATGTATGAAGCTCTGGAACAGCCAGCTGTACTGCTGGAACTCCTTGAATGACGACAGCACCACCGATGCGATGGACAGCATAATAAAAAGCATGGCGATAAAGCGCACTGCCCTGCTTCTCAAAAATCTCTGAACGATATCGGCATACTCTTTCATAGCGGATTGCTTTACAGTTCCAAATTTAGGAAAATTTTTCTTATCTTTATGGCTCAACTGTAAAATATCATGATTATGAGAAAACTACTCCTTTCATCCAGTTTTGCCTTCGCAACGGCACTTCTTGTATTTTCATGCGACCAGCCAGGGCCTGAGCAGGAGCCGGTCCTCCCTCCTGCCGCACCCGTTATCACCGATCTCAGCGGAACGCTTGACGATCAGCTGCGCGGCACTGTCATACGTTTTGAAGTAGAAATCGCAGAGGCGGACAGCGCATACGTTACAGTAACGGCTCCTGACGGCAGCGGGATCTACCGGAACAGCGTAACTGTAGAAAGTACATCCGTGATAGATCTGGACGGACTTATACCGGAAACAACCTACCGCATCGATGCAACTGCTGTCAACATGTCGGAAAACGACGGTCCCCAAAGTTCCTCAGCTTCATTGGAAATAACCACCGCCGGTTCTGCTCCGGATCCCGGGACAGAATACCTGACACTGGTGGAAGCTACAGAGAATTCCTATACATTCAGAGTCTCATCCACATCTGAGACAGGCTTCTGGTTTTCCAGCGGTGAATATGCTGCCCTGGATTATCTTGTTCCGGGATGGAGTGAGGACGATCAGGAAAGTCTGCAACGGCTTCTGATGTACCTGTATCCTTTCGAGGGCATGGGTGACATGACCATAGAATGTGTGGACGGGGAGCAGCCTGAATGGGCAGAGATTCCCATCGATGTTTTTCCTGACACACATTACTTTATCCTGGCTGCAGACAAGGATGCGGACGGCAACATCATAGGAGAAGTGGCTTTTCTGGATTTCAACACCCTGTAGCAGCAACTCCAAGATAAAAGAACAAGGCCGCACGGAATTCTCCTGACGGCCTTGTCTTTTATAATACCGGCTGCCACTACAGATTACGGACCAGGCCCATGAAAAGGACGGTGCCGGATGTACGTTCGCGGATGAGGAATACGAACGGACGGTCCACTGTAAAGCGGACGGGTTCCGGACCGAGAGAGGCACGCATCATGCTGACAGATGTAATGGCCGCAGCCTCGGAGCCTTCCTCATTGACCTCGATGAAGGTCTTCTGTCTGACCTCGCTGATCATCAGCGGCTCTTTTGACATATCTGAGAAATCAGCCGAAGAGGTAAAAGCCTCCTTCATGCCCAGTCTCTGCAGGGCTGCGTTGAGGGACACATCGTATTCGGCCTTGAAAGACGGCAGCATCAGCCTTATCTCATCGGTTTGAAGACCGGAAGAAAGTCTGCTGAGCGACTCACTGTCCAGTCCGATGACAAACTCATCCGCTGAAAGTCCGTCAGGCGGAATAATCACATCCATTACGAAATTCCTGTCATCGCCGTATGGTAGTTCGACCATAGAACCTTCAGGACCTATATAATAAGGGAAATAGGCTTTATTGTACATGAACTTGACCTGAGAGTCGTTGCTGTCCCCGTGGAAGATATCCTCACGGGTAAGGGCAGTATCGAAGGGTGTCGTCCACAGTCCTTTGAAGTACAGTGCATTGAGCAGATAGAGCTGTGTCGCCGGATCAATGGCCTCTATCATCTTGTCGATACGGCCGGCAGTATTGTCAGCACACCACCGGTTGATGACAGACGGGGATGCGGGATCGGAAAAATCCAGGTTGGTCACCATCGCATCGTAATTCTTCCTGACCGTCCTGCAGAATCTGCCTTTGAGGGGAAATGCGTCGGACACCCAGATGGAATTGGCGGCATTGAGCTCCACCCCGTCCGGCTCTGACGCGAAGAGGTCCATGACACTGCGGTTATACTCGTTGACCTCCTTTATGGAGCAGTCAAAACCCAGGACTGACAGCATCTCCTGCCGGGTAGTCTCCGAAGCACCGTTGGCAGTCATGGACAAGGCCAGCGAGGCACTCAATGGAGATAGGAACACTATGTCCGAGCCGTCATTGGAGACTATGTCCTGAAACAGCCCGAAAGCAAAAGAGGGAACTGCTCCGGCAGCCCCTCCTTCGATATTGTCATCAGCCTGCGCTGCGAAAGGCAGAGCCATTGCAGCGGCAAGCATAATACAGACGGTTTTTCTCATTATTTCTGCATCTCTTTTCTAAGTCTTTCTGTAAGAAGCGGTACGATCTTGTTGACATCCCCGACTATTCCTACATCGGCAACACTGAAGATGGGAGCGAACTTGTCCTTGTTCACTGCAACGATAAACTCGGACTCCTCCATTCCGGCCAGGTGCTGTATCGCACCGGATATACCGAGAGCGAAATAGAGATCAGGACGGACTGTCTTGCCGGTCTGTCCCACCTGACGGTCATGAGGCATGATACCTGCGTCAACCATTGCACGGGACGCGGATACCTGAGCATCCAGTACACCCGCCAGTTCCTCCAACTTGGCGAAGCCTTCCTTGCAGCCGACTCCACGTCCTCCGGAAACGAGGATCTTGGCCTCGGAGATGTCCACCTTGTTCTTCTCCTCCTTGATCTCCTCGATGAGTCTGACTTTAATCTTGGAGTGGTCGAACTTGGTCTCGAAACGCACTACAGTACCTGTACGGCCTGCCTCAGGGTCACGCTTGGGCATGACACCGGGACGGACTGTGGACATCTGGGGACGGTGCTCCGTACACATGATCGTGGCCATAAGGTTGCCGCCGAAAGCGGGACGGGTCATCATCAGCTGCTTGTCCTCCGATATCTCCAGCTTGGTGCAGTCTGCGGTAAGACCTGTGGCCAGACGGGCCGAAAGCCTGGGAGCCAGATCACGTCCGATGGTCGTAGCTCCGAAAAGCACTATGTTGGGACGCACCGCATCGATAATCTGCGAGACAGCCTGAGCGTATTCCTCAGTCACATAGTCCTTCAACTCGGGATGGTCAGTCACGACCACCTCGTCCGCTCCGTACTCGAACAGAGTCTGGATCAGGGGCTCTACATTGTAGCCTGCCAGAATTGCGACTACCTTCTCTCCGAGAGCCTCTGCCAGATCACGGGCCTTTCCTATGAGTTCAAGAGCTACAGACTGGATAACACCGCCTCTCTGCTCCGCGAACACATATACATTCTTATAATCACTTTTATTATTCATATTGTTCCTATTTTACGGTGTTAGATAATGAATTTCTCTTTCAGTCTGGAAACGATGATTCCTACTGCTTCCTCAGGATCCACCTCGAATATCTCTCCGGGTGCCTTGAGACCCTTGGTAAATGCCTTGAGCACCTTGGTCGGGGAACCTTTGAGACCCAGCTTGCTCTCGTCGACATCAATCTTGTCGGCACTCCAGATCTCCACCTGACGGTTGTAGGCTTCCACAATACCGGGAGCACTCATATACCTGGGTTTCACAGCTGAAGACAGCACTGTCAGAAGACAGGGCATCTGGGCCTCCAGTATCTGGATTCCGTCTTCGGTCTCCTTGGTGACTCTGAGAGCCTTGCCGCCTTTCTCAACTTCGAGACCGCACACGTATGACACCTGAGGTATATCCAGATGCTCGGCAGTCTGTGGTCCCACCTGGGCGGTATCACCGTCGATGGCCTGACGGCCCGTGATGACAAGGTCCCACTCCAGTGTCCTTAGCGCACCGGCCAGAGCATTGGATGTAGCCAGAGTATCCGCTCCTGCGAATTTCCTGTCGGTGAGCAGAATCGCTCTGTCCACTCCCATAGCGAAAGCCTCTCTGAGTATCAGATCCGCCTGAGGAGGACCCATTGTGATTACCGTGACATGCGCTCCATATTTGTCCTTGAGACGGAGGGCCATCTCAAGACCTCCCTTGTCATCAGGATTCATAATGCTGGGAACTCCATCCCTTATCAGAGTACCGGTAACAGGGTTGATCTTTATTTCGGTAGTATCCGGAACCTGCTTGATACAAACTACTATATTCATACTCTACTGGTTTTACTTTTTAAACATACTGGCTGCAATCACCATTCTCTGAACTTCGGATGTTCCCTCGTAGATCTCGGTGATCTTGGCATCACGCATCATGCGCTCCACGGGATACTCACGGGTATATCCGTAACCGCCGTGGAACTGCACTGCCTTGGTAGTCACCTCCATGGCCGTCTCAGCCGCAAAGAGCTTGGCCATAGCGGCATCTGCCGAATACGGCTCCTTGCAGTCCTTCTTGAAAGCTGCCGAGCGCACCAGCAGACGGGATGCCTCGACCCTGGTCTTCAGGTCGGCCATCTGGAACTGGGTGTTCTGGAACTGGGAGAGCGACTTGCCGAACTGCTTGCGCTCCATGGTGTACTTGACGGTCTCGTCCAGAGCTCCCTGGGCTATACCGAGAGCCTGCGAGGCAATACCGATACGGCCTCCGTCGAGGGTCTTCATCGCGATGGCGAATCCGCCGCCCACCTTGCCGAGCAGATTGCCCTTGGGAATACGGCAGTCCGAGAAGATAAGCTCGGCTGTGGCGGAGCCCCTGATACCCATCTTCAGTTCTTTCTTGCCCACCTCGAAACCGGGAGTCCCGGCCTCTACTATAAATGCGGAAATACCCTTGTTCTTCAGGGATTTGTCAGTCATGGCGAAGATCACATAGACATGGGCATGACCGGCATTGGTTATGAATATCTTGTTGCCGTTGAGTACCCACTCGTCCCCGTCGAGGACGGCTGTGGTCTGCTGCGCCGAGGCATCTGTTCCGGCGTTTGGCTCGGTCAGACCGAACGCTCCAAGCCATTCTCCTGAAGCGAGCTTGGGCAGATACTTGCGCTTCTGCTCCTCGGTTCCGTGCTCGAAGATGGGGGCAAGGCAGAGGGATGTATGGGCAGAGAGCACTACACCGGTAGTGGCGCATACCCTCGAAAGCTCCTCTACTGCTATAGTGTACATGATGTTGTCTCCTCCAGCTCCGCCGTATTCAACGGGAAGGGGTATTCCGAAAAGTCCGAGAGGAGCCATCTTCTCGACTGTCTCTATAGGAAATCTCTCCTGCTCGTCTATCTCGGCAGCCAGAGGCTTTACTTCCTTCTCGGCAAACTCTCTTATCATCTGCCTGAAAAGCGACTGCGTAGGTGTGAGTTTGAAATTCATATTCTGTAATGTTTAAAGTTTTAGTATTTGTAAAATCCTTCTCCTGTCTTGCGGCCCAGAAGTCCGGCACGCACCATCTTCCTCAGCAGTGGATGAGGACGGTATTTGTCGTCTCCGAACTCGCTGTGAAGCACCTCCATGATGGCCAGGCACACATCCAGTCCGATCAGGTCTGCCAGTGCAAGGGGGCCCATAGGATGGTTGGCTCCGAGCTTCATGGCTGCGTCGATGTCATCGCGGGAAGCCACTCCGTCCGCCAGAATGCCCACAGCCTCGTTCACCATAGGGATGAGGATGCGGTTTACAACGAAACCGGGAGCCTCGTTGACGGCCACGGGGGTCTTGCCGATCTCCTGGCACAGGGCGAATACAGCGTCAAACACCTCCTGTGAGGTCATCTGTCCCTTGATAATCTCCACGAGCTTCATCACGGTGGCGGGATTGAAGAAATGCATGCCGATTACATGGCAAGGACGGGATATATTGGCCGCGATGCCGGTAATGGACAGAGACGAGGTGTTGGTGGCTATGATGGTCTCTTTCCTGCAGATAGCATCCAGTTCCTTGAACAGCTCGATCTTCAGGTTCATCTCCTCCACTGCGGCCTCAATGATGAGGTCGGAGTCAGCGATGTCCTTGTAGTCGGTGGTCAGGGTGATGTTGGCCAGAGCGGCATCCATAGCCGCCTGCTCCATCTTGCCTTTCTCGACGAGCTTGCTGAGGGATTTTGTGATTCTGGCCATTGCTTTGGCATTGGATGCCTCGCTGCGGCTCTTCATGGTGACTTTACGTCCGGCCTGCGCGAAAGCCTGGACGATGCCGGAGCCCATGGTTCCGGTTCCGATTACGGAAATCTTCTCTATTGTCATAACTGTCAGTGTTTTATCTGTTCTTAAATTCTGGTTTGCCTTTTTCCAGGAATGCTTTCATACCGGTTTTCTGATCTTCGGTAGCGAAACACTCGGAAAAGGCGCGGTTCTCGGCTGCAAGAGCCGTGGTCTCGTCCATATCGTAGTTGGAGTTGATGCAGGCCTTCGCCTTGCGCACCGCAATGGGAGCATTGGCCATGATGTCACGGGCCAGTCCCAGTACATAGTCCATCAGCTCCTCAGGGGGCAGCACATGATTGACCAGACCTACGCGCAGAGCCTCTTCGGCATTGATTACTCTGCCTGAGTAAATCATTTCCTTGGCATAGCCCTGTCCCACCAGCTTGGGCAGGCGGTAAGTCCCCGAAAAGCCGGGAATGATGCCCAGCTTCACCTCCGGCTGGCCGAATTTGGCCTTTTCCGAGGCAATGCGGATATCGCAGGCCATGGCCAGCTCACACCCTCCTCCGAGGGCATAGCCGTTGACTGCGGCTATCACCGGTATAGGCAGCTCCTCTATCCTGCGGAAGACCTCGGCTCCGAAACGGCCGAAGTCCAGCCCCTGCTCAGCGTCGAATCCCGCCATCTGGGAGATATCGGCTCCGGCCACGAAGGACTTGGGTCCGTCTCCACGGATAATCAGCACGGCCGTGCCTTCAGGAAGATCCAGCACAAAACTGTTTATCTCCTCCAGCACAGGACGGCTCAGCGAGTTGAGCGACTGAGGATGGGAGATGCTCAGGATACATATACCCGCCTCCGGAGTCTCTGCCTTCAAAAATTTATATTCCATAACCGTTACTGTCTCATGGGTTTGAGATCATCGGAAATGATGAGCTGAGCCTCAGTTGCGGCCTGTACCTGCTCCACCGTGAACTCGGGGTTGATCTCCTTCAGGACGATACCCTTGTCGGTAATGTCCATCACGCCCATCTCGGTAATGATCATATTGACCTGGCCGGCAGCGGTCAGGGGCAGACGGCATTTCTTGAGTATCTTGGGATTGCCCTTGGCAGTGTGCTCCATGGTCAGGATGACCTTACGGGCACCTACCAGCAGATCCATCGCACCGCCCATTCCGGGCACTTTCTTGCCGGGGATAATCCAGTTGGCCAGGTCTCCTTTCTCGTCCACCTCGAGGGCTCCGAGGAAAGTCACGTCCACATGGCCGCCACGGATAATTTCAAACGAGGCGAGGGAACTGCAGGCATACGCTCCCGGTACAGCAGTAATATATCCGCCGCCTGAATTGATAAAGTCCGGATCCTCCTCTCCGGGCCTGGGTGTAGGACCCATACCCACGAGTCCGTTCTCGCTCTGCAGGATAACGGATACTCCTTCGGGAAGGAAATCGGGAATCATCGTGGGAAGACCTATACCGAGGTTCACCACGTCTCCGTCCTTGAGTTCGAGGGCAGCCCTGCGGGCTATCACCTCTCTGATCTGATTCTTGTCCATTGTATTGAATATTAGTGATTATTGTTTCTTGTGTCTTCTCACGTACTCCTCTGCGATGAACGAGGCCACGTCGTCAGCGTATGTGTTCATGCCGAAACCTGCGTCGTAGCCCAGCTCCTTGGCCAGCTCATGGGTGATGCGTGGACCTCCGCAGGCCAGTATTACCTTGTCGCGCAGTCCCTCGGCCTCCAGCAGCTCCACCAGCTCGGTGAGGTTCTTGATATGGATGTCCTTCTGTGTCACGGTCTGGGACACCAGCAGGGCATCGGCCTTGAGTTCCACGGCCTTGGCGATGAAGTCCTCATTGGGCACCTGACTGCCGAGATTGTACGCCTCTATCATGTCGTAACGCTCGAGTCCGTAATGCCCGGCATAGCCCTTCATGTTCATGATGGCGTCGATTCCGACAGTATGGGCATCCGTACCGGTACTTGCGCCGACGATGACGAGCTTGCGTCCGATATTCTCCCGGATATACTCGTCGGTGGCCGGCATGTCCATGACATTGGACTCGACTTTAGGCACGTGTATGGCTGTAAAGTCCACTGTCTGAGTGGCGCTTCCGTAGCAGTTGAAGAATGTGAAACCGGGGGTGAGCTCCTTGTAGAACACCACCTGGGGGTTATTCAGCCCCATGGCCTTGATAAGCTGCTTGGCAGCCTCCACTGCCTCGTCTCCGGCCGGAACGGGAAGAGTGAAGCTCAGCTGCACCTTACCGTCGTTCATTGTATCCCCGTAGGGTTTGATTGCCTTGAGGTTCAGATTCTTGTCAAAATCCTTCTCCTCCATTGAATATAAACCGCCGCTCATATTATTTTCCTCCTAACATTATCTTAATAAATGGATTCATATAGTTCTGCCCCTTGGGGGTCACGCCGTCGAGTCCCTTGCCTCCGTTTCGGGGACGCTTGACATCGGCGAAGATACCTTTCTCCAAAGCTGTGAAAAGTCCTTCCTTGTCCAGCTTCTCCAGCAGCTCTATGGCCTTGTCCAGCACCTCCTTGGCGCGTGTGCGGATGATGCCGCCCTCCTTGAACTCCACCTCGTCGCCTATGCTCTTCATGTTGTTGAAGATATACTTGGCATTCTCGATTGACAGGAAACGGTCGGACATGAAAGGAGTATGGATGGCCTCGGTAGGCATACCCAGAAGCTGGATACCCTGATTGGTCCAGATGCCCACCATATTGAAGAGTGCGTCCTGGATATGGCCCCGGAAGATATTGCCGGTCATGAACTTTGTCGGAGGCATGTATTTAAGCGGAGCCTTGGGGAAGATCTCGCGGGCCATCTGGGCCTGGGCGAGCTCCAGCAGGAAGCCGTTCTCAAGCATGGGATCCATCTCGAAGGCGTGTCCGAGTCCCATCTGCTCCTCGGGTAGGCCGGCTATGAGAGCCAGCTGTTCGTTGATGATATCGGAGGCCAGCACGGTGTGGGCAGCCTCGACCGCATCGGCAGTGGTCAGGTAATTGTCCTCTCCGGTATTGATGATCACTCCGGCAAATCCGTTGATCACCCTTGAGAAGAACTGGTCTATCATCGTTCTCTGCATGTTGATGTCGCGGAACAGGATGCCGTAGAGCGCATCGTTGAGCATCACGTCAAGTCCCTCAAAGGCACCCATGACGGCTATCTCGGGCATACACAGGCCGGAGCAGTAGTTGCACAGGCGGATGTAGCGTCCTACCTCCTCTCCCACCTTGTCCAGTGCCTGGCGCATGATACGGAAATTCTCCTGTGTAGCATACGTGCCTCCGAATCCCTCGGTAGTGGCTCCGTAAGGCACATAGTCCAGCAGGGACTGACCGGTGGTGCGGATGACGGCGATGATGTCGGCACCCTGACGTGCGGCGGCCTCGGCCTGCACCACGTCCTCGTAGATGTTGCCCGTAGCCACGATCACATAGATATAGGGCTTGGGACCCTCTCCTATCTTCTCGATATAGTCCTCGCGCCTTTTCCTGCGGGCCTTGATTTTCTCCACAGAGGCCTTTATCGGGACCTCGAGAGCCTTGTCTATCTCAGCCTTGGGGCGGATTTCCAATTTTGTAATGTCCAGTTTGCCTTCAGCGATCTCCTCAGCTATCTGCATGGGAGTCTTCCCGGTAACTACCATGGCGTTACCCACATAGAACAATGCGCCTTCTCCAAGTACTCCGGCAGCCTTGAGACTGTCCACAACCACATTGGGAAGGGGCACCGAGTTGGCGTCCACTCCGTCTATTCCGAGCAGACGGCACAAGGTTCTCTCCACTGCGACAGTGGTATAACCGTCCACAAAACGCTGGACATCGGCAGCGACACCGGCAGCGAGCTGCCTGGCGTATGCCACTTTCTTAGAATCTAATCCTAATTTGCTATTCATACTTCAACAGTTTTTTTGCCTCCCCTATCCATTCAGGGGAAATATTCAAGGACTCAGCCACATTAAGGGCCTCGTGGGGCACATCCCCGTCCGGGGCCGGGCAGAGCCTGTAATTCATTTTTCCATTCACTATTCCGGTCACACGCAGCCTGCGGCAGTCACAGTCACCGGAAGAAACATTGTAATGCGTGGTCAGCAGCAGCGCAGCTCCTCTGCGGCCCAGCAGTGCCACAAGCGACTCTACAAGAGCCGTTCCCTCGATAGGATTGGTACTCCGCGCCGGCTCGTCGATCATAGCCACCATACCGGCTCCGTCTGTTGAGGAAGCGCGGACCGCACTGTCTATGGCGGTCATCTCCGCAGCAAACGAGGACAGACCGGCCGTCATGTCCTGAGCGTCACCGGATATGAAGAACACCCGTTGCTTCAGCTCTATCCTTGCCGATTCTGCCGGTATGCCCATGCCGAATGAGAAGAGATACTGGCACAGAGCGGTCATCTTCAGTACGACTGTCTTTCCTCCCATATTGGCACCGATTATGACCACTGGTCTGTCTCCGAACGAGATGTCTATGGGAGTAAACTCCTTGCCGTCTTTTTCCAGGATAGACTTAATATAAGGATGATACATACCTTTATATGAAGTAGTCCCTGAAGATATCTCAGGTATGCACAGTCTCATCTCCCGCATCTGTACGGCCTTGGCCAGACTGATGTCCAGGACAGCCAAGGACTCCATCAGCTTTCTCAGCTCAGGAACAAAAGGCCGCAATGCATCGCATATACGGACCCTGATACGGCTTTCCTCGTCCTGCTCCTGCTGCATGAGCCTCTCCCTTGTATCGGGATCGCTCTCTCTGGACATAAGAAGCCTTAGACGCGCAAGTTCCTCCGAATAAGAATCGTAGATATAGAACGAAGCTATATTGTTTCCGTCCGGATCCAACACCGACAGCGGGACTTCCAGGGACGGCATCTCAGGAAAAAGTCCTGAATGACCAGCCGATGCCAGATGCAAGGACACTCTCCTGCCCAGCATGATGAGATGCTTGATCTCGAAGAGCTCTATGTCATCCACAGTAGCCCCTGACTCCGTCCGGTCGAGAGTTCCGGATATGTTCTTCAGTCCGCACAGCTCCGCATGGAGCATGGCTGTCAGATTGCCGTCGGATGCCACGGGCATAAAGCTCCCGAGTACCGCATAGGCATCCCTGATCTCCTCCTCACATGAGCAGGATGATGAGTCCATCAGGTATCTGAGAGAGTATCCGGAAGCGACCGGAAGAGTCTCTATCATATACCTGAGACCGCAGGGTGAGTCTATGATGTCTCTAAGCTTCATGTCTTTTTATATCATACACCGGTATCAGCAACTTGTCGGACAGTCTTGCGCACAAGAGTTCCGAATCCAGACGATAACCGTTGGGAGCCAACGGATTGACACATACAGCCAACAACACTGTACGCCGGCGTACTCTCAGCCGTCCGCCGGCACGTACAAAACTGCGGTACTGCCCCGGAGTGACGAATATCCTGGTGAAATCCTCCACCACGACCTCGTATCTGTCCAGGCCGCCGTCCTGTGTCAGACGGGCCAGCAGTCTGTCCGTCAGAGCCCCCGTTACATCCACCCTCTCTGTATCCTCGCATATCTCCACGTCCGGAGCCATGGAGGATACGGTCACTGAACGGGCCGTGTCCGGATGCGTCTCAGCCAACGGCAGACGTATCATCCCGACGCAGAATGCCGTAAGGTCCACCAGAGTGGAAAGGCTGGAGGAAAGCGCGGCACCTGTCGCCAGGACCATCGCATCGCTCACGGCCGGGGACGCGCTGCTTTTGCGCGACAACGCTCCGTCTATTATCGTAAGGTCTATTCCGAAACCGGATGATAAGCCGTCCATCCATCTTCTCAGGGAAGCTGTCGAAGAAGGCCCCGAAAGGATTACCTTTCCTTCCGAGACCACCTTCGCAGTTATCAGTCTTCCCAAAGCTGTCGTCTCATCGGATACATCCACCAGTTCGGACACCATCCTGCGGGCCCGGTAATGAGTCTCGGATGTCGAGAAGAACATACCCTCGCGGAGCACTATCTCCGGTTTGGGAGTCCGTGTGACCTGATCAGTCCTCTCTCCGTCCAGTCCTATGGATGTCACGCATACTCTGCGCCCGTCCAGCGGCATACGGCGGATAATGTAATTGAGGCACTCTGTCTTGCCGCAGTTCTTCTCCATGCCGACAACCGCCACGCTCCGATAATTCAACAGTTCATGGACAAATGGCATCTAATCAATATTATTTGCTGTGTCTCTCCCTTCTCTTAAGGACAGTGGGCTCGATAGTCATCTTCTCGCCCTCCAGGAGCGACGCCACACCCTCAAGTCTGGCCTTGGCCTCACAGTCGGGACAATGGCATTCCGAATGATACTCAGGCGGTTCCGTGTATGTGGTAATCACGCCCTCGAAATTCCTGAGAACCACCTTGCCCGGTGACTGGGAGATGACATACTGGGGCATTACGGGAGTCTTGCCGCCTCCGCCGGGAGCATCCACGACAAAAGTAGGCACTGCAAAACCGGAGGTATGTCCCCTGAGGCCCTCGATGATCTCAATACCCTTCGATACGGGAGTACGGAAATGCTCGAGTCCCATAGACAGGTCGCACTGGTATATATAATAAGGTCTCACCCTCATCTTCACGAGCTCGTGTACCAGATGCTTCATGACATACACGCAGTCGTTGACTCCTCGCAGGAGCACGGACTGATTGCCGAGAGGCACGCCCGCATCGGCCAGACGGGCACATGCGGCCGCTGACTCGGGAGTAACCTCATTGGGATGGTTGAAATGCGTGTTGAGCCATATAGGATGATACTTCTTCAGCATGTTGCACAGGTCGTCGGTAATCCTCTGGGGACATACGACGGGGGTGCGGGAGCCGATACGGATAATCTCCACGTGAGGTATGGCACGCAGTCTCTTGATGATGTATTCCAGTTTTGCATCGCTGACCATCAGGGCATCTCCGCCCGAGAGAAGCACATCCCTGACTACGGGAGTCCTCTCCACATACTCGATGCACTTCTCAATCCTGTCTCCGGGAGACTCGGCATCCTTCTGGCCGGCGAAACGGCGGCGGGTGCAGTGACGGCAGTACATAGAGCACATGTCGGTAATGAGCATCAGCACCCTGTCAGGATACCTGTGGGTCAGTCCGGGTGTCGGAGAGTCCTCGTCCTCGTGCAGGGGGTCCAGCAGGTCCTCGGGAGCACGGAAAGTCTCGGCTGCCGTAGGAATCGCCTGTCTCCTGATAGGACAGTGAGGATCGTCCGGGTCAATCAGCGACAGATAATAAGGAGTGATAGCCATCCTGAGGGTGGAGAGGGTCTTGCGGACCCCCTCTTCCTCCTCCGGAGTGAGCTTAATGTATTTCTTAAGCTGGTCAAGAGTCTCTATACGGTTCTTGACCTGCCATTTCCAGTCATTCCACTGCTCGTCCGTAACTTCGGGGAACAGTATTTTTCTACGCGAACGGTCTTCCATAACTAACTATCAGGCGTAGAGTTCCGTGAATATCTTTCTGAGTTCCTCGCTTTCCCTGAGTTCCTGCAGAGTAATCTCGGCATGACCCTTGGTGTAACCGTTTCCGATGAGCATGGTGACATCGCTGCCGACACCCTCAGCTCCGAGAGCCGCCTTCGTAAAGCTGGTGGCCATGGAGAAGAAGTAAACCAGACCGGTGTCCTTGGTGCAGAGAATGGATGTCATCTCTGTGTCGGGGATGTTCACGTTGTTGATGGTGATGTCGCACATCTGGCCCTTTGTAAGCTCCTCTATCTTCTCCAGTACGGGTACCGCCTGGGTTGCGTCAGCCGAGAACACATAGTCGCAGAATCCGAGAGCCTGAAGTCTCTTGGTGCTCTTCTCGCTGTGGCAGAGACCGATAACCTTACCGGTAACACCAGCGCGTTTCTTGGCCTCGTAGCAGCAGAGCATACCTGACTTGCCGCCGGCACCGATAATCAGGACTGTATCGCCGGGCTTGACAAGCTTGGCTGTCTGGGCGGGAGCACCGGCCACATCGAGGGCTGAGAGCGCAAGCTTCTCGGGCAGGTCAGAAGGAATCTTGGCGTAGATACCGCTCTCGAAGAGAATAGCCTTGCCGTCGATGTCCACCTGGTCCACATCAGCGCGGATCTCCTTGATCCTGTCGATGCGCAGAGGTGTCAGGGACAGGGATACGAGGGTTGCGATCTTGTCGCCTTCCTTGAGGTCGATCTTGTCCTTGAGGGCATCGCCTATCTTCTCGACAGTACCGAGAAGCATTCCGCCCGAGCCTGTCCAGGGATTGCGGTGCTTACCCTGCTTGGCTACGATATCAAACATGATCTCCTTGATCTTTTCGGGATCACCGCCGGCGCGGTTGGAGATATCGGTGAAAGATGCCGAGTCAATATTGAGGGTCTGTACGTCGATGAGTATCTCATTGTCGTAGATCTCGTCCATATTGTTGTCCAGCTTGTCAGCGGGCTGAGGGAGTACTCCCTTAGGTGAAATTACTCTGTGAACTCCGTATTTGTTTCCGTGTTTCTGTGCCATAAATTTATTATTTTAAGATAGTTGATTAATTCGTTTTAAATATTTACTCAAGAGGCTTGAGAGACAGTATCCTACGTGCCTCGGCCGGTGTGGCGATCTCGCGTCCGAACTCGCGGGCGATACGCACCACCTTCTCCACCAGCTCTCCGTTGGACTTGGCCAGGACACCCTTGCTCAGGTATACATTGTCCTCGAAGCCCACCCTGACGTGACCTCCGTCGATGATGGCGGCTGCTGCCAGAGGGAACTCGTAGCGTCCGATACCGGCCACAGTATATGTGGCGTCAGCGGGTATGCTGCCGCGCATGAAGACGAAGTCGCGGAGATCTCCTCCGATACCTCCGTTCACACCCATTACGAAGTCAAAATGCATGGGTGCCTGGATATATCCCTTGCGGTGCAGCCTGAGGGCCATCTCGATCATGGACTTGTCGAAGACCTCGAGCTCAGGTTTGATACCGCGCTCTATCATCCTCTGACCGAAATACTTGATGGTGTTCTCCGTATTCTCGAAGATATCGTCACCACCAAAGTTGAGAGTACCGCAGTCAAGAGTTGCCATCTCGGGCAGCAGCTCGGTGGGCTGAAGCCTCTCGTCGTTGGTCATGCCCACGGCTCCGCCGGTAGAAGGCTGGATGATGACATCGGGACATTCTTTCCTGATGGCCTCGATGATGACTCTGAAACGCTCCTTGCTTTGTGTAGGCGTACCGTCATCCTCACGCACGTGAAGATGGATGAGGGAAGCACCGGCATTATAGGCCGATTTGGCTTCCCTGACGCACTCCTCCACGGTATAAGGAACTGCCGGATTGTGCTCCTTGAGCACCTCGGCACCGCAGATGGCGGCAGTGATTATCAATTTTTCCATATAAAGACAGTGATGTTGTTATTTCCTCTGACACTTCTTGGGCACCACGCATGTACCGCTTGCCCTGCAGACCACTATAGGCTCTGCGAGCACGTCCGCAGCCGAATCCGACACGTCAGGACGGGGTGCTATCACCTTTCTGGCCTCGAATACCATCTTGCGGGAGGTATTGCCCACCGACACAATCTCGCCCTCGGCCTCAATATAGTCTCCTGCATATACGGGAGCCATGAACTCGACATTGTCATACGCCTTGAACAGGCCTTCGTCTCCGTCATTGATGATAAGCAGCTCAGTAGCCACGTCTCCGAAAAGCTGGAGCATCTTGGCTCCGTCCACAAGATTGCCGCCGTAATGTGCGTCATGGCAGCTCATACGCATTCTGATAAGTGATTTTGCGCCCATTGTTACTTCCTTTTATAGATATAATTCACAAAAATGCCCGGGGTATGAACTGCCTCGGGAGCTATCTCCCCTACGGGAACTACCTTTTCGGCCTCCACTATCACGAGGTCAGCCGCCATGGCCATTACGGGGTTGAAATTCTGAGTGGTGCCCTTGTACACCAGATTGCCTGACTCATCGGCTATGGATGCGCCCAGTAGAGCGATATCGGCTCCCAGAGGCTTCTCCAGCAGATAATCCTTGCCGTCCACATTTACCACGGGCTTGCCCTCGGCCACGAGAGTACCCATACCGGTCGTGGTCAGCACTCCGCCAAGACCCGCACCTTTGGCACGTATCCTTTCGGCAAGAGTACCCTGGGGCGAGAACTCCACTTCGAGTTCTCCGGCATTCATCTGATTGCCGGTCTCGGGATTGGTTCCCACATGTGAGACGATGAGTTTCTTAATCTGTTTGTTGACGACCAGCTTTCCGAGAGACTTATCGGGGAACGCCGTGTCGTTGCAGATGACAGTCAGGTCCTTGACTCCGCTTTCTGCGAGCGCGTCCATGATCCGGAGAGGAGCGCCTACGCCCAGAAAACCTCCGACCATGACGGTCATGCCGTCCTTTACCATTGAGACGGCCTGATCCAGTGTTATTTCCTTTTTCATCAAAGATAGTTTTTAAAATTCCAATTAGCAAATGTAATAAAAGTTAAATAAATTTGCCAACAATTTTAAAAATTATAATTTTTATGATACCTCAGCTGAACCTTACACCTGATCCTTCAGACACTGTGGCTGTAGAGATCAGCGAGACAATTCACAAACTGTCCACAATGAGCGGACAGGAAATATGGACGTCCGTTGCCGGGACGGTAATCAAATGGGGACTGAAAGTCCTGGCAGCCCTGCTCCTGTACATCCTCGGCGCATGGCTGATCAGAAGAGTGCAGAAAATACTGAAAAGAATCTTCGCCAAAAGAAAAGTCGAACAGTCACTTGCTTCATTCACAACGAGTTTCGTCAATATATCACTGACGGTACTTCTGTTCGTAATTGTTGTGACCATACTTGGCGTGCCTTCCAGCACTTTCGCTGCCTTGCTGGCTGCCGGCGGCCTGGCGGTCGGCATGGCCCTCAGCGGCACTCTCCAGAATTTTGCCGGAGGAGTCATGATCCTGCTTTTCAAGCCCTTCAAGGTAGGTGACTATATCGAAGCCGGCGGATACAGCGGCACGGTGGATGCCATCAACATCACTTCCACCCAGATTCACACCCCGGACAACAAGGTGGTCTTCCTGCCAAACGGCAATCTGGCCAACAACAGCATCCAGAACAACACTGCCTCCGATATCCGCCGTGTGGAGTGGAACGTAAGCATATCATACGGAGACGATGCCGGAAAAGGTATCGAACTGCTGCAGAAATACCTGAGCGAGGACAAGAGGGTACTGACCGGCCCTGAGGCTCCGGACGCTCCGTTCGCAGCTCTCTCACAGCTGGGAGACAGCGCGATAATACTGACAGCACGAGCCTGGACCCACGGCGGCGACTACTGGGGACTGTTTTTCGATATCAACAGGAAGATCTACGAGGACTTCCCTAAGCAGGGCATGAGCTTTCCCTACCCTCAGCTTGATGTGCACGTGCGGAACGTACAGGATTAGCATATATCGACAGGTAGATTTCCCTCAGTTCGCGGATATCTATATCAGGGTCTTTCCCGACTATTGCGGAAAGGCCCTTTTCCATCTGCTCCACAAACATATCCCTCGCTCCGGCATCATATCTGTCACTACTGCGGTCATCACCCTCTAGAATATCATACGCGATGTAATTGGTGTCCCAGAGCCTGTAATTGGAGCATATTCTCTTATCTATTACCGACGCAAGAGCCTTGAGACTGTCATTCTTGCCGTACACCGCACATGCCTCCAGCTCATCCATGGAAAGTTCGGGACAGAAGCGGAAGGCTATTCCGCCCTTGTACGCAGTCAATCCCTCCAGAATGCTGGCAGTGTCCTCACCTGGCTTCTTGACATACTGTCCGCGCCTGGAAATATAGACTTCCCTGGCTTTCAGAAAAGCGCACGGTTCATACTGGTATGATATGGCCAGAGGCAGGACCGATATTTCCATATAATCCTTTACAAAGTCCCCGCTTCCGCTCATTCCCAGCATCTTGAGCAGTCCCTGCTCCGTCTGGTCATATCCATCCTTCGACCTGCCGTTGCGCTGGGCTATCCAGACCGAACATCTTCCCGACGATATACTCTCCCTCATATATGCTGAAAGACGGACTGACGACACGTACTTCTCTCTGGGAGTACCTCCGCGCACGACCTTTATCATGCGGTTGGAGCGGAACACATCCTCAATGAAAGTACTGGCGATAAGATTGTCCCCCACGGCAATCTCCGTAGTGGACACCTTGTCATTGAAGAGGATCAGCTGCAGTATGGCCGGATCCAGTATGATGTCCCTGTGATTGGACAGCAGTACGTGCTTGCGCCCGTTCTCCACATTTTCCAGTCCACGCACCTCCAGATGCGAGGATGTCCTGTCCAGAATAGCCTGAATCGCTCCGGCCATGACTGCGGCCTGAAACTGGTCGACTGTATCTATCCTGCGCAGCACAGCCCTCAGGGCCTCCTCCTTCTCCTTGTCAGGCCCGTAGAGAAATGCCGATATGGAGGCAAGCTCCACGGAGTCAGCGACACGCTTGAGGGCCGCCGATGTCTCTTCGTCGTTATAAGGTCTGATTGACTCGTAATCCTGATTCATCTTCTCTGTATCAAAAAGCATCTCATAAGAGACGTAATAATTACCAAATATATCAATGCCAAAAACACGATAACTCCCAACGAGCCGACCGTGACAGCAGTGTAGAGATTATACAGGAACGGCAATGCCGTCATCTCCACCAGCAGCAGAGCCGGAAGCGACATTATGTTCATATACATCAGGAGATGGAACAACAATCCTGCCAGAGCGCATACCGCCGGGAACATCAGGTAAAAATTCTCACCGGTAAGAACCAGCATGAGTGCCGAAATCACCAGAATGAGCAGGACAGCACCTAGAAGATGCTCATATACAAAGTCTTCCGACCTCCTTGATTTACGGACAAAGCAAATGAGGTACACCACAGTCATAACCGCAATACAGCCGGCTGCCACAATCCAGTCTGCGTCAAGATATCTCGTCATTGTAAAAGAGAACGGTACACCGGCAAGGCGCGCAGCGGCATAAACAGCGGCGGTAGAGAGCAGTCCTGCCAGAATACCTGCGGCCAACAGCCTGCACGCACTGAGCAGGACGTTCCTGAGCCTTATCCTTCCGAATGCCGCATAGCCGGAAACCGCCAGCACGAAAAGCGCAAGAACAGCGGCATTGAATGTATAGTTCTCGGCCTTGGTCATGCACACCGTA
Organism: uncultured Bacteroidales bacterium; assembly: GCA_944326265.1. GTDB lineage: Bacteria > Bacteroidota > Bacteroidia > Bacteroidales > UBA932 > Coprenecus. Next base: position 44,911 of record CALVDE010000006.1, on the reverse strand, counting down.
CCGAGACCCGGCACAGTGTGGGCAATTTTATCAGACTCCGACACAAAATACTCAGTATCAGAATACTGGCTACCTGTGAGATATTCACGGACCATCGGCTCCAGCTGGACTCCGTAATGTGCTATGGACTCAGTATGGATATTCGAGAAATTATCCCGGTCGTTGTGATAATAGCCGAGATTGTCGATCACCGAAAAATTATACCCCGGGAAAAGCGGCTTGAGGTAGGTGAAATCAGTAAAATTAGGCATCATGCCGTATATTACCGATGTGAGGGAGTACGTATACGGGCTTGTCGCAAACTCTTTATAGAAGTCCAGAAGACGCGCGTTTCCGGCTGACATCTCGAAAAGCAGTGCCGGGCCCTTTACACCCCTTGCCTCGACATTGACAGCCAGGCCCACATTGTCGAACAACCGGTTGTCCTGCTGAAGCGCACAGCGGATTCCGTCCAGCTCGTGTTCCTCGGCATCCGTAAACAGGATCTTGAGCCCCTGTCTCCATTCTCCGGAATATGTCAGAGCCCCCCTTGCAAGCTCAAGTATCACTCCAAGTCCATAACCGTCATCTGCTGCTCCATAAGAACATACTACACCCTTCGGTGTTTGTTCCGGGAATCTTGAGTCCAGGTGAGCCACCAGCATAAGATATGAGTCAGACGTATCTTTTCCTTCGGGTTCAAACTTGCAGTAGAGATCGGCGATATCGAAAGTTCCCCCGAATCTGGACGGAACAGAATCATACGGAAGCACCTCGGGAACTCCCCCCATCTCCGAAAGAGCCGTACATAAAAATGCCCTGACACTGTCCCTTCCGGCCGGATGAAGCACTGAATGATGTCCGGATGAGATAATACGGATATCATTGACGACGTTTTCCGTATCGAAAAGAACGTCCTTGCGGCTGTCTGACCTGTGGAATGTGAGATACCCCATCGCTACAATGGCGGTGAAAACCATGAGCACAACGGCAATGACGACCTTGGCATTCTTCATAAGCAATAAATTCAGCCAGCAATATTAAATATGCAAAAATAGGAAAAAAAGCCAATACGGCAAACCGTCAGCGCGGTATGAGCAGCGAAGAGTCTCCGTAACTCAGGAAACGGAACCCGTTGCCGAGGGCATAGTCATACACTTTCCGCCAGTCCTCCCCGATCAGTGCGGCTATGAGCAGCAGCAGGGTACTCTTGGGCTGGTGGAAATTGGTTATCAGCCAGTCCACTATGCGGAAACGGTAAGTGGGGACTATGATTATGCGGGTACGGCAGATGATCCGGTCCTTTCCACGGCTCCGGGTGTATTCTAAAAGGGCCTCCAGAGCCTCATTAAGGGAGATTTTACCCAGCTCCGAGGTATAGGGCACCCATTGCTCCACGGGCGACGGCTCCCAGTTTCCTGGCCCCTTTACAGCACATTCAGCCCCCAGCCAATAGAGGGATTCGAGAGTACGCACACTGGTCGTTCCTACGGCTATAACCGGCTTGTTTCCCTTTATTTGCAGGATTCTATCGAGAACATCGGTCGAAATGGAGAACGGCTCCGAATGCATGGTGTGCCCCTCTATGGCCTCACTCTTGACCGGCAGGAAGGTTCCGGCGCCCACATGCAGGCAGACATTCTCGCAGTCCAGCCTCTTCTCCTTGAGCCTAGTAAGAACCTCAGAGGTAAAATGCAGTCCGGCAGTAGGCGCGGCGACCGAGCCCCTGTAGGAGGCATAAAGCGTCTGATACCGCTCACTGTCAATACTTTCCGATTCACGGTGCAGATATGGAGGAATGGGCACGCGGCCGCACATCTCCATCACCCGGGAAAAAGGCTCGCCGCCATCCCAGGTAAAACGCACGAGGATATTGCCCTCGGAGCCGTCCTCGAGAGTAGCCCGCAGGTTCAGGCATTCAAGGTCAGTATTGTGGTTTTCAGGAAGATAGAGACGGATAGGCTCGCCTTTCCACTTCTTCCGGTTGCCTACAATCGTCTTCCACACGCAGGTGGAGGTAGCGGCAAATGAAAGGTTATAATCCTCAGGATCCGACGGTTCCAGGCAGAAAATCTCTATCATGGCCCCGGTCTCTCTCCGGAAAATGAGCCTTGCGGGCACCACCTTGGTATTGTTGAAGACCATGAGGGCTCCCTCAGGCAGGTAATCCGGAAGGGAAGAGAAGACTGTATGGGATATTTCACCCTTATTATATAAAAGGAGTTTGGAGGCATCGCGCCTCTCCGTGGGGTAGGATGCGATCCGTCCGTCGGGCAGGTCGTAGGTGTAATCGGAAATGTTTATCTGAGGTATTGCCATATTCTAACGTTTTCAGGCGATTTTACGCACTTTCTGCGGCAAAGCTATATAATATCCCGTTGAACTCAAAATAATCGTTTTTTGCAAAATGTTTACATTTGTTAATCACATAATAAATACAGGGTTGTTGCACTATTGTAAACATAGTGCTTCTTTGTCCACAGAGATTACAAATATTTGTCATGTTGTATAATAAAATTCATTTATAGATAATTTAGTTAGTACATATAGCACCGATTATCAGTTAAATAAATTGAATTATCTAAAGCTTGCCAAAGGTAACGGGCACATCGTTTCGGGATATATAGTACAAATTCAGGCGAATTTGTACATAATTCTGACACCAAGCCTATCTATATAAGCATTTTAGCACTGCTTATATCATATATTACATTAGAAATATGCTGATTGTTATAACCTTGATACATAGTGGCAATATATTATTCCGGATATTTGTTTACATTTGTCTCATTGTGGTTATTTAATTTTGTAAACAGATTTTTATATACATTTGTAAAAATTTAAATTCACAGAAATGAATCGCCGTTTACAACAATTTTTGGAGCTCGAACAGCTCAAACCGGCCCAGTTTGCGGACATAATGGGCATCCAGCGCTCCAATGTCTCCCACATCCTGTCGGGACGCAACAAGCCCGGATTTGACTTTATCCAGAAATTTCTGCTGAAGTTTCCCTCCGTCAACCCGGACTGGCTCCTGCTCGGTCGCGGCAAGCCCCTGCGGGAACAGAACACCCCCGCTCCTGCTCCCCGGCAGCAGGACTCCTCCCCAGACCTGTTCTCCCCGTCCATAAAACTGGACCTGGACAGCGTCCCTTCGTATGCTCAGGTTCCGGAGGCTGAAAGCACCCAGGACATGATTGAAGACGGTGATGAGCCCGTGTCCGCGCCGGTACGGCCCCAGCCCAGGGATGTACGGCGCATCACCCTGTTCTATTCCGACGGAACATTTCAGGAATTTTATCCACCCAAATAGTTTTTGGCGTATCTTTGCCTGCGAATCAATGCTGAAACACTATGTACAGACTGCTCATCCGACGCATACTCTTCTCCTTCTCGCCTGAAACGGCTCACCACATCACTTTCCGTATTCTGCATATTTTACGATATATACCTTTCTCTCAGAGTATCATTAGGGCTATTTTCCGGGTCAGGGATAAAGACGGAGAGCTGCGCCGCGATGTTTTCGGACTTACATTCAAGAATCCGGTAGGACTGGCGGCCGGTCTGGACAAGAACGGAGAGTTCTACAACGACATGGGCAACTTCGGCTTCAGTTTCGTGGAGATAGGCTCCCTCACCCCCGAACCTCAGCCAGGCAATCCCAAGCCCCGCTGTTTCAGGCTCATAGAAGACAGGGCCATCATCAACCGCATGGGCATCAATAATAAAGGTGTAAAATACGCCGTGGCCCAGCTCCAGAAGCGCGTTCCGAACGTCATCGTCGGCGGCAACATAGCCAAGGCTTCAAAGACGCCTAATGAGGAGGCATACAAGGACTACGAGCGTTCCTTCTCCCTGCTCTACGACTATGTGGACTATTTCACAATCAATGTATCGTGTCCTAACGTAAAGGATCTCACGGTCCTGCAGGATGTAGGCTATCTGTCTGAGATAGTGGACCATCTGCTCACCCTCAGAAGATATTACGACGACTACCGCCCCATCCTGCTCAAGATATCCCCCGACATCCCGTATGAGCATGTGGACCGCATTGTCGAGTTGGCTCTCAGCTCCGGTCTGGACGGCATAATCGCCACCAACACAACCAATTCCCGTGAAGGGCTTTCCACTGACCCCGAGAAGGTCAAGGCACTGGGCAACGGCGGCCTGAGCGGCCAGCCTCTGTATGAGAAGAGCCTGGCGATGGTGCGCCACATCCATCAGAAGACCGGCGGCATCCTGCCCATCATCGGTGTCGGAGGCATCATGACCCCGGAGCAGGCCAAGGAGATGCTGGATGCCGGTGCCTCCCTTATTCAGATATACTCCGGCTTCATCTACAACGGTCCCGGAGCAGTACGCAAGATTCTCAAGTACCTTAAATCCCATAAATAATGAAACGAGCAGCCGTCTGCACCATCGGCGATGAGATTCTCATCGGCCAGATCGTCGACACCAATTCCTCAGCCATAGCCCGCGAGCTCAACGCCATAGGCGTGAAAGTGCTCCGCATGGTCTCCATCAGCGATGACAACACCGACATAAAGCAGAACTTGAAGTCCCTGCTGCATGAGAACGATATAGTGATAGTTACGGGCGGACTCGGACCCACCAAGGACGATATCACCAAGAAGGCTCTCGGAGAGCTCTCCTACAGCCGAGGCACCGTCTTCCATCAGGGACAGATGGAGGTGATAGAGCGGATACTGGCCCACCGGGGCATCGAGATATCCGACATCAACCGGGACCAGGCTGTAGTACCCGACACCTGCGAGGTGATGGTCAACCGGAAAGGCACCGCTCCCGGGATGATATTCCGTTTCCCGGCAGCCCTCTACTCCCACTGTCCCGTGCTCTATTCCCTGCCGGGAGTGCCTTACGAGGCCATCGGCCTGCTGCCGGCAGTGATGGACGACATCCGCAGCCATTTCGCCCTCGACAGCATACATCATAAGACCATAGTCACCTACGGCATAGCCGAGTCCACCCTGGCCAAGATGATCGAGCCCTGGGAGGATGCCCTGCCGGAGGACATGCACCTGGCCTATCTGCCCAATCCCCTTACCGGTGTCAAGCTGCGCCTGTCGATATACGGCGGGGAGCGGGAGGACGAGATACGGCGCATCGAGGCTGAGTTCGCCAAGCTCGGCCCCGTCCTCGGCGATGCCATCTACGGTGAAGGCGAGGACACCCTCCAGTCCGTGATAGCCCGCAGGATGACTGCCGCAGGAAAGACCCTGGCCGTAGCCGAGTCCTGCACCGGAGGCAGGATAGCGTCACTCATTACGCAGATTCCCGGGGCCTCCAGGTTCTTCTACGGCTCCGTTACATCATACGACAACTCGGTGAAAGAAAACGTACTGCACGTTCCCACCGGAATAATCGCTTCAGAAGGAGCCGTCAGCCGCGAATGTGCCGAGGCCATGGCCCTCGGAGTCCGCGAGGCACTCGGGACTGACTACGCCCTCTCGACCACCGGCATCGCCGGCCCGGACGGAGGCACGCCCGACAAGCCCGTCGGCACAGTCTGGACCGCAGTGGCATATCCGGATACGAAAAATCCGGGCAAGACCGCAGTCCTGTCCCGGATGTTCCGTTTCAACAACGACCGGAGCACCAATATCGACCGTTTCGCCGGCAGCGCCCTCAATCTGCTGAGGACTGTGCTGCTTTCTGAGCCTGGTGCATGACTCTCAGGAAGTTGCCGCCCATGATGCCGCGTATCTCAGAACTGCTGTAGCCCCGCTGCCGCAGCTCCGCTGCTATGTTGCCGTACATGGAGATGTCCCTAAGTCCCTCGGGTGCCACTTCTATCCCGTCGAAATCCGAGCCTAAGCCCACATGTGCCGCTCCGGCCACCTTCACGGCATGGTCGATGTGGTCCACGACCCTCCTGACAGAGGGCGTGGGATAGACTGCCAGCTCGTCCATTATCCGCCAGTAATTGTCCCGGTACTCGATATTGTACAGATCGGAGCGGTAGAGTTCCTGCCAATGCTCCCCTTCCTCGCTGAGTTTCAGAAATTTCTCGTCCTGGGCAAAATCGGAGTCGATGAATTTGGGATAGAAATTGACCTGAATCACTCCGTCTGCGGAGCCCAGGTCCCGCAGCATGGTGTCGGACATATTCCGGGGATGGCCGCACAGGGCCCTGCAGGATGAGTGCGAGGCGACAATCGGAGTTTTGGAATAATTCAGCAAGTCGTAGAATGTCCCGTCAGAGGCATGGGAACAGTCCAGTAGGATACCCAGGCGGTTGCACTCGGCCACCACTTCCTTTCCGAAAGCGGAGAGGCCGCCCCATTCCGGCTCCAAGGGCATGCACGAGTCGCAGATCTGGTTGTGCCGGTTGTGGCAGAGCGTGAGATAACGCACTCCAAAGCGATGATAAAGACGCAGATATTCCAGATCATGCTGTATCGGGGTGCCGTTCTCCATACCCAGAAATACGGAGATAAGGCCGTGCTTCTTGTGCTCGAAAGCCTGTTCCGGGGAAACAGCGAATGCCGCGACAGCGCTGTTGCTGTCGACGGCATCGTAGCATTTGGATATGAGCCTTATCGCATGTACCGTGGCCTCCGCGTCCGTAAGCTCCGGCGGAGAGTATATCGCGAAGAACATCCCGTCCACCCCGCCTTCCCGGGCTCTCACGAAGTCCACGTGCCCCCTCGGCTGCCGCTTCCCGAGGTCTATCTCCTCGAGCAGCATCGTCGGAGTGTCGCAGTGCGAGTCCAGCACGAAATCCTTATCTGAATGTATCCAGGACATCTTCTCTTATCTGCGGTTTCTGACGCTGGATGCTCTGGACACATCCACGAGATCCATATCCTTGGCATTTACAGTTACACTTGAGGCACCGCTGGCTTCTACCCTGGCTCTCGTGGCTATAAGAGAGGATGCCTTGCAGCTGGAGGCTCCGCTTACATCCACGTCAAGGTAGTCAGCCGTACCATCGACATAGAAATTGGACGCACCTGAAAGACTGATGCGGAGGTTCTTCATCCTGACCTCCTCCATATCCACGTCGGAGGCTCCGGAATTATCTACCACGCAGTCAGTGTAATTGCCTCCTACGATGTATACATTTGAGGCACCGCTGCATTCAATATCTGAATTGTCAATGCTGCCGGACAGATCCATTTCAACGTGGGAAGCACCTGAAGCCACAATTCTGAGATCACCCACTGTATTGAAAGCCGCTTTCTTGAGGGATGAGGCTCCGCTGGTGCGGATATCAAGCGACTGAGTGTCAAACCGGTCCAAAATACTCATATTAGCTGCACCTGATAGGCGTACGCCCTCTATCTCCGGACAGCTGACCTTGGCGTAGAGCTTCCAGTCCCCGCTGTTGAACTCGCGGCGGATGTCCCTGGGAGCCTTTTCAAGGTCGATGGTAAGAACCAGTACGCCAGACTGTACTTCAGCTGTCACATATTCCTCCAATTCTGCAGGGAATGTGAGTTCCAAAGCATGCTTAGAGGCTTTCTCCACGTCCACCTCAAAGCGGTTTCCGGCCCTGATGCCGTTGAAATTACGGACTTTCACCTCTTTGGTAATCTCGTCGTAAGACCTTGCCTGTGCGCATACCGGTACCATCAATGCCAGTATGGCTGCCATTGTAATTAATCTTTTCATATCTGCGTTGATTTAAAATGTTTTATTCTGTCTCATTCAGCCCCCTTATGGTTCCTACCACATGGTCCAGGGCTGCTATCTGTCTGGCCGAGTACTCCTGTAGAATCTCCCTCTGCCGCTGTATATCAACTCCTTCCAGCTGGTCAATCAGGGGCACCGGTTCCCGGACTATATCGTCCACCACAGCCATGGCCTCCTCCGCATAGTCCTCAGGCATATAAGCAGTCAGGACAGCGACCTCGACCGTAATATCAGCCACAGTGCGGCAGTACTGCTGATAGATGTACCCGGGGGACAATGTATCCCGTTCCTCGGAATATGCCTTCTCTTCCGCTATCCGCACCTGGGGTTCTTCTACCTTGACAAACGGATTCATCAGCATCCGGACACCGACTATCAGTGCTATGGAAGCCACGAGGGGGAAGGCAATGACCTTCCACAGAGGTTTCTTTCTGCGCTTGAGCCCTGAACGGAAATGTATGCGGTCACGGCTGGAGTACTCCCATCGCCGCTCGAAGCGTGCCTCGTCCCCTTCTGGGATGAGTTCATCTGATTCATTGATGCTTCCGCTGTTCTGTCTGAAGTATTGCTGTAAGTTATCCATTGTCCTGTTATTTCTCATTTTTAATCATTTCCACCAATTTGCGCTTGCCTCTGAGATACTGCGACCTCACCGTGCTTTCCTCCACCCCCAGTATCTGCGCGGCCTCGGAATAGTCGTACCCCTCGAAGAGCAGCAGGGAGAGCACCGCCCTGTATCCGTCAGGCATCCGGAGCATCTGCCGCTTTATCCTGCCTATCATCTCCTGCGGACTCTGACTCTGCAGGAGACTGTCCCACTGCTGCGACGAGTCCTCCTCCGGGTCCTCCTCCGCAAATTTCCCAAGCTTCACCTTCAGCCCCCTGCGCATACGGAGCATGTCTATCGAAGCTCTGGTACAGGCTTTTACAAGCCAGGCCGAAGTCTGAGCCTCGGACATTCCGCCTGTATTGGTCCTCAGATACTTGATGATAGTGTCCTGAACTATCTCCTCGGCATCGAAACTGTCGCCTGTTATCCGCAGCGACGTATTGTAGAGCCTCGTCTTGTATCTGTTGTAGAACGCTGTAATCTCTTTAGGTATCATCTTTTGTTTTTCTCCACTTATATAACGTATGGGCAGGGCCGTCTGTTGCATCTGCCGGGTATTATTTTCTCACTATTTTTTCCAGAACCTCCGTGGTCTCCAGTTTCAGGTTCCTGTCGTATGTATCGTGACGGACCATACCTATGCCCCTGGCATACCAGGTGCGGGCAGTGGTGACACGGTTGCGCATCATCCCTTTCTCGACCTTGTGCTCGGAAACTATCACGCACGGGAATGTACCGGCCGGAGTAGTCAGGGTGTCGGTACCGAGGACCAGCCGCTCCGTCACGGTAACGTTCATCGTCATACCCAGAGCCCTGACCTTACCGGACGCACTCTGCAGGGTATCTCCGGGCATCAGGACGGAAGGCAGCAGGGTCTGGCCGCCCTCCGCAGTGATTCTGGCATTTTTCCAGAGTATTCCTTTGAGAACGGAGACCAGGCTGGCGGCAATGTCTAGGGTCACATCCCCGTCCCGGTTGATCAGGGCCGTCATCACGGCCGGAGCATCCATGTTCTCGAGCCCCCTGCCGTCCACCGTCCGGATAAATGAGGAATAAGTCACTGTGAGAGAAGAGTCTGCGGAATCGAGAGCAGTCTCAAGAATACTCATGGTATGGTTCCACTTGACCGAGCCGTCCTCTGCATAATACCGGGTGTAGACCAGTTCCGTACCCTCATCCGTACAGAACCATGCCTGGGCCCGGAGGCACACAGGGCAGCAGATGAGGAGGATGGACAGAAGGAGGTATCTCATATATCACAATAATATCTTACAAACATACGGAAAAATGAAAAATTTTGCTAATTTGGCTCCGCAAATACGCTAGCAGAACACTATGACAAGACCTACAGTAGCCCTCATATACGACTTCGACGGCACCCTCTCCCCTGCCAACATGCAGGAATTCGGACTGATACAGACTTTCGGAAAGAATCCGGGGATATTCTGGGAAAAAAGCAACCAGCTCTCAGAAGAGAATGACGCAAGCGAGATCCTGTGCTACATGAAGACCATGATAGATGAGGCGAAAGAAGCCGGAGTCCATCTGACCAGGGACAATTTCAGAAAATTCGGATCAATGGTAAAGCTCTATCCGGGAGTACGCGAATGGTTCAGTCTGATAAACAGCTACGGTGCACAGCGCGGACTGGACATAGAGCACTACATCAACTCTTCCGGTCTTACTGAAATGATAGAAGGTACGGATATATATCATGAATTCAAGAAAGTCTATGCCTGCTCCTTCCTTTATGACAACGGAGAGGCCGTATGGCCGGCTGTCGCGGTGGACTATACTGCAAAGACACAGTTCCTGTTCAAGATCAACAAAGGCGTAATGAGTATACGCGACCACACCCTGGTGAACCGTTATCTGCCGGAGAAAAGCAGGCCGGTTCCTTTCTCCAGAATGATATATTTCGGAGACGGAGCCACTGACATCCCCTGCATGAAACTGGTCAAGCAGTTCGGGGGCTACTCCATTGCCGTGTACAATCCGGACGGCAGACAGAAAGAAACATCAGAAAGGCTGCTGTATGAGGAAAGAGTGCATTTTGTCTGTCCTGCCGATTACACAGAAGGCAAGAGAATATATCAGGTAGTCACAGCCGTCATAGACAAGATTAAGGCAGATCTCGGGATAGACTCCCTAAAGGGATAAGAGCACGTTACGGACCAGGGAGGAGATATCCTGGCGTGACGCACGTAAAGCCACAACCACAGGGTCCGAGTCCCCCTCTCCTCTCACATTCCTGAAATCTGACAGGGCCAGGCCTTCTTCGTCGTGACCGAAGCCTGTCATCATGTCCGACGAGAACTCCTTGAGCGCATCATGCTCCATTTCTGAGAACATGGAACAGGCCGCTTCCTCAAACTGTCTCAGGAGAGCCTTCAGTCCTTTTCTCGTAAGTCTGTCGGGCTCAACACCAAAGACTGTAACGATATGATCGTATATCCACCTCCACTCATACAGGCTGTAATTTGCCGCCACCATCGCGAACCTGGACTCGACAGCCGCCGCATCCAGTATTCCGCCTGCCATCTCCTCCACGATATTATCAATCTCCGCTTTAGGAGACAGCAGCCCGGCTATATCCACCCAGGAGCCTCCGCCCACAGGAGATTCGGGAGCAAGTGCCTCCCTTACAGCTTCATCAGAACCCAATTTTCTGTCAACAAGCCTGTCGGCCAACTTTTTACCGACATAATATTTAAGCGCATTCTCATATCTGCCGGCACCTTTGGTCAAGGAAGGCGAGGAAATGCAGCAACCTCCGTAGACCGCCGGCACTCCCGAGAATCTTTCCTCTGACAGCATCTTTATAAGCCTGTCCTTTCCGGCTATCATGGCGGAAGCAGTATAAGGAGAGAACACATCGAAGATCACATGATCTATCCGTCCGGACACAGCCCGTACATCCCTTGCCGGCCACTTATGCATATCCCTGAACAGTCCGGAACTCTTAAGGTTGGCTCCGGGTACCAGATAAGACTTACCGGCTGATTCGATTATATACGAGAACGGCATTCCGTCCGAGTCAATCCTTCCATAATGCCTGCCGAGGACCGTCGTAAATGGTGCCGTCCGGACAGGAAGCATCATATAAGCCCCCGAGCCGAATTTGGCACCACGTGTAAAAACACCCTGATGGACAGGGCCAAGTTTGTAAAGATGATTGCTGAAATTGGTTGCCGACCCGGCATTCATAAACGAGAACATCGAGCCTATCAGCAATGTCGCCTTATGGTGCGAGACAGTAAAAGGACCGGCAAATACCGAGACCGCCTCCCCGTTCTCGCAGTGGCAGTCCGCGAAAAACAGGCTGTCCGTACATGCAAAGCCGCGGCCAAGCCTTACTCCCTGTCCTATGAAAGAACTTGAAACTGTCACGCCGTCCTCTATGACCGAACCGGACTGCACTATGAATCCCGAACAGACTATTCCGCAGCCCATCCGCACAGGAGCGTCATCCGTACTTGCCACCGTCCCGTCGCACAGACGGAGACAGCCTTCCAGCACCGCACCGTTTCCTATTCTGACATTCCTGACAACATCCACATTCTCTATCCTGACATTGGAGCCGATGCAGCCCCTGTCAGAAGACAGTCTGGAAACAACCCCGGAAACAGCCGCATCGAATGATTCAGCCAGCCCGGGGCGGTATCTGTACACCGCTGAAAGATACGCAGCCTGAGACGACATCCCGGTGTAAATCCCGACATCACGGCCTCCTGCCTCATTCATCACTTTCACCTTGATACCGTTGCCGAAAGCGGACACACCCTCCATGTATATCTTGCCGACATCGGTGATATATGTGCGGGTACCTATGTCGTAATTAGCTATGTACCCGTGAATATTCGCAATAAGAGAACTGTCCCCGACAGAAACATTGAACAGGGTCGCATCATATATGCCGCTGTGAACGGATATGCCTCCTGGCAATGCGATAGACCCCGAGAACACTCCGAGACGGACCACTCCGTAGAAATTGACCCTGACTATACATTCCGGAGTGAAGCACTCCGACACATATACATGCCGCCAGTCCTCGGCCCAACAGCCCTGGCCTCTGAGGACAGATATCTCTTCTGCTGTAAGCTGGCGGTAACCCGGAGTCATACTACTTGAGCAGATTGACCATAGTGACCACCATTGTCGCAACAGATGCTGTCGAAGAAGCAAGAGCGGCAACCTCCGCAGCACTGAGCCTGTTCCTGTTATCCCTGTCTTTCATCGGGATTATAATCTCACATCCGGGCATCGGCTCGAAACGACGGCTCTTCTTGGTCGCAGCAGTACCATTCATATATACGATATACTTCTTATTCTTTATGGCTCCTTTTACATAGCCGCCTGCCATATTGATGTAGTCCTTGACACTGAAATCAGGACTGTAGGCCACTACATTGGGATATAAAACAGCTCCGGAAATTTTCACCGTACTGTTCATCTTGGGAATACTTACGATATCTCCTGTCTGAAGCACAATATCATTGTATGAGCCGGGAGACTCCAATGCCTTCACCATATCAATGCCGATTCTATACCTTTGTTCGCGGTTTGGAATCTCAACCATTGATGAATCCACGCCTTCTTCCCGAAGAGCAAGATGCGCTGCCTGGACGGCCCTGCGGTACTCTTCCTCGCTCATCATTCTCATAATGGAAGCTCCTTCAAGGTATGCGTCATCGGTACATCCTCCGGAGCGTTCTATCACCTCGCTCAGACGCACGACATTACTTTCTATGACATAATATCCGGGGAACACCACCTCTCCGTTGACGGTGATACCCTGCTGTACCTTGTAACTGGGCGTAGGTCTTACTGATATGATATCGTAAGGAGCCAGCTTGAAATCCATTGCGGAGGGATCTTCCAGGAGGTTGAAATTGTATACTATCGACACTGTATCGCTCTTGAAATCGGTATCACTGTCCATATTTCTGCGGGCCACGTCCACATTAATCCTGGAGGCACCGATTGCAAAGTCTCCTGAAAGAAGTATAGCATCGCCCAAGGTCATTCCCTCTCTGAACGTGATTGTTGTAGGATTATTCAAGAATCCCCTCGTAGACACCGTCGTCGGCACCTCCATCTCCGTGCTTGAGTAGATCCGTACATTATCCTCATTGCACAGAGGGATATCCTGTCCTCCGTCCATCAGCTCCTTTAGATTAAAATACAGAGCTATAGGCTCACGCTGCTCATTGAGTCTCTCGATATAGCCTCTTTCCATAAAAGCCTCTTCCCGCAGTCCTCCGGCAAAATCTATGAGTTCGCGAACCGTAGACACCCCTTCTGTCAGGGCATAAGATCCCGGATGCCATACAGCTCCGCTGATACTTACAATATTCTTGTTTCTTTCAATATTGGCGCCTACACTTACCGCATCACCGTCCTTAAGCTCAAAAGATGCGAAGTCCGCAGCCATTACGTTAAATGTCTCCAGTCTCTCTCCGAAAGTTCTCCTGACCTGAACCAGCTGAGTGTTGGCATTGTCCGAAAAACCGGCAGCATAGAGAAGCAGATCCGCCACAGTTTCACCGTCTTTCATGTCATAGATCATTGGACGCTTGACGCTTCCGCTTATGGACACATGGATGGAATAGGGCCTGATCATTATCAGGTCATTGTCCTCAAGCCTTATGTTCTTGGAAAAATCACCGTCGATTATAAAATCGTACACGTCCAGAGTATTGACAATCCTGTTGTTCCGGTAGACGCGTATATCCCTCACCGAACCCAGATCCGTAGGGCCACCTGCGAGATATATTGCGGAAAACACCGTTGACAGAGACGGCAGTGTATAGGTGCCGGGACGGACAGCATCACCGACGACATTTATCGTGAATGACCTTATCCTGCCTATGGAAAGACGGAGAAATGTATTGGGATTCTCTCCGGATATACCGGACATTATACTTGAAAACTTCTCCTTGAGTTTCTTTTCAGCAGCCTCGACCGTACATCCGGAAAGATATACCGGCCCGACATCCGGGACTGTTATGCTTCCCTCAGGACTTATAGTAAAGGTATAATTGGCGTATGTGGCACCCCAGATATCCAGCACGATCTCATCTCCGGCTGCCAGCTTGTAGTTGGCAGGCGTGGGAATATTGTAGCTCGGAACGAAATTCAGGTTCTGGGACTGGAATATACTGTGTCCGTATATCGGTGATACAGGTGCCGGAGACTCTCCCTCAATCCCGGGAGTACCGATATCCGCAACGGTCATCTCCTCGTTTCTATTGACTGTGGGAGGAACTGTCTTCATTCCGCCACCGGAGGAGGAGCCTCCTTTCTGCTGCTGCACCATTGCCTCGATCTCACTCTCGCTGTATCCGTATGAGCGGGCCATGGACTTCGCCATCTCTATTTCTTCCTGGGTCTGAGCATAAACGGCAAAGCCCCCGAAAGCTGACAGCAGTGCCAGTGCGACCAATCTGTAAATATTTCTCATGCCTTAACTTTTAGATTTTCAAATACAGTTAATCTCACAAAAATATACATCTTTTAAGATTATACAAAAAAATATATTTCCATCTGTATTTTCGACTATATTTGTACTATGCAAAAAGGAGCGAAAATCTTGATAAAGACACTATATATCATCTACTTGGCGATGGTATTGTTCTTCTGTTTCTACTCATTCAAGTCTCCGGACCTGGATCTGGGCAAGTATTTCCTTGGCATCAGACTGGACAGATACGCCCATTTCGCCATGTTTTTTCCCTACCCTTTCATAACATGGCTCACGTGCCGCTATGCTTCCGGACGGGACTCCATCCGTAAGCATGCCATTGTCATAACGCTGCTCAGCGGACTGTTTTTTGCCGGACTCACCGAACTCTTCCAGGACTGGTTCTTCACATCCAGACAAGGTGACATCCTGGATTATGCAGCAGATTCCATATCAATAGTAACAGGAACCGTCATTGTTGCCCTGGCCGGTCATCCCGCTGTCAGGCTCCTCGACTCAGTTTTTTCAAAATCCAAAATATGAAACCCTGCATATACCGCCTTCTAGGCATTCTCGCTTTGTGCGCTGCAACTGTCCTCACAGCTTCCGCAGCAGATAATGACAAGGACAGTCTGCGGCTCGCCCGTCAGGAACGGCTGTTCGGAGGAGAACCGGTAAGAACTGCCGTAAAGCTCAGTGCAGCGGCAGTAGTCGGCATTGTCAACCCCTCGGTGGAATTCAGGGCGCACAAGAATGTAACCGTCGCGCTGGAAGGTCTGGGAATCTTCTATCCGAAAGGCTTCGCCGGCATCATTCAAGGTCCGGCGGTCATGGCGATGACATTTGTAGAAAGCCGCTACTACCCCATCGAATCTTTCAGAGGTTTCTTCGTCGGCCCCAATCTGGGTTTCTCCGCATGGACCCTCAGTAAAGGCATACACCCGCTGTACTGGGGAACCTACGTCGACAAGTATCAGACAGGCTACAATTTTATGGCCGGCATAACTCTGGGATATGCATTCACACTCACGAAACACTGGGGAATTGAGATATCAGTCGGCGGAGGCTTTCAGGCCGGATTCTATGAAGGCCACTGCTCTTCCGACGGGTCCATGTACATAGGATGGAACGGTTCCAGCGAATGGCTGCCGTATAAAGCGGCCCTTAATATCGTATACAAATGGTAAGACTTATCACTGCCGCCGCACTGCTTTTCACAACAGCTGCGTCCCTTACGTGTCTTCACGCCCGCGACGGACTGGACAGGATAATTCCGCAGGTTGCCGACTCCATCAACGCCTACATGTCGGAAAAAGCCTCCGTCTCCGGAACAATCAGCATCGACTCCTATAATATATATAAGAAAAGGATGGACGTGCACCTGAGCCGCACCGTCTCCGAATATCCGCTGCGCGACAGCGACATCAGCAACATCGAGGATATTATCCGGGATCTGCTTCCGCACGAATACTCAGGACTGGAAATCAGGCTGTTCTGGGACGGCAAACCGCTTGAGAGACTTGCCTCCGGTTTTTTCTCAGGAAGGAAATTTCAGGACAGGAATGCCCGGACACGCAATCCTGAGCCTTGGCTGACCGCCATGAATCCTGCTCCGCCAGTCACGGAAGGCCTGTATGGAAGAAATATAGCCGTATGGGCAGGGCACGGCTACTATTACAGCCTTGATGAGGACAGGTGGAAATGGCAGAGAGCACCTTTCTTTTCCACCATAGAGGATCTTCTGCCTCACAGCTACGTAACTGCATTTCTCGCACCGATGCTGGAGAATGCCGGAGCCCGCGTACTTATGCCCAGGGAACGCGATTACCAGACAATAGAGATCATCGTCGACAACGGTGATCCCTTTTATTCGGAAAGAAATCCTTCTGCAAAACAACAGTTTGACTGGGAGGACTGCCCGCTGCCAGGCTTCGGAAAAACCGGGGTGCCCTGTTCCAACGGTGAGAACCCTTTTTCAGAAGGCACTGTCAGGATGGTCGCGGCGAACCGCAATCATCCGTCCACAGCTTCCTATCTGCCATTTTTCCCTGAAACCGGAGATTACGCAGTCTACGTCTCATACGCCTCACTCCCCAACAGCACAGTAGCCGATTATACTGTACGGTATGCAGGAGGAGAACAATCCTTCTCGGTGGACCAAAGCATAGGCGGCGGCACATGGGTGTATCTCGGAACGTTCCGCTTCACCAAGGGGGAAACAGGGCAAGGCGTAACTGTCAGCGGCGGACATCAGGGAGCAAAGGGCATCATAACGTCCGATGCGGTAAGATTCGGAGGAGGCATGGGAAATATAATCCGTGGGTACTCCGTAAGCGGCTACCCGAGGTACGCCGAGGCGGCCAGATACTGGCTTCAGTGGAGCGGCTTTCCGGAAGAAGTATACAGTCCAAGCGGAGAGTCAGATGACTACAAGGACGACTATATGTCCCGAGGCGAGTGGGTCAACTCGCTCATCCGCGACTACGGCATACCTGTGGATGCCGCACTGGCACTCCATACCGATGCCGGACTCACACTCTCCGACTCCACCATCGGCACTCTGGCAATATATAAGGAAGTATCCGACGGCAGCAGCTGCTACTCCGACGGAAGACCACGGATCATGGCCAGGGAACTATCTGACATAGTGCAGACCTCAATTGTTGAAGACATAAGGGCTCATTTCCGCACAGACTGGACAAGACGCGGCATCTGGGACCGCTCCTACATGGAAGCCAGGGTCCCTGACGTTCCGACCGTGCTCATAGAACTGCTGTCTCACCAGAATTTCGCAGACATGACATACGCCCTCGACCCAGAGTTCAAGTTCACAGTATCACGGGCCATATACAAAGGCATTTTGAAATACCTGGCATATATCTCCGGCAGTGACTATACTGTTCAGCCGCTTCCCGTAACCGGCTTCAGCGCCGGCCTCATGGAAACCGGAGGAAGCAAGGCAGGCATCAGGCTCAGCTGGAGCCCGCGTATCGACCCGACCGAGCCCACAGCCGCACCGGACTGTTACATTGTATACAAGAGGACATACGATCCTTTCGGCATAGAAGAAATGCCGGGATTCGACAGCGGCACACTTGTGAACGGCACTGAATATACTGACCGTATCGAGTCCGGAAAGCTGTACAGCTACAAAGTCGTCGCGGTCAACCGGGGAGGAATGTCCTTCCCTTCTGAAATCCTCTCTGCAGGATATATTCCGGAAAGCGGCACCGTACTTGTCGTCAACGGATTCACAGAGACCTCATCCCCTGCCAGATATGCGAAATGCGACTCCACATTCGCCGGTTTTGATTTCAACTCCGACCACGGAGTTCCTTATATAAGCGACATCTCATACACCGGAGAGCAGTACGGCTACGACAGGACAGACCAGTGGATTCATGACGACAGACCGGGATTCGGCGCATCCTATCTGGACTATGGTCCGCAATCTGTCGCCGGCAACACTTTCGACTACCCCTCAATACACGGTACGGCCCTGATGAGAGCCGGTTACAGCTTCTGCTCCACATCCCTAAGCGCTTATCTGAACCAGAGAGCCGACGCAGGCAAATATCCCGTCACTGATCTGATCTTCGGCAAACAGACCGGAGAGTTTCTGGACTCCTGCCTGATGTCCGTACTGTCCGAATACTGTGCCCAGGGAGGCTCGCTCATCGTGTCCGGGGCCAATATCGGTAAATGCTCGTGGTATGACAGCGGCACCGTCTACCCTGCCACAGCGGTTCTGGAATCCGCCATGTCCGGGCTCAGGCTCTCTGCAGACAGGCTTATGGAACTGAAAGACACACTTAGTGGACCTGACTCAGGCATGATCTCCGCCAGAATCGACAGTACGGCAGCAGCCATAGAGAGGATTGTCACAGAAGCCGGAAAGATGCTTGGAGAAGATCTGTCCGCCATAATGCGCGGCAACGACACCCGGTTCACTGCCTACAGACTCGCATCAGACATATTCGGATTCCAATGGAGCAACGGGTCCGCCTCCACGTCAGGAGCTGTCAGAACAGTAAACAACTGCGGAGGACTGTTCAACGACAGGCAGCTTGACGTAACATTCATGACCGAGCCCAATCCAAGAATCTACTGCGTGGAGTCACCGGATGCAATAATTCCGTCTGATGACCAGTCCTTCACCTTCATGAGATACGAAACAGGCAACACCTCCGCCGCAGTCGCATACGACGGAGACCACAGATGCGTGAGTCTTGGCTTCCCCATAGAAGCACTAACCTCGCAACATCAGGTCGATGACCTGATGCGCGAGGTTATCAGATTTCTGTTGCGGGACTGATCCGGCTACAGCACCTCTATGCTTCTGCGGATGAACTCCGAGAGATCCTTGCCTTTCAGCATATTGTTCGCCAGCAGGGCCAGGTCCACTACCTGATGCAGGAGGATATTGTCCTTGGCAAAGCCCTTCATGGCCTCCTTCCTCTGGTCGCGGACTTCTCCGAGTTCTTTCTCCAGTTCCTTCTTCGCGTCTTTGTCCGCAGTGGGGATATCCTCCTCCTTCTTGTCCTTCATGGCTGCATCCAGCTTGTCGATACCGGCCTGCAGCTCGTTCCTGCGGCTGTCGAAAGACGCGCACTGCTCTGACAGAGATGTGCTCTTGGCCTCGAGGATACGCTTGATCAGCGGATGCTGGATATTGACATCGATGGTATAGGACTCGGGCATCTCACCGTAGAAGTTCATTCCTCCGCCGAGGGCCGACATGTCGCGGTAACGGCGCATGAACTCGGACTGTGTAATCAGGATAGGAGCACCGTTCTCCCCCAGGTTCTCAGGCTTTACGAAGTAGTGGTTGCCTTCGGGCAGGACGGACTCGAACATGTCGGAGAGGTCGGTCTTCTCGGCCTCGGGCATCTCGGGCTCCTTGACATCCTCCTTACGGATAAGCTTGTCTATCGAGTCTGCGTCCACACGGGCAAATGTAGAGTCGGATATCTTGGTCTCCAGCAGGTTGACGAAATGGGCATCGAGCTGGCAGTCGAAGAGCAGGACATCATATCCCTTGTTTTTAGCCGTCTCGATATACTGATACTGGGCCACGGGATCGGTGGCGTAGAGGTATACCACCTTCTTGTCCTTGTCGGTCTGGGCGGCCTCTATGGCCTTGCGGTAATCGTCGTAGGCGAAGAACTTGCCGTCGGTGTTCTTCATCAGGGCGAACTTGAGGGCCCTCTCGCAGAACTTCTCCTCGGTCAGCATGCCGTACTCGATGAAGAGCTTGAGGTTGTCCCACTTCTCCTCGTACTCCTTGCGGTCGTTCTTGAAGATGTCCTCCAGGCGGTCAGCCACTTTCTTAGTAATGTAGGTGGAAATCTTCTTTACGTTGGAGTCGGACTGGAGATAGCTCCTGGAAACGTTCAGAGGGATATCCGGGGAGTCTATCACACCGTGCAGCAGGGTCAGGAAATCGGGCACGATATTCTCCACAGAGTCGGTGACGAACACCTGGTTGCAGTAAAGCTGGATCTTGTTCTTGGTCACGTCCAGACGGTCCTTGATCTTGGGGAAATACAGGATACCGGTGAGGTTGAAGGGGTAGTCCACATTCAGATGGATGTAGAACAGCGGTTCCTCCAGCATCGGATAGAGCTCGCGGTAGAACTTCATGTAGTCCTCCTTCTTCAGATCGGCGGGCTTCTTGTTCCAGATGGGGTCGGTATCGTTGATTATCTTGTCCTTGTCGGTATCCACGTACTTGCCGTCCTTCCACTCCTGCTCCTTGCCGAAGGCGATGGGCACGGGCATGAAGCGGCAGTATTTCTTCAGCAGCTCCTCCACCTTGGATTTTCCTGCAAACTCCTTGGAGTCGTCATCCAGATACAGGGTTATCTCGGTACCCCTGTCGGTACGGCTTCCCTCAGTCATGGCAAATTCGGGATTGCCCTCGCACTCCCATCTTACGGGCTTTGCACCCTCCTTCCATGACAGGGACTCTATCACCACTTTCTTAGAAACCATAAAGGCGGAGTAGAAGCCCAGTCCGAAATGGCCTATGATATTACCGGCCACATCCTTGTACTTCTCCAGGAACTCTCCGGCACCGGAGAATGCTATCTGATTGATGAATTTGTCCACTTCTTCGGCTGTCATGCCGATTCCACGGTCGGTAACGGTCAATGTATTCTTCTTATCGTCAGCAGATATACGCACGGTCAGATCACCGAGCTCACCTTTCAGCTCACCGGTATTGGCCAGTGCCTTCACCTTCTGAGTAGCATCCACTGCATTGGCCACTATCTCCCTGAGGAAGATCTCGTGGTCCGAATAGAGAAACTTCTTGATAACGGGGAAAATGTTTTCAGTTGTTACCCCTATTTTTCCTTTTTGCTGTGCCATATTTTTAAATTTGAATATTTTCTGTTGTGCGGTTAAGGCAAAAGACATACCACATCCACCACCCTGCCAAAATGGCACCCAAACAATTGAGCCTCCGATTCAAGTTTTTATAAAAATCTGATTTTTTATAAACATAAAAAGCTTTTTGAATTTTACAGACTTGGTTTTTTCCTTCTGTTTCAAGCACATAATTTTGCCCCTGCATCCGAAGCCGATGTGGGGACGGCAAAGAGTTTCGGGACGGCTCAAGCAGGGAAGAAGGTTTCGGATGCTTTATTCGGATATGAGAACATTTTATACTATAGCACTAGCCGCAGTGCTGCTGACAATGTTCGGCAACACCGCCTCGGCCCAGAGATGGAGCATCTCAACCAACATGCTGGACTATGCCGATTTCCTGACTCTCAATGTCGAGGGCGGCGTATCCGTTCACAGGCACTGGAGCGTGTCCGTCAAAGGAAGGTACAACCCTTTTTATTTCAGGACAGACAGCGGAGGACAGCTGCAGAACAAGACCCTGACTGTCGCTGCCGGAGCCAGATACTGGCCGTTTTTCGTATACTCGGGATTCTACTACGGAACACGGCTCCAGTGGAGCAGATATAACTCGGGCGGTATATTCTCTCCGGTGACAGAGGAGGGAGACGCCATGGGACTCGGCCTGATGTTCGGATATTCCCTCATCGTAACAAAGCACATCAACATCGAGTTCGGCCTGGGCCTGTGGGGAGGTGCTGCCGTTTACAGGAAATATTCATCTCCCGTATGCGGTAAGAGAACCGGTTCAGGGGTCAAGGCTTTCATCGCACCAAATGACATACACATCAACCTGATGTTCAACTTCTGAATGATATGAGACGCATACTGACCAGACTGACAGCTGCGGCCGTGCCTGCCGCCGCATTGCTGGCTTCCGTTTCCTGCGCTGTTTCTGTACGCAGGGACATACAGGCACTCGTGGAGGACAGTACATCCGTCTCCATTCTGCTGCCACACGGAGACGGACTGGATATTCCGGAGACAGACACTGCATTTTCCTCATCGGACACCCTGACCGTCACCGATCCGGATGGAAGACGCGTATTCTTCATGAAGGGCGGCATGGACTCTTCCGGAACAATTCTGGCCGCCGAACCCCTTCAGGAGATTGTTATTACGGCCAGAGCCAAACATATCGCAGAACGCAGCGGCAGGATACAGACTGCCTTCGATATAAATATTCCGGCCGGGATGATCAATCCTGAATGGCAGCTCCGCCTTGTCCCCCTGGCCGTGATTCTGAACGATACAGTCAGGCTCGACGCACTGCATGTTACAGGCAGCGGATACAGAGAAAGTCAGATAAGGGGATACAGACTCTACCGGAGGTTCGTCAGCAGCATCATTTCTGATTCGGCCGACCTCATATATCAAGAACTTCTGGAAACTTTCATTGCCAGAAACTTTCCGGTCCTAGCCGCCATGAAGAATGACTCGTCCGTTGTTGACACAGAGGTTGTTGAAGGGCTGTACGGAATATCCATGCAGGAGGCGAGAGAGCATTTTATAAAAAAACTGGCATCATGGCGCAACAACAGGAAGAAGAGCCGGCTTCAGGACAAATACCGGCAGTTCGTCAAGGACCCGTATATAATCAGGGGGTTAAGACTTGACACTGTGGTCTCGGACGGTTCCGGTGGGCTGGAATACGCATACATCCAGGAATTTCAGACAAAACCGGGACTCAGAAAGATAGAGGTCGTACTGCGCGGAGGAATCTACCGTCAGGGCATTAGACTGTTCGATGTCCCCGTCCGGGATACACTGACTTTCTACGTATCCTCTTTGTCCACTCTCATCGACGACTGCGAGAAATATGTCAGGAAAGTAATTGACCGGAAAATGGAATTCAATACATCCGCCTACATCAGTTTCCCGGCCGGAGGCTGTACGGTTGACGGCTCGTACTTCGACAACAGTTCCGAACTGGCCCACATCAAAGCCGTCATGGAAGAGATGACCGAACAGAAGGATTTCATTGCCGACAGCCTGATTATCACGGCATCATGCTCTCCAGAGGGAAGCTACGGGAACAACCGGAAACTTGCACTGAAAAGAGCCTCAGCCATATCAGGATACCTCGGCAGGACAGGCTTCCGGTACGTAGAGAGAAGCAATGCCGAGGACTGGGACGGCCTGAGGAGCCTGATCTTGTCTGATACGGTCCTTACAGACAAGGATGGGATCCTGGATGTCTGGAAGACGGCCTCACTTGACCAAAGGGAGGCACGCCTGAGCACTCATCCTGAATACCGATACATCAAGGAGCGGCTGTATCCGATGCTGCGCAAGGTCAACTTCGACTTCTATCTGCACCGCAGGGGGATGGTCAAGGACACCATACAGACTACTGAGCCGGACACAGTCTATGCTGCCGGACTTAAGGCACTCAAAGAACACAATTATACGACAGCCGCAAGACTCCTGAGCAGCTACAGGGACATCAACTGCGCACTGGCTTTTCTGGCCGTCGAGTACAACTCTTCTGCTGCGGAAATACTGGAAGCCCTGCCGAAGTCCGGCAAACGGGACTATCTGCTGGCCATTGCCCGGTCCAGATGCGGAGACGAACGAAGAGCAGTCGAACACTTCCTGAGTGCGGTAAGACAGGACAAATCCCTTGCTTTCAGAGGCAATCTTGATCCTGAGATTAACAGACTCATGGAAAAATACGATATCACGATTCAATAAATGCAATTTTTTCAACTTTTTTTTGGCAGATAAAAAATTTGCTCTATATTTGCATCCGCAAAAGCAAGGGAGCTTAGCTCAGTTGGTTTAGAGCGTCTGCCTTACAAGCAGAGGGTCGGGGGTTCGACTCCCTCAGCTCCCACTGAAAAAGAAGCAGTTACAGAGATGCAGCTGCTTCTTTTTTGTTATAATTGCCATTGTTTCAAAAGGGGTATAATCAAAAGGCAAGAACACACCGTATTCTCCACGGATAGGTATCCTTGACGGTATACGCCACTTTACCCGAAAGCATATCGAGCCCAAGAGCTTCCAATGCACTGTACTCTGAACTGGACCAATAATAAGATGTTCCTATAATCGGGGAATGCCTTGATATTTTGGCCAAAGAGGCATTTACTCTCTCCAGATTAGACACATCCGGCATCTGCATGTTCCATATATTACCGTCATATTCTCCCGAACAGAGCAGGGAAAGTTCCTTGACGGACGGAATATACCATCCGCTGCTGCTCTCAGGAGGCACCGGACTATTTTCTTGATACTCACGAAAATTATCCAATATCTCCAATGGCCATCCGCTGTTGGACTCATCAGCATCAAAGGCTATGAGTGCCTGTGTATTACTGAAACCGACCATCCTGTTCAGCCCGTCATCTTCCAGTGTTCCTGTCAATGGCGGCATAAGAGACGGAACATTCGTCCTGATCCACTCCCCGACTGAAATGCCGCAGTCATACACAGCTGACTGCCAATAATTCGGTTCATCCGCAAAAGCCCCGATTACAAGACCGTTCACACAGTCAGGATGCTCTCTTTTAAGCGACTCGTCGTGCAAGGCCGGATTACCGGTATAAAATACCACACCTATGCACGTCTTGTCCTCACGCAGATCTGAGGACCATGTACCGTCGTCATAAAAAAAGTCTCCCACTTTTGCCGGCTCAGGGTCACTTACGGAAATCTCACACTCCGCAGTCAAGTCTTTGAACGATGCTGTCACCGTAACATTTCCAGCGGAGACAGCCGACACTTCTCCAGCAGCACTCACTGCAGCTACAGACTCGTCCGAAGAGGACCACAGGACCTCGCCGTCAATACCGTCCGGAACTGTCACTGCTTTCAACTGCAGTATATCACCGACAACCATATCCGCCTGCGCCGGGTCTATTGAGAAAGAAGTCACCTCAGACACAACAGTTATGTCGCACCGGGCCTCCTTCCCGTCTACAGCCGCAGTTACTGAGGCAGTACCTTCCTTTACACCCGATGCAATACCTTTTTCATCCACAGTGACTACAGAAGGGTCGGATGATGACCAGATGACCTCGCCTTTCATTATATAGGTTTCAGGCACCGCACGCAGTTCCAGCACCGCCGTGCTTCCTACGGTCAATTCCAATGACGCAGGCTCAATGGAAACGGATTCCAGGATTGATTTTTCTGTCTCCTCGCAGGAACAGCAGAATGCTCCGGCAATTGCGAGAAAACCCGTGATTCTTGATAGTCTTGTTCTCATGTCTGTTTTGTTTAAAATTGATGTGGACAAATTTAGACATGAGACAATTTGTCTCAAAATCAAGGTTTTGACCTTAATACAATTTTACGCAGGATCAATTTGGGACGATGAAGCAAGAACCTCCTTCCTGTAGACACTGGGAGTACAGCCTATCTCCCTTTGGAATATTCTGGAGAATACAGAAACAGAACTGTAGCCGAGGTCGTATGCAAGCTGCTTGAAAAGCACATGCCCGGGATCTGCCACAATCTGCCTGGTCGCCTCCTCTATCCGATATTTATGGATATAACCGTAGAATGTCTTTCCCGAAAAGATATTTATCGCCCTCGACACATAGGTCCTGTTTGTTTTCAAACACTCTGCGACTGATTCCAATGACACATCACCGTTCTTATAGAATTTCTCTTCGGTCATAAGCCGCTCCGCACTTCCGCATCCTTGCCGTAAGTATTCCTGCCTGAGGCAACGCCGCCGGCTTTCAGTTCCTTCTCCTTGTCCAGTGTCTGCATATATTTTCTGTGTTGTTCAACCAAGGCTTTGTAAATCTTCTGTTTACGCCGGTAATGAACAATTACCAGAATCATTGTCACCACAACCATGACGACAATCAGTGACGATATGATAAAACGTCTCTCAGATTCCTGAAGCCGCAGCTCCTTGACAAGAATCTCCTGCTGATACATTATATCCTTATTGGAGAGAATAAGCAGATTGAACTCCCTCTCCCTGCTGATATAGATGCTGTCCATATATACCTTATAAAGCCGGTAGAATTCCCCGGCCATGGACATATTTCCCATTCTATAAGAAAGATCCGCTATGCATCCGATCAGATTGTTCTTGAACTCCAATGTATTGTTGTACCGGGAAAGCTCAAGGCCCTTCTGATACATCTCCATCGCACGGTCATAGTCACCAGTCCTTTCAAGAAAACCACCGTACCTCAGGCATAGATTGGACACCGTGCCCTTATCAGCCATGTCCGCCGCATCAACTGCCTTCCTGTAATATTCCGCAGCTTTTTCCATACCGCCGCGCCTCTCACATATCTCCGCGTTCAGAAGGTTTATTATCGCATACTGGGAACGGGCCTCACTGCTGTCACACCACATCTCAGCCTCAACCGCATATTTTTCCGCAAGATCTGTCTGACCTTTAAGAAGCAGCATACCGCACATGTCCACACACGCCACGCATTTATAATAGGTGTTCCTGGAATTCTCACTGAAAGCCGTCTTATACGCCTCAGCAGCATAATCATAGCCCAGAGAATCCTCCTGAAGATAGAATATATTTACTATATTGGACAGCATGGCCACAGTGTTGTTGACATACCCTGCGTTTCTTGCTAGCTCCAACCCCTCCAGAAAATGAGACAATGCCCTGGAATAATCCAAATCGGTTCTCAGATAATAGCAGCCGAGTACATTATTGTATATTATCCTGTCATTGAATGTCTCTTTATCCAGATTCCCGTAAAACGGAGATATCCTGTCGATATAGTATTTGATTGAATCCGTATTCTCGAAAAACAAAAACGACTGAGCCGTAAACACTCCGGCATAAAAGGCAGTAACGGTATCCCCTGCCTCAAGAGCCTCGTCTATCATCGGCCGCGCAGTCATAATCACTGAATCATGACAACCGATGTAACTGTAGTGGCCGAGCAGATCAAGCAGGGAATCCCTGGAATAACGGGAAGTGCCGTCTTCCTTCAATTCCATTTGCCCACAAGAATAAAGCAGGGACATGAGCATGAATGCATATATGGCAATCCTTTTCATTGCTGCTGTTTCTTAAATCTGCCGCAGGCGGATAGACGAAGGCAGGAGGTTGTTGCAGCGGGAGCCGAGGTTCTTGACCAGCCCGAAAGGAACTGCCTCGGGGGAATAGGTAAGCACCACGTAACCTGCAGGGGCATCGCGCAGGACGACGGGACCGAGACGCAGGCAGGCCAGGGCGGTTTCCAGCGGAACTTCAATTTCGGGCAGACTGCCCCGCCGATAAACTTCGCTCTGAATCAGGGAATACTGCGGCAATACTAAAAGTTTGCCTCTGTTGCCGTCCTTGACCTCCGCCACGGCCGAGCCGGACATCATGACACGGAGTCCGGACGAGAGCTCGAAAGCCTGCATCGCCTCCGCGACCTGGCCGGGGAACGCCTTGAGCATTGGCCCCTTGCGGTATACTGTAAAGCCGTCCCGCACCCAGTCCAAGGAGCCGAAAGGACGGTAAGCAGCACTGCCGCCGGATCTGCCGCCACGGGACTTGGACGCATTGCTGAAAACCGGCATGTCACCGCCGCCACCCTTGCGGAGAAGCGAGAAGAAGAAGCCCTCCCCGGCCATCTCATCCCCGGGATAGAAATGCTTCTGCTCAAGCACCTCAAAACCGTATTCGGAGACCAGCCAGGCCACGTTGTCCTCATCCTCATAGTGATTGAATGTGCATGTCGAATACACCAGGAGACCGCCCGGACGCAGGGCCGGAAGCACATCAGAGAGGATACGGTGCTGACGGGCCGCGCACAGCCGCACATTGTCCTCAGACCACTGGGCCACCGCCTCCGGATCCTTGCGGAACATACCCTCACCGGAACAGGGCGCGTCCACCACCATCACATCGAAATACCCAGGAAGAGCAGCGAAATCCGCCGGGTCGTTATTGGTCACCACGACATTGGCCGCCCCCCATTTGGACACATTCTCACACAGCACGGCAGCCCGTGTACGTATGACCTCATTGCTCACCAGAAACGAGCCGGGTATCTCCCGCAGCATCGAAAGCAGATGCGTGGTCTTGCCGCCGGGTGCCGCACACAGGTCCAGCACCTTGAACGCTCCGTCCGGACGGGCCTGACGCATTTCCGCCATCAGGGGCATAATCCGCTCCAGATACATCGACGAAGCCTCCTGTACATAATAGGCTCCGGCATGGAAAAGCGGATCAAGGGCAAATTCCGGCCGGGAGGTCAGAAAGCGTCCCCACTGAGAATATGTACCGCGCTCAGTGTCGAAGGGCAAAAAAGAAAGGCTCTCAACATCAGAGACCTTGAAAGGATTGGCCCTGACAGCCACAGAAGGCTGCGTGTACTGTATATAAGAAAACACCTCCCCCGCCCTTTCGGGGCCGAGGGAGAGTGTAAGCTGTTCTATAAACTCTTCCGGCAGCATCGGCATCCAATCCACATCCGTCAGCTGAAATTGACCGGAGGCTTGATGTCGGAGAAATCCAGCGGCTGACCTGCCGCAGCACTGTTGACGGCCTTCTCAATCTGGTCCGTAATACTGTCGACCATCTCCTGCAGCTTGTTGCCGATCATCATCTTCATCATGAAGTTGAGCTCGGCTGTCAGCTCTATATGGAACAAAGTCGAATCCAGACCTACAGGATCCATGAAGAAAGA
Source organism: uncultured Bacteroidales bacterium (assembly GCA_944326265.1). Taxonomy (GTDB): domain Bacteria; phylum Bacteroidota; class Bacteroidia; order Bacteroidales; family UBA932; genus Coprenecus. The sequence continues at coordinate 16,179 of CALVDE010000006.1, read as the reverse complement.
TATCGTGAACGGAAGGAAAGACTGCCCGTCATCCTTGAGAACCACCAGCGAGAACGGCTCCCTGCGGTCAACCGTGATACCGAATTTGATACCCTTGTACTCAATGCGTATGCTGTCCTTGTCGGCCTGTATCTTGCCGCCGTACTCCTCGGGGACATTCTGCACCAGAAGGCTCAGGTCGGAGAACAGACTGAAGATGGTCATAGGAGGCCGCTTGAGCAGTGCCTCCCGGCCCTTTACGCTGGTCTCACTCATGATCCTTGCTCCATTTGTCCGGATCGTAACGCCACTCCTTCAGCATCTTGGCATCCTCTTCCTTCACATAGCCGGTATCGACGGCCACATCTATGAGGGTGTCATAATTGGAAAGAGTGTGCAGCTCTACGTCAGCATTCTCGAAAGCGCGGCGCGAACGGTCGAAGTTGTAGGAGAATATGGCGATCATGCCTGCGACATGTACCCCGCACTTTAGAAGCGCGTCCACAGCCGCCAGGCTGCTCTGACCGGTAGAGATAAGGTCCTCGATGACCACTACGCTCTCACCCTGATGGAGGACACCCTCCACCTGGTTGCCCATACCGTGATCCTTGGCCTTGGAGCGGATGTACACAAACGGCTTGCCCAGCATCTCTGCGACGATGGCTCCGTAAGCGATAGCGCCTGTAGCCACGCCTGCTATCACGTCCACTTTCTTGAAGTCCGCCTTGATGACCTCGATCATCGACTCGCAGATAGTCTTGCGGAATTCGGGATAGGACAGTGCCTTACGGTTGTCACAGTAAATGGGTGAATGAAGTCCGGATGCCCAGAGAAAGGGCTTCTCGGGACTGAGTCTGACTGCCTCGATATCCAGCAGTCCCTTTGCAATCTTATATTCCAATTTTTCCATATACTCAGAATTTCGCTTCAAAGTTAGTAAAAATTTCAGTAGTTTTGCTAAATATAACAGTACATCCATGAATTATCCGCATAAACTCCTCATATACCTCATTCTACTGACATCGTCCTTATCATCAATCACAAGCGCATACTGCTCCACACTGGATTCCCTGAGCATCCTGTCTGAAATTCCCGGCGCGGATATGACCGTTTATTCCCTTTATATAGAGAATAAGGAGAAGGATAAGGAAAAAGCCGCAGACTGCGCAGAACTGTTCATGTCCGGGATAGACTCTTCCGCACACAACATCTACCTGGCCCGTATCTGCGACTACATCGCCCGGTGGTATGAGACCGATAAGTTTCTGTTCAGCAAAGCCGTCTCCTGGAGACTGCGCTCCCTGGAGATGTACACCGCTCTCAACGACACATACCACAAGGCCCTGACAGAGCACTGCCTGGCCATTCTGTATTTCCAGAAAGGCCAGTACCATCTCGCCTTACGATATACGGACGATGCCCTGGACATCCTGAAGACATCGGGCACTGCTCACGATGTCATGAACTGTTACATGCTTCTGGGAGCAATATACCGGATATGCGGCGACATTCCCAAAGCCAACGAGTATTATACGTCTTATGTAAACACCGCCAAGAAAATAAACGACTCCTTAAGCGTGGCTAAAGGCATGAACAATATCGCGTCTCTATCCACTGCACCGTCCGACACAGCCAAACGGGTCAGGCTTATGCTGGAAGCCATCGAACTTTCAGAAAACACAGCCGGCGGACAGGACTTGTGCCGGATGTACCTGAACGCAGCCATCGCATACATGGACGCACACTCATACGAGGAGTCGGAAAAATACATTGAGCTGGCCCGGCCCCTCGCCGTCAACATCTTCCTCAAGGGCCTGTGGAACTATGTAAACGGAATGCTTCACGGGGAACTTGGAGAGACGGCACTGGCAATAGAAGACCTGAACACCGCCATAAATTATTACAGTCAGGGAGAATTTGAGAAGGAGACAGCTGGCATCTACGGTATGCTCAGTGACCTGTACCAGTCAATCGGTGACACCGCGCTCGCATTTGAAAGTCTCCGGAACAGGGACTATTACGACAGCCGCAGCGATTCCTGAAGCATTATGCTGGAACTCTTCAAGGCCCAGAATGAGAACCTCATCATCGAGAAAGACCGGCAACTGGAGCAGAGCCGGGACAAAGTCAGGACCATCATACTCGCATCAGTCTTAAGTACAGTCATCATACTCCTGGTGGTCATCCTGATTATCAAGAGGCAGTCCCACGAGATAAAGCTGAGGGAAATCACCGTGCAGAACAGGCAGAAGCTCATGGAGGAAAGGAAAATGTACTGGTTCAGACTGAACTCGATCATCAGCAAGGCCATCGGAGAGCTTAGCGGAATAAGCAGGGATATGAAGCCAGGCAAGACCAGGGACAGAATAATGGAAGTCTGCACTGAACTGGGAGAATCGGAGAATGGGGAAATCATCAAAGAGATGCGGAGTTATGTGCCGGAACCCGAGGACGGTTTTTACAAGAACCTGACCAGGGAGTTTCCGACTCTGACTGTCAACGAGAGCCGGTTATGTGTTCTGCTGAACAAAAACCTGTCGACAAAACAGATTTCCGGGATTACACGGCAGTCTCCCGAAAGCATCAATCTGGCCAGAGCCCGCCTCAGGAAGAAACTGGGCATTACCGGCAAGGATATCTCCATACAGGAGTTCCTGCGCCAGTTCAATCCTTAAACCTTGACTGTCCGCATATTACACGGTATGATATACAAATGATAATACGGATATCCCGGCCATGATGACATAAAGATAAGCCGGATTATTTGGGAGCCCCCACGATACGGTTATAAATTGCGGAAAATTCAAACATAAACTAACCGTATTATTATGAGAAATTATTCCATTTTAACGCTATGCGTTTCTGCGGTCGTTCTGACGGCCGTCGGCTGCAAACCCGATGAAACTCTTTTGAAGGAACCTACAGTTGAGATTACAACTGACAGCCCCATCACCATCGGGAGCAACGGAGGAGCGGCCTCATTTACCTACACCCTTGAAAACCCGGCGGAAGACGGAGAGATAAATGCCGCATCCGAAGCATCATGGATAGATATAGACGACACCACACCTGAAATCGTCGTCCTTGATGTTGAGCCGAACGACGGGAACACCTCCCGTACCGCCGAGATTGTCCTCACATACACCTACGCGGGGAAAAGCATAGAAGACAAGATAAGCCTGGAGCAGAGCGGGAGCTCATCAGGCGGGAACGTTGACGAAGACTATGACTACGAATTCAATGCAGAGGTATTCTATGGAGAATACTACGGGGAGCGCAGGAGCGTAAACGGCACGCATTAGTTTGCTACGGTTCTCTCCAATCTGGCTGACAGCGAAGAGCCCGGAAGCACAACCTATACTTTTGAAATATTCAGCGAGGCTCCGGAAGACGACCACTACCCCCTCCCGGCCACAGGCATATACACCTACGGCGGTCCTGCATCCACCGACGCATTCACCATTTCCAATACACAGTACACCACAGTCAATGGCAACGGAATGCTGGAGGACGACCTTACCTTCGTCTCCGGCACATTGGAATTCGGGCTGAACGGGGATAAATATTATTTTGACGCAGTCCTTACCGATGAGGATGGTTCCGTACACCATATTACCTACGCATCCAAGGTCAGTGTAATCTATGAGGACATGTCCCAGCCCACAGGCTCCAACAGACTGGAGAAAGACGTGCATTTTGAAGCCAGATACGCAGAAGCATCATATAAAAGCATGGACGAGGACAAGGTCATGCACGTCAGCATGGAATTTGCGGAAGAGGACAGAGGCGACGGTTCCTATTACTGTAATCTTCACCTTGAAGCATATCTGCCCTACAGCCAGAGCGGCGACATAACCCCCGGCACATATCCCGTGTCCGCCGAACACACCTCCCAGACCATCAGCGACGGAGCCATTCTGAGTGCCTACGGTGTGGAATACCCGGTGGACACCTACCTGGACTACATCTATGACGACAATAGAATCGCATGGGGTGCCGTCAAGTCCGGTTCCATGACCGTCAACGGATCCAACGGCAACTACGACATCACCTTTGACCTCACCACACAGGAAGGATACAATATAACCGGAACATGGTACGGACCGATAGAGATTGAGAATTTCGGCAGCAGTACCCTTACCGAGGACAGAGAACTTGATCTCGACTGGGCCGAAGGAACCGCCACACTGGTTGAGTCAAACAGCGACGGAGCATACTGGCTGCTGGACATCGCTACAGACGAAGAGCGGGTGCTGTTTGAACTGTGTGCAGAAAACGCTCCGTTCTTCCAGGGCATCCCTTCGGCTACATATACAGCATGTACCAACAGCGACAACGACCCGTGGTCAGGCGAATATTTCAGAGGATATCTGGCAGAAGACGGACAGTACAGCGGTTCCATGTATTACTCAGACTATGACGCGGACGGCAATCCGCAGACCTGCGCACCCGCTTTCAGAGGAAGCATCACCATAGAGAATGACGGAGAGGGTTACTACAATATTGTCTTTGAGATCAATGATGACATGGGCAACACCTGGAGCGGTGAGTGGTATGGCGAGCCGGAGCTTGTCAACGCCTCGTCCTCGACTCCACAGACTACCCTTGTGGACGACATCATCATTGATCTCTCACAGGCTAACAGCGCGGAGGCATATTTCCAGGGAGACAGCGGATACTATATGTACGGCAACTGGGTAATTCTGATAAGCACGGCAACCGCCGAAAAACAGACCGGAGTCCAGATAGACCTGCTCTGCAACAGCCTTGACTTTAAGGACGGCATCCCTACCGGCACATACAAAGTCACCACCCAAGTCTCATCCGCAAAGGCCGGCAATCTATATCCCGGCATATACGATGACGGATACACTTACGGAACCATGTATCTCGACTATGACATCACCGCCGATGAAATTACCGGGTACGCCTGCGCCATAGACGGCTCCGCCGACATAACAAACAACGGGGACGGCACCTACAGCATCTCTTTCCTGCTATATGACGAGAACGGGCACAGCTTCAATGGAGAGTGGAGCGGAACCCTCAATTTAAATGACTATTCTGAATAACCTTTAAACTGACATTATTATGATAAAATCACATTTATACGGACTTTTGCCGGTATTGGCGGCACTGTCACTGATCTGCTCATGCAACCCGGACGAAACCCCGGAAGAAGAAAGTTTAAAGCCGGTCCTTTCTGCCGTTACTGAAGGAGACCTGACATTCTCCTCAAAAGGAGGTGAGGGCGTATTTTCCTACACCGTCACCAACCCGACAGAAAACGGAACAGCATCAGCCGCCACTTTCGGCAACGAGGAATGGATCCAGAATATAGATGCGGAATCAACCGACGGTGAGGTGCATTTCACGGTCGCGCCCAATGATGGTCAGGAACGCAGCACTGTCATGATAATCAACTACGAAGATGCATCTCCCCTAACATTCAACATCCGCCAGTACGCTGCCGGCACCGATCTCGAGCTTACTCTTTCCAATGACCGCATCGAGTCCTTTGCCGACGGAGGGTCATTTGAGATTACTTATCAGATAACCAAAAGATTTGACGGAGCGTCAGTCACTGCCGAAGTCCCTGAAGACGGCGGATGGGTTACAGGCATCTCCACTGACATTGACCGTGTAATAAGTTTTGACATAGAAGAGAACTCTACCGGAGCTGACCGCAGCACTGTCGGCCATAAGCAACGGACTGTCCCTTGAGGAATACCTGGCGAAATCACAGCTTAACGTAGGTGACCGCCTGGACTTCTCCGTCTCTAACCGCCAAGCCGATACCGAATACGTAATCTTCGCATTCGGCCTTAGTACACAGGGAGAGGCTACCAGCGGAGTATTCCACATCACCGTAAGGACCGATGCCGTCAGGGAGTTCAGCATCAGCTACGAGACGTATGAGGACTACGGAGTCGACATGACCGTAATTCCGATCTATGAGGACAGATACTACTGGTACGGGCTTGTAGCCGACACCGGCCAAAGTAAGGAGGAGCTTAGAGCAGCTGCATGGACTGAATTTGACGGCCTAATCTCGGAATATGCAGACTTTATGGACATAGAGGACTTGGTTGACACGTATGCCGAGCAGGGAGAGTATACAGCTTATTTTGATCTTTACGAGATAGGCGACGGGATCGGCGACTACATAGGCTATGCAGTGTATGTCGATGCCGCAACTGGAGGATTCTCGTCAGAGCTAACCATACAACCGCTCACTGTCACGGGCGAATAGCTGAACTGTACATACTAAATGCTTTTTCTCACCAGGGGCCGGCGGAGTTCTTCCGTCGGCCTCAATCTTACAGTGAACAGAAGAATGTGACCAGGAAAGGAACGGTGAAATCCACCACGAAGCCGTGGTATATGGACAGAACCGAATATTTCTCTCCGCTGTAGCGGGTTATGACAGGAAGGGTGACATCGGCGGTAGTGGCTCCGCCGGCGGCCATGGGGGCCAGTGTTCCGAACCAGCGCACCAGCAGCGGTGCGGCCACGAGCGTCAGGAACTCACGGACGATGTTGGCAATAAGCGCGACCGTACCCAGCTCCGCCCCCTTGTACTCGGTGATAATCACACTTGAAAGCGAATAATAGGCAAATCCGGAACCGACAGCCATAGTCTCTGTCACACTGCGCTGGGGCAGGATCAGTCCCAGCAGGGCCGATGCCGCCAGCGTACCGAGGACAGTACACAGAGGCAGCAGTGCCAGGGAGGGATTGAGTTTTCTGAAACTGCCGACTATATCAGGGTTGTTGCCTATGCTGAATCCCACTACGAAGATAAGAGCATAGAGGGCATACATCGCGATATCGGTCTGAGAGATATCGAACGGCAGCACGCCTGTGACCCCGAAGACGACTCCCGCGGCAAAGAAGATCAGGATTATCAGACTGTCCCTCATCCCCTGCCCTCCTTTTTCGAAGCATTCTCCCTGCGCCGCACCACCGTCCACAGCAGCCGGGCCGCCAGACAGCTTCCGAGCAGCGAGACCAGCGCAATCACAGCCGCCTCCACTCCGAGTGTTGGCAGACTCTCCACTATCCGCCTGTCGCTTCCGACCTCAATACCCAGAATCAACAGCAGCAGCCATATAAGTGCCATCGTGACCTTGCCGGTCCACCCCGCCCTGTGACGGCGCAGCAGCCAGCCGGTCAGCACCCCCGCCGCCATAAATCCGAAAACCACGAACATTGTCTCTAATTTTGCCGGCAAATATAAGTCTTGTTTCCCTTATTGAGAAAGAATATATCAGCTTGAAACGCTTATTAATCATCACAGACCTATATATGACAGGACGACCAACGAGGGCCGGCTCAATAGACCCAATGTTTGGATTTTCCGTATTTAAAAATTTCAATTCGGGAAGCAACTGCTTTCTCTCTCCATATTACTTCAGCCATGGCAGACTCTCCCTTACACGTCCGTTCACCTCACTGTCTGCAACACAGTCTCCTTTATCTCCCATCGCAGTCTGACATTCAATCGCTTTTAACCTGCTGTCTATCGCCTCCCATGAAAAATTATCAGCAATCCATTTTTCGTAACTTTTATCAAAATCGGACAAACACCCATGTCATCCGGCAACAGCCTGTACATCAGTCATTGCCGTCAACCTTCCAGGACAAATGACAGAAAGCCGTTCTTGACCTCTCTGTTCGGAAAATCAAGGCGATACAGACCGACCTCACTGTCGTATGCGGTATTCTTAATCAGACTGACCAGAAACGACGGAGTCCCGGTCTCAAACCAATAGTCGCTGAACTGCTTATCCTGCAAGGCATTCAGAAGACTGAACGGATTGTACACACCTTCCGCGTCCGCACAGAACTGATATACTTCGTACATATCCCGCAGCCTGGCCAGACACGCACACCTTCACTCCGCTTCAGGCTATCCGTTTAACAAAGCCTTACCCTTATCTGTAAGACAGTATTTCTGTTTCGGGTGATGCAGCTGGTCAGGGTAAAGTGGAATAATATATCCTTCATTCAATGCCGGATACAAATAATTCATTCTGAATGTCGGCCGATGAGTCAATCTCAACACGGTCATCGTAAACAGCAACTCCAACCGAGCCTCCCGCTTCCCTGTAAGACCTATGCGTCAATGCATTAACTACGCCTTCCCTGACAGCCTTGTATGGGACAGTCAGATGCTCCTCCCGTTCTAAAGTATCAGTGGTACCGGACAATGAAAGATGCTTGAAAATGAATGACATCGCAGCATTAAGCAACTGAAACAGGTTTCCTTGAATGCGCTGATTATCCATAAACTCTGTCTTGTCCGTACCCTTGAAACGAGCCAACCGCAAAAGGCATTGTGAATATTCCGGCATCTCATGGCTGGCAAACAAAACTGCTGCTGCATGATTAAGAACTCCATTTTTTAGCAGTCCCAACTTTTCCATGATAACCGGCAGGTCATCACCGGTATCTTCCGGCAGACGGCCATATTCTATTCCTAACCTTACGGTTTTACGGACTTCATTACTATCTATATTCTGCAGGGTCAAATCCTTGTTCCCAAAAAGTTCCCAACGATATTTTCCTCCGTCACGCAGCAACAACAGCCTTTCATATGTGGCTTGCGGCATGGTTGTCGTCACACTTTCCACCCCGGGAGGAGCAATCGACCTGCTTTACATTCTTGGAAAGGAAGAGTCCCTAAGAAAAATCACCAAAGCCATTGAAAAAATTTGAAACTTTCTGTCTCATTCGTTGTCCGTACAGAAAATTTCAGTAATTTTGAGAAAACTATACCACATAATTCAACAACATCAAACCTTATACAGTATGAAAAAGATTCTATTCATGACAGCCGCAGCACTGATACTTTCAACGGGCTGCGACAACAACGACGGGCCGACCTACGATCCGGACCCTCCTGAAATCAAGACTGCCGCCACTCTTTCCGTTCCCGAGCAAGGAGGCCAGGTAGAAATAGCATACGAGATCCTGAACCCGACATCGGACGGCGAGCTGACTGCCACTTCGCCCGATGAATGGATGCATGACTTCGTCGGCATAGACAGCACTACGACCACTTTTACAGCGGACAGCAACAGCACAGGAGAAACCAGGGAGGGAAAGATCCTGCTCGCGTATACATACGGTGACGGCCAATCCGTATCCGCAGAGATAAGTGTAAGCCAGGCCGCCATAAAAGAAGACCCGCCGGCACCCGAGCCTGAGTACGATTACAACTTCGATCTTACTGACTTTACAGGTTACTACTACGGGCCTTCAGGCAACAACGGAGAACACCGCTACTCCACATATATCTCCGACATGCCGCTGATAGAGGGTCTGCCCCAGTCTGAAAGCACCTACTACCTGATGGAGATCTATGCCGCAAATGCACCGGACAATGAAAACGCTCCACTGCCTCCTGCAGGAACGTACACGCTTAGCGAGCCCAAAAGTACTGCGGACATGACATTCTCCTACGATTATTCGAAAGCTTCCGTCATGAGCCCCGACGGAGAATACACTTCCAACATCTACTTCGATGAAGGCACTCTCACCATCGAATATGATGGCAGCAATATCGTAATGGATGCCGTCCTCACTGACGAGGAAGGAATGACCCATCATTTCACATACTCCGGCGAGGCCGTCTACGACAACTATTACTCAGGTGGAGATGATGATGACAACAAGCTGTCAGTCAACCTCGACATCACAGCAACAGCTGCCACTGCCTCCTATATTTCAGACAATGACGGTGTCATGAACGTCAGTCTGCAGATGACAGACCTGCTCATAGGTGAAGACGGCTCAATGACTCCTCCAGGCAGCATTCTGTACATAGACCTGTACATGCCGGCCGATTTCAGCGGCGCACTTGCCACCGGGCAGACATATAATGTCGGAGGAACTGCCGAGTACACTTTGTATCCAGGCCAGATTTCCGACTATTCAGGTGCCGTATATTATGAAGGAACGTACGTAGAACATGCAGAGAACCTCGATGACATAACTTATGGAATAATCAACGGCGGAACAATGCAGATATCCGGTACTACGGACAACTACACCATTATCTGCGATTTCACCACAGACAACGGCTTCAGTGTAAAATGCAGCTATTCCGGTCCTCTGAGTATAATCGGACTACCATAACAAGGTTAGACAAATAACCTGCCCATAAGCGACAAAAAATGAAGTCCCCCGAAAGCCGGATCACAGCTTTCGGGGGACTTCATCAATCTTGCGGTACGGAAATTCAATCAATGCTGCCGAAAGGCTGGATTCTCCTGACGGTCTCACTTACCTCCGGCACTTCAGTAACGGTACGGGACGCAGTTGCCGTCACGCCATAAGGATTGAAGCCGTCCACAGGAGACACACCGCTCTTTGAGAAATTCAGCACTATCCTCGTGACAGGACCGAAGTTGCCTTCAGCATCCTCAGCCACACCCATAAGAGTAATGACAGTATTCCATGGAGCATAGAAAACATATTCCGGCTCATTCTTGACTCCTCTTGGATAAAGTTCATCTATTATCCTCTCATCTGAGAGATAATCCTTATCAGAGCAGTCTCCTTCAAAAATATGATAGTAGTAATTGGCTGTACCGTCACTTACTTCCGTGCTTACAGGAACCACTGCATAGCCGGCGGCATCACCCAAGGCGGGATACTTCTCAGCGACCTCGTCTCCGTCATAATATTCGTCCACATTGAGGTCGATATGCACATCGGCAGGGACAAGTATCTCCGTACGGAAAATATCCCCGAAGTAAATTTCCGTAGCCAGTTCGCCTGTTTCAGCATAGACTCCCACTGCGAACGGCTTGTACTCTGTGTCGGAGTCAAGCGTCTTGAATGTCGAGGAGGATTCTCCGGTAGTCGTCAACTTGGACATGTAGTCCACCATGTCCCTGACATATCCAAGTCCAAGATAGTACTCGTACTCGGCATTTATGATTCCGATCACATCTTCCTGAGAATTGCCCGCCTCCACAAGATTCCAGTAATACCTTGCGTTTTCAGGCTCGGGATATACGGTCACAGTAGCACCGCGCTGCGTCACATCCTTTATTTCAAAGTCAAATACAAGTGACGACGGATCCACCTCATTCAGTGTGGTGAACGTATGCGTGAACAGCTGTGTGGTAGGCACACCGTAATCGTAACCGAAAGCATAGACCATATACTCTGTTTCCGGCTCAAGATCGCTTCTGTACATCACTCCGTGGCCTGTCTTTACAAGGTATGAAAGATTGTCACCGTACTCCTCAAGTACTGACCTGATAATTGCGTCATCCTCCATTCCCTTGAATATGACCGCCTTCTCAATAAGTGGAACAAAAGGATCCAGATTGGACGGATAAACGGACACTTCCGCATAGTTCACTCCCAGCTTATCCACCTCAAACTCTATAATATTGTCTGACTGCTCAATAGAACCGGTAGTGAAATCTTTCACTGTAACCTCTCCTATCACACTGCAATCTTCTCCTATCGCACAGGCGAACGCATAGTAATCCTTTTCCGCATTCAGTTCCGTGAACTCTACCTCCTTTTCCCCGAAGTTGGCCAATTCCTCGAATATCTGCTCATCCGTCATACCGTCCCGCATTCTCATCAGGAATATCTCATCCGACATGAACATCTCCGCAGCGCCAGGCCACTCCCCGCCATAGAATTTCAGGAAATCATCGGCTTCCATCAAGTTAATGTAATACGCCTGCTCAGGATCCGAAGGACTGGCCTTGACAGTGACTTTATTGCCCGACACGTCCGTACTCAGCTCCACGACACAGTCACTCTGAGCCTTTGTCTGTGTCTTGAACGCCTTACGGCTGATCCCGGTAGTGGTCTCACCCATTACAGTCATTCCGTATGCGAACATGTAGTATTCGGTCTCTGCCTCCAGATCATAGAACACGAAATCCGAGGACTCGCCCTTATAAAGCACCTCTTTCTCAAGGAAACTGTCCAGATTCATACCTAAGGAAGATGCCGTAGTGCTCAGATAATCCATAATATACTTGAAGAACTCATCGTTGGATTCAAAACCGTCCATATAGCCTTTTCCTATGACAAGGCTCAGATATGTCCTGTCGGAATCGACCGGAATGACCGTATAGGAAACCGAAGACGAGGTCAGATTGTCGATGACAAACGAAAACTGATCCGAAGTCTCTCCCTCAGCACCGTCCTGCACTACATTGAAAGTCAAGGTAGACGGACCATAAGCCAGCAGAAGTTCCGCTGTCCGCTCCGCCCCAAGCATATTGGGAGACACATAGAACACAACAACACCGTCGTGCTCCGTAGCCACATTCGTTATCCAGTCCACAGTATCGGGTACGGATACCGATACCGCATACTGGTCCGACGGATTGATGACAGAATACTTGAACTCACACCATCCTCCGTCATAAGCCACATTGACATCTCCTTCCGTACCCGCTTTCAGTTCCGGCTGGAGTCTCTTCTCATCATTACTGCATGACGTAACCACCGACATGTATACCGGCAACAATGCCATTATTGCAAAAACAAACCCTTTTTTCATAGTCCTTACTTTTAATTAATATATGCGAATATAACATATTATCTACGATATTCAAAGATTTTCAGGAAAATATGGCTGCCGCATCCACACTTACCTACCTTTTCCGAAGAGCGACAGAATGAGGGAGAAGGCTGTTGCAGCGGTTGCCGAGATTCTTGACTATACAGAAAGGGACGGCTGCAGGGGAAAACGTAAGGACGACATAGCCGGAAGGCGCACCGTGCAGGACGACAGGATCGCGACGCATACAGGACAAGGCCATATCAAGCCCCACATTCACTTCCGGAAGACTGTTTCGTCTGTAAACCTCACTCTGGATCAACGAGTATTGAGGCTGAATCACCTGACATGCCCCAGCCTTGACCTCAGCCACTGCCGTTCCGGACATCATTATGCTCAGACCCGAAGAAGTCTCGAATGCCTGCATTACGGCACACACTTCATCCGGAAAGGCCTTCAGCATATTGCCTTTCTGGAAGACACGAAAACCTTCCTTTACCCAGCCAGGACTTTCAGCAGTCCTATAAAGGAATCTGCCATCCCCCTTGTTCCATTTTTTACGGTTACGGTTTCCTTGAGTACAGGCCGGACTATCAGCCGCTGCACCAGGCAAGCGCAGGGCCGAAAAGAAAAAGCCCTCCCCCGCTCTTTCAGGACCGAGGGAGAGTGTAAGCTGTGCTATAAACTGTTCCGGCAGCATCGGGAAAATCCGCAGCCGTCAGCTGAAACTGACCGGCGGCTTGATGTCGGAGAAATCCACACTCTGACCGGCTGCCAAACTGTTGATGGCCTTCTCTATCTGGTCGGTAATGCTGTCCACCATCTCCTGCAGCTTGTTGCCGATCATCATCTTCATCATGAAGTTGAGTTCGGCCGTAAGCTCTATATGGAACAGAGTCGAGTCTATGCCGACAGGATCCATGAAGAACGATATCGTGAACGGCAGGAAAGACTGGCCGTCATCCTTGAGCACCACCAGCGAGAACGGCTCGCGCCTGTCTACGACAATACCGAACTTAATGCCCTTGTACTCAATATGTACACTATCCTTGTCAGCCTGTATCCTGCCACCGTACTCCTCGGGAACATTCTGCACCAGGAGGCTCAAGTCGGAGAACAGACTGAATATGGTCATAGGAGGCCGCTTGAGCAGCACCTCACGACCTTTCACACTAGTATCACTCATGATCCTTGCTCCACTTATCCGGGTCGTAACGCCACTCCTTCAGCATCCTGGCATCCTCTTCCTTCACATAGCCCGTATCCACGGCCACATCTATGAGGGTATCATAATTGGACAGAGTATGCAGTTCCACGTCCGCGTTCTCAAACGCACGGCGGGAACGGTCAAAGTTATAGGAGAAGATAGCTACCATGCCCGCCACGTGAGCTCCGCACCTGATCAGTGCGTCCACCGCCGCCAGACTGCTCTGACCGGTGGATATGAGGTCCTCAATGACCACCACACTCTCGCCTCCGTGAAGCACGCCCTCCACCTGATTGCCCATGCCGTGGTCCTTGGCCTTGGAACGGATGTACACAAACGGCTTGCCCATCATCTCCGCAACAATGGCACCGTAGGCAATAGCCCCTGTAGCCACACCTGCTATCACGTCGACCTTCTTGAAATCCGCATTGATTATCTCGATCATAGACTCGCAGATAGTCCTGCGGAACCCCGGATAGGACAAAGCCTTGCGGTTGTCACAATAAATAGGAGAATGAAGCCCTGATGCCCAGAGAAAAGGCTTTTCAGGACTGAGCTTGACTGCCTCGATATCCAGCAGTCCCTTTGCAATCTTATATTCCAGATTTTCCATACGCATATCCTTCAAAAATCGTTCAAAGTTAGTACCCTTTATTCAGAAATCACAGAACGCAGAAAAATGTCACCAGAAAAGGGACGGAAAAATCCACTACGAACCCATGATATATGGACAGGACGGCATACCGTTCTCCACAAGTATTGGTTATTATCGGCAGGGTGACATCAAACGGAAGCAGTCCATACAGCCCGCACAGAATCCCGGCTGCGAAGAATGCCACGATCACGATACTGTCTGCCACAGCCCTCAACCCGCCGCCATTCTTTACGGCCCCATCCTTCCATGAACCGGACTCTTCCTGCGTGCTTTTCCTGTCCGGAGCACCGCGTTTCCTTATCAACATCCACAACAGCCAGACCGCGGCACAGCTTCCCGCAGCGCATACCACGGCCACGCCCAAAGCCTCCAGCCCAAGTGACGGCAGACTCTGCATCACCATTCTGTTGCCTCCGGCCTCCAGACCGAGAAGAAAAAGCAGCAGCCATATAAGAAAGACAGACAGCCTGCCCGTCCATGCGAACCTTCTGCACCTGAGACACCATCCGGCAATCAAACCACCTGCCAGAAATCCGAAAACCGCAAACATCCTCTTAAAATTTTGCCGCGCAAATATAACAATCCGTTTCGCTTTTTCCGTAAAAATATCCCGCGGATGCTTCCCCTGCAGTTCTTCTGACGCGTTCTTCTATTATCAAGACGACATCATGGAGCACAACAGGAATGCGGACAAAGCATCCCACGACTCTATAACTACGCCTGCATCGTGGAAACAGGATACTTCATGAGTCAGTTCTTTTGATGACAAAAATAGTAGAAATCGCCGGATTTCTCTATTTTTGTACTCGGTTTACAAAACTTCATATAATGAGTGATGATATCCGCTGGGAACAGAGATTCAATAATTACCGCAAGGCTTTGGGACGACTGTCCCAAGCTGTGGACATCGTCCAAAGGCAAATGGAATGGGACGAGGATGTGGACGACCTTATCAAGGAAGGACTCATCCAACGGTTTGAATACACACATGAACTGGCCTGGAAAGTCATGAAAGACTATGCTGAATATCAGGGATATTCCGATATAAAAGGTTCCCGTGACGCTTTCAGGCGCGCACTGGAGATAGGGCTGATCTCGGATTCCCGCTGGATGGAGTCAATAATTGACCGCAATCAGACATCACATCTATACGATGATGACATATCCGGGAATATCTATCTGTCTATATTGAATGTTTACTTCCCGCTCTTTCAGGACTTTGAAAAGAGGATGTCGCTGCTGCTAAGCAAAGAGCACGATACTGAACCTACATTATTCTGATTACCATGCCGTTCGGACTCAAAGACATAGAGATTAACCGACTAAAGCAGCTCTTTGCGGCGGATGGACATATTGAGACCGTAATCCTTTATGGATCAAGAGCAAAGGGCACATATAAGCCGTTTTCCGATGTCGATATTACTCTGACTGGGAATGATCTCACTCATGAGAATCTTGTCCGACTGTCCTTGGCAATAGATGACCTGCTTCTTCCGTACCAGTTCGACATCTCGATACTGAACTCACTCAGGAACGAAGCACTTGTCTCGCAGATACTCTCCACCGGCATCACCATCTACCGGAAACACCAAAAGGATGATCAATAGTCACTGCTATTGTAACTGTTGGTACAGCAGCAGACCGTCACTCACAATTCAATGATAATCAATAATTTATAAAAATCGCCTGTTCTTATCGACGTATCTGAAGTCAACATGAGGTGTACCAAAAAAGTTGGACACAAGAGAAAAAGTAATGATAAAAAGCAACAGTTTACGGGTCCACCTGCTG
>CALVDE010000005.1 GCA_944326265.1 uncultured Bacteroidales bacterium | reverse complement strand
ATACATTGCAGATCAGTTAATTATCAAATAACTGATAAATATTAATCCGTCCAACTTTTTTGGTACACCTCACCATACCGCAACCGCCACATTCAATAATCACTGATTGACAGCCAGTTACGATTAACACCGGCGCCTTATGGATCAGGTTGAGAGTCGCTGGATGCCTGCGGTCAATGCTCAGGCCGCAATCCCGTCGGCGCAACATACTGCTCCCGGTATCCAGCAGCCATAAGCAGCCGCACCGCCCATCTCTCAGCCCCGTTCTTCCGATCCACTCCTTCCGGCATCATCACGTTGCTTTTTAGTTGTATCACAACCTCCTGACTGACTGAGTATTGCATTTTGCGTAAAAAGTTAAGTGACGACAAAAAGGCTCATTCTGAGCGTAATTCACCCCACTTAAAATATCAGCTAATAGATAAAGTACTTATATTCAAGTACATGCAACTCAACTAAAAAGTAACGTGATAATGCCGGGGTCTCCTTGCGGATAATCATTTGCGGTTATAATCAGGAGGGCAACAATCTTAACTGTGACGGAGCACTTAGACTCACTTAGACTAATATACCCCAAAGGGTATAATCACACATCGCCTGCCAAATTTTACACCTTATCGGGTATAAATGAGCGAATTTTCACTATGGAGAAGAAAATCATTGAGAATATCTTCAGTAAATTCCACAATGCCTTCAGTAAATGGCAAATGTTCATAGGGTTGTCATTCCTTCCGGAGAACATGCGGCAGAACTTCATCAAAATAATTGCCGGCAGGCTGCGTATGCTGGAATAGTGCAATACCCCAGCTTGACAGAATTAGGGCCGAAAAGGGCCGCTGTGACTGTCAACAATATTTGCAAATTCGCACACGGAACAATCCCCGCCAGGTGCTGTTTTATGTAAAAAGTTAGTATATTTGTAGCGTCATGCACGGAAACGCATGGCGGACATATTGGTGAAAGTGTTTTCGCACTGTCCTTTCCAAGAAATCTGACAGTTTCAACGAACGTAAGGACGACGACAGCACCGTCACCCGTATTGGTTGTGTATTCATCACAAACGATACAGGTGTGGGGATTGTTTCAGTCTGTTTACGTTCGGGCTTTGTCAGAGCCTCTTGGAAGACAGACGGATCGGCTCCACACTTTCTTTTTACACAAACCCGCAGATACAGGAGTCAGTCTGCACATTAAATTAATACTAAACAATGAAAAAATTACTATTACTGCTATTGCTACCGGCAATGCTGGTTTCATGCAGACAGAACAACGAACTGGGCGAGCGCATCGAAAAGATGAAAGAGACCGCCGAGTTCGGAACTGTGGAGTACACCATCAAAAAGATCATCAAGGCCAATGACGTGCGCCTGCTGGCCATCGGTGACCGTAAAATCCTTTTCTCATGCACCGCTTATCTAAAAGCCGGTATTGACTTGAACAACTTCTCGATTGACAGTGTCACCATTAACAACAATTCTGTAACCGTATCACTGCCCCATGCAAAACTTCTGTCCTTGAATATGCCGTCTGAGGAAATCGAACTTGTATACGACCATGTATCATTTTTCAGAAACGGTTTCTCGTCCGAAGACAGGCTCAATCTTCTTGCACAGGGTGAAGCCGATATCAAGAACGATGTAGTTAATCTCGGCATAATAGAAGATGCCGAGAAGAATGCAAAAGAATTATTCACAGCCATGCTTGCACAAATGGGATTTGAAACAATCAATATAGAATTCAACTAATATGAAAACAATTGTAAAAGGAATAATAATAGGAATCATCATCCTTGCCGGCATTTTCTTCGCTTTCAAATTCGATATGTTTTCCGGCATATTCAAGAAAAAGGATCTTAAGATAGACAAAACAGCCAATGTTATTGATGAGATTAAGAAAATAGGCGAATTCACCAGCCTCTGCTACTATGAGGAGATGGCCCTTGTTGATTCAAAAGAAAATGACTTCAACAAAAGTAAACTTGCCAGTCTTACCAATACAGAAATAACTGACGAACTTGTTATTATCGCTCATGGAAAAGTACGGGCCGGATTCGATCTTTCAAAACTTGATGAGAATGACATTCAGGTAACAGGAGACACCCTGTCCATAAAACTTCCTGATGCTGAGATTTTCGACATCATCCTCAATCCGTCCGACTATGAAGTTTTTGTAGAAACCGGGACATGGTCGCACGAGCAATTCTCAGCACTCCAGAAGCAAGCATCAACAAACCTTAAAACTCATGCGGAAGAGTTCGGAATAATCGAAAAAGCGGAAGAGACCGGCATCAAAAAACTTGACGCCTTCTTCAGAACATTCGGATTTTCTAAAATATTCTTCATTTAAAAAATCGACTATAAGACTGGCCGGGAAAGTCTTAAACTTCTTGGCCAGCCTATTTATAATTTCATTAAAACTTCAACAATATGGAATCAAAACCGAAAACAAAAGCAGAATGTGTCCGCAGAATTGCAAGCGCCAAAGCGGAAATAAGCAAGCTGAAAGCAGAAATGAGAGCGGCAAAGGAATAACATGATCAACTCCAACTCCATTACAGACATTAAGGCACTTGCTCCTCTTTGCAACAACAGCATAAAATGGACAGTATACAAATCCTCCGACATTGTATGCGGACACTTCACAACAGAGGCTTGGCATACCATACTAGGAGAAATTGAGACAGAAGAAGAACTGCGCAAGCATCTTACCGAATATCATGATGTCACGGCTTGTCTCATACTTCGCAGAGACTCTATCCCCATTGGTTTTGCCTATATTATAACAGAAGACAACGAAAAACGTATCATATCAATTCACGGAGGCGGATGGAGTGATGCCAAAAACGCAGTCTGGTCATATTACAGAGGCATCTATTAAATTATAGAAGTTCTTCTTAATGCCGGCATAAGAGTCCGCACATCATGCCTTAAAAGCAATCACAGGGCATATCGTTTTATTAACAGCCTTGGCTTTGTCAGATATTGCACAGGCGATAAATGCTGTTATTTTTATATTAATAAAAAGCGCATGGAGAACAGCCGACCATACAAATTTCTTAAATAATAAAGTGCAATAACATGTTAACAAGTACGCAATTCCATAATTTAATAGCACGTTTTTTTGCTCAGAAAAAGAGTGGTATATTAATATACAATGAGATATCATTGCAAAATGAACTCGGAATATTCTTAAAAAATAACGGATTTACTGTTCGTTTTGAAAGGAATGTAAGGAGTTACGTTCCGAACACCAACAGTTTCTCTAAAAAAGAAATTGATATCGTATTCTTTGACGGAAAGAATGAATTCGGGATGTCTGAAAATAGCGGCAGATATGCTATAGAACTGAAGTTTCCAAGAAATGGCGAATACCCCGAACAGATGTTCAAGTTTATTGAGGATATAAAGTTTATGGAAGAAGTAAAGCATAATTGTTCATTTGACCACACATTTGTCTTGACTCTTGTAGATGACAAACTATACTATAGTGGCAGTGTTCAAAATGGTATTTATCAATACTTTAGAAACCTCGCACCGATACCGGCCAATACACCGGTCCAGCAGCCTACTGGAAAGAAAAGCAAACAGTTATGCTTGAATAACAGCTATAAAATCAACTGGATTAAGCCGCTAAATCCATATTTAATAGAAACATCGAATCCAGCTGACGTAAGATATTATCTGCTTGAAATGAAATAAAACAACATAATAATTATGAATTATGGAGCAAAATAATGCCATTTGGACATCGCTCTTGAAAACAGTCCTGGACATGCCGGGTATAAGAGTGAACAGAGAATTCTTCTTTTGTATAAAGTCAGACAGGGCAGATTAAAACCCCAATCTTGAGAAGTCAGGACCCGGACTGCGTTTTGTCCGTGAGGTCGGCCAAGGACAGGCCGGTGAGTTCGGAGATAGTGGCATCGGGAATTCCGGCCTGTCTCATACTGCGGGCTATCCTGAGACGTTCTTCCCTGCGGCCTTTATCCTCACCTTCCTTCAAGCCTTCTTTCAGACCTTCATTTCTGCCCTCTTTTATACCCTCTTTTATGCCCTTTTTTATGCCTTCCTCAAGACCTTTCTTACGGCCTTCACGAAGCCCCTTTTTCATACCTTTCTCAATACCTTCCCTAAGACCGATCTTCATACCCTCGTCCACACCGTCTATGCGGCTTGACTCCATCTCGCCGCGGCGGCGCATACGGTACAGCATCTCGTTCTCGTAGGCTATCCGCTGGTCGGGCGGAAGTGAGTCTATGCGAAGACGCTCGCGGGCCTCCTCCAGACCGCGGGCCTTTGCATCCCAGGGGATAAAACCGGTCTTCAGAAACGCTATCCACTCATCCAAAGGAGTCACCGCGACCTTGTTGAAATCATTTACGCGGAGCACATAATACTCCGGGAAGATGTCGCCTGCCTCCACGCCCGAGAACATCTTGCGCTGTCTCTCAGTCAGTTGAAGTATGTCATCGGGATTGTGAAGTCCACGGAACTCCGTCCTGCCGTGATATACATAGTCGCTGCCCTGACCCAGTTCGAAATACACGATGTTGATAGAGTACACCTTCTTCACGCTGCCGTAACCCTCGCCGATACTGATGTACTCGGTCACGCTCTTGGACGTGCCGTACAGCATACGGTGAAAGTAATCGTACTCCTGCTCATTCTGCATTTCTATGATTATCAGGCGGCCGCTTGAATCCTCGGCCAGCATGTCCACCCTGTTGAACTTGTCTTCCCTGTCAGTCTGATTGGACTCGCTCTCCAGAAAACGGTGGATGCGGATGTCCTCATCCAAAAGCACGGAGAGAAAGCCCTCCACCACCACGAAATTGCTCTTCTGCCTCAACAGGCGTTTCATCGCCCAGTCAAACCTTATCACTTTATCTCCCGGCAACATATCACGTCTTATATTATCAACGCGACAAAGGTAAGCAGACTTTCCGAGACGGCGTTACCACTTCCGTAAAATTCGGCAATTTACGCTGAATTATCTGTCTTCTTTCGGATTGTGCGCATCATGGACTGCGGTAGCGGCAGCTACGGCCAGCTGGTCGCAGCGGTTATTCATCGGGTTGTCCGCATGTCCCTTGACCCAGACGAAACGGACACGGTGACGACGGTACACCTCCAGAAAGCGTATCCACAGGTCGGCGTTGAGACGTTTCTCGAACCGCTTGCGCTCCCAGCCGAAGACCCAGCCCTTGTTGACCGAGTCCACCACATACCGCGAGTCACTGTACAGGATGATCTCGGCATTGGGACGCCTGACCGCCTCCAGACCGACGATGACAGCCGTCAGTTCCATACGGTTGTTGGTGGTCTCCGGAAAGCCCCCGGACAGTTCCTTATAATGCTCCCCACAACGGAGTATAACCCCGTAACCGCCCGGCCCGGGATTGCCCCTGGACGAGCCGTCGGTAAATATCTCTATCGGCAACAGCTTTCTCTCCGCACACATCGCTCAAAGCACTATACCGGTCCTCTTGCCCCTCCTTTACTTCCCCCGTCCTGCGGAGAGGGAACTTTCAGGACATTCTTGCGCATATCCTCGTAATTCCAGCGGTTGCGCACTATATCTATTGCTGCATATATGGCTGATTTCATGGGCATGGGATTGGCCACTCCCTTTCCTGCCAGCTCGTATGCCGTTCCGTGATCAGGAGATGTACGCACTACTGGCAGACCGGCCGTAAAGTTGACACCTGTGTCGAATGCCAGGGCCTTGAACGGAATCAGTCCCTGATCGTGATACATGGCCAGCACAGCATCAAAACTGTACTGCTGATGAGTACTGAAGAACCCGTCCGGAGAATATGCGCCGAACGCCAGGATATCCTCCTTTCCGGCTGCTTCTATGGCAGGATTGATGATGTCTATCTCCTCGCTTCCGAGCAGGCCGCTGTCACCGGAATGCGGATTCAGACCAAGCACGGCAATTCTGGGACGGATAATCCCGAAATCTTCCTTAAGCGAATTGTTCATCAGTCTGAGTTTGCTCAGAATCTTTTCCACAGACAAGGCCGAAGGCACTTTTGAGAGAGGAATATGATTGGTCACGACTCCCACACGCATCTTCTCGGCAATAAGGAACATCAGACCGTCATTGGCTCCGAACTCATTGATGAGGAACTCGGTGTGTCCTGTAAATCCAGGGAAATGCAGGGCAACTGCCTTCTTATTAAGCGGAGCGGTAACCATCGCGTCCAAATCTCCGTTCTTGAGATCCTTGACAGCCTCACGCAAGGCTATAAGCGCGGCATTGGCTCCCTCAGGAGCAGGCTGGCCTGGATCAATGCGGAAATTGTCCGGTACGCAATTTATAATGTTCACCCTCTTTGGATGATAGTCCTTGGCGGTGCTGATGATATTGGTATTAAGACCCTC
This sequence comes from uncultured Bacteroidales bacterium, assembly GCA_944326265.1. GTDB lineage: Bacteria > Bacteroidota > Bacteroidia > Bacteroidales > UBA932 > Coprenecus. Next base: position 101,516 of record CALVDE010000005.1, on the reverse strand, counting down.
CACATCCGGAAGCTGTTTCTTGTAAAAGCCGAATGCCCTAGACGAGCCGTACACCACGGGAACACAGAGATCCAGCAGACGGGCATCTGTCAATGATTTGATTATCACCTCATATCCCACGCCATTGGTATCTCCCTGCGTTATTCCCACTATAATTTTCCTGTCCATAGTCTCAATATTTTTATTTTTCGTGATATCAGGGATGCAAAATTACTTAAATTTGCCTTATGTCCTACATTCTTGACAGGGAAATAAAATATCTGCCCGGCATCGGGGAAAAAAGAGCCGGACTCCTGGAAAAGGAGCTCGGCATCCGTACATTCGGTGACATGCTCTACACCTTCCCTTTCCGGTACATCGACCGCAGCAAGGTATACTCTATCTCCGACATAGACTCTACTGCGGCTTACATCCAGCTAAGAGGCAGAATCATAAGGACATCCTCAGCAGGAGAAGGCAAGGGGCGCAGGCTGATCGCCACCCTCAGGGACGAGAGCGGCACCATCGACCTGGTGTTCTTCAAGGGTGTCAAATGGATTCAGGACAAAATCTCGCCCAACAAGGAGTACATCGTATTCGGAAAGCCTTCCTTGTTCAACGGCACCTGGAACATGGTGCATCCTGAGCTGGACCCTGTCGGGGAAAGCGGTGTCTCATCCTGGCCGTCAACCCTCATAGGCATCTATTCCAGCACCGACAAGCTGCGCAACAACGGCATCTCCGTCAAGGTATTCGCCAAGCTGCAGCAGACTCTCCAGCAGAAAATCCATGGACTCATCCAGGAAACTCTGCCCAAGGAGGTCATTGCGGCCAACAAGCTGCCGTCCCTGGCATTTGCCCTGAGCAACATACATTTTCCAAAGGATATAAGAAGCCTGGAAGCGGCCCGGTACCGTCTGAAGTTCGAGGAGCTGTTCTTCCTGCAGCTGTCCCTGCTGCGCCAGAAGAACGTCAGGATGAGCGGCTCGTCAGGCATACTTTTTCCTAAAGTAGGAGAGGCTTTCAACTATTGCTACAGACAGCTTCCATACGAACTGACAGGGGCTCAGAAACGGGTCATCAAGGAGATACGCCGCGATACCGTGTCCGGAAAACAGATGAACCGTCTCCTGCAGGGAGATGTGGGCAGCGGCAAGACGATGGTGGCCATGCTCTCTGCCCTCATCGCGGTTGACAACGGCTACCAGGCCTGCATCATGGCCCCGACCGAGGTGCTGGCGGTGCAGCACTGGCGCAACTTCGAGCGCAGCCTGGCCGGCTCGGGTGTAAGGGTAGCCCTGCTGACTGGCAGCACCAAGGCCAAGGAACGCAGGGAAACAGACGGGGGACTGCGGGACGGAAGCATCGACATACTCATAGGCACCCATGCCGTCATAGAGGACAATGTGGTATTTCACCGCCTGGGCTTCGTAGTCATCGACGAGCAGCACCGCTTCGGTGTGGACCAGCGGGCCAGGCTCCGGCTCAAATCGGCCGAGCCGCCGCATATCCTGGTCATGACAGCCACGCCAATACCGAGAACCCTGGCTATGACACTGTACGGAGACCTGGACGTATCGGTGCTCGACGAGCTGCCTCCAGGACGCAAGCCGGTACAGACCATACACGTGACCGAAGGACAGCGGTACAAGATGTACGACTTTATCAAGAAAGAGATAAAAAAAGGCAGGCAGGCCTTCATCGTCTATCCGCTTATCAAAGAATCCGAAAAGCTCGACTACCAGAACCTGGAGGAAGGCTATCAGACAGTCGTAAACTATTTCCCGGCACCTGAATTCGTGACAGCTGTCGTCCACGGCCAGCAGACCAATGAGAACAAGGCATTCGACATGAAGCTATTCGCCGAAGGCAAGGCCGACATACTGGTAGCCACCTCGGTCATAGAGGTCGGAGTGGACGTACCCAACGCCTCGGTGATGGTCATCGAGAGCGCAGAGCGTTTCGGTCTGTCCCAGCTGCACCAGCTGAGAGGCCGGGTCGGACGCGGAGCCGAAAAGTCCTACTGCATCCTCATGACAGGCTACAAACTTAGCGAGGACTCCCGCAAAAGGATTGAACTGATGTGCTCGACGGGAGACGGCTTCGAGCTGGCCGAGGCCGACCTGCGCATGAGAGGTCCTGGTGACATGGAGGGTACGCGGCAGAGCGGACTGGCCTTCGACCTGCGGATAGCCGACCTCGGCAAGGACTCCACTATCCTGGCCCAGGCCCGCTCAGCCGCCGCCGACATCCTGGACGCCGACCCACTGCTCGAAAGTCCGTCCTCCGCCCTGCTCCGCGCCGGACTGGACCGCCTCCGCCGTCAGAACGGAGAAATCATAGATTATTCAACCATCAGTTAAGATATATGAGAATACGCACAATTGCCCTAGTGGCACACGACAACTGCAAAAGAGACCTTATAGAGTGGGTACGCTTCAACAGAGGCACCCTGGAGAAATACCGCCTGGTATGCACCGGCACTACCGGCCGCCTCGTGCAGGAAGCCCTGGAAGAGGACGGACATAAGGAACTGGACATCACCCGCCTGAAATCCGGACCGCTCGGAGGAGACCAGCAGCTTGGCGCGCTTATCGCCGAGGAAGCTGTCGACATGATAGTGTTTTTCTGGGACCCCATGCAGCCCCAGCCCCACGATGTGGATGTCAAGGCCCTGCTGCGCATATCCAACCTCTACAATGTTCCAACGGCCTACAACCGCAGCACGGCCGATTTCCTCATCTCCTCGCCCCTTTTCAAGGAGGACTACGACAGGAAGATACACGACTACTCCGGCTATCTCAACCGCGAACTGAAAGAAGCCACGTCACAGAACTGAAAGACAAGACAAAGCCATGACAGAAAACATACAGAAAGAGCCAGCAACTGACATTCTGCAGGATGATATGAAGTGGACGGTACTGGAGAGCGAGTATCTCATCCGCCGTCCGTGGCTGACCGCCAGACGCGACAAGGTCCGCCTGCCCAACGGCAACATCAATCCTGAGTTCTACGTCCTCGAATACCCGGACTGGGTCAATGTAATCGCCCTCACCGATGACGGCCGTTTCATCATCGAGCGGCAGTACAGGCACGGCATAGGCTCCGCAGGATGGGAAATTCCGGCCGGAGTCTGCGAGAAAGGCGAGACCCCGGAGCAGGCCGCCAGGCGCGAGCTGCAGGAGGAGACCGGCTACGGGGACGGAGAATGGACTCTCAGCCTCGTCTCTGCACCCAATGCCAGCACAAGCAACAACCACTGCTACAGCTTCGTGGCCACTGGTGTACGAAAAATCTCCGGCCAGCATCTGGAGGCCACCGAGGACATCACTGTCCACCTTAAGACCCGCGAGGAGGTCATGGAGCTGATGCTCTCCGGCCAGATCCGTCAGGCCACCATGCTCAGCCCCCTCTGGAAATACTTCGCCGAGCATCACTGACTGCGACAATCACAAAAGGACGGAGGAGTAGGCGGCGGCTTTCCGGTCAAGGGACATGGGATATGCCCGGGAGGACGAGGGCATTCGGTAGAATGTGACAGTACGCTGTGAGGGCTGCAGGGTAAATTGAACGGAGCCGCCGACAGCGGGCACAGGCACGTCGAGGACGGAGGCTATCTGCTCGGCCGACTTGCCGCCGGTGGATACTACGGCACTGCAGGATGGCATGGAAGAAAGCAGCGACTGAATATCGGTAGGTTCAATGATTTTCAGAAAGTTATCGGAGGCATTGCCGCGCAGACGCTTGACCATATAGGCGGCATCGTACAGGGCGATACCCTCCCGGCGGCAGAAATCCACCACCCTGTCATAGTCGAAACGCTTCTGACCCGGTACCACAAAATGCTCCTTGTCTCCATAGAAGAGCAAGCCCATGATACGCCACATATCGTTCTGAAAATTCGGGTAGAAGAACTCCATCGACCATCTTGCGTGAGGCGGAGGGAAAGAGCCGAGCAGAAGCACACGGGCATTGTCCGGCACGAAAGGCCGCAGGGGATGCACCTCGAACAGCAGGAACTCCCGGCGCATCAGTTCCTCATCCCGCAGTTTTTCCCGCAGATCAGCCAGTCTCACCGCGTTGGGCGAGTCGGGAAACTGCAGGCGCATATAGCCCCCGTCCCCGTATTTGTCCAGCAGATGGCCGTAGCTCTTGTGGAATATCTCCTCATCGGTCATCTCCGGACAGCTGGCCCTGGCGTATAGTATGGCACGGGAGAATACCGTATCAAAGTCTATCACCTTGTCGGCCTCGGAGACTATCCGGCCATAGATGGAGCGCGGCCAGCTTTTGTTGGACGAGCGGTGATCCTCCACCGCCTCCCTCATCACGTGAATCTGCTCCGGAGAAAACCACCGGCACAAAGCCGTATCGGCCTCCAGCATACGGCCGGAAACCAGATGGTGAGACTCTCTGCCCTCGCATATTCCGATATCATGGTAAGCCGCTATCGCATACACCATGTCGGGATTAAGCTCATACCGGCGGCCTCCGTCCATCTGTCCGGCAGAAAGCTTGCGTAATATCTCCATACTCTGTTCTATGACCGACTGTATATGCCTGCGCGAATGAGCCTTGTCGTAACCGTCATACCAGGGCAGGATGTTTTCTGCCACGTACTGCTGCAAAGACCGGGAGACTTCGGGTATAAAGGACTTATGCATAGCCTATCTGCGATGATGGTGCGGATTGTCCGCCTTGGACTTGACCTGGAACTGGAAATTGTTGAGATTCACCACCAGCTGTATCAGCTGCTGCCAGCCCCAGCCGTACCCGTCATAATGATGTACTGATGCCACTTTCAGACTCAGGAAGTCCCTGAAGTCGTATTTATACGAGATCTCCAGACGGTTGTAGATACCAGAATCCGTACTGTAGAACACATCTCCGTAATACAGACCGCTGCCGTAGGGATTGCCCTCTATATCCTCGGTACCGTAGAACGGCATCAGGTTCTTTCCCACATAGACCGTATTGCGGACTCCGAAGCCGTAATACCCGAACTCCACTTCGCCTTGAAAACCTCCGGGCAGGACATAGCCCTGCTTCCTGTACCGGTCATTCTGGAAGGTCTGCATCCAGCCGGCCCTCAATGCAAGGGTCATCCTCTGCGGCAGAAACTCCGACACTTCCGAGGACAGATGCGGATAAATCCAGACATTGTCCACGACTCCGCCCCTGAACGACGCGCTGTTGGCATAGTGATTCATCATGAAGCTATAGGACAGACTCAGCCACGGCACTCCGAAACATCCATACGAATACACCAGAAACTGCTCCCTTGTATCATCGTCCATAAGACCGACCCAGTCCACGGCTCCTTCCATACGCCAATATTTTCCGGTATAGCTCAACAGGGCTCCCTCCAGGCTGCCGTCAAAGAAAAAACGGTCATCAAAGAACGCCTCCGGGTAATAGCCCGTCATACGCTTTCTGGGAAACGCTCCCGCATTGACTTTGAACCGATCGCCGTCATACTGATAGTACAGCAGATAATCGAACATCAGGGCCGGTGCCGACTTTCCGAAATATCGGGTGGCATCCACCCCTGCGTAAACAGCATGACCTTCCCCGAAACCCAGTCCGACCTTAGGCGAGAGCATGGCCCCGAAAATGGTACCGGACGGGGAGGTCGTCAAGGACGCATATTCCCGGTTGTCAAAGCCGAACTTCAGATCCACATCCCACAACAGCTGCTGCCCCTTCATGTTTACCGGCAGCAGAAGAGCAATGAAGATCAACGATATTGATATGATTATCCGGCGCATATACATCATCAGTCGTTATCCATACTGGCCTCTATCAGTACCCAGACCGTAAACACGCCTGTCTTCTTGTCGTGAAAAACGCGCCGGTCCACCAGAGCGGCATCAGCCACAGGTGTCTGAACCGTTGTTCTCTGCACCTTACTGCCGTCCTCACACTCATAATCAGCCGTATCAGCCGGTGACAGTTTTCCGGCCAGCACCGTAAGGGCATTCATGCGGGCTATCTGGGTCGCCGCTTCCACCGAAGAGGATTTTCCGGTACCCTCAGCCCGTATCTTATCCTGCCGTCCGGAGCGCAGATCCTCCACCGTATAAGGAGACTCAGCCCCTGTCGCTGACGCACCGGAGTTTTTCTGCCGGTTTCCGGCACAGGAAACAGCCAGCACTGCACACAGTACGCAACCGGTCATTATCCGAATAACATTTCTCATATTCATGGTTATTTATTTTCCTCATTCACTGCCTCTGCATCATCCTGAATGCTTTCACCCAACAGAGCCGAATGAAAGGAGCCCTTTATCTGCACTCCCTTTTTCTCCAGTTTCCTGGCCGTCGACACCACGGAGACTCGTCCGGAAAGCACCCTGCGCGCCTCCTCGAACTTTGCTGTAGCCTTGCCCAGGACAGCTCCGACATCGTCAAAGGTATTGGCGAACTTCCCTACCCTGTCCAGAAGTTCCGAGGCCAGACGCATCACCTCCTCGGTATTTTTCTGCTGATTGACCCTTACCCATGTATTCTCGATAATCTTGAGCATGGCAAAAAGATTCGACTCACCGGCAATAATGACACGCTTGTCAAAGGCTCTGTGCCAGTCCTCGCGGAAATTCTGGTAATACAGCTGGAAAGCACCCTCATTGGGAACGAACATCACCACATAGTCCAGCGAATCGCGGCCGGTCTGACGGATATACTGACTGTAGTTCTTATCAGAAAGTTCCCTGACGTGCTTCTCGACACTCTGACGGTGCGATGCAAGAGCGGCAGCCCGGCCTGCATCATCCATACTGTTACAGTAATCCAGATACCCGTTCAGGGAGACCTTGGAATCTATCACGACAGCCTTGTTCTCCGGCAGAAACAGCACTATGTCAGGAATGAGCCTGCGGCCTCCGTCATCCGACAGGACTGCCTTTCCGTCCACATCCTTGATTGCTTCCTGCTTAACGAAATCCTCACCCTCGCCAAGTCCCATTCCCTCCAGAAGGTTCAGCAGGACCACCTCCCCCCAGTTGCCCACTGTCTTATTATTTGAGCGCAGAGCAGTAGCCAGATTATCCGCCTGCTTGCCTATGGACATGGTCTGTTCCATCATCGAACGGATCTGCTGCTCTATGGACGCGCTGTTTTTCAAGGATTTCTCCTTGGAATCCTCCACAGCGCGGCGGAACTCCTCCATCTTCTTGCCCAAAGGATCCAGAATATTCTTTATCTGCTCGGAGTTGACAGCTGACAGGTCACGGGACTTCTCCTTGAGAATCTCGGCAGCAGAATCCTTGAATGTCAGCACCATCTTCTGGAGTTTCTCATCATACTCGCGGCGCATGGCCTCTGTCTCCGCCTTGCGGGCCTCCTTCTGCTCTTCCAGGCTCTTCTCCAACATTTCAGCCCTGGCTTGAGCCACTTTCAGGTCTGCCCCGGCGACATTCAGCTGTTCCTGGAGAGCCTGAGACTCCTTCCTGGCCTGAGCTGCTTCCTTGCTGCGGGCAGAGGCCTGGATTATCCAGGCCCCCGCCGCTCCTATTAACAGTCCTATGACCGCTGACAGAACCCAGAGCATACCTTCCCTATTGGCTTAGAAACTGCTCTTGAGTCCGGTGGCGCGGTTGAATACCGGCAGTTCCGGTGTAGAGTCCTTGTCCTTGATGTAGTAACCGTTGCGCTCGAACTGCACGGCGATACCCGAGTTGTCCTCCAGCAGGCCGGGTTCGGCGAGAGCGTCCACCTCCTTGAGCGAATCGGGGTTCAGATAAGCCTTGTAGTCCTTGCCCTCGGGAATGCCGCTCATGTCGGCCTCGGTGAAGAGCCGGTCGTAGAGTCTCAGGCGGACCTTCTCGCACTGAGTGGCGTTGACCCAGTGAATCGTGCCCTTGACGGAGCGCCATGTGCCGCTGCCGGGCTTCGTTGTGGGATCGTAGGTGCAGCGGATCTCGGTGATATTGCCCCCGGCATCCTTCACTACCTCCTCGCACTTTATGATGTAGGAATATTTCAGGCGCACCTCTCCGCCCGGACGAAGACGGAAGAACTTCTTGGGAGGCTCTTCCATGAAGTCGGCCCGCTCGATGTAGAGCTCGCGGCCGAAGAGGATGGTCCTCTGCCCGGCCTCGGGATCCTCGGGATTCTTAGGGGCAGTGCAGTATTCGGTACGGCCGGTCTCCACCTCGGTAGCCGCGCTGCACTCGCCGTCGTTCCAGTTGGTGATGACCAGCTTGACGGGGTCGGTGACCACCATGTAGCGGTTGGAACGCTTGTTCAGGTCCTCGCGCAGGCACCACTCCAGGAGCGAGAGGTCGATGAGGTTGTCCCTCTTGGCCACTCCCACCTTCTCGGCGAAATTGCGGATGCTCTCGGGAGTATAGCCCCTGCGGCGGATACCGCAGATGGTCGGCATACGGGGATCGTCCCAGCCGCTGACGAAGCCGTTGCGCACCAGCTCCAGGAGCTTGCGTTTGCTCATGACGGTGTAGGTGAGGTTAAGGCGGGCAAACTCGTACTGATGCGAGGGGAAGATACCCAGCTGCTCGATGAACCAGTCGTAGAGCGGACGGTGTACATCGAACTCCAGGGTGCAGATTGAGTGGGTTATATGCTCTATCGAGTCGCACTGGCCGTGGGCATAGTCGTACATCGGGTAGATGCACCACTTGTCCCCGGTGCGGTGGTGCGAGGCGTGGATGATGCGGTACATCAGTGGGTCGCGGAACATCATGTTCGGGTGGGCCATGTCTATCTTGGCCCTGAGCACCTTGCTTCCGTCAGGGAACTCCCCGTTCTTCATCCGCTCGAACAGGTCCAGGTTCTCCTCCACACTGCGGTTTCTCCAGGGGCTGTCCACACCGGGCTGCTGGACGGTACCGCGATTGGCGCGTATCTCTTCCTGAGTCTGGTCATCCACGTAGGCCAGGCCCTTCTTGATGAGCACAACTGCCCAGTCATAGAGCTGCTGGAAATAGTCGGAGGCGTAGTACTCCCCCGCCCAGTTGAAACCCAGCCACCTGATGTCCTCCTTGATGGAGTCCACGTACTCGGTGTCCTCCTTCACGGGATTGGTGTCGTCAAAGCGGAGATTGGTCCTGCCGCCGTATTTCTGAGCCAGGCCGAAATTAAGGCAGATGCTCTTGGCATGGCCGATATGCAGATAACCGTTCGGCTCCGGTGGAAAACGGGTCATCACCGACTCCACCCTGCCGCTCGCCAGGTCATTCTCAATAATCTCTTCAAGGAAATTCTTCTGCACGGTCTCTTCCGCCGCGCTCTGCTGTCTGTTCAAGTCTTCCATCTTCACTGTAAATTTTACAACATACAAAGATAAAAAGTTCTCTGAAAAATATTATACAGGTACATAAAAAAATCACCCCAGAGCCGGCAACTCTCTGCGGTGATTTCAAACTACTCTGACATTCAATGCCTTACAGTACATTCAGGACCTGCTCCTTTATCTTCTCCAGCTCATCTTTCATGCGGACGACGCATTTCTGCATACCGGCATGGTTGGACTTGGAACCCAGGGTATTGATCTCGCGTCCCATCTCCTGCGCAATGAAACCCAGCTTCCTGCCCGGACAGTCCTCTGTATCCATTGTGTCACGGAAATAGCGGCAGTGCTGACGGAGACGGACTTTCTCCTCGTTTACATCCAGCTTTTCCAGATAAAATATCATCTCCTGCTCCAGACGGTCATGATCCGGTGCCAGGGACAGTTCATCTATCCTGGAGAGTATCTTCTGTCGTATGGCCGGCACTCTTTCGGCCTCAAATACCTCGGCTTCAGCCAGTATTCGCTCAATATTGTCCACACGGGTCAGCAGATCTGTCCTGAGCACCGCCCCTTCCCTGGTACGGAATGCCGTCAATGCGTCCACGGCCACGTGCAGTCCTTCCTCTATCGCCGCCACATCCTCATCGGAAAGTTCCTCCTTCTCGACCGACACCACGTCCGGCAGACGCAGGACGGAAGATACCAGCACAGAGGCCATGAAGTCCTCCCTGGGATCCAGTTTCAGTGACGAAGCGATATCCGAGATCTGTCTGAAATAGTCCTGAAAGAGATTCCTGTCTATCTGCCTTGCGGATGAGCCCTGGACAGTCTCGGACGAGAGGAAGACATCAATATTGCCACGCACAAGGTTCTTGGCAACATACTGTCTGAATTCCAATTCTTTATCTTTCTGTAAAAACGATGACTTGATGGAAATGTCGCAGTTCTTGCCGTTAAGAGAACGCACCTCCACTTTGTACTTTTTGCCGCCGGATGCAATCTCGGCCTTGCCGAATCCGGTCATAGACAACACCATAATATCTAAATTTTATAATTTAATCACTTGCGCCCGAACAGCTCTTCAGAACGGGCACTCCATTCGGAAGCCATCTCTTCCATACCCAATATTCCGCAGGCCACCGATAGATTATACGCCGCACATGCCGCTTTCCTCATATCCGGACTTTCTGCTTCTTCCAGCCATATATCCATAGCTTTCTCCCACTCGAACACGTATGCGAGACGGCAGGCCTCCATCCATTCCGGATCATCGTAGACATAAAGAGTCTTGTTCTCCGTCACCCATTTCGGGACAAGAGAGGAGCCCATCGTACCGCCTATTGTCCTGAAATACGAGTCCAGTTCTCCGTCCACTTTGCCTATCGCCTTAAGAGGAGATATGGAGTTGTCGGACAAGAGAGTCCACTCCAGCACATCGGATTCGCGCACCTCCGCCACAGACCTTGCCGGAGCGGAACTGTAGACCGTCAGCCTGACACTATAAGGAAGACGCACCTGGGTCTGGACCAGGAACTGCCCCTGTATATATGACTTCTCACCTGTGCCGGACACCCCGTATTCTCCTACAAACAGTGAATCCACCACTATAAGATAATCCACTCCCGTGTATGCGAGAATGTAGTCCGCCTGCACGGTGTCGCTCATATCGATATCCTCCGCATACATGGAGAACACAGGAACCGATGCGGAATCCAGACCGAGACCTGACTCCAGAGCCTCTGCCACCCCGACAGTCAGGGCCGACATAAGAAGTGAATCAGCTGCGTCCCTTCCGGAAAGAGCTGCAATCCCGACAAGACAGCCCTCCAAATCCAGGCCATTGACAGCCGGAGCCCTCTTCTCCACCGGGAACGTATAAGTCAGCGGAGCGCACGAAACAGCGGCGCACACAGCAAATACAACAGACAAGGCACTTTTCCACATATTTCAGACTTACTATAATTGTTATCAATCACCATCCTGCACAAGCACACCGGTAAGATCGTATTCATCAGCACCGGTGATCCTCACATTCACGAAAGTCCCCGGCGCAGGACATCCGCCGGTGCATGAGACAGTCACTTCACCGTCCACTTCCGGACTCTCATGTGATGTACGGCCGGTAAAAATACCGTCCTCAGGACGGCACGAATCGACAATTACCCTTTCCATACTGCCGATACGGCTTTCATTGTATGACAATGATATACCAGCCTGGACCTCCATGAGCTCATCCAGTCTTTCCTGCTTCAGGGATTCCGGTACCGAATCCTTCAAATTCTGTGCCCCCCACGTACCTTCCTCCTCCGAATATGCAAAAGCCCCCAGACGCTCAAAGCGGTATTCCCTCACAAACGAAAGCAAATCCTCGAACTCTTTCTGTCCCTCACCAGGGTGCCCGACCATCATAGTGGTCCTCAACACAATTCCCGGCACAGCCTTGCGGAAGGACTCCACCAGCCTCCTGGTCCCGCTGCCGTCAATAGAACGCCTCATGGCCTTCAGCACGGCATCTGCGGAATGCTGCAGCGGAATGTCCAGATAGCGGCACATCTTGGACGAAGACGCCATAATCTCCAGGACATCCTGAGGAAACGAAGCGGGATATGCATACAGAAGCCTGATCCACTCAATACCCCTGATGTCCGTCAGACGGGACAGAAGCCGGCCCAATGTCCTTTTCCCGTAGAGATCCAGACCATAGAAAGTAGTATCCTGGGCCACGACGATCAATTCCCTGACCCCGCTGCCGGCAAGAGCCTCGGCCTCATCTATGAGCTTCTCCTCCGGCACTGATTTATGTGCGCCCCTTATTCCGGGAATGGCACAGTAAGAACAGTGCCTGTCACACCCTTCCGAGATTTTAAGATAAGCATAGTGCCCGGGAGTCGTCAGAAACCGGCGGGTCTCCAGCCCGGGGTCCATTCTGACCGACATCGCGTCAAGCAAAGGCTTCAGGGAAAATGCTCCGAAAAATCCGTCCACTTCCGGTATCTCCGCCGGAAGCTCATACCGGTATCTCTCGGACAGGCATCCCATGACATACAGCCGGCTTACAACTCCCCTCTTCTTGGCATCAACAGCCTCCAGAATGGCCTGGACAGATTCTTCCTTCGCATCCAGGATAAATCCGCATGTGTTGATTATGAGAATGTCCACACCGGCTGTTTCCAGGTCTTCCTCCTCCGGGGACACATCGTAGCCGGCAGCAGCAAGCTGCATGAGAAGGTGCTCCGAATCCACACGGTTCTTGGAGCACCCCATCGTGACTACGCGGACCCGCTGCCTGCCGTTCCTCATAGGCTATTTCTCCTCCACAGCGTCACCGGCATCCTGCTGCTCTCCGGCATTGCCGTCCTCGAAATCGAGGGAAGCATATTTCTTAAGGACATTGTACCACGACACAACCTTTTTCATGTGCGAAGGATAGAATCTGTCCTCATCGTATCCGGGCAGAGCCTTTCCGAAAAACTCCTTGAGCACCTTGGAGTCAGATTTTGAATCGGGAGCATCGCTGTCACCCAGTATCTCTTTCATCTTAAGAAGAACATCCTTGAGCGGAGTCTCTCCGTCCTCGGTGTAAATAGAGATGTCGGAAAGCGATGACACCTTCGCATGAGGACCGAAAACACTGCGCCTGCCTGTAAGCATTGATTCTGCAATCATTCCGTTCCTTGCCTGTGACACATAGGTGAACAGACCGGGCTCACCTGTAATTGACAATATTTTCTGTAAATCAGTTTTCATGTTGTTCTATACTGTTTAAATTGTTGAATTCCTTCATTTTTAAAAACACATCATATACCTGAGGTAGCAGCGGACGGCTAAAATCCGACACTATCACGAAGTCGGACAAATCAGTCCGGCGCGCGTCCGTCCACTGACTGCCCATCCTCGCCAGCACTTCCTCCCTGGACATGGCTGAACGCTCCATCACACGGCGTATCCTGACCTCGCCAGGGCACACTACGGTAAGGACTTTGTCGGCCAGACCTGACAGAGACGGCTTTTCGAGATATATCGCCGACTCCATAATCACGAAAGGGCAGCCGATGCCCGCACCGGACTTCCATGACGAGAAATCGCGGACGACCTCGGGAAACACGACAGCCTCTACCCGTTCAAGCAATCCTCTGTCCGAGAATATCTTTCCGGCCATATACCTGCGGTCCAAGTGTCCGTCCCGGACCAGACCGTCCCCAAGTATCAGCCTCAATCTCTCTATAAGTGTGCCGTCACTGTCATACAATGACTTCGTCCTGGAATCAGCATCATATACAGGAATGCCCAGAGCGGAGAACATCCGCACCACATAGCTTTTTCCGCTACCGATACCGCCTGTAACCGCAAGTGTCATCATAGTCCGCCGCCCTGCTCCTTGTCCAGAAGGATACAGTCCACATATCTTGGATTAATCTCCCACCACAGCACTCCCTCCGGCATTGAGACAAGTTCGGGCACCAGCTCCGAGTCTATGGTCCTGATGAAATCCGTGTAATCGACAGCCAGCACGAAGTTCTCGGGAGTATAATACGCATTGCTGAACACACGCCTGTATGTCAGCGTCACCGCAGAGGGCAGCACTATCATGTCCTTGTCCTCAGGCACACCGGTAACTGAAACCGGCACGGTCAATGTTTCCTCCACATATCTGACGACATTGAGGGAATAATACACCGTATTCTCCGAGTACTCGACCCTCCGGACCGGAACAATACCGCTGATACCCTGGACCGGCCCGTCCACACCGCTGAGCGAGATGGTCTCGGTAAACACCGAGTCTATCGTCGCGATATAAGCCGAGTCACCGTATATCTCGATACTGTCAGGACGGAGCTGCACTCCTCCGACAGGCATGTACTGCCCGTCAAAAGATATGGAAGAATTGGCCGCCACGGGGACCTTCCTGGACATCATCCTCGGAAAAACAAAATCAAGAGTATCCGTCACGATGAATTCCAGATCGACATTTCTACCCAGAGACTCCACAATATTGCTTTTCACATCCTCGCTGACGACATAGTAGGTATCGCCGTTCCTGTACCTGAGGCTTTCCGGAGCAACCTTGACTCTAAGAGTCTTGCGCTTGCCGATACGCTGCTTGAGTATGTAATATCCGTCAGACCGGCCTCTTATTATCAGAACATCTTCCGAAACCGATGTCCGGGATCTCCCCTGAAGAGAAGACTCGAGCACCACGTCGTACTCAATGAAAACGGAATACCTCAGCGACAGGCTGTGTATCATCCACACTATAAACGCAAGAAGAAGGGAAAGGAGCAGCAGAAGCCACTCCTTCCTGTCCTTCCATCCTCCGGTCTTGCCGGCATCTGCCGTTCCGTTTTCAGAAACCATACTCTCCGCCTTACGGCTATTTGTTCTGTACGTCCGTTATATCCTTCACCACCGAGGTCTTGTCCACTCGGATCTTCACATTGCTGTCAATTTCCACGACAAGGAATGTATCCTTCACCTCAAGCACTGTTCCATAGATACCGCCTACGGTAACAATCTTGTCTCCTCTATGAAGAGACTCTCTCCATTTTACTATTTCCTTCTGCTTTTTCTGCTGAGGCCTTATCATGAAAAAGTACACCACCAGGAGCATCAGAATCATCAATATTAAAAAAGAATAATTCTGCCATCCCTGCTGACCCGCAGTCTGTCCAGGCTGGGCCTGAAGTAAAAATGCAATAAGATTCATTTCGTCTTTGATTAAAATTTATAAAACAAATATAATAAGTTTTTCTAATTATCAATAAGCCCACGTCCTGTCTTTACTATCTCCCCTGAGTCCGTCTTCTTTCTCAGGATTCTGTCAAGCAGTCCGTTGACAAATACACGGCTGTTCCTGGTACTGTAGTACTTGGATATATCCACATACTCGTTTATCGTCACTTTCAAAGGAATGTTGGGGAAATTCACAGCCTCGGCTATTCCCTGTATTATCAGGACGAGGTCCGTAGTGACGACCCTTTCCGGATCCCAGTTGCTGGTACTGGAGACCACTGCCTCCATATACTTGTCATACCCGGTCATAGCCGCCTTAAGCAGGTCGAGAGCAAACGTTCTGTCATCGTCCTTGAGGAAAACATCCGGCTCAGGAATCATGCCACGCCTACGGAGGGTATCCAGACTGCGCACAACCGAATTGAGCACATAGCCCAGATCATCTGTCCAGAACAGGGACATGTCCTCAAGATATGAGGCCAGCGCCTCATTGTCCTCGAAAAGTTCCTCATCGGTAAAAATACGGATGAAAAGCTCACAGTCCTCGGCCAAAGACCGCGTTTCGGAAGACATATATTCCTTATAATAATCTTTTGCGGAAATTGCCGAAAGCAGCTTGCGCACCAGCGGAGAAAGCGTCTCGGTCCACATCAGGCCATGATCCCCGCAGTATTTCAGAAACCACGGGCACTGCTCCAGATATCCGGACACCTTATTCTCGGCAAATTTACGGTTCGGATCACGCTCTTCCGAAGTAGGGTTGAATTTCTTCAGTCCAGTATCAATCCTTGCAACCGCAGCATTTTTCAATGCGACAGCCGCATTGAGTATAAAATAATACAGATGCAGTGTCTTCTCACATGAATACATCAGTGTCTTCTCCGCTTCTATCAGAGAATCAGAGCCGGAGGCCTCCACACTGTAAAGAACTTTAAATACTTTTATCCTTATCAGACGACGGTTGATCATACTTTCTTTTTAAAACATTTTGCAAATATAATTTGAACATAAGAAAAAACTTTATATTTGTGTTAAATTTTGTAAAATTTAATAAAAATGTATTCGGAGGATATTGATAATTCAGCAGCTATTGAGCGCGGAGGTGATGATGTATATTCAAGACCTGTCCGCGCTGGAAAAAGGACATACTTTTTCGATGTAAAAGCTACTAAGGGCAATGACTATTATCTTACAATAACAGAAAGTAAGAGGAGAATCGAGAAAGACGGACGTTTTGCCTACGACAAGCATAAAATTTTTCTCTACAAGGAAGACTTCGAGAAGTTCTCCCAGGGTCTCGAAGAAGTAATTTCCTATATTAAGGAAAGATGCCCTGTCGTTGAGAAGACAGAGGACGATTCCCGCAGCTCTGCCGGCAGGGAGGAAAGCGCTCCTTTCTCAAATGTAGATTTTGAAGAGCTCTAGAACATGTCCTTGTAGGGTCTGAAAAAACGGCCCGCCCAATTCCACAGCGGAGACGGTATCATCCGCATGAGCACGCCAAGCGCAGCCCATCGTCCGTCAATCACCGCTGTTTTTTTATTGCGTTTTATCGCACGAACTATACTTGCGGCGGCATTTTCCTTACGTATTGTCATGGGGAAATGCCGTCCGTGTATAAAATCAGTATCCACAAATCCTGGCTTGATAACGGTAATCCGTATATCCGCCTCACGTATTCTGGCCAGCTGACGCAGTGTCTGCGCATAGAATGCCTCGAATTTCTTTGTGGCAGAATACGCAGGACATACACCCAGAGGAAGAATAGAGGCCACCGAAGATATTACGGCCAGATGTCCCCTGACACCGCGCTCCGCCCAATAGTTGAACAGCCAGACAGAGCAACGGACAAAGCCTTTGGCATTGACATCGACCTGGCCTAGCTCCAAAGACGGCTCAAGCACCGTATTGGTGTGACCGTAACCTGACGAATACAGGCAGACATCCACACCGCCTATTGCCGCCACCAGTTCCGAAAGATGCTCTGCGGCATCGTCTTCCGACACATCAAATGCCTTTGGGAAAACAGCTCCTTCAGGCGCGTTAAGCGCAACCTCACGGAGCAAAGCTTCCCGCCGGCCTGTGATTCCGACCCTATGACCCTGTCTGATATAAATTTCCGCTACTGCTCTTCCTATTCCTGACGTAGCTCCTATGACTATAACATTCATATTTTTTCTATTTTCTGTAAAAATATAAAATCCGCAGGAATTTTAAAATTTTCAAAAACACAATTTGAGAATATCCATCTTCGCCGCATATACTGTTGCTCCCCGTCTTCCCCCTCAGGACATCTCCGTCCCCATGCTGCTGATCCACGCCACGGAAGACACCGTCAGTCCCCGCCGCCTGCCCGGCCCCTGACCGCCTCCCCGCTCGTCACCCTCCGGGAATTCGACTGCAAGCACCTCCTGGCCGCATTCACCCATACCGAAGAATATTTCACCGCGTTGGATACATTTCTCAAGACGCACTGAGCCTGCCTCCTCTCCCGCTGTCCCACCTTCCGAAGGTGAGACGATTCACAGGGTTTTCTGCACACCTTCTGAAGGTGGGATTGAGCAACGGCACAGCCACAGCACGTATAATGCCGTTCCCAGACATTCTCACCTTTTACCACCTTCCGAAGCTGAGACGATTCTCGGGGTTTTCTGCACACCTTCAGAAGGTGGGATTGAGCAACGGCACAGCCACAGCACGTATAATGCCGTTCCCAGACTATTTCACTATTTTCCACCTTCCGAAGGCGAGACGATTCTCGGGATTTTATGCACACCTTCAGAAGGTGGGATGATTTTAGCACATGTACACAACTATTCTGCTAATACGGCCTTTCCGATTCCCACCAACAACCCCTCACACATTTGCCCGAGATCGTTACCCTCTTCGTTGAGCAGCCACCGCCACGATCACACGGACAGTCAGAACGATTGCCGCTATCACGATTAGAGCAAGGAGCACTGCGTAAATCCAGGACGGCATGGCCTGCGCCTTTCCGAGAGCTACCGCCAGTCCGGAATTGGAAATGGACGAATGAAGCAGCATGCAGACAAGGCACAGGTGCGAGATAAAGTCCTTCACTGCGGAACTGACCCCAGGGGTAATCTTCGCCGGCTCCGGCTCCAACGTGTTCATCAATTGCGGAGCACGCTGACACGCCATGAAGAACACATACGCAGCCGTGGCTATAACGCAGAGAATCAGCAGCGATGTCATGTTTCCCCAGCGGTCGGGCGTCCCGTCTAGACCGAAACGGGTAGGTATCCGCACACCTTCCAGCCTGTTCCATAACAACAGCGGATAGAAAGAGGTCAGCAGCACAGCCGCCGACACGATGTTGAATATCTTGCGTAACGATTTCATATTTTGCTCAGGTCATAATATCAGTAACTCGAAATAATGTCTGCTACAAGCACTTGGGCAAATTTACGAAAATTTAC
Organism: uncultured Bacteroidales bacterium; assembly: GCA_944326265.1. Taxonomy (GTDB): domain Bacteria; phylum Bacteroidota; class Bacteroidia; order Bacteroidales; family UBA932; genus Coprenecus. Next base: position 83,118 of record CALVDE010000005.1, on the reverse strand, counting down.
GAAAATCTGCGGAATATCCGCCTGCTCACCTTCCGAAGGTGAACTTCGGACCTTTTGCACGCATTCTTCACGTATAGCTTGCTTTCCCGTCAGACATTAAAATTTACATGACATAAATGAATGTTGAAGTTCTCATACACATTTCTGCAGCAAAAGTGCTCTGCCACTTTTCATCTCCAGTCTGTAATACCACACCGAGTACAATATCCTCAACTACGATAATTTACATCAAACTGACAAAAACAGATTGAGGGAGACCTGTCACCAATCTGTAACGCCAGTACCCAGTATAATTCACCAAACTACAACATGTTATCTCAAACAGGTCAAAACAGACTCAGAGGTGCATAGACGCAAAGACCTTTCAATACCTGCCAATAAAGGCCTGTGAGTGCGGGTCAGCTTAAGCACGACTTCGTTTCTCCCTTGAGTCTGTTCAGGAGTCATTCAGATAAGCGTCTACACAACAGTTACTTATGCAAATTTTTACAAAACAGACTGATTTTAGCCGCATTTGAAATTCTGTGATTTTGCCAACATCTTAATTTTTAGCCACATCCGTTACAACTAAAAAGCAACGTGAAGATTGGCCTGCATTGCCTGCTATCGAGCTAATACGGTATCCCGTTCAGATACATTTCCTCCAAGTTCAGTATCACCGTCCTGAATTGCTCCAGAAGGTCCAGCCCCAAAGTACCGTCCTCTTCTCCTCCCAGGTACTGAGGACTTTCCTCACCGCCTGTATGCAAGCCGACTCCTGTATCCACTGTCACCGAATCGAGGACAACCTCACCGTTTCCTATGCAAAACTCCTTATACGGCAGACGGTAAGCGCGGGTAATGTTGACACCGCCCACACCGGCAACCCTCAGGGAATCCGATGTTCCCGCAGCCATAACCTCCTCCCTGTGCTGCAGGTACCAATGCGGAAGAAGCGTTGTCCCGTATCCACCTGTATCAAAATGCAGATACAGAGGCCGCCCGTCTCCGTCTGCAGCAGCCACGTGCAGGCCCTCACTGTCCGTCCTCAGCATATTGCTCTCTCCCAGCGGATTTGAAGAAGGCACGGCCGGAATGATGAACTGGCGGTGCTCAAAATCCAGCTGTACTTCCCGCATACGGAGCATGAGAGGCAGACCGATGACCGGAGGCAACAGCACACCAGTACTGTCCGCTTCCGCATTACCCGTCCGGATGTCTACGATAAGGAACGGGACATTGGCCCACACCATGTCACCAATACGCAGCGTATCCGCCATTGCAAGATGTCCATGCTGCATACCGACCCCCGCCATCGGTATGACTGCATCCAGAAGACGCAAGCCGCTTGCGTATGCCTGTCTGGAAGATATGATGTTGACACCGGCACCGGTATCGAATACCAGAGAACTTTTCCTCCCGTTGATGCGCCCGTCCATTGCTATAAAATGCCCTTCGGACGCTTTATCCCTGACCGTATGCATCGCATTATCAATCTTCATCGAAACGCGGTAAGTGCCTGCGGGATGCAGAGGCCGGCAGACAGGGCCGTTTTCGGCAAAAACGCGGTACTGCCGCTCCATGATACTCAGCCCTGCGGTCTGCGTACTGTCCGCACCCATTGCTTCCAGCTGGCCGCACAGGCTCTGCATCAGCTCTGCCGCTTCAGCATAGCGGTCGGTACGCGCCAGGTTCAGTCCCATCAGCACCGCCATGCTTAAAGTATTGTCGCCCAACTCCTCCTGATGATTGTTCAGCAGATCTCCCAGCACGGTGCACGCCGAGTCAGGGCGGTTGAAATAATGGTGCGTCATTGCCACAGCCATCTTATACAAAATAGGGTTGACGGAATCCGCCGGAGTAACATTCAGCTCGTGTGCCAGGTCGAACCAACGGCCTTCGTTCATGCACGTCCCGATACGCCCGTCAGCATTCTGCGCCTGAGATGCCAGCATTGCAGCCGTGCTCAGAAGAAGGATAGTGAGAAGTCTTCTTGCCATGATTGTGGATACTTTTACCGCAAAAGTAAAACTTTTACCGCAAAAATATACGCGTTCAAAAACCGCGAGGGTCCGCACCGCATATACAGATTGCGCTCTGTGACAGCAAAAAGACTTAACATCAAGAAAATTTCAGATAATTTATTGTTTTTCGATAAAATTACTATATTTGCATATCGATTAACAATAAAAATTTACCGAATTATGAAAAGAACCACTAAAAATCTACTGATTGCCGTAACAGCAATAGTCGGCATCATCTGTATTGTAAATGCCGTATGGCTTATCGTGCAAAGCGGAAGCGTAGCCGGATGGTTTACAGACTACAGGAATATTGTCTACGGAGACGGCGCCGCTGAGAACGGCAGCAAAATCGTATGGCGCGACAATGTCCTCGGCTGGCAGTACTTTATATTTTATGGACGCCTGCTCTTCGGCATCGCTTTCGACGCTCTGCTGCTCCTGTTCATGATCAAATCCATTCTTGTCCTCAAATCAGGAGCATTTTTCCTTAAATCAAACACTTACATACTGATATCCGCCGCAGTATGCAACCTACTGTACAATTTCTGCAATGAGAATATCCGTATTCTAATCTACGACACATACAAAAACATCACTGATGCTATGCTTCTGACTCCGCTGATACTCTTCGCCTTCTCCCTCATCTACGGCCTTGCGGTCAGAGTCAGCGAAGAAAACAGACTCACCATCTAAACGAACAGTCATGGCAATAATCGTAAACATAGATGTGATGCTCGCCCGCCGCAAGATGTCCTCCGGCGAGCTGGCCGCAAAAGTCGGCATCACCCCCGCCAATCTCTCGATACTCAAGACCGGCAAGGCCCGCGCCATCCGCTTCACCACCCTCGAGGCCCTCTGCCGCGCCCTCGACTGCCAGCCCGGCGACATCCTCGAATACCACCCGGACAGCCATTAGCCTCCAACCTCCAAGCCACACCCGGCATCACATTCTCCATTTAATTAATTCCCCCTATGACCCTCCGAACAGAACACCGCTTCATAAACTCAGCACTTGCCGCAGCCGTCATCCGGTGCGGATAGAGCCCGAGATTGATATAGAAAAACTCCCGGTCGCCCCGGCCGCGGTCCAACATTCTAAGCAGCACCAGTATCCCGGTCAGGAACAGCTTCATCAGCGACAGCATCCCGGCCATCGCTGCGAGTCCGGCCCTATCCGCGTCCATCGCTGCCAGAGCAATGAACGCAGACAAACTGCATATCCCCGACACCATCAGGAAATTTCTGGCGTACATAGCCGTCAGACGCGCTCTCTGCTTAATGCTCAACCCCGGCTGCATTAAATTCATCTTTCAGAAAGTCGAAGACATATACTGGACTCTGATAATATAGACCGGTATCCGGGTCCTCTATCTTAGAAAAGGTATTGGATTTATACAGTTTATCAATAGCTTCCTTATCTGAAAGATTATACTCTTCCATTATCATCGGGACCAGATCCTCGCATAATGTCTCTATCAGAAATTGTCTTTCGTCAGATGTCATAATTTTTTCAATAATTTGACAGCCTGTTCCGTTCCAAAAAAATACTGAACTGTCGGCGTTGTGAATTTTAAGTTCTCTATAAACTTGTCAAACGTTATAAAACCTCTTGACAACAACCTTATCTGAACCCCGACAGCATCATTGGCAATCGGGCCTATTACGATATCATAAGGATGACTCGGCCTATCTGTATAATTCCTTCTATTGTCCAGAACAAACCTTGCCCACTCCTCTGTGTAGCCATCAAAACGCTTAATTGCCAGATTGCAGGTCCTGCTTTCATCAAACTCAAAACGGGTCACACACGGCACACCGGCACCCTCTCTCCGCACGACATTCTCAGCCATCCGCACTGCCTGTCTATAGTCCGCGCTCAGGTAGAATCCTCTGCCAAAGTCTTTTCCATGCCTGCCTTTTGCCAGAAGAATTTCACCAATCTCTATATTTGAGCCATGATACAGTATCATACGAGCGGACCTCCATTCCGCCGACATATTTTCTGCATATCCTCTACTGCATCATCTATAGAGAACGTATGCTCGATATCGTAGTAATCGTATATCAGTTCCAACCCTTTATATTGAGACAGATAGCTGTATGCAAAAGCATTGCTTATGGAGAACCTCTCTGCAAAAGCTCCTATACACGCTATATAAAATGCGATCCTATTCTTCTCCTCTCTGCTCATAATTAAAGGGATTTGCTACAAATTTAATATATTTTGCCGACACTCCGTTCAATCCAGCTGAAAAAGCTCATTGACAGTCTTCCCGAAGTAAGCCGAAAGTTTCAGTGCCAGCTCGGTGGAGGGAATGAACTTTCCGTTCTCGATGGCGTAAATGGTCTGGCGGGAGACTCCGACGGCCTCGGCCAACTGCTGCTGCGATATGCGCAGGACAGCCCTTTCGACGCGGATGTTATTCTTCATGGCGGCTCCTCCATCTATAGACCCACAGACTCGCTTTGAAAATAACGATGTAAAGGAAGAACATCGGGATGATCGACAGATAATTATCCACTAAGCTGAACTTCCACCACAGATCGTCACCCATCTGCGAAGGGGAATACATCCGGCCTACATTGCTCACACAGAACCAGATTATGGACAGCACAAATGCCACGCAAGCCGCAGCAGCCAGCGACCTTCCCCGCAGCGACTTGATGAATTCGTCCTCCTGCCTCTCCTCCGAAAATGCTATCAGCAGTAGTGAAAGAGCTGTCACGACATAAACAGCCGCGACAAATAGTTTCGTAACAGCCTCGCTCATCGTCATGTAAAGTCCTACACCAACAATTAGACAAGTCACCATTAAGGCAACAGCCAGGAGTATCCATCCTGCCGTCTGCCATTTGTAGGAAAGAAGATAATGTTTAGTTTTCATATCTGTTTTATTTATGTAAATTTTACTTGTACAAATGTAAAGTATATTTTACATATATGCAAATTATTTTGGGAAAATGCACAATGCGACCGCATCCACATCATAATCACCTGGTAGTAAAGCACATACCCCGAAAAGGACTAGCCGCCCTCGGCTCTAGAGGGAGGGGCCCGCCGCGAAGCAGTGGGAGGGCCTGGTCCTTTTCTGGGTATATGCTTTGCCGCAAAACGTCACTGCTGAAGGGCTGCGCTACGGCTCGACGGCGACTTTGATGACTCCGTCGGCATGCGAGGCGAAAAGGCGGTAGGCCTCCTCGATGCGACTGAGCGGAAATCGGTGGGTAATGAGCGGGGTGGCATCGAGACGGCCGTCGGCGATGAGGCGGAGGATTTCCGCGCAGTCGCAGCCGTCCACACCGCCGGTCTTGAACGTCAGGTTCTTGCCGTACATGTCGGGCAGGGGCAGCACCTGAGGGCAATCGTACATGGCGACTACGGTCACGACGGCATTGGGACGGGCGCATTCCCAGGCCATGCGGAAGGTCTCCTCCGTGCCGGCCACCTCGAGAACGGCATCGGCACCTCCATGTGCGCTATATTCCTGAACAGTACACAAACAGTGCTCCGGGTCAGTCACCACCACCTCGGGATAATGCTCCCGGACGAAACGCCTGCGCTCCGGGGATTTCTCACAGACAATGATGCGGCGGGGCCGGCGGAGCATCACGCACAGCAGGGTGCATATACCGGTAGGTCCGGCCCCGATAATCAGGACGGTATCCTCCTCCGGCACGATCTCAGAAATGCGGGCAGCCCAGAACCCGGTAGCCAGCAGGTCCCCGGTAAACAGTGCCTGGGCATCGCTCACCCCGTCCGGAATGCAGGTCAGTCCCTGGTCGGCGTAGGGCACCCGGACATATTCCGCCTGACCGCCGTCGATGCGGCAGCCGAGGGCCCAGCCACCGAGCGGGTCGCTGCAGTTGTTCACATAGCCGTGGCGGCAGAAGAAGCACGAGCCGCAGAACGTCTCCACATTGACCGCCACCCGGTCTCCCGGCCGGACAGAGCCCACGGCAGAGCCGACGGCCTCCACCACCCCGACCATCTCGTGGCCGAGAGTAATCCCCGGCACGGCCCGGGGCACGCTTCCATGCAGAATATGCAGGTCACTCGTGCAGATGCTCCCGAGAGTCACCCGCACCAAGGCATCGCGCGGTCCCTGCAGCTGCGGCTCCGGCTTGTCGAGCAGTGCCGCCTTTCCTTGTCCAAGATACGTATAAGCCTTCATCCTCAGAAACGATAACCGACCATCAGCGTCACTCCGGGATCGGGCTGTTCTCCTGTAACCGAATCCTTGTTGATATATGTCCGCGCAGTTATCATAACCGCCTGCTTGCCCTTAGTCAGGAACTCCACTCCTATTGATGGAGTCAGGTTAGGCGACCACATCACACTGCCGGCCGCAAGACGCATTGCACCCAGTTCCAGTCCGGCTGTCGCCTGAACCCTTGCCCCGGCCGGGAAATAAGTCTTCGCATGCACGCTTAGAAAAGTATACGACGGGATATATGGTCTGCCTCCCAGATACAACTGCTCTTCAAGGCTCAGTCCCAGATACAAGAAACGCACCCCTTCCCTATTGAAACGGATACCGTGCGAGGTATGCAGGACTCCGCCCACTTCCCTATATTCAAAATATCCAGCTCCGACCGACACGCTGCCCTCATATCTGACAACTTTTTCCTGAGCGGACGACGGCATTGCCGCAAACACAGACATCGCCAAAGCCGATGCCGCGATAATGATAGATTTCACAGAGTTTATCATAACCAATAATTTTTTCGCTAATATAGCGAATTTCCAGCAAACTCCACCGGAATATCCTCATTTGTTGGTAATATGGCGATTGAAGATGCAGATGGCATACTTTTGGAGACACTTGATATCATGACATATTCAAAACAGGCCACTTTCAGAAAAGAGAAGATCGCCTCTCCGTCGGACGGACTGGCACTCAGCATCATAATCTGCGAACCTATGACCGCGCCAAAAGGCATCGTACAGATAGTACACGGAATGTGCGAGCATAAGGAGCGGTACATCCCGTTCATGGAATTTCTGGCAGCCAACGGGTTCGCAAGTGTCATCCACGACCACCGGGGACACGGGGAATCTATACGGTCAGCCGAAGACCTCGGATACTTCTACGAGGGAGGCTTCACAGCCATGGTCGATGACATCAAGGCCGTCATGGAACGGATGCGGATGGAACATCCCGACTTGCCGCTGATACTTCTCGGACACAGCATGGGGTCAATGGCCGTGCGCTCATTTGCAAAGCGTTACGATGATCTGCTCTCCGGCCTTATCGTCTGCGGAAGTCCGAGCCGCAACAGCGGAGCACCGGTCGGCAGGCTGATTGCGCGGCTTTACGCCCTCCTTGCCGGGAAGAAATGCCGACCCCTCCTCATACAGCGTCTGGCTTTCGGCTCATTCAACCGCAGTTTCCGCCATGAGGGCTCACCCAACGCCTGGGTCTGCTCCGATCCCGAGATCGTACTTAACTACGACCAGGACCCGCTGTGCAATTTCCAGTTCACCGCCGACGGCTTCATCAACCTGTTCTCACTGATGCAGGATGCATACAGCACATCGGAATGGCATCCGAGCAGGCCGGACATGCCGGTGCTCTTCATCTCCGGAGAGGACGACCCGTGCCTGCTGGACCGCCGCAGATTCGACGAGGCCGTCAGGACCATGCACCGCGCCGGCTACACCGACGTGCAGTCCCGGCTCTACCCATCCATGCGCCACGAGATCCTCAACGAGACCGGCAAGGAGACCGTCTGGCATGACATCCTCACCTTCTGCTCCCGGATTGCCACCAGAGAATAGAAACGGCATAAATTGACGTAAGCCCCGAAAGTTTTTGTCTGACTTTCGGGGCTCGTATCATTTGATCTTTTCTACATTATAGACCGGGAATTATTTCAGCGCACCGTGAATACATTATACTCTGAAAACGTAAAGTCAGTGCATGAAAAAAGCCCCGATGATTTTCAGGGCTTTACAAGACATTGATTCTCAATGTTTTCTGCGGTGCGGACGGGGCTCGAACCCGCGACCTCCGGCGTGACAGGCCGGCATTCTAACCAGGCTGAACTACCGCACCATTTCTGTTTGTTTCCCTTCGTTTCCGAAAGGGACTGCAAAGATATAGTGTTTTTGGTTATTTCCAAATTTTTTCAAAGATTTTTATCGAAAAAATGAGAAATGAACATTGCCGTATTTCTTTTCTTTTTCAAATCTTGGATGATTATCAAAGCTATACGAGCCTGGATGCTCCAATATGAATACACCGCCGCTCCTTAGCAATGAAAACGACTCCCTTTCTGATTCCAGCACTCTGTCCGGGATAGTGTCGAGCCCCGGAATGTCGTATGGAGGATCGGCAAAGACAATGTCAAAATCCAGTGAACATATCCCCAGAAAATCGAATACATTGTGCCGCACCACATGCAGGCCGGACAATCTGAAAGAAGCCGCACTGCGCTTGATGAAAGATGCGTGGAGCGGATTCATCTCCACGGCATATATCTCGCTGACACCGCGAGAAGCGAACTCGTAGGAAATACTGCCTGTACCGGAAAAAAGATCCAGAACACGCACCTGGGCAAAATCGTACATATTGCCCAGTACGTTGAAAAGCCCTTCTTTGGCGAAGTCCGTTGTCGGCCTGGCCCTGAATCCTGAGGGCGGCATAATGCTCCTTCCTTTGAGTTCTCCGCCGATTATTCTCATTGTATATTCCTCATCCCGGCAAAATACCGGCTGATATCCATCTTGATCTGGCCAGGAATCTGACCGTAGACATAAAGCACTGTATGTTCCGGATTGAACATAACCTCTTTAGTTACCGAGAGTATGAAGTATTCCGCCGTAGCAAGGTCTGCGGAGGGAAAACTGTTGGCAAACAGAAGACGCTCACGTTCTGCGGCTACGATATGAAGCATACCCTCCGAGAATGACACCACAATCCTGTTATTGTCCTCCAGCATAGACAGACGGTCCATAAGAAGATGGGACAGCGGATAGAAGCGCACGTTGCGCGAGAGAGCGGATATTCCACGGTAGACGGCACCGGGCATCGCAAACACCATGACGGCCTTCCGCGCCGGCATATCCAGAGAGAGAGCCACGTCATCCTCCAGCAGATCTCTCACGCCTGTCAGATAGCCGCGCTGATGATCCTTCTCATAATGTACTGAGGGGACGAGGGTATATTTCCACGTCGCATAGTACACGGACACCGAGGAGAACTGACCTTTACGCAGGACTGGCTCAAGTTCCTTCACAGCAAGATCAACCGGGCACGGACGGTTACCTTCAGAAAGAGCCGTTCCGTTCCGGTCATAAATGATAAAAGAATAACCACTCAAGTCCAGTTGAATGGTTATTCTATGCTGCGGGCCAGGCATCTGTACTATTCCCAGTTACCGGCGTTGTTGTTAGGATTGTCTATATCACCGACTTTCAGACCGGCATACTGACCCATATCCTCTCTTTCTGCCTTCAGGTTGACTATAAGCTGGTGATCCAGTCCCTTGAGGAGGTCGTCGTAGGGCATCACAGCCTCGAACAGAGGAATCTCGATACCCGAGACCTTACGGATAACCGACTGCATCTGCACACGCTTTCCTCCTGAGTAAGGAATGAAACTGATTGAGTCGATAATAGCGCCTTTACCTTTAAGAAGAGTATCCCTGACCAGAATATCTATGCTGTCACGGCTCACCCTTCCTTCCGCTACTGCAAGCGAGTCATCCATCGAACCGATCTGTCTTACGATTGTAATCTTTCCGTTCTTGTAGAAATCAATCAGAGAGTCTGTCGTGGAAAGGAACCTTCTGTTGGACTCCTTGTATGCTTCCTGAAGCGTTCTGATGCTTATCAGCCTGTCTATGGCGACAGCCGATCTTCTGTCCACCTCTTTCTGGAACCTGACAGGCTGCATAACACTGTCATAGTTAAGGTATATCAACAAGATAATGGCAATAGGGAAGACTACGTAAGTCAAGACCTTTATGAATGTTTTCATGTTCTGTTGTTAATTATTACTTAATTATTTTATCCATTCAAAATATGACGACAAAAGTAAAAATAATAATTAGGACTTGCAATATATTTTTAATTTTGCAGCCATAAAATTTATCCTTATGACATTGGACACACAGGCCGTCAATCTGGAAAAACTGTTGGAGCGTAATTTGAAGACGGCCATTATCAGCCACTTCAATCCAGACGGAGATGCGATAGGGTCTGCCGTAGGGATGTACGCTTATCTGCGCTCAAAAGGACAGGAGCCCAGGATCGTCATGCCGTCATACGGACCGGAATGCATGGACTTTCTGGATCCTGACAAAGAGATAACGTATTTCACAAGGGACAAGGAAACGGCAGAGACCGTCATCCGGGGGAGCGGACTGATTATATGCCTTGACCTCAACAAGACGGCAAGGACGGAGCAGCTTGCCGGACTTATCGCCGGCTCCGATGCCGTAAAGGTAATGATAGACCACCATCCCGCTCCGGAGACTGACGGATTCAGCATCGTAATCTCTGACCCCGGAGCCTCCTCCACATGCGAGCTCCTGTACCGCATCCTCATGTCGTTCCGCTCAACAGGAGGATGTCCGGAGAAACTTGGCCTGAGAACCCTTACCTCACTGGCAACAGGCATTCTGACAGACACCAACAACTTCAACAACTCTCTCACTCCTTACACATTCACCGCAGCCTCGGAGATGCTGCGTGCCGGTGTCGACTTCGATTTCATCACCAACATGGTCTTCCGCAGATACTCGGAGGACCGCATGAGACTCATGGGCCATCTTCTCACAAACTCCATGCAGATCGACAGGAGCCTCAGGGCCTCCTGCATGGTAATGACGCTGGAGGACAGGCGCAGATTCAATTTCAGGGACGGAGACTCGGAGGGTTTCGTGAATCTGCCGCTTATGATCGGAGACGTTGAGATTTCCGCCCTTTTCAGCCAGACAGAGGAGTTCATACGTGTCTCGCTCAGATCCAAGGGCAATATATCCGTCAATGCTATGGCCGGCAGGTATTTCAACGGCGGAGGGCACGAAAGGGCGGCCGGAGGCAGGCTCTACATGCCGGTAGATCAGGTCAGGGACTATTTCTTTCAATCATTGGAACAATTCTTGCAGAGCAGTCAACAGCTATGAGACCGACCTTAATATATATGTTTCTGCTGACTCTGTCACTTGCCGCTGCCGTCTCCTGCAACGAAGAGCGCGAGCTCACAATCGCAGACCAGGAGGCCGCCATCGACGCATACATCACGCAGAACTACTCGGAATATCCGGTTGTCCGCAGGAATGGATCCAACAGGATAGACCTGGACACCGCAGCCGTAGAAGTCATGGACACACTGGTTTTCGGCGACACACTGCATTTCTATTATGCCGGATACGTATTTACCAGTGCACCGTCCGCTCTTTTCGCGACCAACAGCGAAAGTGTCGCGGAAGCCAATTCATTTACTGTCACTGACCCTGACTTTTCAGTGGAGGAAGTGGTATTCACCGAGGACTGCCTGGTCAACGGTCTGGTCAACGGACTCTACGGAGTGCGCGAAGGCGGCCACTATATCATACTCTTCTCAGCCAAATACGGATTCTACAACAGTTACGTCTACAATATTCCCAAAATGTCCGCCCTTATCTATGAGATATGGGTGGAAAGAGTCATCAAAAAAGATTAACCGACAATGAATGCATTTTTCCCCAGACTTCTAATGATACTGGCCGCTGTGCCTTTTCTGCTTTTCTCCTGCGCTGAAGAGATTGACGAATCGTCCGAATCAGTCCAGGACCGAATACTGCAGGCATACATAAAGACCCACTACCCTGATGCCGTACCGTCCCAGTCAGGCCTGTACATCGTGGATTCCATTCCCGGTACCGGCAGGACCCCCGGCAAATCATCCTGCGTACTCGTAGACTACACTGTCTCGTACCTGGACGGCACATATTCTTCATACACATACGACTCACTGGCCTATCAGCTCGGCACACACTCCAACTCAGGCTACTATCATCCCAGAATATGGTATCTGGGCAACTGCGCCTCGGGAATAGTGGAGCTCCTCACCGGAATGAAGGAAGGCGGTATGGTCAAGGCCATCATTCCCGCAGTCCTGCTCGACGAGGAAAGCGGTATGGAGATCGTCCAGGGCGACGGCTCGTCCAAGATCTACGAAATCTGGCTACGGGAGGTGATTGACGATCCCTACATATACCAGACAAACCAGATGAAGAACTACTCCACTATATATTTCTCCGGCATGGACTCAACCGAATATGGATTCTATTTCATAAAAACGGCCAGCACCATGGATTCGATTACAAGCGGAACCACCGTAAATGTCAGGTATATAGGGAAATTCCTTGACGGTACTGTTTTCGACACAAACATCGCAGACACCGCGAAAAAATACCGCATCTACAACGCAGCCGCTACATACGAGGCTTCTTCTTTCAAGTATCAGGACAATGAAGACGCCGCCCTGGACAACAATTCGTTCATTGCCGGCTTCAGCATGGCGGCATGGCGCATGAACTACGGAGAAAAAGCTGTCACCTTCTTCTATTCTCCTCTGGGATACGGTGACAACGGCAGCGGAGATATTCCAGGATTCGTTCCGCTGCGTTTTGAAATATGGATTGAGCAGGAGGACTGATTCGATGACATCCAGGAAAAGAGTATTCATCACCGGAGCTACAGGCAATATGGGAGGGGCAGCCTTCCAGGAACTTCTGAGACGCTCCGACAGATTCGACATAGTGCTGCTGGCAAGGCCGGGCAAGAACAATTTCAGGAAACTGGCACCCTACAGGGACACTCCTGGCGTGGAGATTGTCTGGGGTGACCTGACCGACTATGACAGTGTGCTCAAAGGCGTTACCGGAGCGGACTACGTACTGCATATCGGAGGAATGGTTTCCCCTGCCGCAGATATGTATCCGGAGCGCACACTGAAAGTCAATGTTCAGGGTGCACTCAACGTTGTCAATGCCGTCAAGGCCCAGCCCAACCGGGATGACATCGGAGTCGTGTACATCGGCTCCGTGGCTCAGGTCGGCAACCATCTGCCTCCCAGGCACTGGGGACGGACAGGAGACCCGATATACACCAGCATATTCGACTGGTACTCAGTGTCAAAATGCCTCGCAGAACTGATATTTACCGAGTCCGGCCTGAAAAAATGGGTGTCGATACGCCAGACAGGAATGCTCTACCCTGCCCTGCTGATGAAAGCCAACGACCCGATTGCCTGCCATGTACCCCTTAAGGGCGTACTGGAATGGAGTACGCTGGAGGACTCCGGACGGGTCTGCGCCAATGTATGCGAGGACTGGGTGCCTGACAGCTTCTGGCGAGGATTCTACAACCTCAGCAGCGGCCCGTCGTTCCGTCTGACCAACTACGAATTCGAAAGTATGCTGCTCAAGGGCATGGGCTGTCCTCCCGTAGAGAAGGTATTCGGTGCCGATTGGTTCGCGACCAAGAATTTCCACGGAGAATGGTATCTGGACTCGGACAGACTGGAGGAGATACTTCACTTCCGCGAGGGTATAACAGCTGAAGAATATTTCAAACGCATGAAGAAGCAGCTTCCGTGGTTCTTCTCCCTTGCTCCGCTCGCTCCAGCCTTTGCTATCAAGGCGTTCATGAAGCATGTAGCAATATCCAATCCACTCGGAACGCTTTACTGGTTCAGACACGGAGACACTGAGCGTATCAAGGCGCACTTCGGTTCCCTGGAGGAATGGAAAGCCATACCGGACTGGAAAGACATGGACCTGAGCCGTCCGTCAGACAACCCGAAGGACGCCATAGTCCTCAACCACGGCTACGACGAGACCAAATCAGTCTCAGAACTCGGCATAGAGGACATGAAAGCCGCAGCCCGCTTCCGTGGCGGAGAATGCCTTTCGGACAGCATGACAAAAGGAGACCTGTTCACCCCGATAAAGTGGAGATGTCAGTTCGGCCACGAGTTTGAAATGACTCCCAACGCCGTCCTCAAAGGCGGCCACTGGTGCCCGGACTGTCTGCCCAAATACGACCCCTCGAATCCCAATCCATGGAACTTCGAGACCATCGCCGCCGGAAATCCGTTTTTCGCACAGGTCTACGATTAAACCGACACTAAAAGCATCTTAGAGGAATATACTGCCTTATGTATTCTATTATTTCATTTAAGGATCTTGTCGCGGACGATGGCGACGATGCGGTCGGCGGTCTCCTCCTCGCCGAAGAGGGAGGTGCTCAGACACATGTCGTATGAGGCTGAGTCTCCCCACTTCTTGAAAGTAAAATAGTTGTAGTACTCTGCACGCTTGCGGTCGCACTCCTTGATCTGCGCCTCGGCCTCCTCCGGGGCGATGGACAACAGCTTCGACAGACGTTCTATGCGGTCCTCCATCGCTGCTGTTATAAACACCGACAATGTACGCGGACGGTCCCGCAGGATATAGTCTGCGCAGCGGCCCACAAAAACACCAGGTCCCTTGTCAGCCAGCATCTCGATGGTCCGGCTCTGAATCTTAAAGAGATTGTTGTTACCCAGATAACTCTCGGTATCGAGATATCCGCCTGAGAAAAACGGGATATGCACTCCGGCAAAGCCGCCGAGAATGGGGATGGTGGGTTTCTCATCCACCTTCTCAAAATATTCCGGATCCAGACCGCTGTCCTTGGCGGCCTGATTGATTATCTCCTTGTCATAGAAAGCGATACCCATCTTTCTTGATATAGCCAAGGCGACATTGCGGCCGCCGCTGCCGAGCTGACGGCCGATGCATACGGCAAAATTATGACTGTAGCTGCTCATGGGTTTTGTTTTTCTTAATAAAGTTCAACAATAAGATGATAGCAACGGCACTGGCCAGGAAGTCGGATACCATGAAACTGACCCAGACTCCGGCTATGTCGAAAAACAGAGGCAGAATCCACAACGAGGGGATCAGGAAGACCACCTGCCTGGACAAAGACAGAAAAATGGCCTGTTTAGGCTTGCCGATACTCTGGAAGAAGTTACCGATGACCATCGACAGGGACACCAGCGGAAACATGCCGACCACCAGGCGCATACCCTTTATCGACTTCTCCTTCAGCTCCGGGTCGTCGGTGAAGATGGACACCACCAGTCCGGGGCAGAGCTCGCCGATCAGGAAGCCGGCGGTCAGCACCACCGTACCGTACAGCAGGGTCTTCTTCAGGACCTCGTAGACACGGGACATCTGCCGCGCACCGTAGTTGTAGCCGGCGATGGGCTGCATGCCCTGGGTCAGACCGGAGACTATCATGATGAAGACGAAGGAGATACGGTTGACGATGCCGTAGGCTCCGATGGCCAGGTCACCTCCGTAGGTCTTCAGCCTCATGTTGATGATGATGACCACGAAGCAGGCCACGAAGTTCATCAGGAAGGGGGCCAGTCCGATGACTATCGAGTCCTTGACGATCCTGCGGTCCAGTTTGAAAATACCTTTCTCGAAGTGTATCAGCTCCCGCTTGTCGCAGAACCAGTAGACAACCAGTATCAGCGCCACTATCTGGGCGAGGATGGTGGCCACTGCCGCACCCCGGATGCCCATGTCGAAGGTAAAGATGAACAGGGGGTCGAGGGCCGCGTTGAGCAGCACCGTCATGATGGTCGCCGACATGGCCTTCTTGGGATGTCCGGCGGAGCGGAGCAGGGAATTCAGGCCGAAGTAGATGTGGGTAATCACGTTGCCGGCCAGGATTATCTGCATGTACTCGCGGGCGTATGATATGGTGTTCTCGCTCGCACCGAAGAAGTAGAGTATCGGGTCGAGGAAGGCCAGGGCCACTATCGTAAAGAGCAGGCCGATGAGGAAATTAAGCACCACCACGTTGCCCAGCACCTTCTTCGCGACATCGTAGTTCTTCTGTCCGAGGAGCATGGAGGCCATGGTCGATGCACCTACTCCGACAAGTGTGCCGAAGGCCGCCGCGAGGTTCATGAAGGGGAAGGTAAGAGCCAGTCCGGAGATGGCGTATGGCCCTACACCGTGGCCGATGAAGATAGCGTCGACCATATTGTAGAGCGAGGAGGCGGTCATGGCGATGATCGCCGGAATAGCGTACTGCTTAAGAAGTTTGGGGATTCTCTCAGTCCCCAGCTCGGTAGGAACTCTTGCATTCATGCCGCAAAATTACACAAATCCCGCTAACATTTTCCAGAAGAAAGTCATAAATTTGCTCATCGATTTCAAACCGCAGAACCTCAAACCGATGATTACATTTACCGCCTGTCTCGCAGCCCTAGTAATAGGTTACTTCACCTACGGGAAATTCGTTGAAAAATTCTTCGGGGTCTCCTCCGACCGTCCCACCCCGGCCAAACGCCTGGCCGACGGCGTGGACTACCAGGAGATGAAGCCCTGGAGGATCTTCATCATACAGTTCCTCAACATAGCCGGCCTCGGTCCCATCTTCGGAGCCATACTCGGCGCGGCATACGGTCCAGTGGCCTACATCTGGATAGTCGTAGGCTGTATATTCATGGGAGCGGCGCACGACTTCTTCTCAGGCATGCTCTCGGTACGCAATGACGGCATGAGCCTGCCGGACATGGTCGGCAAATACCTCGGTTCTGGTATCAGGAAGTTTCTGGTGATCTTCTCTGCCTTCATACTGATTGCCGTCGGAGTCTCATTCGTCACAGGCCCGGCAGACCTGCTGCACACCCTCACAGGCTGGGACAAGCGCATCTGGCTCTACATCGTATTCGCATACTATATAGTGGCAACCCTGCTTCCGGTGGACAAGATAATCGGCAAGCTCTATCCGATATTCGGAGCCGTCCTGCTCTTCATGGCCATAGCCATAGCCGGAGCCCTGCTCGTAAAAGGATTATCCGGCGACCTGCAGCTGACTGAGCTGACAGCGGACAGTTTCCGGAACTTCCACACCAACCCGGAGACCAACATCCTCATCCCGATGCTCTTCGTAGTCATCTCGTGCGGAGCCATCTCAGGCTTCCACTCCACCCAGAGTCCCATCATGGCCCGCTGCATCACTGACGAGAAATACGGCAGGCCCATATTCTACGGAGCGATGATAGCCGAAGGCATAGTGGCCATGGTATGGGCCACTGCCGCCATAGCCTACTTCGGAGGGCCAGAGGGCCTCAACGCTGCGGCCGACGCGGGCAAGACTCCGGCCATCATGGTAGACGAGATCTGCCAGTCGTGGCTGGGTCAGGTCGGAGCCGTCATAGCGATTCTCGGCGTAGTCGTATGCCCCATCACCTCCGGCGACACTGCGTTCCGCAGCCTGAGACTCACCATCGGCGACGCACTGAAGTTCAACCAGAAACCCATGCGCAACCGCCTCATCGTAGCTGTTCCCATCTTCGTAGTGGCATTTATCCTCTGCAAGGTGGATTTCTCCACCATCTGGAAATACGTCGGCATAGGCAACCAGGTACTGGCCACAGTCGTGCTGTGGACTGCAGCGGCCTATTTGGTTCACAACCGCAAGAACCACCTTATCATGTCCATTCCGGCCACCTTCCTGACATTTGTCTGCGTATGCTACTTCATGATAGCCCCCTATAATGTAGGAGGGCTGTTCTTGCCGGCAACTGTAAGTTACCTGACAGGAACAGCCGCTGCCTTAGGTCTGTTTATATTCTTCCTTATAAGGGCCCGGAAGATGCGCCCCGGAAGAGCTTAGTATGTCTTGACTTCCTCGCGTCCTTCCATCACGGCGAGGGCATTGCCGGCAAGCGCAGCCATCTCATCCTCTCCGGGATATACCTTCACCGGAGCGATGAACGACACCATGTCGGCCAGCTGCTGCATCATCTCCTTGCCGTAAGCGATGCCACCCGTAAGCAGGATGGCGTCCACTTTTCCGGAAAGGGCCGCTGCCATACCGCCGATAGCCTTGGCCACGTTGTATATGAATGCGTCGGCTATGAGCTTGGCTTCCTTGTCACCTGCCGCCACGCGGTCCTCGACCTCCTTGAAGGAATTGGTACCGAGGTGGGCCACCACACCGCCTTTGCCGGAGATGATCTTCTTCATCTCGGCCAGCGTATATTTGCCGCTGTAGCAGGCATCGGCCAGCTGCATGGCCGCGATACCGCCTGTACGCTCGGGGCTGAAAGGACCTTCTCCGTAGAGGGCGTTGTTCACGTCCACCACCTTGCCCTTGCTGTGAGCCGCAACGGACACGCCGCCGCCCATATGGACTACGACCAGGTTGAGATCACCGTACTCCTTTCCTATCTCACGGGCATACATCTTCGCAATGGCCTTATGGTTCAGGGCATGGAAGATGGATATCCTGGGGAACATGGGATGACCGCCGATACGCGCCACGTCGCAGAGCTCGTCCACCACCACAGGGTCGGCGATATACGCCTTGCAACCCTTGATTCTGGAAGCAAGCTCGTTGGCTATGATACCGCCGAGATTGCTGGCGTGCTCGCCGTAGCAGGCAGAGCTGAGATCCTTCAGCATAGCCTCATTGACCTCATAGACACCCGAAGGAATAGGTCTGAGCAGACCGCCGCGGCCCACTATCACCTTGATGTCCTCAAGCTTTACGCCATTGTCCTCAAGAGCCTTGACGATAGTCTCCTCACGGAACTTGAACTGGTCGATGACGTTCTCGTACTTCGATATTTCCTCCGCAGAGTGTCTGAGTGTCTTGGTAAATACTTCCTTAGCCCCGTCAAAGAGCGATATCTTGGTCGATGTCGAGCCGGGGTTTATAGCCAATATATACGCCATGCCCCGGACTATTTAGCTGTTAAGGCCGCGAGGGCGATGGAGTTCAACTTGGTCTCGATGCTGTCGGCACGGCTGGAAAGTACGCAGGGAGCCATGGCTCCGGCTACGATGGCAGCCTGTTTCACGCCCTTGCAGAGCTGTGAGTTGACCTTGTAGAATGTGTTGGCAGACTCGATGTTGGGGAAGAGGAGACAGTCTGCGTCGCCGGCTACGGGGCTGACGAGCTTCTTGATCTCAACGGCCTCCTTGGAGATGGCCACGTCGAGGGCGAGAGGACCGTCGCCTACGCATCCGGGAATCTGTCCTCGGTCAATCATCTTGGAGATGATGGCTGCATCCACACAGGCCTGCATACCGGGAAGCATCTGCTCGGTAGCTGCGAGCAGGGCAACCTTCGGTTTCTCGATCTGAAGAGCCTTGGCAGTATTGACCAGATATTTTACGATAGCGACTTTCTGATTGAGATCAGGAAGAGGTATCACGGCCATGTCACCGAGGACCACGAGCTTATGGTAATTGGGATTGGACAGCACGCACACATGGCTGAGGACGGCCTTGGGAGGAAGCAGACCTTTTTCCTTGTTGAGAATGCCCCTCATGTACTTGTCGGTGGAGCAGAGACCCTTCATCAGGATGTCGCCCTGTCCCTCGCGGACCATGAGGACTGCCTGTGCGATGGAAGCCAGCTCATTGTCATTGTTGATGATAGTGAACACGGTGGGGTCGATCTTCTCGGCCTCGCACACTTTCTTGATCATGTTCACATCGCCTACGAGAGTGGCATCCACGATACCGAGCTGCACTGCCTTGTAGGCTGCTGTGATAGTGTGGTCATCCACGGCCCACGCCGCGATCAGACGCTTTCTGGTCTTCGAACGAAGAAGTTCGTAAATCTGTTCAAAATTTGTAATCATGACTTTATAAGGTTGAGATTCTATTATTATTTGCGTGTAAGATTCATGGTGTCACGTGCTATGACAAGTTCCTCGTTGGTGGAAAGCGTCAGCACCCTGACTTTGGATGATGCCGTGGATATGAGCTTGTCCTCTCCGCGCACACCGTCATTGGCCGACTCGTCGAACTCAACTCCGAGGAAGCCCAGAGTGGAGCATATCTCCTTGCGTGCATCACAGTCATTCTCTCCTATTCCACCGGTGAATACGATGACATCCAGGCCACCCATCACGGCACTGTAAGCACCGATATACTTGCGCACACTGTGGTAGAACATATTGAGTGACAAGCCGGCACGATAATTGCCGTTCTCACAGGCACTGACTATGTCGCGGCAGTCCGACGACACACCGGAAACTCCGAGAAAACCGCTTTTCTTATTGAGCAATTTGGTTATGCCTTCCACATCAAGCCCGAGCTTTTCCTGCAGCCAGGTCACCGCACCGGCATCGATATTGCCGCACCGCGTACCCATAACCACACCCTCCACCGGGGTGAATCCCATCGATGTATCCACCGACTTTCCGTTGAGCACAGCAGTCACCGAGCCGCCGTTACCGAGATGACAGGTCACTATCTTAGAATCATTGATATCCATTCCAAGGAAGTCACATGCCTTCTGTGCCACGAACTTGTGACTGGTACCGTGGAAACCGTAACGGCGCACGCGGTACTTCTCGTAGCACTCGTAGGGAATTGCGTACATATAGGCGTAGTCAGGCATGGTCTGATGGAAAGATGTATCGAAAACCGCCACCTGAGGAACCGCCGGCAATAGCTTCTTGACAGCACGGATACCGAGCAGATTGGCCGGATTATGAAGCGGGGCCAGTTCGCAGAGGCTCTCGATGCCTTCCATGACCTTGTCATCCACTACGCACGATTCAGGGAAGAGCTCTCCGCCATGCGCAACCCTGTGTCCTACAGCCTCGATCTGTTCGAGTGAGCTCAGCACACCATGCTCCGGATCCGTAAGAAGCCCGAGAACTGACTTTATGCCCTCTGTATGATCAGGGACCGGCTTGGATATCACGAATTTGTCCTTACCGGCAGGACGGTGGGTGATCTCCCCCATTTCAAGACCGATCCTTTCCACCAGGCCTTTGGCCAGAAGAGAATAGTCATTGTCATTCCTCATGTCGAGGACCTGATACTTCAGCGATGAGCTTCCGCAGTTGATTACCAATACAATCATAATAATTTCCTTCGTTTAAAATGTTCCAACAATCTTGCAAAGTTATACATAAAATAGGAATTTCCATAAACATTTGTTACCTTGCCGTCAAATTAACCGAATAACGGAAAAAGAGCAGAAAGCATGAGGGGGGAGACGTATCTTTTCAGTGCCGCGCTGCTGTTCACGGCCGGCAATCTTTCAGCTGCATACATCTGCGCAGGCGCGTCCAGTCCGGACACAGCGGCCGGGCTGACAGTGCTTGCCTGTACGGTGCTCCTGCTGGCCGCACTGACGGCAGGCAGACGGTCATGCATGGCTTATCTGCTGGCATTCCCGGCTCTCGGGGCCGCCGGTTCGGCTATCCACACCGCACTCCGCCCGGGAATAGAGAGTTCTGCCCTCCGCGAAGCCGACCGCCTTGCCATTAGCGGCATCATCACCGACGGCGGAATATCCTCATCCGGCAGGCCGTTCCTGGAGATTGAGACAGAATCCGAGAACACCATTATATATAATATCCCTGCCGGGACAGACTGGAGGCCCGGAGACACGGTGACTGCAGTGGTCCGGTGCACAAGGGTAAGGAATTTTTCTGACGGATTCGACTACCGCCTCTATATGGAGGAAAGAGGCATCTTCTACACCTGTCTTTTCTCCAATGACTGCCGCATGGTCATCAGAGAATGCAGCAGACCGCCGGTCAGACTGCTTCCGGCGAGGATGCGGCAACGGTTCTCCACCGCCGTTGACCGTGCCATGCCGTCTGAGGAAGCAGCCGTCACACGGGCCGTAATCAAGGCCCTGGCATACGGATATCAGGATGAGATTCCGGATGAGATAGAAGAGAGTTTCCGGCAGAGCGGGGCCATTCATCTTCTCGCACTGTCAGGGATGCACCTCGGCCTGCTGTACGGTCTGCTGTCCGGCCTGTTGTCAGTCGCAGGAGGATCGGCTGCGGCTAAAAAGCTCAAGTCCGTAATCATAATGGCGATACTGTGGGCATTCACCATCTTCACCGGATGCGGAGTATCCATACTCCGGGCTGCCGTCATGTTCACCATCTACGAGGCCGGAATCCTGGCCGGCAGGAAACGGTGCGGCGTAAGTTCCCTGGCCATGAGCGCACTGATTATAACATCAGTTGATCCGGCAGCACCCTCCGGACTAAGTTTTCAGCTCTCCTACGCGGCGATGACGGCGATATTCCTGATATACCCGCACCTGAGGGACATCGTACCGGCCGGGAACCGCATTGCCCGTCAATTCAGGGACGTATGCGCCATGACCGTGGCCTGTCAGATAACCACTGCACCGATCATATTCCTGCATTTCGGAACATTCGCTTTCTTCTCCCTGACCGCCAATCTGCTGTGCTCTCCGTTAGTAAGCGCAGCCATGCTGCTCATTCCGGCGGCCATGCTCCTGCCAGGATTTACCGGACAGGCCGCAGAACGCCTTCTGTCCCTGACCATCGAAATTTTCATCCGCATAAACACCACTATCAGCGAGTTATAAAGCGGTTGTAAAAAAGTGTAAATTTTTTTGGGGATACTTTTAAAAACACAGCTATCTTTGCCGTCAAATTAACACTACAGGCTTATGGGAGGAATTTTTGGAGTAATCTCCACAAAAAAATGCAGAAATGACCTTTTTTACGGAGTGGACTACCACTCGCATCTCGGAACCCGCAGGGGCGGTATGGCCGTCTACAATGGAGACGGAATCTTCGCCAGGGACATACACTCCCTGGAAAACTCCTATTTCAGAGTCAAATTTGAGGACGATCTGGTCAAATACACCGGAAATCTAGGCATCGGTGTAATCAGCGACACCGACGCACAGCCGATTGTCGTCAACTCACACCTTGGACGGTTCGCGATTGTCACAGTCGGAAAGATCTGCAACATCGCAGCTCTTGAGAAAGAGATGCTCTCGCAGAACAAGAACTTTACCGAACTCAGCTCCGGAAAGACCAATCCCACTGAACTCATCGCCCAGATAATCACATGCTCTCCTTCTTTCGAGGAAGGCATCAAATCCGTACACAGCAAGATAAAGGGCTCCTGCTCGTTCCTGATACTCACCGAGGACTGCCTGATAGCCTGCAGGGACCAGTACGGCAGGACCCCCCTGGTAATCGGCAAGAAAAACGCAGTGGACGAGAACGGAGAGAAAGAATACGCCCATGCAGTAGCATCGGAGACCTGCGCCTTTCCCAATCTCGGATACAAGGAGGAATATATCCTGGGACCGGGCGAGGCAGTCAGGATGACAGCCACTGATCTGGAACAGATCGTGAAACCTGGAAAGAAGATGCAGATATGTTCCTTCCTGTGGATTTACTACGGATATCCCGCAAGTTCCTATGAGGGCATAAACGTGGACGAGGTACGTTACCACCTCGGTTACAAACTGGCCAAGGAGGATGACTCGGACATGGACACCGTGTGCTCGATTCCGGACTCCGGCACCTGTATGGCCATAGGCTATTCCGACGGCAAGGGAGTTCCATTCCGCAACGGATATGTCAAGTATACGCCGACATGGCCGCGGAGCTTCACCCCGACAAGTCAGGAAAGAAGGAATCTGGTGGCCAAGATGAAGCTCATCCCCAACGGAGACATACTCCGCAACCACAGGCCGGTCTTCTGCGACGACTCCATAGTCAGAGGCACTCAGCTGCGCAACAATGTCCGCAACCTTTACGAATACGGTGCAAAGGAAGTGCATGTGCGCATAAGCTGCCCTCCGCTGATATATCCATGCGAATTCCTCAACTTCTCCGAGTCAAGGACGCCACTCGAGCTCATCTCGCGCCGCTTCATTCTCAGGAACGAGGGCGCGCACGACAAGAATCTGGGAAAATATGTGAGGAACGACACTGCGGAATATGCCGCAATGGTGGAGTACATACGCAATGAGGTCAATGTCGCCTCTCTGAAATTCAACACGCTGGACAACCTCGTAGCCTCCATCGGACTGCCGAAGGACATGATATGCACGCACTGCTTTGACGGAAGCAGCTACGGGCACGAATAGCAGTTTTAAAGGATTTTGTTTGGGACAATGATTAATTTGGCTATATTTGCCGAAAATATAACCAAACTGCACACATGAATATCTTTGTTTCCAACTTAAACTACAGAGTCAGAAAAGACGATCTCGCATCACTTTTCGCTCCCTACGGTGAAGTATCGTCAGCCAGAATCATTGTCAATAAAGAAACCAGAAGATCCAGAGGCTACGGCTTCGTCGAGATGTCCGAAGAAGAAGGAATGAAAGCCATTGAAGCCCTTAACGGAACCGAATACATGGGCCGCACCATCAATGTGGCCGTAGGCAATGAGAAACCCCAGCCTCAGCCTCAGCAGGAGACACTGGGAGAGTAACGGCTCTTTTAGACACATCGCGTTCCGACAGACTGCTGTCTGCCGGAACTTTTTATTTTCCGCCTATCTTTACTATATTTGCTGTCCAAGCACAACAAAACCGACAGATATGGACAAACTGGCCAGATACATCATCATCACCGCCGCCACAGCACTTGCTCTTTTCCTGGGCTGGTATTTCAGGACCGTCCTGCTGTACATAGCTGCAGCTATCGTTGTCTCACTCATAGGCAAGCCCGTTGTCCGCGCCTTGACAAACATACAGTTCAAGAAATTCCACTTTCCGCGCTGGCTGGCAGCCGGTCTCACCCTGGCCCTGATTATCTGCGTATGCCTGTCCATCTTCCTGCTTCTGGCACCGATGGTCGGAGAATTTGTCCAGCTGGTCAACAACATGAACATCAGCGGTGTAAGTGCCCGTCTCCATGAACCTTTGGAAAAAATCAATGAATTCATCGTCAGGTCCCTGCCGTCCACCGACCCCGGCTTTCGCATCGAGGTGTACCTGTTCGACTACATAAAGGACTTCGTCAACATAAACACTTTCTCCGGAATACTGGTGTCCATGGCCTCATTCATAGCAGACTTCGGTGTGGCTGTATTCTCAATAGTGTTCATAGCCTTCTTCCTGCTGATGGAGAACGGGCTCATATCCGACACCCTTGCCACCATCGTCCCTGACAAATACGAAGAGCAGACACGCAGGGCCGTCAAGTCAATCAACACCCTCCTGTCCCGATATTTCGTCGGAATATCCCTTGAGTCGCTGTTCGTTGCCGCACTAAACAGCATCGGACTGATATTCATAGCCAAAGTTGACGCCAGACTGGCCATCGTTGTGGCCTTCGCATCCGGCATACTCAACATCATCCCCTATCTGGGACCGCTCATCGGAGATATCCTGGCCGTACTCATGGGACTTATATACCACATCAACAACGGTGTGGAGATGCCGCTGCTGCTGTTCCTGCTCATCATCCTGGCTATCTTCATCATCACTCAGTTCATCGACAACTACGTCTTCCAGCCTCTCATCTACTCCAACAGCGTTAAGGCCCATCCTCTGGAGATATTCATCGTCATACTGATGGCCGGTCAGATCGGAGGAATTTTCGGCATTCTCATCGCTGTGCCGGCCTACACAGTAATCAGAGTCATAGCAAGCGAATTCCTGTCCGGCTCAAAACTAGTACAGCGGCTGACACGGGGCATCAAGACCAGATAACACCGGAAATACACATAACAAAAGCCTGCCCGGAAATCAACCGGAGCAGGCTTCCTGTATAATTATCTTCGGGAAACAGAACTACTCGGCTCCCACCTCGTTAAGATAGCTGGAATACTTGTCGTAGCCCTCCTTGTACTTGGGATCCTTATCGCGGAAACGGAAGAAAATCTGTTTGAGAGACGAAGCTGCGGCAATCTTTATCTCCTGATTGTCAGTTGCAGAGAACGCCTGCTCGAAAGGCTCCACGGACTTAAGGAGGTAACTCTCATACTCAGCCAGAAGTTTCTCGTAACCCTCTACATCATCAAGATCCACCTTATCCATAGCCTCAGCCACGCTGTTGGCCATAATCACGTATGTATCACCTACGGCATATATGCCGAATGCATAAGTGGGATCCATCTCGAACGACTTATAGTAGCATTCGATGGCCTTCTCAGGATTACCGATTCCGGCATACACATTACCCTCGGCGTATACCAGGGAGGCATTATCCGGCTCATTGGCCTGAGCTGACTTGATGAGGTCGAGAATCTTGTTGGGATCGTCCTTTGTGTCGATATAAAGGTTGATCAGGGACACCAGGACTGACTGGCTGGAAGGGTATTTCTGAACGGCCTCGTTCAGGCAATTCTTGGCACCGTCAAAATCACCCTCGCTCTTGAGGATCTCGGCAAGAGCCGCATAGACCTCTCCGTCCATTCCATAATCGAGGTCCACACACTGCTGATAATATTTCTTGGCTTTTTCCAGATCGCCTATAGCACCGTACATAAGAGCGGAGTTGTATACCATCATGCTGTCAATCTGATTGACCACAGAATTCTCCGAGCAAGAGAGCGAGCCCTCGAAATACTTGGCGGCATTCTTCATGTCCCCGGTCATGTAATAGCTGGAAGCCTGCTCCACGAACCTGTCCCTGAGATCAAGGAGCTTGTCGGTGAGTGCTTTGGACTTGGAGCCCTTGACATCAAGCTCGGCAGCATGCAGATATGCAGCCTTGGCATCCTCGAGCAGATCCTGCTCCGAGATAGGCTTAGTAATGATTACAGCCTCCAGAACACCTGTCTGAGCATTGAGATAGAGGTCCCTGAACTCATAATGCATGACCACATAGCTTGTTCCGTTCTTTACAACCTCCTCCTGGGAGAGGGGTGCCTGGGTATTGAAAAGCATGACCTCGTTGGGTCCCCAGCCCACCCTGGCATCACCGAAAAGGCTCACGTATGCGTTCTTCAATACATCACCGTACTTGATCCATGTATTGGGATTAGTCGCTTTCTTCTCATTCTGAGTAGCAGCCTGAGCCTTGCTGATGCTTGAAAGCAGCTGATCTTTGTTCTGTGCCCCAGCAGCGACGGCGACTGCCAGCATGGCAACTGTCAATAAAATCTTTCTCATGATTGCGTTTAATAAAGTTTGTTCCTTGTTTATTTGTGTTAATTATAATTCTTCCTCATTTTCCTGCAGCTTGTCATCGCTTTTATTGACAACGCACACAGCAGCGATGGTATCGCCCTCGCGGAGATTGATGAGCTTGACACCCTGAGTGGCCCGGCCCGCTACGCGGATATCGGAGACGGATACCCTGATGGTTATTCCAGACTTGTTGATAATCATAAGGTCATTGTCATCCGACACCATCTTGATCGCTATCAGGTCGCCTGTCTTGTCTGTGATATTGATGGTCTTCACTCCTTTGGCGCCACGGCTGGTCGTCCTGTAGTCCTCAAGCGACGAGCGTTTTCCGAAACCGTTCTCACTGACCACCATTATATGGTGCGATTCCAGATAATCCGCATCCGTCCTGGCGCAGACCATGCCTACCACCTCATCGTCATCCTCTATGCTGATACCCCTGACACCAGCAGCAGTACGTCCGATAGAACGGGCATCCGACTCGTGGAAACGGACGCATTTGCCTTTCCTGGCCGCAAGAAGTATGTCATTGTCCCCGTCGGTGAGCACAGCCTCGAGCAGACTGTCGCCCTCCTTTATGGTAATTGCATTGACTCCTTTCTGACGTGGACGCGAATATGCCTCGAGCAGAGTCTTCTTTATCGTGCCGCGCCTGGTGGCCAGAACGATGTAGTGACTGTTGATGTAATCTGTATCATTGAGATTGCCGACATTGAGATAAGCGCACACATGGTCGTCCGGCTCTATGTTGATGATGTTCTGTATGGCCCGTCCCTTGGATGTCTTGGTCCCCTCGGGAATCTCGTAGACTTTCAGCCAGTAGCACTTGCCCTTGTCGGTAAAGAACAGCATGGTGCTGTGAGTATTGGCCACATATATGTGCTCAATGAAGTCCTCTTCCTTGGTAGTGCTGCCTTTCGAGCCTACTCCTCCACGGTTCTGCAGGCGGTACTCGGACAACGGAGTCCTCTTAATATAGCCGGAATGGGATATCGTTATGACCACATCCTCATCCGCATAGAAATCCTCCGGATTGAACTCATCGGCCGAAGGCACAATCTCGGTCCTGCGCGGATCACCGTACTTCTCCTTCAGCTCCATGGTCTCCTTCTTGATGAGGCCGTACTGAAGCGACTCATCGGCCAGAAATGCAGTAAGTTCCTCTATGAGCCTGATAACCTCATCATAATCAGCACGCAGCTTCTCGCGGTCCATGCCGGTCAGCTGTCCGAGCCTCATCTCCACAATGGCCCCTGCCTGTATCTCCGTAAAGCCGAACTGCGCGCACAGACCGTCCCGCGCATCCTGACGGCTTCTCGAAGCACGTATCAGGGCAATCACCTCGTCGATGATATCTATCGCCTTCAGCAGACCGGCCAGAATATGTTCCTTCCGGCGTGCCTCATTGAGGTTGAACTGCGCCCTGCGCACCACGACATTGTGACGGTGACGCACGAAGTACTTGATAAGCTGCTTGAGATTGAGCAGACGCGGACGGCCGTCCACCAGCACCACGTTATTGACCGAGAAGCTGGACTGAAGCGAGGACAGCTTGAACAGCGTATTGAGCACGACACTGGACACCGCGCCCATCTTAAGCTTGATGACAACGCGCATTCCCTTGTGGTCACTCTCGTCGTTGATGTATGCTATTCCGTCTATCTTCTTCTCCTCGACAAGCCTTGCGATACCCTCTATCATCTCCTTCTTGTTGACCATATAGGGTATCTCCGTAACCACTATCACCTCCCTGCCCGAAGGCTGCACCTCGATCTCCGTCTTGGAGCGGACCACGATGCGGCCACGGCCTGTCTCGAAAGCGTCCCGTATTCCGGAAATGCCCTGGATGATGCCTCCCGTAGGGAAATCCGGTCCTTTGATATAGTGCATGAGCTCGTCGACAGTGATGTCATTGTTGTCGATATACGCGCATATGGCATCTGCGACCTCTCCCAGATTGTGCGGGGCCATATTGGTGGCCATACCTACCGCGATACCGGACGAACCGTTGAGAAGCAGCAGGGGGGCCTTGGACGGCAGCACTACAGGCTCCTTGAGAGTCTCGTCAAAATTGGGAACGAAATCCACAGTATCCTTGTCCAGGTCCTCCAGACACTCCTCCGCAAGCCTGCGGAAACGGGCCTCTGTATAACGCTGTGCGGCAGGAGGATCACCGTCGACAGATCCGAAGTTACCCTGACCGTCCACAAGCATGTACCTCATGCTCCACTCCTGAGCCATACGCACCATCGCATCATAGATACTTGAATCTCCGTGGGGATGATACTTACCCATCACCTCTCCCACGATACGCGCGGACTTCTTATGCTGTCCTCCCGAAGTCAGGCCCAGACCGTTCATTCCATAAAGAACCCTGCGGTGTACAGGTTTCAGACCGTCTCTTACATCAGGCAGGGCACGCGCCACTATCACGGACATCGAGTAATCGATATACGCGGTCTTCATCTCCGTCTCGATATCGACCTGCACTATCCTGCCCTGCTGGTTTATTTCTTCATTTTCCATCTTTTCACTTATTTCCAAAACAAAATGCTAAAATACTAATTATTTTCTTATCTACAAGAGTTAAATTTATGCAAAATATGATTATTTTAGGGCTTTGAAATACAAGAGCCGATGCGAGAACTCGATAAAGTCAACAAAATATTCCAATATGCCAGGGAAGAGGCAGTCAAGACAGGCTGGATGACCATTACCGTAGAGCACTTTTTCCTGGGCATGATACGCCAGGAGGACAATGAGGCCTGCCGGTTCCTGACCGGATGCGGACTGTCCCTTCCGAGAATAAAGTCGCTGATTCTGGACAGAATAGACACTGGATGCGCGGTCCCGTACAACTCCATCGGTCTCATACGTCCGGGCGAGGAGCTGCAGCACCTCTCGGGCGAGGCGGCTTCAATAATACGCTCATCACCCGAAAGCATCCCCGACACGCTGGTCTTTCTGAACGTCATAATCACCGAGGACAATACCATAACGGCAAGTATAATCTCGGAGCAGGGACTGGACTCCCCCATGCTGTTCAACCGGGCAAAAGCGGCGGACGGTATGCCGGAGGACATGGAGGAAGGTGCCTTCGGAGATCCCGAAGAGATGCAGGAGAGTCCGGAAGAGACACTCGAAAGATATGGATACGACTTGACCGGAGCTGCCGCAGACGGCCTGCTGGACCCGGTAACCGGCCGCGACCGCGAGATAGAACGCACTGCCGCCATACTGAGCCGGAGAAAAAAGAACAGCCCCATGATAGTAGGCGGGCCCGGGGTCGGAAAGACAGCCATAGTCGAGGGACTTGCTGCCAGAATTGCCTCGGGCAACGTACCGCTTGACCTGAAGAATAAGAGAATCATCTCCATAGACATCAGCTCCGTCGTCGCCGGCACCAGATTCAGGGGAGACTTCGAGGAACGGATGAGAAAGATTCTGCAGGCAGCGGAAGAGGACCCTGACACAATCCTGTTCATAGACGAGATTCACACCGTTGCGGGTGCCGGAGGTTCCGGCGGTGCACTTGACGCTGCGGCAATCATGAAACCGTTCCTGTCCAACGGGAGCATCCAGTGCATAGGCGCCACGACCAGCGACGAGTACAGAAAAATCATCGAGAAGGACGGGGCCCTGGCCAGACGGTTCCAGAAAGTAACGGTAAGTCCGCCGTCCGAGGAGATGACCGTCTCCATACTGGAGGGCCTCAGAAAAAAATACGAGGAATTCCATAACGTGACATACACCGCCGGAGCGCTCCAGGCATGTGTAAGCCTGTCCGTCAGATACATCACAGACAGAAGTCTGCCGGACAAGGCGATAGATGTCATGGACGAGGCAGGAGCGGCCGTACATATCAAAAGCAGCATGCCCCATGAGAGCATGATATCCGCCGGTAACAGACTGAAAGAGATCCGCATGTCCAAGAGAGCATCGCTGGAAGAAAGGGATTTCGAGACCGGAGCACGGCTTCTGAGAATGGAACGCGAGCAGGAACAGGACCTGCATCAGGCAGCCGGCAGACAGATGCATGCTGCCTCCAGGAAGCGTCCCTGCGTCAATGTGGATGACGTGCTGTCCGCAGTATCCACGATGACAGGCATTCCCACAGGCAGGATAAGGGTCTCGGGCAAATCCCGAATCCGCAGTCTCAGAAATGCTCTTATGCACAGGGTAATCGGACAGGACGAGGCTGTTGACCTTACGGTCAGGGCCATAGCCCGCAACATGGCCGGACTCAGAGACCCCGGCAGACCGGTCGGATCTTTCCTTTTCCTTGGTCCTACTGGAGTCGGCAAGACACACCTTGCGAAACTGCTGGCCGAGCAGCTGTTCGACTCCCCTGATGCGGTAATACGCCTGGACATGAGCGAATACATGGAGAAAATATCCGTCAGCCGGCTCATCGGCGCCCCTCCCGGATATGTCGGATACGACGAGGGTGGACAGTTGAGCGAGAGAGTCAGGCAGAAACCTTACAGCGTCGTTCTGCTCGACGAGATCGAGAAGGCCCACAAGGACATATTCAACATACTGCTCCAGATTCTGGACGAAGGACGGCTGACCGACAGCAACGGGCATCTGGTTGACTTCCGCAACACGGTAATAATCCTCACGTCCAACATAGGCAGCAGGGAGATCAAGGATTTCGGGCGGGGCATCGGATACAGTCCGGCGGCATCAGACAGCACCTCATACCAGAAACACCTGATAGACAAGGCCCTCAACAAGGCATTCACTCCCGAATTTCTCAACAGGCTGGATGAGACGGTATATTTCAGAAGCCTGTCGAAGGAAGACATGAAACAGATTCTGGAAATCGAGCTCACAGAACTTTACAGAAGAACGGCAGAGGCCGGATACAGTCTTAGGCTGACATCCCGTGCCAAGGAATTCCTGTGCAACGCAGGCTATGACCCGGCCTACGGTGCCCGTCCGCTGAAACGCGCGCTCAGAAGATATCTGGAAGACACAGTGGCAGAAGCTGTGCTTTCCGGGCTCAGGCACGGATCGGTCATAACCGTGGACATCAACCCCGACAGAACGGGCCTCACCGCATCCGGATGTCACAGGCGCGAAGTACAGCCAGTATCCCAATAGCTCCGGACATATTTGAGACTGCCCAGATTGAGCAGAGCGACCCCTTTTCCGTCATCCCGGCTGCACACCCGCTGCCCGTCAATACAGCGGAACACTACCGGTTTCCTCTGTCCGCACGGCCTGAAGCCCAGCCTCCGGTACGAGCGGCCGTCGTACCACTCCAGATCAGCATAGGTCATCACATCCATCGGAGTGCCGTCACCTACTGTTGCGACAAACGCATCAAGCAAACGGCCCATACCTCCGACCACACTAACCCCACGGACACCGGCATACCGCACCCACTCATACGAGACCGTACCGTCCTCCCTCAGTCTGCCATCCGAAAAAGTCGCCACTGCCACCATCCCCGGAGTCTGATCCATCCCCGTCTCAGCACTTCCCGTAGACCTTATCCGGAAGAGTCCCAGCCGATACCGCGTACGCGCCGAGCCATAGACATGATTGCGCTGAAGAAATGCCGCTGCTGCTTCCGGGGTCACCGCACGTACTTCGCAGTTCCGCGCAAATACCCTCAGGCCCTGTCCCATTCTCACTCTAAGCATAGCACGGACCGCCGGACCGGCAGACATCCAGCGGTCCTGGTACAGGAATACCCTGCCGCACCCGGTAGCAAGACTGCGCTCAACCTCACGCAAATCCTCAACCGTACCTCCATCCGCGAAAAAATTCAAGGGGACCGCCACCACTGACAGCCCGGCAACCGCCACCGAAAACACTGAAAGCCCTCCGGAAACAGAGCACGACACCTCGCAGCCGCCGCTCCGCAAAAATTCCGCAATCTCCTGTTGAAATTGTTCCATGTCGCAAAAATATGCAAAAGCCCACAAATATTTTGAGCATTGAAACTTTTTACTTACTTTTGCCGTCCGATTATGATCTGCTAGCTCAGTTGGTAGAGCACAACACTTTTAATGTTGGGGTCTTGGGTTCGAGCCCCAAGCAGATCACAGACAGAGGGTTGCTAAGATTTGCCTAGCAACCCTCTGTTTGTTCTTCCGACCGGCATAGTCTCAGCCGACAAAGTGATAGTGAGGTCCGAAACGTTCAAAAGCCGCCCTGTCCAGTTCTTCCCTGTGATCAGGATGCGCAATGCTGATAATGGCCTTTGCCCTTTCCTGCAGGGACTTCCCATACAGGTTGACGGCTCCGTATTCGGTTACCAGCCAGTGTATGTGATTACGTGTGGTGACTACTCCGGCACCAGGCTTCAGGACAGGAGCAATCTTGCTTATTCCCTTGTTGGTGACCGAAGGCATCGCAATTATCGCCTTGCCTCCCCGTGACAGAGATGCCCCGTATATGAAATCTATCTGACCGCCCACTCCTGAATAGAATTTGGTGCCTATCGAGTCGGCGCACACCTGACCTGTAATGTCAACCTGCAGGGCCGAGTTTATGGCCGTAACCTTGGGATTCTTTGCTATGATGTACGGATCATTGGTATATCCGACATCCATCATGGCCACCATCGGATTGTCATCCACAAAATCATATACCTGCTGCGACCCCATGAGGAATGTCGACACCATCTTTCCTCTGTCTATATTCTTCTCCCGGCCGTTGACCACCCCTTTCTCCACGAGGGACAGCACTCCGTCCGCAAACATCTCCGTATGTATGCCGAGATTCCTGTGATTTCCAAGCTGGGAAAGAACGGCATTGGGAATTGCCCCGATGCCCATCTGCAGTGTAGCTCCGTCCTCGATGAGCTCAGCGCAGTTACGTCCTATTGCGGCCTCCGTCGGCGAAGGCTCGGAAAAATGAGCCGGCTCCAGCCTGGAATCACATTCCACGAAAGTATCAATCATCGACACGGGAATGACGGCATCTCCCCAGACACGCGGCATATACTTGTTGACTACGGCTATAACATGCCTGGCGCACTCGACAGCCGCAAGAGAGGCATCCACAGAAGTACCCATGGACACATACCCGTGCCTGTCCGGAGGGGAAACCTGGACCATCGCCACATCACAGGGCAGCACTCCGCTCCTGTACAGCTTCTGGGTCTCGCTCAGAAAGACCGGGATATAGTCCGCATATCCGGCCTGCACGCTTTTACGCACATTCCCTCCCACGAAAAATGCCTGATGGAAGAATATTCCCTCGTATCTTGCATCGGTGTACGGGGCATGCCCTTCCGTATGAAGATGATGAATCCTCACGTCCTTGAGTTCTCCGGCATCTCCCCTACGGCAGAGTGCTTCGATAAGTACCTTAGGAGCAGCTGAGACACTGCTGAAATGAATATGGTCACCGGACTTCACCACTTTTACGGCCTCGTCCGCACTTACGAAATGCAGGTCCTTATACATACTTTAGATATTAATAAATTACCTCAAAAGCTTTCTGCAAAAATAAGAAATTTATCCGAGTAAACAAAAAGCCGGTCCTGAATGAACCGGCTTCTGCTCATGTATGTGAAATACAGGATTATCTGATGCGCCTGTAGCCGTAAACCGCGAGGCTGCCGAGCTCTTCCTCGATGCGGAGGAGCTGGTTGTACTTGGCCATGCGGTCGGAGCGGCTGAGGGAGCCGGTCTTGATCTGGCCGCTGTTGGTGGCCACTGCGATGTCGGCGATGGTAGCGTCCTCGGTCTCGCCTGAGCGGTGCGAGGTGACGGTGGTGTAGCCGTGACGGTGAGCCATCTCGATAGCGTCGAGAGTCTCGCTGAGGGAACCGATCTGGTTGACCTTGATGAGGATGGAGTTGGCACAGCCCTTCTCGATACCCTTGGCCAGGAACTCAACGTTGGTCACGAAGAGGTCGTCACCTACGAGCTGGCAGCGGGAGCCGATGCGGTCGGTCAGCTTCTTCCAGCCTTCCCAGTCGTTCTCGCTCATACCGTCCTCGATGGAGTCGATGGGGTACTTGTTGATCAGGCTCTCGAGGTAGTCAACCTGCTCGTCAGAAGTTCTCTTGACACCCTTGTCGCCCTCGAAGATGGTGTAGTCGTAAACACCGTCCTTGTAGAACTCGGAGGAAGCGCAGTCCATACCGATCTTAACGTCCTTGCCGGGCTCGTAGCCTGCGGCCTTGATGGCGGCGAGGATGGACTCGATAGCATCCTCTGTGCCGTTAAGTGCAGGAGCGAAACCTCCCTCGTCACCTACTGCGGTGCTGAGTCCACGGTCGTGGAGCACTTTCTTCAGAGCGTGGAAGACCTCGGCGCCCATGCGCAGACCCTCACGGAAAGAAGGAGCGCCTACGGGACGGATCATGAACTCCTGGAAAGCGATGGGTGCGTCAGAGTGCGAGCCGCCGTTGATGATGTTCATCATCGGGACGGGCATTACGTATGTGTTGGTGCCGCCGATATAGCGGTAGAGAGGCATATGCAGATAGTTGGCAGCCGCATGAGCCACTGCGAGGGATACGCCGAGGATGGCGTTGGCGCCGAGGTTGGATTTGGTCTTGGTGCCGTCCAGAGCCAGCATCTTGTGGTCGATGGCACGCTGCTCGAGCACTGACCAGCCGACGAGGGCGGGGGCGATGATATTGTTGATGTTCTCAACAGCCTTCAGGACACCCTTGCCGCCGTAACGCTTCTTGTCGCCGTCACGGAGCTCGAGAGCCTCGTGCTCGCCTGTGGATGCTCCGGAGGGAACTGATGCGCGTCCGCGTACGCCGGACTCAAGAACTACTTCTACTTCTACTGTAGGATTGCCGCGTGAATCCAGAATCTCGCGGCCGTGAATGCTTCTAATCTTCATAATAGCTTTATTATTAATTCCATCAAAAAATCCGGCGCAAAAATACTCATTTGCCCGGATTTTCGCAATTTTTCCTGAGAATTAATCTACAAGCTCGAAGTCTTCCTTGCCCACTCCGCAGAGAGGACAGGTCCAGTCTGCCGGAAGGTCCTCGAAAGCCGTTCCAGGGGCTATCCCGTTATCAGGATCCCCCGCTGCGGGATCATAGACCCACCCGCATACCGTGCATCTGTACTTTTTCATAACACTGATATTTATTATACGGGACTAATATAGGCATTTATTCTTAATTTTGCGGTATGAAAACAATTTTCTTCAACCAGCGCGCCCTGATTCTCTGCCGGGAAGGAGAGCAGGCGGAAAAAGACCCCGAGGCTGTCATCGTCATTGACCACGGCTGCGATGCCGTCCTTGAGGAGGCGGTCAGTACCATGGACTCCGGCTCCGGAATCTCCAGACTCTATATCTTATGCGACAACCCCGAGTCCACATACGGCAGGCTCAGGAAGCTCTTTACGGAAGTGGATGCCGCCGGAGGACTTGTCGGCAATGACAGAGGGCAGTATCTGCTGATATTCCGAAACGGTCTGTGGGACCTGCCCAAAGGAAAACGGGAGAAAGGCGAGAGCACAGCCGAGAATGCGGTCAGAGAGGTCATGGAGGAATGCGGAATCCCTGCCCCGGATCTTGGAGAACTGATATGCGTCACAGACCACACATATCACCGGGACGGACAGTTCGTGCTCAAGCACACCTACTGGTACTCTATGAGTGTCCGCAGCGACGTAGTCACCAAGCCCCAGACCGAAGAGGGAATCACACAAACAGCATGGGTACCGGCCGGGAAAATCGGAGAATACGCCGGACAGACCTATCCGTCCATAAATGAAGTCTTTGAGAAGGCCGGGCTGCTGTAGCCGCTAGCGCATATCGGTAATATAAATATCCGGATCGTCCATGAGTTCAGGAGAGGGGCGGAAAAACTCTTCCGGCCTGGCATCGGCCCGGGACACCGAGACAATACTGAGATTGTACCTGTCCCCTGTCCGGCTCATATAGACCACGGCACAGGGCAGGAATGTATCTGCGGTCACTGTTATCCGAAGAGACGTGAATGACAGTTCCTTGTCCTTCGGCACCATATTGATGACATACTGTACGGAACCGTCCCCGGCCTTATCCGTATCAGTTCCTCCTTTGAAACTGTACATGGAAGCATCTGCCTTGATCAGCACTGCAAACGGATTCTCTGCCGGATCCACCGAGGCCACATCGTGCGGAAATATCGTCACTTCCTCATTCACCGTATCATAGATCCACTTGGTCTGCCCGTCACAGAAGACCGTCATCACATCCGTGCTGAGCCTGAAAGCCTCTCCCTGAGCCACAAAATGACCGCTTTCATCCCCCAGCAGGGCCCCGTCCTGACCGAAAGCCTGAAACGAGAACTCGAAATCAGCCGTTCCGAGTCCCTTCAATGCCTCCTGCATGGAGACCAGTACTTCCTTAGGCTGAGGTATCCTGCCCTGCGCTGTAAGGGTATAAGGCAGGACTGACAATACTGCCAGGATGAAAAAAATATTTTTTATAAAAATTCTCATAAATTCAAAATCATAAAGTCGAAAGCAGTTCATCCAGGGATTCCAGACTGGTGATACGGACCTGACGCGGCTTGCTGCCCTCGGACGGACCAACGATGCCGGCATCCTCAAGCTGGTCCATGATACGGCCCGCACGGTTGTATCCCAGGTTCATCTTTCTCTGAATAAGAGAAGTCGAGCCTACCTGTTCGCGGACAATCAGCCTTGCGGCCTCCTTGAAGAGCTCATCCCTGGCTCCGCCCTGAGTCTTGCCCGCAGCCTGAGTACCTGACGCATCATCCATATCACATTCCGGCAATATGTAAGCGCCTCCGAAGCCTGCCTGAGAAGCGATGAATCCGGCTACTTTTTCCACCTCTGGAGTATCAACAAACGCACACTGCACCCTCACCGGTTCGCTGCTTCCGGTCGAGATAAGCATGTCTCCCCTGCCTACCAGCTGGTTGGCCCCGGTCTGATCCAGGATGGTCTTGGAATCCACGCTGGACATCACCCTGAAAGCGATACGGGCCGGGAAATTGGCCTTGATAGTACCGGTAATAATATTGGTTGTCGGTCTCTGTGTCGCTATCACAAGATGGATGCCGATGGCCCTGGCAAGCTGGGCCAGACGGGCGATGGGCTCCTCCACCTCGCGGCCCGCCGTCATGAGCAGGTCGGCGAACTCGTCTATAATCACCACGATATATGGCATGTACTCATGCCCCTTGTAGGGATTGAGCCTGCGTGAAAGGAACTTCTCATTGTACTCCTTGACATTGCGGACCGACGCTGCCTTCAGCAGATCATACCGGTGATCCATCAGCCTGCACAGTGAGCGCAGAGTATACACCACACGTTTCGTATCCGTGATGATGGCATCCTCCGAATCCGGCATCTTGGCCAGATAATGCTTTTCCAAAGGCGTATACAGCGACAGCTCCACCTTTTTGGGGTCAACCAGGACGAATTTCAGCTCCGCCGGATGCTTCCTGTATAGCAGCGAAGTAATTATAGCATTGAGTCCCACTGATTTACCCTGACCCGTAGCACCGGCAACCAGCAGATGCGGCATCTTGGCCAGGTCGAACGAATACGCCTCGTTGGATATAGTTCTTCCTATCACCACAGGCAGGTCATACTTGGCCGCCATGAATTTCTGATCGCTCAGAATCGACCGCATGGAGACGATGCTGGGTTTCTCATTGGCCACCTCGATACCGATAGCATTTGTACCTCTCAACATGACCACACGCACACCTTTTGCGGCCAGCGACCTTGCGATATCCTCCTCCAGCCTCATAATCTGAGCCACACGCACTCCAGGAGCAGGAACCACCTCATAAAGAGTCACCGTCGGTCCTACCCTGGCCGATATTCTGGATATGCTGATCTTGTAATCCTTCAATGTAGACACAATCCTGCGGTTGGTATTCTCCAGTTCCTCCCGCGACACGTCGTACAGCTGGTCAGAGTAATCCTTCAGCAGAGAAAGATCCGGCATTCTGTAATTGGACAGGCTCAGACGGGGATCATAGCGGGTCTTCCACTGCTCATCGGAAAGCGAGGCTGAAAAATCCGAAGGATCCGCCCCAAGTACCTGTATCGGCGGAACTTCATCATCATCTCCACCGGCTCCTGCAGCCTCTGCATCTGCCGCCTGCACCGGCTCAGGATCCTGCGGCACGGACGGTATGACCTCAAATCCCGGCTCATCACCGGTTCCGCCGCCGCTGTCCGCATCTGCGTCAAGCTCGATACCTCCATCCAGAAATCCCTCAGCATCCTGCTCAGGAACTGCCTCTTCCTCTTCCACGGACTCTTCGTCCCGCGTCCCGTCCTCTTCCTCCGTCTCACCGTCCCCGACAGACTCCGTCTCATCAGCAGAGCCTGACCGGGCAGCCTCCTCTTCCCTGGCGGCCGCAGCGGCAGCGCGCCTGGCCTCGTGCCGGGCAATCAGAGAGTCAAAGAAAGCCGTGATTCTGCCGACTATCCTGGTGTTGAGCATAACTGCCCACAGAATAAGGAAAAACAGAATGATACATGCAGCTCCGAACTCCCCGGTCATGGAGACAAGCCACTCATTGATATAATATCCGTAAGAGCCTCCGGCCCCGTCCCCGAACATTGTCCTGGCAGGAGTGAAAGAAAAAATATAGGAGAACAGCACCGAAAGGACTATACAGCCTGTCAGCGACAGGACAAACAGACGCATCAGCCTTATGCCGCGCTTTCTGAAACAATAGACGGCAAGACCTGCAAAAAAGAAAGGTATGATAAATGCTCCCAGGCCGAACCACCTGGAGACCAAGAGTCTGGCATAGAAGAATCCGACCTTTCCTCCCGTATTCTCGGCAGTAACTACATTATCGAAAACATTGTCATCTGTAAGCAGGCTCTGGTCCCTGCCCCAGGTAAAGAGATACGAGACAATCGAAACCAGAGTGAATACCGCGAGCAGGGAAAACACAACGCCAAGCACAAAGCGGACCACCTCATTGTGCAGCAGCATATAAACGGCCGGAACGGATTTCCGAACCCGCGACTTCTTTTTTTTCTTCCCCTCCCCTACTGCTTTTTCCATTTGTTCCTGTTGTTCCGGTTGTTCTTGTTGCGGCCCTGCTTCCTGAACTGTCCCCTGTCCTGCCCGCTGGGCAGTATTATTCCCGGACGGCTGAACTTCTCCTTTTCAGAGATTGACTCAAGATGAATATGAGACGGGACCTTGAGCCGGCCGTCAGAAAGTCTCTCGATGTCCTTGAATATCGTCTCGTCAGAGACCGTATCCTTATTCCATATCAGATACTGCTGCCGCATGTACACGGCCATGGACTTTATCATCCTGTCCCTGGTCTCGTCTTCCGGCATTGCGGCTATGACTTTCACCATATTCTGTATATTACGGCCGTAATGCGCTGCCGCAAGGGGTTCCTTGGGCATCGGAACCACATCAGGGGGAGCAGTGAAAGCCTCCCGCGCAGGCACGGGATAAGGTGCATCCACGTCTATGTCGAAACCGGCTATTATCTGTACATGGTCCCACAGCTTGTGCATGTAGTCAGGTTGCTCCGACAGCTGCGGATTAAGTATCGCCATAACCGACACCACTGCCCTGATCTGCTCGTTGCGCTTGTCCCTGTCGGGAATCTGCTTGACATGCTCTATCATTTTCTGAATATGCCTGCCGTATTCGGGCATAATCAACTTTTCTCTGTTAGTATTATAATCCATTTCGTAAAAATTTCCACAAAGATAGTTTTTTTAGATTATGATTTGAGTATCTTTGTCCGACAATTTTGCAAATATGGAAAACATTCTGATTACCGGAGCTGACGGACAACTGGGCAGCGAACTGAGAACTCTTCTGGACAAGCGCGGAGACTGCCGCTGTTTCTACACCGACTTCGGACAGCTCGACATCACGGATGCCGGAGCCGTAGAGGATTTTATATCCGGGCATTCCATCACCAAGATAATCAACTGCGCCGCATACAATGACGTGGACGGAGCCGAAGCAGACTCCGCTCCTGCCATCCGGATCAACGTTACGGGTCCGATGAACCTGGCTGAGGCCGCTGCACGGCACGGCATATACCTTATTCATATATCCACTGATTTCGTTTTCAACGGAGAAAGACGAACTCCGTATCACGAGAGCGACCGGCCAGATCCCCTGTCCGAGTATGGAAGGACAAAACTCGCCGGCGAGCTGGCTGTCAAGCGGTCCGGTTGCCTCTCCATCATAATACGCACCTCCTGGCTGTATTCTCCCCTTGGCAAGAAGAATTTCGTCAGGACGATGATCCGCCTGGGCGAGGAAGAAGACTTCGTCAATGTCGTATCGGACCAGACAGGCAGCCCCACATACGCCAGAGACCTGGCCGAGGCGATTCTGCACATCCTTCCGCAACTTGACGGCACCCCCAGATACGGCGAGGTATTCCACTACTCGGACGAAGGCAGCTGCTCAAGGGCCGAATTTGCGGACAAGATCATGAAACTCCGCAGGCTGGAGTGCGAAGTCGTGCCTGTACCCACTTCGAGCTATCCGACACCGGCCAGGCGTCCGGTCTGTGCAGTACTGGACAAAAGTCTGATACGCACGGTATTCGGCGTAAAAGTTCCGCTTTGGGAAAGGAGCCTGTCAAAAGCGATAAGGCTGTTCTGACAACAGAGGAGCCTTTCTGTCCTTCTCCGACAGGATATAATCGCAGCCGCGCATCATCCACTCAATCCCTATCTCCGGGTCGTTCCACCGCACCGATCCCTCGGATGAAGGCTCATAGAAGCTTCCGCATTTGTACTGGAACACCGTTCCGTCCTCAAGAGTCAGAAAACCGTGAGCAAATCCCTCCGGAATATAGAACATACGCTTGTTCTCCGCACTGAGCAGCACTGAGAAATACTTTCCGAAAGTAGGCGAGCCAGCCCTCATGTCCACCGCCACGTCCTGCACGCTGCCGCGCACCACTCTCACCAGCTTGGACTGGGCATGAGGCGCTTTCTGGAAATGCAGTCCGCGCAGCACGCCCTTGGATGACATGGACTCGTTGTCCTGCACGAAATGTACGTCCAGACCTGTCGCTGCCCTGAAATCCCTCTCCGAGAACACCTCCATGAAATACCCCCTGGCATCCCCGAAGACCTTTGGGTCCACAACAAGAAGACCCTCTATTCCTGTTTCTGTAATTTCCATGATTTTTAAATTTATGCGCAAAAGTAAAAAACACTTTCTAAATTTGCAGAACCAAATTCAACAATAATGACACAGAAACCATCCATACCCAAAGGCACCAGAGATTTCGGCCCCTCAGAAATGGCCGGCAGAGACTACATCTTCGACACAGTGAGGTCTGTATTCAGAAAATACGGATATTCCCCCATCGAGACCCCGGCAATGGAGAATCTGTCCACCCTGCTGGGCAAATACGGAGAAGAAGGCGACAGACTGCTGTTCAAGATACTCAACTCAGGAGACGCATTCAAGGACATCCGGCAGCTGCCGTCCGCCGAGTTATCCGAAGCAGGCAGCAACGCCCTGGCCCTGAGAGTCTGCGAAAAAGGGCTGCGCTATGACCTGACGGTACCTTTCGCGCGGTTCGTGGTACAGCACCGCAACGAACTGACATTCCCGTTCAAGCGGTACCAGATCCAGCCGGTATGGAGAGCTGACAGGCCCCAGAAAGGCCGCTACCGCGAGTTCTATCAGTGCGACGTGGATGTCATAGGAAGCAGGTCCCTGCTCAACGAGCTCGAACTGGTACAGATCACCGACGAGGTGTTCAGGACACTCGGCATCCGGGTCAGGATACAGATCAACAACAGAAAGGTACTGGCAGGTCTGGCCGAGGTCTCCGGTCAGCCTGACAAGCTCACCGACATCACCGTGGCAATCGACAAGATAGAGAAGACCGGAATCGATGCAGTAAAAGCCGAGCTGGCCGAAAGAGGGGTACTGCCTGAAAGCATCGCCAGGATAGAGCCGGTGCTCTCCCTCAGCGGAACAAACAGCAGCA
Source organism: uncultured Bacteroidales bacterium (assembly GCA_944326265.1). GTDB lineage: Bacteria > Bacteroidota > Bacteroidia > Bacteroidales > UBA932 > Coprenecus. Next base: position 40,286 of record CALVDE010000005.1, on the reverse strand, counting down.
AGATCGCGGAAATGAGGAAACTGCTGGCAGGCTCGGCCATCGGACAGATCGGACTCGACGAACTGGAGGAACTCTTCGGCCTCATCACATCAGCAGGCATTGCCACAGAAGTCGAATTCTCACTCTCACTCGCCAGGGGTCTCAACTATTACACCGGTGCCATATTTGAGGTCAAGGCCCTGGATTTCGCCATCGGAAGCATCTGCGGAGGCGGAAGGTACGACGATCTCACCGGCATATTCGGTCTCCCGGACACTTCAGGAGTGGGCATCTCCTTCGGCGCCGACAGAATATACGATGTGCTGACCGGACTGGACAAATTCCCCAAGGAAGCCGTAAGAGGCACAGAATATCTGTTCGCCAATATGGGAGGCAGTTCACTGGAGTACATTCTGAGCGCAGCAGCAAAATTCAGGGCTGCCGGGCATGCGGCCGAGATATACCCGGAGCCTGTAAAACTGCGCAAACAGTTCGAGTATGCAGACAAAAAGGGCATCAAATACGTTATCCTGGCAGGAGACGATGAAATCGCATGTCAGGAACTGTCAATAAAGGACATACAAAACGGAGAACAAAGAAAAGTTAAAATTTCCGATATTTTTTAGCTCCATTTTTTGGATTATTAAAAAAGTATATCTACTTTTGCAGTCTACATCGCGGAGTAGAGCAGTTGGTAGCTCGTCGGGCTCATAACCCGGAGGTCAGAGGTTCGAGTCCTCTCTCCGCTACAAAAATCCGAATATCCAGCAGAGAGCCAGCAATTTAGCTGGCTCTCCCGGTATTCAGCCGGGACGGAAACGGGACGACAAGTTTAACAGCATTTTTTTGGGTGAGTCGCCTAAGGACGGCGATTCTTCCAAAAAAAAATGCAATTCAGTCAAAAACGCAATCAGCGGTCCGGTTGTTCAGCCGTAAAATTTTACACTCCGCCGAAACTCCATATCGGCAAGGACTGGTATGTTGACTTCTACGCCTTCGATCCTGCGAGCGGAACAATGCGCAGAAAGAAATTCAAGCTCAACAACATTTCCAACAAACGCGACCGCAGGATCTACGCCTCCGACCTGATGAGCCGCATCTTCGAGGAGCTGCAGGCCGGGTGGAACCCGTGGATACAGGCAGCCTCCGGAGCCACCTACTCCACCCTGCAGGATGCCTGCGAGGCATACGAGGCTTATCTGTCCAAACTCCTGCAGGAGGATCTGCTGAGGGAGAAAACATGCAAGGGTTACCGATCCTACCTTAATATAATGCTGGAATGGAACGCATCGCAGCCACGGCCGAAGAACTACATCTACCAGGTGGACCACACTTTCTGTGTCCGGTTCCTGGACTGAATCTGGCTCGACAAGGGACTCTCGAGCACTACCCGCGACAACTATCTGAACTGGCTCAAGCACTTCGCGAAATTCCTGCTGGAGAAGCAGTACGTCAGCACTGACATAACCGCCGGCATCTCGTCTCTCGGAAAAAAGAAGTCCAGGAAGAACCGCAGCATCATAGCCAAGGCCGACATGGCCAGGCTGAAGGAGTTCGCCGAGAAGAACAACCGGCATTTCCTCCTGGCATGCTACATCCTCTATTACTGCTTCATCAGGCCCAAGGAGATGAGCTACATCCAGCTGAAGCACATTTCTGTTAAGCGCGGCACCATCTTCATTCCTGACTACTCGAGCAAGAACCGCAAGGACGGCACCGTCACACTCCCGGACAAAGTCCTGAAGCTGATGATGGAGCTGGACATCTTCCGCTATCCCGACAGCTACTACCTGTTCTCGGACAAGATGCGCCCCGGCTCCGGCCAGCGAAGCAACAAGATATTCACGGACTACTGGACGCACTATGTCCGGAAGAACCTGCATTTCCCTCCCAACTACAAGTTCTACTCGCTCAAGGATACCGGGATCACCGACCTGATCAAGGCGAACACCGACCTGCTGAGCGTACGCAACCAGGCACGGCACCACTCCCTGCTGATGACAGACCTGTACACTCCCCACGACATCGAGGAGGCCAACGAGGCCATCAGGCATCACAGTTCCGACTTTTAACAAATAAAAATTTGCATAACTCACATTTTTGTGATATATTTGCATTGTCAAACAAACATTACAGAGTTCTATGAAATGGAATGAATTTGAGAAATTAGCGAGAAGCAAAGGGTGGTACTGCTACCGCAGCGGCGGCAACCACGACATTTACCGACATCCGGAACGGAGCGGTTCGCTGGTCATCGAGCGGCACTGGTCCCAGGAAATAAGACCGGGACTGATGAAAAGATTGTTGAAACAGATAGGGGAAGAATGACTCCCCTGTCTTAAAAAGCAAAATAACATGAGAAAGACTTTGGCTATTATTGAGAAAGACGAGAACGGATACGGGGTATATACTCCGGATTTGAAAGATTCCGTAATAAGCGGCTCCGGTATGAGCGTGGAGGCCGCAAAAGCCGACTTCCTTACTGCCTACAAGGAAGTCATCAACAGCTACACGGACAGCGGAGAGGCCGTGCCTGATGAGCTGAAGGATCTGATATTTGAGTACAAGTACGATGTGTCGGCCTTCTTCAATCAGTTTGACTGCATCAACGCCTCCAAGTTCGCTGCGCTCGCCGGTATATCTCCCTCCCTGATGAGACATTACAAATTAGGCGACCAGTACATATCCGAGAAACAGCTGGAGAAGATTGAGTCCGCAGCTCACGAGCTGGGCCGCAGACTGCTGGCCATATCCATGTGATGTTTGTTTGACGACTCCATCTTATGGATGCGCCCCGGACCATCGTGCCCGGGGTTTTTGTTTAGAATCTGATGAAATTCCAGCTTATGCCGACACCGATATAGGGAAAAGCCTTGACCTGGCCGTTGAAGAGTCCCATGCCGTAACCGGCCTGAATGCCGATGCCCCATCTCCTGACAGGCTCTCTTGACACCGTGCTGCTGTTGATGTAGACTGTGCACGGAAATACCCGGCAGCTGTCCAGCCGGGGACGGTAGCCAGACACCCATGCCTCGTAGCCCGGCCCTCTGTAGTACCGCTGCGTCATGCCGAGCACGATGTAGACAGTGTCCTGTAGCGTCACGGTGTCCCTCACGGCTACGAGCATCGTATCCGTCACCGCCTCCTTGACCGGAACCGGATACCTCTCAGTCACCGTATCCACGATGATGTCCACCGCGCCCGTCCCCAGGCTTGACGGCAGGAACAGCCTGCCTCTGGTGCCGTCGGCCTTCTGTCCGCCGGGTATCACGTCCGAGGCGAACGTCTTGTCTCCGGTCACCGTCTGGGACGTGGAGAGGGTGACGAAATCGGAGGTGTCCACATGCTCACCGCCCCCACCGACCGGCAATCCGTTGAAAAGCAGTTTTCCGCTGCCGTCGACCGAGAGCATGTTCAGCACGGACAGGTTGTCATGCGTGTGCAGCATGGAACCATAAGTTTCCAGTATGGAGGTGAGAATTGAGGCCCGGATGCTGCCTATGCTCAGCTTGTACCACTTTTCCTCGAACGGTGACTGTGTCAGAAGAAGGAGGGTGTCGCTCAATACAGCCTCAGGATAATCAACGAGTCTCGGCTCTAAAAAAAAAATCTCTCCGTCGGGACCTGGTATCCCTACGATGTCAGGAAGGCTGTCCGTTCTTTCTACCCTCAAGAGTCCTTTGTCCTCTGAATACCTGTACTCGAATGAGAATGATGACAACCTTGCCATATCGGATTTCTCTATCGATGATGAGTCAAGGACAACAGGCATTATGGATCCATCGTTCAGATGATAAACTTTTGTGGACCTGAAAATCTCCCAGCACCAGCGGCTTTCCCTGTCAGTAAGCAGCCCTGTATTCTGGCTCCATTTTCTATTGATATCCGGATCCGCCGCTGAATATATACCGTCAAACTGCAAAGACGTATACTCTATTTCCGGGACTAACTTCCGGTCTCCGTTAAACCTGAAAGTGTCCAGTCCGCCAAGTGAGTTTTCGCAAAGGTATATCTGGTCCAATGATTCCTTATTCCTCAGAACATAACGCTGTACGTAAGTAAGGACCTTTCCTTGTATGTTCTTTGCAACGACATCAATTACTCCGTACCTATCCTTGCCGGACTCATCCAGATTCCAAAGCCTGGAGAACATGGTGTTGAGAGAAAAGCATCTGAAGGGGAAATCACATATTTTATAATCCGACACGGTTCCGTCAGTATAATAGAATCTGACCCAACATGCTCCGTCAGTTACCGGAATATAATAAGTCAGCCACTCCGGCTGGTTTGCCAGCACTTCTTTGATCTGTGGCTGCCATGTGAGCCAGTTCGCGGCCAGAAATTCGGATGCCGTACCGCTGAAATTTTCCACTCCGGCCCGTACTGCAGTAAAAGTAGCCTTTACGGTCCCGTCTATTTTTACAGAAAAAACATCAAGGATGGAAGACTGATCTGTATACGCATCATTGGCCGACGGCATGGTAAATGTCAACGAAGATGTGACTATATCTGACAAATCCACAGCGACCCTGTTGGCCATATCCGGGCAGTATGTCTCATTCAGCAGTTCCTCCGTTCCCTTCAATAACTGGAATGAAATCTCCGAACTGGTTGAGATTATCAGTTCCTTAAGATTCCGAGCAAAGGACACACTGTCCGGTTTTTGTATAATAGTTGCCATAACAGTACAAAATTACTTAGCCGGGCCATTAGGAAAAAGGACAGAAATCTACGGGATCTGTACAGAATCATACCACACCGTCACATACTCGTCCGCCTCATATACCGTTTCTCCCGTCATGTCATCTGTAACGGAGAAATGAACTTTCAAAGCCTGATAAAACCCTTTTTGTCCAGCCGAAGACGGAACTTCCGCCGGAACAGTATTTCCACCAGGATACGAGAAGTCTGCCGAGCTTCCGGCATTGGGACCTCCGTACCGTTCCTCCAGTTCATACTGCCTTGAAGTGACCGGTGTAAGATTAAGCCTCCAATAATAGTGCTGGGTCTGGAATTCTATTTCCGGATCCGGATCTTTCAGATTCTTCAGCACTATGAACGACGCGGCATCATTAGTCAGTTTCCGCGCAGAAATGGAGAATGACAAGTAGTTGAACAACAGCAGGCGGCCTTTGAACATTTTCGGCATGATCATATCAAGTCCTGTCAGTTCGCGGTCAGACAGCATCACGCGACCGGACATCTCTTCTTTTCCGCCTTGAAGCAGACCGTTGTACAATGAGAAGAATCGTTTGTAAAGCCCGTCGGGAGTCAATGAATGTTCTATCCACTCATTACCGGCATGGTCATATTTCAAGACAGTAGCGAATCTGTAATTTTTTGAACTGTCAAACACACCGCTGTCGTATGCAATAATCAGCTTCTGCCCCCCGCTGCCCTCCTTTTCTCCATTCAACTGCGTATGCCTGTGGGTTCTGGAACCAATATATGGCATGAGATATCCATTGAAAAACACCATCAGCGGCAACAAATCTGACGGTTCAAAGACTTCCGTATCCGAATCTCCACGCCTGTCATAATCAAAATACTCCGTACCCAGACGCCTGCGCCCGTAAATGGAAGAATCCCGCATATCGTTCGAGAATAGAAATATTTCTCCGGTCGCCAATCTGCGCACTACCGAATACAACTTTATTGCACCGCTGTTGAACAATTCCTCATCCGCATCAGAAACAAAAGGTCTCGCCAAGGCAAATTCCTCTTGCGTTCCGGCCGCCGGTGCAGCCCCTTCCAGCGATGTATCCGCCTTCAGCACGACCCTCGAGGTGTTGTTGAACGTAATGGTGACATAGCCGTCTATCTTGCCGGACAGGTCCATATCCGCAACTGCATTCGAGAGTACATCCTGGAGCAAATACACATCTGCCTGCTTTCTCTCGGGATCGATGCTGACCGCTGCCAGGAACTTGTCGTGCAGCCACTCCAGGAAGTCAGAGACGGTCATGTCAGGGACCAGGTCCGAGTAGTCTATCTTCCCGGTGCAGATGACATCCGACACATTGTGCAGGACTATTATCCGCTTCAGGGCAGTGTCTGTACGGAAAGGATTGAGGCCCACCGTATAGCCGCTGAGGCTGAAGAGAAGGTCTATCAGCCGGTGCAGATACAGGAAAGGAGCGATGCCATAACCGTCGGGCACCAGTATCGAGTCCTCACCGTCCGGGATATACCTGGACAGATACTCGAGATGTCCTCCGGCCAGCGGTGCGTTGTTCACTCTGTAGCTGCCGGCCTCGGAATCATAGTCCACGGCCACAGGGCAGAGGATGAAGTCATCCGTTGCCTCGCCCCGGTACAGTTTCACCAAATAAATGTACAAGGCTTCGATATCCTGCCATTCCTGGCGCACCTTATCCGCGAATATATCCCGCAGATTCTTCTCCTTGAACTGAGTGTAAAACTCGCTCTCGGCCAGCAGGAAGGAACATGTGATGCCCTCGTCTGCCGAAGCCGACTCCAAAAGCAGTTGTCCGTTCTTGATGAACACGCCCTCCGACATGGTCGCGGCCATGCGGCGCAGGCGACTTGTGGATCCTACCCTTTCCGGTCGGCCGAGGACGGAGAGGGCCTGCTGGGTCGCCGGGATGGTAACGGGGACAGACGAGGCTCCCTCGTCCGAAAAGAATGGGTTGTGCTGCTCGACGGCTATCTCCAGATCGTCGGGAAGGGGCAGCTGCCCGTGTTCTGCAATCAGTTTCATTTTCTCGAGGCGGCTTTTTTGAACTTGTTGCTTATCTCCTGGGCCGCGTTGTGCTCGGAAAGCACGGTATAGGCCTTGATAGGGTTATCACGCAGGGACTTGAATACAGAGGTCATCTCCTTGATGGCCGCCGCCGTGCCGGATGAAGACGGGTCTCCGGTGTAGCCGCCGTCGGCGAATCCGGGCAGACGGTTTCGTGTGCTGCGGCGGGAGCGGATCCGCTCGATGGCCATCACGTGAGAATACGCCTCGGGGTCGCGCATCTCCGGCACCGGGACCACATACTCGCCGCGGTGGACTATGCCGGAGGGCTCCAGACGGCCGCCGTAGCCGGTGAAGCCGCCTTCTGAGTAGCCGCTGTCCTCGGGAATTACCGTCCTTACAGATGTGGTGCCGGAGGAAGAGGATGAGACGGTGGAGTTCTTGATGGCGTTGCGCTGCATGACGATGGTGGCTACCTGGGCGGCTGTGGTAGCGGCGATGACTCCGGCCATAATGCCTCCGGCAATAGGTCCGAGCTGTCCGAAAGCCTGGATGGCAGCCAAGGCACATGCAGCAATAGTCTGCGCTATCTTGATGCCCATGTCTATATCGGCATACTTCTTCTGAAGATCCAGCTTCTTCTGCTCGTATTTCTCTTCTATGGCCGCCCGCTTGTCTACATTGTCCCCTGCCGCGGCCAGTTCCTTCTGCATCTGCGCGTCGAGAGAGGCCGACTCGGCCTCTTGGATGCTGCTGACCAGAGAACTGATGTTGTTAAGGAAACCGGAAGCAACCTGAAGGCCGTTCTGAAGGGACTGGGTCTGGATATTGAAAGCCTCGGAAGCATACCGGCGGATCACTTCATTCCTTGCCGCCTGATACTCCTCCTCTGCTATCAGCCCCTGGTCATAGAGCGACTGCAGCTGCGCCATCTCGGCATCCTTGTCGGCGGAGAGGAGCGTCAACCTCGTATTTGTATCCGCAAACCTGTTTTTGATCTCTCCAGCCTGCTGAACGTCGGAGGCCAGACGGTAGCCGTCCTCATCCAGAGAGGCCTGCATACCGGCCTGCTCTGCCTCCATCATCCTAGCCACCGCCGTCTCGCTGTCGGCCAGCATTCTCTCCAGTTCCGCATTCAGTTCCTTGGACTTCTGAATGACACGGTCCAGGGCCTCCTCCGAGCCGTCGGCCGCAGCCTGGGTGAAGCCGTCCATCGAGGATATCAAGTTGTCCAGAACCGCACCGGTGGACTCCACGATATCAACGCCGAACTGCCTGTTTATCTCGTTCACCCTCCTAAGCCTCTCCGTCTCGATACGCTCCAGCTCCCGGTTCATCTCCTCCTCGGAGATCTTACGCTCGACATATTGCTGCTTGTAGATATTGGTCTCCTCCTTCGACTGTCTCTCCACCTCGTCCACGGCTTTCTGGTAATTCTCATCCTTCAATTCCTCCTTCAGCCTGGACATAGTCGTCTTCGCCCTGAGCGTTGCCTGCTCGAAATCAGCCTGAGCCTTCAGCCATGAGGTCTGGGCATTGACATAGTTCTGGATCTGCTCGTCATTAAGAAGGTCGTACTCCCGCTGGAATTCCACTACTCTTTCAAGGTCATCAGTGGCAGTTAGCATCGCCTTCATTTCTTTTTCCAATTCTTCTATCTTTCTGTCCACTCCTGCAGCAAATTCCGGGCTGTCACGATATGCAGCCCTTCGAGTCAGTTTCTGCAGTTTCTCGAGCTCCTCCTCCAATTTCAAGTAGTCTCCTGCGGCATTTATCATTTCCTCATTCTGGAAATAATTATCGACCATGTAAACCATATCCTCCTCACTGAGATTTCCCTCGGTCTTTATTCTGATTTCCTCCAGCGCAGCCTCCCTGGCCCGTTCTGCCGTCCTCTCCTTTGTCTCCATGATCTCCCTCTCCAGTCTGAGTATTTCATTTGCTGCGGCTATGCGTTCCTCGTTGGACCTCGTGGTGTCCCGCATGATTGCTGTCTGCCTGGATATTTCGATATTATTCCGGATCTCTGTCAAAGATGAGGCATTCTGCATCTCGAAAAGGGCCTCCTGCATCTCAGCCAACTCACGCCCCTCTCGATATGCCCTGGCGATATTGGAAAAGAAATTGGACTAGTCTCCGGAAGCAAGTGCCGTCAGGAATGTCTCGTAGCCTTTACGCATTCCGGTCATGGTCCTGTTCCAGCGATCACCTATAATATTGGAATTGGAAACAAAATCCTGTCCAAATTTTTTCAATGCGCTCAATGCTCCAGAAAAAAGAGTTCCCCACCCTATCTTTTTGAATATTCCTGAAAATTCGGAAGACATCGAAGATGACACTTTTTTCTGTTCTGATTCAACAGCCTTCAATCTTTTTTGCAAATAATCCCATTCCTTGGAATTAGCCGCATCGCGAGGCACTGCGGCCAGACGCGCCTTCAGCTGGCGGCTGTAAACATCCAGCTGCTGCATAGACATTCCGGTGATATCCATGGAGTCGGATACGCCGAGAGTACCCACGCGCACCTCATCCATCCGGCGGCGGACCTTGATCAGCTCATCGTTAAGTTCGTTCCAGCGATCCGGCTCCGCCTCCTTGGAGAGGGCATTAAGAGTATTTGTCAAAACTTTGGCACGGGCATTGAGCTGATTTGAAGACATGAGATTGATATCTATACTCTCGGTATAGTACTTCATCTCCTTGTTGGTGTTTTTCAGCCGCGTCTGTAAGGTCGACAGATGCTTCTGCATTATCTTGAAATTCTCGGAATTCTGGTCGCCACGGGCCGCAAGTATACCGAGATCCTTCTGCGTCTGCTGTATCTCCTCCTGAAGCTGGGATACGGATTTGGCGGCATCTCTCATTTTTTCAGAAAAATCAGGGATGTCTCCGGAATTGATGACTACGTGTATTTTCGCTATTTCCTCAGATGAAAAACTCATACGCCTGTAAATTTACAAGCAAAGGAAATCACTGTCCCCGAGTTTTAAAAGGACAAAAAATCAGTATTCAAAGGGAGAAAAACGCCGCAGCGATAGAAAACAAAAAATACTATTGTTTATTTTTCCGCATAATCCGAATGAAGTCCTTCGCAGCACCACTGAAAAAGTATACTGCAAGTGCTGCGCAGATAACCATTAACAAGCCGATGACAACCAATACGCCCATTAAAGTCAGATTTTAATGACGGAACAAATATAGACACAATTCCGCTGATTCGCAACAAAATCAGCGGATATCCGTAACATGCCCCTCGATAGTGCGGACCACAGTCATCGTAACCCGTCCCGTCAGACCTCTCAGAAGTGCCATGTAGGTACCTGTGAAGAGGTATCCCCAGATAAACCTATTGTATATCGGCTCATACGCTTTCTGCCCTTGACTGCCGCAGACCGCCTCATCCATGAATTTTGTCGACTAGACCGACTTTTTCATCTCCTGCTCTTTATCATATATAGTCATACGCTTCTTGTTTTTCCTGGTTGTCACATTCTTCTCCAGCACGACATTGCCGTTCTTCAATGCACGGCACACGTATTTGTTGTAATTTGATATATGGCTCCTGATATATGACTGCACCTTTCTAACATCGGAACACTGCACATCCTTGGCAACATCACACGACACCACCTCATTTACCACATCTATGGCATCTATGGCTGTTACGATTTTGAGCCTGTCGAATGTCTGCACCTATTTCATATAACTTATTCTGCATTATTTTACCCGTTTTCTACCCCTTGATAAGTGGTTACATTTCCGCTGGAAGAACGATGCGGAACTTTTGCCCAATAGTCTTTCATAGCTTGACTGATGCGCTGCCTGTGCGCCTCCGATTTCGGTCGGTTACGGTTTGCCTGCGCTATCTTCGCCTTTGTCTCATCACTGAGTTCCCGATACTGTCTTCTATATTCTGTCATTTTACATTTTATGGCTCTTTTATTCTGCCACTTCTTATAGTTAGTAACGACAGTAGAAAAGTCAAGGTCATAGGTAAAATCAAAGGAAAAATTATCACGCCCAACTGTTGGCGGCTTTCCACACCTTCCATTCCCGGCATATTAAACAAGGGGGATAACAGATGAAACAAACTTGGAGATATCTGTCGGCAAGACAACGGGGATAAACTGGCAAAAACATTTCCCCTATCTGATACATAGAAAATACTTTGCGAATTCCACCACTTTAACATAATCCTCTATGACAGGGTTCGATAATTCTATCATCTGCTCTACTAAAAGACAGAAACCGCCGGATTTGTTATCCGGCGGTTTTTTTTGCTATATTCGCGGACCACTTAAAATGAATGCAATATGTCAGACAACAATAAGAAAGCCGCTCTGGACTATCACCGCCTAGGCCGTCCGGGCAAGATCGAAACTGTTCCTACGAAACCATACTCTTCCCAGCACGACATGTCGCTGGCATACTCACCCGGAGTAGCATGGCCCTGCCTGGAGATCAAGAGCAACCGGGAGAACGCATACGAATACACCGACAAGGGCAATCTCATGGCCGTCATCTCCAACGGTACCGCCGTCCTCGGACTGGGCGACATCGGAGCACTGGCCGGCAAGCCCGTCATGGAAGGAAAGGCACTGCTGTTCAAGATATTCGCAGGACTGGACTGCTACGACATAGAGCTGGATGAGAAGGATCCGGAAAAATTCATCGCCGCAGTCAAGGCCATCTCCCCCACCTTCGGGGGCATAAACCTCGAGGACATCAAGGCCCCCGAGTGCTTCGAGATAGAGCGCAGGCTCAAGGAGGAGTGCGACATCCCCGTCATGCACGATGACCAGCACGGCACGGCCATCATCTCGGCAGCAGGCCTGCTCAACGCCCTGGAACTGCAGAACAAGAAGATAGAGGACATCCGGCTGGTGGTCAACGGAGCCGGTGCTGCAGCCATTGCCTGCACCAACCTCTACATTGAGCTGGGCGTGCGCCGCGAGAACATCGTAATGTGCGACAGCAAGGGCCCTCTCACGGTCTCACGCACAGATCTGAACGCCATGAAGCGGACATTTGCCACTGACCGGGACGTTCATACCCTGGCGGAGGCCCTTGTCGGTGCCGACGTCTTCCTGGGTCTTTCCGTGCGCAACGTTCTGACCAAGGAGATGATCCGCACGATGGCAGACCGCCCGGTCGTATTTGCCCTGGCCAATCCCGACCCCGAGATAGAGTACTCCGAGGCGATGGCCTCCCGCGATGACCTGATATTCGCCACCGGCCGCTCGGACTATCCCAACCAGATCAACAACGTCCTTGGTTTCCCATATATCTTCCGCGGAGCCCTTGATGTCCGCGCCACGGCCATCAACGAGGAGATGAAGCTGGCCGCTGTCCACGCGATCGCAGAGCTCGCCAAGCAGCCCGTTCCCTCCGTGGTCAATGCAGCCTACAACCTCGAGGAGAGCATCCGCTACGGCCGCCAGTACATCCTGCCCAAGCCGCTCGATCCCAGACTTCTCTCGGCTGTTGCCCCGGCTGTTGCCAAAGCCGCCATGGACTCCGGTGTGGCCCGCAGACCAATCACCGACTGGGACGAATACGAAGAGCATCTGCAGGAGATGATGGGCTATGACAACAAGCTCGTCCGCCGTTTCGCCGATGTGGCCCGCTGCCAGCCCATGCGGGTGGTCTTCGGGGAAGGCAATACAGACAATATGCTGGAAGCAGCCGTACAGGCCGGGGCAGAGGGACTCTGCCGTCCGGTGCTACTTGGCAATGCGGAGCTTATCGGGAAAAGGGCCGCAGCTCTCGGGCTGTCGCTCGATGGTGTGGAGATCGTCAATCCCAGGCATCCTGACGAAAAGGGCCGCAGAGAAAAATATGCCGGAGCTCTGGCCACCAAGCTTGCCCGACGTGGATATACCCGTCAGGATGCTTACGAGAAGATGTTCGAGCGCAACTATTTCGGCATGATGATGGTGGAGAGCGGCGACGCGGATGCTTTCATCGCCGGCACCTACACCAACAACGGTGCAGTGGCCTCCATCGCCCGTGACATCATCGGCATCCGTCAGGGATTCAGCACCTTTGCCACTATGCACATCCTCAACACCAAGAGGGGCGTGTTCTTCCTGGCCGACACCATGATCAATGAACGCACCGATGCTTCCACTCTGGTGGACATCGCCCGTCTTACTACCGGTGCGGTGGAATACTACGCATTTGACCCCGTCATCGCCATGCTCTCCTACAGCAACTTCGGTTCCAATCTGCAGGAAGGCGCATCCGCAGCATGCCCATCCGAATCCTGCGGAACCCCGTCTGCAGTCCATCAGGCCGTCGAGATCCTTCACCAGCGTTACCCAGATATGGTGGTGGACGGCGAGATGAGGATAGACATGGCCCTGAACCGTCAGCTGCGCGACCGCACCTATCCTTTCAACCGTCTGCAGGGCAAGGAAGTCAACACCCTCATTTTCCCTGACCTCAACTCTTCGTCAGCTGCTTACCGCATGATGATGGAAATGGGTACGGGCGAGGCTATCGGTCCTATCCAGATAGGACTCAACAAGCCAGTACACTTTATTTCGGTGGACGCTCCTGTGCGGGAGATCGTCAACCTGGCGACCCTGGCATCCCTCGACGCAGCCATATACCTCAAGGCCGGCAACTGCCTGCTCGACAGATAATGTAATTAAATAAACAACACTATGCTTCAGAAAGGAGACAAGGCCCCGTACTTCGAGGGCCCCGACCAGGACGGGAACATCATCCGCCTGAGTGACTTCACAGGACGCAGGCTCGTCCTCTACTTCTATCCCAAGGACAGCACTCCCGGCTGCACTGCCGAGGCATGCGACCTCCGGGACAACTATGAGCGCTTTCTCAGCCAGGGCTATGCCGTGGTGGGCGTCAGCAAGGACAGCGCGGCCTCGCACCAGAAGTTCATCGCTAAGTACGGGCTGCCGTTTCCCCTGATTTCCGATCCGGAGACCGCTATTCTGCAGGCTTATGAGGCCTGGGGCGAGAAGAAGAACTACGGCAAGGTCAGCATGGGCACCCTCCGCAAGACCTACGTCATCGATGAGAACGGTATCATCACCGACATCATCTCCAAGGTCGATACCAAGAACCATTCCGCGCAGATATTGAAATAACTTACCATGAAGAAAAGAAGCAGTCGAAATGACCAGGCCCTCCCACCGCGTTGCGGTGGGCCCCTCCCTCTAGAGCCGAGGGCGGCTAGTCATTTCTCGTTGCTTCTTTTCTTCGCTGAAACAAAATTTTAAGAGAATGAAACGACTGATGCATTTTTTGATCAGCGCTTTTGCTGCTGCTTTATGCTCCGTCAATGCTTTTGCCGCGACTGCGGAGAACTCCAAACCGTTTGTCATTCCGGAGCTGAAGACCTGGGAGACCGGTAAGGGAGCAATGACTGTCTCTAAAACGATGCGGATAGCCGTGCCGTCCGGAGACGAGGAGCTGCTGCGGATAGCCGGGATGCTGGCCGGGGACTGGAACACTGTTGCCGGTTTTAGGCCGGAGGTTGTTGCCGGGAAAGGCGCGAAGGGAGATATTGTCCTGGAGCTCAAGACAGACAAGAAACTGGACAAGCTCAGCGGCGGCAGCACCGGGAGCTATTCACTCGATATCACCGACCGCGTGCGGCTTTCCGCCTCAACTGCCAGCGGCGTGTACTGGGGAACGCAGACCCTGCTGCAGCTGGCGGACCGCGCCCTACAGGCTGACGCTGAGACCGGAGGCATTGACCTGGCCTGCGGCAGGATTCTCGACTGGCCCGATTACGGCATCCGCGGGTTCATGATGGACTGCGGCCGCAAGTACATCCCGATGAGCTACCTGCGCAAGCTCTCCCGCATCATGGCCTACTACAAGATGAACACCCTGCAGATTCACCTCAACGACAACGGCTTCAAGCAGTACTTCGGAGGGGACTGGGACCGCACCTACGCCGCATTCCGCCTCGAGTGCGACACCTACCCCGGACTTACCGCCCGTGACGGCCATTACACCAAGGCCGAGTTCATCGACTTCCAGGAGGAGTCCGCAGGCATGTATGTGGAGATTATCCCCGAGATTGACGTGCCCGCCCATTCCCTGGCCCTCACCCGCTACATGCCGGAGATAGGCTCTCAGGAGTACGGCATGGACCACCTGGACCTGTTCAAGCCCGAGACCTACGAGTTCGTGGACGGCCTCTTCAAGGAATACCTCGAGGGTGACCAGCCCGTCTTCCGCGGTCCCAAGGTGCACATCGGCACGGATGAGTACTCCAACAAGGACAAGGAAGTCGTGGAGAAATTCCGCTACTTCACCGACCACTACATCCGCCTTGTCGAGAGCTACGGCAAGCAGGCCGTAGTCTGGGGTGCCCTCACCCACGCTGACGGAGAGACCCCTGTCAAGTCGGAGAACGTAATCATGAACGCATGGTACAACGGCTATGCTGATCCGGTCAAGATGGTGGAGGACGGCTACAAGCTCATCTCCATACCCGACGGACTGGTCTACATCGTACCGGCAGCCGGCTACTACTACGACTACCTCAACGAGAAATACCTATACGAGAACTGGACTCCCGCCCATGTCGGTAATGCCGTCTTCGCCGAGCGCGACACGTCCATCCTCGGCGGCATGTTCGCCGTATGGAACGACCACGCGGGCAACGGTATCTCGGTCAAGGACATCCACGACCGGCTCTTCCCTGCCCTACAGACTCTGTCCGTGAAGATGTGGACCGGTGCGGAGACATCCCTGCCCTACTCCGACTTCGACAGCACCCGTTCCTGTGTGCGCGAGGCTCCGGGCATCAACTTCGCCGGCCGCATCGGCACTGAGCCAGGCTGCGTGCTCGAGATGGCCGAGGTAACTCCTGGCACAGTCATGCCCTATCCCGAGATCGGCTATAACTACACCGTCAGTTTCACCGTCGAGGGTGCCGCCGAGAAACCCGGTGCTGAGCTGTTCCGCTCAGAGGACGCCGTCTTCTATCTCAGCGACCCGGTCAGCGGCATGATGGGCTTCGCCCGCGACGGCTACCTCAACACATTCCGCTACAGCATCCAGGACGGAGACCGGCTCGAAGTCACAGTCAAGGGTGACAACCGCTCCACGACCCTGATCATCAACGGCCGCGTCATCGACCGGCTCGAGACCGAAAAGCGCTGGCACAACGAAGGCGAGAGCGTGATGTACTACGTTCCCACCCTCGTCTTTCCCCTGCAGCAGGCCGGAGACTTCCAGAGCCGCATCACCGGCCTGAAAGTCTACAACCACTAGAACTGGCGGGCGAGATTGACCATCTCGATGGCGGTGGTCATGGCATCGAAACCTTTGTTGCCGGCCTTGGTGCCTGCGCGTTCTACGGCCTGCTCGATGGAGTCGGTGGTCAGGACGCCGAAGATGACGGGAACGTTGCACTCCAGACCGACGTGGGCTATACCCTTGGTGGCCTCATTGGCGACCATATCGAAGTGAGGTGTAGCCCCTCGGATCACGGCTCCGAGGCATACGATGGCATCGTACTTGCCGGAAAGGGCCATCTTCCTGGCCACAAACGGAATCTCGAACGCCCCGGGCACCCAGGCCACCTCGAGATTCTCCCCCGCACCGCCGTGACGCAGGAACGAGTCCTCCGCCCCTCCGAGCAGCTTGGAAGTGATGAATTCGTTGAAACGGGCCGCTACGATGCCTATCCTCTGGCCGGCGGCTGACAGATTGCCTTCTATTACTTTCATGGTTGACTTTGTATTTATTGTTTTCTATTTCTACTTAAAGTGCTCCTTCTGCTCGAAATGGAGGAGGTGGCCCATCTTCTTGTACTTGGTGTACATGTAGGCCTCGTTCTTCTCGTTGCAGGTCATCTCGATGGGGTCGCGGCCCACCACCTCGATGCCGTAGTGGTCCAGGCCGAAGATCTTCATCGGGTTGTTGGTCATCAGTATCAGTTTCCGGATGCCGAGGTCGGAGAGGATGGCGCCGCCGACATCGTAGTCGCGAAGGTCAGCCTTGAAGCCTAAGGCCAGGTTGGCCTCCACGGTATCCATGCCCTGGTCCTGCAGCTCGTAGGCCCGCAGCTTGTTGATCAACCCGATGCCGCGTCCCTCCTGCCGCAGGTAGAGCAGCACACCGCGTCCGGCCTTTTCGATACGCCTGAGGGCCTCGGCCAGCTGCTCGCCGCAGTCACAGCGCAATGAGCCCAGTACGTCTCCGGTCAGGCACTCCGAGTGCATCCGGCACAGTACCGGCTCGGGAGTGGTGATGTCGCCCTTGACGATGGCCAGATGATGCTCCTTGGTGATGCGGTTGACGTAGCCCATAATCCGGAAATTGCCGTACTTCGTAGGCAGGGCCGCGTCCGTCACCTTCTCCATCCACTTCTCGTGGTGCTTGCGGTAGGACACCAGGTCATCCACGGTGATAATCTTCAAGCCATGTTCAGCGGCGAAGGCTATCAGCTCGGTAGTGCGCATCATGTCTCCGTCCTCCCGCATGATCTCGCAGCACAGCCCGCACTCCTCCAGCCCGGCGATGCGCATCAGGTCCACAGTGGCCTCGGTGTGCCCCCGGCGCTGAAGCACTCCGCCAGGACGCGACTCCAGCGGAAACATGTGCCCGGGACGGCGGAAATCCTCCGGCCTGGCATCCGGCTCCACGGCCTTCATCGCAGTGACAGACCGTTCTATGGCCGAGATGCCCGTGCCGGTAGAGACATGGTCGATGGACACAGTGAAGGCCGTGCAGTGATTGTCGGTATTGTGCGAGACCATCTGCCCTAAGCCCAGCTTTTGGGTCAGAGCAGAGCTCATCGGCATGCATATCAGGCCCTTGCCGTAGCAGGCCATGAAGTTGACATTGGCAGTAGTGGCGTGACGGGCGGCGCAGATCAGGTCTCCCTCATTCTCCCGGTCGGGATCGTCAATGACCACGATAATCTGTCCCTGACGGAGAGCCTCGGCTGCCTCCTCAATAGTATTGAATTTGCGTTCCATATATTAAAATCCGTATTTTTTCAAAAATTCCTCTGTAAGTCCGCCCCCGGCAGAGCCGCTGTCCACCTGTGCGGAAGCGGGTGCAGCTTCTCCGGCAGCCAACAGCCGCTCCACATACCGCGCCAGCATGTCCACCTCCACATTGACCGGAGAGCCCGGCTTCAGAAGATGGAGCGTCGTCGAGGCCATAGTGTGCGGAATGAGCGAGACCGTAAAACTGCTGTCCGAATCCGAAACCGATGCCACGGTCAGGCTTACCCCGTCGAGAGTCACCGACCCCTTCCGGGCCACATACCGCAGGACATCGGACGGCACCGACACCCTCATAACCAGGGCAATGCCGTCCCGCACAAGGTCAGCCACCCGTCCGCAGGCATCCACATGTCCCGAGACGAGGTGTCCGCCGAAACGGCCTCCGCAGGCCATGGCCCGCTCCAGATTGACCTTCGAGCCGGGCCTCAGACTGCCCAGGGAGGTACACCGCAGCGTCTCCGGCATCGCGTCAGCCGTAAAATGCCCGCTGCCGGGAGTCACCGTCAGGCAGACCCCGTTGACCGCGATACTGTCCCCTGTCGCAGTGCCTTCCAGCACCCTGGAAGCCTCTATATCCAGCACCACTCCCGAGCCGCCTCCGCGGATGGAGCGGACCGTCCCTATTTCCTCTATTATTCCTGTAAACATTTAGGTCTATCGTATTTGCTTGAAAATCCGTGTATCAGTATATCCTCCCCGACCATTTCCACCGAGTCTACCCGCAGGCCGCAGGCCGCTGCCATTGACCCGAAGCCGGAACCTCCGACCGGTCCCTTGGCGGTACGTCCTCCGACTATCTTCGGAGCCACGAAGACGTAGAACTCGTCCACGAGCCCGGAGCGGACCATACTCCAGTTGAGCTCCCCACCGCCCTCGACGAGCACCGAGTCGAGCCCCATGGCCCCGAGCTGCCCCAGCATGTCTTCCAGATCCACTATACCGTCGGCACAGCATGAGCACAGCAGCGTTTCCACTCCGCAGGAGCGCAGGGTCTCTAACCTATGAGCCTCTGCCATATCTGTATGCGCCACCACAGTCCGGTATTCCCGCGCAGTCCGGGCCAGCTGACAGTCCGGCGGCATAGCAGCCTTCGAGTCCACGATGACCCGCACCGGCTGACGCATCCCGTCCAGACGGCAGTTGAGCATAGGGTCGTCGGCCAGGACCGTGCCTTTGCCGGCCACGATACCCATATACCGGCCCCGAAGCTCGTGCACCAGGCGGCGGGACTGCTCCCCGCTCACCCACTTGGAATCCCCGGAGACAGCGGCTATGCGCCCGTCGAGAGTCATGGCCCATTTGAGCACGACCCAGGGACGGCGCGTGGTTATGTACTTGATGAATATGCGGTTGAGATGACGGGCCTCAGCCTCGAGCACCCCTGAGGTCACTTCGATGCCGTGTTCCCGCAGGATGGCGGCTCCGTGCCCGGCCACTAAAGGGTTGGGGTCTGTCATGGCCATGACCACCCTGGATATACCGGCCGCGATGATGGCATCCGTGCAGGGCGGCTGCTTGCCGTGATGACAGCAGGGCTCGAGAGTCACGTACATCGTCGCGCCCCCGACAGACTCGCTGCATGAGGCCAGCGCATCCCGCTCGGCGTGCAGGCTGCCGCAGACATGGTGCCAGCCCTGAGCGAGCACTCTTCCGTCGCGGACTATTACCGCCCCCACCATCGGGTTCGGCCCCACGTGCCCCCTGCCGCGCTCAGCCAGCGCGAGAGCCATCCGCATGTATTTGATATCTTCGTCGTTACACATAACAAAAAACCCGAATACCACAATGGCACTCAGGGCAGTCTGTCATTCCGACAATCGTATGCGCCGGCGCCGCTTCCACGGCTTCCGGCCAAGACCTCTCTTCCATCCGGACTGTCACCGTCGGTATCGGAATTTCACCGATTCAGTCCCTGATTATCAGGGAGTCGCGGACTATCACCGCCGGTAGGGAATCGCACCCTGCCCTGAGAGATATTCTTATTGGACGGCAAATATAGCAAATACTTACAAAATTCCTTAATTTACTGCATACAAAATCCCGAAAATATTGAAATAAAATTCCGCAATTTGTGGGATATCAAAGTCACAAAATATTTCAAGCCACGACATCACACCTCATCTTATATGATTATCCGCAAAAATACTCCTGATACATCCATACGAAAGAGCCGATCCGCACGTTATACGCCTTAGACAGATTCTGCCGCCGGTGTCGCAAGGCACACCTATTTTATGCGGCGATGCGGCACAACACTTATCGGGGCGGCTGGTACATATCAAAGGTGTAATCTGTAAGTGCGCGCATCTGATTTTGACATATATAACGGATAATCAATTAGTTATTGTTTAAACTAATGGATTTTGCCACCTCCAAAAGCTTCGAAATCCATCCCCAAGAACAACTAAACAGCACTTAATCAGGTAGTTATACTTGATACGATATGCGCATACATTCCGTAAATACACCAGCGAAAAATGCCGCAGTAACCGCTACCTCGCGGAAGAGATCTGGAGGGAATACCTATGGACAAGTTCCTGATAACGGTAGAACAGCATTTCACCAGGAACCGGAAGATCTGCCGCATCAAGACAATCTATAAACCTTTTTAAATCTGCCTTACGGCTTCTCTCTGAGCATCACTTAATTATAAAACCTTTCTCTTCAAGTTGCTTTTTAAGTTTACCGTCATTCGCTTTCTTTACAAAGTCCGGCACATGTAACTTCAGATATTCCATCAACTCATCAGCCTTGCGCTGGACATCATTGTTCCTACTATTAATTTTAGTAATACCTCGAACTATTTCCTTACTATTAGCATAATCCAGCCTCCTTAACTCAACGACAAATTGCCCGACCAACTTATCAAACTCATACAAACCATTCAAAACAGTATTATCAACACTTACGTAATCCCCCAAAATATGAACATTGTATGCCATTGATGCGAGAAAATGAATATACACTTTGTTTTGAATACCAAAAACCTGCTTTGTCTTATCTACAATAAGCCTGTTTCGTCTTCCTTGTTCTATACGTAATTTCTCAAGCAATTCTCCCATAGTGGCATCCGCATCACGTCCTGTCCTTTCACAATATTCCCGGACAAATCGTTCCAATTCAGGAGTCCACGGTTTCGCCTCATATGCCCAATGAAACAATAGCCGGTGATTATTGGGAGTATGTATATTCAAACCAGGATAATCAATCTTCAACTGCTTAAAAAAATCAGAGTCAGTATTGTCAATCATATCCGAACTAATAAATTTAGTCCAACTCTGATTACTTTTTGTATCTTTTGAGCGATTAAACAACTTAGAAGCTGTTTAAATTTATTTATAATTAATTGTAAATCAGTAGATTAATTGAAATATTTTTCGTAACTTTAAGGTTGTTAAGACATTAATGTTATGCACAAATACCCAACCAACCTGACTGATAAACAATGGCAAGTTATAAAAAATATGTTAGACCCCAAAGAAAGATTCAGAATCTGTTTAAATTTTATTTAAAAACAGTTTTAAATCGGCTACTCTTGAACAATCAAGTCAACATAAGGAGCAAGATTGGGAACGGCCCTATAAATTTCAAGGCCACCTGCCGGGACGATTATCTCTTTAAGATTAGAGCAATTCCGGAAAATTCCCTCACCGATTTCCAACGGAGGCTCAACGGATGTAAATGTGACTTTTTCCAAGTTTTCGCAAGCATTGAAAACATCGTATCCCAAGCTTATGACACTTGCGGGTATAACTACCTCCTTCAGTGCATCACACATCTGAAAAGCACCATTGCCTATCGTCTCGACTCCTTCCGGTATGAATACGCTCTCCATTGAACGGCAGACATTAAACGCCCAGTCTCCAATGCTTTTGACTCTCCATGGTATAACCATGTCTCTTAACTCAAAACACCCATCAAAAGCACAGGTATTAATTGTCTGTATATTTGCAGGCAATGTAATGTTGGCTATGTTACTATTACGAAACGACCCGGTCTCTTGCATCGATGCAAAGTACCGGTACTCATTGAAACTTGTGATATCCGAAAATCCAAAATCGGGTATTGCTGTAGCCTGCCCAGCCTCCTCATACGAAATCTCACCGTCACCGTTCAAGTCAATCAGAGGGTTCACAGATTCTACAAGCATCTGCTTGACAAGAGGGTCCTCGAAAGTTATTACTTTGCTGTGCTGAACAATGAGGATTGTCTGCATGAGCAGAGTATCATTATACCGCAGCTCCACCGCCGCACTCCTGTCCTGCCCCGAAAAAGAATGCTCCTGCACCGCAAGTCTCAGTACCTCAGTACGTATCGCTGCCTTTGTCTCCTGGGCAACCGAAAGCCAGGATGCCGCATCTTCCGGAATATGCACTGTATAATCCAGATTGGTCGTCACCTCCACTTCCACTATAGCCGCATCCCCGCTCAGTTCATAACTATCATCTGCTACGGAAAGCACACCCTGCACAAAGGACAGTACCTTCATATCGGAGAAGCCAGCCTCACTATTCGCCAGGACTATTACTTTCCCGTCTGTCATAGGATCCGGTGCAGTAACTACGATATAACCGGAAGAGATGTCCGTGACTTCCACCTCCGCCTCCCAGTCACCCTTTCCTATGCATTCAACCATGGTTCCCTCATCCGCTCCCGTCAGTGAGTACGGCAGCCGTATAACCTCCCCGGCCACACATCCTATGCCGGAAGACTCCTCAAACACAAGTTCCAGCCTGACTGCTTTCGGGACGGTAAGCGTCTCCCCGTTGACAAGCTTGAAATAAACATTGTCCACATCATAGGTGACATCAGCAAATATGGATTGTTCCCCATCCGCCTGCGCCTCTCCCAAATTGGTCCAGGTCTCTCCACCGTCGTAGGAGACATACCAGTACCCATCCTCTATTTTCAGCAGTGGCGTCACTCCATCCGCGCCATCAGCACCATTGACACCGTCTGCACCATCCTCACCATCAGTCCCATTGGCACCGTCTGCGCCATCCTCACCATCAGCACCGTCTGCACCGTCGCGGCCTTGCGCCGGTATCTTGTCACCGTTTCCATCCAGCATCCAGCTCCCGTCCAGAGTCCAATACCACAGGCCGTCCGTATCCTGAGCCACACCGATCTGAGGTGTGTGTCCGTCCTGACCATCCTGGCCATTGAGACCATCTTTTCCGTCCTGGCCGTCCTCTCCGTTCCTGCCGTGATATATAGTCACCGGCCCGCTTTTAGTGAATGTAATGGTATAGCCTACGGTATCCTCCCCCTCCACTATCGGAGTAACTGACGTTATGTAATCGTTCCCCTGAACGGCATTGACTAATGTCTGCAGGGAAGCGATATTTGTGTTTATTTGGGCGCACAGTTCTTCGAGGGCTTCAATGCGGTCCTCAAGACTATCCAGTCTATCGTTCAGACTGTCCAATTCAGTGCTGCACCCTGAGAGCAGGGTACAGCACAAAATGAATATAATTTTATCAAGCCGCTTCATTTTCCCTTACATTAAGTTCCATCCTTGCTCTTTCAATGCTTCCCGAATCACGTATGCACCTACCATAACCTGAGCTATAGGATATTTTTCCTCAAGTCTGATCCAGAATGGCCAATATATTTTTTTATTATTTTTATCCTCATGTTCCTCATCTTTCAAAAATACATTTTCCATAGAACTTATTGAACCCGAGTTATACAATGACCAATAATTGTCGTAGTAAAACTGTTTAAGTTGGTCCAAGTCAAATAAATTATTGTCCTCTGACATCTCCAATCTGCACCCATAATAAATGCCGGCATAGGGTTCATTCTCATCAAATTCCACCACAACCTGAATTTCCTTCCCATCCTTTTCCATATACCAGATGTAACTACGCAGATGCCCTTTGGAATCTTTAAACGTTTTTTCACACATGGATAACATTAACATAAAAGATTCCAAATTCTTAAACTTTTCAATACAGTAATCTTTATAATCTCCCATAAGTTCAATTTTTATTGTTACAACATAAAGTAATCACCACCACTGCTCACTCTTTGCACGGGGATAATTAGCCATGATGAACTGCTTCATCTTGTCCAGAAAATCCTCAGCATCTTGTTTTTCTGTATCATAATCAAAATAAATGCACTCGGACATATTCTGCACCTCGGCATTACCTGACTTCAGTTTCAAATTCTTAAAATGACTTCCTGGCGACATGGAAATCCAATAATACTTTTTCATATTTAATGTTTTATAAATGTTGCGAAATATCTTTTTGTATCAATGGCGTCAGGATATGTGTTTGCTCCGACTATGCTATACCCCCAAGAAGGACTAAAATTGAGATAATCTCCAAACGTCGTATTCAATGTAGTACTATTTGTCCAGAAATCTTGATTATCATAATAACTATTAATATCAAGTGTGGCTCTAATATCCAATATCCTTTGCGCTATTTCCTCTGCTTCTGCCGTTGTAGGCAATGACATTCCTATCGACTCACATGCATCCTGTGCAACACTTTGCCTTTCACGAGTATCATTCCAGTTCAAATAAAAAACAGCCCCATCCTTATCTCCGAATACACATACCAGATCATCTACCGGAGTGAATCCGCTGACCGCAAGATACGTATTGGTATCTATATCTATCGTGATGTCCTCAAACCTCGTCCCATCCATAATGGCAAGATAGGGATGGTTGGGATTGTTCTTGATGGTGATGCTGGTCAGTGACGCATTGTTACCGGCATCTATGGAGTCCAGTGCCGTATTGGCGGACAAGTCCAGAGCTGTAATCGCCAGACCTGAAGCATTCAATTTGGTCAGCATCGGATTGTTCTTGACATTGAGAATGGACAGTGCGGAGTTATTGCTTACATCCAGAAAATCCAAGTTCGGATTGGAGGTGAAATCTGTCATTGAAAGAGTGTTGTCCGAAAGATCCAGCCGCTGTAGAGCCGGATTCTTTGTTACATCGATACGTGTAAGCGAGTTCTTATTGCACTCCAATGTTACCAGTTGAGGACAGTTGCCCACATTCAGGGACGGAATGGAGTTGTCGTTGCAGATAAGGGTCACGAGCTCGGTATTGTGCGTCACGTCAAAGGCCTGCAGGTCGCAGCCATGCACATCGAGGGAGGTCAGGTGGATGAGAGTGGATACATCCAGGCTCTGCAGAGCTGTGTTGCCGCTCGCGTCAAGGGACGTGAGCTGGGTGTTCTCCGTAAGATCCAGCGAGGTAAGCTGCTGGCTGCCGCGGACAATTATAGAGGTTATCTGCGTATTGGCCATGGACAATGCCAGTGACCCGGACTGGCCGTATCCCTCTATGGTCAGGGTATTGCCGTTCAGGGCATTTATGCCTGTCCCCATGATTCTCAGGGACGTGAGCGCGGTACAGCCGGACAGGTTGATGTCTGTCAGGACATTGTCATAGCACAATATACTTGTGAGTTTCGTCAGGCCGGGAAGGTCGATGACGTAGATGCTGTTTCCGGAGCAGTCAAGATACTCTAAGTTGGCGCAGGCTTCCAGACCGGACAGATCACTGATTCCCAAGCCACTGCAATTGACCTGCGTGATGGCGTCAGCTTCCATTATGCTGATTTCCCCGTCCCCGTCGTAATCGTAATTCTGCACCAGGTAGCTCTTCAGGGCCGAATCCGGAATCACAAGTCCCCCGTCATTGTAGAATACATCTCCAGTATCTGTAGTCAGTTCCACGTTCTGCTGCTGACTTTCTCCGCTCATCCAGATTGCAGAAAGATCCGGATTGCCGGAACAGTTCAGGGTAGTAAGCGACTGATTGGCACTCACATTGATACTGGAGAGATGATTGTCGGAACAGTCCAGCGAGACAAGGGAGGCACACTTGGAGACATCCAGCTTCGTGAGCTCGTTGGAAGAACAGTCGAATGTCTGCATGCCTGTACATGCGGAGACATCCACATTGTAGATGCTGTTGCCGGAACAGTCCAATGTCTGGATTTCCGTATTGGACAGCAGCAGGCTTCTGAGCGCATTGCCGCTGCAGTTGAGACTTGCAAGCTCCGTACATGCATCCAGGTCCAGCAGCGTGATGAGATTGGAAGAGCAGTCGAGGGCCGTCAGAGCGGTGTTGTAACGCAAGTTCAAGCCGGCAATGGCATTACCGCCGCAGTGCAGGGAGGTCAGCATCCGGTTATTGCTGACATTCAGCTCCTTTAGCGAATTATTGCCGCAATCCAAGATCTCCAGTGCGGTATTCTTCGAGAGATTCAGGGAAACAAGACGGTTATCGGAGACATTGAGGTGATTCATATTCTCCAATGAGCTTACATCCAAGACAGTAAGGTCATTGCTGGAGCAGTCGAGCCAAGTCAATGCCGTGCAGCCCTCCAACTGCAGCGATGTCAGGTCATTCTGCGCGGCATTTACCTTCGTCAGTTTCTTGTTCAAACGCAAATCCAGACTCTCTATGTGGTTATAGCTGCAATCCAGTTCCGTCAGATTGGTGAAATACTCAATTCCTTCCAGTGACTTTATCGAGGTAAGCGATGCGGAAACATCTATCTTTTCCACAGCTTCCGCCTCTGAGAATGAAATCTCCCCATCCCCGTCCGTATCAAACTCCCCGACCAAATACTCCTTGAATCCTGAATCAGGGACATAGATATTGTCTGTAGTCCTCGGAACGAGATTGACATACTCGGACGACAGTTCATTATTGCCGTCAGATATGATCAAAGCCGCATTGGCAGACTGCTCGCTTCTGAAGAAAGACTCATCTAATGCATCTCCCGAGACGGTCACTGTCAGCACCCCGTCTGTACTTGCTTCTGCCGATAATATTGCAAGGCTGACAAAGTCCACGGCTCTGGTCAGAGTATAGACAGCCTTTACCGACAGAGCATCTTCCCACACCTTGGCAATCTCCGCTGCCGTGGAAGACGGACGCAGCTCAAAATCCAGAACGGCTGAGCCGGGAGTGATTGTCCCTCCACTATTGGTGTATGTCATCACTGCATTACCATCCGCATACTTCGGCACGTATGATATGGACTGAATCCGGCCCATGATGGCCTTTATCTGCTCCTGGATTTCCTCAATGGCCGTATTGATATCGTATATCGCCCGCTTGATATCGGCTATATCACTGTTTATAGCCTCAAAAGACGCCTCCATCGCCTTGATCCGATCCTCAAAGTCGGCAATGGAGGATGACACCGAGGACTCGATCTCACTCATGGTTGTCTCGAATTCATCCATTCTGTTATTCACATCACTAACCGCCGCAGTTATAGCCTCCTGATATGCAGCCGTAATCTCAGACTTGGTTGTCTCCAGGCTTTGACGAAGATCGGCTATCTCCTCGGCGTTTGAGGCAATCTGCTTGCGGTTGGTCTCTATCTGCTCCGCATTGCGGGCTATCAGTTCTGCTTGGGAGGCTATCTTTGCCGTGTTGTCCGCAATCTGTTCCGCCTGAGACAATATAAGCTGATGGTCAGACTCCTGAGAGGCCTTAAGTTCCTCAATGGCATCTGTATTTGCCTTTATCATCTCCGCGTTCTCCGCTATGAGCCTACTGTTCTCCTTTATCAGCTCACTGTTTCCTGTTATGTCTGATGCATTCTCCTGTATCTTGGAAGAGTTGGCGGCTATTGCCTGAGAGTTCGCATCCACCTTCTCCGACAGGGCAAGTATCTCGCCGGCAGTCTGGGATGTCACCGACTCCAATTGCTCCTGCAGAGCACCGATCAACGCCTTGTTATTCTCTATCTCCCCGCTGAGTACAGACTGTATGCCTTTGACCATATTCTCCAAATAAGCCTGTGATGCAGTTATCTGTTCCGAAAGTTCTTCTTTCATTGCCGCAAGTTCCTGCTGAGCCTGCGAAATAGTCCAGTATCCGGAAAGCTGCCCGTTCACCCACTCTTTCATTGACGCTTCCAATGCACTTAGAGACTGGGCTATGGCAGCCTCATAAGCTGCCTGTATCTCACTTTTTGCCGTAGATATTGCCGCTGTGTACGCATCGGTTATATCGGTCACTGCCGAGGACAGTGCCTCCTGCATCCTTGTGTCCAAAGAAGACACCGCTTCCTCTATTTCCACTGACAACTCATCCTTGATTCTGGATTCCATATTCGCCATCGATTCATTAAGAGCCTCTATGCTTACCTTTATAGAGGCTATCTCACTCACAGTAGAGTCATACTGCTTGATTGTTGCAAATGTCGCCTCAAGCCAATCCTTCATATCCCCCGAAACAGTATCAATACCAGACAGATTGTTGTCGATATAATCCTCGAGAGCATCGACCCTGTCCTTCAGGCCTGAATGCTCAAGCTCCAATGAATCTATAGTCTCATGAAGATTTTCCTGCTCCGCTGTCATCGAGGCGCGCAACTCCTCCAGGAGGGCCGCCAGATGGGCTAGTTCCTCTGCCGAGCCGACGTCTCCCATGGCGTTCAGCTCATTCCGTATCTCATCTATGTTGGATTCAATACCGGATATAGCCCGCTCCAGCTCCGCGTCCTGATTTCTCAATGCCTGGATATAGCCGTCCAACTCGGAATTGGTTGTCAGCAGCTCATTGACCGTGGACTGTATTGCCGATATCTGCTGCGTGACAGATGCCAGCTGAGTGTTGCGTATCTGGTCTATCTGAGACTGAAGATTCTGTATCTCGTCCCTGTAACATGACGAAGCGGCCATCAGACCGAGAAGAACTGCTAAAATGACTCTTTTCATAATCTTATAGTTTAATTTTTAATTGACACATACTAAAAATGCGGCACTGTTGCCTATCATACGGACAACAGGTACCGCCAAGCACCTCGTACATGTACAATAAACAACAGCCCGCACCTGAGGGTATGCGGACTGTGATGCTTATTCTTCCCATGTACTCAAAATTGGCGGTTTTGTTGTCCCGGGAATCCTAAGATTCACAATCAGTATTTTCTATTTGCGCAGGTCTTACGACCTGACAGTGCAAATATAGAAAAATTCATACAACAATTCAAGTGCAGACTGTTTTTTCATGCGCAAAAGAACTACATCCGCAAGATTTTCCCAAATCATTCGCAGTCCAATATGTTTCAATCCGTACCAAACAAGATCACAGGATACCACAACAGCGTTTTTCCTCTATATTTGCATCATTAAATGCGACTCGACATGAATAACAGTTCCTGCGTTGAAAAACTGAAAAAGGCCGTCGTTCAAACATTCGGATGCAGCCTTGACTCCCCCATGGACTACGACTCCCTTGCATCAGCGATTCAGGAAAAGACCGGGACACATATCAGCAGCACTACCTTAAAAAGAGTATTCGGGTACGTCAAAGCGGACAGTAAGCCAAGCAAGGCTACTCTCGGCATTCTCGCCAGATACTGCGGCTATGCGGGCTGGGAGGACTGGTGCGGACAACAGGAAAAAGAAGGGAAAAAGAATAAAGGCAGGGGAAAAGGACGAATATACATCATATCCGCATCATTGTTGTCCATTATCGCGGCAATAGCGGCCATATGGAGCATTTCCTACGACAGCACGGACAGGAAGGTGCCAGAAGGACCCAAGTTCACAAAATCAGACAGTTTCGAATTCAGATATGAAGAACTGATGAAATATTGCGTATCACAAGCTGCAGAAATGTGTGACTCGGTAAGAGCCCATAAAGACAATATGGATAAAGATGAGTATTTCGCCTTTGCCAACGAGCAATATTCGAAAATACTTGACAGGATGAGAGTTCTTTCCACAAAATATGCCTCAGAGGCATTTGAGGACAACGACTCCCTCAGGCTGGCATACGGTGCAATGATTTTCAATGCGTGCAGGGAGACCTGCCTTCCGCTTTACATGGAGGCATATAGGGAATACTACAATACTGTCATGGACGCATATTAACCATGTCTACAGGCCCTGTCCATGTCCCGTCCCAGACATTTCCTTTGTCATCCTGAAAAACGAAATTAAACGTATATCCTCCATCCTGATTGCGGACAATCTCCAGGTCTCCTGATGTGGCCGGAGCATACGACTCAGGATAGCCGTCGACATAGTCACCCATATAGACTGTACCCAACAGGCTGTTATATGACATGGAACCGGTAAGATACTCTCCTGGCAGAGGGGTGCTGTTCAAAGACGCATGGTATGTTCCGGCCGTTATCCCACTGATGAAACTAAGATCCTCACACACGATATCCATATTGACAGCATCTCCTGCCACACCGTCAGCAGGCTTGAGTTCGATAAACCAGTTAGCGCCTCCGGTCCCATACAGATCGGCGAAATATTTGGCGCTGCACACGGCATTGGACAGGTCCAGAGTATAGTCGTCTGTCAGTGTCGAGAACGGCCCCGGGACATCCCTCACTGCAAGCGGGCCGTTCCATATGCACCGTACACTCAGCCCGTCCTCTGTCGTGAAACGGCATTCAATATTATAACTCTGCACGTCACCGCCTATGCTCATCGTTCCTCCCGACACAAGGTGCTCTGTCCTTATCCCGTTCTCGTCAAACAAAGACAGATAAGTTCCCATGGTGACATTGACTCCAGCATAATCCACTACCTGACCCGGAAACACAGTGTACGGAGCATTCTCAAGCGCCACACTGTAGTCTCCTATATCCAGACGGCCCTCCTCATTGAGCGTGAAAAGCGCCTCTACATAGAGCATCGCTCCCGGAGGCGTAACTTTGTCTCCGACCACCTCCATGTCGGTAAATACCATTCTAACGTCCATCAGGCCCTCACTGTCAGACTGATACAACGCATCGGCATATACCGCTGCAATGTCTACGTCATACTCTTCCGCAGGCGGTTCAGCCGCTGCCGCCTCCTGGACAATACTCATGGCGCGCTCCACCGTCTTTGCTCCGTCATACCTGTAGACAACTTTTATCTCTGCATTTCTCTCCACTTCCTCCGTATTCGCAGCAGCTATAAAGCTTACAGAACCGTCAACGCACACGACCTCCGAAATCCAGTCCCCTTGGGCAACAGCGGAAAGTTCTCCATCCTCATATGGATTCCGCACTTCTACAAGAAAATCCGCAGGGCCCCCTTCTACCGGAACGCTCAACACACTGTCTTCCCCGAAATTTATCGACGGTTCAACAGTTACCTCCCTGTTCTGCTCACATCCTCCGAACACCACAATTGCCGCTGCCGCAAACATTGTACTCAAAAAACAATACTTCTTCATTTTGTCAAATTTAAATTAATAATCATGCGAAATTAAGAACATTTCGTAAAACAAGCGCAAAAGCGGTCAGATAAAATACTACAAATCGGCAATTTGTCAAAACAGCACTCACCGAAAGCCATTTTCATGATGCTTGGTTTATAAATAAGTTCGTATATTCGCACGATCAATCAGACAAAGAATGGAACTGAAAGAATTCTTGGATTTCGTCAAGACGGGGAAAGCACTGAACACCCCCGAGATATACGAATTTATGGACAGGATGAGCGATGAGGCTCGGAAGATAACCTTCGAGCTGAACAGCTCCTATCACGAGGCGAACGAGGTACGGGAGCTGCTCTCGCGGCTGTTCGGGAAGCCGGTGGATCCGACGTTCAAGGTATTTCCGCCGCTGTACGCTGACTTCGGAAAGAACATCACGGTAGGAAAGAATGTGTTCATCAATGCCTGCTGCCATTTCCAGGACCACGGCGGAGTGGTAATCGGAGACGGCTGTCAGATAGGGCACAACGTGGTCTTCGCGACCCTCGACCACGGCATCACTCCCGAGGACCGACGCAACACATATCCTGCACCCATCGTACTCGGCAAAAGGGTCTGGGTAGGCTCAAACTCCACAATCACAAAGGGGGTGACTATCGGGGACAATTCAATCGTTGCGGCTGGAGCCGTTGTAACCAAAGATGTTCCTGCCAACTGCATCGTTGGAGGTGTTCCGGCCCGCATCATCAAACGAATCTGACAGCACACCCGGACAGTGACAGGAAAATCCAACATAACACTGCTGATACTGGCTTTGATGTCGTTGACATCCGTCGCCATGCAGGCGCAGGAGCGCAGGCGTTCGCTGGGGCCGTACACCATGTACGAGCAGATTATCTACCAGACCAAGCAGGAGCGGCTCATGACCTGGCTCTCTCACGACATGAATCACGGCAGGGCCACCGGCACCCGGGATGCGGCGAGGGTGGCAAGGTATATCGAGACCCATTTCCGGCAATACGGTCTGGAGCCGTTCTGCGAAGGCAGTTTCTACCAGCCGTTCCCGGCCGACTCGGCAAGCGGCACAGTCGGCCGCAATGTCATAGGTTTCGTGCCGAGCGCGGTACCGTCGGACAAATATGTGATAATCACGGCTCACTACGACCATCTGGGTGTCCTGGACGGCAATATCTACAACGGTGCCGACGACAACGCCTCGGGAGTGACCGTCCTGCTCAACCTCGCAGATATGTTCGGGACCATGAAAAAGACCAGAACCGGCCCGGACAAAAACATCATCTTCGCCGCCCTCGATGCCAAGGAGCTCAACATGGCAGGCTCGAAGCACTTCATCAATCACCTGAGCCTCGGGAAGGACAGTATCATCTGCGCCATCAACATCGACCAGATAGGCTCCGTCCTCGAGCCGGTCCACGAGACCGACACCAGCTTCGTGATAGTCCTCGGCGAGCAGACCCTGCGCAAGGAGAGCCGCGGCCTCATCGACATGTGCAACCGCTACTACAACATCGGCCTGGACATCGACCACACCTTCTACGGCAGCAAGAACTTCACCGAGCTCTTCTACCAGCTCTCCGACCAGATCGTCTTCCACCGGGCCGGCATCCCCGCCTTGGTCTTCACCTCCGGCTTCCACCGCCACACCTACAAGACCACCGACGACCCGGACATCATCTCCTACCCCGTCATGAAAAAACGCACCCTCCTCATCTTCTACCTCACCCTGATGCTCTGACCCCGCCATACTCAGGCATGACAAAATATTTTGAGAATTTGCGGCGGGAAGTTATATTCGCAGCAAATTCAACCAGTCCATGCAGTTCAAGATTCAGTCCCCATACCGCCCGACGGGCGACCAGCCTGAGGCCATCAAGGAAATCTGCGAGGCGGTGAATGCCGGTGCGGATGCCGTGACCCTGCTCGGAGTCACCGGCTCGGGCAAGACTTTCACGATGGCCAACGTGATCGAGCGGCTGCAGCGGCCGGCCCTGATACTCAGCCACAACAAGACCCTGGCCGCCCAGCTCTACGGCGAGTTCAAGTCCTTCTTCCCGGACAACGCCGTGGAGTATTTCGTCTCCTACTACGACTACTACCAGCCCGAGGCCTACCTCCCGGTGACCGATACCTACATTGAGAAAGACCTGAGCATCAACGACGAGATAGAAAAACTGCGCCTCTCCGCCTCCTCCGCACTGCTCTCCGGCCGCCGCGACGTGATAGTCATCTCCTCCGTCTCCTGCCTCTACGGCATCGGCAACCCGCAGGACTTCCACGACAACACCATTGCCCTCCATACCGGCCAGCGCATCAGCCGCAACAAGCTCCTCTACCGCCTCGTCGATGCCCTCTACAACCGCAGTGACACCGACTTCAAGCGCGGCACCTTCCGCGTGAAAGGCGACACGATAGACATCTACCTGGCCTACGTGGACAGCGGCTGCCGCATCGTATTTTTCGGAGACACGATAGAGGAGATAGAGATTATCGACCCGGTCAGCGGCATGAGCCTCGAGAGCCTCGACGAGATATCGATCTATCCCGCCAACATCTTCGTCACCACCAAGGAGCGCACCGCCCACGCCATACGCATGATCCAGGACGACATGATGCAGCAGTGCGAGTATTTCAGTTCCATAGGGAAGCAGCACGAGGCCAACCGTCTCAAGAAGAGGGTCGAATACGACATGGAGATGATCAAGGAACTCGGATATTGCCCCGGCATTGAGAATTATTCCCGGTACTTCGACGGGCGGAGCGCCGGACAGCGGCCGTTCTGCCTCATAGACTATTTTCCCAAGGACTTCATCACCTTCATCGACGAGAGCCACGTCACCCTTCCGCAGGTGAGGGCCATGTACGGAGGCGACCGCTCCAGAAAAGAGGTGCTGATCGAATACGGCTTCCGTCTCCCCGCCGCTGCGGACAACCGGCCCCTGAAATTCGACGAGTTCGAGAATATCCTCGGACAGAGGGTTTTCGTCAGCGCGACCCCCGGTGACTACGAGCTGGAGAAAAGCGAGGGTCTGATAGTGGAACAGGTGGTGCGTCCCACCGGCCTGCTGGACCCTCCGATAGACGTGCGCCCGTCCAAGAACCAGATAGACGACCTGATGGAGGAGATAGAGCTGCGCACGGAGAAGGACGAGCGCGTGCTGGTCACCACCCTCACCAAGAGGATGGCAGAGGAACTGGAGAAATTCTTGACAAAACGGCAGGTGCGCTGCCGCTACATCCACTCGGACGTGGACACTCTGGAAAGGGTGGAGATTATCGAGGATTTCAAGGCCGGACGGTTCGACGTACTGGTGGGTGTCAATCTGTTGCGCGAGGGACTGGACCTGCCGGATGTCTCGCTGGTAGCGATAATCGACGCGGACAAGGAAGGATTCCTGCGTTCGGACCGGGCATTGACCCAGATCGCGGGACGCGCGGCACGAAATCTGAATGGTCTTGTGATAATGTACGCGGACACCGTTACCGGCTCGATGCAGAAGACCATCGACGAGACCAACCGCCGCAGGGCAAAACAGGCGGAGTACAACGAGAAGCACCACATCACCCCCACCCAGGTGCGGAACGACAAGAAGAACTCCCTGGCCGCCATCAGCGGAGCCTACAAGGAGCCCGACGAGGAGGAGAACGTACGCTACGTGGCAGAGGATCCGGTGATATCGAAAATGAGCCCCAAGCAGCTGCTTGAGGCCATAGAAGCCGCCAAGAAGAAGATGGAGGAGGCCGCCAGGGCCCTCGATTTCCCCGCGGCAGCCAAGTACAGGGACGAGATGTACGGACTAATGAAACTAAGGAAATGAACACAGCAGAAGACACCCTCAGCGCCATCCTCGCCTGCTATCCGCAGAAAGAGCAGCAGGAGCAGATACTCAGAGCCTACCGCATAGCCGACGACGCGATGAAGGACAAGCTCCGGGAGAACCGGCATCCCTTCATCGAGCATCCCCTCGGAGTGGCCCGCATCGTGGCTGAGGACATCCACCTCGGCTACGAGAGCGTCATTGCCGTATTTCTCCATGAGACCATCCGGTTCTACCCTGAGATGCTGCAGAGCCTCCCGAAAGGAGCATTTTCCCCTGAAATTATAGACATAGCGCAGAGCCTCAACAAGATAGCCGCCATCAAGCCGAAGGAGACCCGCCTGGAGGCCGAGAACTACAAGCGTCTGATCGTCTCCTACTCCCGAGACCCGAGGGTCATGCTCATCAAGATTGCCGACCGCCTCGACGTGATGCGCAACATCGAGCTTCTGCCCAAGACCTCCCAGGAGCGCAAGGTCACCGAGACCATGTTCCTGTACATCCCCATTGCCCACCAGCTGGGTCTGTACGGCATTAAGACGGAGCTGGAGAATATATTTTTCCGCCACACCGAGCCGGAGAAATACCGTGAGATAACCAACAAGCTGAAAGCCACCGCCGCCGAGCGCGAGGAGCTGCTGAACGCTTTCCTCATCCCCATCAAGCGGAAGCTCTCCGAAGCCGGGATGAAGGTCACCTACAAGCAGCGCACCAAGGCCGCCTGGTCCATCTGGAAGAAGATGCAGAAGCAGGACATCCCCTTCGAGAAGGTCATGGACCTGCTGGCCGTCCGCCTTATCATCGACACCCCCGCCGACAGCCTCGAGAAGGAGCACGAGCTGTGCTGGAAGGCCTACTCCATAGTCACTGACGAATACCGGCCCGACACTTCCAGGCTCAGGGACTGGATATCCAAGCCCAAGAGCAGCGGCTACGAGTCCCTGCACATCACCGTGCAGTTCAGGGGCGACATCTTCGTGGAGGTGCAGATCCGCACCCGCCGCATGGACGACGAGGCCGAAAACGGGCACGCCTCCCACTGGGCCTACAAGGGCATCAAGGAGGAGAAAGGCCTGACACCCTGGCTGCAGAGTGTGCGCAATATCCTCGAGAGCGACAACAGGAACGACTACGAGTACGTATCGCAGTTCCTCTCCGAGGATGTCTTTGTCTTCACTCCGGACGGGGAGCTTCGGAGACTTCCCAAAGGAGCGACTGTGCTCGATTTCGCCTTCAATATACACACCAACCTCGGCCTAAAATGCGTGGGAGCCACCATTGACGGCAAGCCGGCATCCATCAAGGACCGGATCAGCACCGGCCAGGTCGTGGAGATCAAGAGCGGCAAGAACCAGCGTCCTTCCCCCGACTGGCTCAACTTCGTGGTCTCGTCCAAGGCCCGCAACAAGATACGCCTTAAGCTAAAGGAAGAGGCTCTGAAGAAATCAGCCGCAGGCCGTGAGCTGCTTGAGCGACGGCTGAAAAACTGGAAGATGGAGCTGACCGACGAGGATGCCACTATACTGTGCAAGAAACTGAAGTTCAAAAGTATCAGCGACCTGTACGCCGCCATTGAGGACGAGAGTGTGGACATAATGGATATCAAGGCTTTCATCTCCGCCCGGCATGAGCATCAGGACGGAGACGACATCCAGCCTGTCAAAAACACTCAGACCGCCCATGCGCAGAAAGAACAGCAGGACTCCGGTCACCCGGACGATTATCTCGTCATAGACGGCAAGCTCAGCAACGTCTCCTACAAGATGGCCCGCTGCTGCAACCCCATCTACGGCGACGAGGTCTTCGGCTTCGTCTCCGTCAAGGACGGCATCAAGATTCACCGCATGTCCTGCCCCAACGCCGCCCGCCTCATCGAGAACTACCCCTACCGCATCCAGAAGGTGCGCTGGAAGGAGACATCCACCACCACCAGCTTCCAGACCACCGTCAAGGTCATCACCGACGACTCCGCCGCCTATTCGTCCGTCATCAAGACAGTCACGGACTTCGGGGCCTCCCTGCGCTCCTCGTCCATGACCCCGAGAGCAGGCCGCAGCGCCGGCGAGTTCGACATCCGCATGCAGATATTCGTCTCATCCAATTCCGTCCTCGACAAGATTATCTCCGCCATCCGCAAGACCCGCGGAGTGCTGTCGGCAGTCAGAATTTCAAAATAGAAAGAGAACATGGAACAACCGGAAGAAGGATACATCCATATTAAAAATGCCGAGGCCAACAACCTCAAGGGCATCGATGTCGACATCCCCCGCAACCGCCTGACCGTCATCACCGGAGTCAGCGGCTCGGGCAAGACCTCCCTCGCCTTTGACACTCTCTTCGCCGAGGGGCAGCGCCGTTTCGCCGAGAGCCTCTCCTCCTTCGCCCGCCAGTTCCTCGGGAGGATGTCAAAACCGCCGGTCGAGAGCATCTCCGGCATTCCTCCCGCCATTGCCATAGAGCAGAGGGTCAATACCCGCAACCCACGCTCCACCGTCGGCAGCACCACCGAGATCTACGACTACCTGCGGGTGCTCTTCGCCAAGATCGGCCGTACCTATTCTCCCGTCACCGGAGAGGAAGTGCGCTGCGACACAGTAGCTTCCGTCATGGAACGGCTGCACTCGCTCGCCGCCTCCCTGCCGGCCGGAAACCATTCCGACGAGAAGTATTCGCCCGGTATCTGCTTCATCCTCGCGGACATACACTGGGAGGAGGAGGCCTGCCGCGTCGAGAGGCTGCTCAATCTCAAGGAGGAGGGATTCTCCCGCCTGTACATTCTGCCCTCGGGGGACAATGCCGGGCGGATGGAGAAGATTGACTCGCTCCTGGCCGACATCAGCCGCGCCGAGGGACGTGAGGTAGCCCTGATGGTGGACCGTATCCCCTTTGACAGCAGCACATTTGCGGACGAGGAGACGGAAAACCGGGTCATGGACTCAGTGCGGACAGCATTTGACAAGGGGGATGGGCACATCGCCTGCGCATTCTCGCCGGCTGTGGAGGGACATACCCTGCTGCGGTTCTCCTCCCTCTTCGAAGCGGACGGCATGCAGTTCTCCGAGCCTACGGAATGGATGTTCAACTACAACAGCCCGGTGGGAGCCTGCCCCGTCTGCGGGGGCCTCGGCAAGATCATCGGCATCGACGAGTCGCTGGTCATCCCCAATCAGGCCCTGTCCGTCTATCAGGACGCCGTGGCCTGCTGGAAGGGCGAGGTGATGAAATATTTCAAGGAGGAGGTGCTGGCCAATGCGGACAAGTTCGGATTCCCGGTGCATACTCCCTACAAGGACCTCACGGCCAAGCAGAAAAGCGAGCTGTGGAACGGCAACAAGTACATCACCGGCATCTACCCCTTCTTCAAGGAGCTCGAGGCCAAGCGGTACAAGATACAGAACAAATACATGATCAGCCGCTATTCCGGCAAGACCGTCTGCCGGGAGTGCGGAGGCAGCCGGCTGCGCAGGGAAGCCCTGTATGTACGTATCGGAGGACGCAACATCCATGAACTCATGACCATGAGCATCAAGGACCTGATAGCGTTCTTCGACGGCCTCCAGCTTCCTGCCTACGAGGAGAAGATAGCCGCCCGGGCGCTGAAGGAGATACGCGACCGCCTGGAGTACATAGACCACGTGGGCCTGTCCTACCTGACCCTGAGCCGTGCGTCCAACACCCTCAGCGGCGGCGAGAGCCAGCGCATCAGCATCGTCTGCTCCCTCGGCAACAGCCTGACCGGCTCGATGTACATCCTCGACGAGCCCTCCATCGGACTGCACAGCCGGGACACCGGACGGCTCATCGAAGTCATCAAGAGCCTTCGCGACCTCGGAAACACGGTTATAGTCGTGGAGCACGACGAGGAGATTATCCGCAGTGCGGACTGGCTGATAGACATCGGACCACGGGCCGGAAAACACGGAGGCGAAGTAGTTTACTGCGGCCCTCCTCCGGCTTCGGACATTTCTGATGCTGACGCTGCGGAGATGCTGGCCGCCTGGCCACGATCATTGACCTTAGAATATCTGCTGGGCCGGAAGAAGATTTCCATCGACACGGTCAAACGCCCCTGGAAGCAGTACATCGAGGTCTGCGATGCCTGCGAGAACAACCTCAAGAACATCGATGTGCGCTTTCCGCTCAATGTCATGACCGCCGTCATCGGAGTCAGCGGCTCGGGCAAGTCCACCCTCGTGGGCGATATCCTCTACCCTGCCCTCAACCGGATGATCAACCAGGTCGGAGCCAGACCAGGCTCGTTCCGGGAGCTGCGAGGTGACCTGGACCGCATATCCTCGGTCGAGTTCGTGGACCAGAATCCGATAGGCCGCAGCTCCCGCTCCAACCCCGTGACCTACATCAAGGCCTACGACGACATCCGCAAGCTCTTCTCCGAGCAGCCGCTGGCCAAAGTCAACGGCTTCGGCCACTCCCATTTCTCCTTCAACATCGACGGAGGCCGCTGCCCCGAATGTCTCGGCGAGGGCACAGTCAAGATACCCATGCAGTTCATGGCCGACATCGTCATGACCTGCGAGTCCTGCGGCGGCAAACGCTTCATCCAGGACGTGCTCGAAGTCCGCTACCGCGGCAAGAACATCAGCGACGTGCTCGACATGAGCGTAGACGAAGCCATCGAATTCTTCTCCTCCACCGGCGAGCCCGCCGCCACCCGCATCGCCTCCAAGCTCATGCCCCTGCACGACGTCGGCCTCGGCTACATCGCCCTCGGCCAGAACAGCAGCACCCTCAGCGGCGGCGAGAGCCAGCGCGTCAAGCTCGCCTACTTCCTCGGCCTCGGCAAGGACTCCGGAGACAAAGGCCGGTCCACCGACAAGCCCATCCTCTTCATCTTCGACGAGCCCACCACAGGCCTCCACTTCGACGACATCGAGAAACTCCTCGCCTCCTTCCGCGCCCTCCTCGACCGCGGCCACACTATCGTCGTCGTCGAGCACAACCCCTACATCATCGCTGCCGCCGACCACATCATCGAGCTCGGCCCCGAAGGCGGCGACCAAGGCGGCTACCTCATCAGGCCTTCGGCTAGATGAGGTAAGCAGCCCACCAGACCTCCGGCATGGTGGCTTGGGAATACTCCCCTCCAAACCCTCCTGAACTGCGAACTGTCCCCCAAGGGAGGGCTTTGTCGCTACGCCCCGACAAGCTCACAACCATAATAGCAACCATTACTCCTTCGGCCACCGCATACAGGGATTGTAGCCACATTTTCGCTTACGACCTCACCTTCGGAAGGTGCGCAATTTCCCCGCGATATCGTCCCACCTTCCAAAGGTGGACAAGCAGATAGAAAATGCAAATCCGAGCCACAATAGCCCAGAGGGCGTTCCGTGAGTACAACGGTGAAATTCCACCTTCCGAAGGTGAGCGGAAATGGCCGGAAAACATCCCACCTTCCAAAGGTGGACTGCACCATAGACTGAACAACAGTAAGCAGAGAGGCGCCCTATTTTTACAACAGGCTGAGATTCTGACACATAGGAACACAACGAGAGCTTTTCATGAGGTGTACCAAAAAAGTTGGACGGATTAATATTTATCAGTTATTTGATAATTAACTGATCTGCAATGTATTATGT
>CALVDE010000004.1 GCA_944326265.1 uncultured Bacteroidales bacterium | reverse complement strand
TAACCATAAAGTTACGAAAAATATCCCAATTAACCTACTGATTTACAACTAATTATAAATAAATTTAAACAGCTTCTAATATCTCGTACTTCACATCCGGAAAGTCATAGTCCGGAGTTACGGTTGTATAGAGCCATGTGGGATTTCCCTCCGGTATGGACGGATCGTGGAAGTAGCTTCCATCCACTAGAATCTCGTAGTCAAGCGGATAGTCAAATAGCTCGAGTTTTTCGACATCGTAGAGAACGGCGAGTTCCGCAGAATCTTTGGGAAGGAATCGCACGTAGAGATCAGTGGCCGTCAGTGTGGGAACCGGTTTGCCTACCGGAGTCAGGGACTCTGCAGCTGCCTGCATTACATCAAGAGCATACGGATTGTTGAGCTTTTCTCCAAGAACCATCAGTGTGGGACTTTGAGTAGAAGAAGTTCCTTGTGAGGATTTGGTAACAGAATTGTTATTAGGGCTGTCTGTCGGTTCGTTCAGAATGGATTCGGAGCAAGAAAACATTAGTGCGCAACAGATTGCGGCAAAGGGGACAATGATGTTTTTTTTCATTTTGGATAGTTAGTTAAAGTTACAGCACAAATATAAGAAGTTTAAGTGTTGAATTAAAATTAATGACCCGGAAATTTTGATTTATAGATATATAATAATAGCAGGGGTGTGAGGTCCGGGGATTCGTAGGTGGCGTGGGAGATGGCGCGGTTGCCTTTGTGGTTGTAGTAGAACTGGTCGATGCCGAATATCTGGGCACCCTCGATGTCGTTGACGGGGTCGTCGCCGATCATGAGGGTTTGCCGCTTGGCCTCTCGCCATGCTTCTGGACTGTCCTGCCGCCGTATGCCGGAGAGCTGCTCCACGGCGTAGGCGAAGATGCCGGGACGGGGCTTCAGACAGCCGGCTTCCTCCGAGACCACTACCGCTGAGAAATATTCCGCTATGCCGGCACCCCGCAGCTTGCGGTACTGCACCTCGCGGAAGCCGTTGCTCAGGATGGCCATTTTACCTCCGGCAGCGCGTATTGCCTCCAGCATTTCCCTGGCTCCGGGCATCAGCCTGTTCTCGCATACCATCTGCTCCAGATAATCCTCCCCGAACTGCCGTGCCAAGGTCTCGTCTTCCACTCCGTACCAGCGGAATGCCTCGTAGAACCGCTTCCACCGCAGGTCCTCCTTGCTCATTTCCCCCCTTTCGTACATGGCCCAGAGCCGGTGATTGAGCTTGTCGTAGCGCATGAAAAAGCGGTGCAGGGAATCCTCCCCACACCCTTCTTTCTCTTGAACGGCCTTGAAAAGCACCGGGTCCCTGGAAATAAGCAGGCCGATGGCGTGTTCGGAGTTGCTGTCGAAGTCCCACAAGGTCCGGTCCAGGTCGATCAGGTAGTATAGGTATGGCCTGACTGTCATCGGTTATCTGCCGGTGTAGTTGAAAGGAGTGAGACGGCGGAGCTCATCCTTGACTGACTCGGCTATGTCCAGGGAATCAATGAATTCCCGGATTGTGCGGTCGGATACCGCCTGGCCGGTACGGGTGAGGGCCTTGAGGGTCTCGTAGGGGTTGGGATAGCCCTCCCGGCGGAGGATGGTCTGGATGCCCTCGGCGACTACCTCCCAGTTGCCGTTGAGGTCGCGTTCCAGGGCATCACGGTTGAGAATCAGCTTGTCCAGGCCTTTCTTGAGGGACTTGAGGGCGATGACGGTATGGGCTATGGGCACTCCGACGTTGCGCAGGGTGGTGGAGTCTGTCAGGTCACGCTGCAGGCGCGATATGGGCAGCTTGGATGCGAGAAATTCGCAGACTGCATTGGCCATCAGCAGATTGCCCTCGGCGTTCTCGAAGTCTATCGGGTTCACTTTGTGCGGCATGGCGGAGGAGCCGACCTCGCCCTCCTTGATCTTCTGCTTGAAATACTCCATCGAGATGTAGGTCCACATATCGCGGCACAGGTCCACGAGAATATTGTTGAGTCTCTTGACGGCATCGAAGAGGGCAGCGGTGTTGTCGTAGTGCTCTATCTGTGTGGTCGGCCAGGAACGCTTGAGTCCCAGGCGGTCTTCCACGAAGTCTTCTGCAAAGGCGTTCCAGTCGATATCGGGGTAGGCTGCGTAGTGAGCATTGAAATTGCCGGTGGCGCCTCCGAACTTGGCCGAGAACGGTACGGCCAGAAGCATCTTCTGCTGCTCCCTCAGGCGTGCGGTGAATACAGCGATTTCCTTGCCCAGGCGGGTGGGGGATGCTGGCTGGCCGTGGGTATGGGCCAGCATCGGAATTCCCTTCCATTCTTCCGCGAGATTCTCCAGAGTATTGATTACCTCGTAAAGCTGGGGCAGATATACGTCCTGGATGCCCTCCATAAGGCTGAGGGGCACGGCTGTGTTGTTGATGTCCTGGGAGGTCAGTCCGAAGTGGACGAACTCCTTGTAGCGGGGAGAGATGCCCAGTGCGTCGAAACGCCTCTTAATGAAGTATTCCACTGCCTTGACATCGTGGTTGGTGGTCTTCTCTATCTCCTTGACCTCGGCGGCCTCGTCCTCGGTCATGTCGCGGTAGATGCCGCGCAGGGTGTCGAAGAGGCTGCGGTCGAAGTCCTTCAGCTGAGGCAGAGGCAGCTCGCACAGGGCGATGAAGTACTCTATCTCCACGCGGATTCTGTATCTTATGAGTGCAAATTCAGAATAGTAGGAGGAAAGGTCCCGGACCTGTCTGTAGTACCTCCCGTCAATGGGTGAAATCGATGTCAGCATGGTGTATTTTGATTAAAATACAAATATAGCTGATAAATTTTGTACATTTGCAAAGTTTCATCAAAAAGGAAGTCATGCTTATAGTAATAGAGGGCCTTGACGGTTCGGGGAAGTCCACTCAGGTGGCGATGATGCGGAAGTATCTGGCAGACCGCACCGGTCATGAACCGGAATATCTGCATTTCCCCAGGTTTGATGCGCCGGTTGTCGGAGACATGATAGCCC
This sequence comes from uncultured Bacteroidales bacterium, assembly GCA_944326265.1. Lineage (GTDB taxonomy): Bacteria > Bacteroidota > Bacteroidia > Bacteroidales > UBA932 > Coprenecus. Next base: position 130,413 of record CALVDE010000004.1, on the reverse strand, counting down.
GTTTCCTGCGCGGGGAGTTCGGACAGATAGACCAGGTGCATCCGATGATCGTGGCCCTGCTCTTCGCCGAGGACCGCAGGGATGCCGCCGTATCGCTCAGGCGGTGGCTGGATGAGGGCCGGACAGTACTGCTGGACAGATACGTATATTCCAATATTGCGTTTCAGTGCGCCAAAATAAAGGATGAGTCCAGCTCTCTTGAGCTCCAGAGGTGGATTCTGGATACTGAATACGGAGCATTCGGCATACCGCGTCCGGACCTGAATATTTTTCTGGACGTGCCGGTCTCGTTCGTGGGAGAGAGACTTGCCGAGGACCGGGGAGGAAGCGACAGAGAGTATCTTCATGGGGCGAGGGATATTCATGAGGCTGACCTGGAGTTCCAGAAAAGGGTCAGGGATGTGTATCTGCGTATGTGCGGAGAGGATCCGGACTTCATCAGGGTGGACTGTGCGGATGACTGCGGGCGGATGCTCCCTTCGGACAGGGTGTTTGACCTTATAAGGCGCGTGTTATGAGACTTCTGCGTGTTCTGATGTTCGTGCTCCGCCTGGTGTTCGGGCTGACATTCATTCTCTCCGGATTTTTCAAGCTGACTGACCCTGTCGGAACCGGTCTGATAGTGGAGGAGTATATGGGGGCTCTGCATATTGATTTCCTGAGACAGGGAGCGGTTCCGCTGGGGATGCTTCTGTCGCTGACGGAGTTCATTATCGGTATTGCCGTGCTGATGTGTGTGAGGATGAGGGCCGCTTCCCTGGTCGGTCTGATCATGACTGTATTCTTCACTGTCCTTACCTTTTTCATGGCAGTCTACGACGCGATAGAAGAGTGCGGATGTTTCGGGCAGGCTGTCAGTCTGAGCATGTGGGAGACATTTTTCAAGAACATAGCGCTGCTTGTGTGCATCGTACCCATATACCTGTTCCGGAAGAAGTTCAAGCCTGTGGCTCCTGTGCAGGCGGAATGGACTTTCCTGGGCACATACGGTTTGCTGGCTCTGCTGTGCACCGTTTATTCCTACATAAATATTCCGTTGCTGGATTTCGGCAATTTCAGGGTCGGCACCAACCTGTCGGCGAAACTGGACGAGATATCGGACAGCAATAATTTCGAGACGGTTTTCCTGTATGAGAAGGACGGTACGCAGGAGTATTTCTCCATAGACAGCCTTCCCGGTACTGACTGGGATTTTGTAAGTACTTATACGCGGTATCTGGGGAATGAGGAGGATCTGCTGTTCGACATGACCCTGTCCGACGCTTATGGCGAGATCGTCACGGACGATATTGTCAACTCGGACAGACCTGTTTTCATATTTACGGTATTCCGTCCTGCCGCGCTGGACAGTGCGTATTGGAATAAAGTCTCGGAGTGTATGGATTCCATCGCATATTACGGAGGACGGAGCTATGTGGCCGTGCCTGTGCTGGACGCAGATATCGACTCGGTATCGGCATATCATCCGGAAATCAGGCGGGTAATGATATCCGGCGATTACAAGACATTGATATCGATGGTGCGTTCCAACGGCGGAGTCATGCTTGTGGATGACGGCATGGTGGTCCGCAAATGGTCCGCCTGGCGTTTTGATCCAGAGGATGTGGCCGGTACGGTAAGTATGGACTCCGAGGAGATTACGGCCAGGGGAACGATAGCCCAAAGGCTTTTCTATGAGTCTTCCATCCTGCTGCTGTTTTTGATTATTATTATTTTCCGTTATGTCTGTGGAATTATTTACGGCAGACGGTACGGTACAGCCGGACAAGATGTCAAGTCATAGGCACCGGATATATGGCATTTTGTTGCCGCTGCTGGTTGTTCTGGCAGCGGGCAATCTGTTTTACGGGGCTGTTCCTGTTCCCTTATCGGCTGTTTGGGATGTTTTTACCGGCGGGGAACCGGACAATCCGGTATGGAGGGTGATACTGCTGGGCTCACGTCTTCCGCAGATGATTACGGCCCTGCTGGCCGGAGCTGCCCTGGCCGTGAGCGGACTGCTGCTCCAGACTCTTTTCCGCAATCCGCTGGCCGGTCCTTCCATCCTGGGCATAAGCGACGGTGCCAATCTGGGTGTCGCACTGGTGATGCTGGCCTTCGGAGGCACTGTCGGCTCTCTCGGAGGCTATCTGGCCACGGTGGCAGGAGCCATGCTCGGTGCCTGCATGATACTGGCGGTGATCGTATTCTTCTCCAGAAAAGTGTCCTCCAGTGTGATGCTGCTCATAATAGGTATCATGGTAGGCTATCTGGTCTCTTCCTGCATTTCCATACTTAACTACTATGCATCTGCCGACAAGGTGAGGCAGTTCGTGATGTGGGGCATGGGGGACTTCTCGGCGGTGTCTCCGGCCAGGCTGCCCTTGTTCGCTGCAGTGTCGCTGGCCGGCCTTGTATTCTCGTTCATGCTGGTAAAGCCCCTCAATGCCCTGCTGCTCGGGGAAAAATATGCCGCCAATCTGGGTGTCAACATCACGGCGGCCAGGATGAGCGTGCTTATATGCACAGGCCTGATGACGGCCGTGGTGACGGCATTCTGCGGCCCGATATCCTTCATCGGCCTGGCGGTGCCGCATATCGCCCGCCTGCTGACCGGTACCTCCGATCACTGCGTATTGGTGCCGGCGACCATGCTCTCGGGAGCCTGCATTGCCCTTGTCTGCAACATGCTCACAGTCATTCCCGGGACCGGAACACTGCTTCCGCTCAACGCCGTGACTCCCCTGTTCGGCGCGCCCGTCATCATATATGTCATAGTCAACCGTAAGAACATCCAATATTTCAACTGATATGGAGCAGTCAGCAGTATCCGCGCAGCATCTGGCCATAGGCTACTCTCTGGGCAAGGGACGTTGGAAGACCGTCCACCCGTGTGTGGATTTTACCCTTAATCTCGGAGAACTGACCTCTCTGATAGGACTCAATGGTGCCGGTAAGTCTACGCTGATCAGAACACTGTGCCGGTTCCAGCCTCCTGTGGGCGGTTCGGTGTCCGTGCTGGGAAAAGATGTGCGGGAGTATGCTCCGCACGAGTTCGCCCTGACAGTGGGTGTGGTGCTTACGGACCGTACCAACGCCGGCGGACTTACGGTCCGGGAGCTGGTCTCTCTAGGCCGGCAGCCCCATACGGGATTCCTGGGGCATCTGGGAGACAGGGACAGGGTTGTGGTGTCGGCTGCGATGGACTCTGTCGGGATATCCCATAAGGCCGACAGCTATGTCTCGGAACTTTCGGACGGGGAGCGGCAGAGGACGATGATAGCCAAGGCCCTGGCTCAGGAGTGTCCGGTCATCGTGCTGGATGAGCCGACGGCCTTCCTGGATGTGGCCAGCCGGATAGAGACCATGTCGCTGCTGCACGATACGGCCCGCAGCCAGAACAAGGCGGTGCTGCTCTCCACCCACGATATAGACAATGCGCTGATATTCTCGGACCGGTTGCTGCTTCTGCCCTCGGGTGACGCTCCGGTGGTCTCCGGCTCTCCGGAGGATCTGGTGCTGGACGGAAGCCTGAAGGCGTTCTTCGGTCAGCGCGGCATGAACTTCGATGTACGGTCGGGGCAGCTGTCAACAGGTGTGTCCGGTCCCGAAGTAGGCGTGGACGGGGACGGCCTCACTGCCAGGTGGACTGCCAACGCCCTGGCCCGCAACGGATTCACCCCTGTTCTTCCGAAAGAAGGCATCCCCTGTGTACGCTGTCTGTCGCCGACCTGTCTGGAAGTTTCTCATCCTGACTCGGCAACATCCGTCACCGTCTCCTGCATCTCGCAGGCGGTGTCGCTTCTTATTGATTACAAGGGCTTGAAGTAGCGTGCTTCACGGCCTGGGAAGAGGTTGGGATGGAAGACGGCGGCCAGATCCTCCAGAATCCATGCCGGGTGGAGCACGATGTCGTCGTAGTAGGTGGAAGAGTAGGTGTTGCACCCGAATATGTGCTGCTGCCTGAAAGCCCGGAACTCTGAGTAGAGCCGGTATTCGGCTTCGAGAGATGCGTATGTCATAGGCTGCGGGCTCCAGTACTTGAGCACCCAGATGTCGGCGTCGATACCCTTGCTGAGAACGCTTTCGAACGACATATTGACATTGGCGGCGGAGGTATTGCCGCTGAAGATGTAGTCGGCCCCGGCATCGCTGTACATGCGGGCCATGTAGCTGCCTCCTCCGGGAACGTCCCATGAGGCTCCGTACTTGCGCTCGGCCAGCAGGGTGGGACGGTGTGAGTCTCCGCCGTTATCCTCGATGTGCCTTGAAACGGTATCCCTGATGCGGTTGTATTCGGTCTCGGCCTCCAGGAAGAGGGAATCGGCCCTGTCGGGGCAGCCGAGCAGCAGACCGAACAGCCTGACCCATTCGGTCCGGCCAAGAGGCAGATTCTCCATGTAGTCGGCGGCCTCGATGATGGGAATCCCCAGTTTGCCGGCCGCCCCGTAGTTGCTGTTCTGAAAGGGTGAGGCGATGATGACCTGTCCGCCGGCATCGGCTATCCGCTCCACGCTGGGGGAGACTGAGCTGCCGCAGTCGGTGATGCGTCCTCCGGCCACTCCGTCGAGTACTGCCTTGCAGGTCATGTACTCCGGCTCGCATACTCCGGTGATGCGGTCTGTCTCTCCGAGTGCGTCGATTATCGAGGCATGTACCGAAGAGTAGACGATGATCCGGTCGATAGGGGTGCGTATCAATGTGCCTTGAGGCAGGTCTGCCGGTATGGCATTGCCTTCAGGTACGAGGATGTACCGGTGCAGTATCCTGGCGGTGTCCCAGGGATTGGTGATTTCGGCCACTGAGTAGCCGTCGCAGCCGGTGATGCTCAGGTACTGCGCATACCGCATCACTGCTTTCTCTCCGTCCGCCGCTCCGTTCCCGCCTCTTCCGCAAGACAGAAGCACCATGGCCAGCACAACCGCCGCCGATATCCTTATTGCCGTTCTTTTCATATCCATTTTAATATGTCTGCAAATATATCCACGCATGGCATTTGCGCAAAATATAATTTCATAATCTGCGGAAATAGGATTTTGAGCGCGCTTGCGCAGATTACAACCGGGACTTGGATTTGTTCTGCAGGTAGAGTATATTTGCAGGCTTGGAAACAGAATATGGGAAAGGAAAGTCAGAAAACGGTGGAGAGGCAGATACTGACGGCATCGTATGTCAGCATCATAGGCAACGGTCTGTTGTCGGTGGCCAAGATCGTGACAGGTGTGATAAGCGGCAGTTCCGCCGTGGTGGGAGACGGTATCGACTCAGCGTCTGACGTGGCGGTGTCGATAGTGATGATAGTGGCGGCCAAGGTCATGGGACGCCGTCCCAACCGCAAGTATGTCTACGGATATGCCAAGGCGGAGTCGATAGCCACCAAGATATTGTCGATGCTGATATTCTTCGCCGGAGCGGAGATGCTGATTTCCGCCGTGGAGCATCTGTTCTCGCACGAGGATAAAGTGATGCCGGGAGCCCTGGCCATATACGTGACAGTTTTCTCGATAGTCTGCAAGCTGCTGCTTTCGCTGTATCAGACCAGGGCAGGAAAGCGTACCGGCTCGTCCATGCTGACGGCCAACGGGGTCAATATGCGCAACGACGTGATTATCTCGCTGAGCGTGCTTGTAGGCCTGTTCTTCTCGTTCATCCTCGACATGCCTGTGCTGGATTCGGTTACGGCCCTGCTGGTGAGCCTTTTCATCATCCGCTCGGCCATCAGGATATTCATGGACTCCAACGTGGAACTTATGGATGGCGTGAAGGACGAGTCTGTCTATCAGAGGATATTCGATGCCATAAGCAAGGTGGACGGAGTCAGCAATCCGCACAGGGTCCGCTCCCGCAGTATCGGCGGCAAATATATGATTACCCTCGACGTGGAGGCGGACGGCGGGATGACTCTCAACCAGGCCCACGCCCTCTCCAACCAGATCGAGCAGAATATCCGGGACAATATCCCCGAAGTCTACGATATAGTGGTCCACATCGAGCCTACCGGTACATGCCCCGAGGACACCTTCGGCATCAAATAACCGCCACTGCACTTGCCGTTTCCGCCAAGACCTGGCTCCCCCTATCTCCCTTTTCCGCAACGGCAGAGAATCACGGGAAACGCTGCCGTTGTGGATGGGCTTGGAAACGTACACCGCCTCCACAGGCATTCTGAGCCGCATTCACCGCTTCTCCCTGTTCCGCAACGGCACAGAATCACGGAAAATGCTGCCGTTGCGGAAGGTCACGGAAGCGCACACCGCCTCCACAGGCATTCTGAGCCGCATTTACCGCTTCCCCCTTTTCCGCAACGGCACCGAATTGCGGAAAACGCTGCCGTTGTGGAAGGTCACGGAAGCGCAAACCGCCTCCACAGGCGTTCTGAGCCGCATTCACCGCTTCTCCCTGTTCCGCAACGGCAGTGAATTACGGAAAATGCTGCCGTTGTGGATGGGCTTGGAAACGCACACCGCCTCCACAGGCGTTCTGAGCCGCATTCACCGCTTCTCCCTGTTCCGCAACGGCAGAGAATTGCGGAAAACGCTGCCGTTGTGGAAGGTCCCGGAAACGCACACCGCCTCTACAGGCGTTCTGAGCTGCATTAGCCGCTTCCCCCTGTTCCGCAACAGCACCGAATTGCGGAAAACGCTGCCGTTGTGGGCACAGCCGTGTGATGAAGGTGTGGAGGCGGCAGGGCAGGATTTCCAACGTCTCCCGTGGGCTGAGTCCGGGATGGAGGCTATCTGATGAATGAGTGTGGGATTTATCCGCTTTATCCGGTTTTTATCCGCTCTGGATTGGGTGCTGGTGTGCTCAGGCGGACGGGAATGGGTGAGTTTGTGGAATTTATCGGGACGTGGCGGAGTTTGTCCGGATATTTTTTGTAGCTTTGTGGCCAAAGTAGAATTTCTTTGATGAGCGGTGTCGGTCATATAGTTAGTGCGTGGAGTGCGGAGGGAGCCGGATTTCTTAATAAATATTTGGAAATCCGGGAAAATCGTGTAAACACACACAGGACTCGCGCGTCAAGATACTGCAAATCATTTAATCCACAAACACTTAGCGGAAAATTTACATCTCCCGCAGACCTCACCGCCACGCAGCAACGCGCAGGCGGGCATACTTCATATCCCCCGGCTGCATACAGTGCAAGGCAAAGCCGTGCCTGTATGTCACCGGGGCTTTTTGTATCCAACAGCAAACCGATAAACCAGATATGAGAATATGAGCAAGACTTTGAGAACCATAGCGACCGCCATCTGCGCTTTATTCCTGCTGCCTCTGTCGGCGCAGGAGAAGAGCGATACGGTCTACACCTTCCGCTTCGTCTCTGACCGGGACATGTTCTATGTTCCTTACGGAGGCAACGATGCGGAACTGGAAAGGCTGATGCGGTGCGTGGAGCAGTACAGGGCTGACATCCTCTCCGGAGAGACTCCGCTTTATGTGGACGGCTACAGCGCGGCAGGAGAGGACGAGGCGGAAAATCTCGCCATGTCGAAGATCCGCTCCAACCGTGTGAAATCGGAGCTGATTGTGCGTCAGCAGCTGACCGAAGAGAGCTTCATTACGAAGAACCATTCCGGCAGCGGCGACTATGTGACCGTGCGCATAGTTATTCCGGCCGTCAGGGACGATGCTGAGGAGGCGTGTCTTGCCGCCGGGCATCGAAGGACAGAGGAGTCCGAGCAGCAGCGGCTGGAGCAGGAGCGTGCGGCCCGGGAAAAGGCGGAGCGAGAACGCGCCGAAGCGGCACGCCTTGCATCGGAACAGGCCATGGCCGACAGCCTCGCAAGGGAGCGGGCCGCAGCCGGAAGCGAGACGGAGACCGTGAGCCCGTCGGCGGAGAAAGCCGAAGATGCCGACAGCTACACGCTCTCCCTGCGTGCCAACCTGCTGCGCTGGGCCACGCTCACGCCCGACCTTGGCATCGAGTGGCGCATCAGCCCGTCCGTGGGTGTCATGGTGAACGGCTCGTGGACCTCTTGGACATGGAATGACAACGCCCGCCGCTATGCCCTCTGGGAAGTAATGCCGGAGGTGCGCTGGTATCTGGGCGAGAAGAAAGCCTGGTATGTGGGCGCGATGTTCAAGGCCGGACAGTTCAACTACAAGTTCTCCGGCACGGGCAGGCAGGGCGACCTCTTAGGCGGTGGCATCACCGGCGGCTACCAGCTGCGGCTGAACAAGGCACTGGCACTTGACTTCACCCTCGGACTGGGCTACCTGAACGCCGATACGGAGAGATACGATGTGATAGACGGAGTGCGGGTGCGCAGCGGCAACGAGACGAAGCACTGGATTGGCCCGGTAAATGCCGGAGTGACATTGGTTTGGAAACTATTTTAAGAAAAGAGGAGGACGAGACGATGAAGACAAACAGCATATACAAGACATCCCTTTTAGCGGCAGCCTTGCTGCTTGCCGCGACCTCCTGCGTGAAGGACGAACTGCACGACACGCCACATCCGGACACCGGCAAGATCACCGTCACCGCCGACTGGACCGACCGTGGCGACGGTGTGGACATCCCCGCTTCGTGGCATATTGTCATGGGTGACTATACAGGCACGGAGACTGGTGCGACCCACTCGCCGGACTATCTTTTCAATCCAGGCAGTTATACCCTTGCGGTGTATAACCCTGCCGACGGCATTACGGTAAGCGGCACAACGGCTACAGTGGCGACAGCGGACGGCAGTTTCATTACGGGTATACCCGGCTGGCTCTTCACATCCGTGCAGGAGGTGGCTATAGAAGCCGACACCGATTACGAGCTGACCGCCGTCATGCGGCAGCAGGTACGAGAACTGACCCTTGTCATCAAACCTGCGGGCGATGCGGCAGACCGTATCGAGAGTATCGAGGGCACGCTGAGCGGAGCGGCAGGGACGCTGGACTTCGCCACGGGCACCCACGGCACGCCCTCGGAGGTGGAGCTGCACTTCACGAAGATAACTGATGGCGACGATGCGGGCAAGTGGACGGCGACCGTCCGGCTGCTCGGCATTGCGGGCGACGCGCAGCGGCTCACCGCCACGCTGACCTATGCGGAGGGCAACCCGCAGCCCACATCTCTCAACAGCGACCTCACATCTGCTCTCGACGGCTTCAACGACGGCAAGACCGCGCCTTTGACCCTCGGCGGCACAATAGCCGAGACCCCGGGCGAGGCGGGCTTCACCGGTGAAATCACCGGATGGGAAACAGTGGACGGCGGCGGAGTGGATGCTGAAATGTAAAAGTAAAAAGAATCATAAGAAATACAGGAACAATGAAGACAAGATTATTCACCTTCGCAGCACTGGCACTCGCGCTTGCCGCCTGCACCAACGACGAAGAGAACCTGAACGATGGTCCCGTGGCCGCAGTGATTAATGCCGAAATCTCCGATGCCGTATCCACCCGCGCCAGCGGAACCGCCTGGGCGGAACGTGACGAGATAGGCATCTCCGAAAGCCGCTTCGGCTACACCAACGTGCCATACCGGTGGGAAAGCGGGAAGTTCACACCGACAGGAACCATTATCTTCTTCCAAGATGACGACCCGACCACCTTCTCCGCCTACTATCCTTACGATGCGGACGGCGGGACGCTGACCGCCACCACCGATGCCACGGCGCAGCAGAACCAGCCCGCCATTGACTTCCTCTATGCCACCGGTGCCACTGCCAGTACGCACAATCCTGAAGTGAATTTTACCGACGACACTGATGCAGGCGGCACGGACTGTTCCTTCCACCACTGCATGAGCCAGATTACGCTCACTTTCAAGGAGGGTAGCGGTGTGGACTTCTCTACCATCAAACCCACCGGCTACACACTCTCCGGACTGGTGCTGGAGGGCAGCTTCGACACCACCACCGGCACGGCAGAAACGGATGCGAACGCACAGACAGCCGACCTTACAATGGAACTGGACGGCGCACTCACCTCGTCGGTCATCCTCTTCCCGCAGACCAAGGCAAGCATCGGACTGAGCGTGTACTACAACAGCCAGCCCTACACCGCCACGCTCACCGTTCCCGACGGCGCACTGAAGGCAGGCAACAACTACACCTACACCGTCACCGTCCGCAACAAGGACCTGAGCATCAGCTCAGCCACTATCAGCGACTGGAACCCGGTGAATGGCGGCAACGTGAACGCAGACCTTTAAGTATATCATTCCTAAAAGACTAAGAATATGAACAACAGACTTCCATTGCATATACTGTCCGCGGCAACCGTCCTGCTTTTTGCGGCGACTGCCTGCACGCAGGACGACCTCGGCGGCGGCACGTTGCCCGAAGGCGAGTATCCATTGGTAATCCGCGCCACCGGCCTGCAAGCCGTGGCAACCCCTGCCTCCACCCGCGCCACCGTGGACGGCGACTGGCAGGGCATACAGACCGTAGCCCTCAGCGTGGGCGGCACGGTGAAGCAATACAATGTAACGGCATCCGATGCAGACGGCTACCGCTCCGCCACCCTGAGCAGCGACACCGACCCGTTCTGGTGGACAAGCCGCGAGGACATCACCGTTTCGGCATGGTGGCCATACGGCACCACGATGCCCGATGTGGTAGTAAAGGCAGACCAAAGCACGAAGGAAGGCTTCGAGGGCAGCGACTTTATCTCTGCCGAAGCCCAGACCGTGCAGTTCGACCACCCGATGCTTGAGTTCAGCCACCGCACGGCGCGTATAACGGTTCTTCTTAAACCGGGAGACGGCATCCCGAGCGTGACGGGAGCCGATGTCTCTGTCACCGGCTTGGGCACGGATAACGGCAATCCCGCCACTATCCGCACCTACGAGGCGGGCAGCGACACCTACGAAGCCCTCACCGCACCGCAGACCGTGAAGGCGAATACGCCGTTCATACAGGTGGATTTAGGCAGAGGCACCTACTATTTCCGCCCGAAGAACGATGTGGTATTAGAGGCAGGCAGCCGCTATATCTACACCGTCAGTGTCACCGCCAAGGGGCTGGAACTGGCAGGCTGCACCATCGGCGGCTGGACTGACGGCGACGGCGAGAGCGGCACGGCAGAGGATTTGGGTTATTTCATACAGGACGACGGCAGCTACACAGTCTACACCGCTAACGGCCTGCTGGCATGGAACGAGGCTGCGCAAAGCGACTACACGCTGAACTGCACCCTCACCGCCGACATCAACCTGACGGGCAAAGAGTGGACACCGGTAGGTAATAGCGGTCAAACATACAACGGCACTTTCGACGGGCAGGGGCATACCATCACGGGATTGAATATCTCATCTCCAAGTGAGGCGGTAGCATTATTCCATAACATCGGCGGTGGTGGAAAGGTCATGAACCTGCAACTGAAAAATGTAACGTACAAAGGCAGTACGGCTATGGGCGGAATAGCCCATGGTAACAACGGCACTGTCACCGCCTGCTCCGTAATGGGGACACTGACGAATACGACTAATAATGGTGCTGTCGGTGGTATCGCGGCAATCAATTATGGCACCATCACCGCCTGTTGGTTCAACGGTACGATAACCGGAGGAAGCAACGTAGGTGGTATAGCAGTATTCAATTTGAATGCTGGTTCTTATGATGGAAAAATCACCGCTTGCTACTGGAGCGGTGATGGAATTAGCAATGGCGTTTGGGGTGGAGATGACACCAGCGGAACCACGAAGGTGGACAACTCGACCGTTACTTGGCAGACCGCTGTTGGTGGCATGAACGCTGCCCTTACCGGCAACGACTATCAATGGAAACTTGGCACGGACGGCCTGCCCGTATTGCAGAGTAACCAGTAAAAACAGGACGATATGAAACGATATACCCTATATACATTCCCGGCACTCGCCCTGCTCCTTGCGGCCGCAGCCTGCACGCAGGACGATGCGGGAACATTGCCCGACGGCACGCAGCCGCTGACGCTGACCGCCGCCATAGAGGGCAGCGCCGACACCCGCGCCACCGTGGACAACCGGTGGAACGGCAATGAGACGATAGCCCTGCAGGTAACCGACGGGGACGGCACGGAGTGGTATGACTACACGGTGGATGATAAAGGCAACCTGTCCGGCGAATACTATTGGACAAAACCAAGTCCCATCACCGTGCAGGGCATCTGCCCCGCCACAGCCGTGGAAAGCACGACTTGGAGCGTGAAGAGCGACCAGAGCAGCGACGCGGACTATCAGTCGGGAGACTTGCTTTGCAGTGAATCCAAGACCGTGAGCTTCGCCCAAACGCCCGCCCTCACCTTCTACCACCAGACCGCCAAAGTGGTGGTGAACGTCAGCCAGGAAGGTCTGCCCGAAAGCATCAGTGTCACGCCGGGCGACATCAGCCTGACTATCGGCGAGGGTGACATCCTCGCGCTGGACGGCACGCTCACCCTCCCGAAAGCCGTGGGCGCTGACGGGCGTTGGCTCGGCACATGGACACCCGGCCCCACTAAAGGCAGCGTCACGCCCCACCTGTCCGGGACTACGGCAAGCGGCTGCGTCGCTACCTACGAAGCCCTTGTCATCCCGCAAACCATCAGGAGCGGAGCTTGGCTGCTGACTTTCACCGCCGAGAAGGACGACACCGGCTACGGCCCGTTCTACTACATGCTACAGAAAGACACCGAATGGAAAGCCGGCTATAAGTACACCTACAATGTTACCATCACCCTCTACGGCCTTCAGGTGTCGGTAGATATCGACGGCATGACATGGGGCGACGGCGCGGACGGCGAAGGCTCGGTAGAACTGCCCGTTTAATGAAGGGAAATGATACGCAAGAGACTTACAAGAGCGAAGAAGATATGAAGAATAACAGATTATTTACGACAATATGCCTCATGGGGGCAATCCTGCTCGCCGCCTGCTCGCAGGACGAACTGGCCGAGCAGGGCACGGCTCTGCCCGGCGGCGAATATCCTTTGCAGATAGGTAGCGTAAGCATCACCGCGGAGGGCAGCGAAGAGCCGTGGACGCGCGTGACCGAGAAGCCCGACGGCAGCGGCAGTGTGTGGCAGCCGGATGATGCCATTACCGTTAGTCTCGATGGTGAAACAGCCACTTATACTTACGATGGCAGCGCATGGACTTCCGATGCTCCCCTCTACTGGAAGAGCACCGCTCCCGCCACGGTCACTGCCTGGTATCCCGCTACGGATGGCGCATTGGACCTCGGCGGCCAAGATAACGGCTTGGTGTATGTGCTGCGGGCTACGGCAGACAATGCAAACCACAACACTCCTGTTAACTTGCAGTTCAAGCACCAGTTGGCCAAGGTGCGCGTTGTCACCAAAGGTACGGTCAATGTGGGAAGTATTTCCATTCGGTATCCATGTCTTTGTTCCGTTAATGAAGGAATAGTAACATCTGGCGGAGTTTCGGATTATCTTGATTCATATAAAACCTATTATGAAGGCATAGGCACCTGCTGGGAAATCAATCTTCCTGCTGGTAATGATATAGAGTTTTGCAGAGTCACTCCTATAGAAAATTCAGCTATGAGGCGTAATGTCCAGCTTACTCCTCCCGTAACCTTGGAGGCCGGCAAGGTCCACACCATCACGATTACGGCAAACAGGGAGGGTACGCAGACCATTGACCTCTCCACGCTGACCGACACTCATGAGATTAACGATAATGGTACTTACTATGTTACCGGCACAGGCCAATATGGCATACGAGTGACAAACGGCAATCCGGACATCTACCTGGAAGATGCACAGATAAGCGTATCGGGCGGCAATGCCATTGACATACAAGGTGGTAGCCCCACTATCCATGTGAGGGGAGAGAACACCATAGGAACCGGTGGTTCATTATCCAATTATGCCGCAGGCATCTATGTGGCGCAGGGCAGCAGCGTTACCATAGAGGGCAGTGGCACGAGTGATGTCCTGCGAGTGACGGGCGGAGCGGACGGTGCGGCCATCGGCGGATATAGTCCTGCTCTGAATAGCCACAATCCTTGTGGAGACATCACCATACATAACGTCACTTTATATGCGTACGCATCAAATGCTTACTTGAATAATCTCCCCATTGGAATCGGCAGTACCGGAACCACCGCATGTGGAAAGATAGAGATTACCGATGCCATTGTCCATGCGCGGGGGTATAGCTCTCTTAACGAAAGCACTCCGGCCATTGGCGCATATTCCGGTGTCCCCCAAATAGTCATCAGCGGTTCCACCATTCATGCCCATCGCGGTTCATACGGCACCACTAGCTTTGCCGATTACATCGGCCGAGGAGGAAACACAATAGAGTATCAGGGTGGACAGATTCAATGTGGCAGTGGCAGCATCACGGGCAGCACTGTCTATAAATATAGTTATAATGTACTGACTGGTTCATCATCCAGCGAAGGTACTGTGGTGTATGATGCCTCCGGCAACGCCACTCAACAATAATCGCTAAATGTTAATACAGAATTTCAGCGGCAATCTGCGTTTCTTATGCAAATTGCCGCTTTTGTTTCTATAAATCCGGTTGTTTACAAAATATTTCGGTAGTTTGTAAAACAGATTTTGCTGTAGCTTTCTCAAGTCTTTTGATTTGTAGATTAAAACTATGTTTGACTTATGAGAAAGAATCAACAGCTGGTAATCGTCCTCCCGGAAAGTTCGGAGGAGTTGCCGATACGGATTGTGAGAGGCTCACGGAGTATGGAATTGAGACTGTGCCTGTGTCCGCCCGATGGTGAAGAACGACACGTCAACGAGACTTGCCCGGAAAGGAAGTATGTCTTTATCTGGAGGCAGAACGACTATCTCAAAACGGCAGTGGATGAAATCCAATGGATAGAGGCTGCCGGAAGTTATTCACGCATCCACCTGACAGGAGGTCGCAGCCTCGTAATTTCTTTCAACCTCGCATCGGTCAGGCGCAAGCTGCCCGAAAGCGACTTCATCCGGATCCATCGTTCCCGCATCGTAAACCTCAGACATGTGGAGGGAGATGGTTTTGAAGTGGCGGTGCAGTGGTGATGCAAATATTACTGACTGTCAAGGCGTTGCGTCAGAGTGGCGCACATTTGACCCTATTTGAAACAGGCTAAATGTGCATTGTGATTTGTAAGTTATTGAGAATCAGGAGTGATTTCCCAAAGCCTGCACCGTCGCTTCAAAAAATAACCATCAGGCATTTCCGTCCCTGTCCGGCAGCGCCGCCGGCAGATGTTTACGGGAGTGGTAACGACGTCCGGGAAAGTCTGCTTACCTTTGCAGCAGGACATAAAAAAACCCGGATTCATCACCAGTAACTGAAAGCTGGGAGAGGAACGCCCGGGACTGCGATGCAAAAGTACAAAAAATATGGAATACAACAAACCTTTTTTCGAAAAAGTTTTCTCTACCAAGCGAATGGAGAGATATTTCAACCTGTATCCGGACAATGAGGCCCGTGCGATACTTCATTACCGATGTAACCTTGAATTGACAGAGGCGTTCTACACAAGTCTTTCGGTGTTTGAGGTAACATTGCGCAATGCTTTGTGCAGGGAACTGGAGACCATGACAGGCAGGGAGGACTGGTATGCTGTATTCCCGACCACTCCCGGTCTGACAAGGCTGAACTACTATGTTACACAAGCGAGCAAACAGATATCGGGAAGGCATGAAAGCATCACTCCATCGAAGATTGTTGCAGAACTGACATTTGGATTTTGGGTCTCCTTGCTGAACAGCGAATATGAGCGCCTGCTGTGGAAAGACTTGCGCAGGGCGTTTCCGTTCATGCCCAAGAAGGACCGTCAGAGGAAGAATGTCTCTGCTCCGTTGAATACATTCCGTACTTTCCGCAACCGGGTATTTCATAATGAGTCCATCTGCTGGAATCTGGACCGCGTGGAGGAAATCCATCAGGAAATGACAACTGTCCTGGGCTGGATTAACAAGGATGTTCCCGGCTGGCTTAGTCAGATTGACCGTTTCAATACGGTATGTGACAATATAAGAATGGCAATTGGCTGGAAGAAATAATATATTGGCTGTTCTTCGTGGAGCGTTTTCTTTTCCGGTATGGACAAGACCATTGAACATCAGACCACCAAAGCCACTATGAAAAGACGCAGCACCCAGCACCCCCTCACCCGTGTCGATGTCTGGCACCTCGAGAATGTCCTCTTCAAGCTCTACCGCACCATCCAGAGCTGCGTGGAGACCGTTGACTCCGTGAGCCTGGGCCTGTTCGACCTGCACGCCTTCGTCATCTTCCTGCACAACCTCAACGACACCCTCCAGGGCTGCCTTTCCTCCATCCCGTACCTCGAGATGCTCCGTGACTTCCGCTACGAGATCTACAAATGGGCCTGCTTCTACGCCAACCGCATCGGCAGCACCATCGACCAGGAGATGGGCAGCCGCAAGGATGTCACCTACCTCATAGCCGAAAACCTCAACCTCAGGCATGTGGAGGGAGATAGTTTTTGAAGTGGTGGTGCAGTGGTGATGCAAATATTATTGACTGTCAAGGTGTTGCGTTAGAGCGATGCACATTTGACCCGGTTTGAAACAGGCCAAATGTGCAGTGCATTTTGTAAGCTGCTGTGAATCAGAAGCGATTTCCCAAAGCCTGCACCGTCGCTTCAAAAAATAATCATCCGGCATTTCCGTCCCCGTCCGGCAGCGCCGCCGGCAGATGTTTACGGAAGCGGGTACAGTCAACGGTATCTTGCCTACTTCCGCAAGTTCTACCTCACGATGCCTGACTTGGCAATTTTGCAAACACGTTTGCAAAATCTGAAATGGTCGCATATACTCGCCACGTTGCGTGTGGAGGATGAGACCGCCCGAAGGTGGTATCTGGAGGCTGCATCCATGCAGATGTGGGATGTGAGGACATTGAACCGCAACATCTCCACGCAATATTATGAACGTCACTATGTACAGCCGTCGCTGCCGTCGGAGAGCGCTCCTGTCCCGCAGAAAGAAGAAATCCTGAAAACGCCCATGATGGCGGAGTTCCTCGGTTTCAAACCGGATGACAGTTTCTCGGAGCGCGACTTGGAGTCAGGCAGGCCTGAACAGCTATCGCTTGAGCGCAAAAGAGTGGATGCAAAAAACCAACGCCATAGGCATCATTTCCAAGGCAGGGCGATATGGATTGTGAGAGGCTCACAGAGCAACTATCTAAAAACGGCAGTGGACGGAATCCAATAGGTAGAGGCTGCCGGAAGTTGTAAATAATCCTTATATTTGCATAGTAAAAAGCATAAGGAATATGAAAGCAACCATTTCTATGAGCAGAAGCAGCCTGTGGAAGATGATACAGGCGATGTCTCTCAATGCCGACAACAAACTGTGGCTTGGGGAGAAACTGATAGAGGAGGCACGGAAGGAAGTGGCTGAAAGCGCTCCATGCCAATACTCCGTAGAGGAGCTTGAGCACCGGCTCGGTGAATCCGTGCAGAGTTACCGCAAAGGTGACTGCTGTACGAGTGACGAACTGCGCAAGAAGCATCCTGTATGCGGATAGTCTGGACAAAAGAGGCTCAGGAGGATATTGAGAATATTTACCGGTTCTGGGCTTCCAAGAATGAGCCGTATTCCACACGGCTGTACAACTCACTGATTGATGAAGCGGAAGTGCTGCGGAGATTTCCTGAAATAGGAGTACTTGAAAGATTCCTGGCGCACCGTCCGGAGCAATTCCGGTCGCTGCTTGCAAACAAGTACTATAAACTGGTCTATACTGTGGAAAGTGACGATGTCGTCATACATGCTGTATGGGACTGTCGCCGCAATCCTGATGCATTGACAGCAGAAATCCGCTGAACTGTCAGTTCTGAAGAAGATTCCGTCCCCGTCCGGCAGTGCTTCCGGCAGATGTTTTACGGAAGTGGTAACGCCGTCCGGGAAAGTCTGCTTACCTTTGCGTCATGGAGAAAAGAGGGGAGAACGACACACCTCAGTATCTGTTTTGAGGCCGTAAAGCTAAGTGAGTGAATATGCGTGCGTTATGACGATTGCCGGATTACAGATAGTGGGGTGTGGAAACATGAAACATGGAAATATGCGGAGGACAAGGGAAAGTGAAATATTCGGCTATGCCCCGTCGTCAACTATGGGCGCATAACGGGAAGTACGGGCATCTTGCTTTTGACGGAAGTGCCGTGTAATCAGTTGGTTGCGTCTTCGAATGTGTGGATTTCGGAGTCTTTTGAGGCGGCGAAATCCATCAGCTATTTCGGTAAGTATCAATGATACAGTTCGTTGTGCGGTTGGCCGATGCCCGTACATACCGTAGCACTTCCGAGCCATCGCCGATAGCTGCGGCATCGAGACATCCGGCTGCTGCCGTCACTGCCTTGACGATGATAGTCCGCAAAGGAGGTGTCCCGGAGGCCGGCCGTGTGAGGCGGCATTTTGCCGAGGGGTGAATTTATATCGGATTTTCTGAGGGAAAATCAAAACTGCGTCATAACTTTGCGGTATGATTATATCTGTGGACAGCCGCAGTGTGACCCGCCCTGCCGAGACTGTCTTCTACGCCCTCAAGGGGCAGAACAATGACGGGCATGATTATGTGGAGCGGCTGTATGGCCGTGGTGTGAGGCATTTCGTACTGAGCGAGCGCAGGCCTGAATATGAAACTCTCGAAGAGGCTTCGATAAGGTATGTGGATGACACTCTGGCGGCTCTGCAGGAGGATGCGGCCCAGTACAGACGGCAGTGCCGGGCAGAGGTGACGGCCATTACGGGCAGCAACGGCAAGACCGTGGTAAAGGAATGGATAGCCCAGCTCCTCGGAGAGGACGTGCCCCTGAGCCGCAGCCCGAGAAGCTACAACTCTCAGGTGGGCGTGCCGCTGTCAGTTCTCGAGATTGCGCCCGACAGCCGTATGGCATTGATAGAGGCCGGTATGTCAAGACCGGGGGAGATGGCCCGGCTGCACGATATAATACGTCCGGACATAGGAGTGTTCACTCATCTCGGAGATGCGCACAGTGAGAATTTCCCTTCGCAGGAGGCGAAGATGATAGAGAAGTCCCTGCTTTTCCGCGGATGCAGGACAGTGGTATGCCGTGAGGGCTGGCCTGCCAGGGTGATAGAGAGGCAGTGCGGTCCGGACACCGCAATGTATCTCTGGGGTGTCTCGCCGGAGTCGGATGTGAGAATCCTCGACTGCGGTGTGTCCGCTTCGGGGCGGGATGTGGAGATACTGGTGCGCAGGAGCGGTGAGAGGGGAGTGCTGCATATTCCGTTTGCCGATGAGGTGTCGTTCGAGGACTGTATGACGGCGGTGGCGTTCATGCTCCTGCACGGTTACACTCTTGCCCGTCTGTCACCGAGGGTGGCCGGTCTGCAGCCGGTGGCCATGCGCATGGAGATACGCGAGGGTATCAACGGCTGCACTCTCATCAAGGACTACTACAATTCCGATCCGGCTTCATTCGCACTGGCTCTCGGGGCTTTGGCCGTTCAGGACAATGCCCGTCCCAAGGTGGTCATCCTCTCCGACTTCGTGGACGTGGAGGGGGGTGACGGCTCGATATACAGGGAGGTGGCATCGCAGCTGAAGAAGGCCGGAATAGCCCGTTTCGTGGGCATCGGACCCTGTCTGTCCCGTTACCGGGAGTTCTTCGATATCCCGCAGAGCCGGTTCTACGAGACGACGGAGGCGTTCCTGGCCGGTGAGAAGAGGGACGATTACCGTGACATGGGCATCCTGATCAAGGGCGCCAGGCAGTTCCGTTTCGAGTACATAGGCGGTTTTCTGGCCCGGCAGTCCCATACGACTGTCCTTGAGGTGGATCTGGATGCGCTGGCAGGCAATTTCAATATCCTGCGCAACCGGGTGCCGAAAGGAACCAGGCTGGCTGTCATGGTGAAGGCGTTCTCCTACGGCAGCGGAGCCGGGGAGATAGCGGCCCAGCTCCAGTACAGCGGTGCCGATTATCTGATGGTGGCCTACGCCGACGAGGGAGTGGAGCTGCGCTCGAAGGGAATAACCGTGCCGATAGCCGTGATGAACCCCGAACCGGAGGCATTTGACCAGATGATAGAGTTCTCGTTGGAGCCGGAGATATATTCCCTGACGCTGCTGCGGGACTTCGAATCGGTGCTCGCCCGTAACGGGGTGGAGGATTATCCGGTGCATCTGAAGCTGAACACCGGGATGAACCGCTCGGGTCTGGACAAGGCCGATATCCCTGAGCTGCTGCGCTTCATGCAGGGGCGCAGGACGGTGATGCTGCGCAGTATGTTCTCCCATCTGGCAGTGGCGGACGAACCTTCGGAGGATGAGTTCACTCTCGGACAGATAAGGCTGTTCGAGGAGATGACCGGAATGGTGCAGCCGCATTTTCCTTACAAGATACTCAGGCACATACTCAATAGTGCGGGTATAGAGCGTTTTCCGCAGTACGCCTTCGATATGGTGCGCATGGGCATAGGGCTGTACGGCATAGGGCCGCTGCCGGGTCTGAGGCCGGTGAGCACATTCAAGACCCACATAGCGTCGATACGCAGGATAACGCCGGATCAGACAGTGGGTTACGGGCGCAAGGGACGGGTCAGCCGGGTGTCGGACGTGGCCGTCATCCCTGTGGGTTATGCCGACGGTCTGGACCGTCACCTGAGCTGCGGGGTGGGGCAGATGATGGTGCGTGGCCGCAGGGTGCCGGTATTGGGCAATATCTGCATGGATGCCTGTATGCTGGATGTGACCGGCTCAGGAGCGCAGGTAGGGGATGAGGTGGAGATTTTCGGGCACAATATCCCAGTGACCGAACTCTCCGACAAGCTCGGAACCATTCCCTACGAGGTGCTGACCAGCGTCTCCCGCCGTGTCAAGCGTGTCTATTTCAAGGAATAGCTTCTGTCCTCTTTTTCGAAGAAGTCAATCGTGCGGTAGAACGGATGTACCGGGCCGTAGCCGGGGCCGAAGCGGTAGCCTGCTCCGTAGGCTATGGACTCGTTGATGAATATCTCCGCTCTCTCGACCGCAGCATCAAGGTCATACTTTCTGGCGATGTAGGTGGCTATGGCCGAGCCGAATGTGTCACCGGTGCCGTTGACGTTGCGGGTGTCGATGCGGCGTTTGGAGAATCTTCTGACTGTGTCGGTCTCCCTGTTGTAGAATACGTCGGTCAGATTGTCTCCGTCCGGGATGGACTTGATGATTACCGAACAGCCTGGGGCTGCCAGGCGGCGTATGATACTGTCGGAGTTGTCGAGCGTGACATCCTCTCCGGCCAGGGCACGGGCCTCGTGTATGTTGGGGGTGATGATCATGGCCTGAGGAAAGAGCAGCTTCCGGTAGGCTTCCACTGCGTCTTCGAGAATGAGGGCAGTGCCGCCCGAGTCCACCATGACAGGGTCTATTACCTTGGGTACGTCAGGGTATTCCTGCAGAAGTCCGGCCACGGCTTCTACTATCTTTCTGTCATAGAGCATACCGGTCTTGATGCAGTCGGCTCCCACATCGTTGAGGAAATGCCGGCTCTGGCTCAGTATCAGGTCCACCGGCATGGTGCGTATGCCCTTGACGCTGGTGGTGTCCATGTCCACGATGAGGGTTATGGCTCCGGCAGCGAATCCTCCGCACGCCGATACGGCCTTGATGTCCGCCTGTATGCCGCAGCTGCCTAAGGGTTCGCTGCCTGCTATCATGAATACTTTTGCGAAATCTTTCTTGTTGTCCATCGGTAGGGTTGTCTGTGTTAGATTATTCCGAAATGCCTGAGGGCTTTTGGCACTCCCTCATTGTCGATATGGTCGGTGACATAGTCGGCAGCTGCCTTGACCTCATCCCCGGCGTTGCCCATAGCCACACCGGTGCCGGCCTTTTTCAGTATGGAGATGTCGTTTCCTCCGTCTCCGAACGCCATGCATTCGTCCAGGTCGATGCCTTCATGTCCGGCGATGGTCTCCATGCCCCGGCCCTTGTCGGCGTCTGCTGAGATAACGTCCGAGAAGTATTCACACCAGCGGGTGGACTCGGAGTGCCTGAGCAGCCGGACCACCTCCGCTTCCTGAGCTGTGTCGAAGAAAGGAGTCATCTGGTATATCGGGGCTTCCAGCATCTGATCCGTAGTGGTGGTCCGGTCGATTCCGGTGATGGCCAGCATACCGCCGAAGACCTTGTCCACTATGGGACTGTAGTTGTGTACGATGGCTCTGTCCTCGCCAACGATGAGCGACGGTATGCCGTACCGGTCGGCTGCTTCGATGATGGTCCTCACATCCTCCGGGTCTATAGGGTTGCGGGATATGGTCTGTCCGCCTACGGTGCATATCGCTCCGTTTACAGTGATATAGCCGTCTATCAGGCTTTCTATGGGGTCGAGGTTGTTGATCAGCGGTCTCGGTCTGCCTGTGGAGATGAATATCCTCACTCCGCGCCTTCTGGCTTCGGCAAGAGCCTCGACGGTCGGCTTCGGAACCGAATGCGTCCTGAAACTTACCAGTGTCCCGTCAATGTCGAAAAACAGTGCTTTTATCATCTCTTGAAATTTCAGTGGCGCAAAGATACGCAATTTATGCGGTCTGCCAGTCCTCGATATTGCCTTTGTTCAGAGCATTGCGGACATTTGCAGCCCAACTTTCCATCCGGGCATTGGACTTGCTGATGTAGCCTGATGCCAGCATGGAGAGGAATCCCCGGCGGACCTCCTCGTTGGGGAAGTCCAGCCTGAAAAGTTCCGTCTCCCGGTCATATCCCTTGATGGTCAGGTATCCGCTCTGGTATATCATGGGCAGTGGCATCTCCGCCGTGGCCTTGTAGTCCGCGAAAGCAGACGGGGTGTACTCGCCCCTCAGCATCTCCTCCATGTTCTCGTCGCCTCGGGAGAGCAGCCTGACCAGGTAGTCCGAGGTGCCTGTCGTCATCCAGTAGTCCCTCATTTTTAGAGAATCGAATACATTGAGCAGACTGAAAGGGTTGTAGACATCCGTCATCTCCTCGCTGAAGTGGTATCCGTCATAGCGGCGTTTGAGGCTGTCGGTAATCTCCGGTACGCTGACTCCGTACTTTGCCGCCAAGTCCTTGATAGGCTCTGCGAAACAGCTTTCCAGTTCCTGCTGTGTTATTCCGCACAGGGTGTCGTACCGGCTGTCCATGCTGATATCCTTCGGCTGGTTGAACCCGCTGAAGACGCTCACCTGTGCGAACTTTGTCACTCCGGTGAGGAGCACGAACTGGAGGTCGGCGTCTGCGGCCTTGAATACTGAGTAGAAGCCTCGCAGTACATCCTTATGCCAATCCTCCAGAAGCCTCTCCTGTCCGTCAATGACAGTGGTAAGGCCAGTCTCCAGCACGTCCAGCAGGGGTTTGTCGTACTCGTCGATGAGCACCACGCACCTGCGGCCCGTGCGTTCGTGCGCTGTCCGCAGCACTTCCTGAAAACGCCTTCCCACACCTGTGTATCTGTCCCTTGGCGGATAATTCCTCTCCCAGGCCGAGACTGTATCTTCCAGAATGCCCTCCAGAATCCCGGCTTCCTTGAAATTGCCTCCATTGAAGTCTATATGGAACACCGGATATTCCAGCCACTCTTTCTCCAGCGTATCTATGGCCAGTCCTCTGAACAGCTCCTTTCTTCCGAGGAAATAGTTTTTGAGAGTGGATATCAGCAGGCTCTTTCCGAATCTGCGCGGGCGGCTCAGGAAGTATATCTTTCCCTTTTTCACTAAATCATAAATCATGGCCGTCTTGTCCACATAGACGTAGCCGTCCTGAATTATCTGCTCAAAACTCTGAACTCCTATCGGGTATTTCATCATGGCGCAATTTTCCTATCGGTTGATGTTATCAGCACAAAGTTAATCTATAATCCCGAAATAAAAAGCCGGAGTCTGTTCCGGCTTCTTATTGGGGATTGTTTTCCAGGTTCAGCCCCGGTCGTAGTGGGGCATCTGGTCGGGGATGACGATGGATAGCTCGATGATGCCGGCTATCCTGCCGTCGCGGTACCAGGGGGTCTGGTGGATGAGCTTGCGCTGGCCTTTCTTGCTGATGGTGTATGAGTTGGTCATGCCTTCTTCGAGGATGCGGGATATTATGCCGCGGGAGCGGTCGTTATGGCATCCGAGCATACAGCGTCCGCGCATGTCTCCGTTTACGTCCAGGGACCTGTCGTTCTGGTAAACGATGTTGCATTCAGTGTCGCAGACTGTTACAGCACATCCTGTGCTTCTGAAAAAATCTTCTGTCATTTCCATTGCTATAGGTTTTCTTGCCAGAATCTGAACATTGACTGGTACAGGTGATATGATGTGTTCTCCCTCTCGTTGATGCTGTGGGTACGCATGGGGTATGAGAGCTGGTAGAACATTTTGTTCTGCTTGATGAGCTCGTTGACCAGCATCTCGCAGCACTGGTAGTGGACATTGTCGTCTCCGGTGCCGTGAATCAGCAGCAGATCGCCTTCGAGACCTCCGGCGAAATTGATGGCCGAGCCGTCATGATAGCTCTGCGGATTGAGCGATGGTATGCCGGAGTATCTCTCCTGGTATATGGTGTCGTACAGGTAGAGGGAATAGACTCCGGCCACTGCGATGCCGGTGGAATAGATTTCCGGATGCTTGAACATCAGGTGGGCGGTGGAAGATCCGCCGCCGCTCCAGCCCCAGATGCCGATACGGTCCGGATCCATGAAGCTGTAGGTCTGCAGGAGCCTGGTGACTGCCGCCGCGTGGTCTGCTATGGGCAGGATTCCGATCTTGCCGTGTACGCATTTGCGCCACTGACGGCCTCGCGGGGTGGCCACTCCTCTGGGATCGATGCTCATGACGATGTATCCTTCCTGAGCCAGGAAGCGGCTCCACAGATCGCCTCCGCTCCATGTATTCTGGACAGTAGACTGCCAGGGCTCACCGTAGATGTAGAAGATTACGGGATATTTCTGAGTGGAGTCGAATCCTGCGGGCTTGATCATCCATCCGTCCAGCACCACGTCTCCTATGTCCACTTTGAAGAACTCCTTGGGGCCGGGATTGACGGCGGCGAATCTGGCGGCGAGCTCATGATTGTCCTCAAGTACGCGCACGCTCTTGTGTTTCGGCAGGGAGACAATCTCGTAAACGGAGGGAGTCTCGCTGTTGCTGAAAGTATGCATGGCATATCGTGCGTCCGGCGAGATGTCGTAGGAATGGTGTCCGGCCGGTGCGTCGGCCGGGGTCAGTCTCTCAGGGGTGCCTTTGCCGTTGAGGCGGCTGCGGTAGAGATACCGGTCGACGGGACTGTCGGGAGATGCGATGTAATATACCCATCCGCCTTCGGGATCAATGCGTACTACACTCACGACATCGAATCCGCCATTGGTGATCAGGGTCATTTCGCTGCCGTCGCGGGATACGCGGTACAGGTGTCTCCATCCGTCTCTCTCGCTGGTCCATGTGAAATACTTGCCGCCTTCGAGCCATACGATGTCGTCATGCACGTCGAGGAAGGCCTCGTCGGTCTCGGTGAGTACCGGTGTCAGTTCCATCGTGCGTATATCTCCGTAGTAGACGCAGTCTGTGTTCTGGGCACGGTTGAGTCTCTGGATCATCACCTCGTCCGAGCCGGGTACGAATTCCATGCGGGCGAGGTAGTGCTCCCTGGGATCTCCCTCGAACTCGAACCAGCGGGTGACAGGCTCTTCGGCATCCACGTCCACCACACCGATGCGGGCGGCAGAGTTGGTGGTGCCGGCCTTGGGATAGGGCAGGGGGATGACGGTGGAGTATATCGAATCGATGTTGTCAATCATATAGAAAGTGCCGGTGCCTCTGGTGTCGAACTGCCAGTAAGCTATGCTCCGGCTGTCAGGACTCCAGCGCCAGCCGTCCTGCTGGTGCAGCTCCTCCTCGTAGACCCAGTCGAACTGGCCGTTGATGATCCCGTCGCTGCCGTCGAAGGTCAGCTGGCGGACGTTGCCGTCGGCGAGGCTCTCGACGTAGAGGTTGTTTTTATAGACATAGGCAACCTTCGTTCCGTCGGGGGAGAACTTGGCGAACTGCATCCGGCTGGGCTCGAAGCCCGGGAGGCCGAGCTGGCGGAGTTCTCCGGTGCCCGGGGTGCAGAGCCAGTAGTTGCCTCTTTTGGCTGTCCTCCACACGCGCTGCGCATCAGTGTAGACCATCAGCTGCGAGCCGTCGGGCGACCAGGTGTAGCCGTTGATGGTCAGGGGACGGTCCCATCCTTCCGGAATGAGGGAGGACGCAGCCAGGACAACTGTCTTTTCCCCTGTGCTGATGTCGTTGAGGATAATGCTCTTGCCTCCGGATGTGGAGTCCTCCTCCAATGTGAGGAAAGAATGTCCGTTGCCTGTCCAGCGGAAGGCACTGATGCTTTTGGACGAATATTCGTGATTCTTATAGATGTCCTCCAGTGTGAGGGCTTTGTCCTGAGCCGGTAATGATACGGCAGCGGCTGCCGCCAGCATACAGGACAATGTAAGAGCAGTAATATATTTCATCGTGCGGCTGTTTTTAAAATGTCTGCAAATATAAAATTTATTGCCCTTTAAGAATAATTTTTTTAAATTTGAAGTCCAAACCTGTAAAACCTTTACCATGTTTGCAAAAGAGACTTATATCGACAGAAGGTCCAGGCTGCTGCAGGAAATGAGAAGGCAGCATCAGTCCGGTCTTCTGCTCTTCCTGGGCAATGATGAGACAGGAATGAATTATGCCGACAATCCTTATCCGTACCGTCAGGATTCCACTTTCCTTTATTTCTTCGGACTTGATTTCCCCGGACTGGTGGCGTTGATGGACCTGGATGAGGAAAAATCCATGGTTTTTATCAAGGAACCTACGATCGACAATATTGTGTGGAGGGGCAGCCTTCCGGTGAAAGAGAAATGCGAGGCGGCCGGAATCGACATCCTGGGTTACGCCGAGGACATAAAGTCGATAATCAAAAAGGCGGAGAACAAGGGCCGTATGGTGCATTTTCTTCCTCCTTACAGGGCAGAGCACTATATGAAGATGTTTTCTCTCACCGGCCTTCCCTCACAGGCTTTTGAGGACAGTGTGTCCATACCTTTCATCAAGGCGGTGATCAATCTCAGGAGCCACAAGTCACCGGAGGAGATAATGCAGATAGAGGATGCTGTCAACATATCATCGGACATGAATCTGGCCATGCTGAGCATGATTCATCCCGGAATGTCCGAGATGGAGGTCGTCTCGGTGGTGACGGGCATCGCTCTCAGAAGGGGACGCGGCATGGCCTTTCCGGTAATAGCCACTGTGGACGGACAGATTCTGAATAATCACTGGCACGGCAACGTGATGAAGGAGGGAGATCTCTTCCTGCTCAATGCAGGAGCCGAGAACAGGATGCACTATGCCGGGGACATATCTATGACAGCTCCTGTCGGCAAGCATTTTACTGACAGGCAGAGGATGATCTACGATGTAGTGCTGCACGCGCACAGGGCTGCTGTCGATGCTCTGGCCCCCGGAGTGCCCTTCCTTGACGTGCATATAAGGGCCTCGGAGGTGATGGCAGAGGATCTCAAGAGTATAGGGCTCATGAAGGGCAATGTACGCGAGGCTGTCCAGGAGGGGGCACATGCTCTGTTCTTCCCCAATGGACTGGGTCATATGCTCGGACTTGATGTCCATGACATGGAGGCTCTCGGCGAGGTCTGGGTCGGTTACGACGGGCATCCCCGGAGCACCAAGTTCGGCCTTAAGTCCCTGCGTCTGGCAAGGCCCCTGGAGGCCGGTTACGTGCTCACTGTCGAGCCCGGTATCTATTTTATTCCCGAGCTCATAGATCTGTGGAGAAGTTCCGGTAAGTTCAAGGATTTCCTGAATTACGATGAGATAGAAAAATTCAGGGATTTCGGCGGATTCAGGATAGAGAGGGATTATCTCATTCTGGACAGCGGAAGCCGCAGGCTCGGCAAGTACATTCCCATTACGGCTGATGAGGTGGAGGCGATGCGATGATAGTGAAGATATGCATAGGCAGTTCCTGCCATCTTAAAGGCTCGTATGATGTGGTCCAGGGCATGAGGGAAATTCTCCGCAAGTACGATGTCGAGGAACTCGTGGAGCTTCAGGCCAGTTTCTGCTTCGGACAGTGCGCTGACGGAGTGGTCGTGAGGGCGGAGGAGGCTCTGGACGGTTCTGAGGATGTGTTCGTGAGGGGTGTCAGTAAGGACAATGTGGAGCAGAAGTTTTTGAGCGAGATATATCCTAAGCTGGGTCTTCCTTCTCCGGAATAGAAACAAGACAACAAAATACCAAACTTATGAAAGAATACCTCGAGTTTAAGAAAGCCCGTTGTAAGGATTGTTATAAGTGCTTGAGAGAGTGCCCTGTCAAGGCAATAGAAGTCAAGAATCACCAGGCGCAGATCATCAAGGAGCGCTGTATTCTCTGCGGAAGGTGCACGGTGGTGTGTCCTCAGAATGCGAAGATAGTCCACAGTGAGAAGGATGATGTGGACAATCTGCTTCTGGGCAATGACAATGTAGTCGCCAGTGTTGCTCCGTCCTTTATATCGTCGTTCCGTCTCCGGAATTTCGCACAGATGGAGACGGTCCTGTACAAGCTGGGCTTCGCCTATGCCGAAGAGACGGCCGTGGGCGCCAATGCGGTTACGAAAGAGTATGAGAAATGCATTGCCTCAGGCAATTTCCCTAATTTCATCACATCTGCCTGTCCTGCGCTTTGCCGGCTGATTCAGGAGTACCATCCGCAGGCGCTCAGGTATCTGGCTCCTGTGGATTCTCCCATGATCGCCCATGCCAAGATGCTGCGTCAGCGTTTCCCGGACTGCAAGGTGGTCTTTATCGGCCCGTGCATTGCAAAGAAGCGCGAGGCGCGTGAGAGCGGTCTCATCAGCGGTGTCCTGACTTTCGAGGACTTGCGCAGATTCATGACGGAAAGAGGCGTGACATTCCCTCTTCCGGATGCGCAGGAGGAGTTCGAGAGGTATTCCTGTACCGGCATCACCGAGGGAATGACGGCCAACCGCAGCAAGTGCTATCCTGTACGGCGGGGAATAATACATTCGTTCGAGAACCGTCCGGAGGGATACGACTACATGGCAGTGGACGGCCCTGACGGGTGTGTCAACGCGCTTGAGAACATAGACAAGATGACCGGTGTGTTTCTTGAGATGAATATGTGCAAGAATGCCTGTGTGGGAGGCCCGTGCAGTCTGGTGGAGGACTGCGAGGGTGTGCGTGCGGCGGTGGACGTGAAGAGGTATGTGAGGGAGGAATGCTCTGCGCTGCCCAGGGAAAAGCCTGGAGACAGACCCTACGATGTGGATATATCGGCGGTATATCCTCCGATGGAGAGCAAGAGCCGTATACCGACCGAGGAGCAGATTACCGACATCCTGCGCCGTACCGGTAAATTCAGGCCTGAGGACGAGCTCAACTGCGGGTCATGCGGTTATCCGACCTGCCGGGAGAAGGCCTGGGCTGTCTTTAACGGCTATGCCGACATTGACATCTGCCTGCCTTACATGCGCGAGAGGGCCGAGTCCATGTCTTACGAGATTATTCATAACAGCCCGGAGGGCATAGTGGTGCTGGACAGTGAGATGAACGTCGTGGACATCAACAGCAAGGCCAAGGAACTGCTCGGAATAACGGCAGTCAACCTGAAAGGACTGCCGGCCATAGACTTCTTCAACCCTACGGAGTTCCTCATCGCCCAGAATTCCGGCCGCCAGTATGTGCGCAAGAAGATATACATCGCTGAGACTAAGAAACATATTGAGCTGTCTATAAGCATCCTGAAAGGCAATCATGCTATATTCGGCATCCTTAAGGACATCACCGAGGAGGTGCATTACAACGAGAAGCTCGGCAAGATGCGTATGGAGACCCTGGCCACCACCGACGAAGTGATCAAGAAGCAGATGAGGGTGGCGCAGGAGATCGCCTCGCTTCTCGGTGAGACCACGGCCGAGACCAAGGTGGCCCTGCTCAAGCTCAAGAAGACCCTCATGCAGGAAGAGGAAGAGAGGGAAAAGTCCGGGGAAAAATCCTAATGTTCAGGAGGGCCGTTTATGAAGGAACTGTTTATAGAATACGGATACGTCTCCCTGAACAAGTACGGGGAGGAGCTCTGCGGGGACAATGTCGAATGGGTGACAGTCGACGGTTACACAACCCTCGTGCTGGCCGACGGGCTGGGCAGCGGGGTGAAGGCCAACATCCTTTCCACCCTGTCCTCGAAGATACTCTGTACGATGGTGTCCAACAATATCCCCATCGAGGACTGCATCGAGACCATGATCCAGACCCTGCCGGTGTGCAAGGTGCGCGGGGTGGCCTACTCGACCTTCTCGGTGATACACGTGGACTCTGCCGGTCACGGCTACCTCTTCGAGTTCGACAATCCTCAGGCAATATATTATCACGACGGCCGATGCATCGACTTCGACCGTAAGCCCCTGGAGGTGCTGGGCAAGAAGGTCTACCACTCGGAACTGTCGCTGTGTGACGGGGATGTGGTGATGGTCATGTCCGACGGCACCATCCATGCCGGTATCGGGCGGGTGCTCAATTTCGGCTGGGACCGCCGCGAGATCATGGAGCATCTGGACCGCAATATCCAGCCGGAGATGTCGGCCCGCTGCGTGGCCTGGCTCCTGGCTGCTGCCTGCAACGACCTGTACATGGACAAGCCCGGGGACGATACCACCGTGGCTGCCCTGAAGATGCGCGAGGCCCTGCACGTCAACCTGATGGTGGGTCCTCCTGTCAACAAGGAGAACGACGATTACTACGTGGGTAAGTTCATGGAAGGGGACAGCAAGAAAGTGGTCTGCGGAGGTACCAGCTCCCAGATTGTGGCCCGCTACCTGGGCAAGAAGGTTACTACGAGTCTGGACTTCCCGGATAAGGACATTCCGCCCATCGGCCACATCGACGGCATCGACCTGACGACCGAAGGTGTGATAACCCTGCGCCGCCTGCTGGAGCTGACGGAGAAATATATCTCGCCCAACGACCTCACACCCAAGATGTTCACCAAGCAGGACGGAGCCTCGCTCCTGGCCGAGATGCTGCTGGAGAAGGCCACCCACATCACTTTCTTCGTAGGTCAGGGAGTCAACAAGGCCCATGAGGGTCTGCCCATAGACACCACACTGAAACTCAAATTAATAGAACGCCTTGCCGCCAACCTCAAGGCTATCGGCAAGGTCGTCGAGATTCACTACGCCTGACAGGTCCGGCTGGCTGTGTCGGGCTTGCGTTTCGGGTTCCGGGCCGCCTTCTCCGGATGTCAGATGGCAGCCGGGCCGGGCTCGATGGAGCTGTCGTTCAGCTGAGTGACGACTATTGGATAATAGCTGAAAGAATCGGATTCCGGCCTGGTTTTCCATTCTACCTTGAAGGTTGCCGTACGGTTTTCCTCGTTGTCAGGATTTTCCCATTCCTGGACGTATACAGTGAATGCTTGCCATACCGTGTATGGTGCGCAGCGGAATCTCTTCGCCCCGGATGTAGCTGTCCATCCACAGGACAACGGCGCGGTCGATGCGCTTGATCATCGAGCAGCACATGTTGTCGGGAGCCAGGTCGGACTGGTCCATGTCCATGCCCACTATCATACACGGAACGCTGTAGTCGCGCATGTATCTGTACATTCCCAGGGCAGTGCCGCCGGCGTGCGGTTCAGGGAGTCGGCTACGCATCCGGCCAGATATGCGGCGGACATGGCTACTATCCCTATGGTATGCACCGGTAGGTCGTCGGCGAAATATTCCAGCATCAGCATGTCCTTGCCCTCGGGCAGCGGAAATGCTCCGTCGCTCATCAGTTCCCTTACCGTAACCTCGTAGTCGGAGGCTCCCAGGACGAAGAGGCTGCGGGTGCCTTCGGCCTGCGGTTCGCTGATCCATTGTTTTACTGTGGGATAGATTTCCTCCGCGCTTTCAGGGCGGTAGTAGTAGAGTCCGAAATCGTACCGGCTGGCAGCTGCAGATATCCCTCCGAAGATGATGTCATTGTACCCCATGTCCCCCAGGCCTCCGGGAGAGATGGCCCAGTGCACCGTGACATCGTCCCGCACAGGACTGTCAGGCCCGGTCTTGGAGCAGCCGGTCAGGATGGTCAGCAGGATTGCCGGAATTATGTATATGATTGAGCGCATTTCTGAATGCAAAAAATACGAAAATTCATGAAAAGGTGATGCGCTCCAGCTTACGGTTTCTCTGCCTCGGGAAAATACAGGGCGAGGCGCCGGGCCTGCGCTTCCGGGAGAATCTTGCTGTCGAGGATTGTCTGGAAGGTAAATTCCGCTTCGGGGAGGGTGCGGCGGAGGCGGTCGATGCCCTTGGCTGCGTAGGGACCGATGTATGGATGGGCGGCCATGGAGTCGACCGGCATGGTGTAGAGGTCGAGAGGGCGGAGGGATTCCGGTGCGATGTAGAGGCGGCCGCTCAGGCGGTTTAGGCGGGCGGTATCCATGCCCCGGATGTCCAGCAGCTGGGAGATGTCGGCGTAGAAGCCCAGGCGTTCGCGGTAGGCCAGAATCTGGCGGGCGTAGTAGGGACCGATGCCTGGAAGGGCGTCCAGGGCCGCGCTGTCGGCGGAGTTGAGCTCGACCATATCCCATTTCCATCCGTCATATCTGTAGTCAGGGCTTTCTTTCTTCTCCTGGCTGTCCGGGAACATGGCATTGTCCGGTTTTTCCGCAGATGTGCCTGCGCAGGCTGAAATTCCGGCTTTCGGACTGCCTGAGGACTGTACTGCGGCCTGGGTGTCGGAGGATCTGCTGCTGGAGGAGTCCGGTTTGCTTTCCGGTCTGCCGTCTGGCGATGCGCTGTGCGTGACGGATGTCTCTGCCGGAATTCTGCTGCGCAGATGATTGTCTATCAGCTGTCTGAAAAAGAATACCGACTGAACGGCCAGGAGCAGGAACACCAGTATGATTACACCGTTTGAGAAAATGCGCTCACTCTTCCGCTTCTTCCTGTTCTCTTCGTCCCGCATAATCCTTCCCTTCTACGATCAGTACTATCTCGCCCTTGGGCGGGTTGTCTGTGTACCACGAGGCCAGCTCCTGGAGGGTGCCGCGCCGGGTCTCCTCGTGTATCTTGCTGATCTCGCGTGAGACGGAGGCTTTTCTGTCCGCCCCGAAGTATTCACACATCTGCGAAAGTGTCTTGGCCAGACGGTATGGAGACTCGTAGAAGACCATTGTACGGCCCTCGGAAGCGAGCTGGGTCAGCCGGGTCTGGCGGCCTTTCTTGACCGGCAGGAAGCCCTCGAAGGCGAAGCGGTCCAGCGGCAGCCCCGAGTCGACCAGGGCGGGTACGAAGGCCGTGGCCCCGGGCAGGGTGATGACTTCGATGCCCTCTTCGGCGCATTCCCGGGTGAGCATGAATCCTGGGTCGGAAATGCCCGGAGTACCTGCGTCAGAGACCAGTGCGATGTTCATTCCGGAAAGTATCTTCCCGCAGACGGGACGCACCCGGGCGTGCTCGTTGAACTTGTGGTGGGCCTCGGTCGGCTTGGAGATGCCGTAGTGCCTGAGCAGCACAGAGGTGGTGCGGGTGTCCTCGGCCAGGATCAGGTCGACCTGCTTGAGAACTTCCACCGCCCTGAAAGTCATGTCCTCCAGATTGCCCACAGGGGTGGGCACGATGTAAAGCTTGCCTGCCATGGTATGGAAATGTTATAAAATGTTAAATTTGCAGTCCGGATGCCGGGACGTGAGCATCCGTCAGAACACAAAAGTAAGAAAATGTTTTCAGAATACGCAAAAAAACCGGGCTGGATCGAAGTTATATGCGGCTCGATGTTCTCGGGCAAGACCGAGGAGCTGATCCGCAGGCTCAAGCGGGCCAAGTTCGCCAACCGGCGGGTGGAGATATTCAAGCCCGGAATAGATACACGGTACTCGGCAGAGGAGGTGGTCTCGCACGATGCCACCGCCATCATGTCGACTCCGGTCGAGTCCTCGGCTAGCATCCTGCTGCTGTCGGGAGACGTGGACGTGGTGGGTATCGACGAGGCCCAGTTCTTCGATGACGGGATAGTGGACGTGTGCCGGCAGCTGGCATCGTCCGGCATCAGGGTCATCGTCGCCGGTCTGGACATGGATTATCAGGGTAATCCGTTCGGTCCGATGCCAGCTCTGATGGCCGTGGCCGAGTATGTGGACAAGGTTCACGCCATCTGCGTGCGCTGCGGTGATCCGGCTCTGCACTCCCACCGCCTGAGCGCCAGCGACCGGCTGGTGGAACTCGGAGAGAAGGACATCTACGAGCCCCTGTGCCGCCATTGCTTCAATAAATGCATGGAGAATTCAGACTAACTCTGTTTTAATTCCGAAATTTCATTATTTTTGCATCCGTGACTACTCAAACATCTGAATGGAAATATTTATAATACTTCTGCTTATTCTGCTCAACGGCCTCTTCTCCATGAGTGAGGTCGCTCTTATAAGTGCTAGAAAATCAAGTCTTACAGCGGATGCCAAGCGCGGCAGCCGGACCGCCAGGAACGTACTCAACCTGACGGAGAGACCCAACAAGTTCCTCTCCACCGTCCAGATAGGCATAACCCTCATCGGTATCCTCACCGGTCTCTATTCCGGAGACTCGATAGCATACAAGTTCTCGGACATTCTCGAGGGCTGGGGACTCTCGGAGAGCGTGGCCCAGCCGGTGGCGCAGGTGACCATCGTCATCATCGTGACCTACCTGACCATAGTCCTCGGCGAGCTGGTACCCAAGCGTCTGGGCATGGGTTCTCCCGAGAATATCGCCAAGGTCGTTTCCGGCCCGATGCTGGTCCTCTCCTGGATAGCGACCCCTTTCGTGTGGATACTGGACAAGAGCACATCGCTCTTCACTAAGGCATTCCATGTGGAGGAGAAGGAGTCGAAGGTGACCGAGGAGGAGATCAAGTCGATGGTGGCCGAGGGCAAGGAGGACGGCGAGGTGCAGGATGTGGAGCAGGACATTGTGGAGAGGGTGTTCTCTTTGGGAGACAGAAGTATCGAGTCTATAATGACCAGCCGCAACGAGATTGTCTGGCTGGACAGGGATATGACCCGCGAGGAGATAAACACAATAGTACAGGAGAATCTTTTCGAGGTGTATCCGGTGGGAGACGGCAGTCTGGACGAGATAGTCGGTGTAGTGTACCTCAAGGATCTGTTCGGCAAGCTGGACAAGGAGAAGTTCTCAATCGACGACATCATCCGCCCCGTGCAGTACTTCCACGAGTACACCGATGTATATAAGGTACTCGAGCAGATGAAGAAGGCCCATGTGACCTACGGTCTGGTCTGCGATGAGTTCGGAGTATGCCAGGGCATAGTGACCTACAAGGATATCCTGGAGGGTCTGGTAGGCTCGATTGATGACGAGGAGGACGAGCCGGACATCATCGAGCGCAAGAGCGGCGGCTGGCTGGTGGACGGTCAGTGTCCTTTCTACGACTTCCTGGCCCACTTCGACATGGAGGACCTGGCGGCCGACAACGACTACAACACCGTCGGCGGTCTGATTCTTGAGATGCTCGAGCACATCCCCCAGTCCGGTGAGTATGTGGACTGGAACGGTTTCCGCCTCGAGGTGGTGGACATGGACGGCCCGAGGATAGACAAGGTGCTGGTCAACAAACTTCAGTCCGCTCCCGAAGAGGAGATCCGGGACGATGAGAGGGAAAAGGAAAAAGACTAATAGTTAAAAGCATAACGGACAATGAAAAAAGGAACCATTACAATGTTCGCAGTAATGTCCGCCGCAGCCCTTGCGCTCGTCGGCGGATATTCTGTATCTGCACAGGACTATGACAAGTCGGGGTACTGCCCCATCACCAAGGGCATGACCCTGGAATACGTCAATTATGATGCCGGCGGTGCCCGTACCGGCTCTTTCATCATGAAGGTGTCGGCTGTCGAGGGCACTCTCTCGAAGGGTACGGTGACATTCGACCAGTATTTCTATGATGCTGACGGCAAGCTCCTTTTCAGCGACAACGGCGGCAATCTTCCCATGGAGGTCACAGTAGGCGGTCCTGAGGGTACGGTGTCACGGATGAACGACGTGGGCAAATTGATGAAAGTTCAGGATATCATGTCCAAGGGCGATGCGAGCAGTGTCCCTGCCGGTATGAAGGCGGGCACGACCATTGCCGACGGTACAATCAAGGTGAAGGTGGGCAGTATATCGGCCACTATTATTACTAAGAACAGAC
Source organism: uncultured Bacteroidales bacterium (assembly GCA_944326265.1). Lineage (GTDB taxonomy): Bacteria > Bacteroidota > Bacteroidia > Bacteroidales > UBA932 > Coprenecus. The sequence goes on along the minus strand of CALVDE010000004.1, from coordinate 94,345 downwards.
AGGTGGTGGAGCAGAAGAGCATCACCGTCCCGGCGGGGACTTTTGACTGCTTTCTGATCAAGGAGGAGCAGGTGACCAAGACGGTATTCTCCAAGACCGAGCGCATAGAGACCTGGTATGCGGCCGGCATCGGCTGCATCAGGCAGGCGGTATATGACCGCAAGGGCCGTCTGGACCACACCCAGGAGCTGGTATCCATCAAGTTCGAATAGTATTTTCAAGACAATATGAACACGATAACCTGTAGGGACATAGTCAAGGTGTTCGGCACGTACACCGCCCTGAACCATGTCTCGATAGAAGTCCCCAAGGGGACTATCTTCGGTCTGCTCGGCCCCAACGGTGCCGGCAAGACCACCCTCATCCGCATTATGAACCAGATCACGGTGCCCAATTCCGGTATCGTGCTCTTTAACGGCAACCCTGTCGTCCCTGACGACGTCTACCGCATCGGCTACCTCCCCGAGGAGAGGGGCCTCTACAAGAAGATGAAGGTAGGGGAGCAGGCCATGTATCTGGCCCGTCTCAAGGGACTCAGCCGCCAGCAGGCCATGACCGAACTCAAGAAATGGTTCGTGAAGTTCGGCATCGAGAGCTGGTGGAACAAGAAGGTGGAGGAACTCTCCAAGGGTATGGCCCAGAAGGTGCAGTTCATCACTACCGTCCTCCACAGACCCGAGCTGCTGATTCTTGACGAGCCTTTCTCCGGCTTTGATCCGGTCAACGCCCAGCTTATCCGCGACGAGATCCTGCGCATGAGGGACGAGGGCACGACGGTCATCCTCTCGACCCACAACATGGCTTCGGTGGAGGAACTCTGTGACAATATTGCCCTGATCAACAAGTCCAACCTCGTGGTCACCGGCGGTGTGGAGCAGATCCGCCGCGAGCACGGCCGCAACCAGATTGAGGTGCTCTACCGTCCTTCAGATGCTTCCGTAGAGCTGTCCGGCTCACCGGTGCTGACCCTCGCTTTCGACGTGGAGCACAAGGACATCCGCAGGGCTGTCTACGACGTGGCCAAGGGTACGCCCTCGGCTCAGATACTCTCGGAACTGGCCGGCAGCGGCATCGACGTGGTGTCCTACCGCGAGCTGATACCGAGCATGAACGATATTTTCATCCAATTAGTAAAAGGGGAGGGCAAGTAATATGGACTTCAAGAAGATACAACTCGTACTGGGACGTGAGTTCTCTATCCGCGTCAAGAAAAAATCATTCATAATCACCACTATCGTCACGCCTATCCTGTTCGCGGCCCTGATGATCGTGCCCTCGCTGATAATGATGGCCGACTGGGACAAGGACGTGAACAAGGTGATGGTGGTCGATGACTCCGGTGTCGTGGCCCAGGCCCTCGAGAGCGGGGCGACGATAGAGTATATTCTCCCCGGCAACCTTGACCTGGAGTTCATCAAGAACCATCTTGACAGCCTCGGAGTCTATGCCGTGATGTATGTCTCCCCTCTGGACACAGCCAACAATGTGACTGTGGATGCCTACGCCGCCAAGCAGATCAACGCCAAGGTGAGCGATGCGATAAAGGACGATGTCAACAGCATCATCGAACGCTACAAGCTCCAGCAGTACAATATCGAGAACTTTGACCGGATACAGGCGGATCTCAGCCACGAGGTGGACCTGAACACCTACATCGTCAGCGAGGACGGCCAGGACCGTGAGTCGATACTCGGCATCAACATGGCCATCTCGTTCATCATGGGCTTCGTCATCTACATGTTCGTGACAATGTTCGGCAACATGGTCATGACCAGTGTCATCAACGAGAAGTCCAACAAGATAGTCGAGGTCATCGTCTCCTCCGTCAAGCCCTTCGACCTGATGATAGGCAAGATTCTCGGCGTGGCCAGCGTGGCCCTCACCCAGTTCTTCATCTGGGTGATACTGACCCTGGCCATAGTCTTCGGCTTCCAGCTCGCCATGGGCCCCGAACTGATGGGTGACCCCGAGGCCATGGAACAGATGACCCAGATGGCCGGCATGGGTACCGAGCAGATAACCCAGATGACTCAGGCCTCCGACAGCGAGATGGCACAGGTATTCTCGGCCATCAAGGAGGTCAACTTCGGCCTCATCATCGGCTGCTTCCTGATCTACTTCGTGCTCGGCTACCTGCTGTACGCCTCCCTCTTCGCGGCCATAGGCTCCGCAGTGGACAACGAGGCCGACACCCAGCAGCTCGTCCTGCCCGTGACCATTCCCCTCATCATCGGTCTGCTGCTCATGCTTCAGGCCTTCCAGAACCCCGACAGCCAGCTGGCCTTCTGGGGCTCGATGATACCATTCACCTCCCCGATGGTGATGCTCGCCCGCGTGCCCTTCGAGGGCTGCGTCCAGACCTGGGAACTGCTGCTGTCCATCGGGCTGCTGCTGGTTACCTTCCTGATAGCCGTGTTCTTCTCCGGAAAAGTTTACCGTATCGGTATCCTGATGCACGGCACAAAGTACTCATGGAAGGATATTTGGAAATGGCTCAAGTACTAAGATATGCGTAAGTGCTTATTAATAACTTTGACAGTGATGTCCGCGGGGCAGCTGCTCTGTGCTCAGAACTTTGAGTACAAGTGGCAGAGGGTGCGCATGGACTCGACCTACGAGAGTGCGACCGTGTATCCGGTGGACAGCATCATCGCGGAGCACGAGGAGCAGATGGGCCCTCTGATGAAGGTGGTCATCTACTCCAATGCCGAGATAGAGGAGTCCCAGCCGGAGAGTGCCCTGACCAACCTGGTGGCCGACATGCTGATTCACGCCGCGCAGCCTTATATCGACAACGGTTATCCCACCATGTCCCTGACAAATATGGGCGGCATCCGCAGCAACTTCCCCAAGGGCGCGGTCCGCGTCTACGATATCTATTCCACCCTTCCTTTCAATAATTCGGTCGTAGTGGCCGTGATGAGGGGCAAGGATATCTGGGAGATACTGGAGAATTTCGCGGAGAAGGAACGCTTCGAGGCTCTCGGCGGGTGCGGATACTGGTTGAGGACAAGGAGATAGAGTACTGTCAGATCGGAGGACAGCCTTTGGATGAGGACGGTATGTATAATCTGGTGACAATCGATTTCCTTCTCGACGGCGGCGACCGTTTCAACATAGGCAGCGATGCCTTGTCCATCGAGCGCACAGGCATAGTGATGAGGGACGCTGCGGTGGCCTATCTTCAGGAACTCTCCGACTCCGGTGTGGTGCTGGAGAACAGGACAGACGGACGTGTAATCATAGAGGACTGATGTTATGAGAATAAGCTGTAATGTGTTTTTGGCGGCGGCCTTCCTTATGTTTGCGGCAGCTCCTGTTCTTACCGCTCAGGACCTGGTCATCCTGCATACCAATGACACCCACTCCCAGATAGAGGAGGTCCGCACCGGCAAAGGGGCCGGCACCGGAGGAATACACCGCCGCGCCGAGTATTTTCATCAGGTGCTTTCCCAGTACGGCAAGGACCACGTGCTGATAGTCGATGCCGGGGACTATAACCAGGGCACTCCTTATTTTACCGTCTTCGGCGGAGACCTCGAGATGGAGCTGATGAACTCCCTCGGATACGAGGTCGCGGCCATCGGCAACCACGAGTACGACAACGGAGTGGACGAGCTGGCCCGCCGTCTGTCCAAGGCTGAGTTCCAGACCGTATGCGCCAACTATGATTTCTCCGGAACGGCTCTGGAGGATCTGGTGGTGCCCTACGTCATCGTGGAGAAGGCAGGAAGGAAGATAGGCATCTTCGGCCTGACAACCAGCCTGAGAACACTCGTAGCCCGTCAGAATCTCAAGGGCGTGGTCTATATGGATGCGTTCGCGGCAGCTGACAAGTGGGCGGATTATCTCAAGAATACAGAGAAATGCGATCTGGTCATAGCTCTTACTCACGTGGGCTATTCCGGATATCCCGATCAGGTATGTGATATCAACCTGGCTAAAGAATCGGAGAATATAGACATTATAATCGGCGGACACAGTCACACTTTCCTTAAATCTGCCAGGGTCTGGCCCAACCGCAACGGCAAGGATGTGGTGGTGGTGCAGGCAGGCGCTCAGGGTGAGTGGGTCGGTCGGTTGGACATAACCTTCAACTAAAAGCAATAAATTATGAGTTTCAGCAGACATGCTTTCGATCTGTTTACAGATCAGATAGAGAACTGGCATAAGACCGATGATGTCGATGCCCCTTTCGTGAACAAGTACGACGAATCGTCAATGGACGGTATTCTTTATAAGAAGAACTGGATAGATACCGTTCAGTGGCATCTGGAGGATATAATCCGTGATCCGGCCATAGACCCGGCGGCCGCATTGACACTCAAGAGGAGGATAGACAAGTCCAACCAGGACAGGACTGATCTGGTGGAGCGTATAGACGATATCTTCTATCTCAAATACAAGGATGTGAATGTAAGACCAGGTGCCGGAATCAATACGGAGACCCCTGCATGGGCGGTGGACCGTCTTTCTATCCTGGCTCTCAAGATCTATCACATGAATGTGGAGGTCTCCCGTGAGGATGCGTCTGCTGAGCACAGGGAAAAGTGCCGCTCCAGGCTCGGGATCCTGACGCAGCAGCTTTCGGACCTGTCATCTGCGCTGGACGAGCTGCTTGAAGATATCGCTGAGGGCCGCAAGTATATGAAGCTTTACCGTCAGGTGAAGATGTACAACGATCCGGCTCTCAATCCAGTGCTTTATAAGAAATAGGCATGAGCCGCCCCAAGCATGTTCTGGTGATGCGCTTCGCCGCTCTGGGCGATGTGGCGGCCATGGCATCCGTTCTTCAGAGAAGGGCCGGGCAGAATCCGGATGTACAGTTTACGATACTGACGCACCGTATGCTTCTGCCGCTTTTCGACGGGCTCACCAATGTCAGGGCTGTCCCGTTGGACAAGACGCAGAGTATCCGGCGCATATTCTGTTCGCTGCGTGGCCTTCATCCGACTCACGTGATAGACGGTCACAGTAATCTGCGGACGATATGTCTGCGTACTCTTTTCTTCCTGTCCGGAGTTTCCGTCCGCAGTCTGCCCAAGTACAGGATGCGCAGATGGCGTCTTGTGCGGAGCCGGCGCAAGGTCCTGCAGCCTATGCTGCCGTGGTGGAAGGTATATGACAGGCTGTTTGCCGGATGCGGACTCTCTCCTGTCAGGATGACTGATCCTCCGGTTATTGTTCCGCGCAGGGCCGATGACGGGCACTTCCGTATCGGAGTGGCGCCGTTTGCGTATTATCCGGGGAAGGTGTGGCCTTTGGAAAAAATGAAAGAACTGGTGCGAAGACTGAGTTCCGTCCCCGGCTGTACAGTCTGGCTGTTCGGGGCTCCCGGGGACAGGGCTGTCCTGGACGAGTGGGCGGCTGAATGTCCCGGAACTGTCAATGTCCCTGCTGTCTCCGGAGGATTCTCCTCGGAGCTGGAGATAATAAAAAGTCTGCATCTGATGATCAGCATGGATTCCGCGAATATGCATTTCGCTTCGTGGGCCGGAGTACCGGTGGTGTCTGTCTGGGGTGCCACGCATCCGTATGCGGGGTTCTACGGTTGGCGGCAGGATCCGGACTGGGCTGTACAGGTTCCCCTGGAGTGCCGTCCGTGCTCGACCAACGGGGGACGGCAGTGCCGCAGGGGAGACTGTCTGTGCATGAATTCGATCACCGTAGATATGGTGATGGATAAGGTCCGTAAAGTTCTTCCGGAACTGAACTGATTATTTTTTTCTGTTGTCTTTATCCTTGCTCCGGGAACCGTCGTAGAGATAACGCTTGATCTTGTGGGTAGCGGTCTTCTCGAACTCCTTTTCCTGCGGGTCTATCTCGCTGATTCGTGAGAATTTGCTGACTTTCTGATTGACATACTCGAGGACTTCTTTCTTGAGGTTCTCGAGTTTCTCCTGAGTGGTGCGCCTGAACTCGTCCTTGGCTTCGAGGAAAGCCTTGAGCTTCTCGGAGTCGAAATGTACGAGGGCGGTCAGACGGCCCTTTCTGGAGGTTACGACTGACTCGGCGACCATCTCGTGGCTGTTGAGCACGCTCTCGACCTCCTCGGGGTAGATGTTCTCGCCGCTGGGTCCGATGATGGTGGTCGAGGAGCGGCCCTTGATGTAGAGCCAGCCGTCGCGGTCGAGGCGGCCCAGGTCGCGTGTCTTGAACCAGCCGTCCTCGGTGAATGCGGCTTCTGTCGCTTCTGGATTCTTGAAATAGCCCCGTGTGACATTGTCTCCCTTGACGGCGATCTCGCCGACTCCGGTCCTGGGATCCTTATTCAGCAGCTTCAGGGTCACGCCCTTGACTACCGGACCGGTGGAGCCTAGCCGTACCATGTCGGGGGTGGCGGCGGCGATGAGGGGCGAGGTCTCGGTGAGGCCGTAGCCTATGGCGTAGGGAAAGCGGGCCTCCAGCAGGAAGCGTTCCACTTCCGGGTCGAGCCTTGCGCCTCCGATACCGAAGAAGCGGATGCGGCCGCCGAATTTCTCGAAGAGCTGCTTTCCGGCCTTGCGGTGCATCATTTTCCTGAGGGGAGGTATCCGGTGCATGAACCGGAGCAGGGGAGTGGCGGTGAGCTTGGGCAGAACGGCACTGCTGTATACCTTTTCTATAATAAGGGGTACGGACAATATCGTGGTGGGGCGCACCTTGGCGAGGGCACTCATCAGGATCGAGGGGGTGGGGGCTTTCTCGATGTAGTTGACGCTGGCTCCGGCTTGCATCGGGAGGAGCAGGCACATACTGCACTCGAGGGTGTGGGACAGGGGCAGCAGGGACAGCCACACGTCCCAGTCGAAGCTAGGGCGGACATCCTCGGTGGACCAGAGGTTGGCGCAGAGGTTGCGGTGGCTGAGCATCACGCCCTTGGAACTGCCGGTGGTGCCGGAGGTGTAGATGATTGCGGCCAGGTCGTCGGGCTGGATCTCCTCCTCTGAGGGCAGCGGGGCGGGTTCGGAGACTATAGGCTCTCCCTTGATTATGGAAAAATCGTCGAGGCAGATGATCACGTCAAGGCGGTCTACGGCTTTCTGCAGGACCTTGTGCCGGAGCTTGCTGGAGACGAAGAGGGCCTTGGCCTCGGAATGCTTGAGGATGTGCTTGATCTCGCTCTCGGAAAAATCGGGCAGCATCGGGACGCTGATACCTCCGAAGGCGGCGGTGGCGAAGTAGGCCACGCCCCAGTTGGGCATGTTCTGGGAGAGAAGTCCTACAAGGGAGCCGCGCCCGATGCCGTAGCGGGCCAAAAGCTCCGCGATTTCGCGGGTCTTGGCGTGAAATTCCCCGTAGGTGTAGCCCGGCCCGTCGATGAAGTGCAGGAAGGGCTTGTCCTGATAATGTGTAAATGCGAATTCGAGCAGAGTCCGAAGCGACCGCTGATGTACGTTGTCCATGATGCTGTGATTTTAGTCCAGGTCGTCCCCGGTGGTGAATTTCTCAGGGAACTTTCCTACCACACCTTTATCTTTGTACCACTGTCTTATGCGTTTGAGGTCGGCGTCCACGTCGTCGGTGATGTGGAACTCCTCCTTGGCACCGACGGTCTTGGTGCCCCAGTCGAAGTAGCCGAGGAAGACCGGTACGCCGGTGGCCTTGGCTATAAGGTGGAATCCGCCTTTCCACCGCTTCACGGGCCGGCGCGTGCCCTCGGGGGCTATGGCCAGCTGGAAGTACTCGTCCTTTTCAAACTCCTCTATCATCTGGCGGACCAGGTGCGCGCCGCCGCCGGTGGTGCGGTCTACCGGTATGCCGCCGAGATGCCTCAGGATGGGACCGAGGGGCCATTTGAAGAAGCCCTTCTTGATCATCACCTTGGCATTGCCCCCTACGGAGCGGTAGTAGAGCCAGGAGATTACGAAGTCCCAGATGGAGGTGTGAGGCGCACCCAGGATAATGCACTTGGGGGCGGGGATGGCCTCGTCCATTCCTTTCCATCCCATCATGTTGAGTATGCGCTTTGCGGTTTTGGGGCTGATTATTCTCATAAGCAGGGACTTGACGTGTTATACAATCTCCAGAATCAGGTCAGAGCGCAGATTCTTGCGGATGAAACTCTGTCTGTCCGGCGTGTTGTTGCCCAGATAGAACTGCAGGAGCATGGGAATACTGTCATCGGGGCTGAGCCTGACAGGATCCAGCCTCATATTGTCTCCGATGAAATCCTTGAACTCATCCGGAGAAATCTCTCCCAGTCCTTTGAAACGGGTGATCTCGCTTCCTGATCCCAGTTCCTTTATGGCTGCGGCCTTCTCCTCGTCGCTGTAGCAGTAGATGCTTTTCTTCTTGTTGTGTACCCTGAACAGCGGTGTCTGGAGGATGTACACATGGCCCTGACGTACCAGATCGGGGTAATATTTGAGGAAGAAGCTGACCATAAGCAGGCGGATGTGCATACCGTCCACATCCGCATCGGTTGCGATTATTATCTTGTTGTAGCGCAGATTGTCCATATCCTCCTCGACATTGAGGGCGGCCTTGAGCAGGAGCAGTTCCTCGTTCTCCCTTACTTCTTTCTCGCTTTTCTTTATGCAGTTGAGCGGTTTTCCCCTGAGGCTGAATACGGCCTGCGTATTGACATCGCGTATCTTGGTTATGGATCCGCTGGCTGAGTCTCCCTCGGTGATGAATATCGAGGACATCTCCGCGAGCTCATTGCGGGAGTCGGTATAGTGTACACGGCAGTCCCGGAGTTTCTTGTTGTACAGGCTTGCCTTGCGGACCTTGTCCTTCAGGTTCTTCTGCAGGCCGGAGATGGCCTTTCTCTCTTTTTCGGATGCCTGGATTTTCTTCAGCATGACGGAGGCCGTATCCGGATGCTTGTGCAGATAATTGTCCAGTTCCTCCTCTACGAAGTCTCCGATGAATGAGCGGATGGACAGTCCGGGACGCACGTCCTTGGAGCTCAGCTTGGTCTTGGTCTGGTTGCCGAAGCCGGGCTCGTTGACGCGGATGCTGACCGCACCTACTATCGACTGGCGTATGTCGGCAGGCTCGAAATCTTTCTTGAAATGCTCCTTGACGGTCTTGGCCACTGCTTCCCTGAATGCGGCGAGATGCGTGCCGCCCTGAGTGGTGTTCTGGCCGTTCACGAATGATGCGATATTCTCGCCGTTGCTGTCTCCGTGAGTGATGACAAACTCTATGTCCTCACCTTTTATATGAATGGGGGGATAGAGAGGATTGGCTTCCATTGTGTCGCGGACAAGGTCCAGAAGACCGTCCTTGGAATGGTAGACCGTGCCGTTGAGCTTGAGAGTGAGTCCTGTGTTGAGATATGCGTAATTGCGCACCATTGTCTCCAGGAACTCCATGTTGTAGGAATAATTGTGGAAGATCTCGTTGTCGGCGATGAAACTGACCAGGGTGCCGTTTTTCTCGTCCGTAGTGCCGGTGCTGTCGCTCTCGAGGATACCTCTTGAATAGGCCGCGCTGCGGTAGTGTCCGTCCCTGAAGGAAGTTATGCCGAAATATACGGAGGTGGCGTTGACGGCTTTGATGCCGATGCCGTTGAGCCCCACGCTTTTCTTGAACGCACCGCTGTCGAACTTGCCTCCGGTCATGAGCCTGCTGGAAGCGTCGATGAGTTTCTCCAGGGGGATTCCACGACCGAAGTCCCTTACTGTTACGCGGTTGTTTTCCACCGTTATGTCAATTTCCTTGCCGAATCCTGATGCATATTCGTCTATGGCGTTGTCCACCACCTCCTTGACCAGAATGTAGAGTCCGTCGTCAGGCAGAGAACCGTCGCCTGTGCTGCCTATGTACATGCCGGGCCTCGTGCGTATGTGGTTGTACCAATCGAGTGTTTTAATGGCACTGCTGTCGTAATCTCTTAATTCTTCGCTCATTATCCTAAATAGCCCTTTTTTGGGACCCTGCAAATTTATTAAGTTTTTCCCGAAGAATGGCTCCACGGGAGAAAAAAATGCTACTTTTGCCGCTGTTTATTTTGGATAAATGTACTAAAACCAATAATCGGATGCAAATGAGCAAAACTAAATTTATTTCATTGCACTTATTGCTCCTTGTATTTGCGCTTTCTTCCTGTTCGATAAAGGAAGAGACACCTTACAGTCCCGGTACCGGAGGAGTACGTATCGACCTGACGGCACAGGCTCCTGCTACACGAGCCGAAGTACCTGAGGGATCGCTCGATGCGGATGATTTCAAGGTTGAGATCATCAATCCCGCCGGAGTCGTTTTCAAGCGCTGGGCCACGTATGCTGAATACAAGGCGCAGGAAGAATCCGCCGTACAGATGAATGCCGGCGGACCTTATACCCTGAGAGCCACACTGGGCGACTCCACCGCAAGCGGGTGGGACGCTTTCTTCTTCATGGGAGAGAAAGAGTTCACGGTCATTCCGCAGGAGACAGTGGACGTGAGCGCAGTATGCCGCATGGCCAATGTCAAGGTGGCCGTTGAGTACGGGGAGAACATTGTCGGAGAATATGTCTCTTACGAGACAACAGTCTCCAGCAGCAGGGGAACGCTTGTGTTCGACATGCAGCACAAGGATGAGTCGGGATATATGCCGCCGGCACCTCTGACAGTGGATGTGGAACTTGTGGACAAGAACGGCAAGCCGTGGTATTTCCGTAACGGAAGCCAGATTCAGGCGGCTCCCGGAGATTTCATAACCATAAGGCTGAATACCGATCCGGTGCCTGCCTACGAGGTGGGACTCACCATAACCGTAGACCGCACGACCAATGACTCTACCATCAATGTAGGAATACCTTCATACATGCTGCCAAAGGATGCACCTCTGCTTGTCCCCGAGACCGGAGGATTCGATGCGGAGGGAAAACTTTCCGTGGTTGAGGGAACGGAACCGGATGCTGCGGTATCATTGAATGCTGTCAGCGGCATAGCGGGCTGCACCATGACGGTCAATTCCGCATACCTGGCTTCTCTGGGCTGGCCGGCGACCCTGGATTTTCTCGCCCTCTCCGCCGATGAGAAGAATATTCTGGAAAGAGACGGCCTGGTTTATGCCGTCGAGGAAGGAGGTACGATGGGAACTATAGACCTGTCGGCGGTGGCCCGCAGATTCGCATATACGGAAGACGTGGAAGACAACTCCCACAGCTTCACGATAAAGCTCACCGACGCTCTGGGCAAGACCGCCGAGGCGACATTCGTCATAACTCCAAGTGCAGCGTCAAAATCCATTGCAGAGATATCCGAGGGCAATGTATGGGCTGCCCGCATCGAGAACGTCGTACTCAGCACGGAGGACGGAGATCCGGAGCTTCTCTATCCCGAGGTCAGGGCAGAAGGCGGTCAGTGGACCAGGCCATCATGCACCTCGACATCCGTCTCTGGAACTTCCAATACATTCACTATTACCGGCCTGACTCCCGGTACCTGCTATTCGGTACGTGCCAGATACAACAACGGTGTCTCTGCCGATGTCCGCGAGGTGACTACAGAGTCCGCCCAGCAGGTGGAAAATGCAGGATTCGAGGAGTGGAGTGAATGGGAATATGTAGCATATGATATTATTGGTTCTGTTAAGCAGACATCTTACGGGCCATATAGTAATGATGGTTCCAAGTGGTGGGATACCAATAATGCAGAGACAACAGTAAAATCAACGACCCCAGGAAACATGACATTTAAGTCATTTCCTATGGTAAGTTATGTAGGTGGACGTAATGGAGGAAGAGCAGCGCAGATGATGTTGATTGCTGTAAGTAATACGGCAACAAGTTGGTCGGCACCTATCCCTACTGTCGGTTTCGGAAAAGTGTTTACCGGGGTTTTTGGAGGCGTACAGGGACGGTCATTTGCTTCGCGTCCCAGTAAACTCAATTTCTGGTATAAATACTCATCCTTCGAATCGGACAGTTTCAAGGCATATATCTCAGTCAAGAACGGTGATACCGTAATAGGCGAGGCTACATATTCATCCTCGGACTCCCGTTCTGAATGGACTCAGATGTCAGTGGATATCGCTTACAGTAGGACAGACCTTAAGGCTGATACCATTTATATTGAATTTGTCAGTGCATCGGACAGCAATAAATGGCAGTACAACATGAGTATTGCATATGGCGGTGACAAGACGGCCAATGTCCATGGTGGCAGCATCCTGACAGTGGATGACATAGAACTTATTTACGAATAGTGAAAAACACAGATATGAAAAGAATAATTTTAGCATCGATTATATTGACGGCCGCAGTCCTTTCCGGCTGCAGGAGAGAAGAGATAGGGGCCGGCGGCGGTCAGGAGGCCGGACTGGCCATGAACATCGTTCCGGAGGGAGAGTTCACTCCGGTGCCTTCACAGGACACAAAAGCAGAGGGCGATCTGCAGAACAACAATGATGTCAATGAGTATTCGGTTACGATAATCAATACGGCCACTCAGGAGACTGCCGGCTCGTGGGACCGCTTTGCCGATGTGCCGACGGTTGTGACTCTTGAGCCTGCCGAGTACAGGGTCGAGGCCAAGTCTCCCGGGGATAAGGCAGTGGCATGGGCGCAGCCGAAATATGCCGGTTCGCAGACTGTGACAGTGACACCGGGTCAGACTCAGAGCATATCGATTACTTGCAGGATTACCAACATGATGGTGACGGTACGGTGCACTGATGCATTCCTGAACGAGATGAACGAGGATTTCACTATTTCCGTTACCTCCAAGGACGGGGTTCTGATATGGGAGAAACCCGCTGTAGTGGCTGAAAATTCCGGATTTTTTGATGTAGCCCCTCTGGAAATTCATGTCAAGGGAACACGCAGGACAGGAGGCGTGATCAATCATTATGCGTCTATAGAGCAGGTGGCTGCGCAGGACCATCACGTGCTGACCATAGATGCCGGGGAGACCGGTTACATGGATTATACTGACGGCATATCCATAGACTATACGGTCAACGGCCGTGTCGAGGACATTTTCATCGAAGGCCCCTCAGAGGACCCTGTCGTGGATGAGACTGCTGTTCCAGAGGTGTCTTCAGCATCGATAGCGGAGGGTGCCGCAGATGTTCCCGTGGAGACATCTACATTAGACATTACCTACACCACGGCGGTCGAGGTTGCGGACGGCGCCTCCATTACTCTCAACGGTGAGGCTTGTGCAGCCTCCGCTTCAGGCAGCAAGGTGACGGTCTCCCTGCCGGCTCTGACGGCAGAGACCGCCTATACTCTGAATATCCCTGTGGGAGCGGTGACAAGGGCCGGTGCTCCGGATGCTGCGGCTGATGCATTCACCCTTCATTTCACCACAGCCGCTGCGGAGCAGGATGAGCCCCAGGAGCCGGAGACAACTGCGATAACCATCACCGCTACGGCCGGTATCGACGAGCCTGTGACTTACAGCAAGGCGGCTCTGCCCTCAGAGTTCAATCTGACAGTAGCGGCTCCGGCCGGAATTGAGAAATATGTAGTGAATGTAAATTCTGCCGGTCTTCGCGACCTCGTTGATATGATGCAGATGGAGTATAGTGTGGATCTTGCGAATATGAATGCCGGTGAGGAAGGATTCTGGGGCGCTTTGTTCGGTATCACATCAGCAGACGTCAAGGGCAAGACCGAGGTGGTCTTTCAGATAGCCGGATTCCTGAGTGCTATGCCCGAGGAAACAAATGAACTGGAAGTAGTCATTACCGACAAGGAAGGCAATACTATAACCAAGAACCTGACCATCATAATGACAGCATAATACCATGAACAGAAGTATCAGATACATCACACTGACGCTGCTGGCCCTCCTGTCCGCCCTCTCCTGTACCAGGAAGGAGACCGGCTGGCTGCTCTCCAGGGGTGAGGGGCTTCTGACGCTGGAGTTCGGATTCGATCCGTCCCTTACGGTGTCTACCAGGGCCGGAGAGGATGACGGGGACATGACCTTCAAGGTTGAGGTCATCGATTTCCAGAGCGGAGTCATAGTAAAGACGGTGGAGGATCACCATACCCTGCAGGACGCGCCGATATCCCTCAGGGAGGGACGCTACATCGTCAGGGCATCCAACGGTACGGATGTCGATGCCGCATTCGGGGCACCCTATTATGAAGGACGGGATACCGTAGAGATAGTTGAGGGAACCGGAACATCCTCGGTCATCACGTGCGCCCTGGCCAATGTCAGGGTGACGGTGTCGTTTTCCGATGCCGTCAGGGACAATTTCTCAAAATATCCCGTGACCGTGACCAACGAGCTGCCGGGCGGATCTCTTACCTATGCCGGAGAGACAGCCGCGTCTGCCGGATATTTCAAGGCTACCGGCACTCTGGTGTGGAGCATCACTCTCACCAACAATGACGGAGTGGAATATCCCCCTCTTACCAGGGCCATTGACAATGTCCGTCCAAGAGACAGCTACAATATTCATTTCGATATAGACGGTTCCGGTTCGGCCGAGCCCCAGGGAGGTACGGCACTCAGGATAGTCGTGGATGATTCCGTGAATGAGCAGGAGCATCTGCTGGACATTAGCCTGAACAAGGCTCCGGAACCTACAGTCTCAGAAGCCAGCGGTGCAAGCCTGGAGGATGTGCTGAGGGCCCCGCAGGGAGCCGGACTGCTCGGTCTGTTCAATGTCAAGGCCGAGGCAGGCTTCAAGCGGGTGACACTTACGCACAAGTCAGAGGAAGTCGCCGCGCTGGGCATACCTTATTCCGTCAGTCTGCTGGAACCTTCCGCAGGAGTCAGGGAGGCTGCGTCGGCGGCCGGTCTGACGTGGACGGACTTCCGTGAGGGGGACACCCGCTTTGACCTGGATATGCGCAGGCTCTTCTCCGAGACGCTTCCGATAGGTACGTATGAATGGGCTTTCAATATTCTGGACCAGCAGAGCCAGTATGTGTCTGTTGCGGTAACGGTCAAGGTCGTGCCGGATGTCGAGGTATCGACTGTGAGGGTCAATCCGTGGGCCCGGTCAGCATACGTTCATGCCCGGTACAATACGGAGTCAGAACCTGCCGGAATGGGATTCCAGTGGCGCACGGCAGACGGAGAGTGGAATGATTTTCAAGGCAGCCTGACCAAGGACGGTACGGCGTTTTCCGCCAGAATCACCGGGCTGGAGCCTCAGACAGAGTACGAGGTGAGGGCGGTGACCGCTGTAGAGCAGAGTGATGACAATATCCTGACATTTACGACTGAAGCGGCTGAGCAGCTGCCCAATTTCAATTTCGATTCGTGGTACAAGGACGGCAAGGAATGGTATGCCAATACTGACTTGGAAACCGGATATTTCTGGGATTCAGGCAATAAGGGTGCGAATACCCTTTCAGAGATCAATCCTACTTCTCCGGAGGAGACTTTTGTTGTCTCCGGCAAGGCGGCCAGACTCGAGTCCAAGTATGTGATTATCGCCTTTGCCGGCGGTAATATTTACTCCGGCTCTTTCGGTGCTGTCTCCGGCCTGGGCGCTTCCATCAATTTCGGACGGCCTTATACATGCCGTCCCTCGGCCCTGCACGGCTGGTACTCGTATGCTCCTGAGGAGATCAACCGGACCAAGGCTCCCTACGACTATATGAAGGGTGATATGGATGTGGCTAAGATATACGTGGCCCTGACGGACTGGAGTGCTCCTTTCGTGGTGAACACCAATGACGGAACCTTCTTCGATGTCAACGATCCTTCGGTTATCGCATACGGGGAACTGGAGGACGGAACCGGAACCGGCGGTGAGTATAAGGAGTTCACGATTGACCTGGAGTACCGTGACCTGGAACGGAAGCCGACGCATGTGCTGGTAGTGGCGACGGCCAGCAAGTATGCGGATTACTTTACCGGAGGTGAGGGCAGTCTCATGTATATCGATGAATTTGAGTTTGTTTTTGAATGAGAAACCTTTATAAAGCGATAGTGTGCCTGGCAGTCCTGGCTGCCGGAGCGGCGGATGCGGGCGCGGCCCGTAAGTTCGACCGCGGACTGGATTTCAAGGACGCGCCGGTATTCATGCCGAAAGGGCAGCTTATGTTCGGCGGAACCATATCGTACCGGGATTACAGTTTCTACGACTATAAGTTCATTATCCTGGATGATATGAACATCAATGCCTATACCCTGTCGGCGACACCGTATATCTACTATTCGTTCGCCAAGAATATGGCGGTGGGCGTGAAGTTCTCCTATCAGAGGACGCTGGGCCGGGTGGACGAGACCAATCTGTCCCTGTCGCCGGAACTGTCGTTCGGTATATCGGATTTCTACACTCTTCAGCATACCTATTACGGCTCTCTCTCATACCGGTACTACATCCCTCTGGGACGCAGCAAGGTATTCGGTATTTTCAGCGACATCTCCCTCAATTTCGGTGCAGGGCAGGGCAAGACCGTCAACGGAAAGGGAGATTCCATGACGGGCACGTATCAGAAAATACTGGACGTGGGCATAGATGTGATCCCGGGTATCGCCGTTTTCGTGACCAACGAGATGTCCGTGGAGGCTTCGGTGGGTATCCTCGGTCTTGAGTGGAAGCGCATATCGCAGACCACCAATCAGGTGTACGAGGGAAGCTATCAGACATCCAAGGCCAATTTCAAGCTCAATCTGCTGTCCATCAATATAGGTGTCAATTTCGTGCTGCCGGTAGGGAACGACACTCCGGCATCCGCTAAAAAGAAATGACCATGAGGAAACCGCTGCCGAAAATATTTGTGCCGCTTATCGCCGCCGCCATGCTGGCCGGCTGTATCAAGAACGATATCCCGTATCCCAGGCTGGTAGGCCGCATTACTGATTTTGAAGTCAGGGATCAGAAAGGGGAAGCGGTGATAGACAGTGTGGCCAGGACGGTCACTGTGGACATGAACGAGACAGCCGTCCTCTCTGAGCTGAGACTGCTGCGGTTTGAAGTCACTCCGCATACTTCCATTTCTCCTGAGATCACGGACAGTCTGATAGACTTGTCTTCTCCTCGGACTTTCTATCTGACGACCTGGCCGGACCAGTCCTACAGCTGGACTGTCTCGGCCGTGCAGACTATAGAAAGGTACATCAGGGTACGGAATCAGGTCGGTGAGGCGGTGTTCAACCCCGACGAGCATTATGCCGTTTTCTACGTCTCGTTGGAACAGCCTCTTGACTCAGTGGAGATAACCGATATGAAACTCGGTCCTTCGGATGCCGTCACTGTGCCGGATTTTACGGCTGTGCATGATTTTACCGGACCGCAGCGGTTTACCGTGACTTATCGTGGTGAGGAGGAGCTGTGGACTGTAGTGGCTTATCAGAAGGAAGCCGTTCTGGAAACAGGCCAGGCCGATGCGTGGGCACGGCACGCTTATCTTTACGGTGCTGCGCCGGATGACGGCGGAACGCCCGGATTCAGATACAGAAAGGCAGACTCGGACCAGTGGCAGGATGTGCCGCAGTCATCCGTGACTGTGGAAGGGACATCAGTGTCAGCCGTGCTGGAGGGCCTGGAGCCGGATACGGACTATGTCTGTAAGCTGGTCTCCGGAGTGCAGGAAGGCCAGGAGGTGCAGTTTACTACGGAAGCCGAGCAGCAGATGCCCAACATGGGCTTCGACCAGTGGATTAAGGATGGAAAGAGCTGGTTCGCCAATCCGGACCTGGATGCCGGTTATTGGTGGGACTCAGGTAACATAGGCGCCAATCTGCTTGGCGAGGCCAATCCGACATCTCCGGAGGAAAATTTCCTGGCAGTGCAGGGAGATGGCAAGAAGGCGGCCCGGCTGGAGACGGTCAAGGTCGTGATAGCCATGGCCGGCGGCAATATTTTCTCGGGCAGTTTCGGAAAAGTGGACGGTCTGGGTGCGGAGGTCTACTTCGGCCGCCCTTTCGAGACCAGGCCTCTGACTCTGAACGGATGGTACAGTTACGAGCCTGTGCCGATTGACAATGTCAGCCCTCCCTCCGGAGTCCAGCTGCCGTTTGACCGTGGCACTATCGCGGGCAGGATGGACCGCTGCCATATTTTTGTCTATGTGACAGCCTGGGACGAGCCATACAGGGTCAATACCACCGAGCACAGGTATCTGGACATCAATGATCCGGATGTCATAGGCTACGGCGAGCTCATAGACAGTACGGGGACGGGAGGAGAGTACAGGCAGTTCTCCATAGACATCAAGTACCGCGACCACCGTAAGCCCACCTATTGTGCAGTAGTGGCTGTGGCAAGCCAGTATGCGGACTTCTTCACAGGCGGACTTGGAAGCCTGATGTACGTGGATGAGTTCGCTTTCGGGTACGACGGTCTCACTGTATGGGAGCAGGGGGCACAATAACTTTCTCAGAGGCTTCGCGTTTCGGTCGGAGTACGGCTTTCAGCCTGATGCTGAAACCTGTGGGCTCCAGGTGCAATCTCCGGTGCTCATACTGTTACTATCTGGACAAGGCTTCATATTATGGAGGAAGGGAGCCTGTCATGGAACTCCCGCTGCTGGAGAGATGTATCCGTGATTTCTGCGAATCCTGCGACCTGCCTGAGCTGACAGTCGAATGGCATGGGGGCGAGCCTCTGCTTGCGGGCATGGAATTTTTCCGCAGTGCCCTGCAGCTGGAACGTAAATATTCCGGAGGTCGTCCGGTACATAATACCCTTCAGACCAATGGAGTTCTGCTTAACGCGGATTGGGCGGCATTTTTCCATGACAACGGTTTTCTGATCGGTCTATCGCTCGACGGGCCGGAGGACATTCATGACTGTTTCAGAATGTCATCGTCCGGCGGAGGGACTTTCCGAGATGTCATGCACGGTCTGGAAACCCTGCATCGCAGCAGGGTGGAATTCAATACACTTACGACAGTAAGCAAGGCAGGGGAGGGGCGCGGTGCGGAAGTTTACCGTTTCCTGAAGTCCGTAGGTTCACGGTATATGCAGTTCATGCCTGTTTACGAGCATATTGTGACGGTGCCGCACAGCTCTTCCAATGTGCCGTGCATAGCCCCTCCGTCAGCGGAGAAATCCGTCCTTGCACCGTGGTCTGTGGCTCCGGAGGCTTTCGGCCGCTACCTGTGTGACATATTCGATGTCTGGGTCCGTGGGGATGTCGGACAGTATTTTGTCCTGACTTTCGATGCGGCTCTATCCTCATGGTGCGGGGTGCAGCCCGGTATCTGTACTTTCTGCGAGAGCTGCGGAGGCAATCTGACTGTAGAACATAACGGCGACATTTACCCCTGCGACCATTTTGTCTATCCCCAGTGGAGACTGGGCAATATCCGGGACATGTCTCTCCGGACTGCGGCGTTGTCTCCGTCCCAGGCACTTTTCGGTACGGCAAAGCGCAATTCACTTCCACGGAAATGTCTCGTATGCCGGTGGCTGCGTGTCTGCAACGGGGGGTGCCCCAAGCACAGGTTTGACGTGGGGCTCAACTCACTTTGCGAGGGCTATGCCATGTTTTACAGCCACGCGGCTCCGGCAATGGACAAAATGAAAGCCCTGCTTTCTGAGGGCAGGGCTCCGTCTGAACTGGACTTGTCCGGTGTCCAGTAGGATTCAGTTATTTACTCGCAGATGATGGCTACGTTGTCCACGACCATGATGCTGCCCGAAGCGGCACGGTATGCGTTGCCCTCCTTGCTGGCGGCGAAGATTACGGCCAGCTTGTAGGTCTTGGAGGGGTCGTAGTCCTTGACGTACTCCATGTTGACGGTAAACTGGGTGAAGTCAGCGGCTCCGGCGGTTTCGAAGCTGCCGGTGGCGCAGATTTTCTCAGATGTGTAGATATTCGAGCCGTTGAGGGTCTCGTCCTCGCTGGAGACCTCGTAGAGTACTGCGTTGACAGTGCCGAGATCCTGCTTGTCGATGATGTTTCCGTTCTCGTCATAGAAGTCCTCTCCCGGGGTGTATTTCAGCCATCCGGTGACGGTCAGTGGCTTGTCCTCGAAGAGGATGCCGAATTCGGTCGTGGTCATGGGGTCGTTCATTGCGGCAAAAGCATTGAAAGTGCCGAGGAAGATGGTGCCGGAAGTAACAGCCGGAATTGTCTGTCCCATTAAATTTCCTTTGGCGGTGTATACGGATTCGATGATAGCTCCTTTGCCTGTCACTCCATTTTCTGTTGGACGGACGGGGTATTCTCCGTTGTATTCAGGGTGTCCAAGCATAGGCCCCATCTTCTTGATAAGACCTACTGCATCGTTGCATGTAGCCCATCCCACAGGATTGGTAATCTCCTCCGGGTACATGGCTCCTTCGGAGGTCCATGTCTCGAAATCGTAGAAATAGGCGCTTCCCTTGACAGATACCGTGTAGGTGCTCTCAGTGCCGTCCTCGGCGATGACAGTGTATGTGACTGACTTGCCTCCGGACAGGTCTATGGGAGTGCCTGAGGCGGGAATGACTGTGGCACCCTCGGATATTACGACAGTGGGTATCAGGGCTGTCAGGTCCTGGGCACCGGTGGTGTCATTGAGAATTGACACGGAGACCGTGCGGCTCTCCTGGTCGATGGATGCGCTGTGTACGGCAGCATTGGCAGGGACCGATGTGTCGAAAGTGAATGATGAGATCAGGGCCTCGCTGCTCTCTTCTCCGGTGAGCTTGCTGCCGGAGAATGTCACCTCAACCGGTGTGCCGCTGAAATCGATGGTAATGTTGATGAAGATCGATCCGTCATTGCCGAATGTTCCGTTGACTGTCGCGGGAAGCTCGCCGATGGTAAGGGACAGGGTCTGCTCTCCGGAGAAGACGTAGCCTCCCTCAGGGCTGTCGCTCAGGGACAGTGTGCAGCTGCGGATGTGTATCGTGCCGACATCAATGCCGCTGAATGAGAAATTGTCCATGGTGAGGCTGACGGCAGTGTCTCCGGCATTGGCAACGGTGATGTTTTTAGGAATGTCGCTGCCGACAGCCGTGCCGCCCAGCAGGATGTCTATCAGTCCTTTGTATTCTCCGGCCAGCTGTTCGTCTATGGGAAAGTCAGGTGCTTCCGGCTCTTGGGCCTCTTCAATCCCGGCTGCGGCGATGTATGTCCTGACGGTGCGGCCGTCCTGGGCCGTGACTGTGAATGTGACCGGGCCGTTGGAGAAATCTACAGTCTGACCCGAGGCCGGAATGACGGAGGCTCCCTCGGAGACGGTTATTGTGGGAACCAGCACGGCAAGTTCTTCGGCAGCAGCACCGGAACTTACGGAAAACAGTATGGAGTCATCACCGTTGATGACGGGCTGTACGGTGACGATGCTGTTGGCCGGATTGTCCGTATCAAATGTGAACGACGTTACGGCGGCCTCGGAAGACAGCTCTTCCGCCGGCCTGCAGGATACTGCACCGCCCATTATGAACAGGGCCCCCGTGAAAGGGAAAATGATGAATTTTAATAAATTTCTTTTCATTACATTGGTATTTGGTTAGTACTTAACTTGTTGCGGAACGTCAGCTGTCCATTCCGCACTGTTGTAGCAAAGGTGTTTGCCGCAAATATATGCCGTTTGTACCACCGATAATCTTTATACGGTATTAAATTCGCATTTAAATTGTGTGAAAATGTCAAAATAATATCGGTTATTTGGTTACTTCTTACTACATTTGTAGGATGTAATTTTAAAGACAATTTACAAGCAAATTACAAGCAAACATTTATTTATATGACTGATTTTCAGAAAGCGATTATTGAGGGTATTCCGGATGTGCTTCCGGAGCCCAAGCCTTACGATCCCACTGTGAACCATGCTCCTCACAGAAAGCAGATCCTGACAGCAGATGAGAAGAAACTTGCTCTTAAGAACGCATTGCGCTATTTCCCTCCCAAGCACCACGCTGCCCTTATCCCCGAATTCAAGGAAGAGCTGGAAACTTACGGAAGGATTTATATGTACCGTCTCCGTCCTGATTATAAGATATATGCACGCAGCATCGACGACTTCCCCTACAAGAGCCGTCAGGCTGCTGCCATTATGCTTATGATCTCGAACAACCTTGACATGGCCGTCGCCCAGCATCCCCATGAGCTGATTGTCTACGGAGGCAACGGCGCCGCATTCCAGAACTGGGCGCAGTACCGTCTTACCATGCAGTACCTCTCGCAGATGACCGACGAGCAGACTCTGGTGCTGTACTCGGGTCATCCCCTCGGACTTTTCCCCTCGCATAAGAACGCACCCCGTCTGGTTATTACCAACGGTATGGTGATCCCCAACTACTCTTCCAAGGACCATTGGGAGAAGTTCAACGCCCTCGGTGTCTCCCAGTACGGGCAGATGACTGCGGGCTCTTTCATGTATATCGGCCCTCAGGGCATCGTTCACGGAACTACAATCACTGTGATGAACGCAGCCAGGATGCATACCCGTCCGGGTGCTGAGAGCAGGGGCAAGATATTCGTAAGTTCCGGTCTGGGAGGAATGTCCGGAGCTCAGGGCAAGGCTTCTGTCATAGCCGGAGTTGTAGGTATTATCGCGGAGATCAACCCGAAGGCCATCAGGACCCGCTACTCGCAGGGCTGGGTAGACGAGGTGTACACCGAGCTGGATCCCCTTATCGACAGGGCACTCAAGGCCAGGGAGAACAAGGAGGCCGTGGCTCTTGCATACCAGGGCAATGTAGTGGATCTCTGGGAGAGACTGGCCAAGAGGGGAGTGGACGTGGATCTCGGTTCCGACCAGACCTCGCTGCACAACCCCTGGGCAGGCGGCTACTATCCCGCAGGCTTCACTTTCGAGGAGTCCAACGAGATGATGGCCAACGACCCCGACAAGTTCAAGAGGGAGGTTCAGAAGTCACTCCGCCGTCAGGTGGCCGCCATCAACAAGCTCACAGAGCGCGGCATGTACTTCTTCGACTACGGCAATGCCTTCCTGCTTGAGGCATCCCGCGCAAAGGCCGACATAATGGGAGTCGGCGGAGCTTTCCGCTATCCTTCATACGTGCAGGATATCATGGGCCCGCTCTTCTTCGACTACGGTTTCGGTCCCTACCGCTGGGTATGTACTTCTTCCAAGCCTGAGGATCTGGCCGAGACCGACCGCATTGCCGCAGAGGTGCTCGAGGAGATTTACAAGACAGCTCCCGACGAGATCAAGAACCAGCTCTCCGACAACATTCACTGGATCCGCGAGGCCGGCCGCAACAAGCTGGTCGTAGGCTCCCAGGCCCGCATCCTCTACGCTGATGCCGAAGGCCGTACCAAGATAGCCCTGGAGATGAACCGCGCCATCCGCGAGGGCCGCATTTCCGCACCCATCGTCCTGGGCCGTGACCACCACGACGTGTCCGGTACTGATTCTCCTTACCGCGAGACATCCAACATCTACGACGGCTCCCAGTTCACTGCCGACATGGCTGTCCAGAATGTCATCGGAGACTCGTTCAGAGGCGCCACCTGGGTATCGCTGCACAACGGCGGCGGAGTCGGCTGGGGCGAGGTCATCAATGGCGGTTTCGGTATGGTCATCGACGGTACCGAAGAGTCCGACCGCAAGATCCGCAACATGCTGCACTGGGATGTCAACAACGGTATCGCACGCCGCAGCTGGGCCCGCAACAAAGGGGCGATGTTCGCCATCGAGCGTGAGATGGAACGTACCCCCGAGCTTAAGGTCACCATGCCCTATCTGGTGGACGAGAGCCTTTTGTAGTATTGTTTAAGTGACTTTTCAAATAATTGGAATATGGCAGAAAAATTATTTACCGAATTCCCTCCAGTCTCCAAAGCGGCATGGGAAGAGGTGATAACGAAGGACCTGAAGGGGGCCGACTACGAGAAGAAGCTCGTATGGAAGACCTATGACGGGTTCTCCGTGAACCCCTATTACCGCGCCGAGGACCTTCAGGGATTAAAGTATGTCGGGAAAAATCCCGGTGAGTTTCCTTTTGTCAGAGGTACCAGGCAGAACAACAGATGGTATATCAACGAGAGCCTTTGCTGCGATGATCCCGCTGAGGCCAACAGCAGGGCACTTGTACTCCTGACCAAGGGCGTGGAGTCGTTCACATTCCGTCTCCCCGAGGGCAGACCGCTTGAGACAGCTGATTTTGCGACCCTTCTCAAAGGTATCGCGCTGGACAAGGTGCCTGTAGGTTTCCGTGGGTGCTGTCCCAAGACAGTGGGTACGCTTGTCAATTTCCTCAAATATGTCGACAGCCTGGGTATTGACAGGGATGCCGTACACGCCACATTTGATTTCTCGCCCCTGCGCCCTCTCAACAAGAGAGGCACATTCTGCGAGGAGAAAGGCTTCAATGCCGTGATAGAGTGCGTTAAGGCAGCGGCTCCTTATAAGAATGTACGTGTAATCGAGGTGGGTGCCTACATCTACAACAGCTGCGGCGCTTCCTCGACTCAGGAACTGGCGTTCGCCCTTTCCCAGGGAAGCGAGTACCTTTCCAGACTGAGCGAGGCCGGCTTCGATGTGGAGACCATAGCGCGCAAGATTTATTTCCACTTCGCCGTGGGCAGCTCATACTTCATGGAGATAGCCAAGTTCCGTGCGGCCCGTATGCTGTGGGCCAATGTCGTAGAGGACTACGGATGTGCCGGAGGATGCCCTGAGAAGATGCTGGTGTATGCCACGACCTCAGAGTACAATCTCACTGTATATGACTCCTACGTGAACATGCTGCGCGGTACTACCGAGGCAATGAGCGCAGCCATCGCGGGAGTGGACTATCTCGAGGTCCTGCCCTACGACTTCGCGTTCAAGGTGCCCGGTGAATTCTCCAGCCGTATCGCACGAAATGTGCAGAACATTCTCAAGGAGGAGGCCCGCTTCGACAAGGTCGTAGACCCTGCGGCCGGTTCCTACTATGTGGAGATGCTTACCGACAAAATCGCTCAGGCAGCATGGGATCTCTTCCGCAAGGTGGAGACTGCCGGCGGATATGTGGCTCAGTTCAAGGCCGGATTCATCCAGTCCGAGATCAAGGCCGTCTCCGACAAGAGAGACAGGAACTATGCTACGCGCCGCGACACCATTCTCGGAACCAACCAGTATCCCAACTTCCTCGAGAAGGCCGCAGACGTGATTACCAAGGAGATTGTATCACGCGACATTCCCACCTGCATGGGACAGGTTGTCAAGACCCACGGCTGCCATCGTGATGATGCTGTGGAGCCACTCAGACCCTACCGTGCGGCAGAGGCGTTCGAGGCCCTGCGTCTGGCTACAGACCGCAGCGGCAAGGAGCCCAGGGCATTCATGCTCACATTCGGCAACCTCGCCATGTGCCGTGCCCGTGCCCAGTTCTCCTCGAACTTCTTCGCGGTGGCCGGTATCCGCATCATGGACAACAACCGCTTCGCCTCCATCGAGGAGGGCGTAAAGGCAGCTCTCGCTTCAGGTGCCGAGATCGTTGTGGCCTGCTCTTCAGACGACGAGTATGCCGAGGCCGTTCCCGAGATCGCCCGTCTGATCGGTGACAGGGCCATCGTGGTGGTCGCAGGAGAACCCGCCTGCAAGGAAGAACTCCTCTCCAAAGGAATCCAGAACTTTATCAGTGTCAAGAGCAACGTCCTCGAGACCCTTCGCGGCTATCAGGAGAAACTCGGAATCAAACCCCTTTAATCTCAGAAGTTATGCGTCCTAATTTTAAAGATATTCAATTCGACAAAGCCTCGGGCGCTTCATGCGCACAGGCTTCTGCACAGCAGATATGGGAGACTCCTGAGCGCATCGGAGTGAAGGAGATATATACACCCAAGGACAATGAGGGAATGGAGCACCTGAGCTATGCTGCGGGCCTTCCTCCTTTCCTGCGCGGACCCTACAGCACCATGTACGTGATGAGACCCTGGACCATCCGTCAGTATGCCGGATTCTCCACTGCCGAGGAGTCCAACGCGTTCTACCGCAGGAACCTCGCTGCCGGACAGAAGGGACTTTCCGTCGCCTTCGACCTGGCTACACACAGAGGCTACGACGCTGACCATCCCAGAGTGGTGGGAGATGTCGGCAAGGCCGGTGTGTCCATCTGCAGCGTGGAGGACATGAAGGTGCTCTTCGACCAGATACCTCTGAACAAGATGTCCGTATCCATGACCATGAACGGTGCCGTTCTGCCTATCCTGGCCTTCTATATCGTAGCGGCTCAGGAGCAGGGTGCCAAACTCGAGGAGATGCAGGGTACCATCCAGAACGATATCCTCAAGGAGTTCATGGTCCGCAACACCTACATCTATCCTCCCGAGTTCTCCATGAGAATCATCGGTGACATCTTCGCCTACACCTCCAAGTACATGCCCAAGTTCAACTCGATATCCATCTCCGGCTACCACATGCAGGAGGCCGGTGCTACCTGCGACATCGAGATGGCCTATACCCTGGCCGACGGTCTGGAATATCTGCGTACAGGTATCAAGGCCGGTATCGACGTGGACGCTTTCGCACCCCGTCTGTCCTTCTTCTGGGCTATCGGCATGAACCACTTCATGGAGATCGCCAAGATGCGTGCAGCACGTATGCTCTGGGCGAAGATCGTGAAGTCCTTCAATCCCAAGAATTCCAAGTCTCTGTCCCTGAGGACCCACTGCCAGACTTCCGGCTGGTCCCTGACCGAGCAGGATCCTTTCAACAACGTGGCCAGGACATGTATCGAGGCCATGGGCGCCGCTCTCGGACACACCCAGTCTCTGCATACCAATGCCCTTGACGAGGCTATCGCCCTGCCTACCGATTTCTCTGCGCGTATCGCACGTAACACCCAGATTTACATCCAGGAGGAGACCAACGTATGCCGAGGCATAGATCCTTGGGCAGGATCCTACTACGTAGAATACCTGACCGACCAGATCGCCCATAAGGCATGGGAGCACATCCAGGAGATCGAGAAGCTCGGCGGTATGGCCAAGGCTATCGAGACCGGAATTCCCAAGCTGCGTATCGAGGAGGCCGCCGCACGCAAGCAGGCCCGCATCGACTCCGGTGTGGACAAGATCATAGGTATCAACGAGTACCGTCTGGACAAGGAGGATCCCATCGAGATTCTTGACATCGACAACACCAAGGTGCGTGAGTCTCAGATCGCACGTCTGAAGGAGCTCCGCGCCAAACGTGACAATGCCGCTGTCCAGGCTTCTCTGGATGCTATCACCAAGGCTGTCGAGACCAAGAGCGGCAATCTGCTCGAGCTCGCAGTCGAGGCCGCACGCAACCGCGCCACCCTCGGCGAGATCTCGGATGCATGCGAGAAAGTTGTCGGAAGATATAAAGCAGTTATACGTATGAATACAGGTGTTTACTCTTCTGAGGTCAAGAGCGACAGCGAGTTCGAGAAGGCCAAGGAGATGGTGGCCGAGTTCGCCAGGAAGGAAGGCCGTCAGCCCCGTATCATGATCGCCAAGCTTGGTCAGGACGGACACGACCGCGGTGCCAAGGTTGTGGCTACCGGTTATGCCGACTGCGGCTTCGACGTGGATATGGGTCCTCTCTTCCAGACTCCTGCAGAGGCAGCCAAGCAGGCTGTGGAGAACGACGTGCACATCGTCGGCGTATCCTCCCTCGCAGCTGGTCACAAGACCCTCGTTCCTCAGATCATCGAGGAGCTCAAGAAGCTCGGACGCGAGGACATCATGGTGGTAGTCGGCGGCGTTATTCCTCCTCAGGACTACGACGCTCTCTACAAGGCCGGTGCTGTGGCCATCTTCGGCCCCGGTACACGTATCTCCACCGCCGTCATCAAGATGATCGAACTGCTCAACATGCGTTAATGCAGATGCATCTGAGGCAGAATGCTTTTGAATCAGCCCGGCCGGAATTGTTCCGGACGGGCTTTTTCAATTCTTCCGGCCTGTGAAAACTAATATGCTGTCATCCCAAGTCTTTCCAGGGACGCAGGTCTCCGTCTGAGGTCATCAGTGCTGTTTCTCCCATGTAGATGACAGTACGTCGGGAGGGTGCTGCGCCTGACAGTCCTGCCCAGTAGTTCAGCCCCTTGAAGAAGTCGGTGGAGAATGTGGCTCCGGATTTTATTTCGTAGGCGTGCTGGATGCCTTCTTCTGAAACTATCAGGTCAATCTCATGTCCCGTGCTGTCGCGCCAGAATGAGAGTGCCGGCTCGTTTCCTCTGTTAAGGCTGCGTTTCGTAAACTCGTTTATAACCATGTTCTCGAACAGACTGCCTCTGAGATAGTGTGTTGACAGTTGGGTCTGGCTTCTGATGTCCAGCAGTGAGCAGGCAAGCCCCGTGTCATGGAAATAGAGCTTTGGGGATTTGACGAGCCGTTTTGAGAAATTATTGTAGTCCGGGCGCAGAAAGTAGATGATGTAGCTCTCTTCAAGAATGGACAGCCATGCGTCTACGGTCGGGGCAGAGATACCGCACTCGACGGCAAGAGAGGCTTTGTTGAGCAACTGTCCTATACGTCCGGCGCACAGGCGGACCAGCTTTTTAAAGCGCGAGAGGTCTTCAATTGCTTTCATTTCCCTTACATCCTTTTCGATATAGGACTTGATGTAGCTCGGGTAGTAGTCTGCTGGATCTATCTCCCTGTCGTAGATGGCTGGATATGAGCCGTAAAATATTTCTGCATCGTAACTTTCCGGAAGTATGCCGGCCTGCTGCATCTCCTCGTGGGAGAATGGCAGCAGAGTCAGAAGGCCGGTCCTTCCCGCCAGAGACTGGTCTATGGCTTTCATCAGCTCGAAGTTCTGCGAACCTGTCAGGATGTACATTCCCATTTTACCGGTTCTGTCGGCGTGTGTCTGGAGATAGGAAAGCAGTGACGGAACTTTCTGGACTTCGTCAATTATGGTCTGCGACGGGTAGGTGGCGATAAACCCTCTGGGGTCATTGGCTGCAAATTCCCTGTTGTCAAGATCTTCGAGGGAGATCTGGCGATAATCTGGGAATGCGGCTGCGGCTAAGGTAGATTTGCCTGACTGCCGTGGCCCGGTAAGTGTGACAAAAGGAAATTTCATCGCAAGGGATTGAAGTTTAGCCTGAAGAGTTCTACTGATTTTCATTTTTGCAAAATTTTATACAAAAATAAAATATGATTTAATTTTTACAAAATTATTTAGCAAAAATAAATTGCAGAATGCAAAAGCCCGGATGGAGAATGACTCTCCGCCCGGGTTTCATATATGTCTTTCCGACAGCCTTAAAACCTGAAGGCGATGCCAACAATGAAGTTGTTGGCGTTGCTCCGCCAGCTTTCTGTAGCTGTGGCTCCCGACAGGTCGGTGTAGGGCTTGCGGTGCGGATTGCCCATCAGCTCGTATGAAAGGGTGAGGGAGAACCTCCAGATGTCCATGCCTACGGATGGCCTTAGATAGCCTCCGAAACCTTTGTACGTGGTGCCGATGATCATTCCGCCCCTGAGTGCCACGAACGGACTTACAGTACCGTTGATGAAGCTGTACTTCAGGTCTGCGAATACCGGCAGAGAGAAAAAGTAGTCCGAGGACGGGCCGTCGTGAGGCTCGACTATGACGCCGAGACCGGCACCGAGGTAGAGGCCGTTTCCGAAACTGTATCCGTGGGATGTTGTCAGGCCGTAGTGCGTGAATCCGAAGCCCTTGCCGCCGTTGGACCAGTTCAGTTCTATGTTCGCTCTGTATCCGCGGTTGAAATACAGGTTCTTGTTGCTGTTCTTACTGTCCGTGTTTTCTTCGGCTGAGACGGCTGTCTGTGCCATGAGGCAGATTGTCGCTACGATGAATGTTTTGAGAATCTTTTTCATTTTCTATTACACTTCTGTTTGTGAATTCACGCTGCAAAAGTAGGTGCCGGCGGCGTTTCGGGAAAGGTCAATTTGTAGCGGCTTTTGGCCGATTTTTCTTTCAGTTGCAATGTTTTTCCCATCTTTGCGTCTGATGGCGGTCGGAAACGGCTGCAAGTAAAAATATATGAGACAGATTGTTATAAGACAGGCATCGGAGGATGATGCACAGTTGATAGCCTCTGCTGTGGTGATGGCCATCGGCGGAGATGAGTCCGTACGGAGGTATTGCGGGGACGATTATATGACCGTTCTGGAGGAACTGGCGAGGATGGAGACCTCACAGTACAGCTGGCGCAATGCACTTGTGGCTGAGGTGGATGGCGCTCTGGCGGGAGCTGTCATAGGCTACGACGGGGCTAGGCTGCAGGAGTTGCGCAGCCACACTTTTGACGTAATCCGTATGCACATCGGGACAGCGCTCCCCTTTATAGAGGATGAGACCGGTCCCGGGGAATTCTATCTCGACTCCATCGCTGTTCTGCCGGCCTTCCGGGGATGCGGTGTCGGAGGCAGGCTGCTTGCCGCAATGCGTGACCGGGCTTTGGCGGAAGGCCATGAGCGTGTCGGCCTGTTGGTGGATTTCGGGAACCCGGATGCGGAACGGCTGTATCTCTCACTAGGATTCAGGCGCATGGAGGAAAGGCAATTCCTCGGGCACGACATGTGGCATCTGCAGTACTGCCAGAAATGAAATTACCCCGCACTCGGACCGCCCTCCGAGCAGTGCCTTTTGAGCGTGGCTTGAGGACAGAGCCGGTCATGAATGTAAAATGTTCGGTACCGGTTAATTACGGGCTGTAGTCATGCGGTGGTCAAATGGTTCATGTCAATGCTATAGGGGTGATAGATGAAGCAGATCCGACATCAAAAGAGCAAATGATACAAGATGTAAATTTACGGATAATCAATTTTGTGAAATGCACTCCGTTTTTCAGTTGCTTATGAATCAGTGTGTTGCAAAAGGTCCTGCAATTCTCGCAGCATCAGGAGTACCTGAGAAATGCAAATCGTTTTGTAAGTGCGGTATATTCAGGTAGTTAGAAAACGGGCTGCAATTTTCGCTGAGAAAATGGAAATGGCGGTGCGCTGTGGTGAAAGTACTGCTTGATTTATAGATAGTTGCAAAAAGCGGTGCACATTTGGCCGGTTTTAAAATGCTCAGATGTGCAGTGGAAGATTCTAAATTATTGATATATAGGATGGTATGTAAAAGGGCGACGCCCGCTGCTCGGAATTAGTGCGAATCAGGAACACGTATGGGGCATGGAACATGGGGCAATCTCAGCCCTTTCAGCTTTGCCGTGCCAGTCTCGTTTCTGCCAGGAATTCACGGAGGGGCAATACCTGATTGTGTTGTTGTTGGCAGGTTACGAGTTCGTGTCAGGCCGCCCGTAAACGGACTTGACTGGTCTTGAATGTGTTGCCTGGCCCAAAAGGTGCAGCACTCCGCTTGGCTTTGCCTTGGAGGTGTTGCTTGGCTGTCAGTAAATCAGTTGAACTCCGGGATGGGGGATGGTGTTCGGGCTGATTCGAGCAGGGTGCTGAGGCGGGAGACGATGTCGGGATGATCTGCTGCGACGTCGTGCTGCTCTGCGGGGTCTTCGGCGAGGTTGTAGAGCTGCATGGCGCCTCCGTTGCGGTAGTCGTAGATGACGCCTTTCCAGTCGCCCTGCAGGATGGCGCGGCGGCCTCCTGCTTCATGGAATTCCCAGTAGAGGTATTCGTGCTCGGGCTGTTCTCCCTGGCCTGTGGCTGCCGGCAGGAACGATATGCCGTCAGTGATATAGGAACACGGTACAGGGCAGCCGGTGTCGTCGGATGTGTGTCCCGGAGCTGGTGCGGCAGTGCCCTCATCTACGGGTCTCTGAGCATCCGGCAGCTCTGCCCCTGTGATGTCGGCCAGGGTAGGGAGGAAGTCCCAGAACGCGCTGACGTGGTCAGTGGTCCTGCCGCCTTCTATGTGTCCGGGCCAGGCCATGATGAATGGTACGCGGATGCCGCCCTCATAGAGGTCTCGCTTGATGCCGCGCAGGCCGCCGTTGCTGTTGAAGTAGGCCGGGTCGGCTCCACCCTCGATGTGCGGGCCGTTGTCGGAGGTGAATATCACGATGGTGTTGTCGCTGATTCCGAGGCTGTCAAGCAGGGCCCGGAGCTCTCCGACCTGCCTGTCCAGGACATTGACCATGGCGGCGAAGGCTGCGTGACAGTGTTCCTGCGACCCGTATGCTGCCTGTCTGTAGCCCGGCCCTCCGTCGCAGCCCTTGTAGGATTTCTCCGGCTCGAACTTGCCGAGGAACGGCTCTATCTCCTCTTCCGGCAGCCTCAGCTCGGCATGGGGAATCACCGAGGTGTACATCATGAAGAAGGTGCTGTCGCTGTTCTCCCGGATGAAGTCGAGAGCCTGGCTGTGTATGAGATAGGGGGAATATTCAGTTTCGGCTGTGCCCTCATTGCCCTTGAGCATGACCTTCTCTGTGTTGTGCCACAGGTGATAGGGGAAATAGTGGTGGGCCAGCCGCTGGCAGTTGTAGCCGTAGAACTCGTCCACGCCCTGGTTTTCAGGTGCTCCCTCAGTCGCGGGTGCGCCGAGCCCCCATTTCCCGAAAACTCCGGTGACGTAGCCCTGGGACTTCATCAGTCGGAATACATTATAGGTGTCTCCGGGGATTGGGTACTGGCCTTCTGTCGGCAGCTCCTTGTTGCCCCGGATGGGGGTGTGTCCGGTATGCAGGCCGGTGATGAGGGATGACCGCGAGGGGGCGCTCACCGATGTGCCGGCATAGTGACGGGTGAATATGACCCCGTCAGCGGCCAGCGAGTCGATGTTCGGGGTCTGGAACCGCTCCTGCCCGTAGCAGCTCAGGTCTCCGTAGCCGAGGTCGTCGGCAATGATGAATATCACGTTGGGCTTTTCCTGCTGCTGCCCGGAGTCCGTGCAGGCAGCCAGCGGCAGCATGCCGGCGCCTATGATCAGATATTTCTTCATAATTTGCAAACATACGCATAAACCTGGAGTAAAGCAAGTTCAAATGTTTACAGTGCGCGGGAAAAAATCGGAGAGCAGATGTGGCGCATCTTCAGGAAACAACAAAGCCGGAAAGGCATCTGCGTGTCTTTCCGGCTTCTGTATGTGTTATAAAGGCGCTTACTCCTCGTTCAGTCTGAGATGCTGTACGTAGATAGCCTTCTTGATCTCGTTTCTTCTCTTTACGGAAGGTTTCTCGAACTGCTTCCTGCTGCGCAGCTCGCGTACCACTCCTGTCTTCTCGAATTTACGTTTGAACTTCTTGAGTGCCTTCTCTATATTTTCGCCTTCTTTAATAGGTACTATAATCATTCTTTTACCACCTCCTTTTGTTAGGGCTGCAAAGGTAGATATTTTTGTTAAATTTGCAAACAAAATTGACCCGTATGAGATATAATTTCGATGAGATAATTCCCAGAAAGGGAACAGGTTCCCTGAAATGGGACGCTTGTCCTGATGCCGGTGTGCTGCCGTTCTGGGTAGCCGACATGGATTTCAGGACAGCTGACTGTATTCAGAATGCGTTGGTGAGCCGGGCGCAGCACGGCATATACGGCTATGCTGCCATACCTGATTCTTATTATGAGGCGGTTGTAAGCTGGTTCGCGTCCCGTCACGGATGGAATGTGGAGAAAGAGTGGATCCTGCCTGTTTCAGGAGTGATTCCGGCACTTTCGGCGATCATCGGGACTTACATGCCTCACGGAGGGAATGTGCTGGTGCAGTCCCCGGCTTACAATCATTTCTTTATTTCCATTGAGCAGAACGGCTGCAGGGCGGTTTCAGCGGAGCTTGTACGTGTGGGCGACACGTACCGCATGGATTTCGATGCTCTGGAGGAGAAAGCCTCCGATCCGGGAATATCCTTGATGATATTGTGTAATCCGCAGAACCCGGTGGGCAGGGTATGGTCCCGTGACGAACTGCGCAGAGTAGGGGAGATATGCCTGCGCAACGGTGTGACGGTGGTTTCCGATGAAATACACTGCGAGCTGACAGCCCCGGGTCTGGCATACGTTCCGTTTGCGTCAGTAGGAGAAGATATTGCCCGCAATTCCATTGTCTGCGTTTCTCCGACCAAGCCGTTCAATATGGCCGGTGTGAAAATAGCCAATATTGTCATCCCGGATCCCGATATCCGCGAGCGTGTGCGTAAGATCGTGGAGCAGAGGGAAATCGGCGGTCCGGGCCCATTCGGAATAGATGCTCTGACGGCTGCCTACAGCGGGGGCGGCGCCGAGTGGCTGGATGAACTGAATGTCTATATCCATGATAATTATGAGTATATGCGTAAGTATGCCGCTGAGTTCCTGCCTGCATTTCCGATAATGAAGCTTGAGGGTACGTATCTGGCATGGATGGACTGCTCGGTTCTGGGAACGTCCTCGGCGGCTCTTGAGGAGGCTCTTAAGTCCGAAGCGGGGATATGGCTCAACGCAGGAACGATGTACGGTCCGGGCGGAGAGGGATATATGCGATGGAACCTTGCCTGTCCACGGAGTGTGCTGGAAGAGGGTCTCCGGCGTTTCAAGGCGTATGTGGAGAAGAAGTCATAGACAGGTGGTAATATGGTTGAGGAATTTCTGCAGTACATCGCCGCTCAGAAGCGGTATTCTCCCCGCACCTGTGCTGTCTATCGCGAGGCACTGGAGGCATTCTACCGCTATGCTTATCCTCAGTGTGATACATCCGGAACTGGTGGACGGCAGACTCCGCTGTCTGATGATCAGCAGCTTGAGGCATTGACCTTCAGTGCTATTCGTGGTTTTGTAGCATTCTCGACAGAAGAGGGCCTGTCTCCCCGCACGGTCAATCTCAGGCTGTCAGCGCTGAGCAGCTACTGCTCCTGGCTGGTGCGCCGGTCGCTGCTTCCGTTCAATCCTGTGCGGCGTATCGCCCGTCTGAAGGAGAGCCGCCGTCTGCCGGAATTCTACACAGAGACATCTTTGGAGCGTTTTTTCAGCTCAAAGGGACTGGACGGCTCTGGTAAAGCCTGCGCGCAGATGAGTATGCATGACTACCGCAACGGGGTGATGATGCTGGTGCTTTATACCACAGGAATGCGGCGTTCAGAGCTGGTTGGATTGAGGCAGAGTGACTTTGACCCGGGAAGGAGAGTGTTTACCGTGCTTGGCAAAGGTGATAAAATGAGAGAAATTCCGGTACCGGTTTCCGTTTGTCAGGAAATTTCACTATATTTGGAGAGAATTAGGACGGAGTTCCCGGATGTTCCGCATGACGGAAGATTTTTCCTGACAGACTCGGGGCAGCCGATGTATCCGGAGCTGGTCAACGAGACTGTGCATGAGGAGCTGGACGGAGTGGAGGGTTTCACCGGACGCAAGTCTCCGCACGTGCTGAGGCATTCCCTGGCCACCCATCTGCTGAATCATGGGGCCGACCTTAATTCGATAAAGGAGATTTTGGGGCACTCCTCGCTGGCAGCCACGCAGGTGTACACCCACAGCTCCTTTGAACAGTTGAGGAACACTTATTTAACCGCTCATCCAAGAGCTAAAAAAGGAGGTAATAATGAAAATTAATGTTCAATCGATCAAATTCGATGCAGATCAGAAACTGCTCGACTTCATCGACAAGAAAGTCGGTAAACTGGAAAAGTTTTTTGACAACATCATCAGCTGTGATGTCGCCCTCACTGTCCAGCCCGATCACGGCAAGACCGTGAAGGTGAGACTCGGCATTCCCGGCGACGACCTTATCATCGAGAGGACAGCACCTACTTTCGAGGACGCAGTGGTTGACTGCGTAGATGTCCTACAGGACCAGATAATCAAGATGAAGGAGAAGAGGTTCGGCAAATAGCCCCTCGGACGACATATAACGTTTTCAGTGACTCGGGACTGTCCCATTGTGGGGCGGTCCCGTTTTGTAATATTGGCCAATATGATTAACTTTGTCTGTGGAACATTAACCCCACAGGAGGACCGCGCCATGATGAAGTACCCGATAGGAATTCAGAGTTTTGAGCAGATAATAAAGGACGGCTATGTCTATGTGGACAAGACTGCCCTGATCTATGATTTGGTAACGAGAGGAAAGATATACTTTCTGAGCCGCCCGCGGCGGTTCGGCAAGAGCCTGCTGATGTCCACCCTGGAGAATTATTTCCTGGGAAGGAGGGAACTGTTCGAGGGGCTGGCCATCAGTTCGCTGGAGAAGGAGTGGCTGGAGTATCCGGTGTTTCACATTGACTTCAATGCGCTTAACTTCAAGGAGTCCGGAACATTGGACAATGTTCTTGAAGAGACAGTCTCTGCATGGGAGAGAATATATCCTCCAAAAAACAGATTTACAGGTGTCGGAAAGCGTTTTCAGGAAGTTCTGCGCGCCGCACATGAGCAGACCGGCCGCCGCTGCGTCGTACTGATAGACGAGTATGACAAGCCTCTGCTGGACGTGCTGGACACCGGGCTGACATGTACCGTGGACGGCCAGGAGCGCATGCTCGAGGAACGGCACAGGGACGTGCTCAAGGGCTTCTATTCGGTGTTCAAGGCCGCCGACGCAGACCTGCAGTTCGTGCTGCTTACGGGCGTGACCAAGTTCTCGCAGGTCAGTGTCTTCAGCGGGTTCAACCAGCCGAAGGACATCAGCATGGACCGGCGGTTCGAGGCACTCTGCGGCATCACTCAGGAAGAAATGGAGACTTATTTTGCCGAACCGATAAAGGAAATGGCAGAGCTCGACGGGATAAGCGTAGAGGACGAGATTCGGAAACTCAAGCGCCGTTATGACGGATATCATTTCGGCAGCAGGATGACGGACATCTACAATCCGTTCAGTCTGCTCAATGCCTTTGACAAACAGGAAATAAGGAATTACTGGTTCACATCCGGAACTCCGGAGTACCTGGTCAGGCTGCTCTCACAGAGCGACGAGAATATCGAGGAACTGCTGGTGACGGACTATTCTCCCGAAGCCTTCGCAGATTACAAAGCAACTGTGGAGATGCCGCTTCCGATGATTTATCAGAGCGGTTACCTGACCATCAAGTCTTACGACAGGGAAAGTAACCGTTTCATGCTCGACTTTCCCAACGAGGAGGTCCGTCAGGGCTTCCTGTCATTCCTCTCCTCCGGCTACCTCACCAGGACAGCGGACAGCATGTCGGGCTGGGCCGCCCATGCCGGCAGGGCCCTGAGCCGCGGCGACCTTGACAGTCTCCGCAAGCAGATGGAGGCCCTCCTGGCCGACATCCCCTACAGTATCCGCAGCACGGCTGATGAAAAGGCCCGCGAGCGTGACTTCCAGTACACATTCTATCTCATCTTCCGGATGCTCGGCGGCTGGAAGGTCTATGCTGAGAAAGCCTCCAGCCGGGGCCGGGCCG
Source organism: uncultured Bacteroidales bacterium (assembly GCA_944326265.1). GTDB lineage: Bacteria > Bacteroidota > Bacteroidia > Bacteroidales > UBA932 > Coprenecus. The sequence goes on along the minus strand of CALVDE010000004.1, from coordinate 57,378 downwards.
ACTGCATCGTCGAGACCGACAGTTACGTCTATATCTTCGAGTTCAAGCTGGACGGCACCGCCGAGGATGCCCTGCGCCAGATCGAGGAAAAAGGCTACGCCCGCCCCTATGTCTCCGATACCCGCAGTGTCATCCGCATCGGAGCCTCCTTTTCCTCCGCCACAGGCAACATCGAGGAGTGGAAAGTGGCGTAAATCGGAAAAATATGCTTACTTTGCGGCCGTAACTAAGTAAGATTATGCCAGGAAGCAATTTCATAGACTATGTGAAATTGCCAGTCAGAACAACAAGAAACAAAACCTACATAATCCACTGACAATCACAAATATCAGTGGATTTTTCTTTTTCTCACCACTCTATTATTTTATCGATTTTTACGCATTTTCAGGCATATTTTGTTACCCGTTTGTTACTCCAACAAATATGTGAAATCCCCGATTCACGCACATAAAATTGCTATTTTGTAACAAATCATTACTCATATTCTTCAATATTTGTTACTCTATTGTCCATTTAGTTATTTTTTCTTATATTTGCTTTCGGAACTATATGATTGATAATGAATACAACCAAAGACGACAACAACTTAAAGGAACCTGTAAAATTGCGGTACAAGGCACTCAAGGACGGAAACCAGTCCATTTATCTTGATTGCTATGTGAACGGAGTCCGTGAATACAAGTTCCTGAGCCTTTACCTCAGGCCCGAAAGCAACAGAGAGAACAAGTTGTGGAACAGAGAGCAACTAAGACTTGCAAACGCAATCAAAGCCCAGTACATCATCGACATTCAAAACGGAGAGTACGGATTCAAGGACAGGAACCGCAGCAGAAAACTCAACTTCATCACATACTGCGAGTCGATGGCCGCAGAATATGATGCCAACGGCCAGAATTCCTGCGCTGTCCTGATGCGCAGCGCCATCAAGCGGATGACCGACTACAAAGGGAAAAACATCACGTTCAATCATATAGACAAAGACTTCCTCATAGGCTTCATTGAATACCTCAACTCCGACATCCGGGACTTTGACAAGGCGGCGAAAGACAAAAACCGCAAGCCGAAGCCTCTCAGCAATGTCTATAAAGAAGCCCTCTTCGCCAGAATTATGGTAGCCCTGAACAAAGCCGAAAGAGACGGCATCATCCTAAAGAACCCTGGAAAAGACATCGACCGTAAACTGAAGCCCCACTCCGAACAGAAAACCCGCTGCTACCTGACAATCGAAGAAATCCAAAGAATAATCGAGACCGAGTACAAGCCTGACAATGACATCAAATCTGCATTCCTGTTCTGCTGTTTCAGCGGCCTCAGATACTCCGATGTCAGCAAACTCACATGGAAAGAGATAACCGCCAGCCAGGACGGCTATGCCCAGATAGAAACCACCATGCAGAAAACCGGGAAAAGCATCACCATCCCGCTCTCCGACAATGCCCTGAAGTGGCTCCCTGAACGGGAAGGCAACCTGCCCGAAAGCCGCATCTTCTACAAACTCCCGGATCAGGTCAACAATGCCGATGTTCGGCTCCGTACCCTCATCAAAAAAGCCGGCATATCCAAGCACGTGACCTTCCATGTCGCCAGACACAGCTTCGCCACCCTTACCCTTACATACGGAGCCGACCTGTACACAGTATCCAAGTTACTCGGCCACGCCAACATCCGTACCACCCAGGTCTACGCCAAAATAGTAGACGAAAGCAAGCGCAAGGCAGTCAACCTCATCCCTAAATTGTAACTACAGACACAGCATATGGACAACAACACACCTACAGTCATAAAGATTCACGATGTGAATATAGACAAGGACTATATTCACTGGATAGAAGAACTCAAATCCAGATACCGCAGCGCACAGATAAAAGCCGCCGTCAAGGTCAATGCCGAGAAGCTGCACTTCAACTGGGAACTCGGCCGCGACCTTGTCATCCGCAAAGCCGAAGAAAGATGGGGATCAGGAGTAGTCGAACAGCTCAGCCTCGACCTCCAGGCCGCATTTCCGGAATCCAAAGGATTCAGCGCATCGAATTTATGGAGGATGAAGCAGTGGTATCAATTCTACTGCAATGGAGCCGGGAAACTCGCACAAGTTGCGCGAGAATTACAAACACATGATTATCAAAATGTAAGAAAACTCGCACAAGCTGCGCGAGAAAATCTCCATGCCAACAACATACAGAAAGAGGGAACTGATTTTCCAGATATCCTTGCCTGCGTTCCATGGGGTCATCATATTGAAATCATCGCCAAATGCAAAAATATCGATGAGTCGATCTTCTATATTCTGAAGACCATATCCGGAGGCTGGAGCCGCAACACTTTGATAAACTGCATCAAAGCAGACTACTATCACACATCCGGCGGAGCCATATCAAACTTCGCCGACAAACTCCCGTCCCCGCAGAGCGAACTTGCACAGGCTATCACCAAGGAGACCTACGACTTCGGCTTCCTCACCCTCGAAGAAGGATACAAAGAAGAAGCCCTTGAAACCGAACTCGAAAAACACCTCACCCGCTTTCTCCTTGAACTCGGGACAGGTTTCGCATACCTCGGCAGACAGAAACAGATCATCATCGCAGGAAGACCCCGCAAACTGGATATGCTCTTCTACCATATCCACCTGCGCTGCTACATAGTCATCGAACTCAAAGCCACACCTTTCCAGCCCGAGTATGCCGGCAAACTCAACTACTATGTCAACGCCGTCAACGACCTGATAAAAGGCCCGGATGACAATCCCACCATCGGCCTGCTGATATGCAGCAACAAGGACGAAACCGATGTCCAGTACGCTTTCCAGGGCATTCAGACTCCCATGGGCGTAGCCTCCTACACAAATGTCCAAATCAAAGAAATTCAAGACCAACTGCCTTCAGTCGAAGAACTGACCAAGCGCATAAGACTGCTGGAAGAACAACTAAACAAGAAAAAATAATCTCCAAAATCAGAAAAACAACATAGACTCCAATTAGAGTCTAAGACCATACCCGAAAAATCCGTAGATATTTGTGCCGTGATTCGACAACCGAGTCACGGCAATCTTTTTCAGTGCGCACGGAAAAGAAGCCATTGTACAACAACAAAAAAACAAAACAATGTCTTCTCCTGAAAAAATTACATTCGACCAGCTGCCGCAGGCAGTAACCGAACTCCGGCAGGAAATATCAGGACTGAAAAACCTGATAAATGCTCTTGTCAGCAAATCACCGGCATACACTGCCGACCAATGGATGAACTTAGACCAGCTCAGGGAATACCATCCCGATAAACCTGCCAGATCCACTGTGTATGAATGGGTCTGCCAGAACCGCATCCCCGTTTATAAAGACGGCAAGAAACTCCGATTCCTTCGTAGTGAGATTGATCAATGGCTCTCCGGCGGTAAAATCAGAACAAAAGAGGAACTGGAGACCGAGGCCATGAACCGTATAACAGCAATAAAAGGGACTATACGATGAGCAAGCCGGAGCATATTCACGAGATTCTGATTCGCATCGCCTCAGACCTCAACGATCCATTCGGACACACACTAAGACAATGTCCATTCATTCAGGCAGAACTCATTCGCAGGAAACTCATCAGCCTCGACGACCTTACAGACGAGCAGATAGACAGACTCATTGAATGGGACCAACAAAACTCCAGTAAAAAATGAACAACACCGCCATTAACGAAATAACCACCGAAATCAACGCCGCCTTCTCTCAGGAGAAGGCCGTTGAAATCGGCATCCTCTCCATCAAAACAGCGAATCAGACACTTGACGACGCCTCCACAAGACCAGACCCGGAAGAACTCTACCACGAGCTGTGGTATGAAGGTGAGGTTTGCTGTCTCTTTGCAGACTCCAATCTCGGAAAGTCCATATTCGCAGTTCAGATGGCAGACGAAATAGCACGAACCCGCAATGTGCTTTATGTTGACTGCGAACTCTCAGACAAGCAATTTCAGCTCCGTTACTGCAAACATGAGACCGGAGAAAGACACATCTTTCCTGATTGCCTGTACAGAGCGGAAATAAATCCCTATGCAATAGGAGCCGAAGGATATGAGCAACATATCATAAACGACATCGAAACCGCAGCCCATAAACTCAACTGTAAAATCATTATCATCGACAATCTCACCTACCTCTGCAACGCCTCCGACAAAAGCGTTGACGCAGGCATCTTCATGATGAAACTGATGTCCTTGAAAAAGAAATGCGGACTCTCGCTTCTCATCATAGCCCATACGCCCAAACGCGACCTGTCAAGCCCTATCACCCAAAACCATCTTGCCGGCAGTAAAAAACTCTATAACTTTTTCGATTCTGTATTCGCCATCGGAATGAGTGCCAAAGACAGCCGTCTGCGCTATATAAAACAAGTAAAAGTCCGAGCAGGGGCCTTCAAATACGATGCCTCCAATGTCATTGTCTATGAAATAGAAAAGATTAACGGCTTTCTTCGTTTCAATTTCCGGGAATTCGCGACAGAAGAAGAACATCTCAGACACCGGGACTCCTGTCAGACAGATGAAAACGAAACACGAGTCATAGAACTAAGCAAACAAGGATTGAGCTGCAGGAAGATAGCCGATGAAGTAGGACTAAGCAAATCCACAGTCAGCAATATCCTCAAACGACACAAGCCCCAGCTGTCCACTGTCCAACAGAACCCTATACCTGATGGACAGTTGGACATCGGACAAACCCCTCAAGACCATGCCACAACACTCTTATAGACTCCAGCCCTACGCAGGTGTGCAAAGCAGGCACACCTGCCCATCCTGCGGTCGCAAACGCTGTTTCACCCTGTACATAGATGAAATCGGCAGACCTCTTGCGGACAATGTCGGCCGCTGCGACCACGAATCCTCATGTGGATACCACTACACGCCAGCTGACTACTACCGCGACTATCCGTATGAAAGCAATCATCCATTTAGAGCGCAATCAACAATCGCCGCTCGGGGACTATGTCATAAACGCCATACAACAGTGCCATGCACAATTCCCTGGCAATTCATTGAAAAGTCCGTCAGAACGGATATACGCAGCACATTGATTGAATTTTTGAACACAATCTTCGACCCTGGCACTATTGAAACTACGATAGCCCAATACCACCTCGGAGTCACTAAAGACCGAAGCATCATCTTCTTCCAGATTGATACCGACGGCAACTGCCGTACAGGCAAAATAATGAAATACAACGAAAAAACCGGCCACCGCATAAAAGACGAAAGCATACCCTTCCGTATAACATGGGTACACTCCATTCTCAAATCCCGTGGCATCTTACCGCCCTCATGGCAGCTCACGCAGTGCCTTTTCGGGGAACACCTGCTACTCAGATATCCAGATAAAAAAGTCGCCCTGGTAGAATCCGAAAAGACAGCCGTCATCTGCGCCGCCCTCATGCCAGCCTATATATGGCTTGCCACAGGAGGCAAGACCCAGCTCGGAGACAAACTCAAAGTCCTCACAGGACGCGAAGTCATTGCTTTCCCCGATGTTGACGGATATGCTGTATGGAAAGAAAGACTCTCGATGATACAAGGAGTTGACATCAAGGTCTCGGACTATCTGGAACGAAATGCGACAGAACAAGACAGACAGGACCACATAGATATAGCCGACCTCCTGCTCCGGACAGCCACAGCACAGAACCCTCCTGCGATCCCACAGAGCGACACATATCCTATCCTCAAATATTTCGCCCCAAAGCACCACAAACTGCTAAAGGAGTTCATCGAAGAATTAGACCTTATCCCGGTAAGCATAAGGAAGATACCGTAAACACCGCCTAATAAAAAAGCAAAATCCGTAAAAATTTGTAAATTTGCCGTCAGTAAGGCAAAATACCACATGTATCTCACCACGATTATCGTGAAGTCTCATACAGAGGCTTCAATGGTGGTGATAGTGTCCGGATAACTGATTAATATGAAATACGAAAGCACATTCAACGCCATCGACAAGATTCTGCGCAATGAAGCCGGCTGCAGCAACGAGCTTGACTACATTGAGCAGACATCCTGGCTGCTGTTCCTCAAATATCTCGATGACCTTGAAAGAGAATTGGAAATCAAAGCCGAACTCGAAAACAAAACATACAAGCGCATAATCACCGGCTTCAACAGATGGAGTTCATGGGCCGCTCCTAAAACATCAAAAGGAGAAATAGATGTCATCAACGCCATGACAGGAGACGACCTAGTCACATTCGTCAATACCAAGCTATTTCCAAGCCTTGCCAAATTCAAGGATACGGCATCAGAGACACAGACACTTGAATACAAAATCGGTGAAATCTTCTCCGAAATACGCAATAAGATCCAATCAGGATATAACCTTCGCGAGATCATCAACAAGATCGATACCCTGAAATTCCAGTCTGCCGACGACAAACACGAGATGACCGTCCTCTACGAAGACAAGATACGGCGTATGGGCAACGCCGGACGCAACGGAGGAGAATATTACACGCCGCGCCCACTCATACGGGCAATCGTAAAAGTAGTCAACCCACGTATTGGAGAGACCGTCTATGACCCCGCCTGCGGCTCAGCCGGCTTCTTATGCGAAGCTTTCAGCTACATGCAGGAACAGATAAAAAGTACTTCAGACAGCGAGACACTGCAGAAGAAAACCTTCTTCGGCAAGGAAAAGAAGCCCTTGCCATACATCATTGCCACCATGAACATGATATTCCACGGCATCGCAGCCCCGAATATCCTGCGCGGCAACACTCTCAGTGAAAATCTCAGTCAGGTCCTTGAAAAAGACAAACACGATGTCATCCTCGCCAACCCTCCATTCGGAGGCTCAGAGCGGCAGGATGTCCAGCAGAACTTCAGCATCAAGACCTCTGAGACTGCATATATGTTCATGCAGCACTTCGTCAAGATGCTCAAAGCCGGTGGCCGTGCCGGAATCGTCATCAAGAACACCTTCCTCAGTAACGCGGATGCAGCCGCCATTCGCAAAATGCTCTTGGAACAGTGCAACATCCACACCATCCTGGACCTGCCCGCCGGAGTATTCCAGGGAGCCGGAGTCAAAACCGTAGTGATATTCTTTGACAAAGGCAAACCCACGGACAAGATATGGTACTATCAGCTCAACCCTGGCCGCAATCTCGGAAAGACCAATGCCCTCAACGAAGCCGACCTTCAGGAATTCCTCTCATTTCAGAAATCCCGCAAAGAAAGCGAGAGCTCCTGGCTTCTTGACACCTCCACCCTCAACGATGACTGTGACCTCTCAGTCAACAACCCCAACAAGGTGGAAAAAGTGGACACACGCACCCCATATCAGATTCTTGAGCACATCACCCTGCTCAATGAAGACAATGCGTCACTGCTGAACGATATTGCAAAGCTGCTATGAAAGAATTAAGGATAAAAGACATCTGCACTAAGGGATCTTCAACCTTAAAACAGAAAGATGTAGAGAAACTTTCAGGCAAATATCCTGTATATGGAGCTAGCGGCCTTATTGCTAAAATGGACTCTTATCATCAGGAAAAAGATTATATTGCAATAGTCAAAGATGGCTCCGGAATAGGACGGGTAATGTTTCTTCCTGCGAAATCCTCAGTTATCGGAACCATGCAATATATTTTGCCAAAGAAAGGATACGATATATTTTACATAGGTTACTGCCTTCAAAGCCTCAACCTCAGCAGCTACAAACAAGGTGCTGCCATCCCACATATTTACTTTCGCGATTATGGTGAAAGAGTTGTGAAAGTAACAGATTCCATATCCGAACAACAGGCAATCGTCGAGAAAATCAATATCCAGTTCGCCAAAATAGACAGACTGAAACAGAACGCAGAAAAAGAACTACAAGATGTAATGTCATGTTTGAAGGCAACAATATCTCGAGCAACAAGTTTTCGTAACGGATGGAATCTTGATACCCTCGGAGAATTATCAACCATAAAAGGCGATTATGGTCTTGCTGCACCATCAAGGCCATACGATATTAGCAAGAATGATTTCAGATATCTTCGTATTACAGATATTACCGAATGGGGAGAACTTAATGATGACATTGTCGCCGCAGATATAGATTCAGATATAAAACAAGAGCCACTTGCAGAGGGAGACATATTATTTGCACGGACAGGAGCCACTGTAGGCAAGACTCTCATATACCGGAAAGATTTTGGCGACTGCCTTTTCGCAGGCTACCTTATTCGTTATAGACTTGACAAAAATCGCATATTGCCTCGCTACATGTTCTATGTCACCCACTCTGACATATACTACAAATGGGTGGCACAGAAACAGAAAGTCGCCGCACAGCCTAATATTAGCGCAAAACTATACAATCAATACCCGATTGCGTACCCATCTGTAGAAGAACAAAAAGTCATCATCTCAGATTTAGACCACATTTTCAGCAAAGTCATGCTTCTACAGACAAGTTTTGATAAAATAGCCAAAGAATGCGAAGCCTTGAAACAGTCAATCCTCCGCGAAATATTTGATTGATATGGACGAGACCGCTACCAGAAGAAAAAAGATAGACCCTGCGCTATATAGCGTCGGCTGGGAACAAGTTCCTGAAAGTGTCATCCTCACTGAACAGCGTGCATACATGATTGCTCCGGGACGAGTGGAACGCATCAAGCATTCAAAGCCTAAGAAGGCGGATTATGTCCTTGAATACCATGGACGTAAACTTGCCGTTATAGAGGCAAAGAGCGACGAAAAAGATGTAAGCGAAGGAGTAGCACAGGCAAAAGAATACGCCGAGATGCTTCAGATACGTTTCACATACGCCACCAACGGGGACCGCATCTGGGCTGTCGACATGGGTGTCAAAGACAGCAAAGGCAACTACATCATACCTTCCACAGAGCGCGAGATCTCCGTATTTCCATCCCCGCAGGAACTCTGGAGGATGACATACCCGGAAGACGACTACTGGAGAGACCGGTTCAATCTACTTCCCTTCAACCGCGACGGAGGCCGTGTTCCGAGATACTATCAGGAGAACGCAGTAAATAATGTCCTCAAAGCCGTTGCTGACGGACAGAAACGCATTCTCCTGACAATGGCCACCGGTACGGGTAAAACATATGTGGCATTTCAGATATGCTGGAAGCTCTTCCATGCGTCATGGAACAAAGACGGCACAGAAAACCGCAAGCCCCGCATTCTTTTCATTTCCGACAGAAACATACTTGCCAACCAGGCCCGTAACGACTTCGACAACTTCAATGAAGACTCTATGGTCCGGATTACCCCGGAACAACTTCATAAGTCACAAGACAAAGTTCCCACAAGCCGGCATCTATACTTCACAATATTCCAGACATTCATGTCACATCCTAAGGACAGTGAAGTACCGTACTTCATGCAATATCCGCCCGAATTCTTCGATTTCATCATTATAGATGAATGCCACCGAGGAGGAGCAAATGATGAAAGTGAATGGCGCAGGCTTATGGACTACTTCAAGCCAGCATACCAGCTCGGCATGACAGCCACCCCACGCCGCATAGAAAACGCCAACACTTACGCCTACTTCGGAGACCCGGTCTACACATACTCGCTCAAACAGGGCATATCTGACGGCTACCTCACACCATTCCGTGTCCGCATAGCCGAAAGCAACATTGACGATTACACATACGATCCCGATGATGATGTCGAAGGCAACATCATCAAAAGCAAGACATACACGGAAAACGACTTCTACAACGGCAGGATAGAAATTCGTGACCGAGACGAACACCGTGTAATAAAACTGCTCGAACAGATAGACCCAGACGACAAGACCATCATTTTCTGCTGTACGCAACGCCACGCCGCAATAATACGGGACATGGTCAACCAGCATAAGCGGCGGCCGGACAGCAACTACTGCCTCCGCGTCACAGCCGATGACGGAGACGAAGGAGAGAATCAGCTGAAACTATTTCAGGACAATGACCGCCTGCGTCCGACCATCCTGACCACATCCCGCAAACTCTCCACGGGAGTAGATGCCAGAAATGTACGCAACATAGTCCTCATGCGCCCTGTCAACAATATGGTCGAATTCAAACAGATTATTGGCCGAGGAACACGCCTTTTTGACGGGAAATACTACTTCACGATCTACGATTTCGTAGGCGCAAACAAGAACTTTCAGGATTCCGAATGGGACGGAGACCCTATATGCGAAATATGCGGCAACTGGCCCTGCACCTGCAAAAAAGGAGGTGACAGTCCCAAAGGTGGCGGTGGACCGAAAACACATCCGGAGCCATGCCCTGTATGCGGACATCTCCCGTGTACATGCAACGGCGGTGGAGGCACACCCAAAACTACCATAACAGTCAAACTTTCCGAGCACCGGAAACTCCTTCTCCGGACCCGCTGGCATGAAAAATTCCAGTTCGGAGATGAACTCATATCTATAGAGGAATTCATACAAAGACTATTCGGGCGTATGCCGTATTTCTTCAAAGACGAGAACGACCTGCGCACCCAGTGGGAGAACCCCATAACCCGCCAGGCACTTCTTGACCTTCTTGAAAGAGAAGGCTTTGCAGAAGACAAACTCGAAATGATGCGCCGTATGCTCCAGATGGAGAACTGCGACCTTCTTGATGTGCTTCAGTACATAGCATATGAGACTCCGGCAATAGAACGCGCCCGTCGTGTAGAACTTGTAAAGGCCGACTGGATTAAGAAATGGACAGACCAACAGGCCGACTTCCTAAATGTCATCCTGGACTACTACGCCCGCAACGGATACAAGGAACTTGCATCAGACAAACTCAGCACCTTCATTGACATCAAGTATCATTCTACATCGGATGCCATAGCCGCCTTGGCGATGACCCCTGCCCAGATCAAGCAACAATACCTTGAACTCCAGCACGAGCTGTACAACGGAGCCGCAGTAAAGGCCATCGCTGTAAACGGAGACCTCCATGTCCACGGCAACGCCTCCATAGGAGCCTATTACGACTACTAACCAGCACACTTTGCCATGATACATGTAGAAGGAGACCTTAACATAGACACATACAACGACAACCCCGTCAATGTCATTGCGCAGACCAACGCACAAACCAACACCTCATATCATTGCCAACACTCTACCAGCCCGAAGCAACCGGAGCATAATTCCGGTGAATGTCAGCCAATATACCTAAACGACAAAAAGGGCAATAAAGCCGACCTCTTCAGAGTGATACTCGGACTGTACGAGACCGGTTTCTTCCAAGACCCCGCCGGAGGGAAACCCACAAAGAAAGATGTTTTCGCCGCATTCGGCCAGATGCTCCATGAAGACTTCAGCGAATTTGAAAAGAATCTGTCCGCAATGAAAAATGTAAACAACGACTCCCCGGCCAATTCCTCCATCTTCGACAAACTGAAGTCCGCCGTGGAAACCTATATGTCCCCGAAGAATTAAACCTCCCGGCTACTTCCAACACTCTGACTACCGATGATTTCCGCCATCATACTTGCAGTCATTGTTCTCATTATCTCTATCTGGCTCCGCAGATCGAAAGGCCGGATAGGCGAACATCGTGTTGCCCATATTCTCGGCAGGCTACCAAAAGACAGATACCAGGTAATCAACGACTTGCTACTGCGGACATCATCAGGCAGCACCACACAGATTGACCATGTAGTAATATCCCAATATGGCATATTCGTCATCGAGACCAAATTCTACAAAGGCTGGATATACGGAGGAGAGAACAGCGAGTTTTGGACTCAGAATATCTACGGCAACAAATACACTCTCCGTAATCCCATACTCCAGAATGCCGGACATGTCCGGGTACTTCGTCAAATGCTTAAAGACTATGGTGATATCCCATTCATTCCTATAGTCGCATTCTCAAGGCAAGCCACTCTTGGTGTATCTTCAGGCACGCCGGTTATCTACTGGAATCAAATCAGAAAAGTAATCGGCCAATTCAAAGAAAAGCGAATTGCGCCCGATGCACTGACCGGCATCTACAACAAACTGATTGAATCAAACATACCGGACTCAAAAGAAAGCCGCAGAGAACACATTCGTAATGTCCGCTCATATGAGGATAGGCGCAACATTGCAGTAGCCTCCGGCAAATGCCCACGATGCGGTGGCAACCTTGTCCTCCGACACGGCAAATACGGCTCCTTCTACGGCTGCTCCAACTATCCCCGCTGCAAATTCACCACACACTGATCTTGGAATAAACACATTGCTGGCACGGGCATTATGAACATTTCTACAGTTCATAAATTGGAATTACTCCTCTATTATCCGGATTCTGCGACCACTGCGCCTGCCAGACACTCCCTGTATGAGTATCGAGTAATAAAAAATTGTAAATATTATCAGTCGGATGCAGCTTAAACCTTCCGGCAGTCTCCATTCCGTCAAAAGCGAGCGAAATATCATTTAGAACAACCTGAAAAGCATCCCCGTCACCGACTGCGTACTGCACCTGCCATATCTTCCCGGTTGAAGTCTCCAACTTCAGAAATGTCCACATATTGTCCGTCCTGTACAACTCATAAGCCGGACTGTCATCCATAAGAGTCTTCAGCAGAGCCAGCCCCTGAATAGTCTCCTCATTGAAAATACTTTCAGTAGAATCCTGCTCCTGCCCACTGTAATCCTGACTAGACAAAGTAACGGAGCATAACAAAACCGCAACAAAAGGCAATAAATATCTCATGACTATCAGCATTAAATGTTATCAACTGACAACAAAGTTATCAAATTCAACACAACTTTGCCCGAATCTGCAAAACAATCGCTATCTTTAAATTCAGATTCTTGGTTCACCCTACCTATAAACCACTGATTAATAACAACAATGGACGATTTGATAGACATATTCGACAAAGTAGCCGACTGCGAATACAAAGGAGAACACTACTCCGCACGAGACAACGGCGCAGTCATGCGCCACCCCAAGACCCCCAACCGTCCCCGTCCATTGGACAACAAATGGACATTCGGGAAAAAAGACGATAAGACCGGCTATATGTTTATCGGCTCAGCAAGAGTTCATCAGATTATAGCAACCGCTTTTCACGGACAGCCGGAATTCGATACGATGATAGTTGACCATAAAGACACCAACAGATGCAACAACCGAGCTGACAATCTCCAGTGGGTCACAAGAATTGAAAATGCTCTGAATAATCCTATAACGAGAAGAAAAATCATACTCTGCTGTGGCAGTATAGAAGCGTTTCTTGATAACCCGGACCTTTTGAGGGCAAATGCATCTGACCCTAATACGGCATGGATGCGCACTGTTTCCAAAGAACAGGCGGACAGATGCCGTCAACATCTGGAACGGTGGGCAGAAGAAGATAAAATACCAACCGGTCAAGGACTTGGAGATTGGGTATTCAACGAAGCGGACACTTCACATAAGAGCAGTGATTTTGGAGAATCCTGGGACAAGGATTGGGTGAACCGGGAATACAAATCACATTGGCAGGTTGAAAAGGAACAACGGGAAAAGGCCATTGCTGAAGAATGGGAAAGACTACATGAAGAATGGTACGGTCTCAAAGACTCTTTAACTCCAGGAGCAAAACAGAAGAATTGGAAAGTCCCCGCACAGTTCCCACTATGTCCGGCAAATCCTGATCCTGACAGACCGCTGGAAACATATCTGGCAAATCTGAAAAAAGGGGAAATCTTCGCCCAAACCGATCACTATAAATCCCTTGTATATAAAGCCGAAATTTCAGAAAATAGAAAGACCTTGGCTGTGATGACATCAATTCCCGATGGTCTAAAACCCTTTGCGCTTGCTTTAATTACATTTGAAGACGGATATTACATTCACACCAATGACCAATCCTATTTTGATGAGGAAGGAGCAACCAAATACTACACTCTTGCTCTTGGCAGAGAATGGACTGGCGGTGATGTCTTTGATGACTATTGCTGATAATTGACATTATTTCGATATGATTACACCATATAAATCAATGACACTATGAACAGATTCCTGACTTATTCATTCTGCCTGTTTCTGCTGGTTTCTTGCAATATGCAGCAGAAAAGGATTGTATCCGAAACTCCTATTAAATCTAACATCATGGGAGTAGAACTCAGTGCAGAAACAACAGCAGATGAAATCGTATCAACTATATCTGAAGAGACCGGGAAATTTTTCTTTCCTCAAATCGAGGAAGTAGGCACCGGAACTGTAGTCAGACTGATAACCTTGACAATGGACATATATTACGGAGGCGCATCATGGAGTTACATTGATGTATTTCTTGATGAAAACTCCAAGGTGATTTGTATCCGGCTCAATGCATCTTTTGAAAGCATCGACAGGGCGAAAGACCATTTCACAATGATGAAATCGACCCTGGAACAGACATACGGTAAAGGGAATGAAGTCGATGAAAATATCGCTTTCTGGACAGATGACACGAACTCGGTAAGAATATCTTATGAAGAATCAAACGCTATCAACGGTAACGACAGGAGTTTCTGTTATATGGACTATATTAACATTGAATTATTTAACGAATATGAACAGGCCAATGTGCCAGATGTTTAAGCAAATGCCCACCCGCCCATTCAAGCAGTGTCAGCCGTGCCCCATTCCCGGCAGGCCGAGTCTTAAACACCGCTGACCTATCATTGCCCATTGAAACGCAAGCCTGATGACTGCGCTACCCTCCGTTGCCGTCCTCCGTCCGTCCACTTCTGTTCGCTCAGACATCAGACTTGCAGAGCGGAAAAGTCCAGACCTGCACACCTCCCGGACAAGTCCGCTCGGTCGGCAGAGTGAATAACAAAGCGGTATCGGTCGAGCCGTCTGCTCTGCAGCCGTCCCCACCGATGCCCTCCATCAGACTTCGGACCTGTGAGACTTGCGGCTTTCTTCCGCGCCGCTTACTACGTTCCGCCATCCTCACTCCCTGCGGCCAGGGCCTCCGGTCATTCAGGCTCCACTGCGCGCACTCTGCTCCGAAATCCCCAAGACTCACGGGCGGTCCTCAGAACGACAGCGGTGTTCGCTCCGCGCACAATCAATCACAGCCGGAACTGCCAGGCACAAGTCATCTCCCCGTCTTTCGGCCTTTAGTAACCGCCTCAAAATTCTCCAGCGCCCAACGGACGAGTTCCTCAAGGATTGGCAACAGGCTGTGCCCCAACTCTGTCAGAGAATACTCCACCTTCGGAGGTATCTCGGAATACTGCCGCCTGCGGATCAGCCCGTCCATCTCCAGAGCTTTCAATGTATCCGAAAGAACTTTCGGCGATATGTCCGGAATCGCCTTGGCGATGGTGTTGAAACGGGTGTCTTTATTCTCTGAAAGGACACATAGAATCAGCACAGACCATTTGCCGGAGAACCGGGACAGGACATTCCGTACAGGACAGGAATCGATATCCGTATATTTCCGTAGATTTTCTTTAAGTTCCAATCTTCTCATTTTCAATGTCAGTTACCTGTAAGTAAGCGGCTTACTATTTTGTAAGTTCTTGATTCTTATTAAATAATGACTTACATTTGCACTATCAAAACAATAGTTGATATTGTTTGCAAAGTTAATAACAGATAAAACATTTACAAAAATGAGTGACATCAAAATTCTGAACACGGGCAAGACATGGGTCCATGTATCTGTAGGTCCTTTGAAATCATTTGAAGGCAAGCAGTTCGTAAAGGAGGCAACCGGAGCGGACTCATGCGAAATCTCTTTCGGCTCATTGCCGTCCGGCGCGGCAGTGCCGTTCTTCCACAGCCACAAGGCAAACGAGGAGAACTACATCATCCTCTCCGGGAGCGGAAAATTCCAGGTGAACGATGATGTATTCGACATTGCCGAGGGCTCAGTAGTGCGTGTATCGCCCGGATGCTTCCGCAACCTCAAATGCACCTCTGCAGAGCCGATGACCTATATTTGCATACAGGCTAAGTGCGGCAGCCTTGAAAAGTATACGGCCGAAGATGCCGAGATAGGTGAATATAAGAACCTGCTCTAAACATCTTTTCCTTATTTGAAGAATATCAGGATGGCCGACTGTCGGTTTGTCCTGATATTTACATTTTAACCGACAGTAGACTCAACTGCTGCGGTCCTGACTTTCAAGTCCCACCCGCCCATTCCAGCGGTGTCGGCCGTGCGCCCGTCCTCTCTCCGCAGGCTCCGTTCCGCCAGCCACACCGCTGACCTCTCCACAAGCCCCGATAAAACGCAAGACTGATGACTGCACTCCGCTTCAGAGCTCGGCTTCGCTGATCTCTTCCGCGCCGCACAGACATCAGACTTGCAGAGCGGAATATCCAAAGCACCCCACTTCCCGGACAAGTCCGCTCAGTCGGCTGCATACAGGAGGCATCTACGTAACATAATCCGACCCTTGATTGTGTGACAGCCCCTGACGGGCTGCCTTACGGCAGGGGCTCCGCCCGCAGATCACACAATCCGGACTATGTTAAGTATCTGCCTCCACCTCCTTTGGGAAAGTGAATCCGCACGGAGGCCTCTTTATCTCCGTACCCGCGTCTCCACTTTCCCAAAGGAGAGAGAGGAGTGCCGGCAAGCCGCCACCCTTTATGATGGCTTTCAGCCAGTTCCAGCGGTGTCTGCGGCCGATGCCTCCGACCTTTTCCCATCAAGAGCCGTCCGCTGAAGCTCCCGGCTCCAGCCCGCATCACCGGCATCCCGCCCGAAACAGCTTGCCTTACGGCTGCGCAGATTCGGTGAGGCTCCGAATCACCGGCACTGCCCGAGAAACCCTCACCGAGCCGGAGCGAGTCCGTCCCGGAGAGGAGAGCGGAACTGCCCATACTCATCCGAGACTGCACCCGGCAAGCCGTGAGCAGACTCTCCTTCGTCCCAGAGGTGTGATGAGTGCGCCTCCCTCCGCTCCGCCGCCAGCCATCCGGCAGCAGAGCTCCTGTCAGCCCACACATCACGCAGCCGACAGCCAAAGCCTCCTTGAAGCCTGCTGCCGCAGCCCTCAAAGAGGACAGCGGTATCCGGATGTCAGGCAGCCTGCTCCGCAGTCCGCCACACACTCCGGATGGTCTGAAAGGGGAAGATGCGCCCTGACGGACGCATCCTCCCCGCTGCCGAGCAGCCCGGCAAGCGGGCCGCACCGCAGCACCCCTTGGCATCGGGACAGTGTCCGGCTCCGCCGTCCACAGACCCTCCGCCCAAAGCAGAAGACCGACGGCTGACGCCGCCGCTCCTCCGCACCGGCCAGTTCGCTCCGCTCACTCGCCGGACTTATCATTATTTGGACCTTGCTATTACTATTACAGGCATTTGAGAGGATATTTCGTCAATGACATTTCTATCCTCCCTATAGTATTCACATTCCCCTGCGTACTGTGGCTCCGGATTCTCTGGAGTGCCATATTTCTTATATAGACAACAGAAAATAGGCTGCATCCCAAATCCTACCTCATATCCGTTTTTGTGATATTTGCAGAATTGGCAGGTCCTGACCTGTATGCCATTCTGTCTTGCAGCCATATATCCGAAGTCGTAAGGTGACGGCTTGCCCAAATAATCAATGTCAATACTTGCTTCAAATATAGCCTTGTCATTGTCTTTTGTCCAGACATCCCTGCAGGACTTGAATTCATCCATATTGGTTACAAATGCCTTACCGCTCCTGAACAGATAGAATCTTTGTATGCTGCGGTTTTCCAGCGGCCGTGGATTGACGGATTTGTCCTTGAAACCATAAAATTTTACTGGACCTGCATTTCTTCGGCCCAAATAATCATCACGGCTTTCTTCCAGTGTCCCAGAGATGAGATTCCTGATGTCATCTTCTGATTCTATCTTGATTTCAATGATTTTCAGTCCCGATGTCCGTTTGCTTTCAGTGCTTTTATGTGTTACTTGTATCTCAATAAGAACAGGCTCGCGTTTAGGGTACTCTGAACTTGTCAGCATCAGATCTGCTATATAGCCATTTATTTCCTGTTCCTCCTTGCAGGTGTCATAATACTGCTTAAGGTCAAAGGTCTCCGGCTCAGCACTATGACACCATTCCGGTTTGGCAAAAGGACAAGTAGAAACATCGGAACATACGACATCCCGGCAATATCGTATATTGAATGAAGGCTTGTTCTCAAACTCCATCCGAATCAGCCGTTTTGCCAGTTTGTGCAGATAAGTTTCCGTTCCGCAGTGTTCCTCGCTGGCACTATGCGAGAAATGCCACGCGCGTACATCTCCCATTCTCGGCACCATTTCAGCCCCACAGTTCAGGCAATGAAAAATGTGAGAGTTTCTGTTATCCCTATCCACATTATTGATGTGGACAAGACGATTATGCTCATCCAGAGCATAATGATATTTAACCCTAGACATGGCGCAAGAGCTAATCTCCGTTAGGAACAAGGTCAAGATGTGCGTCAAGAACGACACAGATACGCGAAAGGATATCGATGCCGGTAGAGTATTTGCCCTGCTCAATACGAGACAAATTTGCTGCATCGATGCCAGTCAGGATTGCAAGGTCTCTTGCCTCCATTTTCTTGGCCTCCCTAAGCTCTCTTATACGCTGTCCTATCCGTTGCCGCTCTGATTGCCTGTTTCCTGAATCCATCCCCAAGGAATGGACTGCATTCAGAATCATATCTCTGTGGATGCGGTTCACCATCTTCTCCTTGTCATCCGAAAAATTCCTGTCGAAGATGAACTCAATCAGATGTAGAACATAAGCCTTGTATTCGTCACTGTCATACTTGGCGATGTCCGAGAGGATTCTGAAAATCTCCCCGTCTTGTGTCTGTACCTCGACATAGTGGCCATCGAGGATCTGGGCGCGAGACCTTGTCTCAGCGGCCATAAATTTCTTAAGATTCTTATCCATAATTTTTAATGTCGTTTTTTAAGTGGTGCCCCCACTGAAAAATTATTATCGATAACAAAAATAGAGATTGATTTTCAAATTGGCAAATTTACCAATTATAAATATCATCAAAAACAAAAAATCCCGCAAGGTAGCCTGTCTCCGACGGCCCGTCAACGTCAGGCGGCTGCGCCGTTTGCCCGTCGAAAATGAAGCCCTACGGGCATAATTTTCTCCGGCAAAACCTTGACAGACCGCTCCGTCAGGCTGGTAGGGCGGTCCTTTTTCTTTTTCTTCTTTTTTGCGGTTTTTCTTCTTCCTCTTTTTCCGGAGATGGCATATCTTTCAGTATCTTTGCCGTGACGGATATGCCTCCAATCCATCTCTGAACCCAAGATTTGTAAAAGAGGCATCCCTCCCTTAATACGCCTGCCAATCCGGGCACCGGGCACGCTCGTAAACAATGACTGACAATCAAACATCAAGCGCCTATGCCCGCATACAGCCCCAATCTCCTCATATCAGACTGCTACGGCTCCGCCGGCAGCATCACCTTCTACCACCGCGACGGCAAATGCCGCTGGAGGTCAAAGTCCACGCTATCATTCGCCGCCACCCCGAGACAATCCGCCGCCCTTGATGTCCACAGGCGGGCTCTCGCCGCATGGCGCACAATCCCCGACACTGAGAAAGAGATATGGCACGAAATAGCTCGGAATGTCCCTCCCCACAGACCGCCCTTCGGCTCAGGAGGCCACATCTCCGGACACAACCTTTTCGTCTCCGCATACCATGGCTTCCATACTCTCGGCAATGAGCATATCCCCGGGCCGGTGGAGTACCGTCAGTTTCCGGTGTTCGTCGCAAAGTTCATTAGTGCAGAGACCGCCGATATTTCCGACCTGCGAATTACACTCAGTCTGGCAATGTCTATGGCAGACAATTCCGCAAAATACGCCCTGCTGTGCAAGGTGCAGCTCGCTGAAGCCGGAAAGGGATGCAACCCCGGAAAGATGCGCAACTTCCTTGCGGAGAATTTGACTGAATCTGTTCCTGTCGGTATGGCTTCCGAAACCGTGTCGGAAGTACACGGGACTGTTGAGGTGAAAACAGTGACGGTAACCATTCCGAACTATACTGCTTTTTCTGGGATACCGTGCGGCAAGTATTCCCTGCATCTGCGCTATATGCTCATAGACAGATACACCGGCTACCGGAGCCAGTATCAAAAGTTATCCACAGCGATCGATATTGCATAAACAATCACTTCAAATATTATATCGTAATCAATTTTATAACAACATATTGACTAATTATAACTATCTTTGAACACCTAAACTTAACGACAACATGAAAGCACTTCCATCCATCGCGTTCAGCGGATTCCGGGGCACGGCCTCGGAGGTGACGGCCCGCCAGGTGCGGGGCCGCACTGTCCTCAGCGGCAGGGCGCAGCATCCGCGCGTCAAGACCCCGGGGCAGTCATTCCGCAGGGCCAGCTTCTCCTTCATCTCCAAGCAGTACCGCACACTCACCGACAGCCAGCGCAGGGTGTGGGACACCCTTGCCGCAGCCCACAGGGAGAAGTCCCTGACCGGGGACGGAACGCCGCTGACCGGCCACAACCTGTTCGTCTGCCTGAACTCCAACCGCGCCCTCCTCGGGGTACCGCTGACCAAAGATGCCCCGGATACCGTCCACGGCTCGTCATACGTGGCCTTCGACGACATCTGGATCACCCCGGGAAGGCTGCTCATCACCGGACTGAAAGACCCGGACTCACCGGAAAGCCGCCTTGTGGTGAAGATGGCGGCGACCGACAGCGCGGCGGTCACCAAGGCATGGGGCAGGACGGTCATCACCGGCACGTTCCGCACCACCAACTGGGGAGACATCGACCTCACGGAGATATACACCGAGCGGTTCGGCATACCCGTCACTGCCGGACACAAGTACTTCATCGAGATGTACTGGATAGACGAGCTCTCCGGCTATGTCTCCGAGGTAACCAGAGTATGCTATCCGGCGGTGGAGTCGGAGTCCATCCACGGCCAAGAGTACGAGCCCCGCACGAGGATAACCGACGGCGAGCTCGTGGACAACGAGCGCAACTCCGTCTCGAAGCTGGACATCGAGTTCACCTCCGGCTCCCCCGTGCTCGCAGTGAGCGGCATCCTTGAAGGCTATGAGGGCATAGCCGCATCCTACGCATACTTCAGGCCGGAGACCGCCATCCCGTACGAGGGAGTGGAGATGACTGCATACGTGCTGGCAAGGAGCACCGGCAGCCTCGGGCCGCAGGTCTTCGCTGTCTACATATACAAGGGCGTACCGCACCGTCAGGACGGCATCACCTTCGCCCACCGCTCCGGGAAATACAGCAAGCCGTCAGAGATGACCGGCGGCGCCCTCCTGCTTGGATAACCACTGACAAATACATACACCATGCTCAAATCAATCAGCAACAACTTCGGAAGTCCGGAGATAACGTTCCGGGCCGCGCAGCACGACCGCTATGTAGTGCTCAATGCGCATTTCACATACGACCCCGCAGACGCGGCATATCTCGCCGCACAGGAGCTGGAGATAAAGTTCCCCGACCTCTCCATAGACAAAAGCACGGAGGCCGGTATAATTGCAGTCCACGAGGACATCTACGAGAGTCCCTACGGCGACACATACCGCTACCATTTCCCGGCGGTCCTGCGCAGCCGCATAAGGGACCGCAACACCCTCTGCATAGAGAAGGCGGTCGGCTTTGACGCATACGGTCCGGTGCAGGTCTATATCCACGCCATGTACTCCACCCTGAACACCGGTGAGCTGACCGGACTGTCGGAGGGGACGCCGCTCGCCCTGTCCTGCACTCCGGAATTATCCCTTTTGAATTCCTCCCATGCCTGTGTCATCGGTCCTGACTGGGTGTGGCTCTACCTCGGCCTCCCGCACACCATAGGGCAGGTCAGGGAGGACATGGAGATTGTCCTGGACGGCTTCCCCGCCGATGCGGCCTGCGGGGAGTTCCCCATAATGGGCATCGACAACCAGCGGCACCACGACAACGGGGGCGTGCACTACGCAAGTCTCCGCAGCGGCAGGATCTCGGTGCCCTACGCCACCCGAAACTCCGGCTACAGCTCGGCGGACAAGCCGTTCGCGTACCTGGCCCTCGTCAGGGAACCGGCAGTGCTAACCATATAAAGTAAAAATTAAGATAACGACATATAATTTATTGAAATAATGTATTTTGATAGAAAATAATCATTATCTTTGCACCAGTAACAACAACCTAAAACCCAACAGCTATGAAGTACATCCCGTCCATCGCATTCGAGGAGATGTCCGGCTCCGCCAAGGGAGTCACCGCCGCCAAGACCATGGGGCGCAAGTACATCCGCAACAGGGGCTACGGCGGAGGCACGCGCACCGCAGCGCAGGCCGCCGTCAAGTCCGTATTCAAGCAGCTCTCCCAGGGCTGGAAGTCCCTCACCAACGAGCAGATTCTCGCATGGAACAGCCTCGCCCTCTCTCAGGCCGGCCGCTCCGTCCTCGGCACCTCCTCCAAGATCACCGGCAGCAACCTCTACATGAGGCTCAACTACTGGATCGTCTACTGCGGAGGGGAAGCCCTGACGGTCCCGCCCACGCTCCGCGGGGTGGAGGCCCCTTCGGGAGCCGCCATCTCCCTCACCGCAGACACATTCACCTTCACCCTCGACTCCGAGCCCACGGAGAACATGGCCGACCTGAAGCTCGTCATCATGGCCAGCGCACCCCAGTCCAACGGTGTCACCCGCGCCTACTCCAAGGCCGTCGGCATCGGCACCCCGAAGGATCCGGTCAGCGATGAGTACGACCTCAAGGCAGAGTATGACGCCCGCCACGGAGCTCCAAGCGACGCCGCTCCGAAAGTGTTCATGAAATGGTTCTTCGTCGACACCGTCACCGGAGAGGTCTCCGGCGAGCAGATGGCCCTCGCCCAGCTCACCGCAACAGATCCAGATGCCGGAGTGTAACCCACACTACTTTAACCTAAACTTACCTGCAAGTCCCGCCTCCGCTTTGAGTACAGGGCGGGACTTTTTCTTCCCAAATATTTCAACAGAAGAATATCCTACATCAAAAGAATCTCTATCTTTGCAAGATATAATGATATCTTTCCACAGTGGAAAGTGAACATTAAAAACTGAAAGTTCTTTGATGTCTGTTTTGAGGTTACATGGTTTTCAGCCCGGATAAAACGACCAAAATCCGTAGAAAAGCACCATGTAACTTACAAATTAATGGATACGGTTTTCAGCCAAAACACACGAAAATTTTGTTACCCGTTTGTTACTTTCACCCTATCCGCGGCACAAAAGAACCACTTAAAATATTAATTAATAAGCATATATGCCAGGCAGCAATTTCATAGACTATGTGAAGATATTCTGCGCTTCGGGGAACGGAGGCAACGGCTCCACCCATCTGCGGCGCGAGAAGTACATTCCCAAGGGCGGACCCGACGGAGGAGACGGAGGCCGCGGAGGCCATATCATCCTCAAGGGCGACCCGCAGTACTGGACCCTTATTCATCTTAAATACCGCAAGCACATCAAGGCCGAGCACGGCGGAGCGGGCAGCGGAGGTCTCAGGCACGGGGCCAACGGCAAGGACATCGTTCTGGAGGTGCCATTGGGAACAGTCGCCAAGGATGCCGAGACGGGCGAGGTGCTCTGCGAGATACTGGAGCCTGGTCAGCAGGAGATTCTGGTGCGCGGCGGCCGGGGAGGCAAGGGCAACAACTTCTTCAAGACAGCCACCATGCAGACCCCCCGTTTCGCGCAGGAGGGCGAGCCGGGCCGCGAAGGGTGGTTCATCCTCGAGCTCAAGCTGCTGGCCGATGTAGGTCTGGTGGGCTTCCCCAATGCCGGCAAGTCGACCCTGCTCTCAGCAGTATCGGCGGCCAAGCCCAAGATCGCCGACTATCCCTTCACCACCCTCGAACCCAACCTGGGTATCGTCTCATGCCGCGACGACCACTCTTTCGTGATGGCCGACATCCCGGGCATCATCGAAGGGGCGCATGAGGGCAAGGGTCTGGGACTCAGATTTCTCAAGCACATCGAGCGCAATTCCATGCTGCTTTTCGTCATACCCGCCGACACCAAGGATATACGGGCCGAATACCGCACTCTCCTCGGTGAGCTGGAACAGTTCAACCCGGAGCTGCTGGACAAGGACCGTGTCCTGGGCATCTCCAAGGCCGATATTCTGGACGACGAGCTCCGCGCCGGGCTGCAGAAGGAGCTGCCCGAGGGCGTACCCGCCATATTTTTCTCGTCAGTGAGCGGAGAGAACATCCCCCGGCTCAAGGACTTGCTCTGGACTACCCTTAACCGGAATGCGCTATGATGGACTGGCTGATAGAACTAGACCACGTCATCACACTGGGCCTCAACGCCCTGCACACACCGGTCCTGGACAGCATCATGCTCTTTCTCTCATCGAGCAAGGTGTGGATTCCGCTGTACGTGCTCATAGCCGTACTTATGTTCATCCCCAAATGGTACGGCCGGAAATCGTCCGCATTCCGCCTCGGTGGCCGGATACCGCTCTGGCTGACAGGACTCATCGGAGTACTGGCGGTGGCTCTGTGCTTCGGTCTCACTGAGCAGATCACCAATCTGGTCAAGGAATGGGCCGCCCGTCCCCGCCCGGGTCATGACCCCTTGCTGGAGGGTATGCTCCATCTGCCGGAGGGCAGCGGAGGGCTTTACGGTTTCTTCTCCGCACATGCTTCCAACACTTTTGGATTGGCCGTCCTTACAGCACTTATGTTCCGAAGGGGATGGTACTCCGCAGGTATTCTGACATGGGCGGCACTGGTCAGTTTCAGCCGCATATATCTGGCCAAACATTTCACGACAGACGTACTGTGCGGTGCTGCCGCCGGTGCTCTCATAGCCCTTGCCGTGTACTTTCTGTACAGAAGCATACTGTCCGTAATCTCCCGAAAATACTCGTAATCCCGTCTCATGATCTGCATCGTAGATTCCACCACCGATCCCTACTGGAACCTCGCCGCCGAGGAATACCTCCTGACCTCTCTCTCCGAACCGGTATTCCGCCTCTGGAGAAATGCCCCTTCGGTCATCGTCGGCCGCTACCAGAATGCCGCCGCTGAGATCAATTCGGAATATGTCCGGACGCGCGGCATACCTGTAGTCCGTCGTCTCACGGGCGGCGGTGCGGTTTTTCATGACCTTGGCAATGTCAATTATACTTTCATCGACCGGAAGGTGGAGGGAGAGGATACGCCTGCCATGTTCCGGCGTTTCACGGCTCCGATAATAGAGGCTCTGCGCGGGATGGGGGTAAATGCCTCGCTCGAAGGACGCAATGATCTGGTTATCAACGGTAGAAAGTTTTCGGGCAATGCGGTTTGCGTCCACGGAGGAAGGATCCTGCAGCACGGTACTCTGCTCTTCTCGGCATCTGTAGCCGACTTGTCCGGAGCCCTCAACACCCGTCCTGAGAAATTCATCGGCAAGAGCGTGCAGTCCAACCGCTCGCGGGTAACCAATATCTCGGAGCATCTGCCCGCCCGGTACCGCTCCATGTCAGTGGAGGAGTTCATCACTTATCTTCAGGACCATATCGCAGACGGCAAGGACACTCTCCGCAGTTACACCGCACAGGAAAAGGAGGCGATAGACCGTCTGCGTCAGGAAAAATATTCCACCTGGCAGTGGAACTACGGCAATTCTCCCCGTTACGGTCTCAACCAGACCCGCCGCTTCCCCTGGGGCTTCATCGAAGTCTCCCTCGATGTCTCCGGCGGTCTCATCCGCTCATGCTCCATTCGCGGTGACTACTTCTTTACCAGACCGACGGAAGAAGTGGAACGGGTACTTACCGGCTTGCCTCATTCGTACAATGCGGTCCGCTGTGCTCTGGCGGCCCTTCCTCTGGCTGAATATTTCGGACCGGTGTCCCCGGAAGATCTGACAGCCCTGTTTTTCTGACATAAAAAAACGGGACTGCCCTGTTGTGAGCTGTCCCGTATACTGCTTGCCGTCTGTGAGTTATGCGGCGGCTTATTCACCGAGGATTCCGCAGAGGGCGGCGAAGACATTCTCTATGGTGTCGTTGCCCTCTATCTCGCGGTAGTTGCCGTGGCCCTTGTAGTAGGAGATCAGGGGCTCGGTCTTGTCATGATAGGTGGCAATGCGGTTTTCGATGATGCTGCGGTCAGTGTCGTCCTTGCGGCCCTCGATCCGGGCGCGGTGCAGGATGCGCTCGAAGACCATGCTGTCAGGAAGAGTGAGGGAGAGGACCGCATCTACCTTGCCTCCGAATTCCGCAAGCATGGCATCAAGGGCCTCTGCCTGGGCAATGGTGCGGGGAAAGCCGTCGAAAAGGAATCCGGCTACGTTCCTGTTGGATGCTATCTTGTTGCGGATCATGCCTTCTACCACCTCGTCAGGAACAAGGTCCCCTCGGTTGATGAGCTCGGCTGCTTTCTTTCCGAGTTCGGTGCCGGCGGCCATCTCCTGGCGCAGGAGGTCACCGGTGGAGAGGTGGAGGTAACGGTATTTCTCGACTATCTGCTTGGCCTGGGTGCCTTTGCCGGCTCCCGGAGGACCGAAAAGGATGTAATATTTCATAATCTATACAGTTAAAAGTTGGTTATTCGACGATGTATATGTCCTGAAACTGGCGGCCGAGCTGGTCGTAGTCCAGCCCGAATCCGACGATGAACTCGTTGCCTATCTCCATGGCATGATAGTCAATTCTTACAGAGCCCTTGTAGGCTGCCGGCTTGAGGAAGAGAGTGCAGACCCGGATGTCTTCTACGCCCATTTCTCTGAGCATGGCGTACATGTCCGTGATGGTTCTTCCTGAGTCCACGATGTCTTCTATGATGATGACTCTCCTCCCCTTAAGGCTGTCGGACAGACCGATCAGACGGCGTGCAGGCCCTGTTGATGACATGCCGCTGTACGATGACAGCTTGACAAAGGAGAGCTCGGACAGGAATGTGGTGTATTTGAGCAGGGAGGCGGTGAACATGAACGAACCGTTGAGGACACTGAGGAATACCGGGATGTCGTTTCCGCCTTCATAGTCTCTGTTAAGCTGCCGCGCGGTTTCCCGGACGGCCTCCTCTATCTTTTCATGGGGGATGAGAAGCCTGAAATACTTGTCGTGAAGTTTGATTCTGTCCATACCGCAAATGTAAAAAACTGTTTTGAATTATTCAAAAATAGCTGGAATAATGTTTTTTTAGATTAAATTTGCTGTGTTTAAATCTGAAGAAATATGAAACCGCTAGTATCTATTATTATGGGAAGTACTTCGGACATGCCGGTGATGAAACAGGCTGCCGAGTTCCTTGATTCTATGGAAATACCTTTTGAAATCAATGCTCTCTCAGCCCACAGGGTGCCTGTGCAGGTCATGCAGTTCGCCACTGCGGCTCAGGAGAGGGGTGTCAAGGTGATAATCGCCGGTGCCGGCGGAGCGGCCCATCTTCCCGGGGTAATCGCGGCTTATACACCGCTGCCTGTCATCGGTGTGCCTATAAAGTCCTCGAATTCCATAGACGGGTGGGATTCCATCCTGTCAATTCTGCAGATGCCTTCCGGAATACCTGTCGCTACTGTTGCTCTTGACGGAGCCAAGAACGCGGCAATTCTGGCGGCTCAGATTCTCGGTACGGGTGATCCGGCGGTTATGGAGAGGGTGGCGGCCTTCAAGAAGGACCTGGCCTCGAAGATTGAGAAGGCCAACCGGGAGCTCAAGGAGATTAAGTACAGGTTCAAAGTAGACTGATACATGATGTGAACTTAAAATAAGTCTGGTATGTGCGGGAGATTTGAAGGGAAGAGAGCAAGGTGCGGAGCCGTCCTTCTCGGGGCGGCTCTTCTGTTGTATACCGTAGATATTGTGGCTCAGGATCTGCCAGAGAGTATTGTCCGTATCATCGAGAGACAGTGCGAGGACGGTTCCGGGGACCCGGAAGAGCTTGTGGATTATCTTACAGCCCTGATGGCCAGGCCGGTGGATGTCAACACTGCCGGAAGGGAGCAGCTGGAGGCCCTGCCGCTGGTGACTCCGTTCATGGTGCTCAGCCTGATGGAGTACAGGGATGAGTACGGGGCTGTTTCTTCCGAGACGGAACTGTCTTTGGTGGACGGTTTTGATTTTGAGACGGTCAGGAATATCCGGCCGTTCATCACTTTCGGAAACGG
Source organism: uncultured Bacteroidales bacterium (assembly GCA_944326265.1). Classification (GTDB taxonomy): domain Bacteria; phylum Bacteroidota; class Bacteroidia; order Bacteroidales; family UBA932; genus Coprenecus. The sequence goes on along the minus strand of CALVDE010000004.1, from coordinate 29,334 downwards.
GATGGATAAGAAAAGGTCAGCCGATATTATTTCCGGAAGGCTGATGTTCAGGACCAGATGGAATGTCCGCCGTGATGCGGAAGAGAAATCCGGTCTGCCTGTTCCGCTGCTGGTGCGGCTGAAAACGGACATAGCGGGAAGATTCGGTGCCGGCCTGGTTCTGGAGAGCGATGCAGGCGAGTCCGGCTTCCCGGATTTCTATTCCCTGAGCCTGTCCGCAGGGGATATCAGGCTTTCAAGGGACGGACGTTTCAGACTTAAAAGTGCAGTGGCCGGTGATTTTTCTCTGCGTTTCGCTCAGGGGCTGGTGCTGTGGAACGGATTCGCAGTATCTTCTCCGGGCACCCCGTCATCTGCAGTGCGCAGGGAATCAGGGGTACGCCCTTACAATTCGACTGATGAGAATGCTTATTTTCATGGGGCCGGGATGACTGTGTCTTTTCCTGCCGGCGTGGATGTCTCGACGTTCTATTCCGACAACGGGCAGGATGCCAGGGTGGAGGGGGAATATTTTGTGACCAAGCCGGATGACGGGCTGCATGACAGCGATGCGGACAGGGCAGCCCGGGACGCGCTCAGGGAACAGGTGGCCGGCGGCAATGTGTCGTGGCACGGGAAATGGTTCAAGACAGGCATTACGCTGGCCGCGTACCGTTACGACAAGTTGGACGGCAGAAGAAAGTCATATTATAATGAGCATCTTCGTTACGATGGATGGTGGGGCAATGCCTCCGCTGACTTTCTGCTCTCGTTCAGGGGAACAAGGGTATTCGGTGAGGTCGCTTTGGACCGGGACCTGGATCCGGCGGTCCTGGCCGGAGCCGTATGTCCGCTGTCACCGTCATTGGAGATCTCGCTTCTGTACAGGTATTACTCCAAGGATTATATAGCGGCACATGCCGGAGCGTACTGCCGGAGTAATGTGAACAACGAGCACGGGGCTTCGGCATCAGTCAGATGGACCCCGGTCAGGAGCACCGCATTTTCCGCTTATGCGGAGTACACTCATTTCCCTTTTGCCCGTTTCGGTGTAAGGGAACCGTCTGATGCGTTCAAGGCGGGGGCAGACTGTGCGTGGACGTTGTCGGAGGCTCATTCGCTTTATTTCAAGCTGAGCGGATCTTACGACGGAGGCCGCCAGGTCCGTCAGCTCCGGCTCAGGACAGAGTATGACTGCAGTATCCAGGCGTGCGGGCTTGAGTTGTCCACCAGGCTCGAGGGATGCTGGAGCAGCGGGAGTACCGGCATCCTGGTGTATCAGCAGGCAGGCTGTTCTGCGGCATCCGGATGTCTCAGATTCAGTGCAAGACTCACGCTCTTTGCCGTAGAGGACTGGGATTCCAGAATCTACTCTTATGAGGGAGATGTCCCCGGTGCGTTTTCTGTTCCGGCTTATTATGGAAAAGGAGCAGGCCTGTATGCCCTGGTGACATACAGGCCTGTCAGATGGCTTTCCATGAGCCTCAAATGTCATGCGGTCAAGTATACTGACCGGGCACGAGACGCTCTAGGCGTGAGGTTTCAGCTTACTGTGCCTTTTTGATCTTTATTTTCTTGCCTGGATAGATCTTGCTGTTCTTGCTGAGTCCGTTGAGCTTCATGAGGTCGTTCATGCTCACTCCGTCGAATTTCCTGGCTATGTCCCAGAGGTTGTCGCCGGAACGGACAGTGTACATGACGTAGCCGTTGGAGACAGTTGTGGAGACTCCGCTGCCGGATTTCGAGGATTTTGCGGAGGGTCCGCTGCCGTTGGTGTAGATGGCCAGCCGCTGTCCTTCGCGTATCCGGGTGCCTATGCCGTTCCAACGCTGGATGTTCTTGACGGATACACCGTATCTTAAGGCTATGTGGCTGAGTGTCTCGCCGCGTTTCACACGGTGTATTATCTTCGAGGGCTCGCTGGCCTGCTGTATCTCCTTGAGTGCAGCGGGGCTGAAGTACACCGAGTCCTTGTAGCTGTATATCTCATCTTCGTGGTCTATGAACGCATTGGTGTACTGGTAGGGAAGCTGCAGTATGTATTCTTTCTCGGTGCCGGGTATGATGTCGTGCAGATACTGGGGATTGTGCGTCCTAAGCTCCCCGATGCTGGCGCCTGTGTAATGTGCAATCTGCTCGAAGTGAAGCATCCTGTTGATGCGGAGTGTGTCTGTATGGGGCGGCATGGTTATGGTCTCCGGGGTCAGGTTGTGCTCCTTGTAATATTTCATCGCGTACAGGGCGGCGAAGAATGACGGGACGTATCCTCTGGTCTCACGCGGCAGATAGGGATAGATGTCCCAGAAATCCTTGGAGCCTCCGGCACGGCGGATGGCCTTGTTGACGTTTCCCGCACCGCAGTTGTAGGAGGCAATGGCCAGCGTCCAGTCTCCGAAGATCAGGTATGAGTCGCGCAGGTATCTGGCTGCCGCGTGGGCGGATGCTATAGGATCGAATCTCTCGTCCACGTATGAGTTGATGGTAAGTCCGTAGCGTCTGGCCGTTGAGTACATGAACTGCCACATTCCCTTGGCCCTGGCTCTTGATACGGCTTTGGCGTTGAGGGCGGATTCTATTACAGCCATCGCCGTCAGTTCCAGCGGCATGTCATATTGGTCGAATATTTCCTCGAAGATAGGGATGTAATAAGAGGACAGGCCGAGGATGCGCTCCATTTTTTCGGGCATTTTCTCGGTATAGTAGATTATGTGGTTGCGGATGATGCGGTTGTAGGGAATGGAGATGAACGGATTGAGCCGCTGCAGCCTTTCGATGTACACGGAGTCGGGAATGTCCGATGTCATTTCGAGTGTGTCTATGTCCGAAGGCTCGCCGCTCATGAGATCCATGTTCATCTTCCTGTACCAGAGACTCAGCAGGGAGTCCCTGGATATGCCGCAGGTGTCAATGTCCTGCGCAAGACCTGCGGAGAGTGTCATTTCAGTCATGCCGGAGTTGATGGAGTCAGTGCCGTTGAGCTCTTCTGCGTTGAAAAGGTCGCTGTATGCGCTGTACAGGCTGTCCAGTTCCTGTATAAGCATCTCATTGACCCTGAGCAGCGAGTCTCTTTCCTTTATCAGGCTCTTCCTGTCCGGCATGGAGAACAGGGTGATTTTTTTCTTTTCCTTATCCTTGTTGTCAGAAGGCCGGGGTCCGTATGCGGCATGGGCCGGCAGGACAAGCAGGGCGGTTGCAAGCAGTATAATAATCCTTTTCATCTCAGGTCTCTAAAATTTCAGACTCAGGCCGACTCCGACGGCATTGCCGGTAGGCATTGCATACGTGTAGTTGGTGGTGAAGTCGTAGTTGATGGGTTCTATGATTACCGGCTGGAGATCCATGCTCAGATTCTGGTTGACATCGAATGTACTCATGGTGGCGAATACGTCGGCATCGATGATCTGCAGGATGTAGATAAGTACGGTCGCTACGATGGAATAATCCCGGTAGCGTCTGTAATAGTCCCTGTAGTATTGCAGATTGTCTACGGACATGGAGCCCCGGTAGTCACCGCCGGGCTGTGTCGCCATATTGTAGTCATGCTGGAAACGCTTGTATTGTAGGTTGTTGTAGTACCAGCAATAACCTGCGACGGCGAGACCTCCGTAGTATATCGGCAATTTCCAGAATTCTCTGTTGTATATCTGGCCCAGTCCGGGCAGTAGGGCGGAATATATCGTGGCCCTTCCTGGAAGGTGGTCTCTGTAGGAGTCGTAGCTGGCGGCTCCGTCCAGGATCTGTCCCCAGTAGAATGCGGCGGCGCCTATGAAGAACAGGTTGCGGGCGAGTTTGTCAGATTCGCTGCCGGTCTTCTTGAACTGCGAGTCGAAGTAAACGCCTCCTCCGATCATGCCTCCCATGCCGGCGTATATGATGGGCAGCTTCCAGTAGTCTCCGTTGTAGATCTGGGCCGTGCCGGGGAGTATGAACGAGCCTCCGAAGGCCCATCCTATGGCCATGGTGTCCTTATGTGCCAGGGAATTGAAATACCTTTTAAGAGTATATGCCTCTTGACGGGATGATGTGTCTGAAGCCGAGGAGGAAGATGAGGACATGCCGATTCCGCTGCCTCCGCTCATGAACTGTGCGGACAGGCCGGCTGGAAGCATGATGAGCATCAGGATTATGAGTATTGCTGTCTTCCTCACTTCTGTCAACGGTGTTAATTGATGTTCTCTATCGCTTTCAAAAATGATTCCACTTCTGCGTCGGAAGAGAACTGTATCGTGATGCTGCCCTTGCCTTGCTCTGATCTTTTGAGACTTATGTTGTTTCCGAAATATTTTCCAATGATCTCCAGTACTCTGTAGTACGGATCGGGAAGCTCGGCTGCCGGTTTCTTGTCCGTGCCGCTTCCGGCCTGAGTCTTCCTGAGCATGTTCTGGGCTTTGGTCTCGGCCTGACGCACTGAGAGGCTTTTCCTGACGATCTCGTCGCACAGGCTCTGCTGGGCCTCCGGGTCGTTCAGGGAAAGGATGGCCTTGGCGTGTCCCATGGATATGCGCTTGTCCCTGATGCATACCTGTATCTCTGCCGGAAGCTTGAGCAGCCGGAGGTAGTTGGCCACAGTAGCCCGCTTTTTCCCCACTTTGTCAGCCATCGTCTCCTGAGTGAGACTGCATTCGTCCATCAGACGCTGGAAGCTGAGGGCTACCTCGATAGCATCAAGATCCTCCCTCTGTATGTTCTCCACGATGGCCATCTCGAGCATACCCTGATTGTCCGTCTCCCTTATATATGCCGGGATGGTCCTGAGACCTGCTGCCCTGGCGGCCTTGAATCTGCGCTCTCCGCTGATAATCTGGTAGCCGAGTCCCATCCTGCGCACGGTTATGGGCTGTATGATGCCCAGCTGCCGGATGGATTCTGTCAGTTCTGAGAGTGCTGTCTCGTCAAAATTGTTTCTGGGCTGGTACGGGTTGGCGGTTATCTTGTCTACCGGGATTTCGCTTATCGAAGCAAGAGATTTGCCTGTCCGGGCCGTGTAGTCCGTAGTCCCGGCGGTCTTCATGCTGTCCACTTCCGGAATCAGCGCTCCGAGTCCTTTTCCCAATGCGTCTCTTCTGTTGGCCATGTCTCTGTGTGAATAATAGTCAGTTTCTGGATATTATCTCCCTGGCAAGGTTCAGGTAGTTGTTGGTGCCGGCGGAGATGGCGTCGTACAGGATTACCGGCTTGCCGTGCGAGGGAGCCTCGCTCAGACGGACGTTGCGCTGGATAATGGTGTTGAAGACCATGTCTCCGAAATGATGGCGCACGTCCTCTACCACCTGGTTGGCCAGTCTAAGACGGCTGTCGTACATGGTGAGAAGGAATCCTTCTATCCTGAGTCCTGGATTGAGCCTTGACTGGATGAGTTTTATGGTATTGAGCAGTTTCCCAAGACCTTCCAGCGCGAAGAACTCCGTCTGTACCGGGATGATCACGGAATTGGCGGCCGTAAGTCCGTTCACCGTAATCAATCCGAGGGAGGGCGAGCTGTCTATTATAATGTACTCGAACCGGTCAGCCACTCCGTTCAGGGCGCGTCTCATTGCCAGTTCCTTGTCGTTCATGTTTATGAGTTCGATCTCGGCTCCGACCAGATTGATGTGCGAGGGGACAATCTTGAGGTCCTTGATGTCCGTATCCAGGATTACATCGGACATGTTTTCCTGTCCTATGAGTACTTCGTACAGAGTTTTCCCCTTGTTGGACTCCGGGTCGAAGTTGAGACCGGATGTGGCATTGGCCTGCGGATCAGCGTCGATCAGAAGTGTCTTTTTCTCCAGCACAGCCAGCGAGGCCGCCAGGTTGATGGCTGTAGTAGTCTTTCCTACTCCTCCTTTCTGGTTTGCAATAGCAATGATTTTACCCATATTGATACTTTAAGCTAATCTGCAAAATTAGAAATTCTTTTCATCCAACCGATAATTAATATTATTTTCGCGAAAATTTTTTCAACACAGATGACAGACAATACGTGGCTGGCGGTTATCAATCCCAATGCGGGAGGCGGAAAAGTGGCGACAGAGTGGCCTCTTTTATCGAACATGCTGAGAAACAGAGGAGTACGGTTTGAGGAGATGTTTACTACTCACAGATACCATGCTGTTGAGCTGGTGATATATGCTCTTAAGAGAGGTTTCCGCAGGATAATTTCCGTAGGAGGGGACGGTACTCTGCATGAGATTGTCAACGGTCTGCTTTATCAGAAGGAGGTGCCGGTAAGCGAGGTTACTCTGGCTGTGCTTCCTGCCGGCTCTGCCAATGACTGGTCCAGGATGTACAGGATTCCCAAGGACTACGGCAGGGCGGTGGACACTATACTTGAAGGCAGGACAATTCTGCAGGATGTGTGCCGGGTCGAGTACGTGCAGGCCGGTGTAAGGAATTCCAGATACATGGTCAATGTGGCCGGAGTGGGTCTGGACGCGAATATATGCCATTACTGCAACCAGGCTAAAAACAAGGACCGGTCCGGGGACCTGGCGTATGTGAAGGCTGCTTTCAGGGCTCTTGTCGGTAGGCGGAGCAACCGGACAAAGGTGGTGGTGGACGGCAGGAGCTATTTCTCGGACAGGATGTTCTCGACAGGTTTCGGGATAGGCAAGTACAGCGGCGGCGGCATGATGCAGGTTCCTGATGCCGTGGCGGACGACGGGCTGGTCAATGTCATGGTGGCCCGCAAGGTATCTAAAATCAAGTTCCTGCTGCTGTTCAAGCGACTTTTCAAAGGGACGATATACGGAATCAGGGAGGTCTCCCACACAATGGCTTCGAGGGTCTGTGTAATCTCCCGGAGACCTGACAGGGTGGAGATTGACGGAGAGGTGGTAGGGACCACTCCGATGAGCCTGGAGGTCATGCCCAGGATTCTCAGGGTGGTGGTAGGAAGGGATTTTAAATAGTCGGGGAATATGCTAGAGTATGTAACAGTGATGATCAACGGTATCGCTGCCGGTCTTTTCGGGCTGACCGCAGCTCTTTTTCTGGGTGTGTTCAGGAAAAACAGGCTGAGAGTGATTACCGGACTGATTCTGGCGGTGTATGCGGTCTATCTGGTCAAGGATATTCTGTATTTTAATCCGTTAGTCGCTTCGGACGAGCACACATACAGAGTCCTTCTCTCTGTGGACAACTGGGCGGTCCCTCTCTATGTTGTCTATGCTTTCGAGGTTATCTCTCCCGGCCGCATGAACGCGCCTAAGCTTCTGTCTATGTTCTTGCCGTTTGTCAGCATGACCGTACTGTATGCCTTATGGCCGTATGACTGGATGTTCGGCCTGCAGATTCTCTTCGCCTCGGTATTCTCCGCAGTATGCATGTGCGTGGTGCTGAGGATGACCATAAAGTACAGGCGCAGGCTTCTGGACAACTGCTCGGACATCACTCACATGGATATCCGCTGGATGTGGGTGAGCATAGCCCTGTTCCTGCCCAATCTGGTGCTGTGGACGCTATTGTCGGCCAGGCTGGACTATATTCTGGACGCGGTCTATTATACCACGCTGTCTGTAAGCTGGGGAATAGTCGCCTACCATACTTATTATTTCGAGCCTCAGGGCGGACAGGAGACCTTGGCAGAACCGGTACAGCCCATGGCCGTCTCGTGGAACTTCTCCAGGAAACTGAGCGAGCTGGCCTCGAACGGATATTTCATCCATTCTCCGCGTCTGACCCTTTCGGAACTGGCGGCGGAGCTGGGGACCAACAGGACTACGCTTTCCAATTATCTCAACCAGGAAGTGGGCATGACGTTCTACGACTACATCAACTCGCACCGGATCTCCGAGGCAGAGAGGCTGCTCGCCGAGCCGTCATTCCGCTGGTCTGTCGAGCAGCTGGCCGAGATGTCCGGTTTCAACTCGGTCTCCACTTTCCGGCGCGCTTTTTCCAAGAAGCACGGGATGTCTCCGCAGCAGTACCGCGAGAGGGGCCTCAGGGGCTGCTGATGTATGCTTTGACATGAGTTTTACGTATTGACCGGAGCTGATGGTCCGGTCTGTTTAACCATTGACCTGTTTTATTGTCAGGATGACCCGCCGGTCTTGCGAAGATGCCTTATATTTGATGCTGTAAATATTATTAACCTAATACCAGTCAGCTATGGCACAGAAACAAGACGGAAAACAGAAAAAAGCACCTAAGAACAGAAAGAAAGCGATGCGCGAAGGCTATCTGTCGTTCGACATCGATGAAGTGAAGCGTCTGTCGGAGAGCGACAGCCCTAATGCCGGGGCCTACGGCTACCTCTATCAGGCAGTGACAACCCAGGCCGGTACTGCCAAAGGCATCGATGACGCATATCCCGAGACGGCAGAGGAGACCGCCCGGATGCTGGAACTGCTGAATATGGCCAAGAAGGCACTGGTGGACAAGGATGACCAGTATTTCAAGTTCTGCATTGTGGATCTGGAGATGATTCTGGACTGGTCATCTACAAGGCACTGGAACTTCCAGTGGCAGGTGATTCTCGGAGTTATACTCACGGTGATCTTCCTTTCCTGGAGAGTGGACCAGAAACAGGAAAGCGTGGAGGGCAGGCAGGAGAAGGTCGCAGCAGTGGAAGGCTGGGAGGAAACTGATACTGTTCTCAATTGGGATACTACTCCCGATGATCTCTACAGTCCGGCCGGTTTTGTCAATTATGCTCATCTGAGTGCTAAAAACTTTAAACTCTTGTCTCTTTATGAGCAGAAGTCCTATTATGCCAGTGCGATGGAGGCTGCTGACGAATATGCCGCCAAGGCCGATACCGCCCAGGCGAGGGATGTCAGGAAAAGACTGGAGGAGCAGCAGGACAAGTCCCTTGCCAATGCTAAGGAGTACAGGAAGGAGTTCGACAGGATCAATAAGATGGATTTCAAGGATATAAAGAAGATGGCACTGGATGAGTACGGTTCGTGGGTCAAGAGCGCCAAGGCCGAGAAACGGGCGGTCAGGGCCTGGAACATATTCTTCATCATTCTGATACCGGTGTATATCTTCGCCGAGCGTCCTTACGGCTACACCATTACCCGCACCAGGGCCGAGTCCAGCACTTTGAGGGGCATCAGCAAGTTTACCTACGCCCTGTCGGCGATGATGTTGGGCAGTGCCGCCTCGATAAGCTGGATCCAGACTGTGAGGAAGTACAGCGACGGACGGACCGAGAGGACTTACGATGCGGGAACCAATGCTCCCGTGGTGATAATGAAGGCATGTCTGTATATCGCCGCGTTCGCTTTAGTCTGCATAGTGTCATGCATTCTGATGCTCTACATGACTGTCCAGGGTCTCAGGCGCAACTACAACTGGGCTCCGTTGATGGCCAAGATGAAGAGTGCGGTTTCAGACAGGAGCAAGAAGAATTGACTATAGAGTATATAACTGTGAAAAACTTCTTGAAAGGCCGTGCCTGCGGAGGGTGCGGCCTTTTTTAGTAGACTGGATCAACGTCTATTGTCAGTTCTGATGCCGGGATGCTGCGCAGTGAGCAGTAGAGCATGGATTTTTCTCTGGCCCAGCTTCTGCTCCTGTCGGTCTTGATCAGCAGATGCTGCCTGAATTCCCCCGCGCTTCTTTCGACTGGAGGTGCGGCGGGACCGGTTATGTCGCTGAATCCGGCCATCCGGACGATATTTTTGATTTCGTTTGCTCTCTGCTGCGCTTTGTCCTTGTCCTGGGATTTGACCGAGAGCCGGATGATTCTGGAAAAGGGAGGGTATCCGAACTCGTACCGTTCTTCCAGCATGCGGTTGCTGTCGGTAAGTCCGGGGTGCAGCAGCATGTCGAATACCGGATGACCGGCCTGGGATGTCTGCACGATCATTTCTCCGGGCACATTCCTTCTTCCGGCACGTCCCATAAGCTGGCGCAGCAGCTGGAGAGCCCTCTCGTCCGCCCTGAAGTCGAAGACCTGAGTCACGGCCTCTGCCTTCAGGACAGCGGTAAGAGTGAGCCGGCTGAAGTCAAAACCCTTTGAAATCATCTGTGTGCCTACCAGTATGTCTATGTCTCCGTCGGCGAACTGTCTTAGAATCCTGGCTTCTTCCTTCCTGTCCCGGACTGTGTCGGAGTCGAACCGCTCGATCCTTGCGCCCGGGAACAGTCCCTGCAGTTCCTCCTCGATCTTCTCTGTCCCGTCACCAAGAGCCCGCATGGTTCCCTTGCCGCACACAGGACATGCGGATACGGCCTTCTCGGAATAACCGCAGTAGTGGCAGCTGAGACTGTTGTTGAACTTGTGATAGCTCATTGGAATATTGCAGCGGGGGCATTTGGGTATATGGCCGCATTCGGGGCATTCCAGCGCAGTGGCGTATGCCCTCCTTGAGCGGAAAACCAGCACCTGCTCGTGCCTTTCCAGTCTTTGGGCGATGGCATTGACCAGGACCAGGGAAAACGGTCCCTTGACAGCTCTTTTACGCCGTTCTCTGACCATGTCGACGACTGTGACCGTGCAGTCCTCTCCACCGTAGTAGCGGCTGCTCAGCAGCACCAGGCCCAGCTTGCCGTTGCGGACATTGTATATGCTTTCAAATGATGGAGTGGCGGATCCAAGCAGGACCGGGCATTTATGGATGCGGCCCAGCATGAGCGCAGTGTCGCGGCCGTGATATCGCGGAGCCTGGTCGGTCTGCTTGTACGAATTGTCGTGCTCCTCGTCCACGACAATCAGGCCAAGCCGGCTGAACGGAAGGAACAGGGCAGAGCGCAGTCCCAGGATTATGTGCGGTTTTCCGCTGCATGCGGTCTTCTCGTATACGTCCCGTTTGTGGGCGGCTGTCTGTCCGGAATGGTAGACAATCAGCGAGTCACCGAAGTGAGCGGCCAGCCGCTTTTGTATCTGCCGGCTCAATGCAATTTCGGGTACGAGGTATAGTACGTTCATATTCCTTTTCAGGTACTCGTCAGCCAGAGTGATGTATATCTCAGTCTTACCGGAGCCTGTGACCCCGTGCAGCAGGACATTTTTCCCGGACGAGAACAGATTCCTGATACTGTCCGCTGCCTTAGCCTGCTCCCCGGACAGCACCGGCAAAGCCGTCCCGGCCGGTTCCTGCCCGCCACTGCCGTTCCCGGCTGCTTCCTCAATATCCGCCCCCTTTGCCCTGTCGCGCTTAAGTGCCTTGACCGTAGACGGAGCCGCAAACCTGAACGCTTCTCCGAGCGAGCACATATAATACGAGGCCACCTGCCGCAGAAAATCCATGTTGGCCTGGGTTACCGGCGGGAAATTGACCACTTCCCTGAGCGGGATAATCTTTGACGGGTCGAAGCCAGGCACATCCTTTACCCTCAGCACCACCGCCGTATACGACCGTCCCACGACCGTCACCTTCACGATGCTTCCGGGCACAATGCTCTCCTCTATGGACTCCGGCACCGAATAGGTCACGGAATCCCTGAACTTCAACGGTATTATCACATCCACGTACTTCATCACTCGTATAATTTGTCATCTCATGCCCGTGCTTCGGACGGACACCTCACCCAGCCGGTGCAACCGCTAAGGTAAGCATTTCTGCGATTTTCCCCGATTTTTGTAGAAAATTTTGCAAAATCCAAAATAACTCTTACTTTTGCACTCCCAAATCAAACACGGTGCCATAGCTCAGTTGGTAGAGCAAAGGACTGAAAATCCTTGTGTCCCTGGTTCGATTCCCGGTGGCACCACTTGAAAGTCAGAGAGTTACAGCGATGTAGCTCTCTTTTTTTTATGCTCAAATATGGTTGAAATGCAGGGTAAAACAGGGAAATGTTTTCTCCAATGTTTTAACCGCAATGACTACAGTAGATGTAATTTGCTACAAGTACAAACCATTGAAAAATGGAGAGTTACCTCTAAAGATTAAAGTATGTAAAGACAGAAAGACAAGGTATATCAACCTTGGTGTTTCTACCAAAGCAGAGCATTGGGACTTTGAAAAGAACCAGCCTAAATCCACCTGTCCTAATAGAGAACTGCTTGAAAAGCTCATAGCCAACAAGATAAGTGAAGTGAAGAACAAGATAGTAGAGTTGAAGTCAGAAGATAAGGAGTATTCTGCCACCACTCTTGTAGAGAAAGTATCTAATCTAAACAAAACTATTACAGTTGGAGAATTATTCAAGCGACACATTCATTGTCTTGAAGAAGAGAAAAGAACAGGTTACAGACTATCTATCCAACAGACCTATAATTCATTAATTAAATTCAACAGACATTTGGATATTCCTTTTTCAGACATAGATTGTAATTGGTTGAAAAGATATGAAACATGGCTAAGGAAGCAGGGTAAATCTGAAAACACCATTGGAATAAGGTTCAGGAACATCAGAATGATATTCAACTTGGCTATGAATATGGAGTTGGTAAAACCCGAAAATTACCCATTCAAGAAGTTCAAGGTATCAAAACTTCATCAAGATACAGCCAAAAGAGCTTTGACCAAAGAGGAAATATTATCTGTTGTGAATTACAATATCACAGGAAAAGACTTCTATTGTAAACTGGCGGTTCATTTATTTACATTCTCTTATTTTATGGGAGGTATAAATTTTGTTGATATGGCATATCTGACAGAAAAGAATGTATTGAATAACAGATTGATTTACAACAGAAGAAAGACATCCAAACTAATAAATCTACCTATGCAGGAAAGGGCTATTGTGGTCTTGAAGGAGTATGAAAAGAAAAACAGTCCATATCTTTTTCCTATCCTCACTACCAAGCATAAAACAGAGCAACAAAGATTAAACAGGCTTCACAAGGTTATCACAAAAGTAAACAAGGCATTGAAAGCCATTGGAGAAGAGTTGCATATACCCATCAAGCTTACAACCTATGTTGCAAGACATTCCTACGCTACTGTCTTGAAGAGGGCTGGAGTATCCACATCAATCATCAGTGAATCATTAGGCCACAGTTCAGAAAAGGTCACTCAAATCTATTTGGATGGCTTTGAGAACAGTCAGATTGACAAGGCTATGGAAAATTTGTAAAATTATCCATCAGAAATATTGTCATTCAAAAATCTTTTGTAATTTTGCACTGTTAATACTCAATCAAACAATCAAATTTTCCTATTTCCGATTTAGGGTCAAAGTTACCCTGATACTAATTAAGTACTAATAGTATTAGGTAGGTATTTAGTATAGTGGTGTTTTTGACCCATAATTTATTGTTTAACAAATAAATAATTGAGTTATGGAAGAGAGAAATCCAAGTTTGATTGTGGCAAGGAAAGATTATACTCCATTCCCTATTAATGCCACTGGCTTATTCAAGCCTAAAGACCTCTATCTGCTTGCAGGTATGTATCTATCATCCTCTTATCAAAAGAATAGTGATGTTCTTCACACGGATATTACTATTTCACAGTTATCATCCCTAACAGGTGTGTCAGAGGAATATATCAGTAACTATTTCTATCCGAGATTAAAAAGGAGTGGATTTGTTGCTCATAGATGTATTCAAGAACAACCTCTTGTAAAGAGAAATCATTTCTACTTACCAAATCCAACTGAAAATTTCAGATTTATCAGAAAGGAATTTTTCTTTGACAGGAGTATTTCTCCTGAAGAGAAAGGTGTGATGATAGGACTATATGGGCTTTGCCTGAATGGCACATTCAGATATGATTTGCCTGACCAAAGGGTCTGGGAAACACTTCGTATATCTAAGAACACATTCAAAAAGTATAGAAACAGTCTTATTGACAAGAATATACTCTGGTCATCTTATGATGTCCCAATGGCATTGGCAGATGTAGAGCATTTAAGGGCAAAAGTATTAATGTACCCTCATCTTGGACATAAAACTTGGCTTGATTTTGTGGAAGAGTTCAATCCTACGGAAGATGAAATAAATGACTATCTTCTTATAGTTGAAGAGGTTGCATAATCTTATGTTTTACTGAATGTATAATCCCCTGTTTTCACTTTTGAGAACAGGGGGTTATTTTATTCGTAAATCAATAATATATTGCTGTTTTTACTGAATAAACCACATTGTAATGAATTCGAGTGGAAAATTTCTGATATTTTTTTGCAACATCTCTTGTCTTTAAGAGCATGAATTACACCATTCAAGCACCCTCCCCATCACTCAGGGTGGGGATAGTCCCCTCCCACAACAATTAAAATTTTAGATTATGGATAGCTTAAAATTCATTGAAACTATGTCTGTTGCAGACTTCAAGGCAAAAATGGGTGTGGAGAAAATAGATGTGAAACAGAATCCAAATACAGGAAAGTGTTTCTTTGTATATGGTCGTGAAACAGGTGCTGTGAGTGAAAGATTTCTCAAAGGGGATATTACAAAGCCTGTCATTTCACAAGTATGTTCCCTAGAAACAGGAGATATGTTCTATATGCTGCATCAGCTGGGGGATGGTGGAGCACCTACATTGGTGACTTTGTGACATACAAGTTGTACAGCTTGAATGGGCAGTCGGATTAAGTTCTGACTGCCTTTTTTATTTTTCTGATTGTAAAACCATTAATAGTTTTTATATGATGCAGTTAAGAGTTTCATCAAAGAAGCAGGCCAAGATTAAACTGGCTCTTCAAGGATGCGCAGGAAGTGGCAAAACATATTCTGCTCTCCTTTTGGCCTATGGGCTGTGCAATGATTGGAGTAAAATAGCTGTCATTGACAGTGAAAATGGCAGCGCTGATTTGTATGCCCACTTGGGTGGATACAATGTTCTTTCTCTTCAAGACAACTTTACTCCTGAGACCTACATGGAAGCCATTGGAATATGTGAGGCAGCAGGAATGGAGGTTATCATTATAGATTCCATTTCCCAATGTTGGGACAACCTGCTGGAGTATCATGCGGGATTACAGGGAAATAGCTTTGTCAATTGGCAAAAGGTCACTCCAAGAATCAATGCTTTTATGCAGAAGATTCTTCAAAGTGAGAAGCACATCATCTGCACTATGAGATGCAAGCAGGATTATGTCCTGAATGAGAAGAATGGCAAGATGGTTCCTGAAAAGGTCGGTCTTAAAGCAGTGATGAGGGATGGGATAGATTATGAGTTCACTATTGTCTTTGACATTAATATGAAGCACCAGGCAATAGCAAGCAAAGACAGAACCAATCTCTTTATGGGTAAGCCGGACTTTGCAATTACCCCAAAAACAGGGCAAATCATCCTTGACTGGTGCAATGATGGGGTAACTGTTGAAATGATAAGGCAGCATATAAATGCCGCCAAAACAATTGAAGAGTTGACAGCCATTTATCACAAATACCCCGAATGGTATCAACAATTAGCGCCTGATTTCATGCAGAAGAAAATGCAACTGCAAGAAGGGCAGGGAAATAGGCAGAGTATTAACTATAATCCAAATTTTATAAGGTATGGAAGCAATGCAATTACAGCCCGTCAAGGCTAATATGATTTATCCAAACAGGGTAAATAGGGTATTCAATTTGTCTCATCAACAGAATATTATTGATGCAGAGCCAATCTTGTCAAGAAGAGAAGTAAAAAGATTACCATTCATTGAGGCCAACACCAAAGAAGTGACAATTGAACATTTGAAAGAGGATTGCATTGTGCCTGTGTTCAGCAAGGACAATGAAATCACAATCTCCCATCCAAATTTTATTGAATCTGTTTGGGAAGCAGCAAGTAGGGTATTCCCAAATGAAGGTATTGAGCCGCCTGAAATCAGAGTGAGTCATATCATCAAAGGAAGAACCCCCGAGGCCATTCATAAATCTGTTAAGGACTTACAGGAAGAGGACAAGACCATCTATTATGAGAGGATGATGTTCTGCTTTGAGATTCCTGCTATCCACGAGGATATTGCAGGCAACAGGCTTAATCTGACTATAGGAGGGGTCAGAAGTTATAATCATGAGAACCTTTACTGCAAGAAAGGTATGGAGAAGTTTAAAATCTTCATAGGTTTTAAGAATCTGGTATGCTGCAATATGTGTGTCTCTACTGATGGTTTTAAGTCTGAGTTAAAGACGATGGATGTACATGGATTGCTGAATGCAGCAATCCAGCTCTTTCAAGGATATAATGCTGCTGAACATCTTTATAGCATGGGGGTGCTCAAGGGCAGTTATATGACTGAGCAGCAGTTTGCTCAGTTCTTGGGTAAGAGCAGATTGTACCAATATCTTCCACCTGAGCAGAAGAAAAAACTTCCTCAAATGCTCATGACTGATACCCAAGTAAGCATTGTGGCTAAGTCATTTTACAATGATGATAACTTCTCTCTTCCTGACAATCAGGGAGAAATCTCCATGTGGAATGTGTACAATCTTCTTACAGGAGCAAACAAATCCTCATATATAGACAACTTTTTGGATAGGGCCTATAATGCCGCACTGCTTGCTGATGGACTGAGCAGAGCATTGCATGGAGACTGCGAATATTCATGGTTCATTCAATAGCATATTTTATGGAAACGATTCTGTATGCGATTGGGTAATTTGGCATTTGGAGTAATTTTGTTATATGTGTTTTGCTCCGATGAGGATGATAGGAGATGATTTGTGGTCTGCCTACATGAAATTTGGTATGATGGCTTAAAATCATCAGTCGTAGTGGAGTGTAATGTGTTAAAAACATTACATTTGCACGCAATGTATGGCCTGCACCGGTGATGCAATATGGATTGGCTTCAAATAAATTGATAATCAAATCTTGTTTATTTCAAATATATTGTAAATTTGCATTAACATAAATGATTAGCAACGGAATAGAAGTTTAAAAAGACATATTGGAAAAAGAGGTGTTTTTCCTCTTGCTTGATGAATTCTGAAAAATCGCCAATTTAACAGAATGTATCCATCAAAAAGCAAGGGTAAATGCTCCACATCGTAGGTGCGGGCTTTACTTGTTTGTATGGATATAGGTGTTTGGCGATACCTTCAGAATGACAATCAAGGTTGGGTCAGCACCTTTCTTTTTGTGGTATGCCGCAAAAAGAGCATCAAAAATGGATTTAGATTTGAGAGTTATCAATTTCCCAGATAAGGTCTTTAAAAAGTATCTTATTGACAACTTTGACAAAGATGATGATGGGGAAATATCACTTACAGAGGCATTGACCATCACAAAAGTCCTTTGCTCTCAGAGAGGTATTAATTCTATTGCAGGAATCGAATTTCTCAGTAATTTGGAAATCCTTGATTGCTCAAGAAACAATCTTGAGTACATTGATATTTCTAAGAATAAAGCATTGAGACATTTGAGCTGCTATAGAAATCCCTTGAAAAATAATCTTGATATTCAAAACAATCACAATCTAATGTCTTTATATTGTCGCGAATGCAATTTAAATTATTTGAATTGTTTAAATAATAGGAACTTGAAAATTCTTTCTTGTGGATTTAACCCATTGGAATATATTGACTTATCCAATAATAGAGAACTAACAATGCTCAGTGTGAGAAGATGTAAATTAGATGAATTGGATGTACAATCCTTAAAAGAACTTCAAACCTTGGATTGCTCCGAGAATCAGTTGTATAGCCTCGATGTACGAGAGTGCAATGAACTGATAAGTTTGAATTGTGCGTGTAATGATTTACATTATGACTTATATCTCGGGAATAATCTAAAACTAAAGAACTTAGACTGCAGGAAAAATATAAATCTGTATAGCATTACAGTTTCAGATGGCCAGCACATTGAAAATGTACAATCCCGTATCAGACCAACTACAATATCTTATAGACAATATCTTGAATGGAAAGAATATAGAGACGAGCAACTAAATGATTCATTGGAATATAAAGAGGATTGGGAAGACCAAAGACTTGATGCTTTTGAAGGTGGCGGAAGTAATTATTGGAACATTGAATAACAAAAGACAGAATAAATATGAATAAAAACATCAATACACTTTTTATATTACTTTGCTGTATATTTATTACACACTTATATACTTTAATGTACCAACCCAAAATTCTCGGTTAATACATATACAAAGATATGTAATTTAGGTACACAATGGAAACATTAAGCGAAAGTCTTGGTAGAACACCAGTTCCATTGGTGGAATCAATAGCGCAGATAAATCCACAGAACTCCCAATCCTCAAAAAGGCTAATGGTTCAACTTGATTTGTCCAAACTTGACAGCTCAACACTTGCAGCCCTTTGGAACGATTCTTCGGTCAATTGGTCAAGGTTGAACAAGTCGGATTTGCAAAAACTTTACAATGCTTTGGGAAAGACAAAGGCATCATTTACAGAGTGGATGAAAGCAAATGGATTTTGATTTTTCTCACAATATCAAATTTTAGTACAATGGCAACAGATAACTTTCTGACAACGAAATCTGTTCTCGGTTTGGCGGAGCGAGTAGTGAACTGTCCCCCCCCCGAGATACTGGATCTTACCAAATATGCAAACCAAACCAACTATGTAGGCAATTTACAGGGTCAAATGATTGGAACTTTCACTCTCACAGACGATGATTATGCGCTACTAAATAAATTACCATTTTATGCCGCAATATATTCTCGATTAAGAGAAACCCAAATTGACAACAGGAATGGAAGTTTAACATCCAATTGTTGGATTCCTCTGTTTCATTGGGCAAATGTCAATTATGGGCAGGCTATAACAACAACTGGAATTGTAGGCGTGATATATATCTTGAACAAAGATGCTACTATATACCAGTATAAACTCGGTTTTTATGATGGAGAGGAAATAAAACCTTAATAAGAATTAAATCCGTTACTTTAGAGTGATTTTAATTATGGGTGATATACGGAATTAAATCCTTGATACTTCTTGTTTCCCCTCGTGGCGGGAATGGTACCAAATAATGGTATTTATTATCCCAATATCCTCCCGTTACGAGGATTAAATCCTGAAAACTGAAAATTTCTGAAAATTTTTTCTTGAAATTGATAACATTTCGCCGTTTTCTTGTATAATTAGCAACATCGTAACAGATACGCCAATGGCTGCCCGAACAAGGCAGCCATTTTTAGTATAGACCCAATGAATAATAATTTGAAAATGTTATCAAATTATAACTCGTTGATAGTTAACATGTTAAATCTTTTTATTATATTTATATAACAAAATAATGTTATCAATTTACAATTTCAGGAACGAAGAATACAGAATGGAGATTTACAAATCATTCGATGAAATGACAGAATCTCTGAAAGATGAGACTGATTTTAGAGAATATCTTGAACAAGCAAGGTGGAGAGGTACACCAGTATGTCCTCACTGCGGTTGTATATCCAAAGACCATTACAAGTTAAAGACAAATGGAGAGTTCAAAGGTCTGTACAAATGCAAACATTGCAGAGAACGGTTCACAGTCACTACCAAGACCATGTTTGACAGAACTCACATTCCTTTGAGAAAATGGTTTGCAGTAATCTTTATATTCCTTACGAACAAGTCGGGTATCAGCAGTATGTACATACACAAGCATATCGGTGTCACACAGAAAACAGCATGGTTCATGCTCAACAGAATACGGCAGAACATGAACAAGATAATAAAGTTCAAGGACATTGTACAGATTGACGAAACCTATGTGAGTGTCAAACGCAAGAAAGGTCAGCACTCACAAGGACGAAGCCTTAAAACCAAAGTGCCAGTAGTCGGATTCCGCTCCGGTTCAATGGTAAACACCTTCATAACGAAGGATGCCACAAAGAAAACCTTGCTTCCTTTGATAAAAGAGATTGTGGAGAAAGGCTCAACCGTCGTCACTGATGAATGGGGTGCATACAATGGACTGAACAAGCATGGGTATACACATGAAAGAGTCAATCACTCTCATGGCCAGTATGTGAACAAGTCGGGATTCTCAACCAATGGCATTGAGAACTTCTGGTCACACTTGAAGCGAATGATATTCGGGATATACCGCAAAGTGTCGGCAAAGCATCTGTACTGGTATTGTGCTGAATGTGCATACCGATACAATACAAGAAGTCTTAAAGACAATGAAAGACTTGTGCTATTCTTATCCGAAGCAATAACCACATTGACATACAAGGAGACCACACATCAAGAGATGTTTGCTTTCTAATTTGTAATTTTGTTCTCGCAACAGCCTTGCTCATATTTGCGTGGGTGAGAAATAAGGTATATATTTGTACCGAAATATTGGATAGAACACGGAAGTGTTTGAACCTTATTCCTTTCAGACGAATCTGGTAAATTTTTCTTGGACGGGAATAAGTGCCACCTCTCACTATGCTATATGGTGCAGAGGCTGTTGCTTATTTAGTCCAAAGGCTTTACCAGAGCCTGTCTGAAGAAATAGCAATGGCTCTCTGCACTTTCTTTTGTTCCCCAATCAGCCACAAGGGGATGCCGAAAACCTTATCAAAGAGTAGGCAAAACTAATAACATAAGTATTATGCCAAGTTTTTTGCTCAAGGGTACTGCACAAACCCAAATCGGTAAAATTCCAAGAGGTGCAACGATTCAAGTAATTAGTCAATCTGGTTCTTGTCCAAGTCAACAAGAAGTCCTTACTGCAATAAGGGCTCAATTCGGTATAAATGAGCCAAATGCCAGACCACATTTTTTCAAATGGGAACAAGTGAAGTAAATGCCTATGCGAGACCAATTCTGTAACGAATGCGGTCTGTCCTATGATATTCCACATCTTGTTGCCGAAAGGTTGCTTGGTGTGGAATATCTGCATAGGATAGAAAACCGCTATGAACAGATGCGCAAGTGCTATAACTGCACTTGTGCAGAATGGCAAGAAGTGTTCACAGAGAATTTGAAACCTTTTAATGGAAATGATGACACAACCTCCGTGACCAATCCGATTGGCAACTCCCAATTAGGTGCTGACATCAAGGCATTGCATAAGGGGGCTATCGGTGTGGACTTGCCCACTTGGTTCAATGTTCAAGACAACAAGCATATAATGATTGTCGCACAAGACCCATTGAGGAACAACAAGTATTATGGAGAATGCTATGATGCGGTTATTTCAAGTCCATTTGGCTTGCACTCATTGGAGCATAGACAGAATGCGAGAGGTGGTAAGATGATGGACTTGCTCGTAATGAGACTGGTAGCCAATGGATATGGCATTTATCTGACTGATGCCAACAAGTTCTTTATCTATGACCACAAAGCAACCGATGAGTTCTCCGATGCTCATATAGACAAGTATGCAGAAATTATTAGACAAGAGATAGAGATTGTCAAACCTACTGTAATCGTGTGCCTTGGCAGAAGTGCTGAAAGGATGTGCAAGAAAATGGGACTGCGGAACATCTTGGCATTGCCACATTTATCTGGAACTGCTCGTGGTGCGATTGTGAGAAAATTCCCAAGATTAGAGGAGGTTGGAGCCACAGCGGAGAACATTGCAGAGGAATATGCAAGAGAAATTATTAGAAAAATCCAATGACTTGAACGGAAAATCCCACAAACCATTTGCATGGAATGTGGGAGAATGCTTATAACTTTTAACTGATTTTTAATATTGGTGCATTAAAGTATATAAGTGTGATTTATTATTAGTTGCAGTAAGGTAGATGAAGAAGACTGCAAGTCTGTAATTGGGACATGGAACGCTACAACTTTAATAGAAGATGCGGTATATACAGATTTAAACAAAGAAGAACATAATGAAATAGAAATAGATTATGGTTCTTACATTTGGACACTTGAAGAGAATGGTAATATTACGGTGATAGGCAGTGCTGATGGCAATTATCAATGGTATAATACGGGAGAAAAGCCTACAGATTACCGAACCTTTGTTTTTGACAAAACGCAGATGAAATTATTAATGGGATTTTCCGACGTATCAAAATCTCCGGCCATTTATGATGTTTTACAGATATCTGATACAGAAATGGTGTTGAGAGATTCTGCTAAATGGTTGAATGTAGGAGATGGAGAAGTTGTTATTACTCGAACTTTAGCACTCGAAAGAATCAATTAGTATGGAATTTCCATTAACATTCGGTTTGCAAAAGACAGGCTTGCCACTGATAGTATCATCAGGTAAACTAAAGAACTTGTGTTTTCTTATAGATACGGGAGCTACGCATAATGTTCTATTTACTTATGTGTATGAACACTTTAGGAGTGAGTTTAAACTCTTGAGTGAAAAGCAGAATATAATGGGGATAGAAGGACATTGTAAAGAAACTCCTATCATTGAGGCTACATTTGACTTTGAAGGGAATGAATATACATCCACCTTTTCAGTATTTGATGCTACAGAGGCAATAGCGCAAGTTCAGCAAGAAACAGGGGTGCAGATTCATGGTATACTAAGTACCGACTTTCTTATACAAAACAAGTGGATAATCAATTTTGACAAACTAATTATCAGTACTAATGGCTTAGAATAAATCAGATATTAACCCATACGAAAAGAGTTGGTTTTACATTTCTTCTTGACAAGAATTTGAATGTGTCTGTGACAACAGAACAAACATCTTTAATCAAAAAAATAGTTGTGAAGAAGAAATAAAAGACTTAGACTACATAAGTACTACCATATAATGAGATAGATAATTTTAGTATTAATCTGAAAACACTTGGTTTTTCCCATGTATAGCCATAAGGGATTACAAGAACAAGGCCAATAGGGCCTCTTATGTTTTATCATTATGCCGGATTATTCATTGTAGAATTTAAAAGAAGTATTAGCAGAAGAAGCCATCAAGTCGGAATATTTTGCTAAATTAGCGGTGTAAAAGTTAATATTATGCAGACAAAGGAGATTTTGGAGAAACTGAGGAAGTATAAAGCTGAAAGGGGTGATGCCTATGGAATAGAAGCTCTTGGCCTGTTCGGCAGTTGTGCCAGAGGTGAGCAGTTGCCAGACAGTGACATTGATGTCTGCGTGAAAATGAGAACTCCGTCTTTTTTCAGTATGGCAGGCATTCAGAATGAGTTGGAAGAGCTTTTCAAATGCAAGGTGGACTTGATTTCTCTTGGTGCTGTTATGAGACCGTTGTTCAGGAAAAACTTGGAAAGAGATGCAGTATATGTCTAAAGACATCATGATTGATATGCTGGATTATATCAGGTATCAGGCTGAGTTTATTATAGATACGACAGATGGTGTGAAAGAACTCAATGACTTCTTGTGCTCACAGTCTGGCATGGTGCTTTATAACTCCACCTGTATGTGCTTGCAGACAATAGGTGAGACTGTCAGGAAAATAGATGAGCTGACAGACAGGAAATTTTTGGACAAATGCTATCCCGAAATCTCTTGGAGAAGCATTGTGGGCATGAGGAATATCATATCTCATGAATATGCTGCAACAGACCCTGAAAAAGTTTTTAATACTATAAAACTTGATATCCCCATCTTGCTGCAAAAGACAAAAGAAGTCATTGCAGATGTAAGTGCAGGGAAGCACAATGATAAATTAAAGAATAATGTTTAACCCAGAAAGCATGTCCATGTTTTCCAAAATGTTTTGACCACAGACAGGAAAAGATTGTTAAAGCAGTAACTCTTAGAGAGATACATGGTGGTAGAGCAAAGGACTGAAAATCCTTGTGTCCCTGGTTCGATTCCCGGTGGCACCACTTGAAAATAAAGCAGTTGGATTTAATCTGGCTGCTTTTTCTTTTATCTGGACGTGGGTTTTGGTTGTATTTTGTCACAAAATGTCCGCTTATCCGTCTTTATAGTAGTATGCGAGAGTTTACAAGAGCATTGGAAGAGTGCAGAGATCGTCTGTATGTGCTGGTGAGGAACATTGTAGGAGACAGTGTTTTGGCTGAGGATATAGTGCAGGATGCTGTTCTGGCGGGTCTGCAGGCTCTTGCAAATGGCGGGCGGATAAGGAACGTTGATGCATGGCTCATGAAGGTGGCCAGAAATAAGGCACTGGATGCTGTACGTTCGGTCGGATACAGGAGGAATGAACCCTTGGAGACGGCTGTCAGGAAGGAGAATGGAGAAACTCCGGAACGGATTGTGGACATCAGCGGCAGGATCGGGATGGTGCGGAAAGCGACGGAGGAAATGCCGGAGCTCCAGAGGACCGTATTTGTTCTTAGAGACGTTCTCGGTTATGAGTTTCGCGAGATCGCAGTTATTGTCGGGTGTGGGGAGGCCAATGTCAGACAGCTTCTCAGCAGGGCCAGGAAGCATATCCGGGAATATTTGCTGAATAATATATAAATCACATGGGTAGGAGGAATAATAAGAATCTTAGGCGATTGCTGGAACTGTACTTTGAGGGCGAGACTTCTCTGAGACAGGAGGAGCGGCTCCGTCGGAACTTCCTTGCGGAGAGTCTTCCAGAAGACCTGGAGCAATATCGTCCGCTGTTCGGCTTTGTGGAACAGGAGCGGGCCGGAGCAGTGAGGAAACCGTCCCTTCCGGAAGTCCAGTCAGGACATCGGTATATCCTGACCGTGGCGGTGTCTGTGGCCTGTGCAGCGGCGGTGCTGTCGGCTGTCGGGGTGTTTGTCTTTGATATGCAAGATCGTGCTGATGCCGGTTTCGAACTGATGATAGAGGGCCGTGGAGTTGCGGATGAGGCTTTGGCCGTGGAGATAGCGGATCAGGGTCTTTCAAGGCTGATGGATCTGCAGGCGGCCTTGGACCGGAGTCTGGGAATGCTTCAAGTGACTATGGAAAAGTCTGATTCAACTGTCGCGGAAATGGAGGTAATGGTATTGTCGAAATTTAAAATGCAATAGATATGAGGAAAGCTGTAATTATGCTGATATTGCTCGGTGCCGTCTCTTTGCCGTCGGCAGGCCGGTCCTTTGAGGAACTTATGGAAAGTTACGGTCCGAACAAGGGTGTCGTGACTGTTGCCATGTCGGAGTCCGTTCTGCAGAGGATGGCCGGGCGGGATGACAATGATCTGCTGCGCAAACTGTCGAAGCTAATGATAATAAGCGTCACCGCCCCGGAAGAAGATACTCTCAGGAATGCATTCCTCGCCGATGCGGAACTGTATGCGTCGGATGGATTCGAGGAACTGTATTCGGTGTCGACGGGTGGAAGTGGAAGCAGAATCTCGGTCTATCTGGGGGCTGACTTAGGGAAAGCTCTGATGCTGGCTGAGGACGATGTTTCCGTGCTGCTTATGGAAATGAAGGGGAATATTGACGGACAGATGCTAGATGCTCTGTTAAACAATGAGATAAGGATTAAATAATAAAAAAGTATGCAATATGAGACGGATTGTATTGGTAGCGATATGCGCGGCTGGATTTCTTTCGTTATCCGCCGGAGATGCCGGTGCGCAGACGGACATAGAAATAGGTAAGACGACCATAAGGCTGCAGTCGCCGGTGGAAGTCTTCCCTCAGAAGAAGAATGACGGGGCAGACAGCGGCAAAGTGTTTAAATTAAGGATGTACCATACCCATTTTCTTAGAGCCGGCTTTACTGTACCGGTGTCTAATTATGAACCGACACCGGTGATGCCGGCTGTCTTTGGTGACAGTTATGAGCTTGAACTGGGAGTTACGGAGTGGATACGTCCTGTCAGCAGATATGCTGTGGGCTTTTCAGTTCATTATGCCCACAGGGAATATTGTACTCCTGGGGAGTTTGCCCAGCAGAATCTGGGCAGGGTATATCCTGAATCCGCTTACATCCGCTCGCAGGCATTCCTTACTGACAATATAGGATTGGGTATATACAACCGTATATTCCTGTCCGTCAGGCCGGAAATCTTTGTCGACCTGGGTGTCTACGGTGACTGGGCCTGGCTTAAGCAGTTCAGGGTGAGATACAGCTACAACGATTCACGTGTAAGGGACCGCTACCGTGACGGAACTGTTTTCCTGCCGTTCCAGGCCGGCGTATATGCGGCCATAGGATATCAGTGCTTTTCGATCTACTGCCGCTACAGACTTACCAATATGTTCTATCATCCCAAGCTTCCCTTCGAGCCCGAAAGGATGAGTGTCGGTATTGTGATTGAGCTGTAATGGCGATTCAGCGGCCGGGATTCTCCTGATAGCGGGAGGCGATTCTCTGCACGGTGCTGCGGATCTCCTCCCGGAGTGAGGCCGGGGAAATGACTTCCAGCTGGTCCATGCGGGAGAGAATGGTGCTGTAGAAGTCCCAGGTGGGCCGGAGGCGGTATTCGAAGACAGCACATTCTTCGTCTGGATCTGTTGCGACCTCTTTCTGGCTGTGGTGCAGGGGGAGGGAGCGCAGATAGCGGACCTGGAGGCCGTAGGCTCTGATGCGGATGGTGGTCATGGGAATGTTGCTGTCGGTGGAGATGCCGCAGAAATCGGCGAAGTAGCCCTGGGGGTCGAAGTCTGCGGGGTATTCGAAGGCCTCGTTCATGGCAGTCAGTCCGATGATGCGGTCCAGGGCAAATGTGCGCATGGCATCCCTCTCACGGCAGTAGCCGCAGACGTACCATCTCTGGTTGAAGAGCTTGAGGCACCAGGGCTGTACGGTGTAGGTTTCCGGTCTGTCATACCAGTAACTGCCGTGGACTATTTCCAGCCACTTATTTGACTGCATGGCATCGATGATGGGGGTGAGGTGCTTCTGCCCGGAGGGTACGTTCTCCAGGAGGATGCGGTCGCGGATGCCCTTGCTTTCGCTGATGATGTTCTTGACAGTGAAAGTATTGAGCAGCCATGAGCGGGTAGTGCTGTTCTCCAGGTCTTCCGGGTTCTCGATATAGTAGTGATAGCCGCCGACCCGCCTGCACTCGATATTGATGTCAAATGCCTGCTGTATGGCTTCCTTCCAGTTGTTGAATGTCCGGCGCGGGATGTCCGCACCGTCGTAGAGAGGCGACATAGCCCATTTCTCATTGATTTCTCTGAGTGTGATGCGGCCCGCGCGGTGAATCGTGTCCACGAGCCAGATGTACTTGTCGAACAGGTCTTTAGTCATGATATTGCGTTTTATTTTGTGCAAAAGTAGTGAAAACTTGTGAAATATGATGGCATAAGTACTGCTTGCTGCCTGCAATGATTATTTTAAAATATTGCCATTGTGCTATTATGTTTCCTATGTTTGCGCGACTTTTGCTGCGTAAAAGTAAAGGGACGCTATGGAAAAGATTCAGAACAATACCTCTAAGTTGCTGGAGGCAATGGAGAAAATCATGGAACTGGGCAAGAACTCGGGTCTCAGTGCGGAATTCTACAAGAAGGCCGGACGGTATATCAGGATTGTGTCGTCAAAATTGTCGATGACGCCTGTGCAGAGCGTACTTTTTTCGGCTTTTGTCAATTCCTCAGCCGACAGCAGTATTCTCCTGAATGAGTTCGCTCAGTATTTCAATTGCAGTACTATACGTATTATCAAGGATATGAATGCGATAGATGACTTGGAAAGGAGGAAGTACATACGTTGCTCCCGTTCTTCCAAGCAAAGGTCCTACCGTGTGCCCATGGAGGTTCTGGATGCGCTCAAGGAGGACAAACCTTATGTGCCGGAGAGTTATGCCGGAATGTCTATTGAACGCCTTGTCGCGGTGCTTGGAGAAAAGTTCTCGGATCTGGAGGAAGACGAGTTGACATACAAGGGTTTCCTGGAGGAAGTGGAGGTGCTTTTGGAACAGAATAAGGAACTGGATTTTGTGAGAGCTTTCAACAAGTATGAGCTGGATGAGGATGGAAAAGTCATGCTGCTGTTCCTGTGCCATAAGCTGATGAATGACGATGATGACAGTATTTCCTGGTATGACTACCGCAATGTCTATAAGGACGGGCTGACCGTATCGTATATGAGGAACTCCATGAGGGACGGGGATAATGATCTCTTTAATTTCGGTCTGGTGGAACATTGTACCGAAGACGGGGTCGCGGATACTTCCTGCGTGAAACTTACGGAAAATGCGGTTGTGGAATTGTTCGGTCAGTTGAGAAAGCCATCCGGAAATATCAGGAACAGGCAACTTCTGCTGCATACAAAGATAGCGGTCAGGGAACTATTCTACGGACCTCGCGAGACAGCGCAGATAGGTGAGCTTACCAGGCTGCTGAAGCCGGGAACATTTGAGGATGTCTGCTCCCGTCTGGCATCCAAGGGGATGCGCAAGGGATTCTCATGCATATTCTACGGTCCTCCCGGCACAGGCAAGACAGAGACGGCTCTTCAGATAGCCCGGGAGACAGGCCGGGATATTCTTAGGGTAGAGGTCTCTCAATTGCGGAGCAAGTGGGTGGGAGAGAGCGAGAAAAATGTCAAAGGCCTGTTTGACGGTTACCGGACGATGGTGTCGCAGTCTTCCGGTCCGGCTCCCGTCCTGCTGTTCAATGAAGCCGATGCCATTCTGAACCGCCGTATGCAAGGGGCGGAGGGAGGAGTGGACAAAATGGAAAATGCGCTCCAGAACATCATCCTACAGGAGATGGAGTCCTTAGAGGGGATAATGATTGCCACCACCAATCTTACCGGCAATATGGACCCGGCCTTCGAACGCCGCTTTCTCTACAAGATAGAGTTCGGACGTCCTTCAGTCGGTGTACGCGCCCGTATCTGGCAGTCCCTGATACCGTTTCTGGATGCGGGGACGGCAGAAGAACTGGCCTCCCTTTACGATTTTTCCGGAGGCCAGATAGAGAACATCGCCCGCAAATGCTCTGTCGCTGAAGTCCTGTACGGAGCATTGGACAATTCCCGCCTCCGGGCTTTCTGCGAGGCTGAGAGATTGTCCGGAAAGGAATCCGGTTCCAAGCGCAGGATTGGCTTTGATTATGAACTTGGATAATATTCTGCCGGATGTGGGCAGAAGAACATATATCTTTGTATTTTATAAAGAAAAGAAATCATGAGAGATTTCGCAGCAATAGATTTCGAGACGGCCAACAGGGAGCCGTCCAGTGTGTGCAGCGTGGGGCTTGTGGTTGTCCGCGGCGGGGAGGTCGTGGACCGCTTCTACAGCCTCATCCGTCCCGAGCCGGAGTATTATTGCTACTGGAACACCCGCGTCCACGGCCTTACGAGGGAGGATACCGCTGAGGCTCCGGTATTTCCACAGGTGTGGGAGAAGGCCGCTCCGCTTATCGGAGGACTGCCGCTCGTGGCCCACAACAGCAGTTTCGACGAGCGCTGTCTGCGGGCGGTGTTCCGTACTTACTGTATGGACTATCCGGATTATACTTTCCATTGCACCTGCATTGCCTCCAGGCGCGTGTTCGGAAGAGAGCTGCCTAACCACCAGCTTCAGACCGTCGCGGCCCGCTGCGGTTTCGACCTGACGCGGCACCATCACGCGCTGGCGGATGCGGAGGCCTGCACCGCCATCGCACTCAGAATACTGTAACCCTCTGCTGCGGTCTTTTGCTTCAGGGGAATGCTTTGATTGGCTGTTTATCTTGATTATCAGTGATTTAACAGGATAAAAAAGTGCCCTGTTCTGGTTTGAAAGCCGAATGAGGTGTACCAAAAAAGTTGGACACAAGAGAAAAAGTAATGATAAAAAGCAACAGTTTACGGGTCCACCTGCTGG
>CALVDE010000003.1 GCA_944326265.1 uncultured Bacteroidales bacterium | reverse complement strand
CATTGACTATGAATACAGGGCCGATACGCACGAAGCCATGATGCATATCGCTGCCATAAAATTATTTTTGAATAAAACAATAGTTCGTTAAAAAATGGCCTCGCCTAAGCGGCTCTGGCAGTAAATAAAATGAGTTCTTTGAAAATTTTGTCAATTAATGTCGTGTCCGGCTGGATGCCGAACACGCAAATAAATCGTTCAAGCATATAGGCATTGTGTATCATTGACTTGCAAGATGAGATGGAATACGGTATTCCCATCCTTTTGCATGCGGCCTTTGCGATATTGATTGCCGTAAGCGATGCGTTGAAGTGGAAAGCCAGCTTTCTGAAGTCGGTGGACTGGCAGTTTGTGATTCCGGCGTACTGCTTGCTGTCCCTGAAGCAGAACTCCAGTTGGAAGCGAGTCCTGTAATATTCCAGGACATCAAGTGTCGATTGGCTTTGGTCTGTCGAGAAGTAGAGCTGCCATTTGTCAGTCCTGCCTTCATCGGGATACCAGACGACAAGGCTGACCATCCGCTTGAGGGCCTTGGACCAGGCCTTCAGTCCATACAGCTTCCCTTTGTCGACTTCGTGTTCCGTACATCTGGAGGTGTCAAGCCGCGAGAAGTCCATGGGGCCGTCGTACAGCTTGGGACGTCCTCTCCTCCCAGTCGGTTTTTCCGCCGTGGGATAGAACAGGACTGCATCGTTCCTGAACCTGCTGATGATATGGAATCCGCTGTTACACATCGGCGTGATGAATGTGCTCTTTGAAAAGAACGCATCTGCCACGACAATGTTGGATATACGGTGTATTTGTTCTCGCCTGCTTACAAGATAACCGGCATACCAGTCAACCAGGCTCTTGTCCATGTTGTCCAGGGTTTTGGTGTCGGGACTTTGAACTGAACCTAAAGTCATGCACTCGCGGTTGTCTACATCTAAGACTCCGATTCCCATGATTTCAAGTCCACGTTTGTATTCTCCGGCACAGCCTGACCAGAAATATCCCAGCCATGGGGTTTTCTTTCCGGACTTGGGAATATAGGAAGGATCTACGGCAATGGCTTTCCTTTTACCCGGCAGATGCTCTTTGACAAGGTGCTCATTGAATGAGAATCAGTCAAATGATTCGTTCACGAAATGGTTGCGGTACGTCTGTTCGGAGAACTTTCCGTATCGTCCCATCTGAAGGAAGTTTATGCGGCCGGGAATAGCCATGAATAACTTCATCGCATCCATAAAGACTTTTTCAAAAGGTTTGCGTATATTTGCCACTGATTTGAGGGCCTCAAGGCACTCGGATTGGTATTGCATAAGTATTGATTCTCTAGTCATAATCAGAAGGGGTGATATACTTCTAATTTACTAATAATCAATGAATTATGCAATACTTTTATATATTTTTCAGCATTTTACCACACTCCGAAACACAGAATCACATCTGCTTGAAGATTTGTCTTTGACAATATTTCAATGAACTTTTAAAGGGTTTGAGCCGGCCTTATCCGACTCGATTGTTAAATTTTAAATTTTTCGGTAAAAATTTACCGAAGTATTGTTGCATTATTACAACTAAAAAATAGTGTTTGCTCCGGATATTTTTTATTATCCAATGATACTCTCGCTTTCATCTGAATGTTTGTCCTTATTGGACATTACTACATTCCGACTTGTATTGGCGTAACAGTACGCACATAGATGGCGACAAGTGTTGTACATACCAATATCCTTACTAATCATGCAGCCACACAGTTTACGCTGCCCCTTATCCTTTAAGTTTTTTGATTCTGATGGGAACTCTGGAATTCCGCCAAACAAATCTGGTTCTGGCAATTTGCCAGTTCGTAGATAGTAAACCAGCTCCTTATCATCTGAAAATAGGCGCTCCATTAGTTCGCCATCAATACATTTGTTGTGTTCAACTCCATACTCTTCAAGGTCTATCTTTTCAGCGCACGTTGCCAATGTTAAATTCCAGCCATCTTCATTTTTCCAATGTTCACGAAGTTTAGCTAAGCCCTCAACGATCTCTCTAATCTGCTCATCGTTTGGCTCTGCCATATCAATAGTTTCACGAGTAAACGAGTCGGTGTCTTTGATTAGGTTATTTTGAACTTTACGGTAGCTCTTAACATCAACAAAACTAAACACTAGTTTCTCTGTACAGCCTTTAATAAGATTGCCTATCTTCCACACTTTTTTTAGAATGTCACGTGGCTGTAAGCGCGAAGTCATAATGATAGGATCGAAACGCCAAATCACACGCTCTTTTCCTATAAGAGCAGTGAGTCTCTTAAAGGTTTCTACACGCTCTTCTAATGCGGGAACATTTGGTTCAAAGTTCTCTGTCTCGTAATCATTGAGCGTAAACTGAAAATAATAATGTATTCCCCGTTTGTCCAACTCATGCAGATATGGAATTAGCGGAGCAGGGTTCTTTGTCCAAAATACAACAACCTTTGTTTTCTCAAATGAGATCTTCATTGGCTGCTGGTTAAACGGGTTATACCACACTGCATACCCAGCTGCCAAGCGGTTTACAAACCACTTGGCATAAAATGCTGGGATATCAGTTGACCGGCTGGCTGAAACTATTATTGGATAGCTTTCTGTCATTTAATTTCTAAAATTATTTTGTAACCATTCCACTATCGCATCAACAGCTCTTCTGTTAGCTGGAGTATCTTCTATGCTACCATGGTTTGCTGGGTTCTTAGGAAAGCACAAGTTACGAAAATGCCTTATTGTATCGTTATTACTTCTTTCGCTTTGTTGATGCTTATCATATACATACACAAAGTTTTTGATGATTTCCGAATCATACACTCGGCATTTTTCCACAATTAATTTCTTTAGCACTTCAATATCGGTGTCGACAATGAGAGATCTTATAGGGGAAGGGGCTATTGTGTCTGAAGGTTGTAAATCAAAGTTAAACAACCCATTATTGCAATCACGCGTTTTCTTTCTAGTACGTGGCTTAGAAGGTAACTGCTGCTTAAGTATCTTTACACACTTTTCCCACTTACCCTTAGTCTTTGCAAAAGGCTTTATTCCCTGGACGTACGCAATAAACTGTGCATCAATCTGTCCGCGCCACCATTCTACACAAGCATTTATGTAGTGTTGCTTTGCCGCACTCGACAAAGAGCCAAATTCCTCAGACTCAAAAACGCAAGCTAAGGCTTCTGGATATTTCTTTGCGCCTTCGTTTTTCCCCATAAACGGTCTTGATGCAATATCTACGACACCTTCAATAAATCTACCCAAAGTACTCTTCGGTTCATCATCCTTTGGCTCTTCATATGGACATATTGATCCTTCCAAATCTTTTCCGAATAAAGACTTGTGGATAAATTTGTAGACACCTTCAATATATTCCTGCTCAGCTGAGTCAAACAAATGCGTTGTGTAGGTCTTTGGCATGTCAGCAAATCCGAAGACTACACCCCATAGAGAGAATGCCATCCTAAGATCTCCTATACCAGAACTTGTTAGGTAGTCTTCCAATTTACGCACCTCGATGTCTCCTTTTTGGAAGAATGCTGCAAACGACTTCAGTGTTAGATTCGTGGAACTATTAATGTCGAATGCTGTGTACTCGTTGATATTCTTCAAAAGCGCATTTACATATCGTCTTTCCTCGCTATTTTCCCATTTATCTCCGAGAGCATCTCTAAACATTGTACCACCCATTCTAGCATAATTATATCGACCTGATAGGAACTTCTCCTTTTCAATTAATTCATTAAGATACATGTTAAGAAGACTGACAACAAATTGTTTGTCTCCTTCTTGTAGTGCTATAATTCTTTCACTACTTATCTGTGGAACCAAGTTGACGGGTAATGCAGGTCTTTGGCTATTATAAAATGCTACTATGCTATCTAAATACTGTTCATAGCTGTCCAAGGCTTGCAATCGATCTGCCCCAATGTTAGCAACAAACTTATCAAGGGACACTTTAGTTTTTAGACCATATGTGTTTTTAATCTTAATGTTCCAAGAATCATACAGCCCTTCCTTTCGAAGAATATCAATAAGATGTGGAACCTGATACTCATCAGATTTCGCTTTCATAATTGAATCCACCTTAGACTGGATTCCTTCTATCTTTTCAATATCTCTTCTTACATCAGCATATAGTTTGTCTATTGCCTCGGATTGAATATATCCATTAGGTGAAGTTGTTGCCGCAGACAGTGTATTGATTAACTGCTTGCAATGCATCTTCAATAGGGCAACATTATCACTGCAAGACCTATTAGCAGCAATGATATAGGAGTAAACAAAACCTTTGAGTTTGTTTATTCTCACATCCTGCTCAAAAGCCGCTCGGTCAAATGAATCTTGCACATCAATGTGAGCCTTGTATTTTCGCCTCTTAACCGAAGAAGCTACGACTTTAAGACAGCCTTTATACAAGTTTGCAAATTTTGCTTCTACACTAGGCCTTGATTTAGCTCTTGTCGATACAAGCTCAGTCTTGCGGTTAAAATAAAACAATGTATTAAAAGGGTTGAGGTATATTGTTTCATGACATTCATATACTCCCTCGGCAACATTCGATATTTTTGCATTACAAAACTCTGGCGATATCTCGATCACCATAGGAAAGTTTTCTAATTCACTTTCGTCAATAGAAAAATCAGGAAACTCTTCGTACAATAGAATAGTATTGTCTAAACTATTCAACTCGACCTTTTCAAAGTGTTTATAACCATATCCTCTCATCTCATAAAAAGACTGCGGGGATATCGATTCACTCGACATAATATTATTGAAGTTGAGTGACGATGTTGGAATATATAATTTCTGTTTCATAATTATAATTCATCAGTTTGTGCGGTTGAGGTCTCATAGAGATGCCTTGGAACATCATCAAAAAAGCTTGATAAGTTGCCGGAATGCATTATATAGAGGGTCTGATATGTTCGCGTAATAGCTACATACAGAGGATTCCTATCATCGTTATCAGAACAAGTACATTCAGGAATGAAGACTGCCTCAAATTGCAGACCTTTAGCACTATGATAGGTCATAATCTTTGGGTTGTCAGACTTAAAGTTAAGATCAATGGACTCATTAATCTTCGCTTCGACATTAGGAAGTCCATGGGCCTTAAAATAGGCTGTAGCTCTTTCTACATCTCTATTATGTCTAAACAAAATGCCGACATCTTCAAAGTTACGGTTTCGTATTATTTGAATAATAGCATCTAACTGTTCCTCGAATGTTCGATATTCAAAAATTTTAGGCAATTCAGTACCTTCATTTTGACATCTTCTTTCAAGAACATCACTTTCTGAATTTATGTATTCAGCAACGCGTGCAACTTTCTTAGGTAATCTATGATTGAATACCAATTGCTCGGTGGGGAACTTTGTAATGTACACCATATCATCCATTGAGATCGTTGTCTTTCCTGGAATGAAGTTGTACAACTGCTGGGCAGAATCACCGTATAAGAGCAACGCTTTACGAGCCTTACTCTTAAACATAAGAATATCCTCCTGAGAGAAATCTTGTGCCTCATCAACAATCAAATAATCGTAGGAACCCTTCTTCCAATCTCCTTGAACCCACTTCTTGGTATCCGGGTCCTGTTTCCAATAGAAACATTGGTTGTAGTTTTCAATGCAATTAGCATGAATACCGATTTGAGAGACACCATCACTCATATATTGTTTAAGAGCTTTGGTAAACACAACAAACAAGAAAGTACCTTTGTCTTCATCTTGAATTTGTTTAGCTTTCCATAAAGCTAAAATTGATTTGCCGCTACCCGCGCAGCCCTTAACAATAAATGAATTATCAGATCTGCGATTGATAACCTGTCTCTGATCATCGCTAAGTTCTGATTCTCGAATAAAGAAACTCCTTCTTGGCATATTAGTTATTATTTATTTTTTTGTATTCCTTTAATGAAATTGATTCTACCCCCATTGCTTTGGCTCTCGCTTGGAGACCAAAGTCAGAAGTGAGTAATATTGGATTTTCGCCAACAAATTTCAGTGCGACAGACAATATCTTGTTATCTGGATTATGTTTGTCAAAATCCTTAGGGAGTAATCTAACATCAGAATCCTCCATTATTATTTCTCTATCCTTTCTACTTAGACTATCTGAAATATTTTTCAAAGCCCTATTTGCACGTTTTTTCCCAGCAACTGAAATATTCTTTTTAATTTTGAGGTGATTTAATTCTTCTAGCACTTTGGCAGATAGAACTACAAAATAATCTTCTGGAATAGAGTCAATAATATCAGGCTTTTCCACAAAGACATTTGTGTCAATAATATAGCACCCTGTATAGTAGTCATCACTAGATAAGATTTCATTATTGTCTATTGCATCTGTCACACTTCCTAGGCTTCCAGTACACATATCATCTTGAGATGGCATACTTGCAGTCCCTGCAGGAATAGAGACAGAAGAACTTACACAATCTCTATTTGAAGGTTTATCGTCATTAACCTTTACGGTTGAGAGCAACTCCTCATCACTCAAAAATGTATTGTAAGATGTTTCGGGAATATAAAAGGCATCCATATATCCTCCGGACCAAGCTTCTGTGTGAGGACAAATTTTATCTCCATGAATTTGATATTTACCAGTACCTTCTATGCCAGCGCCTATGAGGCGGTATACATCCTTATGAGCAATTAGCTTATACGCAACCTTGCTTTTATCATCTTTGATGTTTGAATGAGTGATAGAAAAGGTTTTTTGATAAAAACAACTATTATTGCAGGTTTGGTTAAAGAACGAGCATGGAATAGGTGATATTACAACATAGTCATTATTATTAACCATAGCTCGCTGTACTTGCTCATTCAGCAGGAAGGGGTTGAACGTAGAGTGCTTTTGACGGGTTGTTACATCCAACAAATAGAATATGCCTCTTTCATTTAAAAGAGGCAAAAACTTAATCACATAATCATAGTATGCATCGTCATTACGACCACGCCCAGAGGCAATAAGTTCGCATATCATTTTAGAGCATAAGACAAAGTCGAATGAGCTGCTAATACCTATTGATGACAAGTCAAATGAGCATATATCAACAAACGTGTGGGTTATGATTTTAAGAGATAGTTCTTTTTTAAAGTACTGCTTATACTTTTCTAGAATCTGAGACAATATGCTCAACGCTTCGCTATTCCCATCTACTGCAATAATGTTAATGGGACGATTGAGAGTACTGTACTTGCCAATTACTGTTAGTAAGCCCATTAAGTCTCCACCAGTACCACAACCAATCGCCGCTATATTTATCGGGGCATCAATATGGAATACAGATGAGTATGCCGTATTTCTAAAAAGATTATCAAATATGCAAAATGACTCCGCATAGCTACGAGGAAAGTATGTTCCAAGATACTTGAGAACATCTGTTTCTGTTAGGTCAAGATTAAAATCAAACCTCTCGTGGTTCGGAGCATATTGTGCATGTAATGTTTTGAAAATATACTCATCTAACCAACTTGGCAATCTTGTGCTAGTCTTTAGTCTATGACTCTCAAAATTACCAGTAGAAGAAATTTGCTTTGGTGCGCAATGTGGTTCAATCGCATCTCCATCATACCAGTAGAGCATTCTACCAGATACAAAAATGTCTTTGCACAAAAATTTTTTGAGCAACACTAAATCATCGATAGCGGGAGTGCAAACGAAGTACCTAAATGGATGAGATAAGTGTCTGGCCCATTCAGGGAGTATATCATTACAGCAGTCATACACCTCTATCTCAGACTCGATGGACAAAGCCTGAAAAACTGAATTGAGATGTGAAACTAGTTTTGCCTTCATTTAACTCGATTGTTATATTTTGCTTATTTCATGCTGTAAAGTTAGTTATTATTTGTTTACACAAAATCTAAAATTCAATCCAAAGTATACTCGTAGCAGGTGGCATCCGTGTACATCGTGTCCAGATTCTCCATGTACGGTTTCCACATCTCTGCAAGTATATCCTGCTGCTGTTGGATCTTCAACTTGCCCGACAGCTCCAGAATTATGTCATCCAAC
The DNA here is from genome assembly GCA_944326265.1 of uncultured Bacteroidales bacterium. Lineage (GTDB taxonomy): Bacteria > Bacteroidota > Bacteroidia > Bacteroidales > UBA932 > Coprenecus. Next base: position 196,328 of record CALVDE010000003.1, on the reverse strand, counting down.
AACTTGTAGTTTGTCAGTGGTCTCGTAGGGGCGATTATCACATCGCAGAACATCTGGTAGTGAATGTTGCCGTTCAACTGTTCCATCAACTTAGGGCAGCTCAGTCCGGTGTACATCTTCAGGAACATCAGTGCGACCTTACCTTCCGGCGTGAAATATGGCTTCCTTCCTCGCCTTGGCCTCAGGCTCCTGCTTGTCAGCCCGAAGTTCTCCGCCATCTCACGCAGCGGAAGCAGCTTCTTTATCCTGCCCAACTCGCTCTTCTCGAAAGTTGACCTGTAGAGATCATAAAAATTGAACTCCGTGAATGGAATATTTGGTGTTATTTCAGCAAAATTTTGTATTTTTGACATCGCAAGTTTTTTTGCAATTCCTCCAAATTCAGCTTCCTACGGCCTGTTGGAGGAATTTTTGTTTATATTTCAAAGATATAAAATCTCTACCACATTGACAAACAATTTGTTAGAAAGATGTCAACATTTTACGACAGTCCCTACCATAGAGGAGGCTCTGAAGGTGCAGAAGCCGAAAGTGCTGGTGCTGGAGACCTATGCCATCAACGAGTCGGATCCGCTCAGGCTGGAGAAAGGTGCGCTGAATGACGAGATCAACAGCTTCCGGGCCCGCAGGAATATCTGGCTGAAGGTCCGCTCCACTCCGTTGCTGTTCAATTACCACAACTGGCCGATAGCTTGGTGCGAGACTTTCCGCAACCACAACTATATCTTTACCAAGCCGGACCAGGTGATGCGCAACCTCAAGGGCGAGGGGCCTAAGCGCAGGGTTCGCAACGACCTGTACCTGGGCCAGTTCGCCCGGTTCTCAAAAGGTCTCTCCCAGGCCACGTTGGACAGGTATGAGGATGAGGGTGCTCCGGTGGACGGGGCTGAATACGAGATTAGCCGAAGTTCTGCCAAGTATACGGAAAAGATAGCGCAACTGTGTAAGGAGAACGGAATCCGGCTGGTCTTCCTGACCGTTCCGATGTGTCCGGAGCACGTGAAGAACTATCCCGTATGGCAGGAGAGACTGGGTGCGCATCTTAAGGGCCTGAGTCCTTACTGGCTGGACCTGCAGGCGGCACAGGTGACGGACTCTACTTTGAGGTCTCTGTATACCACGGCGGCGTTCCAGGACACATACGGGGCCAACCAGCACCTGACCAACTACGGCATGGCCGTCACCGGCAGTGTCTTCGCCCAGTACCTCACGCACATTATGCCGGACATCCCCGACCGCAAAAACGACCCTCAGTGGCGCAGCCTCGTCGCCAAGTTCCCCAAGTAGCCTTAGCAAGGATGCTTCTTGGCAGGCAGAATGGGGGATATTGTCAAATTTCTGGTAAAAAAGTAGAAGTTTGCTATCTTTGTGCTGCTCAAATCAGCAACAATGACAGAACGAGACCAGAATACAGCATATTTCGTGACTTTCTGTATTGAGCAGTACAAGATGCATATCGGAGCTGCCGGACAGGAAGTTATGGATCTATTTGACCGTTATGGCGTAGTGCGGTATCTGGTGGATAATTATGATGTTCTGCATACGCAGGGCTGGCAATGGCTTGTCGCAGACTTGGATGACTACATTGCCAAAAGGAGAGAGGAGGAGAAAAGATGAGATTGTATCATGGAAGTCTTGAAGTGGTTGAAAAGCCATATATAAAATTGCCGTCCAGGACATTGGATTACGGCACAGGTTTCTATACGACTACAAGTGAGGAGCAGGCGGAACAGTGGGCGCGTCGGCGTATGATGGCAGCAGACCACATTTCTGGTTACGTTAATATTTATGAATTAGACGAGTCTGCGTTGTTGGAATGTAAAGTTTTATGGTTTGATGATCCTGATGAGAATTGGCTGGATTTTGTTATGGCCAATAGAGTCAATCAAGATTATCATCATGATTATGATATTGTTTACGGACCGGTTGCAAATGATAGGGTATATGCTGCTTTTGCACTGTATGAGAGCGGATTGCTTGACAAGCAGGCATTGATTCGTGAATTGCGGACATTCAAACTGGTAGACCAGATGCTGTTCCATACGGAAAAATCGTTAAGTCATCTCAGATTCATAGAGGTAAATAAGGTGCGGTAGTTGATATGGATAGAAATATTACAGATAAAAACTTATTCCTGCTGATTCCGGGTAAAGTCAGCAATGTCGCCCGTATCTATGTTGAGAAATACGGAGGCTCAATGCTGGATGCAATCCGTGCATTTTATCATTCCAAGACATATCGTGAGCTGGAGAGAGAGGAAAGTAAGTACTGGCATTTAGGACCGGTCGCTCTTTACGAAGACTTTATGGAGCATAGCAGTTAGGAAATAATGAATGCGTATGGCAGAAGAGATAATATTGGGGATTGAGTCGTCGTGCGACGATACGTCGGCGGCGGTATTGCGCGGTGAGACGCTGCTGGCCAATGTGATGGCCTCGCAGGAGGTACACCGCAAGTATGGCGGAGTGGTGCCTGAGCTGGCCTCTCGCGCTCATCAGCAGAATATAGTGCCGGTGGTAAGCCAGGCCCTTGACCAGGCCGGGGTGAGGCCGGACCAGATAGATGCGATAGCCTATACCCGCGGACCGGGCCTGCTGGGTTCGCTGCTCGTCGGGGTGTCCTTCGCCAAAGGACTGTCGCTGGCGACAGGTAATCCGCTGGTGGATGTCAACCACCTCCAGGGCCACATCCTCTCGCATTTCATCCGGCAGGAGGGTAAGCCTTACACGCCCCCGACATTTCCCTTCCTGGCCCTGCTGGTCTCCGGAGGCCACTCCCAGATCGTGAGGGTGGACGACCCGCTGCACTTCGAGGTGCTGGGCCGGACGATAGACGACGCGGTGGGGGAGGCGTTCGACAAGTGCGCCAAGCTCCTCGGCCTCGGCTATCCCGGCGGTCCGGTGGTGGACAGGCTCGCTGCCCAGGGCGACCCTGAACGATTCAAGTTCGCCAAACCGCACGTCCCCGGACTGGACTACAGCTTCAGCGGAGTGAAGACCTCCCTGCTGTATTTCGTGCGTGACCATTTGAAGGAGGACCCCGACTTCATGCAGCACAATATGGCCGATATCTGCGCCTCGTTCCAGAAGACCCTGATAGACGTGCTGATGGACAAACTACTGAAAGCCGTGAAGCAGACAGGTATAAAACAGGTGGCCATCGGCGGCGGTGTGTCGGCCAACTCCGGTCTGCGCAGCCGCATCGCCTTCGAGGGCGAGAAACGCGGCTGGACCACCTTCATCCCCGAATTCAAGTTCACCACTGACAACGCCGCGATGATAGCCGTGGCCGGTCTCTTCAAGTTCCGCGCGGGGCTCACCGGAGGACTCGATGCCGCACCCGTTTCCAGAGCCCTTGACTTCAAATAGATGAAAGAATTCGAGACAGCCTTCGAGGCATCGTACGCTCCCACAGAGGAAGATTTCAGGACGGCTGCGGCCAAGGCTGCCGGTGTCCCTGTCGGGAGAATAGCCGAGGTGCGCCTTCTCCGCCGCTCCATCGACGCCCGCTCCCGCAAGATCCTGCGCCGCTACCGGCTGGCCGCATACCTGCAGGGAGAGGTTCCCCCTGAGACCGCGTCGTACAGCCTCAGTCAGGATGTTTCGCAGAAGTTGCCCGTAATCGTCATCGGAGCCGGTCCAGCCGGACTCTTTGCGGCCCTGAGGCTCATCTGCGGCGGCCGCCGTCCCATCATCCTCGAGCGGGGCAAGAACGTCCACGAACGCAAATACGACATAGCCGCCATCTCCCGTACCGGCGGCCTCAATCCCGACTCCAACTACTGCTTCGGCGAGGGCGGAGCCGGCACATTTTCCGACGGCAAGCTCTACACCCGCTCCAACAAGCGGGGCGATGTGGGCGCAGTCCTCAGGACATTCACCGACTTCGGCGCCGACCCCATGATAAGGATTGACGCCCATCCCCATATCGGCAGCGACCGTCTGCCCGCGATAGTCGAGGCCATGCGCTCCCATATCGTGGAATGCGGAGGCGAATATCATTTTTCCAGCCGTGTCACCGACTTTCAGCAGACTCCCGGCGGAGGGTGGAAGGTGCTCTGTGAAAATGGCTCTGTCTTCGAGGCTCCGGAGGTCATCTTAGCGGCCGGGCACTCCGCCTCGGACATTTACCGCCTGTTCATATGCAAGGGGTGGGCGGTGGAGGCCAAAGGCTTTGCCCTCGGAGTCAGGGCGGAGCACCCGCAGGAGCTCATCGACCGGGCGCAGTACCACGGCCCGCGCATGCCCTGGCTGCCGGCAGCTGAATACTCCCTCGTGGAGCAGGTGGACGGCAGGGGAGTGTTCTCCTTCTGCATGTGCCCCGGCGGCATTCTCGTCCCCTCGTCCACCGAGCCGGGGACGGTGGTCACAAACGGCATGTCCAACTCCCGGCGCAATTCCCGCTGGGCCAATGCCGGCATCGTCACTTCCGTAGAGCCGGAGGATGTCCCAGGCGGCCCGGAGGCAATGCTGGATTTCCGGGAGGAGGTGGAACGCCGCTGCTACGAAGTCACGGCCTCATTCCGCGCTCCGGCCCAGCGCATGACCGATTTCGTCAAAAGCCGCAGAGGCAAGGCAGTTGTTACGACACTGCCGAAGACCTCCTACGCACCCGGAGCATTTGCCGCGGACCTCAATGACGTTCTGCCCGCCTTCGTTGCCGACCGCCTGCGCAAGGCCTTCCCGGCATTTGACCGAAAGCTCAGGGGCTACTATACCTCCGAGGCCCTGCTCCTTGCAGTGGAGTCCCGCACCTCCTCGCCCGTGCGCCTTCCCCGTGATCCTCAGACCCTCCAGCACATTGACCTGCGGAACCTTTATCCCTGCGGAGAGGGGGCCGGCTACTCCGGGGGCATCGTCTCCTCCGCCATCGACGGTATCCGCGCCGCCGAGCGCATACTGCGGTGCAACTTATAGTTCACAAATATTGATTTTAAGCAAATTCATTTCTTATGGGAAATAAATTTACAGGATTCATGAATATCCGTAAATGGTCCTGTATCGCATTATTGCTGACAGTATGTTTGTTGTCTTCGGCCAGCGTGAAAGATACTGCCTGCATCCCGGTTCCGGCTGAGAGACAGCTCAAGTGGCACGAGGCCGAATTAGGCGTGGTGTTCCATTATGACCTGCACGTGTTCGACGGTCAGGCCTACGGTCAGGGAAGCAACCGTATAACTCCGGTCGAGGACTACAACATCTTCGCTCCGGAGCATCTCGACACCGACCAGTGGATACGTGCGGCCAAGGCTGCCGGAGCCCGCTTCGCCATACTTACGGCTACTCACGAGACCGGTTTCGGTCTGTGGCAGAGCGATGTGAACCCTTACTGCCTGAAGGCGGTGCGCTGGAGGGACGGCAAGGGAGACATAGTGGCGGACTTCGTGGCCTCGTGCCGCAAGTACGGACTGCAGCCGGGGCTGTATGTCGGTATCCGATGGAACTCCCTTTTAGGGATACACAATTTCGCGGCCGAGGGAGACGGAGACTTTGCCCGCAACCGGCAGGAGTGGTACAGGAGGTACTGCGAACGGATGGTGGAGGAACTGTGTTCCCGGTACGGAGACCTGTTCATGATCTGGTTTGACGGCGGGGCCGACGACCCGAGGGGCATGGGTCCTGATGTGGAGCCTATAATCGACAGCCTTCAGCCCGACTGCCTCTTCTATCACAATGTGGACCGGGCCGACCTTCGCTGGGGCGGCTCCGAGACCGGAACCGTCGGCTACCCGTGCTGGTCCACGTTCCCTTATCCCTACAGCCACAACCGCAATAACGAGTCGGCCTCCGAGCACAACCGTCTGCTTGCTCACGGAGATCCCGACGGTCAGTACTGGGTGCCGGCTATGGCGGACACCCCTCTGCGCGGAGCCGGAGGCCGGCACGAGTGGTTCTGGGAGCCGGGAGACGAGGACGCGGTCTACTCTCTCGATGCTCTGATGTCCATGTACGAGAAGTCAGTGGGACGCAATGCCACCCTCATCGTCGGGCTGACTCCGGATCCTGACGGCCTGCTGCCGGAAGGGGATGTCCGCCGGTTAGAGGAGTGGGGTGAGGAGATACAGCGCAGGTATGGGGCACCTGTCGCTTCGGCTTCCGGCCGTGGCGGAACCCTCCTGCTGGAATTTCCGCAGCAATCCGCTGGAGACCGGCAGTCTTCCGCTACGTCTGGAGCAGTGTCAGTGGACCGCTGTGTCATCCAGGAAGATATCGCTCAAGGTGAGCGTATCCGGTCTTTCCGCGTGGAGGTCAGGATGCCTGATAGTCAGTGGCAGACAGTCTACACCGGCACATCCGTAGGACACAAGCATATCGCTGTTTTCGATCGTCCGGTGACCGCAACAGCCGTCCGTCTCGTAGTCGACAGCAGCCGCGCCGTCCCCTGCATATCCCGTTTCAGCGTGTATCCCGCACTGCAGTGAAATGCAGTCTGTTTAGCTCAAATACCGTATATGCTCATGTTTCTCAGATATATACATAAAGTATGCGTTTTACAGACTGAGGGTAATCACCGCTTATCTGTTTTCCTGCTGATTATCCAGAATGGTCAATTACAGACTGGAATGGAATGGTGTGGTGGTATGGTGCGTTACGATAGGCTGTGTTAAGGAAAGAAAAAGGAAGTGAAGGAGAATGAGGCAAACAGGCAAAGCGGGTGAGGCTTGAAAATGCAGGTCGGAAAAGACTAGCCGCCCTCGGCTCTAGAGGGAGGGGCCCGCCGCGAAGCGGTGGGAGGGCCTGGCCTTTTCCGACCTGCATTTTCAAGCCTGCTGACACTCAGTGTTTTGTGAGTTGCTGAGCAGTCAGACGGTAGAGTCAAATCAGTTGCAGCCTCCGCAGCATTCACCGCCGCAGGAGGAGCAGCCGCTTCCGCATGAGCTCTGCTTCAGCTCGCCGTGCAGGCCTTCCTTGAGCTCCTGCTCGGTGGCGTCACGGACGGTGAGTATCTTGCCGGTGAAATTGAGGGTCTTGCCGGCCATGGGGTGGTTGAAGTTCATCATCACGCTGTCGTCCTTGACCTCGTGTACCTTGCCGTGCATGACACCGCCCTGCTGGTTCATCATGGGGATCATGTTGCCGACGGTGAGGAGGCCTTCCTGAATCTTTCCGTCCACTTCGAAGATGTGCTTGGGAAGCTCGACTACCAGCTCGGGATTGTGCTCGCCGTAGCCTTCGGAGGGAGTGAGGGTGAACTCGAAGCTGTCACCGGGCTCCTTGCCGGCGATATTCTCCTCGAACTTGGGCAGGAGATATCCCATGCCGAAGATGAAGTCGAGGGGTCTGTCTTCCGTGGTCTGGTCGGCAACCTGGCCGTCCACTGTGAGGGTGTAGGTAAGTGCTACTACTTTCTTTTCACTGATTTTCATTGTTCTGATTTATTTTGATAATTGTTTATAATCCGCTTATGTCGGCTCCTTCAAAGGCCAGGGTGGGTATCTGCCACTCCATGAAGCCTATCGGGTCGTTGCCGATTAATATGCTGTTCTTCCACAGGGTGAGGAAGTTGCCGGTGAGATTCATCTCCTTGACAGGGTAGAGCTTCTGGCCGTTTTCGAAGTACCAGCCTTCGATGCCGTAGGAGAAGTCGCCGGTGACCGGGTTGCTGTTGCCGCCGTTGAAGCCTGTAATCAGTACTCCCTTGCCGGTCTGCCGCAGGATATCTTCCAGTCCCATCCCTGAGTTCTTCGGGAAATACACCGCGAAGGCATCCTCCGTCGTGCGGGGCATCCCTAGCTTGTTGGCGAAATAGGTATTGAGGAAATAGGTGCATACCTGTCCGTCCCGGATGATGTCCCGCTCACTGGTGGCTACGCCCTCGCTGTCGTAGTAGGTGGAACCGGTGCGTCCCGGCAGCAGAGGGTTGTCTGCGATATGCAGCGACTCGGGGAACATCCTCTTGCCCAGGGAGTCCAGCAGGAAGGAGTTCTTCTGCTGCAGGGCAGCTCCGTTAAGTGCCGAGATGACGGCTGATACGGCTTTGGCCGAAACGGTATTCTCCAGGACAATGCTGTATTTGCCTGAGGGGAGTTTGCGTGAGTCAATCATCGGTACGGTGCGCTCGTAAGCCTTGCGTCCGCAGCCGGAAGGCAGTCTGTCGAAGAAAACAGAACCCTCGAACCAGTTGTTCTGGGGCCGTGCCTCGCCGTGACCGCGTACCGTACACTCGCATGATACGGAGTAGGCCGTGCGGCAGTCCTCGACCTCCAGGCCCTGGGAGTCGATTATGTATTCGGATTTGAGGCAGTCGTCCCAGTCGCAGGCCGTGGATATAAGGCGGGAATCGCTCTTGTCCACCTCGGCATCGGTGGCTTTCAGAAATGCGGCCTTGTCTGCGAAAGGTATGGACCGGTATCTGTCATCAAGCAGATGCAGGTCCGGCTTGTCTCCTTTATAATAAGTGCCTCTGTCCGGCATGGTCCGGCAGTTGTCCGGGGTGAGCAGACGGCACGACTCTATGCATCTGCGCAGAAACGGACGCAGCTCGTCCATGTCCATCCTGTTGGTGGAGAAACTGCCGTAGCGTCCTTCGGTGAAAATGGCGATGCCCATGGCCGATGAGGATGACTGCTGGAGCTTCTCTATCTCTCCGTTGAGATAGGAGATGGAAGTCTGTGTGCTCTCCGCCAGACTGATGCGGCAGTCCGATGCTCCTAGCTCAAGGGCTGTCTCAAGGGCCTTTCTGGCTATGTCTTTATTCATTGATACCTCCTACATTAAGTTTGCTTACCAGGACTGACGGCATACCGCAGGATACGGGGCAATACTGACCTTTGCCGCAGGTCCAGGTGCTGTCGTCCACTATGAGATTGTCGGCCACGCCCACGATGCCGGCCAGGGCTTCGGGACCGTTGCCTATGATGTTGGTGTCCTTGATGGGCCGGGTCAGGTGTCCGTCCTCAATCATGAAGCCGGACTTGACGTAGAACGTGAAGTCTCCGGCTCCGATCTGTACCTGACCGTTGGCGAAATTGTCCACGTAGATACCCTTCTTTACCGAGCGTATAAGGTCTTCCTCGGAGGATTTGCCGTTCTCCATGTAGGTGGAGCGCATCCTCGGGATGGGCATGTAGCGGAATGACTCGCGGCGGCCGTTGCCGGTGGGCTCTACGCCGTAGTACCTGGCGCTGATGCGGTCGTGAAGGTAGGAGTTGAGCACTCCGTCCTTGACCATGTAGGTCTTCTGGCCGGGCACGCCCTCGTCATCCACGTTGACGGAGCCTCTGAACGAGGGCAGGGTGCCGTCGTCCACAATGTTGATCTCACGGTTGCAGATGACCTGTCCCATCCGGTCGGAGAAGATGGATACGCCCTTGCGGTTGAAGTCGGCCTCAAATGAGTGTCCGATGGCCTCGTGCAGCAGGATGCCGGAACTGCCGGCCCCCATGACCACGGGCATCTCTCCGCAGGACGGTCTGCCGGCCTCGAAAAGTCTGGAGCAGCCTTTCACCACATCCGAGGCAAGCTCTTCCACTAGGGTGTCGGACAGAAACTCAAAGCCCTTGCGGTAGCTCTTGGAAGAGTAGAAATTCTCCAGGCGGTCTCCGTCCTTCATCACGATGACGGCGGACATGGATGCCATGGGGCGCAGGTCCGTGTAGGTCTGGCCCAGGGAATTGTAGAACAGTATCCGGGTCTCCGAGCCGTTGATCCGTGCGGTGATGTTGATTACCTTGTCTGACTTCTGGTGTATCAGGTCGCGCAGCATGGTGAGGTAGTGCTTTCTCTCCTCTACCGTGTGCTGCTCCCAGTCGGAGATGACGGGATATCGGTTTGTGAAGTCCACCGGGGTGCAGTCTGCCGGCAGTTCAGTGCCGGGCTTGCTGTCCCGGGCTATCTCGGCGGCCGTGGCGGCAGCTCTCAGAAGTGCATCTTCTGTCATGGACTCGGAGAAGGCGTACCCTGTCCGGTCCCCTGAAAGTACTCGGATGCCGGCTCCGAAGTCGATGTTGGAGCGCACGGCATTCACTTCTCCGTCCCTGAGGGACAGCTCGTCGGTCACAGTGTGCTCGCAGAAGATGTCGGCATAGTCCCCGCCTTTTGAAAGGGCGGCTCTGAGAATCCTGCCCGCAGTGTCGGGATCAATGCCGAATAAAGAGTAATAAGATGTATCTATGGTATTCATGTTCAATTGAAATAAAAGGGGCTGTTGTCGCGGGCCCCTTTTAATAATTCATAAGTGTAGCAGAGTTCGGTTTTGAGATAATTAGATATTGGTAGCTTTGACCTTGACCAGTTTTCCGTTCTGGACGAACGCCAGTTCGGAGTTGGTCCGTTTCTTTTCTTTGACCAGCTTCTGAAAAGTGGCATTCAGCCCGTCAAGGATGTTGTCTCTAAGCTCCCGTGATTCTAGTTCGCTCATAATTGATCAATTGGTTGAACAAGGTTTTATTATGTATTTTCGTCGTTATGTCTTTTCCTCCCTCGCAGATGATCACAGGTGAATTGGAATTGTCTATGATCATCCAGTATTCGCATACCGGGATGTACAGGTGGAACAGGTTCTTGATGCCCATGTCATACCGGCGCCGGATACTTTCCTCGCTTACGTTGTGACCGCCGGACGCTACCCTCAGCTTGACTCTTTCCACAGCCAGCGACGGCATGTTCAGCCAGAAATAGAGCAGAGTCACCACGTAACCCTGGCTCTGGGCCTTCTTGATCAGATTGACATAGCTGCGTGTGGCCAGTGTCGTCTCGATCGCGAAGTCCTGCCCTTCTTTCAGCAGTTCCTCAACACGTGCCAGCATGATCCTGCCGGCCTGTATGGCGGCCTTTTCCGGATCAAAGGGCGACAGCCCTCTGGCTATTTCGTCCGCGTTGACGAAGTTGCCGCAATTCAGCATATTCGGCAGAATGGTGTAGGAGGCAGTGGTTTTTCCCGCTCCGTTGCAACCGGAAATGATGAATAATTTAGGCATATTTCAAATCACAACTGAACACAAAGTTAATAAAAATGCCTGGAAAAACCTCGGCAAGGGGCAAAAAGTTTTCAACATTTGCCGGATGCGGCTACAGCGAAAAGTGCGAAGTCTCCCAGTACAGGGTCATCCGGAAAGACCTTGCGTAGGAAGGCAGTTATCTCCTCAGCTGTCCGTATATCAGCGCTTTTCCTCTGTGTTATGCCAAGCTGCAAGGCGGTTCTGTGTACGTGTACGTCAAGCGGAATGACCAGGTTCCGTTTGTCGGTGTGCTTCCACAGTCCCATGTCCACCTTCCCGTCATCGCGGACCATCCAGCGGCGGAGCATATGAATCTTCTTGTTGGCTGCCGACGGGTCATCCTTCTGTCCGTATATCCTCACGCGCATCTGTCCCGGAGTAAGGGTCTCCATGCTTTCACTGCTGTCGTAGAACTCTTTTATCCTGCGGCAGATGGCTGCGAATTCGCTCCACTTTACAGTGCGGTGCAGGGAGGTGCTGTCATCTCTGTATTCCCCGGCCTTGACGTACTCGTAGGGCTGCCATCCCATCTCGTCCATCGCTCTGGTGCAGTCCCTTACGATCATATCCCTGCGCCCCCATGCCAGGTGGGCGGCAATTGCGGCGGCTGTCTCTACGTCCTGAATGGCGGCCTTTCCTTCCTTGTAAAGTGACGCGAAATGTTTCGGGAAGATGATCGGATCTCCCGTAAAATACTTCCAGTCATTGTACTCGGCGGCATATTCGCGCAGCAGCCGGGTTGTCTCCAGTTCGTTCATATTTGCTGTAAATCGATTTTTATTTACTTTTGCCGACAAATTTAATGCCGTTTTACCATGATTGTAGTCGCAGACAGCGGTTCGACCTCGATAGACTGGAGGATACTGGAGGATGACGCTCCCGTAAGGCGGGTCGTGTCAGCCGGTGTCAATCCTGTGTATCAGAGTGTTGATGATATGGTCCGGATATTCGTCGGAGCTTTGGGAGAATATGTGGGAAGAGAGGGCCGGCTGTATTTTTACGGGGCCGGAGTAGTCTCGGAAAAGGCAGCGGAAGCTGTGTCGGATGCTTTCAGAAGGGTCCTGCCGGGATTCACTGTGACCGTGGGTTCTGATCTGACTGCGGCAGCGGTGGCTTCCCTTGGCAGTAGTGACGGGATAGCGGCAATTCTGGGCACCGGTTCGAACAGCGGTCTGTATCTCGGGGGCCGTATCGTCAGGAATATTCCGGCGGGCGGTTTTATTCTCGGAGATGAGGGCAGCGGAGCATGGCTGGGTAAACGGTTGCTGTCGGATTATATAAAAGGCATGTTGCCGGATAGTCTGTCGCAGGCCCTGGAGGGGGAGTGCGGTCCGTTGAGCTATGCTTCGATAGTGGACAGGGTGTACCGCGCAGATATGCCTTCCCGTTATCTGGCTTCGTTCTCGATTTTCCTGAAAAGGCATGAGGGCCAGGAGTATGTACGTGAACTGCTTGAGGAGGGTTTCAGGGCATTTATAAGACGCAATGTGCTGCGCTACGATCGGCCGGATCTGCCGCTTGCAGCAATCGGATCTGTGGCCTATGCTTATGAGGGTGTACTGCGCTTTGTCGCGTCAGAATTCGGAATCGGAGTGCGGAGTGTTGCTGCGAGTGCCGGGGACGGTCTTGTCAATTTTTTCCAGAATCAGAATATTGTATGATGATACCGTTGTTGAAAGAGGCAGTGGAAGCACTCGGCTCTCTGCCGTCCATAGGTGAGAAAACCGCTTTAAGGCTCGCATTGTTCCTGTTGCGCAGGCCTGAAGATGAGGCCGTGCGTTTGGGCAACGCGCTGATCAGGCTAAGGACGGAGGTCCGTTATTGCCGTGTGTGCAATATGATATCGGAGGGGGATGTGTGTCCGATATGTGCTGATTCTCACCGGGATCATTCAACGATATGCGTGGTTGAGAGTGTCCGTGACGTGATGAGCATCGAGGATACGGGTGAATATAACGGTGTGTATCATGTCCTGGGCGGTGTCATTTCTCCTATGGACGGAATAGGTCCCGATGACCTGACCATAGCCGGTCTGGTGGAGAGGGTTTCGTCACCTGAGGTGCGGGAAGTGATAATCGCAATAAGCAGGGGAATGGAAGGTGAGACAACATCGTATTATATCAGACGGTTGCTTGACGGCAAGGGGGTGAGGATTTCGGCGATAGCCAGGGGTGTGGGTTTCGGTGATGATCTCGAGTACACCGATTCCCTTACGCTGGGTATGTCTATAAAGAATAGAACACCTTTGTTATGAGTTATATAGAATTGATGCTGCTGGCTGCCGGCCTGTGTTTCGATACATTCGCGGTCTCGCTTACCGGCGGGATATGTACACGCGGCAGTCTGTGTGTCAGGCAGATTCTGCGGATTATCTTCTGTTTCGCAGTGTTTCAGGCGGGGCTTACCTTTGCCGGCTGGCTGCTGGGTTACAGCGTAAGCGACTACATTTCGAAGGTGGATCACTGGGTGGCATTTGTGCTGCTGGGCTATATCGGGGTGAAGATGATAATCGAAGGCTGCTCCAAGAAAGAGGAGGAAGTGTCCGGCACTTCGTTGCTGAATACCAGGCAGCTCGTGCTTCTGTCCGTGGCCACCAGCATTGATGCCGTGGCAGTCGGCATATCACTGGCCATGATCAAGCTGTCATTCCTCAAGATAGGTATCACCACGGCTATGGTGCTGGCCTGTACGGCACTGGCTTCTCTGGCCGGTCTGCTCGGAGGCCGCCGTCTCGGTGCGAGTGTCGGCAAGAAGTCCGAAATCCTCGGCGGCCTCATCCTCATCGCCATCGGAGCCAAGATTCTCATCGAGCACCTCGCCGCCTGACAGAATAAAAAATTGCCGTTTTAACCAGTAATTTGTATATTTGCGGCCGATAATAATTCTTTAATAGCTATTGATTTGAAATTCAGACCTTTCGAGTTCAGAGTCCGATGTAGTTGGTGAGTCCTGTCCCTCTCCGGAGGGAAGTTATGTCATCAATTAATCATCATCAAACTCCGAAAGTTATGATTCAAATTTTCTACAAGGACAAAGGAAAGATTTCCATATCCCAATCCCTCGTATTTCTGGATGAACTCGGAATGGACGATGTCATCTGGATTGACCTTTTCTCCCCGGACGGAGACGAGAAACGCGCGGTCGAGGCTTTCCTCGACACCTCCCTGTCCTCCAGGGCACAGGCTGAGGAGATCGAGTCATCGTCCCGCTACTCGGAGACGGAGACCACTATCTCGGTCAATACGAACTTCCTGATTCCGGGTCCGGACGAGTATTCCATGGAGGCTGTCTCGTTCATTCTCTGCGAGGGTATCATCGTGTCTATCAGGAATGTACAGTTGCGCAGCTTCTCGGACATACAGCGCAGGATACAGGTCAACAGCCGGCTCTATCCCACAGGCTATCACGTCCTTATCGGCATCGTCGAGAACCGAATCGACCTCGACGCCGACATGATCGAGCTCATGTCCAAGGAGATAGACACCTACAGCAAGAAGGTCAGTGCCGGCAAGGATGTCAACGAGGAGTTCCTCTTGGATATCAACCAACTGCAGGAGAACACCATGCTGGTGCGCGAGAACGTGGTCGACAAGCAGAGGATGATCTCCTCCATCATGAAGAGCGACAAGTTCCCCCGCGATATCTTTCCGAAACTTTCGGTCATCAACAAGGACATCGTCTCCCTGCTCAACCATACCAACTTCAGCTTCGAGCGTCTGGACTACCTCCAGAACACAGTAGTCGGTCTGATCAACCTCGAGCAGAACCGTATCATGAAGGTGTTTACCTTTGTGTCACTGCTGCTTATGCCTCCGACCCTGATAGCCTCCATCTATGGTATGAACATCAGACTGCCGATGTTGTCGGATGGCAGCGGCCTGTGGAACTTTTTTATTCTGCTGGTGTTGATGATTGTCGCGATTTTTATTGTAATTTTGGTCTTCCGAAAAAGAAGAATGCTTTAAGTTATGAGTGATATAAAGAAACCTGATACATGGGCGGAAGGCCGCCGCAAGATAGACTGGGTGAGGGCCAATATGCCTATGCTCAACAGGATAGAGAAGAAATTCAAGGAAGAAAGACCCTTCGAGGGACTGAAAGTGGCCCTCTCGATACATCTGGAGGCCAAGACGGCGTATCTGTGCGAGACTCTGGCCGCCGGAGGTGCACAGATGTACATCACCGGCTCCAATCCGTTGTCAACCCAGGACGATGTGGCGGCGGCATTGGTGCATGAAGGACTGGAAGTCTTTGCATGGCACGGCTGTACGGAGCAGGAATACATGGACAATATCCGCAAGGTAGTCTCCTGCGGACCCAATATCATCATCGACGACGGAGGCGACCTGGTGCATACCCTGCATACAGAGATGCCGGAACTCATCCCCGGTATCATCGGAGGCTGCGAGGAGACCACCACCGGAGTGATGCGCCTGGAAGCGATGGACAGGGCAGGGGAGCTGCGCTTCCCGATGGTGCTGGTCAACAACGCTAAGTGCAAATACCTCTTCGACAACCGCTACGGTACGGGTCAGTCGGTCTGGAACGGCATCAATCGCACGACCAACCTCATCGTGGCCGGCAAGAATGTAGTGGTGGCCGGATACGGCTGGTGCGGCAAGGGCGTGGCCCTGAGGGCAAAGGGACTCGGGGCATCGGTCATCGTCACCGAGATCGATCCGGTCAAGGCCATAGAGGCCGTCATGGACGGCTTCAAGGTCATGCCGATGGACCGCGCTGCTGAGATAGGAGACATCTTCGTGACCGTGACCGGCTGCAAGGATGTGATCACTCCCGCGCATTTCCTGAAGATGAAGGACGGAGCCATCTGCTGCAACGCCGGGCACTTCGACTGTGAGGTGGACGTACACGGTATCAAGACTATGGCAGTGGAGGCATGGAAGGCCCGCGAGAACATCATGGGCTACAGGCTGGAGAACGGCCGCAGTGTGTTCATCCTGGCTGAGGGCCGTCTGGTCAATCTGGCCTCGGGCGACGGACATCCCGCCGAGATTATGGACATGAGCTTTGCAATACAGGCCCTGAGCGCCGAATATCTGGTCCGTCATCGTGGCGAGGCCATGCCACGCATCATCAGTGTGCCTGAGGAGATAGACTCCGCTGTAGCGCGGATGAAGCTCGAGAGCTGGGGCACCGGCATTGACACCCTTACCCCCGAACAGGAGGAATACCTGTACGGCGGTCATTGACAGAAGTTCCGGAAGATTTTAAAATTTTTAAAAAATATAAAAATGCCGAAAGTAAAGTTCTACACTGGCATAGATATCCCCTTGGAGTTCCACCGTGCGCGTATAGTGCAGAAGGTGAGGCTCCTGCCTATAGATGAAAGACTTGAGGCCCTGAAGAAGGGCGGATTCAATACCTACCGCATGGATTCGGCCGATGTCTATCTGGACATGCTGACCGACAGCGGAACCAACGCCATGAGCGACCTGCAGCTGGCCGCCATGATGCGGGCCGACGATGCCTACGCCGGCAGCGAGTCCTTCAAACGGCTGGAGAAGGCAGTATTTGACGTGCTGGGCAAGCGTTATGTGGTGCCGGCGCATCAGGGCCGTGCCGCAGAGAATGTGATCATGCGGGCGTTCCTGAAGCCGGGAGACGTGGTGCCGATGAACTATCACTTCGGCAGTACGGCCAATCACATCCGGATCAACGGCGGTAAACACATTGATCTGGTCGCTCCCGATGTGGCTTTCACGTCCGCATCAGACAACCAGTTCAAGGGCAATATCGACATCGCCCGCCTGGAGGAGTGCATCGCTCAGTACGGGGCGGAGCACATACCTTTCATCCGCATGGAGGCTTCCACCAACCTCATCGGCGGCCAACCGTTCTCTATGGCCAACCTGATGGAGGTGCGCAAGGTGGCCGACCGCCACGGCATCAAGGTGCTGCTCGACGCCTGCCTGCTCGGGGAGAACGCCTGGCTGATCATCCAGCGCGAGCCGGAGTATGCGCACGCTACTCTGGCCGAAGTCCTGCTGAAGATGTGCTCGCTGGCCGATATCGTCTATTTCTCGGCGCGCAAGCTCTCGTGCACCAGAGGTGCCGTCATCGCCACCGACAACTATCAGGACAAGCTCAAGATGGACCAGGTGGTGGCCGTATTCGAGGGCTATGTGACCTACGGCGGCATGTCCATGAAGGAGATAGAGGCCATGGCCCAGGGTCTGTACGAGGCTACCGACGAGGAGTACATCTGCCAGAACCCCGAGTTCATAAGATATTTCGTAAATGAGGCCGTCAGGATGGGAATCCCTATGGTTACCCCTCCGGGTGTGCTCGGAGCCCAGATAGACGCCAAGAAGTTCTGTGACCATATCCCTGTGCGCGATCTGCCTGCAAGTTCCCTCGCTGCAGCCATTTATCTCTGCTCGGGAGTCCGCACTATGGACGGAGGCACCTATCAGGACGTTTCGGAGGACGACCCGGACTTCGTGGCCGATATGGAACTCGTGCGTATGGCATTTCCCCGCAAGGTGCTGACGCTGTCCCAGGCCATGTATGCCCTCGACCGCCTGAAATGGCTCTACGACAACAGAACGCTCATTGGAGCCATCCGCTGCCATGATATTCCAGGCATGCAGCGCTGTTTCCGCACCCCAATGGAGCCTGTCGGTGACTGGCCCGAACGCCTCATCGCCAAGTTCAAGCAGGATTTCCCCGGCAGCCTGTAAGGCGTGTCAGTAATTTCAGTAATTGACGACAACAGTGCTGTCGGCTGACGGTGTCAGAGGGGAGAATTCGATGATGAGTCCTTTTATGCCGGGGGCAGTGTACTTGTCATCGAGCGGATAGGTGAGTATTCCGCTGTAAGTATTGAGCTCCGGATCATTATTGGTGTCGTGTCTGACGTGCAGATGCCAGTATCCCTGCTGGTCGGGATTGTCGGCGGAGATGTCGTCAACCAGGTGCATGGTGTGTCCAGAATAGCCGGAACCCATATATTTGAATGTCATGGTCAGGAAACGTCCCGCACCGTAGATTCCTCCGCTGTGCCATGCGGATGTTACTGTCATCCGGTCATTCTTCATGGTGGCCATATCCTGCGTCGTGAAGATTGTGTCCTTCTCAAGCACACCTATTGAGCTGAATTCCACTTCTACGGGGTCTGTAATCTTGCCGGACGGTATGGTAAACGAAGCGAAGACTCTCTGATTGTTTCGCAGCGTGCTGATTGTCTGGAAAAAATTTGCGGGGTAGACCTTGACGGAATCATCAGTGACAAGGTAGCTGACGGCTCCGTCACACGGCTCCTCCGAGACGGCGGTCATGTATGTGGCATACTGAGGCTCACTTTTCACTGTGCAGGATGCTGCGGCGATAAGCAGTGCTGCAGCGGTCGATAAAACTGCGGTTTTTCTCATACTGGTTGTCTTTTTGTTCATGTTCGGGAGTAGACTTAAGCAAAGACTGTGCCTTTTTCTTGCCGGTGCTTTTGGCAGTGGCCGGACCGCTCTGGGAAATAAAATGATTAAAAATGACGAAGATGTTTGGAAATCAATAAAATAGTATTTACTTTTGCGCTCCTTTCATGGCGAAAGGATTATAAATAATGTCTAACTCCTTAATGGAAAGTAGTTTATTAAAATTATGACAAAAGAAAATGAAGTAATGACGGAGACTGAGGCCGCTCAGGCTCCCGTGCAGGAGACAGCTCCTGCAGCCCAGGCTCCTGTAGTAGAGACATCTGAGGCAGAGGCTCCTGCAAAACGCAAGAGCAATGCATCTGTTCCTGTGGATCAGTTCGACTGGGACAGTTTTGAGGAAGATACTCCTTATGCAGACCGCAAGGCCGATGAGGAGATGTACAACCAGACCCTCTCCAAGGTAGTGGAGAACGAGGTCGTAGAAGGAACCGTGATGGCCATCGGCAAGCGCGAGGTTCTCGTGAACATCGGCTACAAGAGCGAGGGCGTTATCAATATCTCCGAGTTCCGTTACAATCCTGACCTGAAGGTCGGTGATAAGGTCGAGGTCTATGTGGAGACAGCCGAGGACAAGAAAGGCCAGCTGATTCTCTCCCACAGAAAGGCTCACTCCCTGCGTTCATGGGATCTCGTGAACGAGGCATTCGAGAAGGACGAGATCGTGAAGGGCTACGTGAAGTGCCGCACCAAGGGCGGTATGATCGTGGACGTATTCGGCATCGAGGCATTCCTGCCCGGCTCGCAGATAGACGTGAAGCCCATCCGCGACTACGATGTGTTCGTCAACAAGACAATGGACTTCAAGATCGTCAAGATCAACAACGAATACCGCAACGTGGTGGTTTCCCACAAGGCTCTCATCGAGGCCGAGATCGAGGCTCAGAAGGCCGAGATCATCAGCAAGCTCGAGAAGGGTCAGATCCTCGAGGGTACCGTCAAGAACATCACCTCCTACGGTGTGTTCGTGGACCTCGGCGGTGTGGACGGACTCATCCACATCACAGACCTCTCATGGGGCCGTATCAACCATCCCGAGGAAGTCGTGCAGCTTGACCAGAAGATCAACGTGGTTATCCTCGACTTCGATGATACCAAGAAGCGTATCGCTCTCGGCCTGAAGCAGCTCCAGCCTCATCCCTGGGATGCTCTCGATCCCAATCTCAAAGTGGGCGATGTCGTTAAGGGCAAGGTGGTCGTTATCGCTGACTACGGTGCGTTCGTGGAGATTCAGCCCGGCGTCGAGGGCCTGATCCACGTATCCGAGATGTCATGGTCCCTCCATCTGCGCAGCGCTCAGGACTTCCTGAAGGTAGGCGACGAGGTAGAGGCAGTCATCCTGACCCTCGACCGCGAGGAGAGGAAGATGTCCCTCGGTATCAAGCAGCTTAAGGAGGATCCTTGGGCTACCATCACTGAGAAATATCCCGTCAACTCCCGTCATACAGCAACCGTGCGTAACTTCACCAACTTCGGTGTGTTCGTAGAGCTTGAGGAAGGCGTGGACGGTCTGGTTCACATCAGCGACCTGTCCTGGACCAAGAAGATCAAGCATCCCTCTGAGTTCACCTCCATCGGTGACAAGCTCGAGGTAGTGGTTCTCGAAGTCGACAAGGAAAACCGTCGTCTGAGCCTCGGTCACAAGCAGCTCGAGGAGAATCCCTGGGATGTATTCGAGACCCAGTATCCTCTCGGTTCCATCCACGAGGGTACTGTGACCGGCTTCGCTGACAAAGGTGCCAATATCTCTCTCGGTGAGGGCGTAGAGGGCACATGCTCTATCAAGAACCTTCTGAAACAGGACGGTACTACGGCCAATGTAGGCGAGAAGCTGCCTTTCAAGGTTATTGAGTTCAACAAGTCCAACAAGAAGATTGTCCTGTCTCATGTAAGGACATGGGAGGAGCCCAGAAAGGAAGAGAGCAGGCGTGAGAGCGAGAGCACCCAGAGTGCCATGAAAAAGCTCAAGACCAATTTGGAGAAGACCACTCTCGGCGACATTTCCGAGCTTGCTGACCTCAAGAGCAAGATGGAGCAGGAGGCCAAGTAGTACATGAACTTTTCGTTGACGACACTGGGGGTCTCATCGGCCTCCCCGACAACGGACAGATATCCCAGCGCTCACATATTGAATATATGTGGGCGCTTGTTCCTTTTGGACTGCGGTGAAGGTGCGCAGATGCTGATGAAGCGGCACGGAATATCGCTTATGAAGATAGAGCGGATATTCATCTCGCATATCCATGGAGATCATGTTTTCGGAATATTCGGTCTGCTTTCCACACTGTCCATGTCAGGCAGGACGGAACCGCTGCATATCTATGCACCGGAAGGGTTCGCTCATGTACTTGATTTCTTCCGTGAGCATTTTCTCGAGAGGGACGTGTATCCGGTGATATTCCATCCTGTGTCGGGGGAGGCTCCTGCGGTGATACTGGAAGATGATGCTCTTACAGTGACGGCGGTACCGCTCATACACCGTGTACCCACATACGGGTATATTTTCCGGGAACGGGAACCCGGACCCAACGTTATCAAGGAGGCTGTAGTCTCTCATTCTTTGTCTGTCAGTGAAATACTGACTCTCAAATCAGGCCGGGACGTGCACAGGAACGACGGCACGGTCCTGACGGCGCGTGAGATGACATACATTCCGTACATGCCACGGTCGTTTGCGTATATCAGTGATACAGCCGTGTTTGACGGCCTGTCCGGAATGCTCCGTGGAGTGGATCTGCTTTACCATGAGGCGACATTCGGGGAGGACTGTGCGGAAAAGGCGGCCGAGATGTTCCATTCCACAGCTGCGGATGCCGCCCGTATCGCGCTTGAGGCAGGAGTGGGCCGGCTTGTGATCGGGCACTATTCGTCAAGATATAAGGATCCTTCCGTTCTGCTGGATCAGGCCAGGACGATATTCCCGGCCACGTATCCTGCGTCGGAAGGTGCCGTTTTCGATGTTCCTTTGAAAAAGACAATTTATGAGCAAGATTATTTTTAGAACAGCACTCCTGTGCATCCTGGCGCTTCTGCGGACTGTAGACCTCGGAGCTCAGAACGGGGAGATGCGGGAAGCTGTCTCCAAGTACAGTCAGATAATGTATCTGATTGACCGCCTGTATCTGGAAGAGGTGGATTTTGAGAAACTGGTCGAAGATGCGGTCATAGCCACGATAGGGGATCTTGATCCTCATTCGGCTTACATCTCGGCTGAGGATGTGGCTGCTATGAACGAGCCTCTTCAGGGTGAGTTCGAGGGTATCGGTATAGAATTCGCCATCATCAAGGATACTCTGACAGTGCAGGCTACTGTCGCAGGCGGGCCTTCTGAAAAAGTAGGTCTGCTGGCCGGAGATAAAATAGTGCGGGTGGACACTAGCCGTGTGGCTGGTATAGGACTGACGATAGAAGGTGTTCATGGCTTTCTCAGGGGAAAGAAAGGCACGGAGGTGGAGCTCGGCGTGTTGCGCCGAGGTGTGGAGGACACGCTCGACTTCAGGATAGTCAGGGACAAGATTCCTATCAACAGCCTGGATGCGGCGTATATGCTGGAGGACGGGACGCTGTACCTGAAACTGAGCCGCTTTGCAGCGCGTTCAGCAGAAGAGATCCGGGAAGTGCTGTCACGCAGTGCGGATGATGTCACCGGAGTGATTCTGGACCTGAGGGGTAATTCAGGAGGCTATCTGCCGACGGCAATAGATATTGCGGATGAGTTTCTCGGGAAAGACGAACTGATAGTGTTTACTGAGGGACGCAGTATTCCGCGAATGGCCGAATTCGCCATGGGTGACGGTCTGTATATGGAAGGCCCGCTGGTGGTTATGATAGACGAGAGCTCGGCTTCGGCCAGCGAGATTGTCTCCGGGGCGATACAGGACCAGGACAGGGGAACTGTCGTGGGCCGCCGCTCTTTCGGCAAGGGCCTGGTGCAGCAGGCTATCCCGTTGGAGGACGGCTCTGAGCTGAGGCTGACCATCGCCAGGTATCATACTCCGTCTGGCAGAGTAATTCAGTCGCATTACGAGAACGGTCAGACAGAACAGTATTACAAGGATTTCTATGAGAGGTATCTGCGCGGGGAGTCCTTCAGCCGGGACAGTATCCAGTTTCCGGATTCGCTGAAATTCCGTACCCTCAAGCTCGGACGCACTGTTTATGGCGGAGGGGGCATCATGCCCGATGTCTTTGTGCCTCAGGATACGGCTTCGTATACGGATTATTATGCGGCTCTGCTCAGGCAGGGGCTGGTCATAGAGTATATGAACGGGCTGTGCGACCGCAACCGCAGCGCATGGACTTCCAAGTACCGCACTTTCGAGAAGTTCGACCGCAGTTTCGAGGTTACGGACGAGATGGTGGACGGGCTTGTGGCCCTGGCTTCGGAGAGGGGAATAGAACTGAAGGAGGATGAGCTGGAACGCTCCCGTGAGGACCTGTGCCTGTATATGAAGGCACTGGCCGCCAGCTCTATCGTCTCGCGAGACTGCTTCTACCGGGTGATGAACTCTCAGAGTCCGGAGTTTCAGGCTGCGTTGGAGGCTTTGCGGGAGGCTTCCCTCTCGCGGAACGCCTTGTTGTAGGCCCTGGAGTTGGCCTTGTGCTGACTGTAGGTGGAGGCGAAGTTGTGGGTTCCGTCGAACTCGGGCTTTGCACAGAAATACAGGTAGTTGGATTTCTCGTAATTCAGCACCGCGTCTATGGCTGTCACTGTGGGTATCGCAATCGGTCCCGGTGGCAGCCCTTTTATTCTGTAGGTGTTGTACGGGGAGTCGATCTGCAGGTGGCGGTGCAGGAGACGGCGCAGTCCCGGTTCTGTGTCTAAATGGGCGTAGATGACGGTGGGGCAGGCCTGAAGCCTCATGCCTCGGTGCAGGCGGTTCATGTACACTCCGGCTATCTTGGGCATCTCTCCGGCATTGTTGGTCTCGCCTATGACTATGGAGGCGAGGGTCATCACCTCGTTGCGGTCCAGGCCGATCTTTTTGGCCAGACGGTCGCGCTCACCACTCCAGAATGTATCGTACTCCTTCTTGAACCGCTTGATGACGGACTCGGGACTGGAAGTCCAGTAGAATTCGTAGGTGTTGGGGATGAACATGCCGATGAAGGTCTCGGGCCTGAACCCGAGGGAGTCGATCATGGCTGTGTCTTTCAAGGCGGTGGCGAATGCGGCGGAGTCGGCTTCGAAGTTGCGGCCGAGGAATGCGGCCAGCCGGTCGAGGGTCTTGATGTAGCCCCTGAGGGTGACCTTCGCCGGAGTCTGCCAGCCGTTGGCTATCATGCGGATGATGTACTGGTTCGACATGCCCGGCTCTATGACGTAGCGGCCCGGCTCGAAGTGTGAGGCCAGGTCCCGCTTGCGGGCGGCACGCTCCAGAGTCTTGAAATTCTTTATTGTCCCTGAGGCCTTTATTGAGTCCTCCACTGCCTGATAGGTGGCATCGCGGTAGATGAGAATGACACCCTCCTGCACGGTGTTGGGCTTTTTATATGTGATGTACCGGTTGAGGCCGAAGGCCGCTATTATGACTGTGGCGGCCGCTGCTGCGATGATGAGTGTCCTGCGGTTCATATTGTCCTATCTGTGCCTGCGGAGGAAGATCTCGTCGCCGATGTGGAGGATGTCTCCGCTTTTGTAGTCATTGTACTTGAAGAGCTTTTTCATGCGTACTCCGTATTTCTGGGATACGTCATAGTAGGTGTCGCCTTCCACTGCGATATGTATTTCCATGTGCCTCTGAGCCTTGGCCTTTTTCCTCTGGAGATAGACCACTGTGCCGGGGAGGAGGTCCCTGGACTTTTTGAGGTCGTTGTACCGCAGCAGCTCCTTAGTGAAGAGGTTGTACTCCCCGGCTATGCTCTCGTAGGTGTCGAGGTTGCCGGCCAGGATGTAGGGAACACCGTTGCGCTGGTAGATGATGCGGTTGCGGGAGTACTTGTAGAGGAGGGATGTCCTGGCGGGATTGAGCTCCATGACCTTCATGATCTCGTTGGGGCTGGGAGGCAGGAGATTCCGGTTCTGCTCGGCCTTCGCGTACATCTCGCGGTCAAAGCGGTAGAGCTGGTAGTCCTCGATGATCTTGATCAGCCGCTGCGCGTACTGCGGGTCGGTGGCGTAGCCGGCTTTCTTCAGGCCGTGGCACCAGGCCTTGTAATCGGTGATTTCCAGATCGAAGAGAAATGCGTAGCGGTCCCTGTAGCGCAGGAAGTCGGAGTGGTCCTTGAAGGATTCGGCCGGGTTGCGGTATTTGCGGAAGCAGGATTTCCCCGGGTCGTCGTCCTTTTTGTAGTATGTCGGGCCCTTCCAGTCGTTGTGGCATTTGATACCGAAGTGGTTGTTGGCCTTGACGGCCAGATCGGAGTTGCCGTCGCCTGATTCCAGGCATCCCTGTGCCAGGGTGATGCTGGCCGGTATGCCGTGGGTCTTCATGGCCTGGATAGCCGCGTCCTTGTACTTGTCGATATATTCCTGACGGGTCAGTCTCTGCTGTCCGTAGCCGGGCATGACTGCCAGCAGCAGGATTATGGCCGCCGCCGCTCCCTTGATTATCGTCCGGATGGTATTGAAATTCAGTGTCTGTCTCATGTCGTCAGTTCAGCTGTGAGTCTGAACGGACAAAAGTACGAAAAAATTCTATTCATTGGAGATGGACTCGACCGGATTGCGCAGTGCGGCCCGGCGGCTGCAGAGGGTGACGGTGACGGCCGTGACTGCGGCAGTCAAGAGGGTGGAGGGGCTGGTCTTTTCGATCGCCTGCTTCCACGTCATCTTACGCCGGAGTATTTACGGAATGTGCGCGCATATCATATCAAATACAACTAGTTGATTAAGCGCGACTTAATCGCTCTAAAAGATGGATTTCAAGACCCGGTGAGGTGGCGAAATCCATCAGCCTGAATAATAACTAACTGATAATCCGTTATATATGCCAAAGTAATATGCGCGCACTTACAGATTATACTGTTGAGGTGTACCAGCCGTCCCGATAAGTGTTTTGTCGCATCGCAGCATAAAATAGAATAGGGGTATCTTTGCGGAGAATTATTTACTTTGCCGAGGAGCAACAGTATAAATGACGAAGTCAAATTTAGAAAATTCCCGGCGGAATTGTTAAATTTGTCTCGTCAAAGCAATAAATGATAAATGCCATGGCACAGAAAAGACTCACGATAGATTATCAGGAATATGCCTCGATGGCGGAGATGGAGGAGGCGGACCGTTCGCTGCTGGAAAGGGCGGTCGAGGCGACGGAAGGCTCGTATGCCCCTTATTCCAAGTACAATGTGGGAGCGGCGGTGCTCCTTTCGGACGGTACGGTGGTCACCGGGGCCAATCAGGAGAATGCGGCTTTTCCCTCGGGCCTCTGCGCCGAGCGGACCGCCCTCTTCGCGGCCCATGCGCAGTATCCCCATCTGGCCGTAAGGGCCATCGCCATAACAGCCTGCCGCGGCGGCCGGATGCTCCCCGAGCCGGCCTGGCCCTGCGGAGCCTGCCGTCAGGTCCTTGCCGAGTCCCAGAAAAGAGCAGAGGCCCCCGTCCGTGTCATCGTGGGAGGCCTCAGCCGTATTGTAGTATTTTCCTGTGTAGAGGATATTCTGCCGTTTATTTTCAACGGACTATAGGGAAGAGAGGTCGTAAATTGAGGTATTCTCCTCGCTGACGGACTGGAAGGTGCCCTTGACCCTGCCGTCCGGGGATGCGAATATGTAAAACATAAGAGCGGGATCCCCGTCCTCGTCCATTATCCTGTAGAATGTAGAGGAACCATCGTTCATGTCGTATACCAGAAAGTACGGTCCGTGTCCGGAACTGAGGTAGAGGTATGCCTTGTCCTCTGTTATCAGAGAGCCGTTGTGTATCAGGTAATGAGCGTCCGGATGCTCTTTTGTGAACTCAAACCGCTTCATGACGTCGTACTTGATGTCGGCGGGATAGTCGCTTTGACCGAAATCGATTATCAGTGCCGGATCTATTCTGTCATTATAGGCAACGTAGATGGTGTCTGAGAACGCCTGGTTGAGGTAGATTCTGTCACCGGCCCTGGATATCGGATAAGGGGATGCGAAGCCTCCTTCGGGGTGTTTGGTCCTGCATGTGTCCACGATGTTCCAGTCTTTGTCGTAGATGGTGAACAGGGGAGTGGTCCATCCGGGTGTACCGTTCCAGGTGTTCTTCACGAAATATCTGCCGGGGATGTCAGGGGTGGAGAAGATTTTGGAAATGCCCCAGTTGAGCTGCTTGATGGGTACTCCGGCCAGAGGCTCATATCCTTCGGGAGTGATGAGATAGCGCAGGAGCATTTCCTTGTTATAGAAACTGGCGACGGTCAGTGTGTCTCCTGTCATGTATATTGACGACACATCCAGAAACTCACCTGGCCCGCGGCCTTGATGGCTGATGTCGCAGATGTACTGTCCTTCTCTGTCGAAATACATCAGTCTGACGGTATTCCCGCTGCTGGATTTCAGTATATAACCATGGGGAGCCTGTAAAAAATTCGTTGCATATCCGATTATGCTCTCATCGGAGTATTCCAGGGCAGTCTTCTTCAGGTCCGCCAGATTCAGTTCGATTACTTCCTTGCCGGTCAGGTCGGCGTCTATGACGCGGATGCCGTCGGAGGTGGTCCGGTCAGTGCAGGAGAAGATGATGGCGGCGGCAGCCATGATGATAGTCAGTCGTTTCATATCAGTGTGTAAATTTAAGACACTGCAAGGTACGAAAAAAAAAAGGATGTGCAAATATTACCGCAGCAGGTCCTTCAGTTCTTCCCAGGGAACAGTGACTTCCACTGCTCCGAGGACGTATGGACCTATCTCGTACTGGTTGTAGATGTAGGTGAGGCCAGTTTCGGAGACCCTGAAATTGCCGTTGGGACGGATGTCCCTGGTAAACAGCATCGCTGTGTCGCCGGGTTCCTGCAGGGCCTCGGGCAGATGCAGGCTGAGCAGGGAGGAGAGCCGTTCCTCGTATCCGTCCTGGAAAAGCTCTGTCTCGCCTATCAGTGAGCCGTTGTCGGTGTCGAAATTCAGCGTGGTCTCGGATGTCATTCCGTGTGCGCCTCCGGTGTAGGTGTATTTTGTCACTGTGTAGGAGAGTATGTTTCCGTGCGTGCCGCTTACTGCTCCCTGGGTCCAGTCAGACCAGTTCAGCATGGCAGCGGGGGAAGAGAAGAGGCTGTCCTCCAGCAGAGGCCGGTTCGCCTCCCGGTATTCAGCGGAAACCGCGGCAGAGTAGGCGCTTACCGCCTCCTGGATGTCCATCTCCCCGTACTTTTCTCCGAACAGGCCGAGGATGATGGCGCTGTTGATGTTCCTGACGGCTGCTCCGGGACCTGAAATGATGTATTCCACATCGATCTTCAGCTCCAGCTCAGCGTCCGTACTGTCCGACAGGGGATAGGTGGCGGATGTGCTCAGGGTGCCGGTGCTGATACCATTTTTACATGACTGGATGCAGCAGATGCAGGCTGCGGCGAGAAGGAAGGAAAGGGAGATGTTTCTCATAACGGACTGGTGTGTTTAAAACTAAAAAAGGGTAAGCTGATTACATCGCACCGCTACGACCATCGTGTCCTTGCTGCCTTCCGGCCCTGGGGAGGTTGGATGGGAGCTGGTCGTGTAAGACTTACCCGAGTGCAAAGATATACATTTTCGCCAAATTTTCTACATTTGCACAGAAATTTTGAAAATATGTCTCAGAAATGGAAATAAACGGGAATCTGAAAGGGAAGAAAATAGCCGTGGGACTCTCCGGCGGAGTGGACTCTTCGGTGGCCGCCCTGCTGCTGGCCCGGGCCGGATACGACGTGTTTGCCCTCTTCATGCAGAACTGGCACGATGTCACCGGCACGCTTCACGGAGAATGCGAGTGGGAGGAGGACCGCAAGGTGGCCGAGATGGTGGCCCGGAAGATAGGCATACCCTTCGAGTTCATCGACCTGTCGGACACCTACCGGCACAGGGTGGTGGACTACATGTTCTCGGAATATTCCAAGGGCCGGACCCCCAATCCGGACGTGCTCTGCAACAGCGAGATCAAGTTCGACGCCTTCCTGAAAGCCGCCCGCGACCTCGGGGCCGACTATGTGGCCACCGGGCACTACTGCCGCAAGGACGTGACGGCCGGCCCGGACGGACAGCCTGTCTACCGCATCCTGGCCGGAGCCGACGGCAACAAGGACCAGAGCTACTTCCTCTGCCAGCTGACCCAGGAACAGCTCTCCGCCGCCCTCTTCCCGATAGGCGACATCGTCAAGCCGGAGGTCCGTCGCCTGGCCCGCGAGGCCGGTCTGCCCAGCGCGGAGAAGAAGGACTCGCAGGGCATCTGCTTCGTGGGGAAGGTCGATCTGCCGGTGTTCCTGCAGCAGAAGCTCGCGTCGAGGGAGGGCAATGTGGTGGAGATTTTCCGGGATTTCTATGACAATATCACGGCGGAGTATCCCGGGTACGGGGTGTCTGCGGCTCCAACGGCGGCAGTTTCAGGACTGTCCTGTGATTCTGATGCCTCAGGTGATTCAGACTCTGCTTTTGCGGCTGTTGTCGATACATTTACTCCGGCCGAGCTCAGGGCCTTGGCCCGCGCCTACCACTACCGGGAGAGCGACGGCAGGAAGATAGGCACCCACATCGGCGCCCAGTACTACACCATCGGCCAGCGCAAGGGCCTGAACATCGGGGGGCACCGCGAACCGATATTTATCCTCGACACATCCATCGCTACCAATACCATCTACGTGGGGGAGGGACACGAGCATCCGGGCCTTATGCGGAAGGCACTGAAGATCAATGCCGACGAGGTTCACTGGATCCGCCCTGACCTCCGGATGGCTCCAGGGGAGGTGCGCCGCTACCTGGTCCGCGTCCGTTACCGCCAGCCCCTGCAGCAGGCTGCCCTGCATTGCCTGGATGACGGGATGTACATCGTTTTCGACCAGCCGCAGAGGGGCATAACTCCCGGGCAGTTTGCGGTGTGGTACGCTCCCCTGGACCTGGAGATGCTCGGCAGCGGAGTTATTTCAGAATAGTTATTATAAGATATGATACATAAGGTTACAATATACCTCGGTTCGGCGGCCGGAAATTCGCCGGTGTATGCGGACAATGCGGCCGAGCTCGGACGGCGTCTGGCTCAGGCCGGTGTGGAGATAGTCTACGGAGGGGCTTCGGTAGGCACGATGTGGACAATGGCCTCGGCGGCGATTCAGGCAGGCGGTCGGGTGACCGGTGTGTTTCCCAAGAATTTCAAGGGCAAGAAGGAGTCGCAGGACCGCCGGATAGAGGTACGGGCACAGGGGCTCGCGGAGATGATTGAGACTCCGGACCTGGCGTCCCGTGTGGCTAAGATGACGGAGCTCAGTCAGGCCTGTATCGTACTGCCCGGCAGCTACGGCACTATGCACGAGCTTTTCTGCTGGTTGCTGGGGCATCAGCTCATGGAGCACGCCAAGCCGGTATTCATCCTCAATACCGACGGTTATTACGACTGCTTGCACGGGCTTTTCGAGATGATGGCTTCCCGTGGCTTCATGTCCGCTGCCGATGCGGCCATACCGTGCTTCTGCTCCACCGTCGATGAGATAGTCGAAAAAGTGCTGGCCGGCGAATAATTGCTCGAGCCCTCAGGGAGTGCTGCCTCCCGGAGGTACGCGCTTCGCGCTATCCCTCCCACGCCTGTCGGCGCGGGCCCCTCCCGTTCACGGAGCCACGGGCGGCTACGCCTCCGGGAGGCAGCACTCCCTGAGGGCGGTTTAGGTGAATAGATTTACGAATTATGACAGACAGAGAATACATAACGATTAACGATGCGTGCGAGAACAATCTGCAGCACGTCTCGCTGCGCATCCCGAAGTATCAGATAACGGTGTTCACCGGAGTGTCCGGCTCAGGCAAGTCATCGCTGGTGCTGGATACGGTGGCGGCCAAGTCGCGCCGTGAGCTCAACGACACCTTCCCGTCGTTCGTGCAGCAGTACCTTCCGAAGTACGGCCGCCCGCATGTCGGCAGCGTGGAGAACCTGCCCGTGGCGATAGTCATTGACCAGAAGAAGCCGGCCTCCAACTCCCGCTCTACCGTAGCCACCTACACGGACATCCATCCGTTGCTGCGGCTCCTCTTCTCCCGCGTCGGCCAGCCCTTCGTAGGATATTCCGACACATTTTCCTTCAATCATCCGCAGGGCAGCTGCCCCCGTTGCTCCGGCTTAGGAGAGATACGCGAGCTGGATATCCATAAGCTGGTGGACTTCGACAAGAGCCTCAATGACGAGGATACGATTCACTACATCGCATTCCACAAAGGCGGCTGGAGATGGATCCGATACGCCCACAGCGGCCTGTTCGACCTCGACAAGAAGATCCGCGACTATACCCCCGAGGAGCTGGACCTCTTCCTGTATTCGCCCCAGATTCGCCTCAAGAATCCTCCGTCGAACTGGCCCAGGACCGCCAAATACGAGGGCCTGGTACCCCGCATGTACCGCAGCATCATCAACTCAGAGGAAGGCCTGCTGCACCGTAAGGTCCTGGACCCCATGCTCCGTACCGGTATCTGCCCCGACTGCGGCGGTACCCGGCTTAACCCCAAGGTGCTCACCTGCCGCATAGACGGGAAGAACATCGCGGAAGTGACGGCCATGTCGGTGTCGGAACTGCGTCAGTGGCTGGCTGAGCCTCAGCCTGGCGGCATGCTCGAAAGTCCGCTGGCCCAGGATATAAGGCAGGCTGTGCTCCGCCGGCTCGAAGCCCTGGAGGAGATAGGCTTAGGATACCTGACCTTAGACCGTTCGGTGGGTACGCTTTCCGGAGGCGAGGCCCAGAGATGCAAGATAGCCAAGTACATCAACTCGTCCCTCTCCGACCTGCTCTACATCCTCGATGAGCCCAGTGTGGGCCTGCACAACCACGATATCGCCCTGCTCAAGAACTCGGTCCGCAAGCTCCGTGACCACGGCAACACGGTCCTGCTCGTCGAGCACCACAAGGAGATGATCCGTATCGCGGACCACATCGTGGACATGGGTCCCGGTGCCGGGATGGAAGGCGGCCGGATAATGTACGAGGGTCCGCTGGAAGGTCTGCTGAAGAGCGGCACCGACACCGGCCGTATGCTGGAGATGAGTTCGGATTTCAATCCGGCTCCGCTGCAGCCCAAGTCTTTCTTCAAGGTGGAGAATGCCTCATTGCACAACCTCAAGCACATTTCGGTGGATTTCCCCCTCGGGGTGCTGACTGTCGTGGCAGGAGTGGCCGGCTCGGGCAAGAGCTCGCTGATCCAGTGCCTGATGGACGCATATCCGATGCAGGAGGACATCGAATACATCAGTCAGAAAAATATCGGAGCGTCCCTGCGCTCCACACCGGCTACCTATATGGGCGTGGCCGACGACATCCGGAAGATTTTCGCCAAGGAAAATAAGGTCAGCGCGGACTGGTTCGCCTTCAACTCTAAGGGCGGCTGTCCGGTCTGTGGCGGCAAGGGGGTAATCGTCTCCGAGATGGCTTTCATGGATTCGGTGGAGACGGTCTGCGAGGCCTGCGGAGGTCTGCGCTATTCGCCCGAAGCCCTGCAATATAAGATCAGCGGGGAGTACAATATCGCTCAGGTTATGGACATGACTGTCAGGGTGGCCTCCAGCTATTTCGCCGGTACGGTGATAGAGGAGAAGCTGCGGCCGCTGATGGATGTCGGACTGGTCTATCTGCATCTGAATCAGGCTCTGTCTACTCTCTCCGGCGGAGAGCTCCAGCGCATGAAACTCGCCTCCCGCCTCGGTCAGAGCCGCAGGATATTCATCCTCGACGAGCCCACGGACGGTCTGCATTTCAAGGATGTGGAGCATATCGGCCGCCTGTTCCGCTCGATGGTCTCGGCCGGCAACACCGTCATCCTCGTCGAGCACAACACCGACCTCATCAAGTCCGCCGACTGGCTCATCGAGCTCGGCCCCTACGGCGGCGGCTCAGGCGGCGAGCTCCTCTACTCCGGCATCCCTTCCGGTGTCCTTTCCGCTCCACGCTCCATCACCAAGCAGTATCTGTAGCAGCAGCTACCGCCGGTTATAGATGAAGTCGAGGCCTTGGGGGCGGTAGTATCCGAAGCGGGTGTCGCTGGAGATCAGCGGCAGATGCTCGGTGATGGCGTGGGAGATGATGACGTGGTCGGAAGGGTCCTTGTGGTCCTGCTGTGTGTTGAGACGGAGTCCGGCGTATGTGTAGATGTGCTCGCGGTTGAGAGGTCGGATGTATATGCAGTACTCCTTCTCAATCGAATGCAGCATGTCTTCGGCCCTTTTCCATCGTTTTGTCAGTAAGCCTTTGTTTCTGTATGCGATGACCAGCTCCTTTGCAGATTCGGCACTTGTATAAAGTATGTTGTCGGGGTCTGCTATTATCGCTTTTACGTCATTGTCCAGAGAATCAGGGTCGCTGATGATATAAACGATGATGTTTGTGTCAATCAAGTATCTCATCGCTCATACAGTGTAGGGTCAAGAACTATCACGCTGCCTTTATACCGCATGGCGGCCTCCCAGGTCCTGCTGACCTTCCTTTTCTTTCCGGCATTGGTGTTGTCCGGTTCGCTCCGTACTGTCTGTGGCACCTTAGTCTGTTCGCTCTTTTGTTCATTCACATTTTCCATAACCCACATATTAAAAGATTAAACATGAAGCAAAGCTACAAAAAATAAAGGCAGCCGAAGCCGCCTTGTATCAAGTTTTTACGAAAGTGGTCAAAACTTTTTTACGCTTTTGGCAAAATCTAGTCGTTGCTGCGGAATCCCAGATAGTAGATGAGGGAGGCCAGGGCACTGAGGGCGGCGACGAGATATGTGCGGGCTGCCCAGCTGAGGGTAGTCTTTGCCTGCTCCAGCTCGACTTGAGAAAGCGTATTGGACCTTTCCAGCCAGGCGAGGGCGCGGGACGAGGCATTGTATTCCACCGGCAGGGTGATGGCACTGAAGAGGAAAATCATGAAGAACATCGCGATGCCTATCCAATAGAGGGAAGGAAAGACATTCATCATAATCAGTCCCAGGATAATCACTATCTGGGCGAACATTGAGGAGAACTGCACGATGGGCACGAGTGCCGAGCGCATCTTCAGGAAAGCGTAGCCCTCCGCGTGCTGTACGGCGTGTCCGCACTCGTGGGCCGCTACTGCCGCTGCCGCCACGCTGTTGCTGTTGTAAACCGAGTCGGAGAGGTTCAGGGTCTTGTTGGCGGGATTGTAGTGGTCTGTGAGATGACCGCGAACATTGGTGACCTGTACATCACGGATGCCGTGGTCGCGCAGCATCTTCTCCGCTACTTCCCGGCCGGTGAGGCCGCCGTGGAACATCACTTTTGAATATTTTGCGAATACTCTCTGCAGTCTGCTCTGTACTATCATGCCGGCAACGGCGATGATGAGGATAAGTAGAATTTCTAAACCCATTTAAAAACTGTTTAATAACTAATGCCGTATGACATTGAAAAAATCGTGCCGTAATTAGTTTTTTCAGTCCTTTCTCAAAGCAATGGCAGGATTGGTATTCATCAGCTGCACGGCCCTGTAGGTGATGGCGAGAGCAGCTATTGCAGCCACGATGAGCAGTGCCAGCAGGTATATCCACCAATAGTTGCCTATGTGGTAGGAATAGGTCTGCAGCCACCGCCCTGTGTATGTGTAAATCAGGGGAATGGCTATCACTGCGGCAATCAGGGAGGCGGACAGGAAGCTGGCGAGCGTATGGGTGTAGATTTCCGTCCGCGAGCAGCCCATAATCTTGCGGACGGCTGTGCTCTTGGCTCTCTGGCGGGCGTAGTAGGTGCTCATTGCGACCATGGCCATTACTGTCAGGACGATGGTGAGCAGGGCAAAGAGACCGGTGATCCTGAGGCTGCGGTCCTCGGCGGTGTAAGTGCGGCGGTAGATGTTCTCGTAGGTCTCTACGGTGACGTTCAGGTCCGGTTTCTCGCGGGCGTAGAATTCCTGTATCGTGCGGACAGCATCATCCGGGTCTCCGTTGACCTTCACAACCAGAGAGGTCATATTTCCGAGCATCTGAGGCTCAGAAGGCAGTACGGCCCATACCAGCAGGTCGTTGTCGGTGGAGTTGGCGTTGCCCATCCACAGGTCGTCGATGATGCCGCAGACATAGACGGCACCGTAGTCGTATTCGAACAGGGATGCATTCATATCCAGACCTAAAGCGGCGGCAGTCCTGCGGGTAAAGTAAAATGTGCCGGGCAGAGGCTCTGCGTTCTGGCTGAGGACTCTCACTCCCAGCAGGCGCAGCGCGGTGGTGTCTCCGTCAAACATGACTATGCTGTAGCGGTTGCCGTCGAGTTCCATGCCCCACGAACTTCTGCGTCCGCCTGCCGGGCAGCCCTGTGTCCATCCCACTTCTGCCACGCACGGCAGGGACTTCAGCCGGTCTTTGAGGAAGTCGTCGGGATTCTGAGTATTGGAGACAGTCACGTCTACAAGGGAGTCTCTGGTATAGCCCATGGGCTTCTCCACCATGTGGCGCAGCTGCAGGAACATGGCAATGGAGATGGCTACGGCTCCGATGGCGGCGACATTCTGGACTACCAGGAAAATCCTTCCGAGTATCATCTTGCTTGCCCTCGAGAACTCGCCCCGGACGATGTCTATCGGCCTGTAGCGCGACACCATCATGGCGGGGATGATGCCGGCCAGGACGGAAAGCAGCACGATGACTTCGGCCCATAGAGCGGCGGTGCCCCAGGTCAGGGACGCGAGCGGGCTGTAGGTCTTGCCGATGAGGGTGCTGAAGAGAGGAGAGGTGGCCTCTGCGAGGATAAATCCGAGAATGAAGGCCACGGCGGTCACGGCCAAGGACTCTCCGATGTAGCGGAGGATTATGCCTGCGCGGGAGGAGCCTATCAGCCTGCGGGTCGCCATCTCCCTGACTCTGAATCCCACCTGGGCTGTGGTCAGCGAGATGTAGTTGAGCAGGGCAAATACCAGCAGCAGCACTCCGGCGGCAGTGAAGAGCCGCAGCATGTCCCGGTTTACGATGTTCTCGAAGGGGAAGGGGTAATTGGCTCCGGATCCGTAGTGCACCTCCTTGAAAGGAATTAAGCGGTATTCAGTGCACAATCCGGACATATAGAGTGCGTCGCTTTCTTTCAGTATTCCCAGAATCTCCCGGCTGATGGTGCTGAGGTCAGCTCCTTCGCGTATCTTGTAGAGGGTTGCCGTCGTGCCGTTGCCGTTGCGTGTCAGATTCGGAATGTATCTCTCCAGTAAGTCAAGACGGTAAATCATGTCGCACCCCGGCAGCACTGTCCGCTCCATATCCTCGAATATGCCGGTGACCAGCAGACTGGCTTTTTCTCCGCCGGCTGTGATGTCCACGCTGTTGCCCACGGCATTGCCTTCGGGGAACCATTGGTCGGCGAAGGAACGGGAGATGATGACAGAGCCGGTGGCCTCAAGCGCACTGCCTCTGTCTCCGGAGACCATTGGTACGGGGATGAGCGACAGAAAGTTGGAATCCACACACAGGGCATTCTGCACCAGGGTCTCGTCGCCTATCGAAGTGCTCAGATCCAGTCCGTTGAGGGACTTGGTGCCGATCAGCCGGCAGATGGCCTCAATGTCCGGATAGCGCCCCTCGACCGACCCCTTGATCGTCCCGCTGAGACCGAAGAACTCAGAATCCGAACCGATGTAGATATCCTCGCCGATGAACGTGTCGTAACTGCTCTCCTGGGTTACGTATGTCCCGATAAAAATGATGAAAGCCAGGGCAATGGCCATGCCCGCCACCTCTATCACCGTGTAGAGGCTGTTGCGGGAGATGAATCTGATGAATGACTTCATATCTGCTTGTGTTTTGTTCGTTCCGTCTGTTGTGTGAGATATGAAGTAAGAACTGACATAAAATATGCCATAAACAATATGTGCTTATGGCATAATGATTTGCAAAGGTGTTGACGGAACAGGTATGTCAATTAATTTTACACTTCTGTCAAGAAACCATACATTGAGATCAGCGGTAGAAGATTCTTTCAGGTTCCCACTTGTCCTTTGGCTCAGGATTTTCAGCCGGATATCCTATGGGGATGACGCATAGCGGCACATGCTCCGGAGCTATGTCCAGTATCCTGGATACATCTGTGATGCGTTCCCTTATCGGATATACTCCGGTCCATACTGCGCCGAGTCCCATGGCATGGGCTGCCAGCAGGATGTTCTCGGTGGCGGCGGATACGTCCTGGACCCAGTAGGTCATGCCTTCTCCGGTCAGGAACCTCTCCCGGTCTCCGCACGGCACGATGAGCACGGCGGCATCCTTGGCCATTTTGGTGTAGGGAAGCGTGCAGCTTATCTCTTCCATCATGGCTTTGTCGCGGACAACATAGAAAACCCAGGGCCGGGTGTTCATTGCTGTAGGAGCCGCCATGCCTGCCTTGAGCAGGGTACTGACGGTCTTTTTGTCTACCGGTTTGTCCGAATATGCCCTGATGCTGGTGCGTGTGGCGATTGCGTCAAGAACTGAGTCCTGGAGATTCCTGTCCGTTTTTCCGGAAGAACATGCGGAAATAAAAAGTGCCGCAATAAGGATAGCGGCAATAAAGGGTGCTTTGTGTTTCATCTGGAGCCTCTCATGGGACTCGAACCCACGACCTGCTCATTACGAATGAGCTGCTCTACCAACTGAGCTAAAGAGGCTTTTTGAGGGCGCAAATATAGTAAATATTTCCGAAAGACCTCTTTTATTGTTAAAATATCTAAATTTGCATGATTAAAAAGTGATAGACATTATGAGTTCGAGAATTTACGATCTGGTTATAGTCGGCGGAGGAGCTGCCGGGCTTATGGCAGCCGCCCTTGCGGCGGAGACTGACAGCCGTGTGATTCTTCTGGAGAAGAACGAACAGTGCGGGAGAAAGCTGTTGCTTACGGGCAAAGGACGTTGCAATATTACGAACGGCAGATCCTGGGAGGATTTCAAGAACCATATTCATCCGGATTCAGGATTTTTCAGGCCGTCGTTTATGGCTTTTTCCAATAAGGACACAGTGGAATTTTTCAATAAAATAGGTCTCGGTACAGTGGAGGAACGGGGCTCCAGGATCTATCCGGCCTCAGGCAAAAGTTCCGATGTGAGGGATGCGCTGGAATCCAGGATCAAGTCGTCCAGTAACGTGGAGGTTCTGTACCGTTCAGAGGTTATATCCGTAGAGGTTCTGCAGAACGGGGTGTTCAGGCTGGATGTTCTCTCGCTTGCCGGCAAGATGAGCATGACGGTGCTGGCGGCTAAATCCGTGATTATAGCCACCGGCGGTCTTTCTTATCCTGCGACTGGTTCGACAGGTGACGGTTACAGTTTTGCGCAGCGTCTTGGCCATACGGTAGTTCCCACGCGGCCCTCGCTTACGGCATTGATTCCGTTCAATTATAATTTTTCTCTATCCGGTCTGATTCTCAGAAATGTATCCCTATCGCTGATTGTTGACGGGGGTGTCGTTCAGGAGGAGTTCGGCGAGGTGGCTTTCACTAAGGGAGGGATAGAGGGACCGCTTGGTTTCAGGGTGAGCCGTAGGGCAGTGGATGCACTGGATGAAGGCAAGAAAGTGGAGGTCGAGATTGACTGCAAGCCGGCGGTTCCGGAACAGGAACTGAAGTGCAGGATTGAACGCGAGTATGTGCATGGGCTCAGGCTGTCGCGTTTCATAGAGCATTTTCTGCCTCTGCAGGCCGTGAAACCTTTCATGGATGCGCATCCCTCGCTGACCGTAAGCAGTCTTCCTGTCAGGCTCAAGCACTGGCGCATACCCATAAAGACTTACGTGGATTACCGTAGGGCAGTGGTTACGGCCGGAGGGGTGGATCTCCGTGAGATATCCAGGAAAAACATGGAGTCCAAAATTGTTCCGGGACTGTATTTTGCGGGAGAGGTGGTCGATCTTGATGCCGATACCGGCGGGTATAATCTGCAGATAGCATTCTCTACGGCAGCATCGGCCGTAAGATCGGCTTTGTCGGACTATGCGGACAGGAACTAGTGGATTATGACGCTTATCCGTCCTTCGGTCCCGAATGTGACAGTAACCTTGCTGCCCCTGGGTACCGGGACGGCCTCTGACAGCTCGAAGGTGATGAAGTCTCCGGTTCTTAAAGAGCAGTAGCCGCATATGGTCTCAAAACGCCTGCTCAGGCTGTCCATATCCGGAATGGATGTGACGGATATTTTTTCCAGTCCGTTGACTTTCACTGAAAGCGGCCGTCCGGCAGACATAAAGCCGTTCAGGTGTCCGTAAGGAAGCAGATCGTAGGGGATGACAGTGGAATAGTCCAGGGCGTTCTCTACATACGCGGTGTCGGCTGCGGCCACCATTGCGGGATTGATCCTGGCTTTCAGCAGCAGGCAGCAGGAAAACGGTCCCAGATACCTGGATGCGAATCTTGCAGGGACGGCTTTGCCGGACCGGAGTGACCTGAAACACAGCGCGGGCACTGCTGATATGCCTTCTATGTAGTCCGGCATGTAAAAATCAGTCAGTGCCCTGATCAGAGTGGAGTCGGACCGGAAGTAAAAACTTCCTTCGCCGTATGGGGATACCAGGATGTTCACCTCGAGGACTTGATCTTGATTTCTGTGAGGACTTTCTTGGTGTCAAGCGTGAAGTCCCCGTTCATTATCCAGGAATAGTAGCTGGGCTCTTTCCTGAGAACTTCTTCGACTGGTTTGCCCTTGTGCTTTCCGAAATTGAATACAGGTATGTCCTGGTCGTTGTATATGATGCGTCCGGCATAGTCGGCGAGCCGGGTCTTGGAAGAGAAATCGGACAGGAAGGCGATGTCGTTCTGCAGGGTGCCGCTGTATCTGTCCAGCTGCGCCTGAAGTATCTCATAAGTGGCCATGGTGTCGGCCTCAGCCGAGTGAGCGTTCTCCAAGTCCTTGTGACAGTAGAATTTGTAAGCTGCGGAGAGAGTCCTCTGCTCCATCTTGTGGAAGATATTCTGCACGTCCACGAGCTTGCGTTTGCGGAAATCGAAGTCTACTCCGGCGCGGAGGAATTCCTCGTAGAGCAGCGGGATATCGAATTTGTTGGAATTGTATCCGGCGATATCGCATCCCTCCATCCATTTTGCGAGGGACTTGGCAATCTGGGCGAAAGTAGGGCAGTCCTTTACATCCTCATCGTAGATGCCGTGGATCCTGGAGGATTCTTCCGATATGTGTATCGTGGGGTTTATCCTGCGTGTCTTGACTTCGGTGGTGCCGTCCGGCATGACTTTTACCATGGATATCTCCACTATCCGGTCTGAGGCCACGTTGAGACCGGTGCTCTCTATGTCGAAAAATATAATGGGATTCTTGAGATTGAGTTTCATGGCGGAGGATTTAGTTGGGTATGCGTATGGGCATCAGCAGCGAGCAGATGTCCTCTTCGGGATTGTGGTCTTCCGCTGCTACTATAAGGGCGGCCCGGGCCGGGTCAGCCAGCTCGAAGCAGACTTCCTCGTAAGGCAGGTTGGAGAGAATCTCGATCAGGAATGTGGACTTGAATCCTATGTCCATCGGGTCTCCGTCATACTGGCAGGGCAGTGTCTCGTGGGCGGATATGGAGAAGCCCGTATCCTGTGCGGATATTACCAGGGAGTTGAAAGACAGGGAGAACTTCATGCTGGAAGTCGCCTGGTTGGAGCACACTGACACACGTTTGGCGGCATTGAGCAGTGCCGTCCTGTCTATGATCATCTTGTTCTGGTTGTTCTTGGGAATTACGGTCCGGTATGCGGGGTAGGTCCCGTCAACGAGACGTCCAATGAGGATGCAGCTGTCGAATTCAAAATGTGCGTTCTTGCCGTCGAACGTAACTGTCACATCACTGTCGGATTTGGCCAGAAGACCTCTGAGGATGGCCGCTGGTTTTTTAGGAAGTATGAACGACGACTTGTTCTCGGACCGGATATCGGAGCGGGTATAGCATACCAGTTTGTGGGAGTCAGATGCGACCAGTGACGTGGACTCCGGCGTGAGGTCGAAGAGTATGCCGTTCATGACAGGCCTGAGCACTTCGTCGGCAGTGGCGTAAAGGGTGTAGCCGAGTCCTGCGCTCAACGCTCCGGCTGATATCCTGACTGATACGGCGGTCTCGTCAATGGCGGGCAGCTCGGGGTAGTCCTGAGCCATAAAGAAAGGTATCTTCTGAGCACCCGTGGCCCAGCTGATCTGCATGGTGTTGTTGTCTTCGAGCGTTTTGAGCTCTATGGGCATGTCCGGAAACTCCTTCAGGGAGTCAGTCAGGATCTTCGCAGGAACAGCGGCGGATCCTTCCTCCTTCACCTCGTCGACCGGAATCACTGTCTTAAGAGTGGTCTCTGAGTCGGATGCGGTGACTTCCAGGGAGGTGCCCCTGAGAACGAAGAGGAAGTTGTCCAGAATGGGGGTAGTGGTCTTGTTGGAAATCACTCTCAGACCGGAGAGCAGCCCGTGTAAAAGTTCTGTGCTCGATATTGTGAAATTCATTGTAGTGATGTTTTGTTCGTTTTTTAGAGTACAAAAGTAGTAAAAATTTGGCATATAATTTGAGTTATTTGCTTAGCAAAACCAAAAAATTGACAGAAATGAGAAATAAGAACTGGTGGATTGTCCCGGCGGCCCTGATAGCGGGCGCTGCGGCAGGTTATGTGACAGTCAGGATGACTGACAGCAATGACAGTGAGACATACGTATATCAGGACAATATGTCCGCTGCGGCAAGGAATGTGAGCATATCGGGCGAGTATCCCGATTTCACATACGCTGCGGAGACGGCGGTCAATGCAGTGGTGTATGTGAAGGTACTGAAAAGGAGCGAGCAGCCCCAGGCTCCGTCCTCACTTTTCGAGTACTTTTTCGGTTTCGGCAATACAGTGCCGCGTGAACAGGTGGGAACAGGCTCGGGCGTAATCATCTCGGAGGACGGTTTCATCGTCACGAACAACCATGTGGTGTCCGGAGCAACGGAGATAGAGGTGACGGTAGGCGAGAACAAGACATTCAAGGCTGACATTGTCGGCACCGACCCTACGACAGATGTGGCTCTGCTGAAGGTTGATGCGAAAGGACTTCCGACCATTCCGATGGGCGACTCCGACCAGCTGCGTCTGGGCGAGTGGGTGCTGGCTATCGGCAGTCCTTACGGTCTGACCTCGACTATAACGGCCGGAATCGTCAGTGCCAAGGGCCGCGCTATACCGGGCGGTAACCGGGAATTCAAAATCGAGTCGTTTATTCAGACAGATGCGGCTGTGAATCCAGGCAACAGCGGCGGTGCTCTTGTTAACATCAAGGGCGAGCTGGTCGGAATAAATACAGCAATTATCTCTCAGACAGGTTCATACACCGGATATTCTTTCGCAATTCCGGTAAATATGGTCAAGAAAATCGCTGCTGATTTCCGCGAGTTCGGTTCAGTCCAGAGGGCCATGCTCGGCATCACGATGCTGAATAATTCGGAAGATTTGAAAGATGAAATGAAACTTTCTACTTCTGATGGCGTATATATAGCTGAGGTAGCCAAAGGCGGTGCTGCGGAAGCGGCCGGTGTGCAGAAGGGGGATATCCTCCTGTCCATCGACGGAACAGAAGTGTCAAAGGGCACTGCGGTTCAGGAGCTGATTAATCAGCACAGGCCGGGAGATGAGGTCGAGCTGGAGATATCACGTGACGGAAAGGTTCTGAGACTCAAGACGGTGCTTATTGGCAAGGAGACCCAGGAGATGAATGCCTATAATCAGCAGGGCAATGTCAATCTCTTCGGAGCCCAGCTTGTTCCGGCACCCCGTGAGGAACTTGAGAAGCTCGGTCTGAAGGCAGGAGTGAAAGTGGCGTCTGTGGACAAGGGCAAGGTCCGTGATGCGGGCATAAAGGCAGGATTCATTATTACCTATATCAATAATAATCCGGTCGCCTCGCCTCAGGATGTGGCGGCGGAGGTCAAGAAAGCCCGCAGATCCCTGCTCATCGAGGGCTTCGATCAGACCGGCAACCTCTATTACTACGGAATAGGTTTATAATAGAGATAATGAGACAGCTAAAGATTACAAAATCGATTACCAACCGCGAGAGCGCCTCTCTGGACAAGTATCTCCAGGAGATCGGCAGGGAGGAGCTTATCGGGGTGGATGAGGAAGTGGAGTTGGCGCAGAGAATCCGCAAAGGGGACCAGAAGGCCCTCGAAAAGCTGACGAAGGCCAATCTCCGCTTCGTCGTTTCTGTTGCGAAACAGTACCAGAATCAGGGACTGAGCCTTCCCGACCTGATCAACGAGGGCAACCTGGGCCTTATCAAGGCAGCCGAGAAATTTGACGAGACCAGAGGCTTCAAGTTCATCTCATACGCCGTGTGGTGGATACGCCAGTCGATTCTCCAGGCTCTTGCCGAGCAGTCCAGGATCGTCCGTCTCCCTCTTAACCAGGTGGGTTCCCTGAACAAGATCAACAAGGCTCTCCAGAAGTTCGAGCAGGACAACGAGAGGATGCCGTCTCCGGATGAGCTGGCGGAGATCCTCGATATTCCCCGCGACAAGATTGCGGATACCCTGAGAGTGTCGGGCCGTCATGTGTCTGTGGACGCTCCTTTCGTGGACGGAGAGGACAACAGTCTTCTCGACGTGCTGGTCAACAACGACTCGCCCAATGCTGACAGAGGTCTGGTCAACGAGTCTCTCAATAAGGAGATAGAACGCGCTCTGTCTACCCTGACGGAGAGGGAGAGGGATATCGTGAAGGACTTTTTCGGTATCGGAACGCAGGAGATGACCCTGGAGGAGATAGGCGAGAAGTTCGGCCTTACCCGTGAGAGGGTCCGTCAGATCAAGGAAAAGGCGATAAGGAGGCTCCGCCAC
Source organism: uncultured Bacteroidales bacterium (assembly GCA_944326265.1). Lineage (GTDB taxonomy): Bacteria > Bacteroidota > Bacteroidia > Bacteroidales > UBA932 > Coprenecus. Next base: position 153,082 of record CALVDE010000003.1, on the reverse strand, counting down.
AGCAACCGAAGCAAACTGCTTAAGAGCTATCTGGGATAAACGAAACTAAGAGAAACGCATACATGAGAAGAATTTTAACAATGGCCGCGCTGGCCGCAACCGCATTGATGATGACATCCTGTGACAGAAATCCCCTTCTGGAGGAATGGAACACGCCTTTCGGCATAGCTCCTTTCCAGGAGATAAGGACGGAACATTACAAGCCTGCAATTCTTAAGGCAATCGAGGAGCATGACAAGGAGATCGCCGCTATAGCGGCCAATCCCGAGCCGCCCACATTTGAGAATACCGTTGTGGCTCTTGACAATTCGGGAGAGCTGTTCAACAGAATATACGCCGTGTTCTCCAACGGGGCCTCCATCGATGCCACACCGGAGGTCATGGCTCTTGAAACGGAGCTGTCTCCCATAATCAGCGACCATCTCAACAGCATATCCATGAACGAGGAACTGTTCGCCCGGATCAAGACACTGTACGACGGGCGTGAGACTCTCGGTCTGGAGCCTGATCAGATGCGCCTGCTGACCGAGACATATAGGAGTTATGAGAGAGCAGGAGCGGCTCTTCCCGCTGACAAGAAGGAGGAGCTCAGGAAGATCAACGCCCGTATATCCGAGCTTCAGCTTCTCTTTGAGCAGAATGTGCTGAAGGAGACGGCGGATTTTACTTTGGTGGTGGACAATGAGAAAGACCTTGCCGGACTTCCTCAGGCGGCTGTAAGCGCCGCTGCTGCCAGGGCAGAGGAGAAGGGCATGGGAGGCTGGTGGGCCTTCGGTCTGGACAACGCCAGCATGATGCCTTTCCTCCAGTTCGACGACAACAGGGAGCTCAGGACAAAGCTCCTTGACGGTTACCTCAACCGGGGCAACAACGGCAATGCCAATGACAACAAGGCGATAATAGTGGAATTGGTCAATCTGAGCAATCAGAAAGCCGCAATTATGGGATATGACAATTATGCGTCTTACGTGCTGGAGGACAGAATGGCCAAGACACCGGAGGCAGTATATGCCCTTCTCGACCAGCTCTGGGGCCCTGCGCTTAAGTCTGCGAAGAAAGAGCTTGCCGATATGTATCCCATCGCTAAGGCCCAGGGCGTTACGGATGAGCTTAGGGCCGCTGACTGGAGATATTATTTCGAGAAGGCCAAGGCTGACAAGTTCAATTTCTCCGAGGATGAGCTCAAGCCTTACTTCAAGTTCGAGAATGTGCGCGAGGGTATTTTCTATGTGGCCAACCGTCTGTACGGTATTACTTTCACTCAGCTGAACAACGTGCCCGTACCTCATCCCGAGGCTCAGGCGTTTGAGTGCAGGGATGCTGACGGAAGCCAGCTGGGAGTGATATTCATGGATATGTTCGCAAGACCTGGCCTTAAGAGAGGCGGAGCATGGTGCACCGGCTACCGCGAGCAGTTCTACGAGAACGGAGAGAGAGTCATTCCTATTGTATCCATCGTGGGCAATTTCACACGCGGACAGGGAGATGCGCCGGCTCTTCTGAGTCCTGACGAGACAGAGACATTTTTCCACGAGTTCGGTCACGCCCTTCAGTCTCTTCTTCAGGACGTGAGATATCAGGGCAACGCCCCCATGACCCGTGATTTCGTGGAGCTTCCCTCGCAGATCAACGAGCATTGGGCGTTCGAGCCCGAGGTGCTGAAGGTCTACGCCAAGCACTACGGGACCGGTGAGGTTATACCTCAGGACCTGGTAGACAAGCTCGACCGTTCCGGCAAGTACGGACAGGGCTTCGCCACCACCGAGTATCTGGCGGCATCCCTGCTCGACATGGACTACTTCATCATGGACGAGATACCCGCCGACCTGGATGTGAACAAGTTCGAGGCCAAGGTTCTTGGAGACAGGGGACTTATCGCTCAGATTCCTCCCCGTTACCGTTCGACCTATTTCTCGCACGTCTTCGGCGGAGGATATACGGTGGGTTACTACAGCTATATCTGGGCCGAGGTCCTGGATGCCGATGCATATGCGGCTTTCAAGGAGACCGGTGACATATTCAATCAGGAAGTGGCCCGTAAGTTCCGTGAAGAGATTCTCGAGCGCGGCGGTGAGGATGACGCGATGACCCTCTATGTCAACTTCCGCGGCAAGGAGCCCGGTATCGACCCTCTGCTTGAGAACAGAGGTCTCAAATAGTATCAACTACCCTATACCTTATATGAATCAGGAACAGTTTATTCAGGACAAGGTGAAAAATGCGCTGGAAGCCCTCTACGGGGCTTCCGGCGTTAATTTGCCTATACAGGTCCAGGCGACCAGAAAAGAGTTCGAGGGCGATGCGACCCTCGTCACCTTCCCCCTGCTCAAGACATCCCGCAAGTCTCCCGAGGCCACGGGCCAGGAGATAGGAGAGTGGCTGAAGGCCAATACTCCCGAGATAGAGAGCTTCAATGTGGTGAAGGGATTCCTCAATATCAAGTTCGCACCTTCTTTCTGGAAGGAGGTCTACGGCTCCATCGCCGCTGACGGCAGCTTCGGACATCTGCCCTCCACAGGAAAGACCGTGATGGTCGAGTATTCCTCCCCCAACACCAACAAGCCCCTGCACCTGGGGCACATCCGCAACATCCTGCTGGGCTGGTCCGTATCCCGGCTGCTGGAGGAGAACGGCCACAAGGTCATCAAGACCAATATCGTCAACGACCGAGGTATCCACATCTGTAAGTCCATGGTCGCATGGAAGAAGGCCGGTAACGGCGTGACTCCCGAGTCATCCGGCAAGAAGGGCGACCACCTGGTAGGAGACTTCTACGTGAAGTTCAATGACCTCTATAAGGCCGAGGTGGCACAGCTCGAGGCTCAGGGCATGAGCAAGGAGGAGGCCGAGGAGAAGGCTCCCATCCTGCAGGAGGCCCGTCAGATGCTCGTGAAGTGGGAGCAGGGCGACCCTGAGACAGTGGAACTCTGGAAGATGATGAACTCCTGGGTCTACGCCGGCTTCGATGAGACCTACGAGGCTCTCGGAGTGGGCTTCGACCGGATTTACTACGAATCCCAGACCTATCTGCACGGCAAATCGCTGGTGGAGGAGGGACTGCGCAAGGGCGTCTTCGAGCGGATGGAGGACGGCTCCGTGTGGTGCGATCTGACCGCCGACGGACTGGACCGCAAGCTGCTCCTGAGAAAGGACGGCACATCGGTGTACATCACACAGGACCTGGGCACTGCCGTTGAGAGATTTACCGAATACAGTCTGGACGAGCACGTCTACGTGGTGGGCAACGAGCAGAACTACCATTTCCAGGTGCTCAAGCTCATACTCAAGAAACTGGGCTTCGCATGGGCCGACAGCATCTACCACCTTTCCTACGGTATGGTGGAACTGCCCGAGGGCAAGATGAAGTCCCGCGAGGGTACGGTAGTCGATGCCGACGATCTGCTGGAGAAGATGTACAACACCGCCAGAGAGACTTCACTGGAGCTCGGCAAGCTGGCCGACATGAGCGGGGAGGAGCAGGAAGAGCTCTTCCGCACACTCAGCCTCGGTGCGCTGAAGTACTTCATCATCAAGGTGGACCCCAAGAAGACCATGCTCTTCGACCCGAAGGAGTCCATAGACTTCAACGGCAATACCGGCCCCTTCATCCAGTACACCCACGCCCGTATCCGTTCCATCCTGCGCAAGGCCGCCGGGGCCGGATATACCCCTGTGCTGGCTGAGGACGCTGCCTTCAACGACAAGGAGATCAGCATCATCAAGCTGCTCAACCAGTATCCCCAGAAGGTGGCCGAGGCCGGAGCCGCCCTGTCCCCGGCCCTCATTGCCAACTACGCATACGACCTGGCCAAGGAGTTCAACCAGTACTATCACGACGTGCCGGTTCTCAAGGAGGAGAACGCCGCTCTGCGCGATGCCCGCCTGATGCTGATAGGCACCATCGCATCCGTGCTGGTCAAGGCCATGGATATCCTCGGAATCCGTCTGCCCGAGAGGATGTAGGCCATGACGGAGCAGAATCAGCCCGCCTATATGTTTCCCACCTCTGTCAAGGAGGTGGAGAGACTCGGGTGGGACTACATCGACATCATACTTTTTTCAGGCGATGCCTTCATCGACCACCCTTCGTCGGGTACGGCGATGATTGCCCGCGTCCTGCAGCGGGAAGGGTGGAGAGTGGCCGTAGTGCCCCAGCCTAACTGGCAGGACGATCTGCGGGACTTCCGGAAACTGGGGGTCCCGCGCCTGTTCTTCGGAGTCAACTCCGGGGCCATGGATTCCATGGTCAACCATTACACTGCCGCCAAGCGTCTGCGCAGCAACGATGCCTATACCCCCGGCGGTCAGGCCGGACACCGCCCCGACTATGCCGTTACCGTCTACACCCGCATTCTCAAGCGGCTTTTCCCAGATGTGCCGGTGGTAATCGGAGGCATCGAGGCTTCCCTGCGCCGCCTGACTCACTATGACTACTGGGCGGACCGCCTGTTCCCCTCGGTCCTGGTGGACAGCGGGGCCGACCTTCTCATCTACGGGATGGGGGAGAGGCCAGTGACTGCCGTTGCCCGTGCCATTGCCGCCGGAGAGGACCTGAAAGGTATTCCGCAGACCGCATTTTTCTCTGAGGGACCATGCCCACGGGCCGGGGAGGGGACGCTTCTGCTGCACGGCTATGAGCGGGTATGCCGCGACAAGGACGCATTTATCAAGGACTTCAATGTGGAGGAGAGGGAGGCCAACCGCCTGCATCCCGCCACTCTCATTGAACCCTGTCCCGGAGGATATGTGCAGGTCAATCCGCCGTATCCCCCCGAGACCGTGGAAGAAATTGATTCGTATTACGCCCTGCCCTTCACCAAGCAGCCGCATCCCCGCTACCGGGGAAAGGACATCCCGGCCTGGGAGATGATCAAGAACTCCATTACCATTCACCGGGGCTGTTTTGGAGGCTGCTCCTTCTGCACCATTGCCGCACATCAGGGGAAATTTATCCGCAGCCGCAGCCCTGAGTCCATCGTCCGGGAGGTGGAGCGTCTGACGGCCATGCCGCATTTTAAAGGGATAATCTCCGATGTGGGAGCGCCTACCGCCAATATGTACGGCCTCCGTGGACGGGATGCCTCGCGCTGTGCCCGCTGCAGCCGTCCTTCGTGTCTCTTCCCCTCGCGCTGCCCCAACATGGAACATTCGCACAGGGCTCTGCTGGAGCTTTACAGCCGTATCACGGCCGTGCCTGGTGTGCGTAAAGCATTTATCGGCAGCGGCATACGCTACGACCTATTCCTGGACAGGGATGGCTTCCTCGACGAGTATTCGGAGAAATACCTGAGGGAGGTGGTGACCAACCACACTTCCGGGTGGTTCAAGGTGGCCCCGGAGCATACGGAGGACCATGTGCTGAGGCTGATGTCCAAGCCGCCGTTCGCCCTTTTCTCCGTGCTCAGGAGGGAGTTCGCGAGGATTGCGGCCCGGGAGCGGCTGCCCTACCGGATTGTGCCTTATTTCATATCCTCGCATCCCGGATGTACCCTCCAGGATATGAAGGCCCTGGCCGGGAACAAGGAACTCAGGGGAATACAGCTGGAGCAGGTGCAGGATTTCACCCCTACGCCCATGACCGCTTCATCGGTGATGTTCTACACCGGAAAAGACTTGTCCGGACGGCCGGTTTTCGTGGAGAGAAGCATCCAGGGAAAGAAAATCCAAAAATCTCTTTTTTTTAGAAAAAATGCATTATAATTGCAGCCGTTTTTAAGGAAAAAAGAAAAATAGAATATGGAACAGAAAGAGAAATCATCTGCGGCAGCCCGTCCCAGAAAAAGGGCGGTAATCAGCTATGACAACATGTCGCCTGAACTTCAGGCCGCCTTCAAGGAAAAGTATCCAAGAGGATACGCCGATTATATGGGCGACCTCTTCAAGGTGGACAAACCTGACGGCTCCAGTTTCTATGCCGTGGAGGTGGACATTCCAGATGCGGTATATCTCGTGAAGATTGACGTTGACATCGACGATTATGACAAGGCCGAGGACGAGCTCTTCGACGAGGATGTTGATGATGCAGCAGAGATAGACGGCGAGGTGTTCCCTGACAACGGTGATGAGATGCAGGGGGGCGAGGATGAGCAGATGGATGACTAAGCCGCTGGAATGGCTCAAGCGTCAGCCCGAACAGAGGATGCTGATGATCCTCGCTGTTATCGTAGGGCTGGGCAGCGGAGCGGCGGCGGTTGTGCTTAAAACTCTTATAGATTTGATCGGAGAGTTGTTGACGGGATGGTTCGGAGTTTCCCGCGACAACTTTCTGTTGCTTGTATACCCCGGTGTGGGTATGCTGCTTTCCCTGCTTTTTGTCAGGTATGTCGTGAGGGACGACATCGGGCATGGGGTGACGAAGGTTCTTTTCGCCATCTCCCGCAACAATTCCAGGATAAAGAGCCACAATATGTGGACATCGCTGCTGTCAAGCTCCGTGACGATAGGATGCGGCGGCTCGGTCGGAGCTGAGGCGCCTATCGTGTACACCGGTGCGGCGATCGGCTCCAATGTGGCCCGTGCACTCGGCCTGTCGTACAGGAACATGACCATCCTCCTGTGCTGCGGTGCCGCCGGGGCCGTGGCAGGTATCTTCAAGGCTCCGATGGCCGGCATCCTGTTCTGCCTCGAGATACTGCTGTTCAATATATCCATGTCCTCCATCCTGCCTTTGCTGCTCTCCTCGGTGACGGCTACTACGGTATCTTATCTGTTCCTGGGCAGGGAAGTGCCGTTTACCAGTACGGTGGATCCATTTGCAATGGGCAATCTGCCCTATTACATACTTCTTGGTGTTTTCTGCGGTCTCGTATCCCTTTATTTCCTGCGGACAACCCTGTCACTGGAGGACCGTATCAAAAAGATAACCAATCCGTTCAAACGCTGGGCTTTCTGCGCCGGGATGCTGGGTCTGCTGATATTTCTTTTCCCGCCTCTTTTCGGTGAGGGCTATTCGTCCTTAGGACACATGCTTCAGGGCAATCCGGATACGATTCTGGAAAACTCCATTTTCTCCGGGATATTCGAGCACAAGTGGGTGATACCGGTATATTTTGCGCTGGTACTGGTCTTCAAGGTCTTCGCCATGTCCTTTACCAATGCCGGCGGAGGTGTCGGAGGAACATTCGGACCGACCCTGATTGTGGGCGGTATCGCCGGGTTCATACTTGCGCGGACCATCAACCTGATGGGCTTCCATGCTGTGCCCGAGGCCAATTTTGCCCTTGTCGGCATGGCGGGACTTATGGCCGGAGTGATGCAGGCACCGATGACCGCCATTTTCCTCATTGCTGAGATTACCGGCGGTTATGTTCTTCTGCTGCCGCTGATTATCGTATCTACCATATCGTTTGCCACCATGAGGGCCTTCGAGCCTTTCTCTATATATTCCAAGCGTCTGGCCAAGACGGGTGACCTGATAACGCACAACAGTGACCGGGCCGTGCTGACCCTCCTGCAGACCTCAGACCTGGTGGAGACCGATTTTACCTCGGTCAGGCTGGACGATACTCTGGGAGACCTGGTCAAGGCAGTGGCCCGTTCTACCCGCAACCTTTATCCGGTCCTGGACGATGCCGGTGTCTATCGCGGTTACATCGGTCTGGACGATATCCGCAAGATTATGTTTGATAAGGACAAATACGAGACGACCAAGGTCTACACCCTGATGAAGAATGCTCCCGCTACTGTTCTTTCCACCGACCGGATGGACAGTGTGATGGACAAGTTCGACAAGACAGGGGCCTGGAATCTGCCGGTGGTGGACGAGGACGGGCGGTATGTCGGGTATGTCTCGAAGTCCAAGATTTTCTCTTCATATCGCAAGCGTCTTCAGGACGTCTCCTGCGATTAAATATGCATTTTATCCATTCTAACGCATATTTTGGTTCGGGAAATTTTCTTATATTCGTGAAAATATTGACTGTATGGAAAGTTTGTATGTAAATCATATTGCGGAACTTATGTCCGTGGCACCCTGGAGGGTGGAGCATTGTATCGAACTGATAGCCGAAGGGGCGACCGTTCCGTTCATCTCGCGTTACAGAAAGGAGCGCACAGGAGGGCTGGACGAGGCCCAGGTGGCGGAGATCAAGCATTATAATGAGAAGTTCGAGGAACTGTCCAAGCGCAAGGAGTCGGTGCTGGAGAGTATCGCGTCGCAGGATAAACTGACCCTGGAACTGGAGAAACAGATCCGGGAGTGCCTGGACCCGGTGGTGCTGGAGGACCTGTATCTGCCGTACCGTCCCAAACGGCGTACCCGTGCGTCGGTGGCCAAGGAGAAGGGGCTGGAGCCTCTGGCTGAGGCGATATTTTCCTGCAAATCAAGAAGTCCGGAGAAAGATGCCGCAGCCTTTGTCTCGGAGCAGGTGCCCGATGCTGAGACAGCGTTGTCCGGAGCCCGGGACATCATGGCCGAATGGATATCCGAGTCGGTGCCGGTCAGGGAAATGATGCGCCGATCATACTCTAAATACGGCAGATTGACGGCAAAGGTGGCCCAGGGTGTGGATCAGGAGAGCGAGGATGCCTCGAAATACCGGAACTATTTCAAGTTCTCGGAGGATATCTCGAGGACTCCCTCGCACCGGGTGCTGGCTGTGCTGCGCGGGGCCCGGGAAGGTGTGCTGAGCGTGAAGGTGGACGTGGACAAGGACCGGACTCTGGACCGGATATATTCGTCGGTGCTGCGTGGCAAGCCATCGCCTTCTGAGGCGGCTGCTTTGGAGATAGACTATGCCGTGGAGGATTCTTTCAAGCGGCTGCTGCATCCGTCTATTGAGAACGAGACTCTTCGTGCGGCCAAGGAAAGGGCTGACATAGAGTCGATAAAGGTGTTCGGAGAGAATCTGCGCGAGCTTCTGATGGCACCGCCCCTCGGACAGAAGCGGGTGCTGGCCATTGACCCGGGTTTCCGCACCGGCTGCAAGGTGGTCTGCCTGGATGCTCAGGGTGCACTGCTGCACAACGATACGATATACCCTCATCCGCCGCGCAATGAGCGCACCATGGCGATGAAGAAGATCTCCAATATGGTCGAGACCTACAAGATAGAGGTCATCGCTATCGGTAACGGCACAGCCGGCCGTGAGACCGAGGCTTTTATAAAGAAGATTGCCCTGCCGGAGGGTGTCCGTGTTTATTCCGTGAGCGAGGACGGAGCTTCGGTATATTCGGCTTCGCCGGTCGGCCGGGAGGAGTTCCCGGAGTACGATGTGACTGTGCGCGGAGCCGTGTCTATCGGGCGGCGCATCATGGACCCGCTGGCCGAATTAGTGAAGATAGACCCCAAGTCGATAGGTGTGGGCCAGTATCAGCACGATGTGGACCAGGGGCTGCTGAAGGAGCGTCTGGACGAGGTGGTGGAGAACTGCGTGAACAGTGTGGGTGTCAACCTCAATACGGCTTCACGGCACCTTCTCGCATACGTCTCCGGTGTCGGCCCGGCCATGGCCCGCAACATAGTGGAGTACCGGGACGAGCACGGGGCTTTTGCCTCACGCCGTGAGCTGCTTAAAGTCAAAAGGCTTGGAGACAAGGCGTTTGAGCAGTGCGCCGGATTCCTGCGCATACCCGGTGCCGCCGATCCGCTGGACAATACCGCCGTGCACCCCGAGCGATATCCGCTGGTGAATAGGATGGCGGCTGATGCCGGAGTGAGTGTGGCCGAGCTCATCGCCCGCAAGGACCTGCGCGATGCTGTCGATCTGAAAGCATACGTGTCTGACGAGGTGGGTATGCCGACCCTGACCGACATCATGCAGGAGCTGGACAAGCCCGGGCGCGATCCGCGTGCCTCCTACAAGGTGCTGGAGTTCGCGGAGGATATCCACACGATCGAGGACCTGCAGGCCGGCATGGAACTGCCCGGCATAGTGACCAACGTGACCGACTTCGGAGCCTTCGTGGATTTCGGTATCAAGCAGAACGGCCTGATTCACGTCTCCCGCATGGGTGCCGCCGGTCCAGACGGCCGCCGACGCAGGGTCGCCCGTCCTTCCGATGTCCTCAAGGTCCATCAGCACGTCCGCGTCCGAGTCATCGAAGTCGACCTCAAGCGCGGCCGCATCGCCCTGGAACTCATCGGCTGACCCGTCCCGTTCACGAAATCACGGGCGATTACGCTTTTCAACGGCAAGTTCTGCTGCTGATTTTTGTGGAATCAATCAGCGAAAGTGCAGGCGGGCGGGGGTGCGGAGGTCGGTGAGGCGGCCGTCGCGGACGGTGCGTGTGCCGTTGACGAATGTGTCGGTGACTGCCCAGTCAAATGTCTGCCCCTCCAGGGGTGACCAGCCGCAGCGGTAGGCGATGTTGTCCTTGGAGACAGTCCAGGGGCGGCGGCGGACGATTACAAGGTCGGCAAAATATCCCTCACGGATATAGCCCCTGCGGTCAATCCGGAACAGGTCGGCGGGGGAGTGTGACATCATCCTGACCACATGTTCGACAAGGAAACAGCCACGCTCGGCCAGCTGGAGCATCATCACCAGCGAGTGCTGTACGGTCGGCAGACCCGACGGGGCATGGAGGTAGTCCTGCATCTTCTCGGAGTACAGATGAGGGGCGTGGTCGGTGGCCACGGCCTGGATGCGGCCCTCACGGACGGCTGCGGTTATGGCCTCACGGTCAGCCTGAGTCTTGACGGCAGGGTTGCATTTCATCAGTGAGCCGTAGCGGTCGTAGTCCCTGTCGTCGAACCACATATAGTGTACGCACACCTCGGCGCTGATGCCGGGATGCATCGTATGGGCTTCCGACAGCATCTCTATCTCCTCGGCGGTGCTGACATGCAGCACGTGCAGGCGTGTGCCGTGCCTCTTCGCCATCTCCACGGCCTTTGCCGAGGATTTCAGGCAGGCCTCGCGGCTGCGTATAAGCGGATGTGCGCTGAACGGGATGGAAGAGTCGCCGTAGCGTGCCCGGGCTTCGTCCAGATTGCGCCGGATGGTGGCCTCGTCCTCGCAGTGAGTGGCTATCAGCCATCCGTTCAGGGAGAATATCGCATCAAGTGCCTCCTGCGAGTCCACCAGCATGTTTCCGGTGGAGGAGCCCATGAACACCTTTATGCCGCAGATGTTGTCTCGGTCGGCTTTCCGCAGCTCGTCGATGTTGTCGTTGGTGGCACCTATATAAAAGGAATAGTTGGCGTAGGAATCCCGGGCGGCGGTGTCGTATTTCTCCTCAAGCAGCTTCAAAGTCGTGGCAGGAGGATTGTTGTTGGGCATGTCCATGAAGGAGGTGGTGCCGCCGAGGACAGCCGCCGCGCTCTCGGATGCGATGCAGCCCTTGGCCGTGGCGCCAGGCTCGCGGAAATGCACCTGGTCGTCTATGACTCCGGGCAGAAGCATGGCGTCTTCTCCGCCTGTTATCACCTCGTCGGCTGAGTTTCCGGCTTCCAGGACCTTTTGGCCGTAATCCGGATCCGAGGCAAGCAGGACAGAGGCAATGGTCTTCCCGTCAATGAGAACGCTGCCTTCGGCGATACGTCCATCATTCACTATGCGTATATCTTTTATCAGAGTGCTCATCAGTGCTGCTGTCTGGGGGTTATTTTTCTGAATCTTAGGGCGATGACTCCCCTGAATGCCTCTCCGAAGATGGAGCTGCTCATCTTGGACTTGCCTTCCTTGCGGTCTGTGAAGATGATGGGGACCTCCTTTATCTTGAATCCTAGTTTCCAGGCATTGTATTTCATCTCTATCTGGAATCCGTACCCTTTCATGTGTATTCGGTCCAGGTCAATGGTCTCCAGTACTTTGCGGCTGTAGCATACAAAGCCGGCGGTGGAGTCGTAGACCTTCATGCCCAGCACGGTGCGGACGTAGTAGGAGGCTCCGTATGAAATCAGGATGCGGCTGAGCGGCCAGTCCCTGACGGCGATGCCCTCCACGTAGCGGGAGCCTATCGACATGCCGGCCCCTTCTACGGCGCAGGCGTTGTAGAGCCGGATGAGGTCGTCCGGATTGTGCGAGAAGTCGGCGTCCATCTCAAAGATATAGTCATAGCCGTGCTCCAGGCACCAGTTGAATCCTGTGATGTAAGCCGTGCCGAGTCCGAGTTTCCCGGAACGCTCGATGATGAAAAGGGTGCCCGGAAATTCCTGTTGAAGCCCTTTGACTATCGTCCCCGTGCCGTCCGGGGAGCCGTCATCCACAATGAGTATGTGGAAGTCTCCGTCCAGAGAGCGCACCTTGCGGATAATCTTCTCAATATTTTCCTTTTCGTTGTATGTCGGAATTATTACTATTTTGCTGCAATCCATAATCAATTTGAATACATTTTACAAAGATAAAAAAATATATGGTATATTCGGCCATTTTTAGGAAGTACCTCAAGTCTTATGAAACGTGTGAAAATATCTTTGCTGTTGAGAATCGTGATAGCCATTGCGGCAGGCATAGGATGCTCGTTTTTCTTTCCTGCATCTCTGACCAGGGGCTTCGTGACATTCAACTCGCTGTTCGGCAGTTTCCTCAATTTTATAATTCCGCTGCTTATCCTGGGACTCGTGGCTCCCGGAATTGCGGAACTCGGCAGGGGAGCGGGCCGGATGCTCGGCATAACGACACTCATCGCGTATGCATCCACTGTCCTTTCGGGCTATTTTGCCTATGGTGTGTGCGGAGCGGTGTACCCTCATATTATAGAGCCACGGTCATTCCCGATAGAGGAAGCGGTTGCGGCCGGGAATGTCTTGGAACCGTATTTTGAAATAGAGATGACCCCTCTTTTCGGAGTTATGCCGGCCCTGGTCCTGTCATTTGTTCTGGGCCTTGCCCTTCCTGCTGCCGGCGGGAACGTGATGCTGTCCATGCTGAGGGAGCTCAGGGAGGTGGTTATGACAGTCGTGCGCAGGGTCGTCATACCGCTGCTCCCGCTGTATATTTTCGGAATTTTTCTCAAAATGGGCTGCGAGGGGACTGTGATGACAGTAACGGCTCTGTTCGTCAAGGTCATCGTAGTGATATTCGTACTTCACGCAGTGCTCCTGTTCCTGCAGTTCTGCATAGCCGGAGCTGTTTCCGGCAGGAATCCGCTCCGCTCCCTGCGCAATATGCTTCCGGCATATATGACGGCATTGGGTACGCAGTCATCGGCGGCGACGATTCCTGTGACGCTGGCCCAGGCCAAGAAGAACGGGGTCAGGGCGGAAGTGGCCGACTTCGTGATACCTCTCTGCGCCACGATACACCTTTCCGGCAGCACATTGAAGATTGTTGCCTGTGCCTATGCTATTTCCTGTATGGCAGGGCTTCCGTCAGATATAGGAACCTACAGCGAGTTTATTTTCATACTGGCCATAGCGATGGTTGCCGCTCCTGGAGTGCCGGGAGGAGCGATTCTGGCATCTATCGGCATTATCGGCTCCATGCTCGGTTTTGATGCAGGACTGCAGGGACTTATGATCGCATTGTATATTGCGATGGACAGTTTCGGAACGGCCTGCAACGTGACAGGTGACGGAGCCATTGCGATGATTATGGACAGGATATATAAAAAGACTGCGGCATGAGCGGCATCCTGAATATTGCGGTATGCCAGACGGATCTGGTATGGGAGGCTCCGGATGTCAACATACGCCGGATTGACGGCTTCGTGGACTCGCTTATGCTCCGTTCGGCTCCGGACCTGATAGTCCTCCCGGAATTCTTTACGACAGGCTTCACCTCAGACACTTCCCTGGCTGAGGATGCCGGCGGTCCCGCTCTGGGATGGATGCGCGGAAAGGCATCGTCCACGGGGTCCGCGATAGCTGGCTCGGTGCCGGTCAGGGACGGGGGCAGGGTATTCAACCGTTTTTATTTCGTTTATCCTGACGGAACGGTCCGCCATTATGACAAGAGGCACCTTTTCCGTATGAGCGGAGAGAATGAGATATTCACGCCCGGGGATTCGAGGCATGTAGTCGAATACAGAGGGTGGAGAATCGCCATGAGCGTGTGCTACGATCTGCGTTTTCCGGTATGGCTCAGAAACATCGGCAATGATTACGATGTGATGCTGAACGTGGCCTCGTGGCCTGCTTCCAGAATCAGTGCCGCTTTGCAGCTGCTTCATGCAAGGGCAGTGGAGAATCTGTCCTATTTTGTGTTCTGCAACAGGGTCGGTGACAGTCCGGATGACAGCTATTGCGGAGGATCGGCGGTAGTGGACTACAAGGGCCGCGACATCGGGGAGTTCCTTGCGGACGAAGCCATGGGACCTGGAGGAGGCTTTCTGTGCGCTGGACTGGACCGGGAACAGCTTGGACTTTTCAGGGAAAAATTTCCGGCATGGATGGATGCCGACAGATTCGAGATACAGTAAACAATATAAAACCCGAACCTTTATGAACAGATTAAGAAAAATTTTTACCATCACGGCAGTGGCACTGGCTGCTGCCTGCCTGGTTCTGACCTCGTGCGCAGAGAGGACATGCACGGTCACTCTTCTGGCCACCAACGACACACACGGTGCCGTATTCCCTTACGGATATGACGGGGACAGCTCCGTGCATACGTCCCTTGCCTCGGTATGCGCCTATGCTGACAGCCTGCGTACCGTACTGGGTGACGGACACGTGGCGATGGTGGACTGCGGGGACCATCTTCAGGGTGACAACGCAGTTTATTATTTCAATTATGTGGACTCTACCGGGGAGGATCATCTTCTCAGCCGCATTTTCAATTTCATGGACTACAGCGCGGTAGTCGTAGGCAATCATGATCTGGAGGCCGGACACCCGGTATATGACCGCATCGCCCGGGAACTTGACGTGCCCTATCTGGCGGCCAATGCGGTTAGTGTATCTGACGGGACAGCATATTTTGACAGATATGCGGTCATAGAGAGGGACGGTCTGCGTATAGCGGTGATAGGATTCACCAATCCCAATGTGAAATCATGGATATCGCCGGATAAGTACGAGGGTCTTGATTTCGTTCCTGTGGACTCTCTGGCGGCCGGTCTTGTACAGCAGGTGCGCCGCCATGAGCGTCCGGATGTGGTGATTCTGGCTGTGCATTGCGGACTCGGTCAGGCCGGAGTGCCGAGTATCGAGAACAACGCTCTGTACCTGGCGTCGACAGTGCCGGGAATCGATGCGGTAATAGCATCGCATGACCACAGGAGGACAGCCGTTAAGGTCCTGGGCGCGGACGGAGACAGTGTCTGTGTGGTGGAAGCCGGGTCCAAGGCGGCGGCAGTGTCAAGGCTGGACATTTCGGTGGTGAAGAAAGGCGGCCGCCCGGTATCAGTGAATATATCTCCGTCAGTGGCGGATATGGGCGGTGTACGTCCTTCCGGCAGATACATGGAGGAGTTTTCCGAGGATTACAGTACTGTGCTGGAGTTCTCCAACCGGATAATAGGATACCTGGACAGGCCGCTGGATCTCAGCTACAGGGAAGACGGCAAGTCCGAGTACCTGTCGCTGATTCACTATGTGCAGCTCTCGTGCCCGGGTGTCGACGTGTCTTTTACCGCACCGCTTGTGTCGGAAGGCAGGATGGAGTCCGGTCCTATACGTTTCAACGATCTGTTTACCCTTTACCGTTTCGAGAATCTGCTATACGTCGTAAGGATGACAGGTGACGAGATCCGCTCTTATCTGGAGGAGGCATACGACAAGCGTATCACGCGGACGGATTATCTGTACAACTACGAGACAGCCGGAGGGCTGGTGTACACGGTGAATCCCTCCGGGGCGAAAGGGGCGAGGGTGAACATAGTGTCTCTTTGGGACGGCACTCCGTTTGACGGGACTGCACAGTACCGTGTGGCCATGACCTCTTACAGAGCCAGCGGAGCCGGAGGACTCCTGGCGGCTGCCGGGCTGGACAGGGACATGATGTCGGAGCGGATTGTGGAGATATATCCCGAAATTCGTGTCATGCTCTGTGATTTTATTGAAAATCAAGGACATATCGATCCGTTGAGAATCTCGTCTATGAAAAAGACCGGTTCGTGGCGTTTCGTAAGATAATTTTTGTAACTTTGTGGCTCCAGTAGTGTTTTTATTATGGATGAAAGTTATAGAAAAGTACTTGACGCGCATAAGCAGAAGATAGAGTACTTCATCTCCCGGTACGAGAGTCTCCAGGCCGACAATGTCAGGATGAGAGAGCTCCTTGCCCTCCGGGAATCCGAGATAAAGGACTGCATGGAGAGATTAACAAACAGTAATAATAAAATTAAAGAATTAGAACAGAAGATAGATAAGTTGCAGATGGCGGGCGCGTTTGAGTCGTCAGCCGTAGATGTTAAAGAAGCTAAGCAGAATATAGGCAGGCTGGTGAGGGAGATAGACAGATGTATTTCATTGCTGAATGACTGATATGGAAGAGGAAAAGGACAGAAAGTTGTCGTGTAATGTCACGATACTTGACAGGAAGTTCAAGTATACGGTGCCGGCGGAGGACGAGAGTCTGATCAGAAATACGATCAGGGGTGTGTCAGATAAGCTGGCGGAGCTCAGAAGCCGCAAGAACTTCAACGACAACCAGGAACTTCTTACAGTCGCATTGGTCCAGGTGGCCTTGGAGAAGGCAAGGCTGGAGAATCTGCTGGGAGAGGTGTCCGGAGACATCCGGCTCCTGGACAGTCAGCTTGGTGAGTATATAGATAATAATGTCATATAGCTTAAGCCGTTAGTTCGCTCTTTGCGAAAATCAACATTTTTGACAATACAGAGCCAACTCGATGGATGAAGACAGGCCTGGGTGACCCGCAAGGGGATTCGGTTTTACCGGACGTTGGAAGTCTGAGTCCGCAATCGGAGCTCAAATCCTATTTTATTAGGTTTTTCTGATAAACAGTGTGCTAACGGCTTTTTTCTTTTTACTGTCTTGTGTTTTGGTTCTTTATGTGATAAGGAATTTTAAACATTATATATAAAGAATTATGCAAGTTACTTATGTGATCATTTTACTGGCAGTAGTGGCAGCAGTAGCTGTCGTCCTGACGCTGCTGGTCGTTAATAACGCCCGTAAGAAGCAGGCGGCCAAGATAATCAAGGCGGCGGAGCAGGAAGGAGAGAATATCAAGAAAGAGAAGATTTTCCAGGCAAAGGAGAAATTCCTTCAGCTCAAGGGTGAGCATGAGCGCTACATCAATGAGAAGAATTCCCAGATTCAGCAGACTGAGAACAAGCTCAAGCAGCGTGAGATGCAGATGAAGCAGCAGTATTCCGAGCTTCAGCGCAAGCAGGCGGAGAATGACAGTATCCGCGAGAATCTCAAGGCTCAGGTCGAGATAGTCAACCGCAAGGCGGAGGAGTATGACAAACTGCACAGGGAGGCGGTTGAGAAAATAGAGAATATAGCGGGCATGTCTGCGGCGGAGGCCAAGGAGATGCTTGTGGAGACCATGAAGGAGGAGGCCAAGACCCAGGCCATGTCCTATATCAATGATGTTATGGACGAAGCCCGTATGAATGCCGGCAAGGAGGCCAAGCGTATAGTCATAAACACAATACAGCGTATTGCTCCGGAGACGGCCATCGAGAATGCCGTAACTGTCTTCAACATCGAGAATGACGAGATGAAGGGCCGTATTATCGGACGTGAAGGCCGGAACATCAGGGCTCTGGAGGCTGCCACAGGGGTGGAGATAGTGGTGGACGATACTCCGGAAGCCATCCTTCTTTCGGCTTTCGATCCTGTCAGAAGGGAGGTCGCCCGTCTGGCCCTGCATCAGCTGGTAACGGACGGACGAATTCATCCGGCGCGTATCGAGGAAGTGGTGGAGAAAGTACGCAAGCAGCTCGAGGACGAGATAATGGAGACAGGAAAGCGTACATGCATAGATCTGGGAATACACGGTCTGCATGCCGAACTGGTAAGAATGGTCGGCAGGATGAAGTACCGTTCGTCCTATGGTCAGAATCTGCTTCAGCACTCCCGTGAGGTTGCCAATATCTGCGCCACTATGGCTGCTGAGCTGGGGCTTAATCCCAAGCTGGCAAAACGGGCCGGTCTGCTGCATGATATCGGAAAGGTTTCGGAGGAAGACTCGGAGCTGCCCCATGCCATTCTGGGTATGAGGCTGGCCGAGAAATGCAAGGAGAAACCGGAGGTATGCAATGCAATAGGCGCACATCATGAGGAAGTGGAAATGACATCGCTCATATCGCCTATAGTTCTGGTCGGTGATGCGATTTCCGGAGCCCGTCCGGGAGCCCGCCGGGAGGTCATAGAGTCGTATATCAAGCGTCTTAAGGATATGGAGGCTATCGCAATGTCATATCCTGGAGTAACCAAGACCTACGCGATCCAGGCCGGTCGTGAGCTCAGGGTCATCGTCGGTGCCGACCAGGTGTCCGACGCGGAGTCCGAGATGCTGTCGAACGAGATAGCCAAGAAGATACAGAACGAGATGGTATATCCCGGTCAGGTCAAGATCACAGTTATCAGGGAGACACGTTCAGTGGCTTTCGCCAAATAATATGCGGCGTATTGTTCCGATAGCCGTGGCCCTGCTGAGCTCAGCGGCCCTTCTCTTCTCATGTGCAGAGAAATGGAGAGGGGAAGGTCCTCCGGAGATGCTTGAGAAGTCAGTCTGGATAGGTACGAACGAGGCCAGGGGAGAGATTCTTGAGTTCCGTTTCGGATTTACCGGGGAGACTGTGCGGGAGGTGGAACCGGACGGCGCATCGCGTGAATCAGGTGATGTCCGGATGCTGTTTACTTCTGCTGCCGGACCAGCTGTTCGTGATACGGTCGTTTATGACGGAAGCTATGTATATTCGCGCAGACCTTCCGGGGTAGCGGGAGACGTGTTTCACGGAACGGTCCGGCTTGTATTGAGTGAGAGGGGAGGAGACGGTGCTGTCCGGGAAGCTGGGATGGTCTTCCATAATATGAGATTCTTCTTCAGTTTCGATGACAGCCCGGGGTCCTGGCCGACGGATCCGCAGTAGATAAGGCAGATCAGCAGTGAACGGTGATAATATCGTTCCAGTCTGTAGTATAGCAGGGAGACAGGTGCTCCCTGTTCATTTTTATACCGTCCAGTGACTGGGACGCGAGCCCGACGGTGTTGCGTCCTTCTCTGCGGTTGATGCTGTCCATCACGGCCATGAGCCGGCTGTGCCTTTCCCTGTCAGTATTGTCGAATATGTCCTGCTGTACGTTGCCGGAGGGTATTATGTCACCAAGTACGACTCCGGCCCTTTTGTATCCGTATCCTTTCCTGAACATATCCATAAGTGTGTGCATTACCGCAGTATTGATTTCCAGAGTGCTGTCTGTGGGTGTCAGGAACTGGGCCAGCCGGCTTTCAAACTGATTGCGTCCGTTGTCAGTGTGGAAGCGGTTGGTCGTGATGAAGACAGTGACGCAACCGCAGCAGGAGCCCTGTTTCCGGAGCTTTTCCACAGCCATGGAGCAGAACATGGATACCTGGGCGGAGAGTTCGTCCAAGTCTGTAATCTCCTTGGCGAATGTCCTGGAGATCATTATCTGTTTTTTTGCCTGGGCGGTGTCCTCGAAGCTGATACAGGGGATGCCGTGGAGCTCCTGCCATGTCCGGACACCGCCGATGCCCATCTCCGCATTGACCCAGGACTCGTCCCGGGTGTAGAGGTCCCAGGCGGTATTCATGCCGAAATATCCCTTGAACCGCTTGGTGTAGCGTCGGCCAATTCCCCAGATATCCTCCAGTGGGAATTTTTTCAGTACTTTCTCAATATCCTGCTGTCGGTGCATCCAGCATCCGCCTTTTGTCGCCGGATACTGCTTGCAGAGCTTCGAGGCTACCTTTGCCAGTGTCTTGGTCGGGGAGACACCTACACTGACAGGGATACCGGTGCAGCGGCGGCATTCCCTTGATACGGTCTTGGCCCAGAGATCGAAATCAGTGTCCTGACTCAGACCGGTCAGGTCGATGAAGGACTCGTCTATGGAGTAGACCTCTATGGCCGGGGCGAAACGTGACAGGGTCATCTGCACACGTCTGGACATATCCCCATAGAGAGAGAAATTGGAAGAGAAGACTGTTACGGCACCTGACTCAATCAAATGCCGGAACTCGAACATAGGTTGTCCCATCTTGATGCCCAGGCGTTTGGCCTCGTTGGAACGGGCTATGGCGCAGCCGTCGTTGTTGGAGAGCACGACTACAGGCAAGCCTTCGAGATCGGGCCGGAAGACCCGCTCGCAGCTGACGAAGAAATTGTTGCAGTCGGCCAGGGCGTACATCGCTCAGACTTTCTTGATGACGTAGCGTACCGTTCCCCAGATGGCCAGATCGTCACCTTCGCGGACTGTGATTGCCCGGTATTTAGGATTGGAGGGCTGCAGGGTTATGCTTCCGTCCTCATGGAATGAGAGCCGTTTGACGGTGAATTCTCCGTTGATGAAGCATACGGCGATAGCTCCGTCACGCGGTTCCTCCGATTTGTCGATGACCAGGATGTCCCCGTCCCGGATGCCGTCGCCCTCCATGCTGTCTCCGCTGACGCGGGCAAAGAAGGTCGATGCCGGGTTCTTGACCACCAGTTTGTTGATGTCCAGGGCTGTGCCGGGAATGTCCTCTGCGGGGGAGGGGAAGCCGGCGTGGATGGACTCGAAGAGCTTGATCTCCGGTCTTTCCTTGGGTGTGGGGCTGTCTGGCGTGCTGCTCATTGTTCTGCCTGAGATGTGTTGCTGGATACTGGCCGGTAAGCTGCCCTCCGGATGTTCTACTGAATCTTGGCCAGGAACTTGTCCACTTTAATGATGAAGCGCTCGTGGGTGCCGTTCGCTATCTCGCCCTTGGAGTCCCGGGCGGTAACGTCGAAGACCAGACGGCGGCCGTCTATCTCCTTGAGAGTCGCTGTGGCCGTTATGGTCTCACCAATGGGAGAAGCCTTTATGTGTGCGATGTCCACTCTGGTACCGACTGTTGACAGACCTTCTTCGAGCAGGTCATTGACAGCGTAGCAAGCGGCCATCTCCATATAGGCCACTACGGCCGGTGTTGCGAATACGTCCAGTGCGCCCGAGCCCATGAGGGAGGCGCAGTTCTCCTTGCAGACCTTGGTGGTCGATGTCGCGGAAATTCCTACTTTGATATCTTCTGTTGCCATATACGTTTTATTTTAAAGTTAGCCGGATAAAAATCAAGCAACGAGAAAAGACTAGCCGCCCTCGGCTCTAGAGGGAGGGGCCCGCACCGAAGGTGTGGGAGGGCCTGGTCTTTTCGACTGCTTGATTTTTATCAATGAACGTTAAAAGTGAAAAGTGTGCGCAAATTTATAAAAAAACATCACCCCCGATACCACAGCGGCAGCAAATTCCGCGATTCCCTGCCGTTGCGGAACGGCATTTTTCCCGACCCCCTTGCCACAGCCCTTCTGAGCGGTATCTCTCTTCCGTCTCCCTACCACAACGGCACCTAATCACGGAAAACACTGCCGTTGTAGAAAAAGAAAGATGCCAGTAGAGCGAGATATCCGATGAGAGGGTTAAAAAAATATAAAATATAGAAACATGTAAAAGTTGCGGTGAAGTTTTAATTTCCGCAGATAGTATAGTAAAGGAGATAAATTTGCGGTAAAATCAAAAGATATGGGAATATTGGAACAGCAGTCGGTGAAAGACAAGATTATCTCTCTGAGAGGACAGGACGTTATTCTGGACTTCGCAGTGGCGGAGATTTACGGAGTGGAAACACGCGAAATTAATCAGGCTGTAAGGAACAATCCTAATAAATTTCCTCAAGGCTATCTTATAGAGATTAGAAACAAGGAGTATGCTGATTTGCGGTCAAATTTTTTGATCGCAAACAATCCGAAAAGTCGGACAATCCCGAAAGCATTTACAGAGAAGGGACTCTATATGTTGGCGACAATCTTGAAAGGTGAGAGGGCCGTGGAGGGAACTGTCGAGGACAATCGGTGAACTTTCGGCAAATCCCAATAAATATGCGCAGAAGTCTTTGATGCAGAAGAGCGGGGACATCATGGCGGACCTGTTCGGTGAGGAACTGCATACCAGCGGGACTGAGACTGAGATAGAACTGAATTTTGCGGTGCTGAAGCTGAGGCACTCGGTCAAAAGAGAGCGCGGCGAGAAATGAAAAATCCGGCGGAGAACGGTGTCTCTGCCGGATTCTTCAGTGTCTGTATGAGCGGATTAGCGGACCTTTACGACGGCATCCATGCCGACCTTGATAGCCTGCTCGTTCATCGGGATAAGGTTGTGGTGACGGGGAGGGAGGGACTTCTTCAGTCCGGCTGTCACGTTCTCCATCTTCACGATGGGCTTAACCTTCAGGAAGGCTCCGAGCACGATCATGTTGTAAGCCTTGGCGTTGCCCAGCTTGGCAGCCTCGTCAGCGGCATCGATCTTATAGATCTGGATGTCGGTACGGGTGGGATGATGGGTGATGCCGTTGGGGTCGTAAACGAGCAGACCGCCGGGCTTTACCCTTGACTCGAACTTGTCGAGGGACTGCTGGTTGAGGATGATGGCGGTATCGAACTTGCTCAGGATAGGAGAGCTGATCTTCTTGTCGCTGAGGATGACGCTCACGTTGCAGGTACCGCCGCGCATTTCAGGACCGTATGAAGGCATCCATGCCACTTCCTGATCCTGCATGATACCGGAGTAGGCCAGAATCTTGCCCATGGAGAGGACTCCCTGTCCTCCGAATCCTGCTATGATGATTTCTTCTTTCATATTTTATCTAAATATTTAATCGTTTATTACCTATCCTTCATATCTCCTAACGGATAAAAAGGAAACATGTTTTCCTCCATCCACTTATTGGCCTGAACGGGAGTAACCTTCCAGCCGGAGTTACATGTGCTGACCACCTCTACGAAAGAAGTTCCCTTCTTCATCATGGAGTTCTCGAATGCCTTGCGGATGGCCTTCTTGGTCTTGCGCACTGCTGCGGGGTTCTGTACGGACTGACGGGTCACGTAGCAGGTGCCCTCGAGCTGGGCGATGAGCTCGGTAATCTTGAGGGGATAACCGTTGAGCTCGGCCTTACGTCCGTAAGGAGTGGTGGCGGTTACCTGTCCGAGGAGGGTGGTGGGAGCCATCTGTCCTCCGGTCATGCCGTAGATGGCGTTGTTTATGAAGATGATGACTATGTTCTCACCACGGTTGCAGGCGTGCATTACCTCGGCTGTACCGATGGATGCGAGGTCACCGTC
The DNA here is from genome assembly GCA_944326265.1 of uncultured Bacteroidales bacterium. Taxonomy (GTDB): domain Bacteria; phylum Bacteroidota; class Bacteroidia; order Bacteroidales; family UBA932; genus Coprenecus. The sequence continues at coordinate 129,963 of CALVDE010000003.1, read as the reverse complement.
ACCCTGGTATGTGAACACGTATTTGTCGGGCATCAGCCTCTTGGTGGCTGTGGCGAGGGCGGGAGCACGTCCGTGGGCTGCCTGCTGCCAGTCGATGTCCAGATAGTTGTATGCGAATACGGAGCATCCTACAGGGGAGATACCGATGGTCTTGTCCTGGATGCCCATCTCCTCGATGACCTCGGCTATGATCTTGTGGACTACACCGTGGGAGCAGCCGGGGCAGTAATGGAGGATGTTGTCTTTGAGTATGGGGGTTTTCCCGTAAACCTTGTTCTCAGGTTTGATTATTTCGTTAATATCCATCATGATTGCCTTTTGTTACATAGTTTTTTTGAAGACTTCCAGGATCTCCTCGGGGTCAGGAATCATACCGCCCTGACGGCCGTAGAAGTTGACGGGTATGCGTCCGTTGACGATCAGTCTGATGTCCTCCACCATCTGGCCTGCGTTGAGCTCGAGGGAGAGGATGTTCTTGAGCTGGGGTACCAGGGCATCGATCTCTTTCTTGGGGAAAGGATAGAGGGTGATGGGACGCAGCAGGCCGAGCTTGATGCCTTCCTCGCGTGCCAGCTCGACTACCTTCTCACCGATACGGGACATACAGCCGAATGCTACGATGAGGTACTCGGCGTCGTCGGTCATGTAGGTCGAGTAGCGGACCTCGTTGGCCTCGATCTCGGCGTACTTCTTCTGGAGCTTGATGTTGAAGTTCTCCTGTACCTGAGGGTCAAGGGCGAGGGATGTGATGGTGTTGCCGTGACGGCCCTTGTTGCCGATGGTGGCCCAGGAGTCGCAGAGAGCGCGGATCTCCTCGTCAGTGCGGCGGGGCTTGGCGGGACGGATCTCTACTTTCTCCATCATCTGTCCGATGACACCGTCACCGAGAATCATGGCAGGGTTGCGGTATTTGAATGCGAGCTCGAAAGCCTCGCCTACGAAGTCGTACATATCCTGTGCAGAGGCGGGAGCGAGAACGATGGGATGGTAGTCACCGTGTCCGCCGCCCTTCACTGCCTGGAAGTAGTCTCCCTGGCTGGGCTGGATGGTTCCGAGTCCCGGACCTCCGCGCATTACGTTCACTACCACGCAGGGCAGCTCGGCACCGGCGATGTAGCTGAGTCCCTCGCACATAAGGCTGATACCGGGGCTGGAAGAAGAGGTCATGACCTTCTTTCCGCAGCAGGCACCGCCGTATACCATGTTGATGGACGATGTTTCACTCTCGGCCTGGAGCACTACCATTCCTGTTGTCTCCCAAGGCTGTACTTTCATCAGGGTTTCCATCACCTCTGACTGAGGGGTGATAGGGTAGCCGAAGTATCCGTCGCAGCCGCAGTCGATGGCTCCGTATGCGATGGCCTCGTTACCTTTCATAAGAATCTTTTCTGCCATATTCTCTAAATTTAGATTTTAACACGATAAACAGTAATAACTGAGTCAGGACATACGGTAGCGCAGTTGGCGCAACCGATGCATTTCTCCGGGTTGACCAGAGAAAGGAAGTTGTAACCCTTGCCGTTGACCTCGTGGGACAGGGCAATGGCTTCGGTGGGGCAGTTGACTACGCATACTCCGCAGCCTTTGCACCTTTCTTTGTCTACTACAATAGCTCCTTGTGTTGCCATAAAATTAGTGTTTGTTATTGGTTGTTGAAGTTTAAAATTCCAAATGATGACATTACTCTGTCACTGATGTAGTCCCATCTGATAATGATGCCTATGATCAGGATCACGCCTATCCAGATCAACCCTTTGGCGGTGGGAGTCTGGGCCGTGTACCAGTTCTTTATCTTGGTGAGCGGGCTCATTGTCTGGATGGGTCGGATTTCTCGATTCTGATACGTGCATCCACTGCCGTGATGGACTTGGAGTTGCCGAGCAGAGGATTGATGTCCATCTCGAAGATTTCGGGTGCGGCCGCGCAAAGTGCGGACACCCGTCGTATCACCTCGTTGAAAAGAACCAGATTGACACCTTCCTTGCCGCGGATTCCTTCCAGCAGCTTGATGGCCCTGAGTCCTCTGATCATCTCGTCGGCCTCTACCTTGGATACCGGAGACAGCGAGCTGCTGATGTCATGCAGGGCCTCTACGTAGATACCGCCCAGGCCGCAGAGGATCAGATGTCCGAATTTCTCCTCACGCTTGGCACCTACGAACACTTCCGTACCGCTGAGCATCGGCTGGAGCAGCACTCCGGTCGCATCCTTGATACGCATCATGCGGTAGAACTCGGAAGAGAGGGTGGCATCGTCGGAGATATTGAGGGATACTCCGCCTACGTCAGACTTGTGAATAGGACCGACAACCTTCATCACGACGGGATATTTTATCTCCTTTGCAGCCTCAAGAGCCTCGCCGAGCTCGCTGACCACGTATTCCTTGGAACGGTTGATGCCGGCGGCGTCGAGGAGAAGCTGCACCTGATCCGGAGCAAGATATCCGTTCGGGTTGGAATCAATCACCTCGCGGATCATCTTCTTGTCCACGGGAGGCAGGGTGCAGTCGTCAATAGGCTTGGGACGGTTCATTATCTTCACGATGGCTGAGCCCAGCGCGACCTCATCGGGGAAACTGATGCCGCCTTTGTCGTGGAAGGCCTTGATCTCGTCATGAGCGTTGACCACAGAGGGAAGCACCGGATATATGGGTTTGCGGCAAGTCTTGATCTTGTCGCTTATAAGGTCATATACATCATAGACGGTGGATAGACCGGGATTGCCGAAGATAATGGTGATGGCATCCACATCGAAGTCGTTCTCACAGGCATCCAGAATGTAGCCCAGCTGCTCAGCCGTACCTGTGGCCAGAAAATCTATGGGGTTGGCTGTGGATGAGCCTATATACAGTTTCTTGAGCAGTTCCTCAGCCTTGGGCCCGGAAAGACGGGGAATCTCGATACCGTTGGAGGAAAGCACGTCGGTCTGCATTACGGCGGGACCTCCGGCATGGGTGACTATGGCTACCTTGCGGCCGTCGGGCTCGGGGTACATCATGGCTGCGGCGACGGTCACCAGTTCTGTTCGGCTGTAGCATCTTACGATGCCTGTCTTGCGGAACAGGGCATTGACTGCCTTGTCAGGAGATGCAAGCGCACCGGTATGGGAGGATGCAGCGCGGCTGCCGGCCTCGCTGTATCCGGCCTTGATGGCTGCGATCCTGGCACCCTTGGCGATCAGTGACTTGGCATGTCTGGCCAGTTTTGCGGGATTGTTCATGCTTTCGATATAGAGCATGATGACGGGAGAGCTCTTGCCGTGCACGTAGTTCTCGTCCATATACTCGAGGGCATCCTCTACTCCGATCTGTGCGCAGTTGCCGACTGAGAACACCTGGCTGAAGTGCAGTCCGAGCTGCATGGCAGCCTCGAGGATGAATACTATGGTGGCGCCTGAGCCGGATATGAGCGTCGCTCCCAGAGGATTGATCTTGGGTACCGGCTGAATGAACGCACCGATATACTGCTGAGTCATTACTCCTACACAGTTGGGGCCTATCAGAGCGGTGTTCGTGGAGTTGCAGACCTCCGTGATCTTTCTTTCCCACTCGGCGCCTTCCTTGCTGTCCTCCTTGAATCCGGCGGAGAGTATGATGATGGCCTTGCAGGTCTTCTTGTTGCAGAGGGTCTCTACTGTGGCCAGGCACATTTTGGCCGGAATGGCCAGGATCGCGCAGTCCACCGACGGGAGCTGCTCGATATCCCTGTAGGACTTGACACCCTGAGCTGTGTCGCATTTGGGGTTGACGACATAAAGCTCGCCGGAGTAATGAGTGTCCAGAAGGTTCTTAAGTGTGGCTCCACCAGGCTTGTGGATGTCGTCTGAGCCACCGACGACCACTATGCTTTTCGGGGCGATTAACTCTTTTGTTATCATTACTGAAATGTTTCTTTTATAATTCTGCAAATATAGTAATTTTACCCAAAATTGTCTGCAAGATTATAACATGCTGTCTAAATTTGGCAGTTTCTTATTATTTTTGCTGTCCGGGACGGGAAACTTGCCTGTGTCCCTATAGAAGATGACCAGTATGCGCAGTATTTTGATAAAGAATGTTCTCCGGGACGGAGAACTTTGCGATATATATATTAAAGGAGAGACGATAAGGCGGATCGGCCGCGATATATTCACGGATGCCGATACAGTGCTGGACGGCAGGCGCATGGCCGTACTTCCCGCATTTGTCAACATGCATACTCATTCGGGGATGACGCTTTTCCGGGGAATATGCGAGGATATGCCGCTCAAGTCGTGGCTGGATGCCGTGTGGAAGGCAGAGACTTTTCTGGACGAGGATCTGATATACTGGGGCACCAGGCTGGCGTGCCTGGAGATGATAAAGACCGGCACGTCAACTTTCGAGGATATGTACTGGAACATAGACGTGGCGGCCAAGGCTGTCTCGGACAGCGGTATGCGGGCAATGCTCACCTACTGCTTCCTGGACGGAGGAGATGAGCGGAAACAGCGGACTCAGCGTGACGAATGCATGAGAATGTATGAGCTCTCCCGTACCTGGCCGGGAAGGATAATGTTCGGAGTGTCCGTGCATGCGCATTATACCGTTTCGGATGCCAACATTCTGTGGGCTGCGGATTTTGCCAGAAAGCACTCGCTGGTGCTGAATACGCATCTTTCCGAGACCCGTCAGGAGAACGAGGCGCACAGGGAACGGTACGGAGTCTCTCCGACGGCCAGGCTTGCATCAATGGGTCTTCTCGGTCCCAATCTTACGGCGGCCCATGCGCTGTGGCTGGATGACGGTGATATCAGGCTTCTCGGACAGTCAGGTACCACTGTGGTCCACAACGTTAATTCCAATCTGAAGCTGGCGTCGGGGTACCGTTTCATGTACAACGAACTCCGGGATGCCGGAGCGAATGTCACAGTAGGTACGGACGGGTGTGGATCTTCCAACAATCTGGATATAAGGGAGACGTTGAAAACAGCCGCATTGCTGCAGAAGGCATGGCGCGAGGACCCGTCGGCAATGCCGCTGGACGAGCTTCTGGCGGCCGGCACTGTCAACGGTGCCAGAGCCCTGGGTCTTGCCGGAGGGGTTGTGGAGGAAGGGGCCCTGGCCGATATAATGCTGGTCAATACTGATTCACCGTTCTTCATACCTGAGCACGACTTCAAGGCCAATTTCATCTATTCGGCCAACAGCTCCTGCATCGATACCGTGATATGCAACGGAAAAGTGCTCATGAGCGGGGGCCGGGTGGACGGTGAGGAGGAGGTCCTGACAATGGCCCGGAAGCACGCGGCAAGATTTGTAGAGAAAATAAAACAATGATATTATGGACGAGAGAATGAGAATTATTATCCAGGCGGAGGAGTATCTGAGGAACCGCCTTGGCGGACTTCAGCCTCAGGTGGGAATTGTCCTGGGCAGCGGTCTGGGCAAACTGGCGGACCGGATAGAGGCTCCGCTGACGATACCCTATACGGACGTTCCCGGCTTCGTGAAATCCACGGCCATCGGCCACAAGGGCAATTTCATCATAGGAACCCTCGGAGGTAAGACAGTCATGGCCATGCAGGGCCGCTTCCACTACTACGAGGGTTATCCGATGGACAAGGTGACCCTCCCCGTGCGGGTCATGGTCCGGCTGGGCATTAAGGCCCTGTTCGTATCCAACGCCGCCGGAGGAGTGAACTTTGACTTTCACGTGGGCGACCTCATGATTATCCGCGACCACATCAATAAGCTGCCTAATCCCCTCATCGGCCCCAATCTCGATGAGTTCGGCCCCCGTTTCCCGGACATGACCCGCCCCTACGACCCCAGGCTGATAGCCCTGGCCGAGGAGATAGGCCGCGAGAAAGGCATTAAGCTCAAGAAGGGTGTCTATCTTGCCGGTACAGGTCCGAGCTACGAGACACCATCGGAGTACAAGTATTTCCGTCTGATAGGAGCCGATGCGATAGGCATGTCCACTATTCCCGAGGTGATAGTGGCCAGGCACAGCTCCGTTCCGGTCTTTGGTATGTCCGTCATTACCAACGAGGCTCATGACAACTACGCCGAGGACTTCGAGAACAACGGGGACGACGTGGTACGCGCCGCCGATGCCGCCGCCGACCGCATGACTGTGATATTTACCGAGCTTATATCCAGGCTCTGACGGGAAGGAGGACAAGGCCGTGCAGCTGGACGATCTTTTCGCATACGACAGTGTGGACCTCACGCCCGGAGGCGACGGGGTGGTGATAGTGGACCAGACTCTGCTTCCCTGGGAGGAGAAATTCCTCACGCTCAGGGACGAGGCTCAGGTCTACGAGGCCATCGCGAAGCTGCGGGTAAGGGGTGCGCCGGCTATAGGGATAGCTGCGGCCTTCGGGCTGTACGTGGCGTTCCGGAGAGTGGTGACAGTGCCGGGATTCGACTTCCGGCACGCAGCGGAGGAATTTTCCCGCATCAGCCGTTACCTCTGCTCGGCCCGCCCCACTGCCGTCAATCTTGCCGCTGCACTTAGCCGGATGGAACGGCGCTTCAGTGCCTGTGCTGCATTTCCGCAACCGCAGCTGCTTGACGCGCTTCGCGTTGAGGCGGAGGCGATAAAATCTGAGGACGTGGCCATGTGCCGCTCGATAGCCGAATATGGTGCGGATCTCATCGACCGTCCCGGGATGGGGATTCTTACCCACTGCAATGCAGGGCACTATGCCGTCTCCCGCTATGGTACGGCTTTGGCTCCCATCTACCTGGCGCACAGCCGGGGACTGGCTCCGAGAGTCTACGCAGACGAGACCCGCCCGCTTATGCAGGGTGCGCGGATCACCGCCTTCGAGCTGCAGAAGGCCGGAGTCGACGTGACCCTGGAATGCGACAGCATGGCATCTTCCCTGATGGCCTCCGGCCGGGTGGACCTGGTCTTTACCGGATGCGACCGGGTGGCCTGCAACGGGGACACTGCCAACAAGGTAGGAACGAGTGCCCTGGCCATCCTGGCCCGCTATTACGGCATACCCTTTTATATTTTGGGACCGACTTCTTCCATTGACCCGGAGACGGCCTGCGGATCCGGTATCCCGGTCGAGCAGCGGGGAGGGGAAGAGGTGACTGACCTGTATTTTTCCCGGAGGACAGCCCCTGAGGGGGTCAGGGTCTATAATCCGGCTTTCGATGTGACTCCGTCGGAACTGATAACCGGAATAGTCACGGAGAAGGGAATATTCCGGCCCCCGTATGATTTCACCTTCCTTAAACTTAATGAGAAGACAGTATGATAAAGAATTTGGTTTTTGATCTGGGCGGGGTGATAGTGCCCCTTAACCGCGTGGCCTGTATCCGCGCTTTCAACGAAGTGGTAGGTTATAAGGATTTCGGAGACGTGCTGCGTTCCTACCGCCAGGTGGGCTATTTCGAGAAGTTTGAGACGGGACGTATAACGGCACCGCAGTTCCGCGACATCATCCGCTCACGGGCCGTCATGACTACGGCGGACGGTCAGCCCAGGACAGTTACGGACGAGCAGATCGACTATTCGCTCAACTGTTTTCTCTGCGGCATTCCCCAGGACAGGATAGACGCGCTGCTGCGCTTCAGGAAGGACTACCGGATGCTGCTGCTCAGCAATACCAATCCTATCGGCATGGCGTACTGCCGCAAGCTCTTCAAGGCCCGCGGCTATGATGTCAAGGAGATATTCGAGCGGCTGTATCTTTCTTATCAGATGAGGGTTGCCAAGCCCGATCCCGCTATCTTCAGGAAGATGATCGAGGACTCCGGAATAGTCCCGGAGGAGACTCTGTACATTGATGATTCTCCGGCCAATGTGGAGGCCGGACGGGCAGCGGGTCTGCATTCGCTGCTCTTCAGTTCCAAAGAAGACCTTTATGGCAAGATTTCTGAGTGTCTCCAGCGGGAGCAACGGTAACTGTTATTACATAGGGAATGAGCGCACGGCTCTGATCGTGGATGCCGGAATAGGCTTCAGGACCCTGAAGTCAAGGCTGGCCGGTGCCGGTGTCGATGTGTCGTCTGTGGAGATGGTGTTTGTCACGCATGACCATGCGGACCATGTCCGTGGTCTGGCGTCGGTGGCGCAGAAACTTTCAGTGCCGGTCTTTACTACGGCACGGCTGCATGACGCATTGTCGCGCAACAGATACGTGGGACCGGATTTCGCCGGTTCGCGGAGGGTGCTCAGACCCGGATTCGAGACTGTGATACGCGGTGTCAGGTGTGTCAATTTCGAGGTGCCGCACGATGCGTCGCAGACACTGGGCTATTTTCTTGATTTTTTCGGTACCCGTTTTGTTTTCATGACAGATCTGGGCCGGGTGCCGGAGTATGCCTACCGTTATTGTGCGGAGGCTGATTACGTGATTATCGAGTCCAACTATGACGTGGACATGCTGATGCGCGGTCCATATCCGCCTGATCTCAAGTACCGGATAATCGGGGACAACGGCCATCTAAGCAACGATGACTGCGCCGCAGCGGTCCGTAGGTTCTGGCATCCCGGTCTGAAAGGTATCTTCCTGTGTCACCTCAGCAAGGACAACAATACTCCTTCGCTGGCATTTGCTTCCACTTTCCGAGCCCTCGGGTCCATGGGACTTTCTGTGCCCGGTGACCTGCAGCTCGTCTGCCTGCCCCGCTCGGAAGTATTCTCGCTGGAATTCTAGGAACTATAGCTGGCAGCGGAGCAGTACGGGCTGATGGTCGGAATGCTTGTAGCTCAGGTCAATTGTCCTGACGGTACTTGTCCGGACATCAGGGGAGATGTAGAAATAATCGGTGACGGTTAGGACGGATTCCGGGCCGTAGGGAATGTTGAGGTGGCGCAGGGTTCTGGCCGAGGGATCCCAGACAACGCGGCCTGTGCCCCGGAGGAGGGCAGTGTCAAGGGCCACGGTGGTAAAATGCGGATTGGATGTCTCGGCGGGGCCAGGTATGTACTCGGGCGGATACTGGTTCCAGTCGCCGCCGATGATGAACGGTGTGTCATGTGAGGCGAGGCTGGAGGTCAGCTCACACAGCCAGCGGATCTCGGCGGTGCGCATACCGCCGGTGTCATAGGCGGTGTTGTGGGTGTTTCCGATGACGATGCTGCCGCCGTCAGCGAGACGGAAGGTAGCTGTGAGCAGGCACCGTTTGAGGTTGAACATGCTGACCGGCCAGGGGAAGCGGGAGGGGTACTGCCACCTGACCACCTCTTCCGGGGCAATGCGGGACATAAGGACCACTCCGCTGGCGACCCGTCCCATCGGTGCCTTGACCGGTATGGGTACGAAAAAAGATTTGTAGTTGTACGCCAGATAGATGTGATAGTCTGGGAAGGCCCTGCGCAGCATCTCCACCTCGTTGATGCGGTATGTGCGCCGGGAGCATTCGTCCACTTCCTGGAGTAGGATGATGTCGGGGCTGTGGCGGCGTATCTCCGCGATGATGCCGTCAATATTGGCCTGAGTCCGCTCCCGGGACGTGCGAACCTGTGTGCCGCCGTCGTAGAAGAAGTCCATGTCGTCTCCCAGGCCTCCGTAGCCGATGTTCCAGCATAGGATGGAGAGGGAGTCGGGGAGGACCTCCGCAGTATCGGATGAAAGGCCGGAACGGTCCTGCAGCATCTCCCTTTCGGCCGGACGGTAATCAGTGATGACAGCTGTCAGCAGGAAAACCAGGAATATGGCCGCCACGGCAGCCAGAACATAAAGTACGGTATGCATTGCGCGTCTCATTTTCATAAAATAATAAGAAAGAGGGGTGACCTAATGAAGTCATCCCTCTTTTGTGTCATTTCTGAGATGTGTCAGAATGGGTAAAATGCAAGGCATCAAGGTTCGTGGCGAAGGAGTTTACTTAGGTAAATGACTGAGCCATGATACCGAAGACAACGCCGCAGTTTGCCCGTTATGACGCATCGAATTAGAGTTTAGGACCAGCGGCGACGAGAGCCTTTCCTGCCTCATTGCCGGTGAACTTCTCGAAGTTCTTGATGAAGCGTCCGGCGAGATCCTTGGCCTTAACCTCCCACTCCTCGGGGGTAGCGTAGGTGTTGCGGGGATCGAGGATGTGGGTGTCCACCTGGTCGAGCTTGGTAGGGATGGCAAGGTTGAAGTAAGGGATGGTTGTGGTCTCAGCCTTGTCCATGCTGCCGTCGAGGATGCGGTCGATGATGGCGCGGGTATCCTTGATGGAGATACGCTTGCCGGTACCGTTCCAGCCGGTGTTCACGAGGTAAGCGGTGGCGCCTACTTTCTCCATTCTCTTTACCAGCTCCTCACCGTACTTGGTGGGGTGCAGGGAGAGGAATGCAGCTCCGAAGCAAGCGGAGAAGGTGGGGGTAGGCTCGGTGATACCGCGCTCTGTTCCGGCGAGCTTGGCGGTGAAGCCGCTCAGGAAGTAGTATTTGGTCTGCTCGGGGGTCAGCTTGGAAACAGGAGGAAGTACTCCGAATGCATCGGCGGTCAGGAAGATGACCTTCGAAGCGTGGCCGGCCTTCGATACAGGCTTAACGATGTTCTTGATGTGGTAGATAGGGTAGGATACGCGGGTGTTCTCGGTAACGCTCTTGTCGGCGAAGTCGATCTTGCCGTTGGCGTCCACGGTGACGTTCTCAAGGAGGGCGTCACGGCGGATGGCGTTGTAGATGTCAGGTTCGTTCTCCTTGGAGAGGTTGATGACCTTGGCGTAGCAGCCGCCTTCGTAGTTGAATACTCCGTCATCGTCCCAGCCGTGCTCGTCGTCACCGATAAGACGGCGTTTGGGGTCTGTCGAAAGGGTTGTCTTGCCGGTTCCTGACAGGCCGAAGAAGATGGCTACATCGCCCTTCTCGCCGCAGTTGGCTGAGCAGTGCATGGAAGCGATGCCGCGGAGGGGAAGCAGATAGTTCATGTAGGAGAACATACCTTTCTTCATTTCACCGCCGTACCATGTGTTCAGGATTACCTGCATCTTCTCGGTGAGGTTGAATACCACTGCTGTCTCGGAATTCAGGCCGAGTTCCTTATAGTTCTCTACCTTTGCCTTGGAGGCGTTGAGGACCACGAAGTCAGGCTCGCCGTAGTTGGCAAGTTCCTCTTCCGTGGGGCGGATGAACATGTTCTTTACGAAGTGTGCCTGCCATGCCACCTCCATGATGAAACGGATCTTCTGGCGGGTGTTCTCGTTGGCGCCGCAGAAAGTATCCATCACGTAGAGCTTCTTGTTGGAAAGCTCCTTGGAAGCGAGGTCCTTGAGGACTTTCCAGGTTTCCTTGGTCACGGGCTTGTTGTCATTCTTGTATGCGTCCGAAGTCCACCATACGGTGTCCTTGGAGGTCTCGTCCATTACGAAAAATTTATCTTTAGGCGAGCGTCCGGTGTAGATACCGGTCATTACGTTTACGGCACCGAGCTCTGTCAGCTGACCTTTCTCATAACCTGTGAGAGAGGGATCCATCTCAGCCTTGTAGAGATCATCGTAAGAGGGGTTGTAGATGATTTCGGGAGTTCCGGTGATACCGTACTTGGTTAAATCGATTTTAGCCATAGTTTAAAAAAAAGATATTAAATGATAAATAACAAAATCCGTAAAATAATTTATATCCGTCCGACACTATGCAAAATTTTTGCCAAAATAATCATTATCTTTGTCATTGTGAAGGAAATATTGAAGAAATATTGGGGGTATACTTCCTTTCGCCCTAAGCAAGAGGAGATTATAAAGTCTGCCCTGGCTGGTGAGGACGTGCTGGCGATTCTGCCGACAGGTGGCGGTAAGTCGCTGTGCTTCCAGCTTCCCGCCATGATGAGGGACGGACTGGCGATAGTCGTGTCTCCCCTTATATCGCTGATACGTGATCAGGTTCAGAATCTGCGTTCGAGGGGCATCAAGGCTGTTGCCGTGCACTCGGGCATGACGCGCAGGGAGATAGACCTGACCCTGGACAATGCTGTCTACGGGGACTATAAGTTCCTTTACCTGTCTCCGGAACGGCTGCGTACAGATCTGTTCCGGACCAGGGTGCAGAGGATGCAGGTGTGTTTCCTGGTCGTGGACGAGGCACACTGCATTTCCCAGTGGGGGTATGACTTCAGGCCTGACTATCTGGCCATAGCGGATATCAGGCAGCTGCTTCCGGATGTCCCGGTCATTGCGCTCACGGCTACGGCAACACCGTCGGTGGCCAGGGATATAGAGGACAAGCTCGCTTTCAGGAAGGACAATATTATATGTTCCGGCTTCGAGCGGCCCAATCTCTCATACATAGTCCGCAAGACGGAGGACAAGTTCGGCTCGCTGCTGTCTGTGTGCCGTGCAGTGCCGGGGACCGGAATAGTGTATGTGCGTGAGAGGAAGTCTGCAAAGGATATATCGGCATTCCTCGTGTCCCAGGGCGTGGATGCCGGGTATTATCATGCCGGCATGAGCAAGGAGGAGAGGAATGCTGTCCAGCAGAAGTGGATGAGCGGGGAGATGAGGATTATCGCGGCGACCAATGCATTCGGTATGGGCATCGACAAGCCGGACGTGCGGTTCGTGTGCCATTTCGATATGCCGGAGGCTCTTGAGTCGTATTATCAGGAGGCTGGAAGGGCGGGACGCGACGGGCTGCGCTCATGGGCAGTGCTGTTGTGGAACAATACCGACATAAAGCGGCTGGATGCAGTCTACAGGTGTACTTTCCCGGGACTGGACTATATTGCGGACATATACCAGAAAGTATTCAAGTATCTGGGGATAGCATACGAGGACGGGGCCGGTGCAGTCTGCAAGTTCAATCTGCTGGAGTTCGTGCGCCGTTACCGGCTCAATGCCTCCATGGCCTACAATGCCATCAAGTACATCGAGACCTCCGGGTACTGGACTCTCACTGAAGAAATAGACAATCCTACGCGGATCATGTTCACTGTCAGCCGTGACGACCTTTACCGGATTCAGCTTTCCGACACTTCTACGGATGCGTTCCTGAAGGCCCTGATGCGGATATATCCCGGCCTGTTCTCCCATACTGTCTCTATCGACGAGGACTATGTGGCGAAGGTTACCATGAATTCGGTCAGGGCCGTCAAGCTGAAGCTGCTGTATCTGTCCAGGAGCGGTGTCATCAAGTATATACCCAGGGCACGCTCGCCTCTTATATGTTTTGCAGGGGAAAGACTGACTCCGTCCAATCTCTATCTGTCGGAGAAAGTGTACGGCCAGCGCAAGAGCATGTTCAAGGAAAGACTGGATGCCATGTATACATACGTGTCACCGGTGAGTGACCGCTCCGCCCTCCAGTCTTCGTGCCGGAGCCGGCGTCTTTCCGCATACTTCGGCCAGGAGCAGTGCCGTCCGTGCGGCATCTGTGACCTCTGCGCCCCCGAGGAATCGTCATTCCTTTTCCATGACTGAGCGGACGGTGATTTTTCCTGAGATAAATTTGCGAATACGGACTTCTTTGATTCACTTTGTAGTGAAAATTACCACTGCGATACAAAGTTGATTTTTCAGTATATGGAAAGTCTGTTCAACTGTATGAAAGAAAGGCTTGAGTAATCACTTCCGATTGCTCAAGACTGTTTATTACTTTTTTATCAATCAATTAATTTACCTTTTACCAATTATGAACTGCTATTGTTTCAAGGCGGCGGCTGTCGCATTATTATCGGCTGCTGCAATCTCAATCCAAAGTTGTACGCCGGAAGAGACCGTGGAGCCCCCTGTGATAACTTCCGGGGATATCACTGTCCCGGCAGAGGCGCACACAGCGACACTTTCCTACAGTATCGAGAATCCTGTGTCAGGAGAAAGCATCAAGGCGGAATCGGATCAGGACTGGCTTCATTCATTCAATTATGACACTGAGGGAGAAATTTCCTTCGAGGTGGATGCCAACACATCTGACGGGCGTGATGCCCGTGTTACCCTCAGCTATCCCACAGCCGAGCCGGTGACTGTCACGGTTACGCAGATGTCCGCCGGAGAGTCGATATCTCTGGAGCCTGAGACTCTGTCGTTCCTGCCGGAGGGAGGTGACCTGAGCGTGAAGGTGGTGAGCGGCCGCGCATGAGTTCTCACGGGAGAGAGTGACTGGGTGACCGCATCTTCTGATACAGGCGAGCCCGGTGCGGAAGTGGTGTTCACGGCAGCGGCCAATGAGTCGGACGAGCCCCGCGACGCGGAGTTCCTGTTCATCTGCGGTACAAACAGAGTCACGCTGACTGTAAACCAGAGTTATGCAGGACGTCTGATCGTGGAGGAGCCTGAGTACAGAATCTCCGGTGCAGCCAATACTTTCAGCATAGGTCTTCAGTCCAACATGAAGGACGTGAAGGTGGAGATTACTGAGGGAGGAGACTGGCTGAGCGAAGTGTCCACCAAGGCGATGGAGAACATGAGCTTCGAGTTTTCGGCCACAGAGAACGGCGGTGAAGATGACCGTCGTGCCGTAGTGGTGTTCTCCAATGCGGACGCATCCGAGCAGGTGTCTGTGATTCAGGAACCGGTGTTTCCCAAGGATGTGCTGAGCCGTGTTGAAGATGATAACTTCAAGGCTTATCTCCTGGAGAACTTCGACAGTGACTCGGACGGCAAGATCAGCAAGTCAGAGGCCCTGGCCGTGACAGAGATTGTATACGAGACAGGTGACCTTACATCGGCGGCCGGCATCGAGTATTTCGAGAATCTCGTGACTGTCAATATTTCCGCTAATACAGAACTGAAGACCCTGAACCTGAGTAACAAGAAAGCGCTCAAGTCCGTAACGGCGTATGGCAATACCGCGCTGGAAGAACTCAATCTACAGGGCTCTGCATCAGTGGAATATCTCAATACCGCGCTTTGTGCCAGCCTGACTGAGATAGATGTCACTGAGATGACTTCACTCAGGGAGATGGTGGTCTACAGTACCGGAATAACCGAGCTGGATGTCTCCAACAATAAGGAACTGGAATACCTGGCCGCTTACGGTACCCAGATTCTGGAAACAGATCTGAGCGTCAATACCAAGATCAAGACACTCGCATTGGGCGATATAATCCGCAGTGTGGATATAACTCCCTGCACGGAGCTTGTCAGCCTTACATTGCATTCCATGGATCTGAAGGAGCTGGACCTGAGTGCCAATACCAAGCTGGAGACTGTAAATATGTCGGGGGTCGGAATAGTGGAGCTGGATTTCTCCAACTGTCCCGAGCTCAGTTATCTGACCGTCGACGGAAGCAGCAGCCTTACCACGCTGGATCTCTCGAAGAACATGAAGCTCAATTACCTCTCCTGCTATGAGTGCGCTGCGCTGGAGTATATATACATGACTGAGGGACAGTATATCGAGACTGTCTTCGGTATCACTCAGGACGATGTTACCTGGCTGCCCTTCGAGTATCCGGAGGATCTTGCCGCCGGCATAGTGGACGAGAATCTGAAGTCCTATATTCTCGGCAACTGCGATGTCGACGGAGATAACCAGATCAGCTATGAGGAGGCTTCTGCCTACGCCAAGTACATCGACTGCTCCGGACGGGGCATCAAGAGCTTCGAAGGCATGGAGTATTTCAAGGAGATTGTGAGCCTCATAGCCGCCGACAACGAGATCCAGGAGATCGATCTGAGCAGCTTCCAGATGCTGGAAGAGATAGACCTTTCCGGGAACCGGCTGACGGAGATAGACTTCTCCCGCAATCCGGACATACGCACCATAGACCTTTCCGACAATGTCCTGGAAAGCGTCACGAGCCTTCCCACCTCGCAGCTTGAGACCCTTGACCTTTCCGGCAACTTACTGACGGACGTGGATGCTGGATATGCGTCTTGTCTCACATGGCTTGACCTGTCCGACAATGCCCTGACAACATGCAATGTCTACGGTGATGAGGCACTGACATATCTCGACTGCAGCAACAACCAGCTGGACCAGATCAATGTCTGGACGCTGGAGGCACTGCGGAACCTGAATGTCTCCAACAACCCGATGGTGGTTATCGGCACCTACTATACGAATCAGCTCGGGACGTTCTATCAGCCTATGCTGACCTATCTTGTGGCTCTTGAGACACTGGACTGCTCCAATACGGATGTCCTTGAACTTGATCTGAGTGCCTGCACGGCTCTTACGCAGCTCATTGCAACAGGCTGCGGCAGCCTTACCGATATATGGCTCGGTGACATGAGTGCGGCCGGTATCGACATGCAGGTGGACAGCGGTGTGAATATCAACGCAGGTGCCCCCTCCGCAGAATAGGACGGAAGGAAGCACCGGTAAAGCAGCAGGGCGGTCGCCGTTACGGCAGCCGCCCTGCTTTATGTTCTGTGCTGAAGTTCTGATTACTTTATGAGGACCGCCTCCCGGTAAGCGGCTCTCTCGTCAGCCGGTATGGCGTAGATCCATTTGAGAAGCGTCTCGAATGTGATCTTGTCTCCGATGAACGGGATATCGCGCTTTGTGGCTACAGCGATGATGTTGATGCTCTCGAAGTCGCTGTCCTCATTGGTCTTGTACATGGCGTAGTCTATTCCTGGATTGGTGGGGAAGCTGTATTCAAAGTCTTTCTTGAACAGCTTGTTCGGCTCGTACTGGCTGGGGTAGATTACAGAACCGCCCGTCTCGTCGAACCAGAAGACCCTCAGATAGGCATCGTGACCGTAGATCCTGACATTGAAATTCATGGTCTCGCCTTCTCCGTATACCCCGTTGATGCCGTTTACATCCAGAACGAATGTGGGATCTATCTCTCCTCCGCGCTTGACATCCGCGTCAATGGTCGCCACGGCGTATCTTCTTCCATCAATCATCTCCTCGCTGTAAACAACGTCCCTGATGGTGATGAATCCGTCTACGGCCAGGGTGGTCATTCTGGAAAGCACCTGGCTGAACTCACTGCCGTCATCCTCGCTGATCAAGCCGGTGACGGACCATAGTTTCTCCGGTACCCCGGCTTCACGCATCGCGTTGGTCTTTGCATCCTGAAGGGCCTTCTGCTCGGCCTGCTCCTGGGTTATGTGGCGTGTGATCTCGCACCGTCCGGAGACATTACGCACTCTTTTGGTGTCGGGTGCTGCTGAAAGCTGAATGAATGTCATGCCCAGCAGGGCAATAACGGCCGTAAGTTTTAATCTATAGTTCATGGTAAGGTGAGTTTATTATGAATTATGTCTCTAGCACTGCAAAGATAGCAAAAAATCATATTTATGACGGCAATCTTGGAATATACTCAGAAACAGGGTGCGGAAAGAGCCTAAAGTGTGCCGTCTCTGTGCAAGAGACGGCATATATCATTGCAAAAGTAACTTAAATCTCTTACCGATAATATTATTTTTTACCGTTGTTGATAATTTCTTTCTTGTCATTTGGCAAAAATCAATGCAAAATTTAAAAATTATCTTTTTATAGAATCATTAATCTTCTGATTATCCAGCAAATAGAAAAAGGTATAATCTCTTGCACAGAGACAGCACAACCTGAATTAAAATGAACGGGGACTTAATATTCCTCGCCTATAATAGGTATTTGCTTGAATGCCAGTGCTTTTATTTGGTGTTTGAGGAGCCGGAACTATAATATCTCAGCAACTTTATGAAAGACTTTATACCGTATCTTGCAGCTGGTTTCGCCATTGCTGTCCTCATGGCCATGCTGCTTATCCCGAATATTCTGATAGTTTCCTACAAGCGAAGGCTGTTCGACATGCCCGACAAGCGAAAGGTGCATACCATGCCGGTGTCCCGTCTGGGCGGAGTATCGTTCTTCCCAGTCATAGCTGTCTCTTTCAGCCTGATGGTGGGGATAATGCTGTGCATCAGCCATTACTTCGGGGAAGCACTATCTCCAGTATTGCCGTTTTCTCTTCTTTTCCTGGCCATAGGATCCATGCTTCTGTATCTTGTGGGGGTGATGGATGATCTTGTGGGAGTGAGTTACCGCTATAAGTTCCTGGTGCAGCTGATATCCGCGCTGCTCCTTGTCACCTCCGGTACGTGGATCAATTCTTTGGGAGGGCTTTTCGGTATCTGGGAGATTCCCGCCTGGGCCGGAGTACCTCTTACCGTTTTCATCATCATCTATATCACCAACGCCATCAACCTCATTGACGGTATCGACGGACTGGCTTCCGGGCTGTGCAGTATTGCCCTTGCGGTTATGGGAGCGGCCTTCATCATCCGGGGATATTTTACCTGTGCCCTGCTTGCCCTGACGACCTTGGGCGTGCTGATACCTTTCTGGGTGTACAATGTCTTCGGATATACCCGCCGCCACCATCGGCTCTTCATGGGGGATACCGGCAGCCTGACCCTCGGTTTTATCGTCAGCTATCTTGTCATTCGTCTCAGTATGGTAAGGGAAGGCATGCCGGTGGAGGAGAACCGGGGTCTCATCATATCCTTCTCTGCCCTGTTCATCCCTCTCGTGGATGTCGTCAGAGTCGTCCTGCACCGCCTGATCAACGGTAAGAGTCCTTTCCTTCCCGACCGCAACCACATACACCACAAGCTCCTGGCCGCCGGTTTCAGGCCCAAGGCCGCGATGGCCGCAATCATTGCCCTGGCCGCATTTTTCATCATCGTCAACATCCTCCTGTCTCCCTATATCAATATTACGGTGCTGGTCGCAGTCGACCTGCTGATATGGCTGGTCTTAATCATGACCGTCAACCGTATCCTCCGAAAGAAACAACAGACTACAAACGCTATACAAGAACAACAGTTATGACACTTCGACCCATGCTGAAATCCATTCTCTATCTGCTTGCATCCACAGTCATGCTCGCCTCGTGCTCGGTCGCCAAGCAGGTGCCGTACTTCCAGGACATCGTCTCGGACAGCACGCTGGCCATCATGCCCGAGCCGGCAACCATAAGACTCCGCCCTCAGGACAAGATATCCATCCTCGTGAACAGCCGCGACCCGCAGCTTATGACCTTGTTCAATCTGCCGGTCATTCAGAGATATATCGGAGGCAATGTCCCTATGGGCACCAACAACAATACGCTGGCCGGATATACATTGGACATGAACGGTGATGTGGACTTTCCCGTCATAGGCAAGATCCACCTCGCCGGGATGACCAGAGAAGAGGCCGCAGAGTATGTCAAGCAGGAGCTTATTTCCAATAATCTGATAAAGGATCCGGTCGTGACGGTGGAGTTCATGAACTTGACCATCTCCGTGATGGGCGAGGTCAACAAACCCGGACGGTACAACATCGACAAGGACCAGATAACCATCTTCGATGCCCTCAGTATGGCCGGCGACCTTACCATCTATGGCCTGAGGGAGCATGTGACGGTGATGAGACAGGTGGACGGAGAACAGAAAATATACGAGCTGAACCTGACTTCCGCAAGGGATGTCCTCTCATCTCCGGTATTCTATCTGCAGCAGAACGACTTTATCTACGTGGAGCCCAACAAGATGAGGGCAAACCAGGCCACTGTCAACGGCAACAGTTTCCTGTCCTCGTCCTTCTGGGTATCGGTGGCTTCACTTCTCGTATCCCTCGGAGTGCTCATTTTCAATTAGACAGTAAATTCAAATTCATGGCAGACAACAGACTCAACAGTACCCGGCAGCAGGAAGAGCCCCTGCTTCTCAAGGATCTTATACTGATCTATATTTCTAAATGGAAATGGTTCGTCCTCTCGCTGGCGGTATGCCTCGGAGCGGCAGCAATCTATCTTCTCAAGACTCCGTCGGTCTATACACGCTCGGCCGCCCTGCTCATCGAGGAGGACACACAGGGGAAATCCATCGCGTCCGAGATGAATTTCGCGGATCTCGGGCTGTTCCAGAGCAACACCAACGTGAACAATGAAATCATAGCCCTCAGCTCACCCGCCACGATGCAGGAGGTGGTCAGAAGGCTCAGCCTGGATGTCAGCTACTCTATAGACGGTCCCCTGCACCGGGAGACGGTCTACGGGACATCGCTGCCGGTGACGGTCATGTTCGCCGATTTGCCGGACAATGTGCCGGCAAGGCTTACGGTCAATATTCTGGGACAGGACTCAGTCAGACTGGAAGATTTCAGGCTCAAGGACGAGAAACGCGGGGACAGGCAGTCCGTGACCGGCAGGATAGGGGATACGCTGAGAACTCCTCTCGGAAAGGTCCTGGTGACTGCTACTCCGTTCTTCGTTCCGGACTATGATGAGGAACTGTATGTCTCCAGGAGCAGTGTGTATGGAGCGACCAGCGCCTATTCTTCGAGGCTGAGCGTCACCCTCGCCAACAAAGAGGCCACTGTCATCAATCTCTCGTATGAGGATGTATCCATAGAGAGGGCAAGCGATGTGCTCAATACCCTGATATCCGTCTACAATGAGAACTGGATCAAGGACAAGAACCAGATAGCCGTGAGCACATCCATATTCATAGATGAGCGCCTGGCTGTGATCGAGCGCGAGCTGGGCATAGTGGACGAGGACATCTCCTCCTACAAGAGCGAGAACCTTATTTCAGATCTGCAGAGCGCATCCGCCATGTACATGGAGCAGAGCAGTCAGACCAGCGCCGAGATGATCGCACTCAACAACCGCCTGTACATGACCCGCTACATCCGCGACTATCTGACCAGCGACGCCAACCGTTTCCAGCTCCTGCCGGCGGGCACAGGTATCGAGAGCGGCAGCATCGAGAGCCAGATATCGGAGTACAATACGGTGCTGCTGCAGCGCAATAACCTCGTGGCCAACAGCTCCACCTCCAATCCCCTCGTCGTGGACATGGACCAGTCCCTGGTGTCCATGCGCGGTGCCATCATCACCTCCCTGGACAACCACATAGTGATGCTCAACACCCAGCTCACAGCTCTTCAGGGACAGGAACAGAAAGTTACGGACCGGATGACCGCCACGCCGGATCAGGCTAAGTACCTCCTGTCAGTCGAGCGTCAGCAGAAAGTCAAGGAGGCACTCTACCTCTTCCTGCTGCAGAAGCGCGAGGAGAACGAGCTTTCCCAGGCGTTCACCGCATACAATACAAGGCTTATCACCCCTCCTACTGGAAAGATGACTCCTACCACACCGGTGACGGCGAAGGTCATGCTGATAGCACTGGTCATCGGCCTGCTCATCCCGATGGGTACTTTCTTTATAATGGAGACTACCAATACGAGGGTGAGGGGGAGGAAGGATATAGAGAAGCTCACTGTACCCTTTATAGGAGAGCTTCCGCTCTATTCCACTAAGAAAAAGAAACTGCTCGCCGTTCCTCATCTCCACAGAAAAGACGAGGATGTCGGAATAGTGGTCAAGGAGGGCAGCCGGAACATTATCAACGAGGCTTTCAGGGTCCTGCGCACCAACCTGGAGTTCGTGACCGGCAATGACCGCAGGACGGATATCCTGATGACCACATCGTTCAACCCCGGCAGCGGAAAGACATTCATCACTGTTAACCTGGCCAAGACCCTGGCCATCAAGAAGCGCAGGGTGCTCGTTATCGATGGGGACCTGCGCCACGGCTCCGCCTCTGCGATGGCCGGCTCTCCCAAGACCGGCCTGAGCGACTGGCTAGGAGGCAGGATCAGGGACGTGGACGGCTGCATCGTTCCCATAGGGGACGACCCGTTCCTGAGCCTGCTGCCCGTGGGCACTATTCCACCCAATCCCACCGAGCTGCTGATGGACGAGAGACTGCCTGGCCTGCTGGACCGCTTCAGGGAGAACTACGATTATATCTTCATTGACTGTCCTCCCATCAACATAGTGGCGGACACCCAGATTATCGGAAAATTGGTGGACCGTACCATATTCATCACCCGCGCGGGACTGTTGGAAAGAGGCATGCTCAAGGAACTGGAGGCCATATATACAGACAACAGATATCCCGGTATGTGCCTGGTGCTCAACGGTACGGAAAACAGCAGCGGCCGTTATGGGTACCGCTATGGATACCGCTACGGCTATCATTACGGCTACAGTTATCATTCGCACAGCTACTACAGCGAGAAATAGTTCCGGATGTTTCCATTCTGCAGAAAAAAGACACTCCAGGAAGCCGGGATATTCGAAGGCATGACCGACTGGCACAGCCACATCCTGCCCGGTGTTGACGACGGCTTCAAGTCCCTGGAGGACAGCCTGGCCGTTCTGGACATGTACCAGGAGGCCGGCATCAGGGAGGTATGGCTGACACCCCATGTCATGGAGGACATACCCAACACCACTGACGGACTGCGGCAGAGGTTCGACGAGCTCCGTAAGGCCTACCGCGGAAGGGTCATCCTGCGCCTGGCCGCCGAATATATGCTGGACACCCTCTTCGAGGACCGGCTGGACCGCGATGACCTTCTGCCCATAGGCCAGGAAGGGCGGCATCTGCTCGTGGAGACCTCCTGTTTCAATCCACCGGCAAATATGCTGGCCATCCTCACCGGCATCAAGTCACGCGGCTACTATCCTGTCCTGGCCCATCCCGAAAGGTATGTCTACATGGGCATGCAGGATTACTCGCTGCTGAGTGATTCAGGGGTCAAGTTCCAGCTCAATCTGGGCTCTCTGGCCGGAATGTACGGCAGTCAGGCGGCTAAAAAAGCCGTGCGTCTGCTGCGTAACGGATATTACGATATTACCGGCACGGATCTGCACCGTACCGGACAGCTCGGACATCTGCTCGACACCCCATGTGCGGACCGCATTACGTGCCGCATGCTTACCAGTGGAAATTTTTTGAAAATCTAAAGATTAAAATATATGAAAGCATGTTTTATGGGCCTCGGATACATAGGCCTTCCGACAGCCATCATCGCTGCCAAACACGGAGTACAAGTAACAGGAGTGGATGTCAATCCGGATGTCGTAGCCAAGACCAACGCCGGCAAGCTCCACATCATCGAGCCGGGCCTTGAGTCCATGCTGCAGGAAGTGATAGCCTCGGGAGCACTGAAAGCCGTAGGGAAACCCGAAATATGCGACGCATACTTCATGGTCGTCCCTACCCCGTTCAAGGGAGACCATGAGCCCGACACATCGTATGTGGAGGCAGCCACACGCGCCGTCATCCCCTGCCTCAAGGAAGGCGACCTCTATGTCATCGAATCCACGTCACCCGTAGGCACCACTGAGCAGATGGCCCGGCTCATCTTCAGCGAGCGTCCCGAACTCAAAGGGAAAATATACATAGCCTACTGCCCCGAGCGTGTGCTTCCCGGCAACGTCATCTACGAGCTCGTACACAACGACCGTGTCATCGGCGGCATCGACGAGGCATCGACCGACAAGGCCATCGCATTCTACTCACAGTTCGTACAGGGCACCCTGCACCGCACCAACGCCAAGACAGCCGAGATGTGCAAGCTCACCGAGAACTCCTCGCGCGACGTGCAGATAGCATTCGCCAACGAACTGTCCATCATCTGCGAGAAAGCCGGTATCAACGTCTGGGAACTCATCACTCTGGCCAACAAGCATCCCCGCGTCAACATCCTCTGGCCCGGATGCGGTGTAGGAGGTCACTGCATAGCCGTGGACCCTTACTTCATCACCGCCGATTTCCCGGCAGAGTCGAAACTCATCGCCAGCGCCCGTGAAATCAACAACTACAAGTCCTTCTGGTGCGCCGAGAAAGTGCAGCGGACCATGCTCCAGTTCGAACTGGACCACCACCGCAAGCCCAAAGTGGCCATGATGGGCCTGGCCTTCAAGCCCAACATCGACGACCTGCGTGAGTCCCCTGCCAAATACATCATCACCAAGGTCATGCAGAGCTGCAACAACGCCGACATCATGGTCGTAGAGCCCAACATTACCTCGCACAACGTCTTCAAGCTCACCGACTACAGGGAAGCCTACGACCGCGCCGACATCGTAGTGATGCTCGTCGCCCACGACCCCTTCAAGACCCTGCCCTGGCGCAACGACAAAATCATCCTCGACTTCTGCGGCATCTACCGCAAGAATTAACAACTCAATCTCACGCCCCTAAGCATCAGTAGCAATTATGATAAATTTAAAAAATTTCATTTCAGAATATGTCATTAATCGCCAAGAAAGTTTATTTGCGCACGACATTGAAGACAATAAAGATAGATTACATAACGAAATAAATGGTGCGAGTGTATGTGTTATTGGAGGAGCAGGATCTATAGGCTCATCATTTATTAAATCCCTACTACCTTTTAAGCCGTCTAAATTGATTGTTGTTGATTTAAACGAGAATGGGCTTGCTGAGCTAACACGAGATTTACGTTCTACATATAAATTGTACATTCCCACAGAATATAGAACGTACACATTAAATTTTTCCGATCCTATTTTTGAAAGAATTTTCAGGGCCGAAAAAGGATTTGATATAATTGCAAATTTTTCTGCTCACAAACATGTTCGTAGTGAAAAAGATAAATATAGCGTAGAGGCTCTTATCGAAAATAATGACATAAAAGCCAAGCATCTACTTGACCTTATTTCAGAATACCCACCCAAACACTTTTTTTGCGTTTCAACTGACAAAGCGGCAAACCCCGTTAATATAATGGGTGCAAGCAAACGAATTATGGAAGATATAATAATGTCATATTCTTCCAAATTTAAAGTAACAACTGCACGATTTGCAAACGTAGCTTTTTCAAACGGTTCATTGCCACAAGGATGGCTGGAAAGAATAATGAAAAAGCAGCCGCTTACCGCACCATGCGATGTAAAACGATATTTTGTCTCTCCTGAAGAAAGCGGGCAAATATGCTTATTAGCATGTATTTTGGGTAATAATAGGGACATCTTCTTTCCTAAATTAAGAAAAGAGCAAATGCGTACGTTCAGCAGCATTTGTGATGATTTCGTGACAGCATTGGGTTTTACAAAAAAAGAATTTGACAATGACGAAGATGCCAAAGAATTTGCCGCAAACATGCCATATAACAGCACTGTTTATCCAGTTGTATATTTTAAAAGTGACACCACTGGAGAAAAAGCGTACGAAGAATTCTTTGTTCCAGGAGAAACATTAAATATGTCCAGATTCCATGGTCTTGGCGTAATTGAAAATATAAAAATCCGCCCTCTCGATGAAATTGAAGAGTTCTTTAACAGAATAAAACATGTTTTTTCAAATCCCTCTTTTACAAAAGAAGATGTTGTATTGACTATAAAACAATATATTCCCAATTTCGAACATGAAGAAAAAGGGAAAAATCTAGATCAAAAAATGTAATAAAATTCAGAACAACTATGACCTACAAAATACCTCTTTTCAATTTAAATTTCGACGACAAAGAAGCTAATGCTGCAGTTGAAACAATTAAAAGTGGATGGATATCTACAGGCCCAAAATGCGCAGAACTGGAGAAGATGTTCACTGAAATGTTTAGCGTAAAATACGCCGTCAGTGTTTCCAATTGTACTGATTCCCTTCATTTATGCTGCCTTGTATGTGGCTTAGGACCTGGCGACGAAGTGATTGTACCCTCTTTGACTTTTGCTGCCTCTGTAAATTGCATTCGATATGTAGGTGCAACTCCTGTATTCGCAGATATAGTCGGCCCGCAACATATTAATATTGATCCTTGTGATATTGAGAAAAAAATAACGCCTAAAACAAAAGCAATAATAGTTGTCCATATGGCAGGTTTTCCGGCTAAAATGGACGAAATAATGCAGATAGCGAATAAGCATCATCTCAAAGTAATTGAAGACGCATGTCACGGTCCATTATCAGAATACAATGGGAAAAAGTTGGGCACTATTGGTGATTGCGCTGCATTCAGTTTTTTCTCAAACAAAAACATAAGTACCGGTGAGGGGGGGATGTTCATCACTAATAATGAAGAAATGGCCAATAAAGCACGCCTACTTCGCTCTCACGGCATGACAACAATGTCATACCAAAGAGCGGGTGGGCATGCTACATCCTATGATATTGTAGAGTTAGGCTATAATTTCCGTCTTGATGACATCAGAGCCTCTATTGCAATTGAGCAATTAAAAAAGCTAAAACCTGATTTGGAGCAAAGAGCGCAAGTCCGTCAATACTACCTTGAGAAACTATCAAATATTGAAAATATTATTATACCGTTCGCAGATAATAAAGAATTTGTCTCCAATTATATCATGCCGGTAATAGTAACTACTGACAAGAAAAAAAGAGATGATATCAGAAATTTAATTCATAGCACCGGTGTGCAAACCAGTGTTCATTATCCTGCAATCCATAGATTTTCCATATACAAAAATTACCCTTCCTACTTACCAAACACAGATTATGTTACTGAGCATGAAATAACATTACCGATGTATGCGAAATTAGGGCATGATGATATTGATTATATTGTAGACACATTAAACATATGCATTAATGGATAAAAGATTAATTTTAGTAGGTGGATTCCCACAAATAATTGAGATATGCGAGGAGGAGAATATTGACATTGTAGGTATAATTGACAATAATATTAAAGAAAAAAAAATAATGTCATATCCCATCATTGGCACGGACAATGATGCTAATCTACTGGCCGCAAAATATCGTAATATACCGATTCTCATTACCCCGGATAATCCTAAACTAAAATTTAAATTATATCAATTATACTCCAGTTGTGGATTTCAATTTGCAAACCTTATCAGTTCTACAGCAAGGATATCATCTTACTCCTCGATAGGCTCTATAGGAACTATTATATATCCAAATGCTCGTATAAGCACAAACGCAGAAATTGGTAATTTCGTAAGAATTCATGCAGGTTGTTCTATAGATCATGATGTCCAAATTGGCTCATTTTCAAATGTTGCTCCGATGTCTGTAATACTTGGTCGTGTTTCTATCGGTAAAAATGTATATATTGGTGCGAATAGTACTGTTTTACCAGATTTAATAATAGGCGATAATTCAATCATTGGCGCCGGTGCAGTTGTAACAAAATCCATACCCAATAATGAAGTATGGGTCGGTAATCCAGCTCACAAACTCCATTAATAATTTTCAAATCTAACTTATGAATGACAAATTGGGGCATCTTGCAAGTAGCCGAATAATAGATATTGCTGAGAATATTATTACAGCTTTAAAAAAAATGGACTCTGAAAAGACAAAAACTCTTTTTGTCTTTTCTAACAACCATTTTAAAGGAATGCTTACAATAGGCGATATTCAACGTGCTATTATTAAAAATATTAATTTAAATGATTCTATTGGAAATATTCTAGATGTAAACAAAATATATGCTAGTCCATATGAATCTATCGATAATATAAAACAGGAAATGTCCCGTCTACGTGCTGAATGCATGCCTGTAGTTGATGAAAATGGAGCTCTTGTAAATGTATATTTTTGGTCGGATTTATTTAGCACAAAAAAAGAGTATCCCAAGACACAATTAAATCTACCAGTCGTGATTATGGCTGGAGGGAAAGGCTCTCGCTTAGCACCATTAACAAATATTTATCCTAAACCTCTTATACCGATAGGTGAAAAAACAATCATTGAGACAATAATGGACAAATTTGTTAGCTATGGATGCTCTCAATTTCATATATCCGTAAATTATAAAGCAGATGTAATAAAAAACTACTTTGATTTTATTCATAATAGCTCTTATAATATCTCTTATTTTCAAGAAAATAGCCCACAGGGAACTGCCGGCAGTCTAAGATTACTGAAAGACGTACTTCATACAACATTCTTCGTCTCCAATTGCGACATAATGGTATATGAAGACTTTGCCAGTATATTGGAATATCATAGACAAAATCAAAACGAACTAACAGTCGTTGCTGCTGTTAAAACTTTTTCTATCCCGTATGGGACGATAGAAACAGGTGAAAACGGATTACTTAAATCTATTAAAGAAAATCCGAGCCTGTCATTCAAAATAAATACTGGGCTTTATATCCTTGAACCTTCACTCCTCCATGACATCCCCGAAGGGTTCTATCATATTACCAGTTTAATGGAAAAATTAAGACTTGAAAACAGAAAAGTAGGAGTCTATCCAATAAGTCAATCCGATTGGATGGATATGGGCAATTGGGATGAATACTTAAAACTGATACAGCAATGAAATTATTATTAGTCGTAGGTACTGCCAAAGATGTATTTATTTACAATATGGCAAAATGGCTGAAAAGTTCAATGAATGTAAGCATTGATGTTTTTGAGTTTTATCCATCAAACAGGCAAAATTACGATTACAGATATTATGATTCTGTAACGACTGTGGGAAAACCTTGGTATACAAAAATAAAGGGTCTCAGAAACATAATCACTCCTTTTTATAATGCAAAGTGTCTTGACAATTTTATTAAAGAAAAATATTATGATATTATCCAATGTCACTGGATAGTTCCATCTGTCGTTTTATCTAAAAATCTCAAGCCTCATTGTAAAAAACTATATGTCTCTTTCTGGGGTGGTGAGCTATCACAATCTAAAATATGTTATTCTAATAAATTGTACCGCTACAAGCTAAATCACTTTATTAATGACATAGATTATATACTTAACTCTGAAACATATTTCAATCTATTGGCAGTCAACCTTCCTGGAATTGCCAATAAACTACTCCCAGCACGTTTAGGCTCTGCGGCCCTTGATTACTTATACAACTTAATGAGCAACAAAGACCGTTCTGAAATAAAAGCACAATGGAATATACCGACAGACAAATTTTCTGTCCTTATCGGTTATAGCGGGAAACCTCTTCACCAACATTTAAAAATTATAAATGCATTAAAACAAAATAATTACTTGAAAGACAAGATTCATTTATTAGCCATAATGACGCGTGGTTTCGATAATAATTATACAGAACAAACTGAAACAGCATTATATAATTGTGGATACTCATACACAATGATTAAAGGACGCTTTCTATCAGATGAAGAAATTGCATCTTTTAGATATGCAACAGACATTGTGCTACAACTTTCAATATTTGACGCTTTCTCCCGTAGTATTGTAGAATGTTTATGCGCAGGTTCTATTGTATTATACGGTAAATGGCTAGACAATTACCCAGAATCCCTGAATAATGATGGATTTCAAGCAATTGCCGTGAACTCTATTGAAAGCGCCTGCGGTGAACTTAAAAATGTAGTTGACCATTATAGTTCGTTTTCCACAATGCTTCAAAACAATACAATAGCAGGGCGAAAAAACACGTGGTCCGAATGTATAAAAGACTGGATTGAGGCATATCAAAGATAGCCAATAAAGATGTGGAGATTTTTCAGAGACTTCATAATATATGGCATGGCATCTGTTATCAGTAAAATAGCTGCCGTACTGCTTATGCCTGTCTACACGAACATCCTGACTCGAGAGGAATATGGAGCAATGGCTATGCTAGTATCAGTAAAGGGTATTATTGATTTGGTTTCCAATTTAAATATACACTCGGGTATTGCCCGTGATTACTATGAGAATAGCATTAATAGAAAAATCTTAGTGTCCACAGGATTCTGGTCTATACTAACACTGTCCGTCGGTATTATGTTAATTATGATTTTAACAAGGGACTTTTGGAGAGTGACAGTTCTGGGACTGGATGAAGATTATGGACTGAGCTTCTTATTATTGCTAATGACTATTCCGGCTGGCAGCATTGTCTCCTACTTTTCAATTCTGACACGATTCAAAAAGAAACCTATTTTATTTTCAATCGGTACAATTACCAGCTTAATTATACAATTGACAATCGCAATCTACACTATCGTCATTTTAAGAATAGGCATTGTAGGTTTCTTTTTAGCGACATTAATATCCGAAATATACTCAATAATCTATTTCGGATTTGTGAATAAGGAATATATATCTTTTAATTTTAACTGGAAATACTTAAAACGAGCTTTAATTTTCAGTGTTCCATTATTACCTGCGATTTTGGCCGGATGGATGGACTCTTCCCTAGGTCAGATACTGGTAGGGAAATATATATCGTTGACCGATCTAGGTATTTATTCTGTAGCTCTGCAACTAGCCTCAGTATTCACTCTAATTGGAACGGCCCTCAACAATGTATGGTCACCTTTTCTTTATGAACATTATTCTGAAAGTGGATTTCAGACAGAGGTAAAACGATTATTCTTGACCTTCATCTGCGTTTTATGTCTCGTATCATGTACCTTTTCCCTTCTTTCAAAAGAAATAATCACACTGCTAAGTAATCCAAACTACACAGATGCCGCTGTATATTTTACTATGCTGTGTCTTCCCATGTCAGTATATCTGCTTTTTCCCATGGCTTCTTCAGGCATATCATTAAGTCGTGATACAAAATATACCGGTATATCCTATGTTGTCGGCAGTATATTAAATATTATCTTATTATTAATTACCCTACCTGTATTAGGTGTACTGACTCTTCCTATAAGTTTAGCAACCTCAAGAATAATTACGTATCTACTAATGTCATATATCACAAAGAAGAAAGGTTATTTAGCATTACCAAATAAATTTTTATCACTACTGATTATAACTGTTTTAATATGTTTCTGCTTAGTCTACATGCACGTAGAACTAACTCACCGTATTTTATGCATGCTGGTTATCAACGCTGCTATCCTTTGCATAATGAACAGCAAACTACAGTTAGTCAAGCTTATTAAAAATCTAAGACTTAAATACCTGAAAAGTAATAAAAATTAGGCTGCGTTACACTAATCGCAACATTTTAATACTATGATTTTAAGTCTGATTGTTTATACTTTTACCGCATTAATGTTATATCTGCTTGCAGATAACATTTCTAAAAGAGAGACTATCGCTTGCGGATATGGAACTCAAATATCTTTCTGGAGTCTGGAAATAGTGATGTCGCTCCTCCTTTTTGGGTTCATTGCGGGTGCCAGGTATAATGTTGGCGTTGACCACTTGTCGTATCTTAGTGAGTATCTAAGGATTCAACATACAGGACATCCGACAAAAGAGACATTTGAATCTGGATTTTTGTTTATTACAAACGCATTCGCCAATTCTGGATTCCACTTTTTTTTCTACTTCGCTTTTTTAGCCATACTTCAAATAGGTTTCATATACTATGCTCTGCGGGACCGGAAGTATCTGCTTCCATATATCGGTCTTCTTATTATGCTGGGTCCCTATTTTTTAAATTGGATGAACGGCATACGTCAATGCATCGTGATGTGTTTTTTCGTCTTTCTTGTCGAGTTTATTGTTAAGAAAAAATTCTGGTATTATGCCGCAGGCATTCTGCTGGCAACGACGATGCACAGGTCTGCACTCATTCTGCTTCCCGTATACTTCATCTTCTTTAAAGATTACAAATTAGAAAATAATAAAATTCTCTTACTGATACTCCTCCTGTGCATTATAATAGGCTCAACCCCCACATGGCTGCACATCATGACGAACCTTGACGGGCTTCTTGCTTTCTTAGGATATGACAGATACTCCCAGGAAATAGGTAGGATGGTCAGTGAGGGACTGAGGGACACTGCATGGGGACCAAGCAGAATTGGACTGCTTGTTATCGACATTGCCATTATTTGGTTTTATCCAGGAATGAGGGACTACTATAAAGACGACAAGTATCTACCGATATACTTCCTCTTATTCCTCATTGGAACTTACTTGTATAATTTATTTGTCAATACATCTCATATATTCATCAGACCTATCGGCTACTTCACCATCTTCAAGTTACCTCTTACCGCATATCTTTTGTATTATCTGTACAGTATAAGAAATAATATAGCATTTTGGGTTTTATGTATTGTTGCCTATACGCATATTTACTTTATGGTATATAAGGCAACTATTATTCATAACGTTGCAAATGAGACATCGATATATAAATTCTTTTTTGATCATACGGACGCACTCAATTCATTACTTTTATAACAATGAATAAAAGTAGACTTCTCATTATTCAGCCTCAACCTTTTGGGGAATTAACAGACTCATACAAATGGTGTGAATATTTACGAGATGATTACGAGATAACTGTCCTATGCCAATATTCAAAAAACATAGCCTCCGCACGGTTACAAGGAGTCCGTATTCACAGCATTAAACCAATTGGCAACAGATTGCTAAGAGGTGCTATATTTGTTGCAGCATGCTTGCTGCTTCTGCTTTTCTTTCATGGGAAAATTATCGTTATTCACTTTGAGCATTGCGAAATATTCAAATACTTTTTCCCTAAAAAGAAAATGATTCTAGATATCAGAACGCTGTCAATTAGTAAAGATAGCAATGTCCGAACTGCACAGAACATACAAATTAAAAAGGCCTGCTCAAAATTTGACATAGTAACCATAATATCCGAAGGCACAAAACGTCAACTGGGATTATCCTCCGACAACGTTTATATCCTTCCTTTAGGTGCTGACTGCATATCCGACACAATTAAGACATATGACAATCTACATCTGCTATATGTCGGCACCTTTGCTGGACGTGATATAGATAAAACTATTGTTGGTATTGATATATTCAAGCGTCAACATGCGGACATCCCTATTACCTATGATATCATTGGTAGTGGATTTAACAATGAGGAGACACAATATAGGCAACTTGTCGAAGAGTTACATCTAGAAGACACTATAACCATTCATGGCAGAATCGCTCATACTGCTCTTAAGCCATTTTTCGACAAATGCAATATAGGCGTATCTTTCATTCCTATAACAGAGTACTATGACGACCAGCCACCGACTAAAACTTTTGAATATATGTTTTCAGGGTTGTTCACAATTGCAACTGGGACAATAGAAAATGTTAAAATAATTAACAACTCAAATGGCGTAATAATACAAGACACACCAGAAGCATTTAGTGAGGCAATCTATAAACTATACCTGAATCGATTTGAACTTAATGACAAAACTATTAGAAGTTCGCTTCAGAAATTTACATGGAGTAATATTATTGAAAATAAATTAAAACCAGTTTTAAATCAATCTATATGAAGAAAGTTATTTTCATTGGTGGAATTGGTAATAAAAAAGAATTTGGCGGTGAATTAACAAAGAACAAGATAATAATAAATTATTTACAATCACATAATGCTAAATTAAAGCTCGTTGATACTCACAACTCACGAAAAAGACCCTGGAAACTTTTTTGGCTTCCTTTTTATATTCTGTGTTATTCAAACTACACTATTATACTATCTACGTCTCTTGACAATGTAATGTGGCTTCTTAAAATCATATACCATTTTAAAATACATCGGAATATAATATATTGGGGAATTGGGGGATCATTTCCTACAAGAATAAGGAAAGGTGTAATAAATAAGAAATTTTTGTCAGTACTAAAACTAATAATAGTAGAAGGCTCTTCAATGAAGCAAATTTTATTAGATTGTGGATTGAAAAATGTTGTTGTTTGCCCTAATTTCAAAAATATTTTCTATTTACCAAAAATAGAAAGACATAATAAAATAATAAAATTTGTTTTTCTATCAAGAATTCAACCAGAGAAAGGAGTTGACACAATTCTTAATACAGCGGCTCTATTAAATAACAATGGATATGAACGTAGCTATAGTATTGATTTCTATGGCACAATATATCCCGAATATTATGATACTTTTCACAAAGCAATAAACGTATTAAAAAATATCGAATATAAGGGATGTTTAAACCTTAATGTGGCAAATGGATATGATAGATTAGCATCCTATGATTCTATGTTGTTTTTAACACGATGGGAAGGAGAAGGCTTTCCTGGAGTTGTTATTGATGCATATATATCAGGACTTCCAATTATAGCTACTGATTGGAATCTAAATAAAGAATTCATAATAAATGGAGAAACAGGTCTTATTATATCTAACGAAAATATTGAACGGAACTTGTATAAAGTAATGGAGTCGATTATACTACGCAAAATAAATCTAATGACAATGGCTGCTAGATGTCAAAAAAAAGCTAAATTATTCGATGCCAATTATGTCATAGGAAATAAACAGATTTATAATTATTTGTAAAGGTTATGTCATATTTAAATTTCGCAAAAGAATTTATAAAAAAGAGCAAATATGGTAGCACAATTTTAGCTTATTTGCCCAAACATATAATTTATGGTAATCTATACAATGAAATTTCTAATTTATATTGTTGGAAAGATTCAAATCAATTAGAAAAAATAGACTATTACCTCCGGAATAGAATGGTCAAAACATTGTCAAATGCACTTACAAATGTTCCTTGGTACAAGAAAAATGTAATTTTAGATCCATGCTCCATAACAATTGACAATGTATATGATAAATTGTTGCAGTTCCCATATACGTCAAAAAAAACAGTAATGGACAATTGGAATGATTTTTTTAATAAGAACATTCCTAAAACAAAGTTGAAATATGGTTCTACTGAAGGAACAACAGGGCAAGGCGTTGTTTTAGCAGGGAATTTTAATGATATTGTAGTGCCTAAAATCTTTTATGAGAACGACTTAAAGTCTATAAATTATAATTTTTTAAAAACAAAAATTTTAAGAATTGGTTTAGATGCACTTAAAAAGGAATATGAATATCCAATTGAAATTAAAGGTAATCGTTGTTATGTATCACCTATCCATTTAAATGACAAGTGGCTTCCTACGATTATTACAAAGTCATATGCGTATCATCCAGAAATCATCCACTCATATCCGTCACTACTATATCAATTAGCAACTTATATTTTAGACCATGATATCGCTCCTCTTCATGTAAAATGTCTACTTTTAGCCTCAGACACTTTTACTTATCACCATTATCTCACTTTTAAAAAAGCATTCCCTAATGCGCTGATCTACTGCATTTATGGAATGTCAGAGAGAGTGTTACTGGGAGTCGCTAAAATTAATGAAAAAAAACACTCAATAGGTTATCAATTAAATAAGATGTTTGGGTATTCTGAAAATTTCATTGATGACTACGGCAATCCTGAAATAGTAAGTACCGGATATTGGATGGAAGCAATGCCTTTTATCAGATATAAAACAAATGATTTTGGTAAAATTGACCAAAATGGTTTCATAGAGCATTTGGAAGGAAGAGGCAGTGCTTATTTAAAGACAATAAAAGGAGATAAAGTTTCAGGTATATCTTTGTTGGAGTTTGAAGACTTCTTTTGGAATTATATAGAATCAATACAATTAATACAGAAAATTCCTGGAGAGGTAATCCTGAGAGTTGTTCCTAAAAACACATATAATGAAGAAATTGGGTGTCGAATGATACGCTCAATGGAGCAGACTTGGCCAGGATTATTTAAATTTAGTATAACAACTGCAGACAAGCCAATAAAGGGAAGATCTTTAAAGGCGAATAGTATTATTGTTGAATGTTAGTAAATGTTATATGTTTTTGAAGTTTTTCATTAAATCTGTCACAACATCTAAACAAAGAGTTGCTCTTAAACGGTTTAAACGTCATATCCTTGAAGTATTTACAAAAAAAAATAAAACATCAATTGATGACATCAAAAAAATCTTGATTGATAATTTGGGTATTAAGAAGAATGATAAAATAATTGTCGCATCCAGTTTTGGAAACCTAAATGCAGATTTCTCTCCTGCTGATTTAATTCATCTATTACAATCTATTGTTTCAGAAGAGGGATGTATAATGATGCCATATTACCCACCCATAAATTCTAACGAATGGGCAAAAGGTAATTGTATTTTCGATATGAGTAAGACTAAATCTGGAATGGGTATTTTAACTAATGTTTTCGCACGCATGCCTGATGTCTACATGAGTGTTCATCCAACTAAAGCCGTCTGTGTTTGGGGAAAAGATGCCGAAAACATTGTTCGTGGACATTCTGTTTCAGAGACACCCTTTTATTGGGATTCACCATACGGCAAATTTATAAAAGGTAGCAAGTCTTTAGGATTAGGCCTTAAAAACATCCCAATATTCCACACTCTTGAAGATGTTTTATCAGTAGACAAATTTTATTACTATTACAAGGAGAAAAAAAAATTATCAGTGATAGATAAGTGTGGAAAGCGAATGGAAGTTGAAACATACATACATAATAGTGAATTACTATCAGAATGTGTAAGTGCTGGTGATTATGTTGCATCTCTTCATTGCAAAACTTATAAACGTTTAAAATTGGGATACGGAATATTGTACATTATAGACAATAATGATTTGTTTCAAAGCGTAAAATACGAGTTTTCTATTGGCAATACAAGACTTAAGAAACATGAAAACAATTTGCTTAACACTTGATTATGAACTTTATGGAAATGGTTCTGGGGATGTTTTTAAAAATATAATTGAACCGACAAATCATATACTATCTATACTGCATCAATATAATATACACCTCAGCATATTCTTAGAAGTTGTTGAATACTGGAAATTAAAAGAAGAATGGGACAGAGGCAATAAAATGGGATATAAAAACAATCCAGTAGAAGCTATTAATGACCAGCTGGGAAAAGCTTATGCTGACGGGCATGACATCCAATTACATATACATCCTCAGTGGGTCGATGCGAAGTATATTGATGGAAAGTGGCATGTGAATCTTAATGAATGGCGGCTTGGAAGCTATCATCGGGAAGGTGAAAATTCACTCAAAAACCTATTACTTAAAGGTAAGCAAACAATTGAAGACATTATACGCCCCATTGATCCGGAATACAAATGCATAGCCCTTAGAGCAGGAGGATACAATGCCCAGCCTTCACAAGATATTGTTAGGGCTATGAATGAAGTCGGCTTAACGGTAGATTCATCCATTTATCCAGGTGGCAAAGAATCCGGAATACTTTCCAATTACGATTATAGCCGTATTTCTCCCGAATGCGGCTTTTGGCATGTAGGAAAACATCTGGAAGAACAAGGAAGCTCTCAGATTATCGAAGTGCCCATTACAGCATTCCCCATTAAACGATTTTCTAAATATCTTTCAGCATCAAGGATTAAAGCCATACTGGCTAATAAAAATTCTGCAAAAGAATCATTTGAATCTAAAACCAGCAGGGGGAAATCCGGCTTACTGCATAAACTAAAATACTTTTTCGAGACAGAATGGCAAACATGGGACTTCTGTTTATTCCCTGCACGAATGCATAAAAAATTTATTACAAATATCCGAAAGCAAACCAATAGAGATTTATATGTTCTAGTCGGCCATCCAAAAAGTTTTACCGGACCTGAAAGTTTGGAATATTTATTACAAAAGATTTGTTTTAGTTACAACTTTTTTACTATAAGTGAATTCGCGAAAATTCTCGAAGTGCATAACGAAGACTAATCGTTCACACATGGATTTGTCGCAACGTTGATGATTATATGCAATTTTATCTGCTATGTACGAAATAAATAAAAAGTATCAGGTGGATACTAACTTCAAAATCATCAGTGTGGAGTCAAGAAAAGGAGGTGTTGGAAAGACTACAGCAGCATTGAATTTAGCTGATTTATTGTTAGAAAAAGGGTACAGAGTTCTATTGTTGGATCTGGATATTACTGGTACAAGTATTTCTGGCTCCTGCAATAGTCCACATTGGAAGGGCAAAATAAATAATGTCAAATATAAAAATGACAAAGTGCTGAATCTACTGGAATACTTTAACAATCATTTTTTACTAGGTGAGCCTTTACCGCCATTTTCAACTTATAAGAACGGAGAACTATGGATCGATGATAAAAAAATAAATGTTATCAATTCTGACATCTATGAAAATGCTAGTTTAATATGCGATCCCAGGATTCTTTTTGATGAATTGCATTCTTTCTGGATAATTGAAATGATTGAAAAGATATGCACATCATTTATAGAGAGATGTACTGAAAATAATTATTGTAGGAATAAAGTTGTTATTATACTGGACAACTCTCCTGGATATGTAGGTCTTGGAAAGGCTGTTCACGAATGGTTGGCTGACATCGGTCCTGAAAATGGTAAATTCCTTACTGTTTCTTCTTTTGACGCTCAGGATATCAATTCTTGTATTTCATCAATTATTTCTATAAATAAAATGATTGATATTCGGTACAATACAGCCATACATTATCATAAATTACTCTCGCAGAATGTAAATAATGATTCAGAGTTCAATGATATTTCAAAATCATTTTTATTGAAATTAGCAACATACGATAAGAATAATTTGACAAGAAGCTACAGATATCGTTATTACAAAAAACCAAATAACCAGTCTCATTCAAAACTAAATATAAAAACATACCAGACCCTAGTATTTAATAAGGTTCCATCATTTTTTAGAGATTTGGCGCATAGGAATGAATTGGCTTATTGTTTTAGAGAATCCATACAAATAAAAGATGAACAATTAAGTTTATTGAGTCCATTAGTAATAAATGAGAATAGCGCTTTGAGTAACGTTATATTTTACAACGAAAGCATAAATTTTCAATTTATAAAACCGATCATCAAAAATAGAGACTATAATGATAGTATCAATAATGTATCGCCCTACTTAAAACGGTTATTTACAACTACGACAAATTCAATTTTATCCAATATAGAAAAATCTGAAAATATAGAGAATGAAGATCTCTTAAAAACAATTGATAAATATGAAGAAGATTTATATAAGTTGCTAAACCAGCTAAGTAAAAATGGTTTTCAATATGTATGCAATCTAGTTAAGCAAAGGTGGCATCCAATGTGGCCAATGGAAAATCTAATACAAAATCTCAAGAAAATATCTTATGAGCTAGAAGATGACAATTCGTTATTGGGTAATGCATTTGACGAATCGAAAAACGTAGATATTGATCAGCTAATATATAGATTATTAAGTGACAACCTATTGCATAGATATCAACCTTTGTATCAACAGGCAAATCTAACAATTCTCAATATTTTAAAAAGCACACATAGCAGTGGTATTTACAATACCTATTCACAATATATTATATATTACACTTTAAGAATACAGTTTTCAGAAATACGGAGGAAAGTAGGGAAAAATCTTAAATTTACTTCAGAGTTTAAAGAGCCATCAATATCTATTAGGAAGTATATTGACAATCTGAGTTTAAATACTAGAAAAAGACTAGAGCCGCTACTGTTGTCAGATATCTTTTTGGAAGTATGTAAATCAATATGTGATGCTCAATTGAGGATAATGAATATTCATCGTGATTTTGGAGCATTGATTAAGTTATTAAGAAGATGCTCAATTGATTCTGCGACTCCCCAAAATCCTATCCTACCAATTGAAACACTGAATATAATGGATGATATTATAGCATCTAAGGAAACATTTACCGATACGGAGATAGAGATGAGACTAAGAAAGATAGAAAATGCTCAGATTTATATGAGAGATTTCAGAAACGTATTGAGTGAGTGTGTTATTAAGCAATGGAAATTATGATTGAGTTCAATTTTGATGACTACAAAAAAATGCTTGTCAGAGGTGAATTCAATTTCCCTAAATATTTTCTACCGTCTGACCTAATAGATAAGAATAAATATCATTCGCTGAACATTGGTTATAAAGAAAGACTTCCAATATCTGGTTTGTTTGAAGAGATTAGGATGCGCACAGGTGATGACTATTTCATGAAGATGTATTCATCGCAGTGTTCCGCTCTGAATTTCTCCGAATCATGTTTTCCGGCCTACCGTTTTCTGCTGTCTGATGTCATTGTTGATGATTGGCTGGCAATAGTGGATGTACACAAAAGATTCTGCCGGGACCATGCGTTGCACCAACCGTTGACTTCGTATATCGTTTTTAAACTTTTAGGTGGCGGCAATTCAGACAAAGCATTGAAGATGCGAGATCTCAACCTGTTGGATTATTGTGTAGATTGTGTTTTGAAGTCTCCAGAAACGGAATATCTGAGGAATTATGCTGAAAATGTCTTGCGTTGCACTTACTTATCCAATCATAAGGATAATCAGGTTCTGAGAGAGGTGATAAAAAGTGTATTCTTCCAGACTGCTATGATGGCTGCTGTTTTTCACGATATAGGCTATCCCTGGCAATATATAATGCGGCTGAACAAAAGCTTAAAATCCAGTGACTTCAATTTGAATGATCCTTTTCCCAATGTCAAGCACCTTGAACATTCATTTAAGAACCGATTGATTATGTATCCATTTTACGGATATAAGTCACCTACAAATGACTGTCCATGCATATGGCATGGCAAACTGGATCAGCTTTTGTCGGATTCTCTTTCTAAAACTCACGGGTTTCCTGGTGCATTGGCCTTTTTATACCTGAATGATATTGTAAGGAAGTATCCCGCTAAAGAGGTCGCATTATGGCAAATATGCGTTGAGTGGGCGGCTTTAGGGATAATGATGCACGACATGGGAGGTATCTATAGAGGCGAAAGAACGAGTGGAAGACCTGAGAATGAGTTTTTACGGCTCTCGTTTGACAAAGACCCGTTGTCTTGCATAGTGACTCTTGCCGATGTTCTTGAGGAGTTTGAGAGACCAAGTGTTTCCTTTAGTAATTGTAATCTCGCTCAAAGCCATGGTGTTGTATTTCAATATGGTGCATCGTGTACCTCTACGGAATTATCATTTAATGAGGATGTAATGTACATTACTTACCGATATAGTAATGACGATGAACGCATTAAAAATATGCAGTTCAAACATCAGGAGAATGAAGAATACTTTGACCCTCGGTATGGTTATGTGGATTTATCCTCTATAGGAATCCATAAAGTTGAGATGATTTGTAAGAAAATGTAGTATCTTTGTCAAGCAAAATATTTGAATATGGATTGTCAGGAACTGCTTAGGATAAAGAACTTCGGACCGATAAAGGATGTGGAGCTGGTCGTCAGACCGTATATGTTCTTTGTGGGTGCGTCGGGAAGCGGCAAGAGTACCATATTGAAGGTACTTGCCATGATGCGCCATATCTTCAAGCTGATGAACCTGCGTTCATATCTCAAATTAGGAGGTGTCGCAGATACTTCTATCAATATCTCCTCCTCACAATATTTAAGCAACGGCGGAATGATTGATTTTATGAATCCCGAAACATGTATCACATACGTTAATTCCGGATACGAAATCTCCTTAAGTACGCCAATCGGGTTGACCGGGACCAAAAAAGTAATCGATACCGACAAGCTTTCTCTGGAGAAGATCTCATTTATATCAGATCAGCGCGGAGCGATAGCCTCGCTTCTGGCCCATAATAATGATGGGGAAGCACTGGGCTTTTATTTCTCCGAGACGTTCAATGATTTTAAAGAAGCGGCAGAGTCTGTCAAAGCAATAGACATACCCTTTCTGAATACAAAATTCTATGCGCAGAAAGGGAGTAACGGCATCAGACAGTTCCACATCGGAGACCTGGATGCGCATTATGCGATTCACTTTGAAAACGCATCTTCAGGAATACACACATCAGCACCGTTGGCGGCGATTGCAGAGTACTATTCAAAATCGTACGATATAGTATCCTCCACCAACAGATCTATCCTGAAATTACTCAGTCAGAACGACAGCCTTTCTTCATTCAAGCCTGATATGAACATAGGAGACATAAGCCGCAGATCTGTCCATCTTCATGTGGAGGAACCGGAGTTGAGTATGTCTCCAGGAGCACAGCGCTCAGCTTTGAATATGCTTATCCGTAAATGTCGGAATGCAAAGACTCCTATGACATTGGCAGTAGCTACTCACAGCCCGTATATAATCAATCAATTGAATCTGCTGATGAAGGCGTATGACTCTGGTAAAGATGTGGAGGGAGCATCGCTAAATTATTCCGATCTGGGTGTCTACCGCATAATAGACGGTAAAGTATTGGATATCAAAGTTGAAAACGCACATCTCGTTAATCCGGATTATCTGTCCGATGATATTAACGACATATACGATGAATATGAGAGAATGAGTTGAAGCAAGTGATACTGGAGGGTGGGATTTATGGAGAATTTGCTGAGAACTGCATTGCCCAGGCATTATGGGATAAGCCGGAGTACTATATCCATTTTGAAAGAGACTTCCTGCAAAGAGTATTTTGATTTATCGGATAAAACCAATACGATGATTGTCAATTATACGGAAGGACTTGCATCATATAGGAATCAAAACCGTAATGACATCTCAGTGCTGAATTTCGAAAAATTCATTAACCAGTTTGACGACATTGCTTTTGGCAGAGGCAGAAAACGTTGTGATTTTATTCTGTTCAAAGAACATACCGGCGCAGATAATATTTTTATCCTTAATGAACTTACCGCCTCTGTCTCTATGGAGGCTCTGTCTAAGCCGATATGTGATGAAGTAGGAAATATCATATTTCCGGACGGCAAGTTTCAAAAGGCCGAAATTCAGTTGGCGGTGTCTTTGCAGACCTTATTGGATGTGCCGGAAATAAAAGCTTACGCAGATACCTGTGCAAAGAAAGTATGCCTTCTGTCATACAGGATTGACAACGAGAATGATCCGAGCGGTTCACAGAAAGCATTTAACCGATATAAAGCAATAGAATCCAAAGCTACTGGCTCTGAAGGAGCTTTATTGCATCAAGAAGTTATAGAGTCATTAGGATTTGAATACAGACGTATCAGCTACGAGTATAGCTATGCTCTATAGGTGCTGATATATTTCATGGTTCATATTTAAATTTAATCAATGCGAGACTTTTATGCCTCCTTTGCTGCTCTGCGGTCGTGGTGCGAGGCGGAGCGGTTCAAGGGCTGGGATCCGTATGACGGATTGAATTCCAAGATTTTCCAGATACTGCCGTTTTTCAGGAAGTCTGCATTGTGCAGGCTTATCATGATTCAGGGCTTCAAGCGCTGTCCTGTCAATCTGCGGCGTATAGCCCTTGTTCCCAAAGAGTACAACGCCAAGGGCATCGGACTGTTCCTGCAAGGATACTGCAACCTGTACAAGGCTGTCTCGGCCAGACCTGAACTGGAAGAGAAGCTGGGCTCGAAAGAAGAGATCCTGAGCCGTGTCCATGAGTTGGCCCGGCTGCTCATCTCGCTCCAGTCCAAGGGATACAGCGGAGCCTGCTGGGGATATAATTTCGACTGGCAGGCAAGAAGGCTGTTTCTGTTCCCCAAATTTACACCTACCGTGGTGGCGACCAGCTTCTGCGCGACAGCTCTGATGGAGGCATACGAGGTTACCGGAGACCGGCACTACCTTGACACGGCCTTGTCCTCTGCTGAGTTTATAATCAAAGACCTTCACAGGACTCCGTGCAGCGGTGGATTCCTTTTCTCATATAGTCCGTTAAAAGGCAACGACACTGTCTACAATGCCTCACTGCTCGGCTCCCGCCTGCTTAGCTACTGTTACCACTACACACATAAGGAAGAATATAAAGAACTGGCAGCACAGTCCGTCAAGGCTTGCTGCGCCGCTCAGGAAAGCGACGGTTCCTGGGTCTACGGCATGCTGCCCGTGCAGTCATGGAAGGACAGTTTCCACACCGGATACAATCTGGACGGACTTATTGCATATCAGGAACTTTGCAATGATACTACTTATTCGGAAGCTATACGGAAAGGTTTCGATTACTACATCGCAAACTTCTTTGAGGCGGACGGTACTCCCAAATACTACAACGACCGCACTTATCCCATAGACATCCACTGTCCCGGCCAGCTGCTGGTAACACTGGCCCGTCTGCACAGATACGATGAATATAAAGAACTTGCCGACAAGGTTCTGGACTGGACTATCGGACACATGCAGGACCGCTGCGGCTACTTCTACTACCAGCTCAAGCCCGGCATCAGCTCCAGGATACCGTACATGCGCTGGAGCAATGCTTTCATGTTCTGCGCATTGTCCTACCGATTACTGAAAAGTTAATTAAAGAATACTATTTTGGAAAAAGTTACTTTGAACGGAGTGGAAGTGTATCCTTTCACTTCCCGTGATCAACTGATGCGTTATGCCGATGAGCATAAGGGCATCATGGTCGCCATCAATGCGGAGAAAATCCTTAATGCTACAGAACAGACCAGAGCTGTCATCAACCGCAATATCGGCTACTGCGACGGCACAGGGGCTGTGATGGCACTTAAGCAAAAGGGATACAAGGACGTATGCAAGATTGCAGGATGCGAGTTGTGGCTGGAAATCATACGGCAATTCCATGCCTCCCGCACTTTCTATCTTGTCGGAAGCAAGCCTGCTGTAATAAAAGAGACGGTAGAGAAACTACACGCACAATTCCCCGATATTAAAATTATAGGATATCGTGACGGGTACCTTAAGACCCCTGAAGAGAAAGAAGCTCTGCTCAATGATATCTACGTGAAGAAGCCCGATATCGTATTCGTAGCCATGGGCTCTCCGAAACAGGAACTGCTCATGGAGGAGATGCAGAAAAGGCATCAGGCCATATATCAAGGCCTCGGAGGAAGTTTCGATGTCTATA
The DNA here is from genome assembly GCA_944326265.1 of uncultured Bacteroidales bacterium. Taxonomy (GTDB): domain Bacteria; phylum Bacteroidota; class Bacteroidia; order Bacteroidales; family UBA932; genus Coprenecus. The sequence goes on along the minus strand of CALVDE010000003.1, from coordinate 85,784 downwards.
CCGGTCACGTGGAGCGTGCTCCAAAATGGTGGCTGGACAACAATCTGGAATTCGCCTACCGCCTTATCCGGCAGCCCAAGCGCATCGGCCGGCAGATTCATTTGGTGAGATTCGCATGGTGGCTTGTAATCAAGAAATTCAAATAGGTCAATTTATGAAAAGCGTAATGCTTGTATTCGGCACCAGACCGGAAGCGATAAAGATGGCTCCGCTGGTGAAGGAGTTTCAGAAATATCCAGAAATGTTCAGGACTACGGTCTGCGTGACCGGACAGCACCGCCAGATGCTGGACCAGGTACTGGAGATATTCGGCATCACTCCGGACTACGACCTGAATATCATGAAACAGGGGCAGGATTTATATGACGTGACAGCCAGAGTCCTGACCGGGATGAGGTCCGTGCTTGACGAGGCAAGACCAGATCTCGTGCTGGTGCATGGAGACACCACCACGTCCACGGCTGCCGCTCTGGCTGCGTTCTATAAGCAGATTCCGGTGGGGCATGTGGAAGCCGGGCTGAGAACGCACAACATCTACAGTCCATGGCCGGAGGAGATGAACCGCCAGATTACAGGCAGGATAGCTTCTTGGCATTTCGCTCCGACTCCGCTGAGCCGCAGCAATCTGACAGCTGAGGCGGTGCCGGAAGAACGGATACTGGTGACGGGTAATACCGTGATAGATGCCCTGCATATCGTAGTGGACCGCATCCGGAACTATTCTGGCCTGGCGGATGGCCTTAAGGAAAGTCTCCGTCTTGCCGGTTACGATACGGAAAGGACAGATGCCGGGCGCCGTCTGGTACTGATAACGGGTCATCGGAGAGAGAATTTCGGGGAGGGATTTCTGAATATATGCCGGGCCATAAAGGCTCTGTCGGAGAAGTATCCCGAGGTGGATTTTGTCTATCCCATGCATCTTAACCCAAATGTGCGCAGGCCCATCCATGAGGTGTTCGGACAGGAACTCTCCGGTCTTGGCAATATGTTCTTCATTGAGCCGCTGGAATATCTCAGCTTCGTCTTTCTGATGGAGAAATCCTTCATAGTGCTTACCGACAGCGGAGGCATCCAGGAGGAGGCCCCCGGACTCGGAAAGCCGGTGCTGGTGATGCGCGACACTACCGAGCGTCCTGAGGCTCTGGAGGCGGGGACGGTCAGGCTCGTCGGGACTGACTGCGACAGGATTGTCTCTGAGGTATCGAGTCTCATGGACAGTCCGGATGCATACACGCGGATGAGCCGTGCAGTCAATCCTTACGGAGACGGCAGAGCCTGTCCTAGGATAGTAGAGTTTATCGACAATAGATTAAATCATTAATATTATCAACCTTTTAATTACCAACTACAATGAAACGTTTTTACATCGCGGCGCTCGCTGTCGCGCTTCTGTCCTCAGTGACTATGACGGGACAGGAAAAGAAAGACACGTCGGCTGTGGATCCCAAGCCGAGCTTTGCCGGATTTGTGACCAACGGGTTCTGGGACAACTGGGAACTCTCCGTAGGGGGCGGTATTGGCGCAGCCCTCTTCGGCAACGAGAACCCAGGTGCTGCCGGTGACTACATCGGAGGCATGGGAAGTATCTCCGCTACCAAATGGCTGAATCCTGTATTCGGCCTCAGGGCTGTCCTCGAGGGCGGCGGATACTCAAGCGTCAATGCGGCTCTGGAGAAAAAGTCCTGGCCGTATCTGTCCCTGCACGCTGACTTTATGATGAATCTGTCCAACTGGATCGGCGGCTACAAGGAAAGGCGCGTGTACTATGCCGTACCTTATTTCGGTATGGGATACATGGCTTCCAACTTCACAAAGAAGGCTCAGGAGGCCAATGATTTTCCTTATGTCAATCAGAACTTTGTGGTTTCCTGGGGTCTGTTGAATAAGTTCCGTGTGTCCAACAGCGTGGATGTCAATCTGGAAATAGGCGGACTGCTTGGGAAGAATGAAATCAGCCCTGTCAGGGATGTGAACTCCGGTCCGTTCCTGACTTCGCTCAATGCCTCCGTCGGCATTTCATACCGCTTCGGCAAACGCGACTTCGAGCGCGGTGCCGCAGGCTATACCATGGACGACATCAATGCCCTGAAGGCCGAGGCCGCCAGAGCAGCCGAGCAGGCCAAGGCCCAGAACACTGCAAACGAGGACTTGAGCGATGAGCTCGCACAGGCACAGAAGGACGCAGCCGCAGCACAGCAGCGTGCCGACCAGGCCGAGAAGCAGCTCGCTGACGCTCAGGCAGAGCTTGAGGCCCTCAAGCAGCAGATGGCCCTCGATGCAGCTACTCCCGAAGAGACCATCTTCTTTGACTATGAGGTGTGGGGGCTCGACGCTGTGGACATGACGACCCTTCAGGAGCTCGCCAAGAAGATGCTGGCCGGTCCTAAGGACTACGTCTACACCATCACCGGCTACGCTGACTTCACCACAGGCGCACGCTCCAACAACATATCCATCGCTGAGCGCCGCGCCAAGTCCGTTTACGACTACCTCGTAAGCCTCGGCGTACCCGCAGCCCAGCTCACCCACCAGGGTGCCGGTCCCGATGCCCAGCCGTTCACCGGCCGCGGCAACCAGTCCGTCACCATCAAGTAAAGGAATACAGATTTTAAGATTGTTATGCCGAAGAGGCCGGCGGGATTCAGTTCCCACCGGCCTCTTTTTTATTTAACGTGAACATCGCAGCCTATAACCAGCCGGACACCGTGGATGTCGTAAAATTCCTGCATCTCGATTTTGTGACTGTATGAAAACTTAGGCTTCAACCGGTTGCATGCGTAGGCATATCTATGTTTGAATCTGGAAATATCGTGGTTTTGCTTGAAAACATTGATGGTGGGGACAAGTTGCTCTTCTACAGCGCGTTTTATCCAGTTGCGTCTTTGAGCCTTCAGTTCTATGAATGCAATCCAACAGTTATTGTGCAAAAGTGCATCGCAGCGGTTCTCCATTTCTCCGTTTTCCCGTTTTATTTCTATGTTATTGTCAATAGGGTTGAAATATACGGGAGCCTTTGAATGGTTGTTTACTACTGCAATCCATTTGTTTTCATTTCCGATGTCTGAATCAATATAAGCAGGCGTTTTTACACCGGTGTCAGGGTTATCGCAGATACCGAAGAACTCAGAGTTTATCTCAGTCTCACCTTCAAAAAAATCTATCATAACTCCGTATCTTCTTCTATGTCCAACAGTGAGTTAAAGTCAGTGTTTGTGGCTTCAAGGCGTAAGTTGAGAAAATTATCGTCAGAAGGAAGTCCATGGTAGTCAGATAGCCTTCTTGCGCTTCCATCCTCCATTTCATAGATGGTGACATCTGTGGATGGAATCTGGCTGGATGGGGGAACAATTTCTGATATCCTTGTCATGGCGTGACTGTCGTCAGATGCCTTGCCTGTAAGTTCATGAGCCTTTATTGCCAAAGTCAGGTAGTTGATGAGGTAGGGACTGTGGGTGGTAAGCATAAGCTTGTTGGCCGGCAGTACATTGGCATCGGCAATCAGTTCGTATAGAGCACCCCGTTGAGAATCAGGAAAAAGATTGAGCTCCATCTCTTCTACGATGTTTATAAAACGTGAATAGCGGAAACGGGATGATATGGAATGGAGCGAGGCCATGCGGACTTCGTAGCTGAGGGTGGTGTCCTCCATGATTCTCCGTACTTCTTTATTTAGGGCCTGAAGCCCCTGTTCGGTAAGATCAGACTTGGCAGAACTGTTTTTTACCATTTCCGTCAGATTTTTGGAAACCAGCAGCATCGGCAGGGATGAATGGAATCCGCTGGAACCCGCTGAGAGTTTAATGTCAAAATCTCCGTTGTGTTTCAGTCTCGGTATGTCATTCAGTGCGTCATATTCGAATCTGATGTCATCAAACGGTAAAATGTAACCGCTTTTATACTTGTTCCTGGCATCTGAATACTCATCCCGGAATGTAGACATGGGGTCACTGAGACCCTTTAGAGTGTACGGGTGATCTGTGCTTCCAAGGATACTTCTTTCGGCAGGAATGTACATGACCTTCGATATGTTGAATGTATCATCGTTACTGTCCGTAGAGTTTACTTGAAGCCTGTCGTTCTCATACTGGAACTGGAAATGTGTTCCGTTGAAACGCAGTACGGTGTCATCCCTAAAGTAGTCACTGATATTGTTGAATGCGCAGTATGTTTTTCTGAATCTGTGATATTGTGTGATATGTGCTTCTGTCAAGGAGTGACGCATAAGGGATTTCTCAAGCCATGAGAATACTGAGTACAGTTTGGCGACTGTGCTTTTTCCTGAGCCCTGCCGTCCGATGAGTACCGTCACTTTGTTGACATCTATTGCGGCTTCTGTTATAGGACCGAAATTTTTTATGAGCAATGATTCTGTATCAGTCATGATATTCTTTTTACGGATACAAATTTAATAAAAATGTAAATACTTTTCATCGCGGCTTATTCCAGCACCTCGATAAGGTCCGGGGTGATTTCGGCCATGGCGACGCCGATGATGTTCTTCAGCATGACGACTACGCGGCGGTTGCGGTGACCCTGAATCTTGATGAAGGTGCCCTCTATGCCGTTGAATGGGCCGCCCAGGATACGGATGGGGGTGCCTTTGCGGAGGTCTATCTCATCGGGGCGGAGGTAGACCAGCTTCTCGTTGCTGTCCCGGGTGACCTGGATGAACTGCTCCATGTCCCTGTCGGGGACGATGATGGGAACATTGCGGCCGTCTGATGACCGGGTCAGCCACTGAAGCCACGGAATGTCTTTTTTTATGTCCTGTATCTGTTCCTTGTCGGCATGAACGAATATAAGATTGTGTACTGCGGGTACGAGTTCTTTGGCCTTTCTGCCGTTGCGCTTGGTTACGGCCATGTATTTCATGGGAATGAAACATTCAATCCCGGCATCATCGAGGAGAGCCCTGGCCTTGAGCTCCCGGCGGAAGGTGGCGCTCATGGCGAACCATTGGAGCCTGATGTCTGAAGTTTTATCTGTTATAGTCGTGTTCATAATAAGTTGTTGCAAATCTAACCAAATATTTAGAAACTATTTCAATTTATCTGCGCTCTGTCATTCCGCTGTTCTGTCCTGAGGCTTGCCTGAGCTCATGACGAACTTGTTCAGCGAGGCGAGTATGTTGCTGTTTGCCCGGTCTATGACGGATTCGTCCAGTGCCGCCAGATATATCCTGGTGGTCCTTTCGGAGGTATGGCCCATGCCGGTGCTTATGACGGACAGGGGAGTGTTGTGGTTGCGGGCAGAGGTGGCCCAGGTGTGGCGGGCGACGTAGGATGTCAGGGGCGTGTCAAGGCCCAGGCGGCGGCCCAGGCGTTTGAGCTTGCGGTTGTAATAGCCTAGTGCGGTCTGGTACTGACGGAAAATCTCCTCTCTTTCCGATGAGCGGATTACCGGGAAAATGTAGGGCGTACCGACGGTCTTTCCGGAATATTTGCTTATTATAGTTGCGGTGCACGGCTCGATGCGTACCGACAGTCTCTGTCCGGTCTTTTTCCGGCTGTACACGATGCAGTCGCCATGGATATCGCTCTTTTGCAGCATTGCCATGTCCACGAAGGCCATCCCTCTGGTACAGTAGCTGAAGACAAACATGTCGCGTGCCAGGTCAAGACCCGGGGTGCCGTTGAGCTCGAGTTTCATCATTCTGAGAATGACATCTTCATTCACAGCGCGTTTTCTGGTGCAGTCCACTCCTGTGTAGACATCGGTGAACGGATTGTTCTGAAGGATTATTCCGTCTTTGACGGCCCTGTTGTAGACAGACCTGAGCGTTCTCATATAGAATGATATGGTGTTTCTGGTCAGGTCTTTGCCGGCAAGCCATCCTGCATATTCGTTGATCAGCCTGCGGTCCAGGTCGCGTATCGCTATGTCCTTGCCTCCGAGGAAGGTGGAGAAGCTGCTCATGGCCCTGCGTCGGTTGCGTGCCGTACCGAGCCTGCCTTCCTGTGATATCCGGCGGATGTCCTCTTTCATGTAAGCCAGCGAGTAGACGGGGGCATCCCCGGAGGTGTCCGGATTGCATTCTCCGGGGAGGATGCGGATGCGCGTGCTGATCTGCCGGGCTGCCCGGTCATGGCGGATCTGGTAGTAAAGTGTTTCTGGCTTGCCTTCTACGGTGGAGGCTCTGAATTTTAATTTAGTGCTTGTCATGGTAATTTGTTATTAAATCATCACGAATTTTATCAATGTTTAACAAAACGTATTATCTTTGTATGATTGTATAAGCAAAACATAGAGAGAATGCCTTCAAAGAATTTTGCTCTTATCGGTGTCGGAGGCTATATCGCCCCTCGGCATCTCAGAGCGATAAAGGATACAGGAAATATCTTACAGGCGGCTTACGACCGCTTCGACAGTGTCGGGATTATGGACAGTTTCTTCCCCGATGCTGCTTTTTTTACTGAGCAGGAGCTCTTTGACCGTCACTGCTCGAAACTCAAGGGCACTGACCGTCAGATCGAGATGCTGTCGGTATGCACCCCGAACTATCTGCACGACGCGCATGTACGCTACGGCCTCAGGCTCGGCGCCGATGTCATCTGCGAGAAGCCGGCGGTGCTCAACCCCCACAACATTGACGCTATCATGAAGATAGAGCAGGAGACCGGCCACAAGGCCTACAACATCCTCCAGCTCCGTCTCCACGACTCGATTGCAGCTTTGAAGAAGAAGATCGACGAGGGACCGGCGGACAGGGTCTACGACGTGGACCTGACCTACATCACCTCCCGGGGCAACTGGTACTACGCCTCCTGGAAGGGGGACGAGCACAAGAGCGGGGGAGTGGCCACGAACATCGGCGTGCATTTCTACGACATGCTCCAGTGGATATTCGGCCCGGTGAGCGAGAACATCGTGCACGTCAAGAGCCACGACCGGGTGGCCGGCTATCTCGGCCTTAAGAAGGCCCGTGTGCGCTACTTCCTGAGCATCAACGCGGACAATCTGCCGGAGAATGCCGTCCAGGGCGAGAAGCGCACCTACCGTACGATCATGATCGACGGGGAGGAGTTCGAGTTCAGTGCCGGCTTCACCGAGCTCCACACCCGCAGCTACGAGAAGATACTTGCGGGCGAGGGCTTCCGCATCAGCGAGGCCCGTCCCTGCATCGAGATAGTCAGTCAGATACGCACGGCCGTGCCCGTCGGCCTCAAGGGCGATTACCATCCCCTCGCTAGGCTGCCCCTGGCACCTCATCCCTTCGGCTGGTAAAATGAAGGAGGACGCAATGCAGGAACAGCAGAAGATACAGATGGTCGACCTTCACGGTCAGTACATGAGGATCAAGGCTGAGGTAGACGCAGCCGTAGCGGAGGTCATCGACAGCTCGGCGTTCATCAACGGTCCGGCGGTAGGCCGCTTCGCCTCGGCTCTGGCGCAATATACCGGAGCCGCCCACGTCATCCCCTGCGGCAACGGCACGGATGCCCTCCAGATAGCCCTCATGGCCCTCGGCCTGAAACCGGGCGACGAGGTCATCGTTCCGGCATTCACTTACGTGGCATCGGCGGAGGTCATTGCCCTTTTAGGGCTAAGGCCGATATTAGTGGATGTGGACCGCGAAACCTTCAACACGGATATCCGCTTCATCGAGAGGGTGCTGACTCCCAGGACGAGGGCCGTCATCCCTGTCCATCTCTTCGGGCAGAGCTGCGACATGGCTCCGATACTGGATTTTGCCGCTGCCCACGGACTGTATGTCGTCGAGGACAATGCCCAGTCCCTCGGAGCCGTCTACACCTTCCCCGACGGCCGCCGCAGGCATACCGGCACCCTCGGGCACATCGGCTGCACCTCATTTTTCCCCTCGAAGAATCTCGGCTGCTACGGAGACGGCGGCGCCCTTTTCACGGACGACCCGGCACTGGCGGAGCGCATCCGCATGACCGCCAACCACGGCCAGAAGGTGAAATACCATCATGATATCGTAGGCTGCAATTCACGCCTGGACACCATCCAGGCCGCTGTTCTGGAGATCAAGCTCCGTCATCTGGACGAGTATTGCTCGGCCCGCCGCGAGGCTGCCGCGAGGTACAGGTCGCTGCTGGACGGGGTGGATGCCCTGGAACTGCCTGCGGAGGCTCCGTTCAGCACTCATGTCTATCATCAGTACACACTTAAGATCCGTGGCGGCCTGAGGGACGCTCTCAAGGATTTCCTGGCATCGCGCGGCATTCCGTCCATGGTGTATTACCCTCTGCCGCTTCACCGGCAGAAAGCTTATGCCGGGGATGGCCGCGGCCTGAAATTTGCTGAGGAACTCGCGGATTCCGTGCTCTCTCTGCCCATGCATACCGAACTTGACGGACAGATGCAGGAGATGATTGCAGAGACTGTCAGAGAATTCTTCAGGAGGTGACTATGGAAAAGGAATATTTCGCACATGAGACTGCTGTGATAGATGACGGCTGCACGATAGGAGCGGGGAGCCGGATATGGCATTTCTCCCATATAATGACAGGCTCCGTGCTGGGAAAAGGATGCAACATCGGCCAGAACGTGGTGATCTCCCCCGGAGTGGTCCTGGGTGACAATGTCAAGGTGCAGAACAACGTGTCTGTCTATACAGGGGTGACCTGCGGGGATGATGTGTTCCTCGGGCCGTCCTGCGTATTCACCAATGTGGTCAATCCGCGCAGTGCGGTGTGCCGCAGAGGCGAGTATGCCCGTACCAGGGTAGGCAGGGGGGCGACTGTCGGCGCAAACGCCACAGTGGTCTGCGGCCACGACATCGGCGAATGGGCCTTTATCGGTGCCGGAGCAGTCATCACCAGGGATGTGCCCGCCTATGCTCTCGTCGTGGGCAATCCTGCGCGTCAGACAGGCTGGATGAGCAGGGCCGGATACCGTCTTGAATTTGCGCCGGACGGTACGGCGGTATGCCCTGGAACTGGCGAGAAATACCGTCTGGAAGATGGGAAAGTAACTATAATGGAACATAATAACTAATCAACAACAATCAACAAGTATGAAGAAAAACTTTTTAATCCTTGTTCTGACGGCAGTGCTTCTGCCTTTCGCCGCTTCGGCGCAGAACATCCAGTTCGAGGAGTACGACCTTGACAACGGGCTTCATGTGATTCTTTCCCAGAATCACAAGACTCCCAACGTCGTTGTCTCCGTAATGTATCATGTGGGTTCCAAGAACGAGGAGCCTCATCTGACAGGTTTCGCTCACTTCTTCGAGCACCTGATGTTCGAGGGAACGGCCAATATTCCCCGTCACACATACGACAGATATGTCTCTGATGCCGGAGGATCGCTCAATGCCAACACAAGCAACGACCGTACATATTATTTCGAGAAGCTCCCTTCCAATTATCTGGAGCTCGGTCTGTGGCTTGAGTCGGAGAGGATGCTGCACCCCAATATCGAGGAGATAGGTGTCAGCACGCAGAAGGACGTGGTATGCCAGGAGATGGGTCAGACCCGTGACAACCAGCCCTACGGTACGGCGTTCACCAAGATTCTCACGAACTCATTCAAGGTACATCCTTACAATCATGACGTTCTCGGATCAGAGGAGCACGTGCGCAATGCATCTATCCAGGATTTCAAGAACTTCCATGACATGTTCTATGTGCCCAACAATGCGGTCCTCGTAATCTGCGGTGATTTTGACAAGGACCAGGCCAAGAAGTGGGTGGAGGATTATTTCGGAGACATACCCGCAGGCACGATGGATATCCGCCGTCCGGATCCGAATATGGAGCCCAGACGTACCGAGCCCGTCAAGGACACTGTCTACGACAACATCCAGATGCCCATGCTGATTGAGGTATATCCCGCGCCCGCATACGGTACGGATGACTATTTCGCAATGGACCTGTTCAATGCAATTCTTTCTTCCGGCAACTCTGCCCGCTTCCAGTCCAATATCGTGGACAAGAAGCAGTCCGCCCTCGGTGTATTCGGAGGCGTGATGCCTTTCGAGCATCCGGGCGTGTACACTATCCAGGCTATTCCCAACGGAATCGGTCTCGATTCACTGGAGAAGGACGTGGATGCTGAGATTTACGGTCTGCTGGAGAACGGTATGTCCGATGAGGAGTTCCAGAAAGTCATGAATATGGTTGAGATGTCAGTGGCCACTTCCAATACCGGTATTGACGGTGTGGCCGAGGAGCTGGCTACCGCCTACACTTATTTCAAGGACACCGATTTCGTAAACAGGACTCTTGAGAATTACACCCGCTTTACCAAGGAGCAGGTTATCGAGGTGGCAAAGAAGTATATCGACCCGATGCAGAAGATATCGATATACTACCTTCCCAAACAGAACAATTAATCTCAAATTATTAAGAAATCAACAATATGAAAAAGATATTATCAATCGCAATGCTTTCTGTGCTCATCTCGGTATTCTCGATGAGCGCGCAGATAGACAGGACCAAGGCTCCCCAGCCGGGTCCGGCTCCCAAGGTGGAGTTCGGTGATTTTGAGAAATTCACCTTGGACAACGGTCTCCGCGTTATCGTCGTGGAGGACCATGAGCGTCCTGTAGTGTCCTTCGGAATAAGGTTCATCGTAGATCCTTTCGTAGAGGGAGAAAAAGCGGGCAAGTCTTCTTTCTTCGGTGACCTCTGGAGCAAGGGTACGGCAAACCGCACGGCCGAGCAGATCAACAACGAAGTGGATTTCCTCGGAGCATCCTTCGCCACAAGTTCCGGATTCATCGGCTTTACAGCTCTTTCAAAGTACACTGACCAGATGATGGATATCCTTTCGGATGTGCTCTATAACCCCACCTTCCCTCAGGAGGAACTTGACAAGATCAAGGATCAGGCTCTCGGAGGACTCCAGATGTCCAAGAGCTCGCCAGCCGCTGTCATCAGCAACATCCAGACAGCTACCGTATATCCCAAAGGACATGCCTACAGCGACATCATGACTGAGGCTACTGTCAACGCCATCACTGTCGATGACTGCCGTGAGTACTATGAGAGCTACATTATCCCCAACAGCGCCATTCTTGTGATCGTCGGCGACATGACTCTTGAGCAGGCCAAGGACATCTGCCAGAAATATCTCTCTGACTGGAAAGAGGGCGAGGTGATTACATACGATGATCCTGCAGTGAACCGTCCCGAGGGCATCGAGGTGGTATTCTCACCCAAGGACGGTGCCGTACAGTCTACCATCCGCATGATGTGCCCGATTGATCTCAAGCCCGGTTCCGAGGATGCCATGCCTCTGACCATAGCCAATGCCATCTACGGCGGCGGTGACTTCGCAGCCAAGCTGATGAAGAATCTGCGCGAGACCAAGGGCTATACGTATGGCGCGTATTCAAGCGTAAGCTCCGACCTCATCTCAGGTACTTTCTACGCTCTCGCGGATGTCAACGGCAATGCTACGGACAGCTCTTTCGTGGAGATGCGCAAGGAACTGCAGAATATGGTGGACGGAGACTACACTGAGGCTGATCTGAAGAAGTTCAAGACCATCTATGCCGGCTCTTTCTCCCGCTCTCTCGAATCTTCCGACCAGATAGCAGAGTATGCATACATGATCGAGCGATACGGTTTCCCTGAGGATTACTACGCTACATACCTTCAGAGACTTGATGCCGTGACAATGGATGATGTGCGCAGGGTGATAGCCAAGTACTTCGATCCGGACAACATGTACTGGTTCTGCGTGGGTGATCCTTCCGTTATCCCCGCTCTCGCCCAGTATGACTCTGACGGAGTGGTGGTTGAGCTCGATTTCGAGGGCAAGCCCGTAGAGCACAAGGAGGTCGCCGCTGACGTTACCGTTCAGACTGTATTTGACAACTATATCAATTATCTCGGAGGCCGTGAGCTTGTCGAGGGTATCGTGGACATGACCGAGCAGATGGACATGAACATGCAGGGTATGACCATAACCACAGTGACCAAGAGAATTCCTGCCCAGAAAGCATTCTCTCAGGTACAGAGCATGGGCGGTCAGGAAGTATCGTCGGTGAAGCTGGTCAACGGCAAGATGACAGTGGCCTCCCCCATGGGATCTCAGGAAATCACCGACCCGGCGCAGATTGAGGCCATGAGCGCGGATCTGTATCCTGTTCCCGAGATTTTCGGTGCTGAAGGCTACGAGCTCGCGGGTATCGAGGAAGTTGACGGCCGCGATGCTTATAAAGTGAAGAGCAGCGCCAGCGGAGTGACTGTCTATGATTATTACGATGTCGAGACAGGAGCCAAGGTAAAGTCTATCGAGTCGGCTATGGGCCAGTCTGTAGAGACATACTATGCCGAGTATCAGAAGACGGCTTACGGCATCATGTATCCTGCCGTGCTCAAGATGCTTGTACCCCAGGCAGGAGAGATGGAGGCCAGAATTGTTGATGTCAGGATCAACACCGGACTTAAGGCCAAGAAACTCTAATCACATTCTGTAACACAGATAAGCGGGAGGTCATTGGTCATTTGCCAATGGCCTCTCTTTTTGAATTATGGCTGTTGCCGGAACCCGGGATCTGACTGTAGGAGGCATTACTCCGACGCTGCTGCGCTTCACCATGCCGATGATGCTCGGCTCGCTGATGCAGCAGTGCTATAACATTGCCGATACTCTGATAGTGGGGCGGTGCATAGGCTCCGGTGCGCTGGCGGCTGTCGGGTCGGCCTACAGCCTGATGACTTTCCTGATATCGGTGCTGCTGGGCCTGGCGATGGGCAGCGGGACGGTGTTCTCCCTGCAGTTCGGTGCGGGAAACATGTCCGGACTGCGGAGAAGCATCTATGTGTCGCTGGTGCTGATAGGGTGCGTGACGGCGGCCCTTACAGTGGCATCGTTTGCCCTCATTGACCCGATTCTGAGACTGCTTCAGGTACCGGAGGAGATATACGGTATGCTGCGGCTGTATCTGCTGATTATCTTCGGAGGCATTCCGTTTACTTTCCTGTACAATTTCTACGCAGCCCTGCTCAGGGCAGTAGGGGACTCGGTCACCCCTCTGTGGTTCCTGGGAGTATCGGTGGTGCTGAATATCGGTCTGGATCTGCTCTTCATCCTCGGCTTCGGTATGGGGGTGGACGGAGCGGCACTGGCTACTGTGGCGGCTCAGGGAGTGTCGGCACTGGGACTGACGGTATTTGTGCTGCGCAGGAGACCGGAACTGAGGCTGCGCAAGGAGGACATGCGGCTGGACGGTGACTCGGTGAAGGAAATAGCCTCGTTCTCGTCGCTGACCTGCGTGCAGCAGTCGGTGATGAATTTCGGCATACTGATGGTGCAGGGGCTGGTCAATACCTTCGGTACGGCGGTGATGGCGGCATTTGCGGCGGCAGTGAAGATCGACTCGTTCGCCTATATGCCGGTGCAGGAGCTCGGCAATGCTTTTTCGACATTCGTGGCGCAGAATTACGGAGCCCGCAAGTCCGGGCGCATACGCAGGGGAGTCCGCAGCGCGTTGCTCATATCTGTGATTTTCTCGCTGGCGGTGTCGGTTCTGGTCTTCGTGCTGGCCAGGCCGCTGATGCTCATTTTTGTGCGGGCCGAAGAGGTGGAAATCATCCGTATCGGAGTGCAGTATCTGAGGGTCGAGGGCTCATTCTACTTCGGTATCGGCATTCTCTTCCTTCTGTACGGCTACTACCGTGCTATACGTATGCCGGCCATGTCCGTTGTGCTGACCGTCCTGTCACTCGGAACCAGGGTCCTCCTGGCCTATATGCTGGCATCTGTTCCATCTGTCGGTGTCACCGGTATCTGGTGGTCCATACCCATAGGATGGGTCCTGGCAGATGCTGTCGGCATCGCATACTATTTCCATTTACGGCGGAAAAATGTAAATTTGCGGAAACAACAAAGCAGACAACTATGAGACGTATTATGCCAATCGCCGCTGCTGCGGTGCTTCTGCTTGCCGGAGGGTGCTCGGGCAAGCCTGAAACTGAGATTGTATGGCTGTGCGACAAGGCTGCCGGTCAGTCACTCTCCCTCTTTCCCGATGCTTCTCCCGAGCTGGTGGCATCCCTCGGGCTCGAGGACGAAGTACCTTCTTCAATGAGTGCATTCCTGGTTCGCAAGGACGGCAAGGTGCTGCTCTTCGACACCGGCCTCGGCCTGCCTGACGGTGGTATACGCCGTGGTCTGGATTCGCTGGGGCTGACTCCTGCTGATGTGGATTACCTGTTTCTCACCCATTTTCATGGAGACCATATCGGCGGAATGCTGGATGCCGAAGGTGCCCCGGTGTACACCAATGCCCAGGTCTACGCCTCTCAGCCTGAGTACGACGCATGGATGAACATGCCTGCGGACCGGAACGCCCAGGCCATACGGACCATGAATGCCTACAGCGACCGCCTGCATCTCTTTCAGTTCGGAGACATCCTGCCGTGTGATGTTGAAGCCGTGTATGCGGTGGGTCATACTCCCGGTCATACGGTGTTCCGCATCGGTGACATTCTCATCTGGGGCGATATCATCCACGGCCCGGCCCTCCAGCTCGACCATCCCGAAATCTGCGCCACCTACGACATGGACCAGGAGGCCGCCGTCGCAGCTCGCAAGCACATGCTCCGTATCGCCCGTGAGCAGCATCTGCTCGTAGCCGGAATGCATCTCCCCGAGGGCTTCCTCGACTTCCGTACTCCCGCCGCCGAATAGCTGCTGGATACTAATCAGCGGTAGACACAAAGATAACCTCCGAAAGGACTAGCCGCCCTCGGCTCTAGAGGGAGGGGCCCGCCGCGAAGCGGTGGGAGGGCCTGGTCCTTTCGGAGGTTATCTTTGTGTCGGTCCTAAGCGGAAACGTCTACGGCAGAGCGAGGAACGCGCAGGCAAATGCCAGGATGGCGTAGAGCTCGGGGAACACGGCGAGAATCATGGTCTTGGAGAAGACATCATTGCCGTTGGACATCTCGTTGATACCGTTGCATACCAGGCTGGCCTGCTTGATGGCTGACCAGAGACCCACGAAACCGAGAGCCAGACCGGCTGCGCACATAGCCAGTCCCTGATTCATAGTGAGTACCTGTGAGGCATCCTCCATGCCGCCCAGACTGCTGAGCATCAGGAAGAACGCGGCGAATCCGTACAGACCCTGGGTAGAGGGGAGCACGCACAGGAGCATGGACTTTCCGAATATCTCGGGTTTCTTCTTGAGTGCGGCGATAGTGGTGTTGCCGCCCATTGTTACACCGATGGCACTTCCAGTGCAGGAGAGGGTAAGCATGACCGCCATACCCACATAGGCTAAAATCAGTGGTGTTGTCATAAGATTGTGTTGTTTTATTTGTTATTGTTATATGATTTCAACGGTTTGTAGGCCCTTCCGCCTCCCTCGAAGCCCACGTTCTTGTAGAACTCGACGAAGGTCAGACGGACCGGGTGTACGAATGCTCCGAGGCACGACAGACCCATGACGGCCAGATGCCCGAAGATGAGGAAGATGACAGTCACGGGCCAGCCGACGTAGGGAATGCCGGAGAGACTCATGGCTATGGAGTTGATCACCAGGGCGAGGATACCTCCTGTGGTGCCCAGTCCGAACAGACGGATGTAGGAGAGCATGTCTCCGAATATGCCGGTGATGTCGTACAGGGAAACTATGCCCTTAATGGGACGCAGCAGGAAGAACTTGGCCGGCTTGCTGCAGAAGAGCACCAGCACCAGGCCTCCGAAAAGCAGTATCTGTGCCGCAATGTGCGGAAGCAGCTGTGATCCGGTCTGGCTTCCTGCGTAAGCGCAGGCGGCCCATATGATGATCATGCACCAGCCTATCTCGCTCAGCGCATCGTCCCAGCGTCGTTTCGAGAACGCGAAGACCGCCTTTATCATCCTGGCGAAGACTATCTGGAACAGTCCGAAGATAATCGCGAACCAGAACATCTTCAGGTCCGAGAAGAACAGGGCCTTGATGTTGTCGGGCATGGACGGTATGATGTCGGCCAGCTTCATGCCGAAGAATGTGCCTGAAAGCAGGGGCATGATGATGGAGCCGATGCCCAGCCATGCTATCAGCTTGCCGTAGGCCCGGAACTTGGGCATGGCGATGGCGGCGGCGATGCCGGCAATGACCAGTATCAGTCCGTACCCCATGTCTCCGAGACAAAAGCCGAAGAAAAGCATGTAGAACGGAGCGAAATAGGGGGTCAGGTCCAGCTCATCGTAGTTGGGCAGCTCGTAGAGGCTTCCTACAGGCTCGAAGAGACGGGCGAACCAGTTGTTGCGCAGCTTTACCGGAGGATTGTCCTCTCCCTTTGCGGCCTCGGCTATGTAGTAGACGCTGCATGAGTCCAGGTATGCTTTGACCCGGGCATCATCGGCCGTCGGGGCGAATCCTTCCACAATGCTTATCGCGCCCTCGCCCTCCTTGATGGACGATGTCTCGGCCAGATGCAGGTCCAGTGAGGCGAATGTCCTGTCTGAGAGTTCCTGCAGTTCACCGGTCCGTCCGGCGTATCCGGCAGCAACAGCCAGAAGTCTGTCCTGCTCGGCCCTGAGCCGGTCTGTCACGGACTGTACCGCGGAGGCCGGACGGGCAGGAAACTGTGTCTCCTCCAGCGGAAATCCGCAGTCTTCTCCCTGCTGAGCGAGGACTGCGAAATAAGTCTTCCCGGCTGTGCGGCTGAGAATCCACAGCGGATACTCCTCTTCCCACCGGCTCTGGTATTTCTTGTCAGCGACGCAGTAGAAATGAGGTACGAGGCCGGCTTTCCCGATACGCTCCAGGTCTTCGGGGTTGAATTCGCCCCACGGAAGGGCGTTCTGATATTCTTTCCCGAGGGAGGAGAGTTCCGCGCTTATCTCATCCCTGCGGGCGGAGTTCCGCTCGTAGTCGGAGAGCATCTGCATTCCGGTGATCTCGGGATGAGTCTCCGGCTGGATGTCAGGATGTTCCTTTGAGAAGTTCCTGAGGGAGTCCACGGCACTTCTGCAGCGGGAAATCAGCTCGGACATCCGCCTGGATTCATCGTCGCAGGCTGCCGCCGAGCGGGTAATGTCCACCATGCCCAGCTGCTGTATGCCGTTCATGAAAGTATCCAGATCTCCCGAGAGGAGAATCATGGAATATTTGGTCATCTTGGTAATCATAGTGCTTCCTCCTCTTCTTCCATATTGTGCCGGGTCTTTACTATCTTCTGGGAAGCCTTGGAAAGGTTCTCCTCATCCTCCAGATATCTCTTGATCTTCAGGATAGCCTCGTGATAACCGGGTATCTGCACCTTTTCATAAAGGTTTACCTTCTGGGTGGTCTTCTTGCGGGAGAAGTCCAGGATGCGGCTCTTCTCCGAGCATATCTCTGACTCTATGCCCAGGCGTGCCAGGTCCTTGAGTATCCGGACTCCGTCGCTGTACCACAGAGGCTTGCGGAACAGGTCGAACTCCTTGACTTCGTATATCACGTTCTTGAGCTCGGGAATCCTTACGCCGGCAAACTTGGCCGTCTCCAGCTCCACGTCCTTGACCGAGATCAGTCCGGGCTCGAACTCGTTCCACAGGCCGGACAGATACCTGTATCGTTCCAGGGATGAGGCCAGCTCTTCCAACAACTCGTCCGAGCGTCTCTTGGCCTTCTTGACCTCCAGACGCAGGGCTGCCTCCTTGTTCTTCAGGGTAGGCAGGGCGCGTGTACGGACCTTGAGCTGTTTGCCCAGTTCGTTCAGCGATGTCTTGTTGTATTGGAATTTGATAGCCATTGTGCCTTATGCTTCTTTTTCTTTCCAGTATTTCTGTATCAGCGACTCCTTGAGTCCTGTCTCGGCCTTGGTGAAATACTTGCCGAAGAGCTCCCATGCCGTGTCAAGCATCTGGTCAATAGAGATATTCACGTCGATGGCCAGCAGGCTGGTGGAGTAGTCCTTGGCGAAGGCCAGACAGCGGTTGTCGTAGTCGCTCAGGTCGAAACCGTTCTCCAGCTTGGTCCTGGCGTTGGCGGCATCGGCGTAGAGACGCACGGCGGTGTTCATCACCTGGTTGTGGTCCTCGCGGGTCTTCTTGCCGATAACCAGCTGTTTCAGACGGGACAGGGAGCGGAACGGGTCCACTATGACCTTTCCGGTGTCGCTGTCCAGACGCAGGAAGAGCTGGCCCTCGGTGATGTAACCGGTGTTGTCGGGGATGGCGTGGGTGATGTCTCCGTCGTTGAGTGTAGTAACGGCGATAATCGTGATGGAGCCTCCGGAGGGCAGCTGCACGGCCTTCTCGTAGATCTTGGCGAGATCAGAATAAAGCGAGCCGGGCATGGAGTCCTTCGAGGGAATCTGGTCCATACGGTTGGATACAATCGACAGGGCATCCGCATACAGAGTCATGTCGGTCAGCAGCACCAGTACTTTCTCGTTCTTGTCCACGGCAAAATATTCGGCTGCGGTCAGGGCCATGTCCGGTATCAGCAGACGCTCCACGGGAGGCTGCTCGGTGGTGTTTACGAAGCTGATGATCTTGTTCAGCGCACCGGCACTCTCGAACATGTTCTTGAAGTACAGGTAGTCGTCGTTGGAGAGTCCCATACCGCCGAGAATGATCTTGTCCACGTCGGCGCGGAGGGCCACCATGGCCATTACCTGGTTGTAGGGCTGGTCGGGGTCTGCGAAGAACGGAATCTTCTGGCCGGATACCAGTGTGTTGTTGAGGTCGATGCCGGCGATACCCGTGGGAATCAGCTGCGAGGGCTGCTTTCTCTTGTAAGGGTTGACGGAAGGGCCTCCGATGTAGCGGCGTTCTCCTTCCACCTCAGGGCCTCCGTCGATAGGCCGGCCGTAGGCGTTGAAGAAACGTCCGGCCAGGTCCTCGCTTACGTTGAGGGCGGGCGGTTCTCCGAAAAATGTCACTTCGGCGTTTGTCGGTATGCCTTCCGTACCCTCGAATACCTGGAGGGTGACGGTGTCTTCCTTCATCTTCACCACCTGGGCCAGGCGGCCGTCCACAGTGGCGAGCTCATCGTTGGATACGCCCTGCGCCTTGAGCGAGACCGTGGCCTTTGTGATGGCTTCCAGCTGTGTGTATATTCTTTGAAATGCTCTATTTGTCATGGCTCATCAATTTGTTGATCTGTTCGAGGTATTTGTTGAAGTCTTCGCTCCGGAACTCCGAGTAGTTCATCTGGCGGAAGATGTTGATGACCTCCTTGTACCAGGCCGAGCATTCCTCGAATGTCTCGAAGTCGTGCTCCATGTCGCATACTTCCAGTACCTTGGTCAGCATGAACTTCTGTCTTTCGAGAGGGGATGATGCATCGATGCGGTCGAATGCGTCCTGCTGCAGGATGATGAAGTCTATCAGCTCGGACTTCCAGTAACGCTCGTGATAGCTTACGGGCACTCCGTCGTCACCGAGGATGTTGATCTGCTCGAAAGCCTCCTTTCCTCTGAGTACAAGAGTCTTGGCCTTCATCACCATGTCCACCCATCCGGGAGCCACCTTCTCGTTGAGGAAGGAGACTATTTCCGGGTATTCGAGATATTTGGAGTAGGAGTCAATCGGGTCCACCGCCGGGTAGCGTTTCTTGTCGGCGCGGTTCTGCGACAGGGCGTAGAAGCATCTGGCGGCTTTTTTGGTGGACTCTGTGACAGGCTCCTTGAGGTTACCTCCGGCAGGGGATACAGTTCCGATGAATGTGACTGAGCCGGTCTGTCCGTTGTTGAGTGTCACTGCTCCGGCGCGTGCATAGAAGTTGGAGATGGTAGACGAGAGGTCCACGGGGAATGCGTCGGCACCTGGAAGCTCTTCCATACGGTTGCTCATCTCCCTGAGGGCCTGTGCCCAGCGCGATGTGGAGTCGGCCAGCAGGAGCACCTTCAGTCCCATCGAACGGTAGTACTCGCAGATGGTCATGGCAGTGTAGACTGAGGCCTCACGTGCGGCGACGGGCATGTTGGATGTGTTGCAGACGATGGTGGTCCTTTCCATCAGCGAGCGACCGGTACGCGGGTCCACCAGCTCCGGGAACTCGGTGAATATCTCCACCACCTCGTTGGCACGCTCACCGCAGGCCGCCATGACTATCACGTCGGCCTCGCCCTGCTTGGCAATGGCGTGCTGGAGCACTGTCTTGCCGCATCCGAACGGACCGGGGATAAATCCGGTACCACCCTCGGCAATCGGATTGAAGGTGTCGATGCACCTCACTCCCGTCTCCATCACGCGCCAGGGACGCGGTTTTTCCTTATATGCATTGATAGCTACTTTCACCGGCCATTTCTGTATCATGGATACGCTGTGCTCCTCGCCTGACTCATCGGTGAGGACCGCGACAGTGTCCTTTGCCCGGTATGTCCCGGCGGGGACCACGGACTTGACCCTGTAGGTCCCCTCAAAGGAGAAAGGCACCATTATCTTGTGAGGCAGCCAGCCTTCCTTGACCTCTCCGAGCCAGTCGGCTGCACGTACCTCGTCACCGGTTTTGGCTATAGGGGTGAAGTCCCATTCCTTGTTCACGTCGATGGGAGCGGTGTATTCTCCGCGTTTGAGAAAGACACCTTCCATAGTGGCCAGGTTGTTCTGCAACCCGTCGAAGTTACTGGAGAGCAGTCCGGGACCCAGGGTGGCCTCAAGCATGTGTCCTTGAAACTCCACCTTGTCACCGCCACGCAGGCCTCTGGTGCTCTCGTAGACCTGTACGGATGCCTTTCTGCCCGTCACCTTGATGACCTCGGCCATGAGCCTCGCGTCTCCGAGCTGGATATAGCATATCTCGTTCTGCGAGACAGGGCCGTCCACCTCTACCGTAACGAGGTTGGAAATGACTCCCGTAACCTTTCCTGCAGTTTTTCTATTAGGATTCATATATTGATGATGTTTATTGACTTATTGAAAATTGACACCCTTGAATGTTCCTTTGACCTCGTCCACGTACTGACGGAACAGAGCGGAGCCGCGCTCATTGTCAAGCCTGCACCATCTGTCGACGATAAGACCTTTGGCCAGAAAGGCCAGGATGACATCCATATCGAAATAGTGGAAGACAGTCATGCCGGTAATCTTCTCCCATCGGAACATGTCCAGGTGCTTTTCCCGCTCATAGAGGTCGGCGCACTGGAAGACTGCCTGCAGCTCGGGAAAATCCTCCTTGTAGGACTCAGTCTCTCCGACGGTGTATCTGGCGGAGTCCAGGCCGTCTCTTGCCGAGAGGAACTCTACCTGGGCATTGCGCATCCTGCGGTCCATGTCGAAGTAGCTTCTGAGAAAGCCTGACTTCTGCCTGGCGACCGCCCTGTAGAAATGTCCTGATAGATTGGAGGTGTCGCTCCCGAAACCCAGCCAGTCCACCAGCCTGCTGTCCCGTGCCGAAAGCTGTTCACGGATAGATGACTCCAGGGCCTTGTACCGGAATCCTTCAGCATGGAAGTCCGGCAAAAGCTCCGGCAGACCTGCGATGATATAGTGGTAATTGTTCATTATTCCTGTCCGAATAGCAGTTTTCTGGCAGTGGGCCTGAGATATTCGGTGAGGATATTCTCAAAATCTCCTTCTGCAAAACTGATCATGTATCCTCCGTCCTTGGGGCCTATCTTGAAACCGCCCTGGATCTGCTTGGAGAAAGTCACGTCGATGCCCTTGTCCATGGCATCAGCCGCATTCTGCTGGAAATATTCCCGGAGACTTTCCTGCATGGAGGCGGGAAGGACGGCCTCCAGTCCTGCCGGAGCGGCATCAGCGGCATTGAATGCCTTTGCTACTGTTGTCAGAAGCGACTTGACCAGTTCCGGATCTTCCAGATTCTTCTTGATGTCGGAGGATATGGCCTTGGAGATGATGATGCTCTCAATCTGCTGCTTCACGGCGGAAATGGCCTGGGATGACGCCATCCTGATGTCGTTCCCGACCCTGGTCCGGAGTTCCTCGGCTTCCTTGTGGGCATCAGCGATGATTCTCTCGGCTTCCTTACGTGCGTCTGCTATGATTCTGTCGGATTCCTTTACGGCAGCGGCCTTGAGATCCTCGGCCTCTTTCTTCCCCTTTGACAGCCCTTCGTTGTAGAGCTTGTCGGTAAGTTCTTGCAACTTGTTTTGCATATACGGTGTGTTTAATAATTTCCAAAGTTACTAAAAACTTTAATTAAATGAAACAAAAAAAGTGCCATCCGGAGATGACACTTTTGTAACATTGAGAATATTCGTGTTTCCTAGCCAAGGAATCCCAACAGGATACCGGCTGCAACTGCGGATCCGATCACACCGGCTACGTTCGGGCCCATGGCGTGCATCAGCAGGTGGTTGGTCTTGTCGTACTGCAGACCTACCAGCTGGGACACACGGGCGGAGTCCGGCACGGCGGATACTCCGGCGTTTCCGATGAGAGGGTTGATCTTGTTGCCCGGCTTGAGGAAGAGGTTGAAGATCTTCACGAACATCACACCGCCGAAGGTAGCTACCATGAAGGAGAACGCTCCGAGGATGAAGATGTATACGGATTTCATCTGCAGGAACTTGTCGGCTTGGGTGGAGCATCCTACGGTCAGACCGATGAGGATGGTCACGATATCGATCAGCGGTCCGCGTGCGGTCTCGGCCAGACGGCGGGTAACACCGCTCTCCTTGAGGAGGTTACCGAAGAAGAGCATACCCAGCAGAGGGATACCCGAGGGCACGATGAACGCGGTTACGAGGAAGCCGATGATAGGGAAGAGCTTCTTCTCTGTAGGGGATACCGGACGGGGCGGCTTCATCCTGATGAGTCTCTCCTTCTTGGTGGTCAGCAGCTTCATGATAGGAGGCTGGATCACAGGAACGAGGGCCATGTAGGAATATGCCGACACGGCGATTGCGCCCATAAGGTCGGGAGCAAGTCTCGAGGAGAGGAAGATGGCGGTAGGACCGTCAGCACCTCCGATGATACCGATCGCACCGGCCTCGGCAGGGGAGAATCCCAGGGCGAGGGCCACGGTGTAGGCTCCGAAGATACCCAGCTGGGCGGCGGCTCCGATAAGCAGCAGCTTAGGGTTGGAGATCAGGGCGGAGAAATCGGTCATCGCACCTATTCCGAGGAAGATCAGGGGTGGATAGAAGCCCTTGATCACACCGTAGTAGAGTATGTTCAGCACAGAGCCTTCCTCATAGATGCCGACCGACAGGCCGGGGAAGAGGGGGATGTTGCCGATGATGATACCGAATCCGATAGGAACCAGGAGCATGGGCTCCCACTCCTTCTTGATTGCGAGGTAGATGAACATCAGGCCGATGCAGATCATCAGCAGATATGTCCACTCGAAATTCGCAAATCCGGTATACTGCCAGAATTGTCTTAAGTTTTCGCCTATCATACTATCCTATAATAGCTAAGGGCGTTCCTTCCATAACAGAGTCGCCTTTGTTGACTTTAATGCTCTTGATAACGCCGTCAGCCGTGGCCTCGATGACGTTCTCCATCTTCATGGCCTCGAGAACCATTATCTTCTGGCCGCTCTTCACTGCATCGCCTTCCTTCACGCACACATCCAGGATCACGCCGGGAAGGGGTGAGGATACGGTTGTGCCGCCGGCTGTAGGTGCCGGTGCGGCAGAGGGCTGGGGTGCGGCTGCGGATACTGCGGGTGCGGCAGTTGCGGTTTTCACTACTTTGATGGCGGTGGGCTTCACGATAGGTTTCTCAAACTCTACCTTGTAGTTGGAACCGTTGACCTCTACCGAGGCCACAGACTCCTGTACATCGTTGATGACCACATTGTAGTCATTGCCGTTGATTTTGAGTTTATATTCTTTCATGGTCTGTATTATTATCTTTGGTTCTTTTTAACTGTGGGTACCTGACGGAGAGTGTAGATCTTCGAGCTCCAGGGCGAGTAGCTCCTGTCGGTGTGGCTCATGGTGATGGTAAGGCTCTCGTTGTCGTGGGCTTCGCTCTCCTCGTGGAAGAGGTGGAGGGCCACTGCGATGGCCGCGTAGGTCTCGCCGGAGGTCTCCTTGACATTGACGGCTTCCCCGCCGCTGCCGGCAGTTGCCGCTGTGGATTTTCTGTTCAGCTTGTTGACGGCAAGATGCCCGGTGAACTTGAAGATGAAGCAGAGGATGATGAGGGCACAGAACACTACGAGCATGGCGGTTACCGTGATGATCCAGCCGTAGGGATCTTCTCTGGCCATTACCTGACTCTTGGTCTCCTCGTCAACGCCGGCGTTGTTGGTGCTGGGAGAAGTCCATTCGAGGATACTCCATCCCTCTCCGTCACCGTTTGTGGAACCTATGCCGTCCTCAATGCGGCCGTATGACTGGTCCACACCGAGATTCTTGGGTACGGCGATCTTGTCGATTACGGTGTGGCCGTCACTTCCCACGAAATAGATGGTATCGGACTCTTCCAGGGTAAAATTGATGTGGAAGGTCCCGTGGTAGGGGTTGTTGTCTGCCCAGAAGAGAATGTGCTGGCGCGGCTTTATCTGTGTAAGCACATCTCCCTTGGGGATTATGTATTTCTTCAGGTTGTCCGGATCGTTGGACAGAAAGCATCCGCCTATGTTCACCGTACCGTAGGAGGTGTTGAAGAGCTCGAACCAGCCGTTGTGGAAGCCGAAATCGTCCTCGAAGTTGGTCTCATTGTGGATGAGCAGCTCGTTCAGGCGCATATCGCTCTGGCTCTGGGCACTCATGGTGAACACTGACAGGATGACTGTCAGACCCGACACCAATATGAATCTAAGTTTGTTCATTTCTGTCGGTTTGATGTGTTACAAAGGAAGGTTGTCGTGCTTCTTGGCGGGGTTGGTCAGCTTCTTGGTGGAGAGCTGCTCAAGGGCGCGGATTACGCGGAAGCGGGTATTCCTGGGCTCGATGACATCATCGATGTAGCCGTAGCTGGCAGCCTTGTAGGGGTTGCAGAAGAGGTCGTTGTACTCTTTCTTCTTGGCAGCTGCAACCTCTGCGCGCTTGTCGGGATCCTCAATCTCCTTGATCTCCTTGGAGTAGAGCACCTCTACCGCGCCTTCTGCACCCATGACGGCGATATTTGCGGTCGGCCATGCATAGTTGATGTCGCCTCTGAGCTGCTTGCAGCTCATCACGATGTGCGATCCGCCGTATGACTTGCGGAGGGTGACGGTAACTTTGGGTACTGTGGCCTCACCGTAGGCGTAGAGCAGCTTGGCTCCGTGAACGATGATTCCGCCGTACTCCTGCTGTGTGCCGGGCAGGAAGCCGGGAACGTCCACGAGGGTAACGATAGGAATGTTGAATGCATCGCAGAAACGCACGAAGCGGGCGGCTTTTCTGGAAGAGTTGATGTCCAGTACTCCGGCCAGGTATCTGGGCTGGTTGGCCACAATGCCGACGGATGTGCCTCCCATGTGGGCGAATCCTATTATGATGTTGCGGGCGTAGTCCTTGTGGATCTCGAAGAACTCTCCGTCGTCAACGATGGCTCCGATGACGTTATACATGTCGTAAGGCTCATTGGGGCTGTCGGGAATGATGGAGTTGAGTGAGTCCTCAAGCCTCTGGATAGGATCTGCCGTGGGTTTGAAAGGAGGCTCTTCCATATTGTTCTGGGGAATGAAGGAGAGGAGCTTGCGGATGATGGCAATGGCGTCTTCCTCTGAATCGGCTGCAAAATGAGCGACACCGCTCTTGGAAGCGTGTACGGACGCACCGCCGAGCTGCTCCTGTGTAACGACCTCACCGGTTACTGATTTTACTACTGCCGGTCCGGTCAGGAACATGTAGCTGGTGCCCTTGGCCATGATGTTGAAGTCGGTCAGGGCAGGGGAGTATACGGCGCCTCCGGCGCAGGGGCCGAGGATGGCTGAAATCTGGGGAATGACACCCGAAGCGAGGATATTTCTCTGGAAGATCTCGGCGTATCCGGCGAGAGCATTCACTCCTTCCTGGATACGTGCTCCGCCTGAGTCGTTCAGACCGATGACGGGGGCTCCCATCTTCATGGCCTGGTCCATGATCTTGCAGATCTTCAGGGCAAGAGTCTCAGAGAGAGAACCTCCGAATACGGTGAAGTCCTGTGCGAATACATATACGAGACGTCCGTCGATAGTACCGTATCCGGTTACGACTCCGTCTCCGAGGAATGTGGTTTTCTCCATTCCGAAATTCGTGCAGCGGTGTGTCACGAACATGTCGAATTCCTCGAAGCTGCCTTCGTCAAGGAGCATTGCGATCCTTTCGCGTGCAGTGTATTTTCCTTTCTGGTGCTGAGAGTCTATCCTCTTCTGACCGCCGCCGAGACGTGCCTTCTCACGAAGCTCTATCAGCGCTTTTACTTGTTCAAGCTGTTGGCTCATAACTTAATCTTTCGGTTTTAGTTGGTGTTTTGATTATTTGTTGTGTGGATCCTCGCACAGCTCGGTGAGCACGCCGTGAGTGGACTTGGGATGAAGGAATGCAATATTGAGACCCTCAGCGCCCTTGCGTGGAGCCTTGTCAATCAGTCTTACGCCTTTTGCCTCCATTTCGTTGAGGGCGTTCTGAACGCCGTCCTTCACGCTGAAAGCGAGGTGGTGTATGCCTTCACCGCGCTTTTCAATGAAGCCGGCGATGGTTCCGTCAGGAGAAGTGCTTTCGAGCAGCTCAAGCTTTGTCTGTCCGATTTTGAAGAAAGCTGTTCTCACTTTCTGGTCGGGAACTTCCTCGATTGAGTAACACTTGAGGCCCAACATGTTCTCGTAGTAGGGAATGGCCTCGTCAAGAGATTTGACGGCGATTCCGAGGTGTTCAATATGTGACAGTTCCATAATACAGTATTTTTTAGAGTTGATTATTCTTCGTCAGCCATTTCCATGGTGTGGTATACGTTCTGTACGTCGTCATCGTTCTCCAGCTTGTCGATGAGCTTCAGGATACCTTCCTTCTCCTCGGGGGTGAGTTTCTTGAGAGGTACGTTGGGTATCCTTTCGAAGCCGCCGGATACAATCGTGAAGCCGTTGTCCTCGAGATATTTCTGGATAGCGCCGAAGGACTCGAACTCTCCGTATATATAAATGGTGTCCTCTTCCTCGTCCCTGTAGACATCGTCAACGCCGTAGTCGATGAGCTCGAGCTCCAGTTCGTCCATATCGACCGGAGAGTCTTTCTTTACCTTGAATACGCACTTGTGGTCGAACATGAAGCTGACACAGCCCTGGGTGCCGAGCGCTCCGCCTACCTTCGTGAAGTAGCTGCGGATGTTTGCTACGGTCCTCATGTTGTTGTCAGTGGCAGTCTCGATCAGGAACGCGATTCCGTGAGGACCGAAACCTTCGTATACTATCTCCTCGTAGTCTCCGGCATCGTGCTCTACGGCTCTTTTGATGGCCCTTTCGATATTGTCCTTGGGCATGTTCTCGCTGCGGGCTGTCTGAATGAGTGTCCTAAGACGCGGATTGTTGTCCGGATCCGGACCTCCTGCCTTCGCAGCTATGGTGATTTCCTTGCCAAGACGTGTGAATACGCGGGCCATATTGCCCCAGCGCTTGAACTTGCGTTCTTTTCTGAATTCAAATGCTCTTCCCATGTATCTAATCTTTTACTTCTATGCGTGAGATATATTTGTCGATCTCGCGTCCCTCGTAGGTCTGCGGATATTTGTCCTTGATGACACGGTAGTGTGTCAGCGCGTCGTCGAATCTGCCGAGCTCCTCGCATACGATGCCGGCTTTGAGCAGATAGGAGGCTGCCAGGGCATTGTCCTCGACTCCGGCCGCCTCAAGGTAGTATCTCAATGCCGAGTCATAGTCCTCGAGCATGGAGTAAGCGTCACCTGTGCAGGCCAGGGCACGAGCTTTCATCACTGGCTCCTTGCCGTTGTATTTGCCGAGGTACTCCAGGGCTTCGGCCGCGTTGCCGAGCTGGAGCTCGCAGATGCCTGCGTAAAGGTATACAGCCTTGCCGGCCTTCGCTCCGTATTCTTCTATGATCTGCGAGAAACCGAGTACGTTTCCGTCACCGTTGAGCGCCTTCCCGTAGTCACCGGCCCTGAAGAACTGCTCGGCGGGGAATGTCTGGGCTGCTGCCTCGGTCTTCAGAGGCTTGGAATAGAACTGTATTACCAGCACGATGACGGCGGCGATGATTATAAGGACAACTCCAGTGTAGGAAAGCGTTTTCCCGTTTTTCTTGAAAAATTCTTCTGTCTGAGAGACAGCCTCTCCGACTGTCTCGACCTTTTCCTCCTTGGGATTAGTGATGTTTTTTGCCATGTTGGATTAAAAAATTTATAATTTTTGTAATGGATGCAAAAATACAATAAAATGTGTAATCGCAAAGATAAAATTACAAGAATTCGCCTATCTTTGCCACACTTAAAGAGTTCAGGATGCACCTCAGCAGAATCATAGTCAGGGATTTCAAGAATATTCTCTCCGCCGATATACGGTTCTCCCCCAAAATCAACTGTATATGCGGAGACAACGGGGAAGGCAAGACCAATCTCCTGGATGCGGTATATTATCTTTCCATGACCAAGAGCTTTCTCTCCCCGTCGGACAGATACACGTACACATACGGAAAGCAGGAGGCTGTGCTGCACGGTACATACGTGACGGACAGCGGCATTGAGGACGTGGCAGTGTCAGTGCGCAGTGACGGCGGCAAGACGGTAAGGCGCAATGCCAAGCCATGCCGGCGTGTGTCCGAGCACATCGGACATATCCCCGTAGTGATGACGGCTCCCTCAGACGTGTCCCTGATACATGATTCAGGGGAGGAGCGCAGGCGTTTTCTCAACATGATGATATCGCAGATGGATCAGGACTATCTGCGCTCCCTGATGGCATACAACCGCCTGCTCAAGCAGCGCAACGCCCTCCTGAAACAGGAATGTGCCGCCGATATATTGCTGGAGACCCTGACCTCGCGCATGTGTGCACCGGCCGGGTGTATTTTCAACGGAAGGAAGGCCGCCGCCGGTATGCTCGGGGAGAAGGCCGCGTCCTACTACCGCATGATATCGGATGGAAAGGAAGAAGTGTCCGTCAGCTACAGGTCAGACCTCGGGAACGCATCCCCGGAAGATGTCTTTGCGGCGGCACTGTCCAGGGACAAGGCATTGGGATATACTTCGGCCGGTATCCAGAGGGACGACCTGGAGCTCTTCATGAACGGCTATCCTCTGCGCAGATGTTCGTCCCAGGGACAGCAGAAATCCTTTCTCATCGCGTTGAAGATGGCGCAGTACTCGGTGATGCGGGAACAGTGCGGACAGGCTCCGATACTGCTCTTCGACGATCTTTTCGACAAACTGGATTCAGGACGTGTGGCTTCTCTGATCAGAATGGTCCTGAGCAATGATTTCGGCCAGATATTCATAACGGATACGGATGAGGGCAGACTGCGCGGGATAATAAGCGGAATAACGGATGAGGGGCGTTTCTTCAACGTCCGTTCAGGAGTCATAACACCGGTGGAATAGCTATGGAGAAGACAGGGGCGCAGCCGTTGGGCGATATTCTGAAATCTTTTCTGGCAGAGACCGGCCTTGGCCGGGAGCTGGTGTCCGTGGATGTATGCGGGGCGTGGAGGAAGACTGTAGGCAAGAGGGCGGCCGACGCGACGTCGCGCATGTATTTCAAGGACGGTGTGCTGTATTGCACAGTCTCATCTTCCATCATACGTAACAATCTGTATTTCAGTCTTGACGGGATTAAGGCAGAGATTAATGCCTCGCTGGGGAACAATACGGTCAGGAAGATTGTCTTAAAATGATGCAATGCTTATGAAAATAGTCGCTGACATAGATATTCCGTTTCTTCACGGAGTCCTGGAGCCATACGCCGATGTGACGTATCTGCCCGGAAAAGAGATAGATGCCGCAGTCTGCCGTGATGCGGATGCCCTCATAGTACGGACAAGGACCAGGTGCGGAAGGCAGTTGCTGGAGGAGTCACGTGTCTCATTCGTGGCTACGGCAACTATCGGTACGGACCATCTGGATACGGACTGGCTCGCTTCCGCCGGAATCTCATACACAGGTGCGCCTGGCTGCAATGCCTGCGGAGTCATGCAGTACGTTCATACGGCACTTTTCACTGCAGCGGCCCGCAAAGGGGTGGACCTCAGGGGAAAGACACTGGGCGTAGTGGGTGCCGGTAATACCGGGGAGAGGGTGGCGCGGCTGGGAGAGCTCCTGGGATTCAGGGTGCTGCGCAATGATATCAACAAGGCATTGAAAGCCTCCTTGGTGCCGCTTGATTATCTTCTGAAAGAGTCCGACATAGTCTCGTTCCATCTGCCTCTGGACAAAGTGACGGAGGGCATGATATCGGACGGGCTTCTTTCGCTTATGCGGCCCGGTTCCGTTCTGATCAATGCCTGCCGGGGTGAGGTGGCGGATGATGCCGCCCTTCTGCGCTTCCGGGACAGGCTTTCCATTCTGATTCTGGATGTGTGGAACGGTGAGCCGTCTGGCATATCCCGGGAACTGCTGGCAGCAGCCGACATAGCTACTCCTCATATCGCAGGATACTCCTATGAGGGGAAGGTAGAGGGAACCGCAATGGCGGTACGTGCCGTTGCGCGTCATTTCGGCATCGCTCCATTGGAAAATTTCCATCCGGTATCCGTTTCTCTGCCCGTCATATCCCTTCCGGTATCGCCCGGCACTCCGGCCGCTCAGGCGGAAT
Organism: uncultured Bacteroidales bacterium; assembly: GCA_944326265.1. Taxonomy (GTDB): domain Bacteria; phylum Bacteroidota; class Bacteroidia; order Bacteroidales; family UBA932; genus Coprenecus. The sequence goes on along the minus strand of CALVDE010000003.1, from coordinate 55,297 downwards.
TTGCCCGGACGCTTCAGGATGTGTTCCCCATCATGGATATAGACCGTGCCCTCCGCTCTGACCCCGGCTCGTTCGAGAAACTGCGCCGTGATTTTCCCTACCGTCATGAGTTTGCTGTTCCTTACCGGGTCTCACATCCCTTCGCGCAGGACTCATAAGCTGTTTTCTTAAAAATGTAACATCGGTGATAAAATAATTTCGTAGCTTTGAGGAATAAAAATCAAGGCTATGGAAGATAGATTTATTGAGAATTACCGGAAAGGGTTTCCGTTTTTGAAGTTGGTGGCTGCGGCTACTCCTGAGAGGGGCATTGCAGTGATGGGTGAGGTGGCTCAGCGCGGAGCTGTTGAGCGTTATGATGCTTTTCGTGGAAAGGTGGTGAAGTTCGTTCCGGCATCGGGTGCGGCTTCGAGGATGTTCAAGGACCTGTTCGAGGGCCGGGACGCTCTGGCTTCAGGCAAAGCATTGGAGGGCAGCTCCAAGGCGCGTAAATTCGTGGACAATATCGACAGATTCGCTTTTTACTCTCAGGAAGATTTCGCCGGCCTTTCCGACTATCAGGTCATCGATCATGTGATAGGGCAGGGGCTGTCGGCCTCGGGTGAGCCCGGACTGGATTACGGCAACCGTCCGAAAGGTCAGGTGCTCTTCCACCGCTATGACGGAGAGGTGCGCACGGCCTTTGAGGAACATCTCGTGGAGGGTGCGCTGTATGCCCGCAGCGCGGACGGTGCGGTGCGTATACACTTTACAGTATCGCCGGCACATCAGGCAGGCTTCGAGAAGATACTCAGGGAGACCGTTGCGAAATATGAGGAGCGTTTCGGCTGCAGATATGATATCTCGTTCAGCGTTCAGGATCCGTCTACCGATATCATCGCGGTCAATGAGGACAATACTCCTTTTCTCAAGGCTGACGGACAGCCTCTTTACCGCCCCGGCGGACACGGTGCTCTGCTGCGCAATCTCGCGGCTGTGGACGGTGACATCATCTACCTGAAGAATATCGACAATGTAGTACACCAGAGACTGCTGGATGATACGGTGCGCTGGAAGAAAGTCCTGGCCGGAAAGCTGCTGGAGGTGCGTCAGAAGATATGGGACTATCTTATTGACCTGGATGTGATGATGCAGGAGCGCAAGGACAATCCTGCTTTGCTCGATGAGATCAGGGCATTTCTGGAAAAGGAGTTCTGTGTGGTGCTGCCTAAAGTGCCGGCCGAGATTTATCCGCGCTATCTCCATGCCAAGCTCAACAGGCCGATAAGGATATGCGGTATGGTCAGGAACGAGGGTGAGCCCGGCGGCGGTCCCTACATCGTCTTTGATGCCGACGGTTCAACTTCCCTGCAGATTCTCGAGGGTGCCCAGCTCGACATGAACGACCCGGCCACAGTGGCCATGCTCAAGGGCTCGACGCATTTCAACCCGGTGGATGTAGTCTGCTGTACGACGGACTATCTGGGCCGGAAGTTCGATCTGCAGCGGTTCGTGGATTCCGAGACCGGTTTCATCAGCAGCAAGAGCTACGAGGGCCGTCCTCTGAAGGCCCAGGAACTGCCCGGTCTGTGGAACGGCTCGATGAGCAACTGGAACACGGTCTTCGTAGAGGTCCCGCTCATCACCTTCAATCCCGTGAAGACCGTCCTCGACCTGCTCCGTCCCGAGCACCAGCCCGAGACCATGTAGAAGTTAGGTCCCGGCGTTTTGCACGGCTGCTGGAACAATGAGAAATAATAGGTCCTGGAAGACTAGCCGCCCTCGGCTCTAGAGGGAGGGGCCCGCCGCTAAGCGGTGGGAGGGCCTGGTCTTCCGGGACCTATTATTTCTCATTGCATACGTTATGGCTTACCAGCCGAGAACGTACGCGAAAATCAACGGAGCCACGATGGTGGCATCTGACTCGACGATAAAGCGGGGCGTGTCCTTGGAGAGCTTGCCCCAGGTGATCTTCTCGTTGGGCACGGCTCCGGAATAGGAACCGTAGGATGTGGTGGAGTCGGAAATCTGGCAGAAATACGACCACAGGGGCACGTCCTTCCACTCCAGATCCTGAGCCATCATGGGCACTACGCAGATGGGGAAGTCACCGGCCGTGCCTCCGCCGATCTGGAAGAAGCCTACGCCGGCTCCGCCCGAATTGGCCCTGTACCACTCGGTCAGGTAGATCATGGTCTCGATACCATTCTTGATCATGTTGGTGTCGAACTCACCTCTGATGCAGTGTGCGGTGAAGATGTTGGCGGTGGTGCAGTCCTCCCATGCGGGCACTACGATGGGGATGTTCTTCTCGCAGGCGGCGAGGACCCAGCTGTCCTTGGGGTCGATCTCGTAGTACTGCTCGAGCACTCCGCTGCGCAGCAGACGGTAGATCACCTCCCAGGGGAAGAGTCTCTCACCCTTGGCCTTCATGTCGTTCCACACCTCTACGAGATGGTGCTCCAGTCTCCTGAATGCCTCCTCCTCGGGTATGCAGGTGTCGGTCACGCGGTTCATGTGGTTCTCGAGAAGCTCGTGCTCCTGCTCGGGAGTCAGGTCACGGTAGTTGGGCACCCTCTTGTAATGGGAGTGTGCGACGAGGTTCATGATGTCCTCCTCGAGGTTGTTGGCCGAGCATGATACGATGGAGAATTTGCCCTGACGTATCATCTCTGCCAGAGAGATACCGAGCTCGGCGGTACTCATGGCTCCCGCCATTGCCAGCATCATCTTGCCGCCCCGGTTCATCAGGTCGTCGTATGCCTTTGCGGCATCGACGAGAGTAGCCGAGTTGAAATGACGGTAGTGATGAGTGATGAATTTTGAGATAGGTCCTCTTTCCATTTTTTATGTTTTTTTAATCGTGCCGCAAATTTAGAAAATTCAAGACAGTGTCTAACCATTTTTTAATAAATTTGCGGATTATTTAACAAAAGACAAGTTATCCGGATATGTTTGAGAATTTAACCGAGAAATTAGAGAGATCATTCAAGATAATCAAAGGACAGGGCCGAATTACGGAAATCAATATAGCGGAGACGCTGAAGGAAGTGCGCCGTGCGCTGCTGGATGCCGACGTAAGCTACCGCGTGGCCAAGGACTTCTGCAACGATGTCAAGGCCAAGGCTTTGGGACAGAACGTGCTGACTGCCGTGCGCCCTGACCAGATGATGATAAAGATAGTCCACGACGAGCTGGTGACCCTCATGGGCAGTACGGCAACGGACATCAATATTAAAGGCAAGCCGGGCATCGTTCTCGTAGCCGGTCTGCAGGGTTCCGGTAAGACTACATTCTGCGGCAAGCTGGCTCTCAGCTGCAAGAGCAAGCGCGGTCTGAAGGTTATGCTGGTGGCAGGAGACGTGTACAGGCCTGCGGCTATTGACCAGCTGAAAGTTCTCGGAGGCCAGACAGAAGTATTCGTCTATTCAGAGGACGGGGTGAAGGACCCGGTTAAGATAGCTAAGAATGCCATAGCATACGCTGCAAAGGAAAATTACTCTCTGGTCATCATCGATACCGCCGGTCGTCTGGCTGTGGACGAGGAGATGATGGACGAGATTGCGGCCATCAAGGATGCGGTCAGGCCTACCGAGACTCTTTTCGTGGTCGATGCCATGACCGGTCAGGATGCCGTGGAGACCGCCAAGGCCTTCAACGACCGTCTGGATTTCGACGGAGTGGTGCTTACCAAGATGGACGGAGACACCAGGGGCGGTGCGGCCCTTTCGGTCAAGGCCGTGGTCAACAAGCCGATCAAGTTCATCAGCTCCGGCGAGAAGATGGAGGCCCTCGATGTCTTCCATCCCGACCGTATCGCCGACCGTATCCTGGGTATGGGCGATGTGGTTTCCCTCGTGGAGAAGGCTCAGGAACAGTATGATGAGCAGGAGGCCCGCAAGCTGGCAAAGAAGCTGGCAAAGAATCAGTTCGATCTGTGGGACTTCTACCAGCAGATCCAGCAGATCAAGAAGATGGGCAACATCAAGGATCTGGCATCCATGATTCCGGGAGTCGGCAAGGCCATCAAGGATGTGGATATCGACAACAATTCATTTAAGAGTGTCGAGGCCATTATCCTCTCCATGACTCCATACGAGAGGGAAAATCCGGCTGTTATCAATGGGTCACGCCGCCGCAGGATAGCTGACGGCAGCGGTACGACAATCGCGGATGTCAACCGTCTCCTGAAGCAGTTCGAGGGCACCCGCAAGATCATGAGGAACGTGGCTTCCGGAGGTGTCCGCAATGCCGTCAGGAATATGAAGAACATGAAAAAAAGGAGATAACCAATTAAAAAATACAGATATGATTCTTTTAAACGGAAAGGAAACGGCAGCTGCCGTAAAGAAAGAAATAGCCGCCAAAGTCAGCGGAATGACTGCACGCGGGGAGAGACCTCCTCATCTGGTGGCGGTTCTCGTCGGAGACAACGGGGCCAGCAAGACATACGTTGCCAATAAGGAAAAGGCATGTGCGGAAGTGGGATTCAAGTCCACTCTCCTGACCTTCCCCGAAAGTATCTCCGAGAAAGATCTTCTCACCGAGATAGAGAAGCTCAACAATGACGACGACGTGGACGGATTCATCATTCAGCTGCCTCTTCCCAAGCATATTGATGAGAACAAGGTTATCAATACTGTCTCCCCTCTCAAGGATGTGGACGGATTCCATCCTGTCAATGTAGGCCGCATGGCTCTCGGAGAGGAGTGCTTCCTTCCTGCCACGCCTTACGGCATACTTCTGCTGCTCGAGCATTATGGTGTGGAGACATCGGGCAAGCACTGTGTCGTTCTCGGGCGCAGCAATATCGTGGGCCGTCCTATGGCCAACCTTCTTTCCAGAAAAGCTTACCCCGGAGACTGCACGGTTACCATGTGCCACAGCCGCACCAAGGACATCGCGTCATATACCCGCAGCGCCGATATCATAATAGCTGCCTTGGGAGTTCCTGAGTTCCTGAAAGGGGATATGGTCAAGGAGGGTGCTGTAGTGGTGGATGTAGGCATTACAAGAGTGCCGGCGGACAATCCCAAGGGATACAGGATAGTCGGTGACGTGGAGTTTGATTCGGTCGCACCCAAATGCTCCTATATCACCCCCGTGCCCGGCGGAGTAGGGCCGATGACCATCATATCCCTTATGAAAAACACATTCAGGGCCAGAGAACTCAAACTGTCGGGTAAATAGCAGCAATGATGTACCGTTTTATTCTTGCAGCGGCAGCATTCATAATGTCTGTCTCATGCGTCAGGAGCAGTGCGGCTGATAAAATAAAGGCCGGGGATGCCGTGCCGGACTTTACCCTCGAATCAGAAATCTATGGAAGCCTTTCCACAGAGGAGCTTCGCGGTAAGGTGGTGTACCTGTGTTTCTTTGCGACATGGTGCCCTCCGTGTCAGTTGGAGCTGGCGGCAATACAGGAAAGGATGTATCCCAGGTTCTCGGACGAGGCGGACTTCCGTCTTGTGGTTGTGGGCAGGGAGCATACAGATGCGGATCTTGCCGAGTACAATGAGACAAAGCGTTTCACGTTTCCTCTTTATCCTGATCCGGAAAGAGAGGTGTATTCCCTTTTCGCCGACGAGTCGATTCCCAGGGCCTATCTGATAGACCGGGACGGAACCGTCGTGGATGCGGTCAGCGGATTCGACAGCAAGCATTTTGACGCTGTCATCGGCAAGGCTGCGGAACTTCTCGGTGCTGAATAGATTAATTACAATACAATGAAGCAGATATCAAGAATTTTACCAATTTTTCTTGCGGCTCTCCTGCTGACATCCTCATGTGTCGGAAAAAAGCCGCGTGTGGCCATAGTCGGAATAGGTATTGAGTGCAGTACCTTCTCTCCCGCCAGAACGACCCTGGACATGTTCGAACCCATACTTTACGGTCAGGACATCATAGAGTCATATCCGTTTTTCCAGGACAATGAGGCCCTTTTGAACAGGGCTGACTGGGTGCCTACGATCATGGCCTGGGCTACTCCGGGCGGAATGGTCACCCGCGAGTGCTACGATACCCTTGTCAACCGCTCTCTCCGTATGCTGAAAGAGGGAATGCCATACGACGGCATCTTCCTGGATATTCACGGAGCCATGAGCGTGGAAGGCCTGGAAGACCCTGAAGGGGACTATATCACCAGGATACGCGAGGTCGTGGGGCCCGACGTGCTCATCTCGGCCTCTATGGACCCTCACGGCTGTGTCTCCCCGACACTGGCCAAGGGCGTGGACCTGATAACATCGTACCGCATGGCCCCGCATACTGACAGGTACATATCCCGCGAAAGGGCTATCGTCAATCTGCTGGACCGCTTGGAGAGCGGAAAGGGCAAGCCGGCATACAAGGCCTGGGTCAAGGTGCCTATCCTGCTGCCCGGTGAGAAGACCTCTACCCGCGTGGATCCAGGCAAGTCCCTGTACGCGGCTATCGAGCCCATCGAGGCGCAGGACGGAGTGATCGACGCCGCTATCTGGATGTCCTATCCCTGGGCCGACGAGCCCCGTAACCACGGTGTGGTGGTAGTGACCGGAGACGACAGCGCGCAGGTTACCGACGGTGCCCGTCAGCTCGCCGAGCATTTCTGGTCAGTGCGCAACGACTTTGAGTTCGTGGCTCCCACCGCTTCTCTGGAAGAGGTGCTTGAGAAAGCCATAAAGAGCGACAAGAAACCTTACTTCATCAGCGATATGGGTGACAATCCGACTGCCGGCGGTGCGGGTGACGTGACCTGGACCCTGCAGAAGCTGCTCGCCCGTCCCGAATTCAGGAAAGAAGGCGGAAAGACCCTGGTATATTCGGCCATACCCGGCCCCGAGATGGTGGCACAGGCCAAGCAGGTTGGAGAAGGAGGCCATGTCCGCTGTGAGGTGGGAGCTGCTGTGGACAACCGCTATGCCCCTCCGGTAATGCTGGACGGTACCGTGGTCAAGATTCTCGACCGTGATGTCAATGACCAGGTGCTGATCAAGGTCGGCTCGATGCTCGTCGTAGTGGGAGAGGAGAGAAGCCCCTATCATTACAAGGCCGATTACGAGGCCCTGGGCATAGACCCCTATCAGGTGGACATCATAGTCAACAAACTCGGTTATCTGACCGAGGAGCTTTACGAGATAAGCAAGAGCGGTGACTGGATGATGGCCCAGACCCGCGGCGGTGTGGATCAGGATCTGCTGCAGCTGCCTTATCAGCATCTCCAGCGTCCTATCTTCCCGCTAGACCCGGACATGCCCGATCCCGACTTCGAGGTCGTCTACATGTAACGCCGAAGGATTAAAGTATATTAAAGTATAAAAATTACCCCTTGTCGGAAACCGGCAAGGGGTAATTTGCTGTCAGTTGCTGCGGTCTTTGTCAGTTGCCTGTCTGAGTCTGACAGTGTCCTTGAACATAAGGATGACACAGCTTATCATACCCACGACAATGAACGGCAGCGGTATTGAGCCTTTCATCGGAAGCCCGACAAGCACGTACAGATAGATGAAGCACATCGTCAGGAACAGCAGTAACGCGGCCGGGCGCATGGTGGATTGAGTCTTAGGCTTTCTCATAATGGCAGTGTGTTTTTGTTTCGATGTAAAGTTAAAGAACTTTCTACCGAAAAGCAAAATAAACTGCGGCTTTTATTTGATGACTTCGGCGTCGTGGAAGCGGAAATGCTCGTGGATGCGTCTCAGGCGCAGGCTGAGAGCGATGGTCAGCGCACCGAAGAGTATCAGGACGGTACCAGTGAGTACGATTACGGCGGCTGTTCCGATAGTCAGGGGATACAGCGTGATGCCCAGGGACAGAAGCAGAAGAATCACGCCGCAGGCAATCACCCAGCCGGCGCCTTTGACGCGGAACGAATCCATGTCACTGCCGAGGCCGATGATCGTGAAGCTGTTGAACATCGTCCATACACCCAGAATGACCGGCAGGGCCACGAGTGTGACTCTCGGCCAGCAGCACAGGAAAATACCCAGGAGCAGGTTCAGGATTCCGTTCACTATGCTGTATCCTCTGCTGGTGAAATAGTTGCGGCTGGTGGAGCTGATTACCAGCTCGGCTATGCCGTAGACCACCATGAGGATACCGAACATAAGGCTGAGCGCCAGATAACTGTCAAGCGGATTGCAGAATACTACGATGCCGGCGATGATGGCCAGGATGCCGGTTATCATGAAAAGCCACCAGTGGCGGATGGTCTTTCCGGCCCTTTCTGTTACTTTGTCAAATAGATTGTCCATATCAAATTGATTTAATTGGTTCAATCCAGCTAGTGCAATATCCGTGCTCACGGGCAGGATGTCCTGATTTTCGGAAATTTTGTCATGATAATGCGAAGTTTTCGTAATTTTGAATAATAAAATGCAAATAAGTGAAGGAGTCTAAAGTGATATTGCTGACCGGAGCTACGTCCGGTTTCGGGAAGACGGCCTCGGCCATGCTGGCTGCACGCGGACACAGGGTATTCGGTACGGGCCGGACGGTGCAGGAGGGACAGCGTGAGGACGGAGTGTGGATGCTGCGTATGGATGTGACGGATGTGGAGTCCGTCCAAAGGGCTGTGGACGCTGTCTTGCGGATTGCCGGACGGATAGACGTGCTGGTCAACAACGCAGGGGCCGGCATAGGCGGTGCGCTGGAGCTTGCCACGCAGGAGGAGAGGCGCTGGCAGATGGATACCAATTTCATGGGCATGACCAATGTCTGCTCGGCCGTGCTGCCGCACATGAGGGGACGCGGCAGGGGACGAATCATCAACATCAGCTCTATTGCAGGAGTCGTGGCGGTGCCGTATCAGGGGTTCTACTCCGCCTCGAAGTTTGCCATAGAAGGATACAGCCAGGCCCTGGCGGTGGAGGTGCGCAGATTCGGCATAGACGTGTGCGTGGTTGAGCCTGGGGATTTCAGGACGGGCTTCACCTCCTCGCGCAGAGTGTCGGAGGCTACGCTCAGCCATCCGGACTATGCCGGCTCGTTCAGACGCACGCTGGCCGGTGTTGAGAAAGACGAGACCCACGGATCCAGTCCTGAGAAACTCGGCCGCGTCATCTGCCGTCTGGTAGAAAAGCGCAGGCCCGGGTTCCGCACCTTGACAGGCAGCCTCCTTCAGACCATGTTCGCGCGTGTCTCCCGGATACTGCCCGGACGGCTTGTCCAAAAACTTCTCGCATGGTTCTACTCGGTGTGAAAACAAAAAAGTTACAGCATAAAACTAATATGTTTTTAGGACTGGATGTTAGTGATTTACATATAACTAAAGGGTAGAAGAGCTGCCTATTGTCAGAATGGACTAAATTGCTTAAATTTGCAATGCAATATAATATTGAAAGGATGGCAGAATCAACACAGATAGTACAGATAAGAAAAAAGCCACTGAAAAATCAGTGGCTCTCGGTGCTCCCTCAGGGGCTCGAACCCTGGACCCCAACATTAAGAGTGTCGTGCTCTACCAACTGAGCTAAGGAAGCATTCCGTTTTGGGACTGCAAATGTATAAGAATTGTTTCAAATACCAAAATAAATTTAAAAAATTAATGAAAAAATTTTACTTGAACCTAGTACTTATGACAGCTGCGGTGATGGCCGTCTCATGCAGCCGGACAGAGCAGCGGCTTGTGGATTACGTTGATCCGATGGTCGGAACGGATTTTACCGGCCATACTTTCCCCGGAGCCACGGCTCCTTTCGGCATGGTGCAGCTCAGCCCCGATACCAGGATGGACACCTGGGAGGGTTGCTCCGGCTATCATTATTCCGACGACACCATCATCGGTTTCAGCCACACTCACCTGAGCGGAACCGGAGTGCTGGATTACGGGGACGTGCTCCTGATGCCTGTCACCTCCTATGACGCGGACACGCTGAACAGGGAACTGTACCAGTCGCATTTCTCCCATGACAATGAGAAAGCGGCGGCCGGTTATTATGCCGTCAACCTGGACCGTTGGGATGTACTGGCCGAGCTGACAGCAGGGCCGCGTTCCGGAATGCACAGATACACCTACGAAAGTCTTGGCGGAGAGCAGCCGATGATAATCATTGACCTGGAGCACAGGGATGTCCTTCTGGACTCTGATATAGAAAAGGTATCTGACAACGCACTGACCGGTTTCCGGCGGTCAAAGTCCTGGTCGGAGGACCAGATGGTGCATTTTTACATAGAGTTTTCAGAGCCGATGGCTGATTACCGTCCGTTCGGAAAAAACGGTGCGCTGGTGACATTCGCGGAGGGTACGCGCCAGGTGCTGGCTAAGGTGGGCATCTCCTCTGTGTCTTCCGATAATGCGCGGCTCAACCTTCTGTCCGACGTGCCTGAGGGCAGTTTTGACTTTGACGCGCTGCTGGCCTCCACGCAGGACCTATGGGAAGCCTACCTCTCCAAGATAGACGTGCGCGGGGGCGGGGAGAGCCGCGAGAGGCTGCGGACCTTCTATACCGCGATGTATCATACGGCCATAGCTCCCAATCTGTTCAGTGATGTCAACGGAGAGTACAGGGGGATGGACAGGCAGATCCACAAGGCGGAGGGATTTGATCGCTATACCGTGTTCTCGCTCTGGGATACCTTCCGGACCTTGCATCCGATGTTCGCTCTGATAGAGAGGGACAGGACGGAGGATTTCCTCAAGTCGTTCCTGACCATATACCGCGAGGGCGGCAAGCTGCCGGTATGGGAACTGGCAGGCTGGGAGACCAACTGCATGATCGGATACAACTCGGTGTCCGTGATTGCCGATGCGATAGCCAAGGGCATAGACGTGGAGGATGCCGGGGAACTTCTGGACGCTATGGTGGAGTCCTCCAACAAGGACGAGTTCGGCATCCTGCACTACCGTATGCGCAATGTGGTGCCGGCAGAGGAGGAGCACGAGTCGGTGTCCAAGACCCTCGAATATGCCTATGATGACTGGTGCATCGCCCAGGTGGCCGGTTTCCTTTACGAAAAGACAGGGGACGCTGAATACGCGGATATCAGGGACCGGTACATGCGTTACTCGGCCAGCTATGTCAATGTGCTGGATCCTGAGACCAGGTTGATGAGACCGGTGCTGAACGGTGCGTGGCTGACTCCTTTCGAGCCCCGCGAGGTCAACAACCACTATACCGAGGCCAATTCGTGGCAGTACAGCTTCTTCGCACCCCATGACATCAACGGACATATCGCTTTGCTGGGCGGAGATGAGGGCTTCGACGCCATGCTGGACTCGCTCTTCTCGGCCAGCTCCGACACCAAGGGCCGCAAGCAGGTGGATATCACCGGGCTGGTGGGACAGTACGCGCACGGCAACGAGCCCAGCCATCAGACGGCCTATCTCTACGCATACGTGGGCAAGCCGTGGAAGACATACGAAAAGGTGCGTCATATCCTCGACAATCTCTATTCGTCGCAGCCGGACGGCCTGTGCGGCAACGATGACTGCGGCCAGATGTCGGCATGGTATGTGATGAGCGCGATAGGTCTCTATCCTGTCACCCCCGGAAGTGACATCTATGTGTTCAGCTCACCCGTCTTCAAGAACATAACCATCAATCTGGAGAACGGCAGGCAGTTCGTCATCAAGTCCGGGTGCAAAGGGAAAATAGACAGGAACCGGTATATCACCTCCGCTCGTCTGAATGGAGAGGACTACACCAGAAGTTACATCCGCTTCAGCGATGTGATTGCCGGCGGGGAGCTGGATTTCACTCTGGCTCAACAGCCTGATACGGCTTTCGGTTTGGCGGCGGAGGACAGGCCCGTCTCCGAAGGTTACAGGGGCTTTGTCCGCAATCCGTGGTTCGAGGCTCCGTCGGACATCTTCGAGGACACCCTGACGGTCGGGGTGAACAGTGGTGATTCTGCCAATACTGTGTATATCAAGGCGGGCAGCGGCAGCTACCGCAGGTACGACGGCCCGGTGACCATCGACAGGACCACCCGCATCAGTATCTATGCCCAGTCCCCTGATGGAGAGAAGAGTCCCGAGATATCGGCGGTCTTCCACAAGATGAAGGACGAGATGGACATCTATACCGACAATGAGTACAATCCCCAGTACAATGCCCGCGGCCCGCGCGGTCTGATAGACGGTCTGCGCGGCAGTGTGAACTGGAAGACCGGCGGCTGGCAGGGCTATCAGGACACGGACTTTACGGCTGTAGTGGATCTGCGTAAGGAGAAAACGGTGACGCTTGTCGGCTCAGGCTACTGCCAGGATGCCCGCTCGTGGATATGGATGCCCAGGTACGTGGAATACGCCGTGTCGGAAGACGGTCAGAACTTCACCGTCGTGGGCAGGGTGGACAACACCGTGGACGAGCAGGATTACACGATTCAGACCAGGGACTTCGTCCTGAAGCTGGACAAGCCTGTCAAGGCCAGATACGTAAGGGTGTTCGCCAAGAATTTCGGAACCATCCCCGAGTGGCATCTGGGCCACGGCGGCGAGGGCTTCATCTTCATCGACGAGATCTGGGTTGACTAGCTCACTTTTGTGACGAAGAACAGACAGGGTGTCCTCTAGAGGGTGCCCTGTTTGAGTTTCTCGACGTAGCGGTCGATGCGGTGCAGTTCCTGAGGTATCTTGATTGACTGAGGACAGTGGGGAACGCACTGGCCGCAGCCTATGCAGTGGCTGGCCTGGCGAAGCTTCGGTACGCTCCTGTCATAGCCTATCAGGAAAGCTCTGCGGGCCTCGCGGTAGTTATCGTCCATGCTGCTGACGGATAGGTTGCCCTCATTGACGCATTTGTTGTAGTGCAGCAGGATGGCGGGTATGTCGATGCCGTAGGGACATGGCATACAGTACTTGCAGTCGTTGCAGGGAATGGTAGGGTATTCGTGCATCTGCCTTGCCGTTTCTTCCAGAAAGTCCAGGTCCTCGTCGGTAAGCGGTCTGAGAGGGGAGTAGGTGCGGATATTGTCCTGCAGATGCTCCATATAGGTCATGCCGCTCAGTACGGTCAGGACGTTCCCGGGTGAGCCGGCGAAACGGAAAGCCCAGGAGGCCACGCTGCTCTCGGGGTCCTGTTCCTTGAGCCGGGCAGCGATACGGTCCGGGACATTGGACAGGCGGCCTCCCAGCAGCGGCTCCATGATTATGGCCGGTATGCCTCTCTTGGTGAGCTCGCCGTACAGGTATTCGGCGTTGACGTTCCCCGGTGTGGCATGGCCCCAGTCCAGGTAGTTGAGCTGTATCTGTACAAAATCCCAGTGAATCCTCTCATGCATGGAAAGCACATAGTCAAATACTTCCTGGATGCCGTGGAAGGACCATCCAAGGTGACGGATGCGCCCGGCCTTGCGTTCTTCTATCAGGAAGTCCAGCATACCGTTGTCGATATACCTCTTCTGAAAATCCTCCATGCTGCGTCCGATGGAGTGCAGCAGATAATAGTCGATGTAGTCGGTCTGAAGGTCAATGAATGACTGGCGGTACATGGCCATCGAGCCTTCGCGGCTGGAATCGCCGAAGTTGGACAGCTTCGTGGCGATGTAGTATGAATCTCTCGGGTATCGCTTGAGGGCTATGCCTGTAGCATCTTCTGAGAATCCGCGAAGATAGGTGGGCGCGGTGTCGAAGTAGTTGATGCCGTGCTCTATGGCATAGTCCACCAAGGCGTTGACTCTCTCCTGATCAATCTCGCTGTTCTCTCCTTCGGCAGCCGCTTTCTGCGGCCATCTCATGCATCCGTAACCGAGCAGGGAGATCCGGTCTCCGTTGAGATTGCGGTATGTCATCTGTCCTTTAGGTACTTCAGTTGTGACTTCGTCGTTCCTGCGTCCGCACCCGGATGCCAGAACTGTAGCCGCACCGGCTATTCCGGTGATTTTCAAAAAGCCTCTTCGCGATATTTTTGTTTCGTTTTCCATATCCAAAGCAAAAAGATTTCACTGCAAATATAGCGAGAAACTTCTGATTCCTTGCTGAAATAATTGCATAATCAATATGTATCGCTATCTTTGTATGATTGTATTATAACGTTATGAAAATAATTGAAAACATAAATGTTCAGCAGGAAAAATTGTCATCAGGACTCAGTGTTGCGCTGAGGATATGCAGGCAGATAAATAGAAGCCCTGATGTGGAGGATATTGTAGATTTTTCTCATGCCAAGTTTGTGACACCGACATTTATTATGTCTTTACTCATTTATATTGAGAAATCAGGTAAAAATATATGTTTAGATCATGTAGAAGGATATCTGAGTTCCGTGTGCCTGGATAAATTCGGGGTCAATTCCGGGGCTATGCGTAAGTCAGAGTTTGCAGCGTATTTGGAGCAGTTTGTCCAAAAACGATATATCCCATTAATAAAATTTCCGGCTACGAATGATCGTATAGAGGATAAAAAAATAGCATTATGTAAGTACGACAAAAAAGATGCTTGTCGATGGAATGGGAGGGCAGTATATGATGGTATCTGGAGATACAGTATATGTCAAAACTAAGGCGGGCTCAGGTTATTTTGAGTTGCCGTATGGTATCCGTTTTGAAGGAACTATTGTTGCGTTGAGAATTCCATATTGGAATGAAGACTTTGAATATGTTAATTATATTGAATAAATGGAGGCAATATCATGAGTGTTTTTTACATATCTAGGATTTTAAGCCGGGATTTGATGTCTCGTCCATTGGCTGATGATTTTTACAATTACATAAAGAATTCAAATGACACAGAAATTATTATAGATTTTTCGGATGTTCATTTCGCAACGAGAAGTTTTATGGACGAATTTTATGTCCGGTTTAAGGATAGTATACAAAATGGCAAAGCATGTTTGGTGAATTTGCCGGTAGATGTTGAGAAAACGTTGAAAGCTGTTATGTCTACTCAAAATAAGAAGAAGGTGATTTCAGATGAAACAATAGTCAAGACAAAGGATATTCAAGATTTAGAAAATCATTTTGAAGTATTGGCTGTGTAATGTGCAGAACACTGTTTTTATGTATTTTTTGGAAAATTTTAAAGTTATGAAATTGTCTACATTCATAATTAAGGCGGCAGCGGTAGCCGCAGCAGCCCTGGCCGGCACATTCTCAGATATGTCGGCGTGTACGGGGATATCCTTTAAGGCCGGGGACGGCAGTTATGTGCTGGCCCGCACGGCTGAGTGGGGCGGTTCTGACCTGCAGAGCCGCTATGTCATAGTTCCTCGTGGCTTCAGGCATACTGCCTTGACTTCTACCGGCGGTACAGGGCTGATATTCACCGGCAAATACGGCTATGTGGGAGTAGCCGCCGAGCAGGACCAGTTCGTATTGGAGGGACTCAACGAGAAAGGTCTGTCTGCCGGGCTGTTCTTCTTCCCGGCATACGGGCAGTATCCGGATTATGACTCTGCACAGGTGGACCGTACCGTACCGGACATGCAGGTGGTCAGCTGGATTCTGGCCAACTTCACTTCTGTACAGGAGGTCATCGACCATTTTGACGAGATCATCGTCACCAAGCTGTATCCGCAGGCCGGCACCTCGCACTGGAGAGTGGGCGAGCCTTCGGGCCGTCAGATTGTGATAGAGATAGTTGACGGCAAGACCAATTTCTATGAGAATGAGATAGGCGTGCTGACCAATGCTCCAGGCTTTCCCTGGCAAGTGACCAACCTGAACAATTATGTCAACCTGGCTTTCGGTGAGGCTGACGGCAACGCCTTCTCGGCCTGGCCACAGGTGCGCCGCTTCGGTGCCGGTACCGGCATGATCGGCCTTCCCGGGGACGTGACTCCGCCGTCTAGATTTGTCCGTGCGGCTTACTATCAGGCGACCGCTCCCCAGTATCCTACTGCGGATGAGACCGTGATGTCCTGCTTCCTGATTCTGAACAACTTCGACATACCGATAGGAGTGGAGCGTCAGAAAGACCATGCACCGGTGGATATTCCCGGAGCGACCCAGTTCACCACAGCGGCGGACACGAAAGGGCTGAAATTCTACTGGCGCACGTGCTGGAACAGCACTATCCGCTGTATAGACCTGACATCCATCGATTTCGACAAGGTGAAATATACCGTGGAGCCACTGGATAAAGTTCGTCAGCAGCCGGTTGAGATGATCAAAGTCCGATAAATTCGGAAAGAGCAGTGTACAGCCTCTGTACGGGGAGTCCTACGATGTTGAAGTAGGAGCCGCGTATGGAGGTTATGCCTATATAGCCGATCCATTCCTGGATACCGTAGCCGCCGGCCTTGTCGAACGGACGGTATTGTCCTATGTAGTAGTTGATTTCCTCGTCCGACAGGGCTTTGAATTCCACTTCGGATGTGCTTGAGAATATACTTCTGTGCCCTGTGTCCCGGATGCATACTCCGGTCACGACCCTGTGCGTGCGTCCCGACAGTTCGCGCAGCATCCTCACCGCATCCTCTCTGCCGGAGGGCTTGCCCAGTATGTCGTCCCCGCAGATTACCACGGTGTCGGCTGTGATGAGTATCTCGTCCGGCTCCAGGGGACGGTGGAAGCCTTCGGACTTGGAGGCGGCCAGTGCCACAGGTACTTCATCCGGTCTTAATCCCGGAGAATAGGTCTCGGGTGCTCCGGGAGTGGCCTCTACGGTAAAATCCAGCCCCAGTCCGGCCAGAAGCTCCCTGCGTCTGGGAGAGGCGGAGCCGAGTACGATTCTCCGGCCTGAAAGAGCGTCTTTGAGCAGCATGGCGAGACTCAGTATTTTCGGGCGAAAAGGGCAGTGTCAAGACTCCAGTTGCCCTGTACTTTCAGCACTTGTTCTATCAGATCGCGCACAAAACCGTGTCCGCCTTTGAAAAGCGATACATAGTCACATACTTCCTTGACCTCCGGAGCCGCGTCCGCCGGTGCGGCGGACAGCCCTGCCGTCAGAAGTACGGGAATGTCGGGAATGTCGTCTCCGGCATACACCACTTCTTCCGGCCTCAGTCCGTGTCTCTGGCAGAATTTCAGAAAATCCGGCATCTTGTCCCGGGATTTCTGGCAGATATCCTCTTCAGGTATTCCGAGTCCTGTGAAACGGTTGAAGGTGCTCCTGGAAAATCCTCCGGTGATGATTCCTACCGGATATCCTTTCATGCAGCACATCCTGATGCCGAATCCGTCCTTGGAGTCAAACGTGCGGAGAAGTTCTCCGTCCGTAGTGGAAATGATGGTCCCGTCGGTCATCACTCCGTCCACATCGAAGGCGAAGGCGCGGATGCCGTGCAGCCTGACTTTATAATTGTAATTGGGCATTGTCTATTTCTTGTTTTGGTATTTTTCCAGAATCTTGTCCGTAAACAGCCTGTAAATCTCTGCCTGCTCTTTCAGACCTGACTGCTCCAGTACGTCCAAGTGTTTCCTTATGGTTTCCATGTCACCTCTGCGGGCAGGGCCGGTGAGGGTGGATGCGGGGGTGTGCAGGAAAGCGTTGCGCACCGCCTCTATCGTTCCGGGTATCAGCAGCGGATGGTCATGCTGGACGATCGGGAAGGCCAGTCCAAGAAGGTAATTGACGAAATTGGTGGTGAATACGGCGGCCACATGCATCCTGAGCCGTTGCTCCGAGGTGTAGAAATAGTGCTCTCCTCCCAGGTCAGCGGCTATGTGATCCAGTGTATCCGCAAGAGACTGTGACGTGGCTTCGAGCAGCAAAGGTACGTCCTTGAATTCCAGATTCTTGTTGCGGCTGAGCGTCATGAGCGGATAAAGTACTCCGCAGTCGCATCCGATGTCTTCGAGCGGCTTAAGCACGGAAAGGGAAGTTGCTCCGGAAGTGTGCACGACAGCAGGCAGATGCCTTCTGCCTCCGTCTGCTGCTGCGTTTTCCTGAAGTGCAGACGCAAGCTCCTGAACAACAGTCGGTATGGCATCGTCAGTAACAGCGATAATCACCAGAGACATATCGCGCAGCATGGACATGTCTTCGGCAGCTGTTGTGTCCGAGCCATTGGACCTAAGGGCTTTTACGAGTTTGTCGCGGCTTTTCACGGTCCTGTTGTATATCAACGGGATGCTGTAGCCCTTCTCCTGCATGGCGAGAGCCAGGCGGAATGCCACGTTGCCTGCTCCGATGAAAGCTGTTCTGTGCTTCATCGGCTATGCCTCCGGAGTATTGGGCCCGAATCCGAAAGGAATAGTATTCTTGGGAGTATTGCCGGTCAGGCGGATCTCGCCGTTCTGGCTTTCGTATTTGTTGATGTTGTCGCGCAGTGCCAGATACAGCCTCTTAATATGCTCGGGAGTCATGATGATGCGGCTGACAACCTGGGCTTTGGAAAGGCCGGGCATCATGCGGGCGAAATCTATGAAAAACTCGCTGTTGGAGTGGGTGATGATTGCAAGGTTGGAATAGTTGCCGGCGGCTGTTTCCTTGGTCAGCTCTATACCGATTTCTTTTTTCTGCGGTTGATTGTCCATAATTCTTGATTTAACTTTTAAAGTTCTGCCTGCAAATCTATACAAAATGGATTATATTTGCGAGTTAAATTGAAAGATTATGGAATTGTCTGCAAAATACAGTCCTTCCGAGGTGGAGGAGAAGTGGTATTCTTACTGGTTGAAAAACAAGTTTTTCCATTCGGAACCCGACAGCCGGGAGCCGTATACCGTGGTCATTCCGCCCCCCAATGTGACGGGAGTGCTGCACATGGGCCACATGCTCAACAATACTATACAGGACGTGCTCGTGCGCCGCGCCCGTATGCAGGGCAAGAACGCCTGCTGGGTGCCCGGTACCGACCACGCTTCGATAGCCACTGAGGCCAAGGTGGTTGCCAAGCTCAAGGAGCAGGGCATCGACAAGTCGAGCCTGACCCGGGAGGAGTTCATGAAACACGCCTGGGAGTGGAAGGAGAAGCACGGCGGCATCATCCTCGAGCAGCTCAAGAAGCTCGGTGCCTCCTGCGACTGGGACCGCACAAGGTTCACGATGGACCCGGCCCTGAGTGAGGCGGTCATCAATACATTCGTATATTTTTACAAGAAAGGCTATATCTACCGCGGCGTGAGGATGGTCAATTGGGATCCACAGGCCCTGACCGCCGTGAGCGACGACGAGGTAATCCACAAGGAGACCAAGTCCAAGCTCTACTATCTGCGCTACAAGGTCTCCGACGGAGCCGGCAATCCCACTGACGACTACATCGTCATCGCCACCACCCGTCCCGAGACCATCATGGCCGACGCCGCAGTCTGCATCAACCCCGAGGACCCGAGGTATCACCACCTGCGCGGCAAGAAGATACTGATACCTCTGATTAACCGCGAGATACCCATCATCGAGGACTCCTATGTAACCATGGACTTCGGTACCGGCTGCCTGAAGGTGACCCCGGCCCACGACGTGAACGATTACGAGATAGGCCTGCGTCACAACCTGCCGGTGCTTGACATCATCGACGATCACGGAAGGCTCAACGAGAAGGCCGTGATCCTCGTCGGCGAGGACCGCTTCACGGCCCGCAAGAAGATCGTGAAAATGCTCGCCGAGGCCGGACAGCTCGAGAAGGAGGAGGACTACCTCTCGCCCGTTGGACACTCCGAGAGGACCGACGCAGTCATCGAGCCCAAGCTCTCCATGCAGTGGTTCATCAGGATGGAGGAGCTTTCCAAGGCCGCCCTGGCCCGCGTGGAGAACGGCGAGATTAAACTCATTCCGGACAAATACCGCAATACCTACCGTCACTGGATGGAGAACACCCGTGACTGGTGCATCTCCCGTCAGCTGTGGTGGGGACAGCAGATACCCGCATACTACCTGCCTGACGGCCGCTACGTGGTCGAGGCCACTCCCGAGGAGGCCCTGAAGGCCGCTCAGCAGCTCGACCCCTCGGTTACAGCCGCCGACCTCAGGCGCGACGAGGACGTGCTGGATACCTGGTTCTCCTCATGGCTCTGGCCCATCTCGGTGTTTGACCCCGCCAAGCCCGGCTTCCCGGACAAGGCCCCGAACGCTGATCTGGCCTACTACTATCCGACCAACGACCTGGTGACCGGCCCGGACATCATCTTCTTCTGGGTGGCCAGGATGGTCATGGCCGGTAATGAGTTCATGGACAAGGTGCCTTTCCGCAATGTGTACTTCACCGGTATCGTCCGCGACAAGCTGGGCCGCAAGATGTCCAAGACCTTAGGCAACTCGCCCGACCCCCTGAAGCTGATCGACGACTACGGCGCTGACGGAGTCCGCATCGGCATGCTGCTCTGCACCGCCGCCGGCAACGATATCCTCTTCGACGAGTCCCAGGTGGAGCAGGGCCGCAACTTCTGCAACAAGATATGGAACGCCTACCGTCTGGTCAAGGGCTGGAGCGTGGACCGTTCCCTGAAGGCTCCCGAGCACGCCGCCCTGGCCGTCAGGTGGTTCACCCAGAAGCTGAACCGCGAGATAGCCGTCGTCGCCGACCATTTCTCCAAGTTCCGCATCTCTGATGCCCTGATGTGCCTGTACAAGCTCTTCTGGGATGACTTCTGCGCCTGGTACCTCGAGATAGTGAAGCCTGCCTACGGAGCCCCGATAGACGGAGCGACCTACGACGCCACCATTGGATTCTTCGATTCCCTGCTGAAACTCCTGCATCCCGTGATGCCCTTTATCACCGAGGAACTTTGGCACAACTTAGCTGAGCGTCCCGAGGGTGCTACCATCATGCTGGAGCGTCAGCCCGGGGGCGGAGAGTACGATGAGGCCTTCATTGCCGCATTTGACCTTGCTACGGAGGCCGTGGCTGCCCTTAGGAACATCCGCCAGAAGAAGGGATTGTCCCCGAAAGAGGCTCTGGATCTGCGCATCAAGGGCGCATTCCCCGAGGAGATGACCGGCATAGTCCGCCGCATGGGCAATGTAGGGGAGATCTCCTACGTTGAGGACTTCGGAGAGCGTGAGGCCGGTGCTTCCTTCCTCGTGGGTACGGTCGAGATGTTCGTCCCGCTTGCCGGCAAGACCGACGTGCAGGAGGAGATAGCCAAGGCCGAGGCCGAGATCGAGCGTCTGGAGAAATTCCTCAAGGGAGTGAATGCCAAGCTGTCCAATGAGAAGTTCATGCAGAACGCCCCGGAGGCTGTGGTGCAGAACGAGAGGAAGAAACTTTCGGATGCGACCGCCAAGATAGAGGGACTGCGCAAGACCCTCGAGGCGCTCAGAGGTTGAATATTTTAGTCAGGTAAAGCCATGTTCATCCAGTCGGAGACACAGATAGAGGTCCGTTACTACGAGACCGACCAGATGGGGATAGTCCATCACTCGAACTACATCCGTTACTTTGAGTGCGGCCGGCATCAGTTTCTGATAGATGTCGGGCTGCCGATCATGGAGCTGGAGAAGCACGGAATCATGATGCCGGTGGTGTCGGTCAATGCCAAGTACCACACGCCGGCCCGGATGGGGGACGTGCTCCTGGTGGTCTCCCGGGTGGAGAAGGAGCCGATGGCGCGGATAGAGGTGCTTACGGACATATACAATCAGAACGGTGACTTAGTATGCGACGGCTCGGTGGTCCTCGGGTTCATCCACAGCGACAACCGCCGCCCGACCCGCATCCCTGCCGCCCTGCTGGAAGTATTCCGCAAGGCCGACATGGAACAGTCTGCTGCAAAAGAAAATAAACAATAACGAGAAGATATGCTTACACTTTTGTTTTTAGGATCCGTCGGACTGACCGAGATATTGGTGCTGCTGCTCATCGTCCTGCTGCTGTTCGGGGCGAAGAAGATTCCCGAGCTGATGAAGAGCTTCGGCAAGGGGGTCAAGAGCTTCAAGGAGGGGGTCAACGGCATAGAGGAGGATCTGAATACTGATTCCTCCGCCAAGAAGGGACAGTCCTCCGCAGATTCCGCAAAGGACAGCTCCGCCGGGAATAAGTAGGAGATGGGTGCCGTGGCGGGAGAAATGACCTTCTGGGAACATCTGGACGAGCTGCGAAAGGTGATCTTCCGCAGCTTTGCTGTGCTTATTGTCCTGATGGTCGTGTTCTTCCTGTGCAAGGAGACGGTCTTCGACGGGGTGGTTCTGGCTCCGCTGACGGACGGTTTCTTTGTCTACCGGTGGATGGACAGGCTGCTGGGACTGCTCGGGCTTGGGGCTCTGGAGCCTTTCCGGGTGGAGTTGGTCAATATCGACCTGGCCGCTCAGTTCTTCACCCACGTGCGCATCTCCTTCTGGCTGGCGGTCATCGTAGCCCTGCCTTTTCTGATATATCAGGTGTGGCTCTTTGTCAGGCCGGCCCTGTACGACCGGGAGAAGCGGGCGGCTCAGACGGCTTTCGGGCTGTCCTCCCTGCTGTTCTACATCGGCGTAGGGGTGGGCTACGTGGTGGTCTTCCCGCTGACCCTGCGCTTTTTGGGAACATACCAGGTGAGCGAGTCGGTGGCCAACCAGATATCGCTGCTCTCGTATATCGGGATGTTCCTGAAGCTTAACCTGATTATGGGCGTGGTATTCGAACTTCCGGCCCTGGCCCTGCTGCTGTCCCGGATAGGAATCATCAACCGGCGGATGCTGAGAAGTTTCCGCAAGTACGCGATAGTGGCCGCCCTGGCCATATCGGCCGTCATAACCCCTTCGGGCGACGCCTTCACGATGATAGTGGTCGCCCTGCCCCTGTACCTGCTCTACGAGGTATCCATAACCCTGTGTAAAGACAAACCGAAAGAAGTAGAAGTTAGAAATGATATCGATAAATAATCTCACAGTAGCCTTCGGAGGCTTCACCCTTCTGGACGACATCAGCTTCCACGTCAGTGACGGGGAGCATATAGCCCTAGTGGGTAAGAACGGTGCGGGCAAGAGTACGATACTCAAGCTCATAGCCGGTGTGGAGCGTCCGACTTCAGGCTCCATCATGAAGCCCAGGGAGCAGACCGTGGGCTATCTGCCCCAGATAATGAGTTACTCCAAGGACACCACGGTCATCGAGGCCGCCATGTCCGTCTTTGCCGATCATTTCACCATGGGTGAGAGGGTGGAGGAGATAAGCCGCGAGCTGGGCGAGAGGACCGACTACGAGTCCCCGGCCTACCACCGGCTGATAGAGGAGCTGAATGAGCTCAATGACAAGCTGGCCATGGTACAGTCCGAGTCACCCGCAGTGCTGGCCGAAAAGACCCTCGTCGGTCTCGGATTCAAAAAAAGTGAGCTGGGACGGCAGCGCAGCACATTCTCGCAGGGCTGGAACATGCGCGTGGAACTGGCCAAGGTCCTGCTGACAAAGCCCGATGTGCTTCTGCTGGACGAGCCGACGAACCACCTCGACATCGAGTCCATACAGTGGCTGGAGGACTACCTCTTCGGCTACCGGGGTTCGGTGGTGCTCATCTCCCACGACCGCCGTTTCCTGGACCGGGTGACCACCCGTACTGTGGAGATAGTTCTGGGACACATCTACGACTACAAGGTGCCGTACTCCAGGTACGTGGAGCTGCGCCGCGAGCGGATGGAGCAGCAGCGGGCCGCCTATGAGAACCAGCAGCGGATGATCGAGAAGACCGAGGAGTTCATCGAGCGTTTCCGCTACAAGCCCACCAAGAGCAATCAGGTGCAGTCCCGCATCAAGCAGCTCGACAAGCTCGAGCGCATAGAGATAGACGTCGAGGACAATTCGGCTCTTCACGTCAAGTTCCCGCCCGCTCCCCGCTCCGGACAGATCGTCTTCCAGGCCAAGGCCCTTACCGGAGGCTATCCTCCCCGCGACGGCTCGGGCAGCCCCAAGGTGGTGTTCACCGACATAGACCTGACCGTGGAGAGAGGGGAGAAGGTGGCCTTCGTCGGGCGTAACGGCGAGGGAAAGAGTACCATGATGAAATACATCACCGGGGAGCTGCGGCCCATCTCCGGCTCGGCTTCCCTCGGGTACAATGTCGCATTGGGCTACTACGCCCAGAACCAGGAGGACGTACTGGACAGGAACGATACGGTCTACGACACCCTCGACAAGGTGGCCGTGGGCGATATCCGTACCAAGCTGCGGGACATCCTCGGTGCCTTCCTCTTCCGCGGGGAGGACATCGACAAGAAGGTGGCCGTGCTCAGCGGAGGTGAGCGTTCCCGTCTGGCCATGGCCAAGCTCATCCTCCATCCCTACAACCTTCTGGCTCTCGATGAGCCCACCAACCACATGGACATCCGCTCCAAAGACGTGCTCAAGCAGGCTCTCCAGCGATATGACGGGACACTGGTCATCGTGTCGCACGACAGGGACTTCCTCGACGGGCTGGTGGACAAGGTCTACGAGTTCCGCGACGGCCATGTCAAGGAGTATCTCGGAGGTGTGCAGGACTTCATCGAGAAACGCAGGATCGAGACCCTGCAGGATCTGGAACGGGCTGCTCAGCCGGAGCCGAAGCCGCAGAAGCAGGAAAAAGCTCCGGTAGAAGAGGCCTCTCCCAAGCCCCGCACGGCATCCAGTCTCTCCTTCCAGGAGCAGAAGGAACTGCGCCGCAAGCAGAAACGCATCGAGAGCTGCGAGAAGAAGATTGCCGATCTCGAGGCCCAGATGAAGGAACTGGAGAAGGTTCTGGCCGCTCCGTCGGCAGATACCGACATCGACAAGCTGACCAGGGATTATCTGGAGCTGAAACGTACCCTCGACCGCACGATGGAGGAGTGGATAGAAATAAGTAATTGAAAATAAATGCAAGACAATATGGAAAATAAAGAGAAAAAAGATACCGGATACCACCTCTACGGGATGCACCCTGTCCTGGAGGCCGTTCTGTCCGGCAGACAGATAGAAAAAGTGCTGCTGAAGCAAGGACTGGAGGGGCCGCAGTTCCGTCAGCTTCTTACTGAACTGGACAACAGGGGCATCCCCTTCCAGTTCGTACCCGCTGAGCGGCTGGCCAGCTTCAGAGGTGGAAAGAATCAGGGCGTGGTTGCGTATCTGCCGCAGATAGACTACATGCCGCTGGAGGAAATGGTGGATAGGGCCTTCCAGAAAGACCCCGCACCGGTCTTCGTACTCCTGGACGGAGTGAGCGATGTGCGCAACCTCGGAGCCGTGGCCCGCAGTGCCGAATGTGCGGGAGCCGGCGGCATCATTCTGCCTGCGAAAGGAGGAGCCGCCATCAACGCCGATGGAGTGAAGGCTTCGGCAGGAGCCTTGCTGCGCATCGGTGTCTCCAAGTGCAAGAATCTGCGCATTTCGATTTATTATCTGAAAGAGAGAGGATTCCAGATAGTAGCTGCTACTGAAAAGGCCGACGGACTTATCTATGAAGTAGATATGAAGAAGCCCACGGCTTTCGTCATGGGCTCCGAAGGCAAGGGTATCTCTGACTCTGTACTGGCATTATGTGACGTTATGGCGAGAATACCCATGCGCGGTGATATCGGTTCGCTGAATGTCTCCGTGGCCGCCTCGCTCATGCTTTTCGAGGCGGTCCGTCAGAGATCATTTTAGGCCGATGTACTCATCCCTGTTGAAGAACCGGTGCTCTTTCTCTTTTATGAAGAACCAGCTCCGGCTGTCGCTGCCGTCCTCCGGGGAAGGGAATTTGTAATAAGTGCCCTTATGTCCGGCGATCGTAGGGGACTCTTCATCGGTATAGTCCGTCAAAAGGTATCCGAAAGTGCTTAGTCCCCCCTCCAGGTCTTCCAGTACGCCTTCTCCTGTATACCATTTACCGCAGTAATAGGTGTTGATGAAGATATGAGGGGTGTCGTAGCCGCCCAGGTGATTAAGCTGCCTGAATACGTCGGGATACGTTATGATGTCATATCTGAGGATTACCTCCCGCTCGTAGTCATTGAGAGATCTCCACGACTCCAGATCAATTCGGGTAGAGAAAGTAATCATATAAACACCGTGTGATGAAGTGTAGGCGACCTTGTATCCTTCCAGCCCGACCTCGTACTCGACGAGATTGTAAACCTCGATGGTCAGTGGTTCTGAGTGAAAGCGTCGGTCCTTGTCCCAGCAGATTATGGTGTAGGCTCCGTTGGCTGTGAATGAGCATGGATTGATCAGGCCGTCCGGCGATATCAGGATGTCATTGGACAAATTCCCGTCGCTGTCCCGTATCTCCCAGACAGTTTCCAGACCCGGTGCGGTAACCTTTTCTATCTGAAGGGTTCTTGTCAGTCCTGACCAGTCGCGTCCTTCCTCTGTCAGGCCGAAAGTGTTGACGACCCTGTTGTCTCCCTCAAGCGATGTGACCACGGCCGGAAGCACTGTAAAGTCCATACTGTCCCTTGCTCCTGTCTGTGTGATGACTTTAAGCCTGCATGAGCCGGCTCTGACACCTGTCACTGTGCCGTCAGGAGTAATCTCAGCCACTTCCGGGTCGCTGGATGACCAAGTGTACTGTACCCCAAGCGGAGTACGCATACGCAATTCAATCTGTGCGGACTCTCCTTCATATATTGAGGTGGGGGCATTACGGCTTATATCAACATTGCCTCCGTTGACAGTGAATGCCGAAGTGGATACGATACCGTGCAGCTCTCCGGTTACTCTGAATACTCCCAGACGACCTTGTTTCCCATCGGGGTTACTGATGGTTATTACGCCGTTTTCCAGCACGGCGCATCTTTCGTCAAGGGATGTATTCTTCATTGTAATCTCGGGTATTCCGTCAGGAAAACATTCATACTCTACAGTTATCGGACCGTCTATGCCTGGATAAACGGTTGAAGGCAGTTCGACAAGCTTGAAAAACTTGCTCTCTATGTATGAGATAACCTCCGATGTGTCGGCTTTTCCGCTGCCGTCCCTGGCCGTGGCGATGATATTGCAAGTGCCGTCTCCGACGACACTTACCAGACCGTCATCAGATACAGTGGCGACATTCCTGTCCGTAGTGCGCCATCCAACCTCGCGGCTTTCGGCTGTCACCGGAAGCACTTCGGCGGTAAACTGCGCGGTTTCGTCCTCGTACATGAAAGTTACAGTTTCGGGAGATACACTGACAGATGTGACCAGATCCCTCATGCCTGACACATCGATTCTCCAGGTGTCCTCATTGATGCCGGAGCCGGTGAACGCAGTCCTGCATGTATACATGGTGTTGCGCATCAGGTCGAAATTGTCCATATTCTTTCCGTCATGCAGATAGTACCTGTAGATTAGATTGTTGTTGTATCTTGTGCTGCTTCTGTAGCGCACGGTGAACTCAACGTAGGTGCACAGATCTCCGTAAGGGTCTGGAGGAATATGCGCGCGCTCGTCCGTGTTGCCCGAAAGCAGATCGCCCTGAACGTTTTCAGGAATGTAGAAGTCCACGCCTTCCGTATAGATACCGGCGAGTCCGAAACCTTCTTCCGTAAGTCCTGTCCCGAACACATCATCCGCAGAAAGTGCTTTCCCGGGACTGAAGAATCCGACATTCCTGTTCATATTGCGCAGGCGTACTTGTGTGATGTCGAACATGGATACGTCCGGATCCAGATCCGAGGTGTCTACAATAACCCTGAATTTGGCGAGAAGCCTCCGAAGGGGCAGTGATACGGAAAAACTTTCCGGATTCTGCTCCAGGATAGCCGAGCCTGCCATCGGCAGCTCTCCCTGTCTTCCAGCGATGTCTTCCGGTGAGTCTGCACTCCAGATCATGGATAACAGTCCCTGGCGGCTTTTTGTGGCCTCCACGGCAGTTATGTCTCCTACATTGGCTACGGCGTAGAGATAATGCCGGAGATCAGGATCTGCCTCCAGTGTCAGAATGGAGCCTGGATTCTCGGAGTACAGAAAGCACTCAAGGTCGCCTGATTCATCGTACATGAAGAGGTTGATGTCATGCACCATTGCCTCGCTTATCTGAGGAACGGCCTTAGAAACAGAATGCTCCTGTACATACAGATTGATCTCAATGACTCCGCTCCGTCCTTCCGTCATGTAGGTCTGTTCATTCATCGAACAGCCCTGTGCAAGGCTAAGGACTGCGGCTGCTGAAAATATTAGAATACGTCTCATAGTCAGATAGATATTTGAATGTTTCCAGTGTCTGTCCAGTCTATTGGGCTGATGACAAGGCGTGCTTCAGCCAGATCCAGTGTCAGGTAAAGGTCATCAAGCTCCTCGTCGGACATATCTATTCCAGCCTCATCCAGGTAAGAGGAAAGGGGCAGGACTTTCAGAATCTCTCCGCCCGGACCGTATACTGACATTGACAGGTCATCGTTTTTCTGCCGGATGATTCTGCAGAAGAATTCAAGATACTGTCTTTCTCCCTCAGTCTGATGTGCCGCTTCTGGAGTGTACACGTATTCACCCTCCAATATCTCACCTTGTAAGTCGTAACCGACAGAGCTGGATGTGATTACAGTGTAAAGACTGTCCGTGCTGTCCCCGGTTATCCTTATGTGCAGGCCTATGTTGTTCTTCAGCAGCCTGACAGAATCCGAACAGAGGTCCCGGTCATAGACGGCCGGAAAGAAACAGGTATATACGTTGTCAGCTTCATTTCCGGTCGTAATACGGTAACCGTCGGCGAATTCCATGCATTCGATGTTTCCGAATGCGGCTATGCCGGCCCGGCCGCGCGGCACAGGTATCTCATATACTGATGTGAATCTGTCTGAGGATATGGAGTCGGTGAATACCGATCCGTCAGCACATTTTATTATCAGATTGATATGAGATACCTCCGCCGGGGTCGATGAGAAATCGAGGGTGAGATATGCAGGACAATGGCTTCTGTCTTCCAGAATGCAAGACTGAACGGAGGCGGCCATGGCAACCACGGCCGCAATAATGGTGCTCCGTCTCATTCTGCAAGGGATTGGTGTCAGAAGATCTTGTTGAATTCAGGAATTACGTCCCAGTCTTCGACATTCACGGTGACGGCCAGAGCC
Source organism: uncultured Bacteroidales bacterium (assembly GCA_944326265.1). Classification (GTDB taxonomy): domain Bacteria; phylum Bacteroidota; class Bacteroidia; order Bacteroidales; family UBA932; genus Coprenecus. The sequence continues at coordinate 26,616 of CALVDE010000003.1, read as the reverse complement.
TGAGTGTCTATGGGTGCGTCAGGATCTGTGGAACCGGGTCTGGTGACAGTGATGCTGTAGGAATAGACTGTGTTGCCTCGGATACCGTAGTGCCCGTTGTCTTCTATGTAGCCGTAGCCTTCCTGGTTGACCGGTATGGGATAATAGTAGGTGGAACCGTTCAGGTCTGCCTGAAGCACGGCCATCGTACAGTTATCCGGGTCATCGGTCTCGTTGGGGTAGCAGTATAGATAGTGGGCGGCAGTATATCCGGCATCATTGACGGTTGAAGTCAGATCGTCCAGCATCAGAGCCTCTTGCGAGAGTCCTTCCATGTCCGTTGCAGACAGGGCGCCTTTGTTGAGTATGGCGGGACTTTGGGATGCCTGTCCGTCAAGTCTGGTGTCAGCATGAGCGTTAATCAGATATATCCGGCAGTTGCTCAGCGTGCTGCCCTCGTAGGGTGTTCCGGCAAACCTGGTCTTGATGGAGGTTATGGCTATCCTGGATATGAATCTGGATACGCTGACTGATACGGAGGAATTAATGTCCAGATCGGAATCTGTCTCGCCGTACATTGTCAGATTGCCGAATGTCTCATCTTTCAGTCCGGCGACGACGGCCCTGAGCTGCCCGAGAGATGTCACTCCGTCGGTCATGCCGGCTTTTGCATTGACAATCACACAGATCTTCTTTGGACCTGTTGTCGTCTGAATTTCAATTTGCTCCAGATTCTCCTCGAATCTTCCGTAGGTGTCAAGCTGGCCATACCCCGGTGTCCCTTCCTCCGGTGCATTGAATATAAATACATCAATGGTGTTGATGCGGTTATCTTCCGCATCGGCCGGGGCTACGGTACTTTTGGTGGCGGACTGGCTGAGAGTCAGAGTAAGTGTGGCCGGCAGGCCTTCTTCCGGACATCCGGTACATTTCTGAGGTTCGCATGAAAGCAGGCCCAAGGACAAAGTCAGCAGGGACAAAGCCCCGACAGTGTGATTAAAAACAGTTTTTTTCATTTTTTTGTTATTTAAAGTTGATGAATGTGTCTTCTGCCAGGGACGGCTTTCGGGTGCAAAAGTAGAGATACTGGGGGAGACAAAAAAACCACTTCTGTACAAATCGTTGAGATTGAGATGTTTTTAAAAAATAAAAATTTTCTAAAATTATCAATCCTGCTGCCTCACAGAGAGGGACGGGGGTTTCAGCATACAGAGGGCTGATGAGAAAAATCTGTTTTTAAAAAATATTCTGCAAAATGCGTTGTAGCGCGGTGTCCGCTATGTGTGTCCGGATAGTGCGTGACTGTCAGCCGTGGTGAGCGGTTTCGACCTTTACGATAAATTTACAGCCGATATCTACCAGATACTCAGTGATGTCCTTGAATTTTGACTTCACTGCTGACGGTGTATAACTGGGATACGGATCGTTGAATTCATCGTAAACGGCATCCGACAGGTTGAGAAGAGAGGTGCCGAGCACCTGACACAGTATGGCTGTGTTGTCCCTGTCCAGTTCCGCGTAGGTGTATATCTCCTCATACCGCTTCCCTTTCCTTTCTATGTGATGGATTTCCTCGTAGTGATCATAGTTGTCGAAGGTCTCGTTCAGTGCTATGATAAAGTTCATATTCTCGTCAAATCCTGTGTAGATAGAAGCCCAGTGGTATTCCAAGTCGTCATCGGAGTATACGAGGGTATTGTTATGAAGCACTATTTTCCTCATTGTCTTGATTTTTAATGACAAATATACGCAGTTTAAGGACAGTGAGCAACGGAACAACCGCAAAAAACGCTCCTGTAAGGCAGACTCCTTGCCATCCGCTGAGCCTCCATCCGATACCGGAAAGCAATGTAGCGAGGCTGCCGCCGAGGAAGAGGGAGGTCATGAAGATGGTGTTGGCCCGGTTCGAGGCGTCCGGAACGGCCTGCAGGCAGCCGCTCTGGTTGCTCAGCTGCATGAACTGGGCGCCGAGCTCGAGGAGGATGATGGCGGTGATGATGCCGGTGATGATGCCGGTGTATGTGTGGCCGAGGGTGGCAGCGGAGGTCCAGGCCACAAGTTGGAGGATGGCCCCGATGGCGGTCATCCGTCTGATACCGAGGCGCGGGACATATCTGCCAATACCGCTGGCAGCTATGGCACCGACCACTCCGCAGAGTCCGAGCAGACCGACGGTGCGGCTGCCGGCGTGGAAAGGCTCTCCGGCAAGATGGAAGGCCATGCAGGCCCAGATACTCATCATGCTGCCGAAGGTGCAGGCACCTCTGAGGGCGTAAAGGCGCATTCTGGGATGGGTAACGAATATTTTCCAGACACTTTTGATCAGGCTTCCGTATGTGCCGCTGAAAGTACCCGGCATCCGGGGCAGCATCCTCAGGGTGATGGCCAGGCAGAGCAGCATCAGGACGGCTGCCGCTATGAACATCGTGCGCCATCCTGCCCATTGGCCTACATAGCCGCTGATGACCCGGGCACCGAGGATGCCGGTGAGCAGGCCCGAGAGGATGTAGCCCATGTCGCGGGACTTGTGCTCCGGCTTGGAGAACTGGCCGGCTATCGGGATGAATATCTGAGGGATGACCGAGCATACTCCGAGACCGAGCGAGGCCGCCAGTACGGTCCAGATGCTGTGCGAGACGGCTATGGCTGCCGACATAAGAGCGGCTATGCTCATAATGGTCAGTACTATCCTGCGCCTGGACCACATGTCGGCCATGGGGACGATGAGCAGCAGGCCGAGGGCGTAGCCGGCCTGGGTGACCACGGTGATGAGGTTGGCGAGGGCTCCGCTGCAGGCCAGGTCGGTGCGGATGTCCTCGAGCAGCGGCTGGTTGTAGTAGAGATTGGCCACGGTCAGGCCGGCCACTGCCGACATCATCAGCAGGGTGGAGCCCGGTATGCCCCCGTCCGGTCGAAGTGTGGATATCCTGGCCATCTGTACCTGTCTAGCTTTGTCTTCCAAAATTACAAAAAATGAAGATACCGCCTATACTTTGATATGGATTAATTCGGCACTGAATTTGAAAGACAGGAAATAAAGCCACAGTATTATGAAGAACAGAATCAGAATAATCACAGTTCTTGCGCTGATTTTCGTTGCCTCCTATTCTCTGCGGGCGCAGCGTTACGGGTCATATTCCATTGACCGACTTGAGAGCGAGGTGTATTACGATGGTATGTATGTACGCGGAGCCGATGCCTCCACTTTCGAGGACCTCGGCTACGGTTACGGCAAGGACCGCCGTCATGTGTACAGATATGGGGAAGTGCTGGAATATGTAGACCCGTCTTCATTCCGCGTCTCCAGCGAGTTCGCTTCAAGTTATTCTCCTGACGGTATGCGCCCGGGACATGGTGGATATGGTTGCGGTAATGATTACAGAAGGTATGACAACGACGGCTATTACAAGGACAACTTCAATGCATTTTTCAGAGGCCGTGAGATAGACGGTGCTCATGTCACCAGTTTTGAGATTCTGGAAGACGGCTATGCCAAGGATTCGTTCAATGTATATTGGAACGGCCGGGAGATATCTGACGCAAAGCCAATGTCCTTTGAGTGTCTGGGCTGGGGATATGCCAAGGATTCGTTCAGCGTATATTGGAACGGAGAGAAGATAGAAGCCAAGGTGCTGTCGTTCAAAGTGTCCCGTGACGGCTATGCGGAAGATGCCTTCAATACGTATTACCGTGGCCGCAAGATCCGTAAATAGACTTTAAGTCCGGTAAATTTTACTAAATTCGCGCTGTATGGATACGATGTCCCCTCAGCAGCGGCATAAGAACATGGCGGCCATCCGTTCGGCTGATACCAAGCCCGAGATGACCGTCCGGTGCTGGCTGCACTCCCGCGGCTTCCGCTACCGGCTCAACCACCCGCGCCTGCCCGGGCACCCGGACATCGTCCTGCGCAAGTACCGTACATGCATCTTCGTCAACGGCTGCTTCTGGCATGGCCACGAAGGCTGCCGCTACTTCCGCCTCCCCAAGACCAACGTAGACTTCTGGCGCACGAAGATAGAGCGCAACCGCGAGCGTGACCACCGTGACTATCAGGCCCTCGCCCGCCTCGGCTGGCATACGATAGTCATTTGGGAGTGCAGCCTCAGGCCCGCCTCCGTCCGCCAGCGCACCCTCGAGTCGCTCGAGCAGACCCTCTACCACATCTTCCTCGCCGACCGCCAGCTCCCTGCCGGGCCTTCTCGGACTTTGCACTACCCTGTACAGGGCGAAGAGGACGGGACTGATGAGAAGCTGGCGGCAGAGCAGTAAACTTTAGAGAATTTTTGAAATGCTTTTTATAAAAAGCAAAAATATGTGGGAATTGCTCAATGCATTAATCACAGGTGCTGAAAAGAACTGAATTTACTTCTGACTTCTGACTGCACAGTCTGTTCATCCCCAGTTTTACGTTTTTTTCTATTACATGGAAACTTGCGTCAGGTGTCCGATTTACAGACTGAGGAGTGTCGCAGCATTGTCTGTTATCCAGCTTCCCTCATACATTGCTGTCTGACAACGTAATGCACGGGTCATCGGATAACAGACTCGTCATGGATATAATGTGCCGACTCCTGACAACCCTTGCTATAGCACTCCCTGATCGCATTTAAAGAAATACGTGTCCCGGCACACTGTTCAGTCTGTAATCCGAATAACCGCGTAACCATTTGTTCTATGGTCTGATACCCCGAACGCTCAATTACAGACCAATACATTTCGCGAACAGACGCATCAGGAATGGAACGACAAGTATCTGGAGTCGTTCGGACTGATCACTTCAGACGGTACTATATCCCAAGACAAAATGGCGGAAAAGATAGGTGTCAGCAAACGTGCGATATAAATGCAAATAGCATTGTCAGAGAAGGAGCTGACCATGGCGGTTATTGGCGCATCGTTGTGAAACCGTAACGCCGGATACCGCCTAAAAATTGGCGGCCGCAATTCTTGCATTTATATTGTTGTTCCCTGCCTACCAGGCCGTTCCTGGCCACATTGGGAGACCCGCAGAAAAAGCATTTTTTTAACCATATCAGTAATAATCTTCACAAAGATATTAAAATCAATGCTTTGCAGAAATTTTATCCTACTTTTTGTCGACTAGACCTGTAATAGATAACAAAGAGGAAAGGTGTCGGGTGTTCATTAGTTTAAATTAACGTGATTAAAGTTTGGGATGATGTAAGAGTACTTTTGAAAAAAGAGGTCTTGAGTTATGTTATTTTGCGTATTTTTGTATTTTGACAACGAATAAACTTTTAAGGATGGTACCTAATTTTGAATCATTCATGTTGCCATATCTTTTGTGCTTAAAAGATGGTAAGGAGCATACAATGTCAGAATTGACAGACTATTGTGCTCATTATTTTAAATTGTCAAGAGAGGACCGTGAAGAGCGTACAAAGAAGGGCAACAACACTAAATTATATGATAGAACCCAGTGGTCAGGAACATATATGCGTAAAGCCCTGTTGGTTGAGTCTGTAAAGAGAGGAACATATAAAATAACAGATAGAGGGAGTGAGCTTCTTTCTACATCGCCATCTTATATAGACAAAAAAATATTGTCTCAATATCCGGAATTTATAGATTTTTCAACAAAAAAGAAGCATGGGCAGCTGTCACAGATGCCGCAAGACGAACAAATGTCGCTTGAAGAAAAGACTCCGAGCGAAAAAATGTCAGATGCATATAATGTAATAAGTGAAACATTGGCAGACGAATTATTGATTTATGTTAAGCGTCAATCTCCTAAGTTTTTTGAAAAATTGGTGATAAGGTTATTGGTCGCAATGGGATACGGAGGAAGTTTTGAAGATGCGGCAAATGTTACTCAATATAGTAGAGATGAAGGAATAGATGGTGTGATTAAAGAAGATAGATTGGGTCTTGATAAAATATATGTCCAGGCTAAACGATATGACTCAGGGGTTGTCGGAAGAAAAGAGATTCAAAGTTTTGTAGGAGCATTGTCAGGCAAAGGTGCCACCAAAGGTATTTTTATTACTACATCATCATTTACAAAAGATGCTCTTGAGTATCTTCCGTCATCAAACATTAAAATAGTCTTAATTGATGGTGCAAAGTTGGCAAATTATATGATTGATTACAATATAGGAGTTAGTGTTAAGCAGGTGTACGAGATAAAGCGAATCGATTCGGATTTTTTCAATGAAGAGTGAGTATGACATTTATTGATTTATTTTGTGGCGCAGGCGGAATGTCAAAGGGGTTTGAAATGGCCGGATTCAGGCCTGTATTGGCAGTAGATAACTGGCAAGATGCTCTTGACACATATAGGTACAATAATCCGGATGTCAGAACATTGTGCGCAGACTTGTCAAGTATCAATGTGGAAGATGTTGCCCAAACGTATAATCTGCATAATGTAGATCTTATAATAGGCGGACCTCCATGTCAAGGTTTTTCTGTTGCGGGGAAAAGAATAGTTGATGATGTAAGAAACAAACTGTATAAGTCGTTTGTATCTTTTGTAAGGTACTATTCTCCAAGGGCGTTTGTGATGGAAAATGTTCCCAATATTTTGTCCATAGGCCAAGGAGCGGTAAAAGAGTCCATAGTGAAAGATTTTACATCATTAGGTTATACGGTTGATTATAAAGTGCTCTTGGCATCAGATTATGGTGTGCCTCAAAATCGGCGTAGGGCAATTTTTGTAGGAGTCAAAAAAGGAGTTTTTGAATTTCCTAAAAGTTTTGGATATAATGTCTCAACTTCTCAGGCTATTTCTGATTTGCCGGAGAGATCTCTTCCTGATGCGTCACTTTATCCAAATTCAGCAAACAGTGATTATCAAAAATGGGCCCGTTCAAACTCTTTGGGAATATACAATCATGAAGTTACTGTGCATAATGATAAGACAATAAAGATCATATCAATGGTCCCCGATGGCGGTAATTATAAAAATTTGCCAGAAGAATTTCAAGGTATTCGCAACGTACACATAGCATGGACTCGTTTAAATAGTCAAAAACCCAGTTTGACTATAGACACAGGACACAGGCATCATTTTCATTATAAGTATAATCGGGTGCCGACTGTAAGGGAGTGTGCGAGGATACAGTCATTTCCGGACGATTATATATTTTTGAAAAGTAAGACGAGTCAATATAGGCAAGTCGGTAATGCTGTTCCTCCTTTAATGGCTGCTGCGATAGCTGCGGAAATAAGTAATGTATTAGAACAATAATAAAATATGTATAGTGTTCCCGGCAATTATTATCTACGAATTCATCATATCCGTCCTAGGTTTAAGAATGATGTGGAGAATGTATTATTGTATATGGCTCAGGAATGTGCAAAAATTCCTGATGGAACAGTTGCAGAATACAGCAAATCCTTTAATAAGGCAATAATGCTGTATCCGGGCAATGAAAGTAAGGAATTGAAGACAATAAATAATTGGAGAACAGAAATATCCTCATTGTTCGGATTTTATATAGAAGACAAGCAGCAGGATAAGACTGTTACGGGCAAGGTCGCAAAACTTCTCGCCAAGCAACAGGATTTGATACAATTTTTTAAATACTATCTCCTTACTTTTCAATACCCTGGAGGGCACCTTAAGGCTCATGAAATAAGGCCGTTGATAGAAAACGGTGTGAAATTCAAGCCGGCTAAATACATAGCATCACTCCTGATTTGCGGAAACGAAAGACTTAAGGACAGCGGTAAATTATTCTCAATTACAAAAGCTGAGGCAGCTCATTGTATTTTTAATGATTTAAGAGTCACTAGAGATAATCGTAATCCGGCAGAAGTGGTGGATCTTATAATGTATAATAGAAATCATAAAGTTGATTATGATACAAGAGGTGACATCATTAGATATGCCGGAGATATTTTAGATTACATGGTGTTGGCAAATCTCCTGAGAGAAAATCATGGATATTACTCTCTTAATGGCCTGGAAGCAGAGACAATATCATCATTGATTATCTCTGATACATGGTTCGATGGTTATGATGAATTTTACGGAAGGCCCTACGAGCTTCATGAAATAGAAGAAATTCGTCACAACTGGTTTGAATATGTGAATGCGAATGTGGATCCTCATTCATTTAATACGGATATCTCTGAGTTTGTTAAAGAATCTTCGCCGTTAGAATATTCTGAGGTCTTAAATGAGAAAATATTGGGACTTTTTACATTGGAAGATGTAAGGACAAAGGACATTGGCGATATCGGTGAGACATTGGTTGTCGGTCATGAGAAAATGAGAGCGATAGAATGTGGATTGAAAGATTTTATTCATCTGATAAAGAAAATACCAACATCGTATGCAGTTGGTTATGATATTCAGAGCCTGGAGGGAACGCCGGATAAAACGAAAAGATATATAGAGGTAAAAAGTACTATTAGTAAAAATAAACTGCATTATTTTAGTGTGCATCTTACTACTAATGAATGGGAGTCGGCATCTACGCTTAAAGAGCATTATTTTATTTATCGCTTAATGATAAGCACTGGTGAGATGTATCTTTACATACTAAAAGATCCCGTTTCTATGTATAAAAATGATAAAATTACTATGATTCCGAGAGATGGCGCAGATTTGGGATTTTCAGAAGATGTTTGTGAAAAAGTTAGGTTGAAAATATGGCAACAATGAAGATGAAAGTAGTTTCACTGTTCTGTGGTTGCGGAGGAATGGATCTTGGGCTGTTAGGAGGCTTTGACTTTCTTGGTAGATATTACCATAAACTACCATATGAGATAGTTAAAGCAGTAGATAATGACATGTATTGTACAAGAATATATAATGATAATTTTGACACTAAGTGCGATGTTGCAGATGTCAGAGTGTTGGATACGGTGAGTCTTCCGGATTTTGATTTGTTAATAGGTGGCTTTCCGTGTCAGTCGTTTTCGATCTCTGCTCAGAATCCTCCACGGCTTGGCTATAAAGATGAAAGAGGAAAATTATTTTTTGAGATGGTGCGAATCCTTAAAGAAAAACAACCTAAAGCATTCATAGCTGAAAACGTAAAAGGGTTGTTGTCTGCAAATAAGGGCATGGCGTTTCCAATGATTGTCAAGGAGTTTGAAAATGCAGGCTATCATATTGCGTATAAACTTCTGTCATCATATGATTATGGCGTTCCTCAGAAAAGGGAAAGGGTTTTGATTGTAGGATTTAGAGATAAAGAACAATTTGAGAATTTTGAATTTCCAAAATCAGCTAAAACAAAGCATATTCTGAAAGAAGTGCTGGACTTAGCGGCAGATAATGAGGAAAAATGGTATTTCAGTGATAAAGCGGTTGAAGGAATGATGAATGTGCGTGAAAAGATGAATAAGGGACGTATACAAGATCCTGAATTACCTTGCAATACCATAAGTTCACACTTGGCAAAGGTCAGCCTGAACTCAACGGACCCGGTTTTGTTTGTTAATGGTAGGTACCGACGCCTTACGCCAAAAGAAGCGGCAAGAATACAATCTTTTCCGGATACTTTCAAAATCTCATCTGTGTCAGAAGCCAGGCAGTACAAAGCAATAGGGAATGCAGTTCCGCCTGTAATGATGTGGTATATTGCAAATTCGGTAGCAAACGCATTGAAATGTCAATAATTTGAGGCATTTGTCTAATTTGATATGGAAAATCGGAAGAGGATAGAGGTGGTGGCGGCGGTCATTGAGGACGGTGGGCGGATATTTGCGACGCAGAGGGGGTACGGGGAGTTCAAGGATATGTGGGAGTTTCCCGGTGGTAAGGTGGAGGCCGGGGAGAGCAGGGAGGAGGCTCTGCACAGGGAGATCCGGGAGGAGCTGGACACGGAGATTGCCGTCGGAAAGTTGCTCTGCACGGTGGAGTACGACTATCCGGCATTTCACCTGACGATGCACTGCTATATGTGCAGTGTGGTGTCGGGGACTCTGGAACTCAAGGAGCATGAGTCGGCCAGGTGGCTGTCGGCGGACGGGCTGGAGTCGGTGGACTGGCTGCCTGCCGATTTGCAGATTCTGCCTTTGATAAAAGAATGTCTGTAGAGTTGCCGGTCGGGTGTGGGGGTACCTGAATGTGGTGAAATAGTAGGCAGTGAATGTGCGGCAGGGTTGAAAGCACGGAAAGTGCAGGCATCCTGTTTTAGTCTAAGACACAATTAATCAAGATATTATGCTTTGCGGTGATGGATTTCGAGGTCTTAAAAGGGGCGAAATCCATCTCTGATAAAGATAATGGGTTGTAAATAAGCGACTTGTGCTGTTAGGGAATGCTCGTGCATACCGTTATGCAGCAAACGGGATAGCCGATGAGGAAATCGTGAGCGAGCAGGGATGCTCGTGCATGCCGTTATTCGGCAAGATGAAAAGCAATGTGTGAACCGGGTAGGACATATCGACGGCGGCGGATGTTACGAAACGGTTAAAAAGCTGTTACGGGAAGGTGAAACATGGCAGGAGCCTCTTGCGGACTCGGCGGAGGCTGATATCTTTGCGGCCTGTCGGGACAAATCCCGGCGTAGAATACAGAGATGAACCGTAAAAAGATTCTTATTTCCGTATTTGTCGCAATGCTCGCTGCAGGGTCGGCTCAGGCCCAGCGGGTCAAGGGCAGCGACACTCTTCTCCCGCTTACACAGGAACTTGCTGAAGACTACCTCGAGGAGCATCCCGAGGGGGAGGTCATCGTCACCGGCGGCGGCTCCGGAGTCGGCATAGCGGCTCTGATGGAGAATACGACCGACATCGCGATGGCTTCGAGGCGCATCAAGTTCGGGGAGAAAATGAAGTTTGCCGAGGCCGGCCTGGAGGCCCGGGAGGTCATCGTGGCCTACGACGCCTTAGCGGTGGTGGTCAATCCCTCGAACCCGGTCACTCAGCTGACCCGCGAGCAGCTCGAGGACATCTTCCGCGGCAAGATCACCAACTGGAAAGAGGTGGGTGGCGAGGACCGCAAGATAGTGGTCTACTCCCGCGAGACATCCTCCGGTACCTACGAGTTTTTCAAGGAGAGCGTCCTGGACAACAAGAACTACATGAGCAGCATCCTCTCGATGCCTGCGACCGGGGCCATCATCCAGTCCGTCAAGCAGACCAAGGGGGCCATCGGCTACATCGGCCTGGCTTATCTCAACCGGTATGTAAAGCCTTTGGCGGTATCCTACGACGGCGGAGAGCACTATGCGGTGCCTTCGGTGCAGACAGCGGCCGACGGCTCCTATCCGATAGTGCGTCCTCTGTACTACTACTATGACGCGGCCAAGGAGCAGACAGTCAGCTCCTTCATATCATACGCCCTCTCACCCGAAGGGCAGAAATCGGTGCTGGAACAGGGTTTCGTGCCGGTGAGAATGGAAAATGTTGTGGAAGGAGCGGCAGATGAGAGGAGCGAGGTGGAAGATGGTGTCCATGATGCAAGGGTAGGTGACGGCGGGGAGGCCGTGCAGAGATGAAGCGCTTCCTCGAGAAGGCCGTCAAGTGGCTGCTGACCGCCAGCGGCTTCGTCACCAGCCTCGTCATCCTGCTGATTATCGGCTTCCTCTTTACGGAGGGCGCGGGTCTCTTCCGCGAGAAGGTCATCGAGGAGGGCTACGTCCTGGCCGTACACAAGGACAATTCGGTTAAGGAATTGACCGCCGCCGAGATCAAGGCTGTCTTCGACGAGGATATCACCGATTGGAGCGAGCTCGGTGGCCCTGACATGGAGATAGTGACCTTCCGCCTGGAAGATGCGGACGAATATTTTACCGAGGAGGAACTCGGAGCGCAGTACGAATATGCGGCAGGGAAGATAGACTCCCTGATAGCCGCCACACCCGGGATGATCGCCTTTATCCCCGAGAGCATGGTGGAGGAGGGGGCGCAGCTTAATCTGATAGAGGACAATGCCATCTCCCCGGCCGAGGTGCTGGGCGGCAGCGAATGGTTCCCGACCGCCACCCCCGCACCCCTGTTCGGCATGTGGCCTCTGCTGGCCGGTACGCTGTGGGTGAGCTTCTTCGCGATACTCTTTGCCCTGCCTTTCGGCATCAGCATAGCGGTCTATATGGCCGAAGTGGCCCCTGAGCGGGTGAGGAATATCCTCAAGCCCGTCATCGAGCTGCTCAACGGCATTCCCTCGGTGGTCTACGGCTTCTTCGGCCTGATCATCATCGTGCCCCTGCTGCAGCAGGTATTCGGCCTGCCGGTGGGAGAAAGCGGATTGGCCGGCAGCATAGTCCTGGCCATCATGGCCCTGCCGACGATAGTCACGGTGGCGGAGGACGCCATGCGCAACTGCCCGAGGGCACTGCGGGAGGCCTCATTGGCCTTAGGCGCCTCGAAGTGGCAGACAGTGTCCAAAGTGGTGATACCCTCATCGATGTCCGGCATTGCCTCCGGAGTGGTGCTCGGCATCGGCCGGGCGATAGGAGAGACCATGGCCGTGCTCATGGTCACAGGCAACGCCGCCGTCATCCCTCATTCGATCCTCGAGCCGCTGAGGACCATCCCCGCGACCATTGCCGCTGAGCTCGGCGAGGCCCCTGCCGGCGGAGCGCACTACCAGTCCCTCTTCCTGCTGGGCGTAATCCTCTTCTTCATCACATTTTTCATCAACCTCTGCGTGGAGTACATCTCCCACCGCAACAAGGCCAAAAACTCGTAACGACCCATGAATACCCCAGTATATCCCACCGGCTACCACCTCCGCAAGCGGCGCTCGCAGGCCGCGGCCTTCACCGTATTCCGGGTGCTGAGCTACTTTATTGTCCTGGTGCTCTTCGCCATCCTTGGCTTTATCATCTACAAGGGCGCCGGAGTCCTGAGCTGGGACTTCCTGACCAAGGCCCCGGAGGACGGAATGACCGCCGGAGGTATTTTCCCCGCGATAGTGGGAACCCTGCTGCTGATGCTCGGAAGCGCCGTGGTGGCCTTCCCGATAGGCATCATGAGCGGCATCTACATGAACGAATACGCCTCAAAAGGGTGGGTGGTGCGCTTCATCCGCCTGATGACCAACAACCTCAGCGGAGTGCCCTCGATAGTCTTCGGACTCTTCGGCATGGCCCTGTTCGTCAAATACCTTGGATTCGGCGACAGCATCCTGGCCGGTTCCCTGACCCTCGGGCTGCTCTCCCTGCCGCTGGTCATCCGCACTACGGAGGAGGCCCTGAAGGACATTCCCGCCGGCATACGGGAGGGAAGTCTGGCCCTCGGAGCCACCAAGCTCCAGACCATCTGGAAGGTGGTGCTGCCCATGGGCATGCCTCGCATCATCACCGGCCTGATCCTCTCCCTCGGCCGTGTGTCGGGAGAGACCGCGCCGATTCTTTTCACCTGCGCCGCCTATTTCTTTCCCCAGCTGCCCGCATCCATATTTGACCAGTGCATGGCCCTGCCTTACCACCTCTACGTCATCTCGACCAGCGGTACGGACATTGAGGCGCAGCAGCCGATAGCCTACGGAACGGCCCTGGTGCTGATAATTATTGTCCTGATCATCAATCTGCTGGCAGGAGGACTCAGAAAATATTTTGAAAAACGGTTAAAGATAAAATAAATGGAGAAAATCGAAGCAAGGGACGTTAATTTCTACTACGGGGCCTTCCACGCCCTGAAGGGCATCTCGATGGAGATACCGCAGAATCAGGTGGTCGCCTTCATCGGGCCCTCCGGCTGCGGTAAGTCCACCTTCCTGCGGCTGTTCAACCGGATGAACGACTTGATACCCGGCACCCGGCTCGAGGGGCAGATCCTCATCGACGGGCAGGATATCTACGGGGCGGATGTCCATGTGGACGAGCTGCGCAAGAATGTGGGAATGGTCTTCCAGAGGCCCAATCCCTTCCCCAAGAGCATATTTGACAATGTGGCCTACGGCCTGCGGGTCAACGGTATAAAGGACAGGGCCTATATACGGGAGAGGGTGGAGGAGTCCCTGCGCGGGGCGGCCCTCTGGGATGAGGTCAAGGACAAGCTCGGCGAGTCGGCATTTGCCCTCTCGGGAGGCCAGCAGCAGAGGCTCTGCATCGCCAGGGCCATGGCCGTGTCCCCATCGGTGCTGCTTATGGACGAGCCGGCCTCGGCCCTTGACCCGATATCGACGGCCAAGGTGGAGGAGCTTATCAGCGAGCTGCGCAGCCAGGTGACCATCGTCATCGTCACACACAACATGCAGCAGGCGGCGAGGGTCAGCGACAGGACGGCATTTTTCTATATGGGCGAGATGGTCGAGTATGACGATACCAAGACTATCTTTACAAATCCTCACAAGGAGGCTACCCAGAACTACATCACAGGACGTTTCGGTTAACAGACAAAAATATTACAGGATATGGTAAAATTCGTAGATCAGCAACTCACCCAGCTCCGCAACGAGGTCTACCGCATGTGGGCTATGGTGTACAGTCAGATGGACCAGGCCCGTCAGGCGGTGCTCGGCATGGACCGCAATATAGCCCAGCAGATATGGGTACGCGAGCGCTTAGTGGATGCCCAGGACATCAAGATAGATACTCAGGTGGAGGACTTCATCGCCCTATATACCCCCGTGGCAGTGGACCTGCGCTTCGTGCTGGCCATGCTCAAGATCAACAGCGACCTCGAGCGCATCGGGGACTACGCCTACAGCATCGCCCGCTTCGTCAAGGAGACGGATGCTGAGAAACTCGACGCAGCCTTAGTGGGCAGGCTCCAGCTGGAGCGGATGTTCGACATCGTGCTGGAGATGATGAACGGACTGCAGTCCTCCCTGATGGACGAGAATCCCTCGAAGGCCTCCTCGGTCATCGACATGGACGACGAGCTGGACCGGCTCAAGGCCGCTTCCGACAGCATCCTGGTGGAGTACGCCCGGGAGCATACGGACGAACTTCCGGTGGTCATGGGCCTCGGCAGCATCTTCCGCAAGCTCGAGCGTACCGGCGACCATCTGACCAATATAGCGGAGGAGATAGTCTTCTATGTCGATGCGAAGGTGCTCAGGCATACGGCCATGTTCTCCGGTGAGCAGAAGTAGTGCTGTGTCTGTGCCAAGCAGTCATCTGTCAGGAAAAATTCAGCGCAATAACCATGCGATGGCCCGGGCCATGCGTTGCTCCGGATGATCGAAGTGGTTGCCGGGGTTCCATTCGAAAGTGGTCTCGATGCCGTATGACCTGACCCTCTCCACCACTTCGGTGGTGCAGGTGTCCACCCGGCTCATCAGCGGATGGCGGGTGCGGCTCTCCCGGTCGCCGAGGGAGAAGTAGGCCTTTTCCAGACAGGTCCATTCTTTTAAGCCGGCCTTCGGTGCATTATGCCTGATGAAATCCGTAAAACCGGGATACCATAGGGAACCGGAGACGCTTGCGACCCTCCGGAAATACCCTGAGTTCCAGGCGGCCCAGAGGGCGAAGAGGCCTGCGAGGGAATAACCGGCGATTATCGGTAGAAACTGGGCCGTATATCCATTTGCCTGACTGCTCCTGCTCAGTCTGTCCTGCATGAGGCTGCTGATTTCCGCCTCCATCTGCGGGACGCATTCCTCCATCATCCAGCGCAGATGCTCCGCCGCCAACCCCTTGTACGGTGCCTGACCCTTCCAGACCCCGTCCGCCGGCCATGGCGACAGCTCGTCGTCCAACCCCGTACCCGGATTGTTGACGGACACCAGCACCATCGGCGGGCAGTCATTCAGCCCGTGGCAGGCCTTCCAGACATCCTCGCCGTTGCCCCTGAACGAGTGGAGGTAGACCACCGGCACTGGATTGTCCCGATAAGCCTCCTCATCTATCCAAACAGTGTATTCCATATAGTGCAAACTTACTAAAAATCCGTGAAAGGCTTGCAGGGATTTGACTGCATAGATACGTGTCCGTAATTTTGCGGCAGAATTAATCTTTAAAAGTAACGCAATATGGAAAAAAGTAACAGCATGAACATCTACAATCTTATCATCCTGGATGAGAGCGGCAGTATGTCGGCCATCTACGATGAGACGCTTCAGGCAGTCAATGAGGCTTTCAGCGGTATCCGCAGGAACCAGGAGGAGTTTCCGGAGCAGAGACACCATGTATCCATTGTGACCTTTGAGGGCACGGGCATGTCCGGAGTCAGGACAAGGCGTGACAGAGTGCCGGTAGGGGAGATCAGGGATTTTACAGAGAAGGACTATCGCCCCGGAGGCTGCACTCCGCTCCTGGATGCCATGGGACGGAGTCTGCACGATCTGGAATGCAAGACGGGTGAGAATGACAGGGTATTCGCTACCGTCATCACTGACGGGTATGAGAATTCTTCGCAAGAGTATACTGGGAAAATGATAAAGGCACTGGTCGGCCGGCTGCAGACGAAAGGCTGGACATTTGCTTATATCGGGGCCAATCAGGATGCTGTAGAAGCCGCTTCGGAACTCAATATCGACAATGCCCTGAATTTCGATGCATCTCCCAAAGGAATGGACGAGATGAGCAGCAGATACACTAGGGCCAGCAGGCGTTTTGCCTGCCTGTGCAGTGAGGCGGCAGCTCCGGAAAGTGCGCGTTTCTCCGAACTCTTTGAGGAAGAAGATGGAAGACAGGACAATTAAGCCTGCCAGATAACCAGTTTGCGGTCCAGGCTGACTTTCTTGGGCATGCCTCCGGTGCCGTCTATGTAGTAATGTCTGGCCACCCGATCGCTGACGGCGGAGCGGAAAGCCGACTTGACTCTGGAAACCTTCACATTGATGGCATTGTTGAGCGGGTCTACGATGTCGTCAATGCTTTTACGGATGTCATCCAGGCTATCCCTGCCTGTTATTCTCAGGTAGATGTCCAGAAGCTCGTCATGATAGTCGGAAAGTTCTTTGAACCTTATGCCTTTTGGGTGCCGTAAGAATAGAAAATAGACGGCTTTGGAAAGATGATCCAACTTTATCTCTCTGTTGCCGTAATCGGAAAGATATATCCTGTTCTGCGGCGTTATGGTCAGGCGGCTCAGCCTTATCCGGCTGTCCAGCAGTGTCTCGAGTTCCTCAATGGTGATACCGAACTCCACCTGTATCCGCTCAATCTCATCCAGAATCGCTCTGGTCTTCGGATCGATGCTGTCTTCCGTCTCCGCGTCAACCTTGAAAAGTTCAGCCATTCCTTTCATTTTCCGCTTTAGCCTCAGGGATTCCGGCTCAATGGAATGCGTGGCACATGGCATGGAAAGACAGTCAAATGCTTGTTTAGGCGATTCGGATGCAGACTCGGTCTTCGATAAGGCAGGACGGTGTTCCCTTACTCTAAAGGTATGCAGTACAACCCGTAGAACGCCTAGGTTGATTCTACCGTTCTCCGCGCAGTAGAAATGCAGTCCGTCCTCGCCGTGGAACAGGAATCCGGTATACGGCTCGATATGGAGCATAGCCATTATCCTGTCATTCACGGCTCTGGCATTGATGTCCCCATCCTGAATGCCAGGGAAGCAGTAGCTCAGGGCCTCGGATGACAGCCTGGCGAATACCTCCGGCAGGTAAACGAGGCTGAATCCCCATTTCTCAAACATTGAATTGAAGTATTCGTAATCCTGGGCTATGCATTCGTCAATACGGCTGCCTTCCTCATTGCTGAGGAACAATACCGCATCCTTGCTCAGAAACGTCAGTTCTATATTCGGAATTATATGCATCGTGAACATATTTTAAACAAAGATAGGCGTTTTTGGATATAAATTGTAAATTTGCTAGCATTAAGAAATCTAAAAAATGTTATGGAAAATATTGACAAATCATCGGGAATCAATGCGATTCTCAGTCTGTTTACGGGCGTGACAGACAAAAGCGACAATGAGAAGAAAGAGAAGGAGTTGTCAAAACAGTTTGAGCAATTGGCTGAACGATTGCTTTATGGCGGATATTTCAGCATAAATAACAAAAACAGGATATATCTGGAAGAAATAGAATTTTACTATCATGAGGAAGAGGGTGGCTTGAAAGATCCGGCGATGTATCATACCAATGCCCATCAAGGTCAGTCACTGGAATATTTTGTCCCTGGTTCTTTGAATTGTCATGTATCCGGTATAGATGTGACTTTTGAGAATGAGGAGAAAAAATACCGTGCATCATTTCTGATTAGAGGCTATAGAGTGGAGCGGTTCAACGATGGAGAATGGAAAGTGAAAGAGGGAAAAGCCTTCGAGAAGAGGTCGACTTATATCTATCAGGATATGATTGATAATATGCCGTTGGACGGCGGTGGTATTCATATCGAATGGATTAATGTGGCTATGCCTGAGAAACATGATGTCGTATCGGAATGGAGGAGAAATATTCCCGCGCAAGAATATTATGATACCGAAAAGCCTCCTTATCATAAAAAGTGCGGAGAAGAGCATATCGGGAAACCGGAAGAGGATTATTTCAAGAAGGGAAAGTTCTGGTACAAAAAGTGTAATCGCATGTGGAATTTTAAAAAAGCAAATTAGTCGATGAGAAGCGAGAAAATATATCTGTCTGAATGGCTGCAAAAAGATTTCACGGATGTGTATGGCGCATTGTGCGGAATCCTTGACCGATGCGGTGCCCCATACGGATTGCTGCCGTACTCTAAGGATATCTGGTGCCGGGATTATATGCCGGTGCATATCGGCGGAGGAAAATACGTGGGTTTCAAATACTTCCCGGATTACATGGACAATGAAAAAGAACGGAAGTACATAACGGAACAAGAGAAGGCTGCGGAAGGACTCAACATTCATTTTTCCACGATACTGGATGTCGTGATGGATGGCGGCAATTATGTACGCTGTGGGGACAAGGTGGTTATGACCGACAAGATTCTTACAGAGAACCCGCATCTTCGTCCATTGAGACTACTGGCCTTACTTGAAGATGCGTTTCAGGCTCAAGTGATTTTGATTCCCTGGGATGACTGTGAACCGTATGGCCATGCAGACGGTATGGTTGCCTATGTCGGTGACAGCCGCATACTGCTCAATAATTACCGTCAGATGGGAAAACGTTCTGCCGAGTTCGCAGACCGTCTGATAAAGATACTGTCCCCATATTTTGACATAGTCGAACTTAAATACAGTGACCCGTTGAA
This sequence comes from uncultured Bacteroidales bacterium, assembly GCA_944326265.1. GTDB lineage: Bacteria > Bacteroidota > Bacteroidia > Bacteroidales > UBA932 > Coprenecus. The sequence continues at coordinate 7,633 of CALVDE010000003.1, read as the reverse complement.
AGGCAGTTGGTGCTACATCAATTATGTTAACACTGCGGAATCAATCATTTTGCCGGCCTTGTCCGAGAACTTAGAACATGGATGTGACTGCTCGGCCCGTGAACAAATGCAGAACATATTCCCCGAAAAGACAATTCATCAAGTCTATGCTGCCCCTCTCATTAAAAAAGGCGGAGCCCTTCATTGTGTCACTTGGGAGCACTGTCTCGCATCTGTACAGTAAACTAGTCTTTAGCAAATTAACAGCCCTCAGCATCCGGAGCCGGAGCCGTCAACCCTGCAAATGGATATTTTTTACCATGTATTGAATTAATCTTAACGGATAAACTATGGAAAACGAATGTGTTATCAGGCTTTACAGCCGTTATGGCGACAGAGGTTCGGTCAGCAGTACTCTCAAGAGGGAGGTGCCGGTTGACGCATCGGCGATTGTTCCCGGAAGGGCTTTGCCGGACTGGCCTTTCAGCGCGGAGCCGCCGGTGGTGGATTACTATGACGGCGAGTACATGGAACTGAACTATGAGGGCAAGCAGTTGAAGGTCAGGGTAGCAGGGGAAATGCCTGAGCTGTTCAGCGCTGAGGTTCCCGAGAATATCCACGTCCGTGAGTCGGTGGTCGGATACCTCTCGCTGGAGGCGGTGCGGCCCTGCGTGTCCCGGGATTTCCCAGAGATGTTCCGACGCGGGTCCTTCAATGCACTGGTGCAGACTTTCCTGTCGGACAAGGCGTTTGCGGATGACCCAGTTGCAGTCAAGCGCTTTATGTGGACTTTTCTGGCAGGTGAGAACTTGTTTTTCCTCCAAGACAGCACTTTGGCGAAGCTGCGCCGATCCGCGGATACGGGCAACAGGTATGCGCTTTACGGTCTGGGCCGCTACCATTATTACGTGCGTCCTGATGAGACGTCCGACAGCATCGCAGAGCGTTGTTTCAGAAAGGCTTATGAGCAAGGATACCCTGAGGGGGCGGCGGGTCTGGCCCTGATGTACCGTTGCGGGGACATAGGACTGGTGGACAGGCTGCGGGCGAAGACCTTGTTGGCCGAGGCGATGGAACAGGGGTGCGACCTGGCCGCATTTGCCTACATTAGGGACTTGATATTCGGAAGGTCAGGATTGAAATCCGATCCTGCGAAAGCGATAGAACTCCTCAATGAGCTGATACGCGACCAAGGGGACAATCTGATGTGGAGGTATATGCGCGGATGGGCCGTTCAGGTAACCGGCAGTTTCCCGGATGCGAAGGATGACTATGAGGCAGCGGCCTATGGAGGGATTATCGCGGCTTGGTCTGACCTGGCATGCGCCCTGTCGTTCAATGAAAACGACGAGCTGGCCGACCCGGAAGCATTTTCAGCGGGGCTGGCGGTAGGGGCGGAGCACCGGGACTGCTACTGCGTCTATCTGCAGGCATTGTGCCAGGTGGAGGATTTCGACAATATGCAACGTTACAGTCAGTTGTACGTACGGGACAGGTACATCTCCCTGCTGGAGAAAGCCTACGGCATGGGGTCGAAGGAAGCTGCGCTGAGCCTTGGAAACACCTATTACTATGGTCTGTACAGTACTATCGAGGACTACCGCAAGGCCTATAAATGGTATGCCCGTGCCTCAATTCTCGGCAGCGGTGACGCATACGGGCAGCTGTACCTCATGTCGCTCAACGGGGATATCGAGGAAGAGGGGGATGCGCAGTATTTCAGGGATATGTGCGCTCTAAAAGGAGCCCGCTACGGTTCGGAGGCAATGCTCTCTGAGGCAGTTGAGGCATATAAGCAGGGCCGTCTGACCGCATTTGCCCCGGAGATAGAGCAATATTATCTGCCGCTGTCCGACGGGCAGGAGACACTGGAAGAACCGGATGAGACGGATATACCGTATGAAGATGAATATCCCGATGATGACGGACGCTACGATGCTTATATTTAACTGATTAACACTACACAGGCTATGAAAATATATCCTTCTCAGATACGCCGGTCTGTCAGACTGCTCAAACGGATGCGCAGCAACTCCCGGAAAATGATGATGTGGAAAAATTATCCACTTGCAAATGAAGTCGTTTCGATGCTGGACGCGCTCCCGGAACGGAGCGGCCGGCACTCGCCCTACGACAAGATATTTCTCATGAAAATCCTTCTCGACAATATCTCCAGGAGCGATACTCCTCGCTTCGCGATCAGGGTACTCGAGCGGCAGGCCGCACTTTTCAAGTCAGTGACGGATGAGGATCTGAAAGAATATGACGATCCGCTGACTGTCGGAGAGGTGGAGGCCGAGCTGAGAAAATGGCGGGAATACATTGACATGGCCGGGGTGACTGAGGGGGAGTGGTGCAGTAAATATCACCAGTATCTGCGTTTTGACCCTATCGAACGTACTCCGCTGTGGGAGGAGATCTACTACGAGGTGGAGAAAGAGACGGACGAGGCCATAGGCAGGAATGTCCCAAGGGGTATGGGCTTCTGCTTCATGTACTGGAGCTCTAAGGCCGATGTGCTCGCCCGCAGAGGTATCAGCTGGAGAAGCCCCCACGAGATGAATCCGCGCGTAATGTTCGACTGAATGTTGTCCCGCACAGAAATTTAAAAAATATCAAAATTTTAAAAAGCTGTAATTTTTGACATCTTTTTTTTAGGATTCGGATTTCAGCCGGATAATTCCTCACCTTCGCATTCAAATGAAATCGCGGGCAATCGCATAATTTTAGAAGCTATGAGTAGAGGACACTTTGATTATCAGCAATGGCGGATACGCAAGACCGCCGAAATCATCGAGCGTGACATTGCAAGGGCATTGAGGCCAAAGCCGGAGATGGTTCATGAGGACTACTGGATAATTAACAAAATGGATTATCCTCATTCGATTCACAGCGTCGCAAAGCACAGGAGATTTTCGAGCCGTGAGGAAGCGGAGGCTTACCTTTTGCGTCGTTTTAAGAATGTGGTTAAGGCAGAGCCGCAATACATCGGCGGACGTTTTTTCCAAGATGAGACTGAAACCGTATTTCAGTCTACTAAATCCTATATGAGAGGAGTTCCCAGAGGTGAGAGGGTTCCGGTGCTGTACGCTATCCACCATTGCGTCTTTGACCACTATCCGTACGATGCGGATGTGCTGGAACTCAACGACAGTACCATCAGGACGATGAAGGAGGCCTACAGGCAGATCCGTATTGCGGAAATATATGCCGGGCACGTGGAATGGGTGATGAGCGGCGATGACGGAGAGGACACTGTGAGGGAACGTCTGAAAGAAGATCTGGTCGCCTTCGAAAAAGAGTACGCTTCCAAAGACTGGACGGATTTCCATAATGATTTCGATGAGTACGATGAGTGGTTCGAGGAAGAAATATCCTGCAGGCACAGTCTGTGGATGTAAATCTCAGAAAAGAGGCAAGCAGATCGCATCCAAGCGTTTCCGCAGGCGTGTCAGGATACTGATGCGTCTGCGGAAATATGAGCGGCTGCCCTATCGTTCTACAGAATTGACTTCGCCGTGGGACCTGGGCGGGGACGGCAAATGCTTTTACGGTTACCATCCGGATAAGGAATGGTATGCTAAGATTATGCGTAAATAAGAATATGGCAAAACAGCGGGCGTTGATCCTAAAGAGGATGTTTATGGAAAAGTGTATATTTTCAATGAAAAATTCCATGGAAAAGTGTAGTTGCGATGCTGTTCAGAAAAATTAAATCGTGAGTATCCAGTGCGAAGTATCTGCCAGTGAAGTTTATGGAAAACATGATGCCGGAGAAAATAGAAATTGTGATTTAGAGTAAAAGGGTTAAATTTGTGTGGTTAAATTGCAAGCAGGCCAACTATATTTATGCCGAACGAAATTCAATTCATATTATACAATCTCCCGAAAGAGGAAGGCAAGGTGCAGGTTGTCATCAAGGATGAGACGATTTGGTGTACGCAAAAGGCGATGAGTCGGCTTTTCGGGGTAGATAAATCGGGTATCAGCCGCCATATTTCCAACATATTCAAAGACGGAGAATTGCAGCAGGATGCGACAGTTGCAAAAATTGCAACTGTCGTGAATAGGGGTATAAGGGGAGAAGTGGAAGAATCTGTGGATTTTTACAATCTTGACATGATTATCTCTGTCGGATATAGGGTTAATTCGATGCAGGCTACCCGTTTCCGTCAGTGGGCGACCAAGGTGCTCAACGAGTATATCCGCAAAGGATTTGCTCTTGATGATGACCGGCTGAAGCAGGGAACGGCAGTTTTCGGAAAGGATTATTTCCGCGAGTTGCTTGAGCGCATCCGCTCCATCAGGGCCAGCGAGCGCCGGATCTGGCAGCAGATTACCGACATTTATGCCGAATGTAGCATTGATTACGACAAGGATTCGCCGACGACGCAGGACTTTTATGCGATGATTCAGAACCGTTTTCACTATGCGATTACAGGGCAGACTGCCGCTGAGATAATATACAGCAAAGCTGATCATACGAAGGAGCACATGGGACTGACTACGTGGAAGAACGCTCCGGACGGCCGTATATTGAAATCAGACGTCTCAATCGCAAAGAACTATCTGGACGAGAGAGAAATCCGTCAGTTGGAACGCGCCGTCACCGGATACTTTGACTACATCGAAGACCTTATCGAGCGGGAGAACACTTTCAGCATGTCCCAGTTCTCGGCAAGCGTTAACGAGTTCCTTGCATTCCGCCGTTATCAGATTCTACCCGACAAGGGACGCATATCGGCTGCTCAGGCCAAGGCAAAGGCCGAGCAGGAGTATGACATCTTTAACCGCACTCAGCTGATTGATTCGGACTTTGACAAACAGGTCAGGAAAATGCTGGAGCAAGAGAAAGCTTGACCAGGCACATAGATTGTAGCACTGCAAGAAGTGTGTGTGCATTTTTGTAGTATGTTGCCCAATATCTCAAATTTGATACTTGTTGCGAAAAATATAAGGATAAGAGTTCATATTTGAGCCTTTATTCTGATGTCGTTGTAAAGCCTGTATTCCCCGGCTGATTCTGTGAGAATCCATTATTTTTGCGTTGACATATCATTAAATAAATAAAAAATGCTATTTTTGTATATTATATGATATGTTATGGCAAAAAATACAATGGGCACCAAGTTGCCGAGGAAATTAGAACAGAAGATGCAGGCGGTAGGAGAGCAGATAAAGCTGGCTCGCTTACGCAGAAATCTGAGCGTGGCTCAGGTGGCGGAGCGGGCGACCTGTTCTCCGCTGACCGTTTTGCGCATTGAAAAAGGTGCCCCGACGGTGGCAATAGGCATTTATCTTAGGGTGCTTTATGCCCTGCAGCTGGATGATGACATCCTGTGGCTTGCCAAAGAAGACAAGTTGGGAAAGGCTTTGCAGGATTTGAGCTTGAAAACAAGGGAACGGGCATCTAAAAAGGATTAGGCGATGAAGAAACTTTATGTATATGCCGATTTTGACTGGCTCAAGGAAATAGAACTTATCGGAGAACTGGGGTATGAATCACTTCGAGGTTCCGACAGCTATAGCTTCTCGTTCCATGATGAGTGGTTGAGGAAGCACGGAGACTTGTTCCTGAGCGAGGATTTGAACAATTATCCGGGGATGCAATATACGCAGCCTGGGAAAGATATATTCGGATGCTTTTCCGATGCCCTGCCGGACCGTTGGGGGCGTACCTTGCTTTTGCGTCGGGAGCAGATAACCGCGTCGGAAGAAGGCCGCCCGATACGTCGGCTGTCATCCTTTGATTTCCTGATGGGTATAGATGATTATTCGCGCATGGGAGGCTTCCGTTTCAAGGAAGAGAAGGATGGGGATTTCATCAATGCGGACGAATCCCTGAAGATTCCTCCTTTGGCGGATGTACGTGATTTGATTGCTGCCAGTATGGAGATAGAGAAAAGTGAGGAAGAAAACCAGCTGCCAGCTAAAAAGTGGATAAACCAGCTTGTGATGCCGGGTTCTTCATTGGGTGGTGCGAGACCGAAAGCCAGTGTTATTGGTAAAGACAAAACGCTTTATATCGCCAAATTCCCTTCGCGTAAGGATGATTATAATACTGGACTGTGGGAACATTTCGCACACCTGCTGGCGAAGAAAGCAGGTGTCAATGCTGCACACACTGAGATTCTGTCTGTCGGGGAGAAATATCATACATTGTTGTCTCGACGTTTCGACCGCACCCCTGAAGGCCGCCGGATTCATTTCGCTTCCGCAATGACTCTGTTGGGACTTTCTGATGGAGACAACGCCACGACTGGTCACGGTTATCTGGACATGGTTGATTTCATCCTTCAGAATTGCACCAATGTAGAGACAAACCTGCGGGAGCTTTATCGCCGGGTGGCCTTCAATGTCTGCATCGGCAACAGCGATGACCATTTCCGCAATCACGGTTTCCTTTTGACTTCCAAGGGATGGACTCTGTCACCGGCATATGACATGAATCCAACGCAGAATGAATACCAGAGCCTGCTCATCACGTCCTCATCCAATAAGGCCGATTTACATATCTTGCTGGATGCTTGTGAGGAATATATGATAGGGCGGAAAGTGGCGGAGAGCATTATCCATGAAGTAGTTAAAACTGTAAAGGATTGGCGAAGTCTGGCTGTGCGGTTGGGTATTTCCAAGAGAGAGATGGATGTATATGCCGGTGTACTAGATGGTAGGGCGTTGATTTTTAAGGTTTAAAATTCGCATTACGATAAATTGGTAACGAGATGATAGGAATGAATAGTATGAAGCAGGTGTTTTAGATTCTGCGTTGCATATAATTTCGTATCTTTACGTCAAATTGTAGTATACTCTTAGTATGTCAATACTTATCAACGTAGAAGACTTACTGAACAAGCACAAGATAGAGTCCAACCGCCGTTTGGGTGACTATCTGCAAGAACTTCAGTTGTCGGAAGGTAGAGCTACGGGTATCCCTACTATTCAGGACGAACTGCGCAAGAATGGCTCGGAGCCGGCTAGGATTGAAACGGATGAGGGCAGAACCTATTTCCTGATTGAGATTCCTTGCAGGGATGGGTTTGAAAATGAAATGGATGCTAAAAATGGCACGATAAACGAGCGGGAGGCAGCCCTCATTGCAGAGATAGCGAAGCAGCCGGGTATAAAGAAAAACGAATTGGCGGGGAAAATGGATCTTTCTGTGAGGACAATATCACGGATATTGCAGAATCTATCCTCTGATGCGCTTGGTTTGATAGAGTATAGCGGCTCGAAGAAAACGGGTGGGTATGTGTTGACTGAAAAAGGACAGGAATACTTGAAACATTGAGATAACTTTTTGCGATAAGTTTTATGAGCAGCAGTTTTATAACAAATAAAGAGAAATTTTTATCAGATATCATAAATGGTATTTTACCTAAGACAGATACTGTTTACATATTGGTCGGTTATTTTTATTTTTCCGGGTACATGCAGCTATCTGAAAATCTCAAAGATAAACGGATAAGAATATTGGTCGGCCTGGACGTGGATTTACAAGTGTCCAAGTACATAAGGGAAATTGAAGCCATCAGGGATAGTTTTGTTTCGCGAAATATCATTAAAGAAGAATACTATAAGAATCTGTTTAAATTTTATTCAAAAATAATTTTATGGCAGCGATATGCATCATGGCTTCGTGCGTATCGGCCCT
>CALVDE010000002.1 GCA_944326265.1 uncultured Bacteroidales bacterium | reverse complement strand
TGCCCTAACCGGGGTGGGAGAGTAGGTAGCCGCCGCCCCTTAGAGCCCCCGGAGGAACATCCTCCGGGGGCTTTTTTGTTCCTCTACTTCACATACAGAAGTCAGACTTCCGGGCACTCTCCTGTCAGCGTATCACTTTAATTGTAAATAGTGATGATTTTTGCCGATAATCATTATTTCTAGCGATTGATGCCCTTGCTTGGCCGGGATACCTTTGCAGCGTCATTTGTAAACATTAAAATTCAAAATACAATGAAGCTGATAGAAATTATCTCACTGGCCGCTGTAGCGGTCTTCGCAACATCCTGCGAGAAAACTGAAAACCAGAATCAAGAACCTGAAACGGTGCTCTCCGAGGCGGTAGCCGGGACTTACACCGGTTATTCGACAGCCGAGTTCCAGTATTCGTCTGCGCCTATGCTCAGTCAGAACCAGACCCTGACTCTCACGGCAGAGGACGGCGGAACTGTATCCGTAAGTTATGTCTCCGATACCTGGGGCACATTCTCTCTGACGGGAGTGGCGGTTACGGAAAGTAACGGAACTTACAGCCTGAGCGGCAGCGGCAAGACAGTAATGGGCATGTCGGCTGACTCTCAGAGCGAGTACGACTGCACTCTTTCGGCGACAGTCAAAAGTACGGAAGACTTCACTTTTACGTTTGATGTTCCGGCAGTGATGGGAGGTCTGAAGATTACTCTTCTTCCCGGCAATCCTCCTGCCGAGCTGCTGCTCAGCGGTTCTTACACCGGAACTTTGACAATGTCGGTCATGGGATCGGCCATGGATCCGATGGAGGAGGCTCAGGTGTCCCTTACCGCTGAAGGTGATGTATGGACTCTGACACTTCCGGAGATGGGTATGGGCACAATGTCCATGGAGTCCATATCCGTGGAAGTGGAACTGGCTGAATCCGCTGACGGCTACACTCTGAGTGCGGAAAGCATAGAGGCTGTGTCCGGCGAGACCAGTATAACCGGTTCTCTGACCGGGACAGTCAGCGCGGACGGCAGTACCATGACTCTCAGTGCCGAAATCACCCCGGGTGCCATGCCTATGTCCATCAATGTGGATTTCGAAGGAACGAAATAAATGAAAAGAATCCCCAAGCCATTATTGATAATGTTGCCGATGGGGGCGGCGATGCTGTCGCTCCCGTCGTGCAACGGTATTTTCGAAGGTATATATGACGAGCCGGTGGCCGATACCGAGTTCGGATTCACGAAAGTGGAGCAGGCTACGTCATCGGGTACGATATATATCGATGCCACCTCGTACACAAAATGGACCTACATCGACTTTGAGACGTTCTCCATAGACACTACGGTGATTGCGGAGGACGGCACGGAGACCGGAGAAGTGATGGAGGGCTGGGATCTGGCCATACACCGTTATGATACCAAGACCAACGGTGGTGCGGTCATCGAAACGGTGTTCACCTCACTGGAAGAGTTCCTGGCATCGGGCAGGCTTCCGGACGGAGAGTATGTGGAGGATGTCTGGACAGAGGACAGGATAACGGTCGATATGTCGCAGATGATGGACGGGATTATCCTCTACGCCCCGTCCTGGTACAATCCGGAACTGTCCAAATGGCTCAATGTGGACACTTCCACTATGCCGCCGGTGTATACGATGTCCGGCAAGGTGTACGTGCTGATGACGCAGGACGGCAAGGCGGCGGCCCTGCAATTGACCAACTATATGAATGACAGCAAGATCAAGGGCTTCATGACCATTGATTACGTATATCCCTTAGAATTCTGACAATGAAAAGGACGATACTTCTGATGACGGTCCTCCTGCTGGCGGCTGCGGCCCTGCATGCTCAGCAGCGCACGGTCGCAGGCACTGTCTCGGATGTCAACGGCAGCCCTCTGGCCGGTGTGGAAATTACCGTGGAGGGCTGCTCCACACTCTACACGGCTACCGGAGATGACGGTCGCTACAGTATTGCGGTCCCCGACAGCGGGAAGTCGGTACTGCATTTTTATCTGATGGGCTTTCTCTCGCAGGATATCGCTATCGCGGAGCATACCGGTGGAGAGGTGGACGTGATGCTCGAGGAGGACTACATGAATCTGGAGACAGTGGTGGTCACCGGGACCAGGACTCCGAGACTTCTCAAGGAAAGTCCTATACAGACCAGAGTCATAACCGGTCTGGATATACAGAGAGTGGATGCCCTCAATATAGGGGATTTACTGGAGTCGGAACTGCCCGGCATAGAGTTCTCGTATGCGATGGACCAGCAGGTGACCCTGAATATGCAGGGCTTCGGAGGCAATTCTGTCCTCTTTCTGGTGGACGGGGAACGTATAGCCGGCGAGACCCTGGACAACATTGACTATAACCGCCTGAACCTGGACAATGTCCAGAGGGTGGAGATAGTCAAGGGCGCGGCCTCGTCCCTGTACGGCTCCAATGCCGTGGGCGGGGTGGTCAACCTCATCAGTGCCGGGGCGACCGAACCCTGGTCGGTCAATGTGAATGCCCGCTACGGGGCCCACAACGAGCAGCGGTACGGCGGTTCGGTGGGCTTTCAGGCCGGGAAACTGAACAGCATGACCAATGCCCAGTACACCAGCATCGATTCCTACTCCATGCCCTCGGAGGGCGACTACAGCACTTTCTATGGCGGCTACAACTGGAGTGTCAAGGAGCGCCTGCAGTATGAGCCGGTTGAAGGTCTGAAACTGACAGCCCGTGCCGGCTACTTCTTCCGCGAGAGGGATCTGCAGAGCGACACCCGCGACCGTTACCGCGATTTCAGCGGAGGTCTGAGAGGAGAGTGGGACATCAATGACCGCAACCGTCTGGAACTCTCCTACGGCTTCGACCAGTACGACAAGAGCGATTACCTTCTCTTCAATGAGACCGATGTCCGGGACTACAGCAACGTACAGCATGTGGTGCGCGGAGTCTATACTTACAGTCTGGGAAAGGACGGACAGCATACCATGATACTCGGAGGTGACTACATGCGCGACTACCTGATGTCCTATCAGTTTGAAGGCAACGGCTACTATGTCCAGCATACTGCGGATGTCTTCGGCCAGATAGAGGCTAAGCTGAGCGAGAGGTGGTACCTTGTCGGAGGTATGCGTTACGACTTCTTCTCCCAGAAGCGGCTCAGCCATTTCTCCCCCAAGCTCAGTGTGATGTACCGCACCGGAGGCTGGTCCTTCCGAGGCTCCTATTCCGGCGGCTTCCGGGCCCCGACCCTCAAGGAGATGTACATGTCCTTCGACATGGCCAGCATCTTCATGATCTACGGCAACCCGGACCTCGAGCCCGAATCCAGCGAGAACCTCAATGTCTCGGCAGAGTACAACTGGAAATACCTTTCCGCCTCTGTCTCCGGCTTCTACAACTTCGTGGACAACCGTATCACCACCGTCTGGAACGAAGAGCTCGGCGGCATGATGTACACCAACATGAGCCCTCTGCAGGTGCGCGGAGTGGACGTATCCGTCTCGACCCGCCTGCCCTTCGGTCTCGGGGCCCGGCTGGCCTATACCTTTACCGACGAGGCCATACGCGCCGGCGAGCCCCTGCTCTCCCAGACCCGTCCCCATTCGGCCACAGCCCGCATCGAGTACGGCAGGTCCTGGAAGAACTACGGCTTCAACGTGGCCATCAGCGGCCGCGTCCTCTCCGCCGTGACCACCGAGGTCTACACCTCCGCCACCAACTACGAGGAGACCGAGACCCAGACCTACCCGGCCTACACGATATGGAAACTGACCGTGTCGCAGGACATCTGGCGGGGCATACAGCTCAACGTGATAGTGGACAACCTCTTCAACTACCGGCCCGACTATTACTACAGCAGCACTCCGAGCACCGTCGGCACCACGGCCGCAGTATCCCTTTCGATGAATATCGAGGAGTTTTTCAATAAAAAATAGAAAATATAAAAACGCAGCATGATTCAAAAAACGGCAAAACTCATAACATTCATAGTGGTATCCATCCTGGCAGTCCTCATCCTGTGGGGACTCTGGGCGTTTCTGGCGGCCCCTACGCGGGTGGCTTTCCTGAACTACCAGGTCATCACCCTCGGCCAGATCTCCAAGGCCAATGCCAGCCGCATGGTCCGCCTCTACGAGCTCACCCCCGAGGAAGCCTCCAGGGCCGGTCATTACGACATCCTCCTGATCAACGGCATGGGCCTGAGAATCACCGAGGAACAGCGGGCGCAGATACAGAAGGCCGCCGACCGGGGCCTGCCTGTGCTCTCGACCATGGTCACCAACCCGGCCAACGACATCAACACCGTGGACTCCACCCTCGCCCCGGAGCTTCAGGCCTACCTCTCCAATGGCGGTCCGGTGAACTACCGCAACATGCTCGCCTTCATCCGCCGCAGGATAGACCGCAAGGTCATTGCCGCCCCTCAGCCCGCTCCCGCCGAGGAATACACGGTGGAGAATATCTACCACCCCTCGCCGGACGGCAGCGGAGGGGAGGAGGAAGGCTTCCGCTCCATCGCGGCCTATAATCAGTGGCTCAGGGACAATGGCCTCAGGAAGGAGGACGCTCCCCGCATCATCGTCACCGGCCAGATGGGCGACCCCACCGACCTGATAGCCTCCCTCGAGGCCACCGGCAACGTCGTCTATCCGATCCGCAGCACCATGCCCATGCTCCGCACCGGGCAGCTCGACTCCATCGCCCCTTCGGCGGTCATCAACATGGCGCACGGCCGCCTGGGCGACGGGATGGTCAGGTTTCTGGAAAAATACAACATTCCCCTTTTCTCTCCCCTGAATGTCAATTCCCTGGTCTCCGACTGGGAGGCCGATGAGATGGGCATGGCCTGGGGCTTCCTCTCCCAAAGCGTGGTGACTCCCGAGATAGACGGGGCCATCCGCCCCTACGTGCTCTTCGGGCACTACGAGGATGAGGACGGGCTGCAGCGGCTCAAGGCCATTCCGGAGCGTCTGCAGGAGTTTACCGAGACGGTCAACCGCTATCTGGAACTCAGACGTAAGCCCGAGAGCCAGAAGAAGATAGCCATATTCTACTACAAGGGGGCGGGGCAGAATACCTTGACGGCCGCCGGCATGGAGGTGGTGCCCTCGCTGTACAATTTCCTCGTCGCGCTGCGCGATGCAGGGTACAATGTAGAGGGACTGCCGTCCTCTCCCGAGGCCCTGGCCGCCCTGATTCAGAGCCGCGGTGCGGTTTTCGGCTCCTACGCCGAGGGGGCCGCCTCCCGCTTCATGGACGAGGGTGCTCCCGAGTGGGTGGACGCCCCGACATTTGCCCGCTGGGCTCAGGAGGCTCTGCCTCAGAGACTGCGCGAGGAGGTGGAGGCCCTGAACGGGGAATTCCCGGGGCCCTATATGTCGAGAGACGGCCGTCTGGCCTTAGCCCGGATAGAGTTAGGCAATGTGGTGCTGCTGCCGCAGCCCGCGGCCGGCGGCGGTCAGAACGACTTCCAGATGGTGCATGGCACGCACGCCGCACCTCCGTACAATTATATAGCTGCTTACCTCTACGCCCGTTACGGCTTTGAAGCCGATGCTATGATTCACTTCGGAACCCACGGCAGCCTTGAGTTCACTCCGAAAAAGCAGGTGGCCCTGAGCCGGTACGACTGGCCGGACCGCCTGGTGGGCACCGTGCCGCATTTTTACCTATACACCATTTCCAATGTCGGGGAGGGGGTGATGGCCAAGCGCCGCGCCTACGCTACGCTCCAGTCCTACCTCACCGCTCCTTTCATGGAGAGCAATGTCAGGGGGCTGTACCGCGACCTTTCGGAGGAGCTTTCGCACTATGAGGACGCTCTTTACGGGGAGAGGCCGGATGCTGCCAGCGCCGAGGACATTGCGCTCAGAATCAAGGAACTGACTATAGAGATGGGCATTGCCTCCGACCTCGGGCTGGATACCATGGACAGGGGCGTGCCCTACACTGAGGAGGAGATCCTGCGCATCGGGAATTTTGCCGAGGAACTGGCCTCCGAGAAGGTGACGGGCCGGCTCTATGTGATGGGTGAGCCCTACCTGCCGGAGCAGATCGAGTCTACGGTCTATGCCATGAGCACCGAGCCGGTGGCCTACGGCCTGTTGGGTGTTGACAGGGCCAGGGGCAAGGACGTGGACGGGGTGGAGAAACAGCTGTCGGTGTTCAACCGCAGGTATGTGGCTCCGGCAAAGAAGATAGTGGCCCGGCTGCTGGCTCAGGGCCGTCCGGCGGATGACCGGCAGCTCTGCTCGATAGCCGGTATCACTCCGGAGCAACTTGCCCGCGCCCGGGAGGTGGCCGCTTCGCTCCAGGCCCCGCCCGACATGATGTCGATGATGGCTCAGATGGCCGGGATGCAGCAGCTGAGGAAGGATTCGGCTGTCGGCCGGGGAATGAGCGGGATGATGTCGGCGGTCGGACGGCAGATGATGGGCGGACGGAAAGCGCAGCCGACGCAGGCGGAGAGGGATTTTGCCCGGGCGGTGACTGAGATGGAACAGGCCGTGCTCAATGTGTGCAACTACCGCAGGGCCCTGTTGGAAAGCCCTTCCACCGAGATAGGCAGTATGCTCAACGCTCTGGACGGTGGCTATACCTCGCCCTCGCCCGGAGGTGATCCCGTGGCCAATCCCAATACTCTGCCTACGGGCCGCAACCTCTTCGCCGTGAACGCCGAGGCCACCCCGACCCGCAGTGCCTGGGAGAAGGGAGTAGCATTGGCCGAGAATACCCTACGGCTCTACCGTCAGCGGCACTGCGACTCCCTGCCCCGTAAGGTCAGCTATACCCTGTGGAGCAGCGAGTTCATCGAGACGGAGGGTGCGACGATAGCCCAGATATTCTACATGCTGGGAGTCGAGCCGGTCTACGATAGCTTCGGCCGCGTGACCGATATCCGCCTGATACCGTCGGAGAAGCTCGGCCGTCCGAGGATAGACGTGGTGGTGCAGACCAGCGGCCAGCTCCGGGATATTGCGGCCTCGCGCCTTTTCCTGATAGACAGGGCTGTGCGCATGGCCGCCGAGGCTCAGGACGGGGAGTATGTCAACAATGTGGCCGAGGGTATCCGCGAGACCGAGCGGATACTCACCGAGAAGGGCGTGACTCCGGCCGATGCCCGCAGGATGTCCTCCTACAGGGTCTTCGGCGGGGTGAACGGCAACTACGGCACCGGTATTCAGGGCATGGTGACCGCATCCGACCGCTGGACCTCCAGCTCGGAGATAGCCCAGGTCTACATGAACAATATGGGAGCCTACTACGGTAGCGAGGAGGGCTGGGAGGAGTTCTCCCGGTATGCCTTCGAGGCGGCCCTCTCCCGCACTGACGCAGTGGTACAGCCCCGCCAGAGCAATACCTGGGGCGCCCTCAGTCTCGACCACGTGTACGAGTTCATGGGCGGACTCAATCTTTCCGTGAAGGAGGTGACCGGCAAGGATCCCGACGCCTATCTGAGCGACTACCGCAACCGCAACCGCGTGAGGATGCAGGAGCTCAAGGAGGCGATAGGGGTGGAGAGCCGCACGACGATATTCAATCCCTCGTACATCGCCGAGAAACTCAACGGCGGAGCGGGAGATGCGGCCGCCATAGCGGAAACTGTCACCAATACCTTCGGCTGGAACGTGATGAAGCCGGAGGCCGTGGATGACCGGGTGTGGGACGAGATATACGAGGTGTACGTGCAGGATAAATTTGACCTCGGAGTGCACGAGCATTTCAGGGAGGTCAATCCGGCGGCCCTCGAGGAGGTGACTGCCGTCATGCTTGAGTCGGTCCGCAAGGGCCTCTGGGACGCCACTCCGGAGCAGGTGGCCGATATCGCGGAGCTGCACACCGGCCTGATAGAGGAGTTCGCGCCCTCTTGCTCCGGCTTTGTCTGTGACAATCCGGCCCTGCAGGACTACATCGCCTCCGCCCTGCCCGAGACCTCCGCCTCAGAGTACCGCGGGGCTATCCGGCAGATCCGGGAGGCTTCGGTAAGTGACGCTTCGGACGGCATGGTGCTCCGCAAGGACCGGTTGCAGAGTGAGACGGAGAAGGAAACCACGCTGGTAAGCAATATAGCCGTGGCGGTGCTGATCATCGCCCTGTTCATCGGAGGCGGGCTGCTGATACGCCGCCGCAGGAAGTCCAGCGGCATTTAAATCATCAGGACTATGTACAGTCTAGTCGTTATACTCATGGTGCTGGTCTGCTTCAACTTCGTGCTGAAGCAGTCCTGGCACAAATGGTGGTCGGTCCTGGCCCATGCCGCTGCGGCCGCCCTCTTCACCGGTCTGATGTGGCCGGTGGCAGTGCGTCAGTCCCGCTCCCAGATCGAGGCCTGGCTTTCCAACCCGGACCTGATGCTCGATACCTCGGTGGTCATCACCCTCGAGGTTATCCTCCAGATCTCCTTCTGCCTGCTGTCGGTGCATCTGCTCAGTTCTGGAAAACTGAAATCCTCCACCGTCTGGGGCTACCGCATCCTGCGCTGGTTCCCGGGGGTGCTGATATTCGGGGTGCTGTTCAGTTTCCTGGTCTATCTGATATTTGCCTTCCCGGGTGTATCCTTCCCCCTGGTGGCCTGGAGTGCCGCCGCCGTGGTCTTCGCGGTCATAGCCGGAGGAGCCTGGCTCATGCGCCTGCTCTTTCCCGACAAGGAGAGCCGCCTGGAGATGTTCTTCCTGACCAACGCCCTGACCGGGATAGTGGCGGTGATAGCCACCGTCAACGGGCAGACTGCCGTGGCGGGGGTGAGCGATGTGGACTGGAGGGCCCTTGCCGGGGTCTTAGGGCTTATTGCCGCCGGGGTGCTGGCCGGCTCCTTTGTCAGGACGGCCCGGCCTTTCCGGAGATTTTTAAAAATGAACAATAATTTAAAAAAGTAATAAAATATAAAAACGTATGAACTACATATCTGATGTTCTCTTCTGGATTTCCAACGGACTGCTCGTACCGGTAGTGGTCCTGCTGATCCTGTTTTTCCTCCGGTCGCTGCTGCTGATCGGCAATTTCTTCGGGCAGTACCTGCAGATACGCAAGGTGGACCGTCTCTTCATGACCAAGGTCGAGGCGCTGACTCCCGCCACCGTCGGGGAGCTGAGGGCTTCCCTGCCTGCCAATACTAAGTCCCCTCTGCTTAGCTGCCTGGCCGGTATGCTGGACACCACTAAGGACCGGGCGCACCGCCAGCTGCTGCTCTCCGACTACGAGATAGCCGCTGACAAGGACCTGGGCACCTCCAAGACTCTCTCGAAGATGGGCCCTATGCTCGGTCTGATGGGAACCCTGATCCCTATGGGCCCGGCTCTCGTGGGCCTGTCCACCGGAGATATCGGCTCGATGGCCTACAACATGCAGGTGGCCTTCGCCACGACCGTCGTGGGCCTGTTCTCGGCAGCGATAGGCTTCATCACCCAGCAGGTCAAGCAGCGCTGGTACACCCGCGACCTGAACCGGCTGGAGTTCGTGTCGGAGGTGCTGGACGGATGCGGCGGTGCGCAGGAAGTGGAAACCAGGACAGGGGAGGAAGTGCGATGAAGAGGAGAAGACTGCTGGGAGGGGACGAGGAGAACGACCCGATGAGCGTGGTGGGCAACCTCTTTGACGTGGCCATGGTCTTCGCCGTGGCCCTTATGGTCGCCCTCGTGACCCGCTACAACATGACCGAGATGCTTTCACCCGAGGACTTCACGATGGTCAAGAACCCCGGCAAGGAGGACATGGAGATCATCGTCAAGCAGGGGCAGAACATCGACCGCTACACTCCTTCCGAGGACCAGTCCAAGTCCGGCCAGAGAGGCAAGAGGGTAGGCATAGCCTACGAGCTGGAAAACGGGGAGATTATCTACGTGCCGGAGTAGCCTGCTGCGGTTATGCCGGGACAGGAAAAGAGAGACTGTACCGTTTTCAGTGTCGGTACAGCCTCTCCGGCTTTATGGTAAGTTTGGTTAATATGTGCGTCAGCGGTTGGAACTGTGGCGGAATCCGGCTTCGAGAGCCGCTATGTTCTTGGCCACAATCTCCTCACCCTTGCGGGCGAACACCTTGGCTACGGCATCTTTCACGCTGTCGTAGCTGAAGCCGAGCATGGGCACTGCGGCTCCGAGAAGCACCATGTTGGCGGCCTGGGCCGGTGCACCGGCTTCTTTGGCAAGCTGTTCCACATCCAGCATCACTGTGTGGGGCATGGCCTGGAGATGCCTGTAGACCTCTTCTTTCTCGGGATAATTGTTGATGTTTACGAAAGGTACGGAAGACGTTACTATCCAGCCGTCCTTCGAGAGCTCCTGAACATAACGCAGAGCTTCCATAGGCTCCAGAGACATGATCATGTCCACCTGGCCTGAGGGTATGAGGTCACTGGCTATGGGCTCGGACGATAGACGGAGATTGCTCTGTACGTCTCCGCCTCTCTGGCTCATACCGTGCACTTCTGCCTGTTTGATGTGAAGACCTCCGGAAAGCGCGGCTTCTCCCAGGACAGTTGCGATGGAGAGGATTCCCTGTCCTCCCACACCTGCTAATATTATATCTTGTTTCATATCGGCTTGCAGTTTAATTTATTTCTTTTTCTCTCTGGAGTGACGTTTGAATGTCTGGATGCATTCCCTGCGGGGAATGACCACGGATACGCCATTGTACTCCACCTCCTCGCGGATAGTGTTCTTTATCTCCTCCATGTTCTTGGCCAGAGGAACGACTACACGGATGTGCGCGGGATCTACGCCTACACCGGCACAGATGCTCTCGAGCTTTCCCGTTCCGGCTGAGTCCTGGCCACCTGTCATTCCGGTGGTAAGATTGTCCGAGATGATGATTACTACATTGGCGTTGGAATTGACACAGTCAAGCAGTCCTGTGATACCGGAATGGGTGAATGTGGAGTCTCCGATGACAGCGAACGAGGGGAACTGTCCGGCATCTGCGGCACCCTTTGCCATGGTTATGGAAGCACCCATGTCCACGCAGGTATGGATGGCTCTGAACGGAGGCAGCGCTCCGAGTGTGTAGCATCCGATATCGCTGAATACACGTGAGTTCTCGTATTCGGCAGCCACTTCGTTAAGGGCAGCGTACATATCCCTGTGGCCGCAGCCCTGGCAGAGGGCGGGAGGTCTGGGAACTACGATGTCGTCCTTGGGGAATGTCTCGTGGGGAACAAGTCTTACAGCCGCACGTACCGAGTCAGGTGTAAGCTCTCCGGTGCGCGGCAGCACCCCGGTAAGCCGTCCGTCCACCTGAATGTCGGAACTGATCATGCCTTTTATAAGTTCCTCGACCATAGGCTGTCCCTCTTCCATTACAATGACGCGGTTGATGCCTTCGGCCTCCATGGTCTTCACAAGTTTTCGGGGAACGGGATAGCGGGAGATCTTGAGGACTCCGCAAGGTGCTCCTCCGGGGAAATTCTCCATCAGGTAGTTGTAGGCAATACCGCAGGTCACGATGGCCAGGCTCTTGTCCTCTCCGGGAATGAATCTGTTGCGGTGGTCGTTCAGGGCTCCTTCCTCAAACGCCTCCTGGTCCTTTATGAGCTGTTCGTTGCGTACTTTTGAGTTGGCCGGCAGGAGTACCCACTGACGGGGATTCTCGGGATAGGAGAGTGACTTCTGGGCTAGGATGTCGCTTCTGGTCTCCACTTCGGCCCTGGAGTGTGCCATGCGTGTGGTTATCCTCAGCAGTACCGGAATCCGGTTTTTCTCGGAGAAATCAAATGCATCGCGCACCATGTCGTATGCCTCCTGCTGGGACGATGGCTCGAATACCGGAATCATGGCGAATTTTCCATAGAACCTGGAGTCCTGCTCATTCTGGGAAGAGTGCATCGACGGATCGTCGGCTGCTACCACTACCAGTCCTCCGTTGGCTCCGGTCATGGCTGAGTTGACAAATGCATCGGCAGCCACGTTCATGCCGACATGCTTCATGCAGACCATTGCTCTTTTGCCCATGTAGGACATTCCGAGAGCCGCTTCCATGGCGGTTTTCTCGTTGGTGCACCATCTGCAGAAAATACGTGCCGATTCGGGATCGGCTTTCTGGCGGTTCTGGATATATTCGGTAATCTCCGTGGACGGGGTGCCGGGATAGGCGTAGACTCCCGAGATGCCCGAATGTATTGCCGCTAAGGCTATGGCCTCATCTCCTAATAATAGTAATTTCATAAAACTGCTGCTTTATTATCAATTTATAAGTAAAAGCTTCGATTTGCTTCAAAATTATAACGAATTGTGGAAAGGACAAAATTTTTTGCTTATTAAATGAAATAAAGTCATTGAAAATGCGTATGTTTGCTCCCAATTTTGAGTTGAAAATGGAACTAGTAAAGACTTTGGCGGAGTTTGAATCCGTCCGTAAACAGTTGGGCGACAAGACTGTCGGTTTTGTCCCTACGATGGGTGCCCTTCATGAGGGGCATGCTTCTTTGATCCGCAGGGCTGTCTCCGAGTGCGGGGCAGTGGTGGTCTCTGATTTTGTAAATCCTACCCAGTTCAACAATAAGAATGACTTTGATACATATCCCCGCAAGGTGGAGGAGGACTGCGCATTCGTGGAGCCTCTGGGAGTATCGGTCGTGTTCGCTCCTTCCGCTGCAGAGATGTATCCTGCCGGTACAGACTATAATAAAAAGGTATTCGACCTCGGCGGTCTCGACAAGTACGGGGAGGGACCGCGCCGTCCCGGTCATTTCAACGGAATGGCCCAGGTGGTGACAAGACTCTTCGACATAGTGCGTCCGGACAGGGCTTACTTCGGGGAAAAGGACTTCCAGCAGCTGGCTATCGTGGAATATTTTGTCCGTGCTCTGCGCTATCCTGTCAGCATAGTCCGCTGTCCGATAGCGCGTGCTGCCGACGGGCTTGCTCTGAGCTCGCGCAACAGCCTGCTCACTCCCGGGCAGAGGGCTGCGGCTCCCGGTATATACAGGTCGATATGCAGGGCGGTGGATATGGTCGGCAAGATGCCGGTAGAGGATGCCGTGCGTGAGGTGACGGCCATGATTGACGGTTATGCCGGACTCAGGACAGAGTATGTGGAAATAATAAATTCATTAACTTTGCGTCCCGTGACGGACTGGGATGAGGCTGAGCATTTGAGACTCACGTGTGCGGTGTATGCCGGCCAGGTACGTTTGATAGACAATATAGCACTGAAATAGAATGTATATAGAAGTTCTGAAATCCAAGATACACAGGGTGACTGTCACCCGTGCCAATCTTGATTATATAGGCAGCATAACCGTGGACAGTGCCCTGATGCATGCGGCAGGTCTTTTTGAGGGCGAGAAAGTCTCGGTAGTCAATGTTACAAACGGCAACAGAGTGGAGACATACGTCATTCCGGGTGAGGAAGGCAGCGGAAGCATCGAGCTCAACGGAGCCGCCGCGCATCTGTTCGCCAAGGGCGACATAGTCATCATAATGTCTTATGCGATAGTTACTCCGGAGGAGGCCGGGACTATGCGTCCCAAAGTGATCTTTCCGGATACGGCAACCAATAAACTGGTAGGGTGATGCCGCTCAACAGGCAGATAAAGAGAGTCGTGCAGTGGGTCCTGATGCTGCTGCTGGCTTTTGTGCTGCTTTATTTCGCTTTCAGGGGAGTCAAGTGGGAGGATTTCATCAACGGGATCAGAAGCTGCCGTTTCCAATGGATCCTGGTTTCCATGGCGGCCAGTATCCTGGCATTCGTTATAAGGGGACTCAGATGGCGCCTTGTGATGCTTCCGCTCAATCCGTCGATTACCGTAAGGGAGGCATACGACGGGGTTACTGTCGCTTATCTGACCAATTTCGCGCTGCCGCGTGCCGGTGAGCTTGCCAGATGCGGAGTAATATCCGCTACGGGCAAGGCTTCTTTCGAGGCGGTGCTCGGGACGGTGGTCCTGGAACGGAGCTGGGATATGATTTCCTACCTGATTATTCTGTTCCTGGTGCTGATTGCCGGAGAAAGCTCATTCCGTCAGTTTGTGACTGACGAGGTATGGCAGCCGGCCGTACACTCTTTCTCTTTCAATATCCTGTGGGTCGTGGGCTTGGTCCTGGCCGTTGCTGTTGCCGGATGCATCCTGATATACAGGTACAGGGACCGCCTGCGCCGGTATAGGTTCTTCGATAAGATGTCCGGTATAGTCAGGGGACTTCTCAACGGTCTGGCTTCCGGTTTGAAAATGAAGGGCAAGTGGATGTTCCTGCTGTATACGGTGCTGCTCTGGTTCTGTTACTGGCTGATGAGCTATACGACGATTCTGGCTTTTCCTCAGGTGGCGGGACTTAATTGGGCGGACGCATTGTTCCTCATGGTGGTCGGAGGCCTTGGCTGGATTGTCCCGGTGCAGGGAGGCATAGGTGCCTATCATTTTGTCCTGTCACTGGCGATGGCCTCCATATATTCCATACCGAAGACATCGGGCGTGATTTTTGCTACTATTTCTCATGAGAGCCAGGCCCTGACCATGCTTGTTTGCGGGGCTCTGTCCCTAGCGGCAATATATATTACCAGACACAAGAAAGAAAAACCGAAAGAACATAAGTTATGAAGGCCCTGAAAATCATATCGTCCGCAGTATTTGTCCTCCTGACTACCGCTGCGGTTTCCAATGCTCAGATGAACCGTGTAAGGGACTCGGAGTATTTTCCCCGCAGCGAGGTGTATGTTCAGTACGGAACTCCTTCTGTCGTAGAACTCACGACTATACTTCAGTCCGAATACCGGGCCGGCGGATATATGGGGGACTCGCGCAATTATAAATTCTCGGGAACAGCCGCCCTCGGATATGCGTTCTATGTTCATCCCAGGGTGTCGGTAGGCGTGGATTTCGGTTACGGTTACGGAAGCGCGGATCTGTATGTGACGGCTTCCGACATGTCACCACTTCCCGGGCCAGTGTTCGTATGCCGTTCTTCAGTCAGTACTTACAGCGCGCATCTATCGGCTTCCTACACATACTGGCAGTCCGGACCCATGGAGTGCTCCGGCTCTCTGTATCTGGGCGTGTGCTGGAAAGACGAGTCAGTCATCCGCAAGAATGACAGCTATACGGTTCCCGATGCAGAGGACCGTCTGGGATTTTCCTATCATATCACGGCTGTGAAATTCCGTTATGGTGAGACTCTGGGAGGATTCGCTGAACTGGGTTTCGGATGCAGGGGGCTTGTCAATGTCGGGCTCTCGATAAAGATCTGAATGAATCTTATTTGAAAAGGCCGAACAGGCGGGCGTCGATCTGGTCGCCTATGTAGCTGAAGTCCTCTTTGCGGTCCTCGAATTTACACGTGTCCACGTCGATGACCAGCAACTCTCCCTTGTAGTCCGCGATCCATTTCTCATATCTCTCGTTGAGACCGCTCAGGTAGTCGATGCGTATGCTGTTCTCATACTCCCTGCCGCGTTTCTGAATCTGCGCTACAAGATTGGGGATGGAGGAGCGCAGATATATGAGCAGATCGGGATAGCGGACCATTTTCTGCATGAGTCTGAAAAGTGAGGTGTAGTTGTCGAAGTCGCGGGAGTCCATCAGCCCCATGTCGTGCAGATTCGGAGCGAAGATCATCGCGTCCTCATAGATGGTGCGGTCCTGAATCACGTTCTTGCCGGAGTTCTGGAAGTCAACAATGTCTCCAAGCCTCTTGTTGAGGAAGTACACCTGGAGGTTGAACGACCATCGCTGCATGTCGTTGTAGAAATCCACGAGATAGGGGTTGAAGTCCACCGACTCGTAGTGCGGCTCCCATCCGTAATGCCTGGCCAGCAGACCTGTCAGGGTGGTCTTGCCGCTGCCTATGTTTCCTGCTACCGCTATGTGCATATTCTCTTGACTTAATCTTTCTTTGTACAAAAGTAAGGAAATTATTGTGAAATTTTCCAGCCGGAGATATTGTGTGTCTCCCGGTCGAAGTCGATCGCGACCTTGACGACGGGCAGGCCGCAGAGGGCGAAGCGCTCAGGGTACTGCTTGAGGTCTATCTGCTGCATGGCGGCATCCGCGCCGGCGTCGAGCTTCAGCTCCACTAAGTAGAGTTTAGAGGCGGTGCGCATGACCATGTCTACCCTGCCTTTCGGGGTGCGGACCTCCACGTCCACGTAGTATCCGAGGAGGGAGAAGATGATGTAGAGCATCTGCTGCCAGTGGCCCTCGTAACCGGTGTTGTCGGTGTAGGGGACGGTGCCGAGGAAGGTCTGGAGGAGGCGGAGGGCGCTGTCGAGGTCCTCGTTCAGGATGGCTCCGTATATTCTGGCGACGGTGGTTGAGGCCTCGGTGGCGCACGGTGGGGTGACATAGTAGGGCAGGAGGGAGCGCATCAGGCCTATGCGCACTTCATTGTTGGGAATATCCAGTGTGTAGAGGTCAATTACCCGGTCGTATGCCTTGATGGTGATATAGCCGCTCTGGTAGAGCAGCGGCGTTATCTCCGTCATTCTCTCCGTCGGGGCATCAAACGCCGGTGCAGGGGCTGAGTTTCCTCCTATGCGTGAGGGTGTGACGTGGAATTTTCTCATCATCTCTATCAGGTAGGTCGGTGTGCCGCTGCCGAACCAGTAGGAGTCCAGCTTGGCATTGGCGAAGGCCCTGAGAAGACTGAACGGGTTGTAGATGTCGGGTGAGGGCCAGGTGAAGTGGTAGCCGTCGTATTTGGATTTCAGTTTGTTCAGAGTCTCCTCGCGGCTAAGTTCCAGTCTTTGGGCCAGTCTGTCGATGTCCGGACTCATCTGAGTGAGCATTTCCTCCTCGGAGATGCCGCATACGGCTGCGTACTGCTCCAGCATGCTGATGTTCTCTATATTATTGAGTTCGCTGAAGATGCTCAGCTGGGAGAATTTGGTGATGCCGGTCATGAAGACGAACCTGAGGTACGGGTCGCAGGCCTTGAGGGGGCTGTAGAAGTTGCGCATGACGTTGCGGAGCACCGGCAGGGCCGTATCCTCGTGCACCACATCCAGCAGGGGTGCGTCGTATTCGTCAATCAGAATAACAACCCTCTGCCCGGTCTGTCTGTAAGCGGTCTCTATCAGATTTTTCAGCCTGAGGTTGGAGTCTTTATCTTCGGGAACTATTCCGTATTCCTTCTCGTGCCACGAGAGCTGGTTGCCCAATGCCGCCTCCAACTGCTCTTTCTCCATGTGCTTTGCGATGCTCATGTCGAAGTGCAGCACCGGATATGTAGTCCAATTCTTTTCCAAAGCATATATGGCCAGCCCCTGAAACAGCTCCTTCCTGCCCTGGAAGTAATATTTCAGTGTGGACACGAGGAGCGACTTGCCGAACCTCCTCGGGCGGCTCAGGAAGATGAATTTGGCGCTGGAGTGAGTCATCCTGTAGACGTACTCCGTCTTGTCGATATACAAGAAGTTGCCCTCTGTCCTTATCTCGGCGAAGTCCTGCCGTCCTACCGGGTATAGTCTCTGCTGTGTGTCCATGGTCATGCGCGTTTTCGTTTCCGACTCCAAATTTAGTCAAAATAGCCGAGATTCGGTAAATCTTGCTATTTTTGCTACATGATTCAGACATTCTATTTCAACGACCTGCGCACCTGCTGCTACGTGCTCTACGATGAGGCGGGAGAGTGCGCGATAATCGACCCGGGCTGCATCAAGCAGTCGGAGAAGGACAGACTGGTGAAGTTTATCGAGGAGAAGCATCTGCATCCCCGGATGATACTCCAGACCCACGGCCATTTCGACCACGTGATGGGCAATGCCTTCGTGGCCTCGAAGTGGAACATACCCACATACCTCGCGGCGGCCGACATCCCTCAGCTCAGGCGCTCCAGCTCCTATGGCAGCTACTTTGGCTACGAGTTCGGGCAGCCCTCGGAGGACAATGTCCGCGACATAAAGGACGGGGACATCATCAATGTGGGGACAATACAGCTCAGGGTGCTGGCCTCTCCCGGACACACCGCCGGAGGGGTGCTTTTTTACGATGAGAAGGGCGGTTACGTCTTCACCGGCGACACCCTCTTCTGCGGCAGCATCGGACGCACCGACCTCCCGGGCGGGGACTTCGACCTGCTCAGTGAGAGCATCCGCACCAAGATACTGCCCCTGCCCGTGGATACAGTGGTATATCCCGGTCACGGTCCCGCCACCGACATCGGACGGGAGAAGATGACCAATCCTTTCCTTGAGGATATTATCGCCAGGGAGATAGACCGGCAGCAGAAAGCATAGGCATGCTGGACGGCGGCTACATAGACATCTGCAAGGCATCGGTCCACAACCTCAAGGGTATCTCCCTGAGGATACCGAGGCATGCCCTCGTGGTCATCACCGGCCTGAGCGGCAGCGGCAAGTCGTCGCTGGCCTTCGACACCATCTACGCCGAGGCCCGGCGCCGCTACATGGACACTCTGTCCGCCTACGCCCGGCACTACATCGGCGTGATGGAGCGGCCTGAGGTGGAGAGCATCGACGGTCTCAGCCCGACCATCGCCATAGAGCAGAAGAGCACCAACCGCAACCCGCGCTCTACCGTCGGCACCATCACCGAGATATCCGACTTCCTCCGCCTCCTCTACGCCAGGGCCTCCACGGCCTATTCGCCCGTAACCGGCAAGCCGATGGTCAAATACACTGACTCCGGCATCGTGGACCTGATCATGAAGGAGTACGCCGGCCGCAAGTGCATCATCATGGCCCCCTTGGTCAAGGGCCGCAAGGGCCACTACCGCGAGCTGTTCGACAGCCTGCTCAAGAAGGGCCTGTCCTACGCCCGCATCGACGGGGAGATCCGTCCGCTCGGGGACATGGCCTCCGGGGTGGACCGCTACAAGGTGCATTTCATCGAGGCGGTCATCGACCGGGTGGTGCCCAAGGAGGAGGACGGCAAGCGGATCCGCGCCTCGGTCCTTTCCGCCCTGACGCAGGGCAAGGGCTCCCTGATGATCCTCGACCCTGAGACGGGGGAGGTCCGTCATTTCAGCAAGCATTTTATCTGTCCGGACAGCGGAATATCCTTCCCCGAGCCGGCTCCCCATACATTTTCCTTCAACTCCCCGGCGGGCGCCTGCCCGGTGTGCAACGGCCTCGGCACCGTCCGGGAGGTAGACATGGCCAAGATAGTCCCAGACCCCTCGCTGTCCATCGCTGACGGCGGCATCGCTCCGCTGGGTAAGAAACGAGACAATGCCGTATTCACGATTCTGGAAGCGGTGGCCCGCAAATACGGTTTTTCCTTCTTCGACCCGATCAAGGACATCCCTCAGGAGACAATGAACATCATCCTCAACGGCTCGGAGGACCTGATCCGGGTGGATACCCACGGCGGGCTCTCGGAGATGGTCACCTTCCCCGGGCTGCTCTCGCGGTTCGAGAGGGACGGAGAGGAGGATGATGACAGCATCGCCGGCAGGTATTCGAGCGAGGTGGTGTGTCCGGAGTGTCACGGCAAGCGGCTCAGGAAGGAATCGCTCTGTTTCAAGATCGGAGGGCTGGACATCGCGGAGGTCAGCGACATGGACGTGAGCGTGCTCTACGACTGGGTGGGCGGTCTGAAAGATAAGCTCGACCCGAGGGGACAGGCGGTGGCCGCCGATATCGTCAAGGAACTCCGGGAGCGGATAGGCTTTCTGGTGGATGTCGGGCTGTCGTATCTCTCGCTGAGCCGCAGCACTATGTCGCTCAGCGGCGGGGAGAGCCAGCGCATCCGTCTGGCCACCCAGATCGGCTCCAGGCTGGTCAATGTGCTGTACATCCTCGACGAGCCCAGCATCGGGCTGCATCAGTCGGACAATATAAAACTCATCAACTCCCTCAGGCGGCTGCGCGACGAGGGTAATACGGTCATGGTCGTGGAGCATGACGAGGAGATGATGCGCAGTGCGGACTGGATAGTGGACATCGGTCCGGGCGCGGGAGAGAAGGGCGGCGAGGTGCTTTTCAGCGGGCCGCCGCAGCTGAAGCTGGACCCTGCGTTCAGGCTGCCGAGGGGTCTGCCGGTCATCGACAGGGAGGCTCACGGGGGATTTACCTTCGAGTACCTAAAGGGAACGCGGCAGATAGAGGTACCGTCCTACCGCCGTCCGGGCAATGGGAAATTCATCACTCTCCGAGGGGCCTCCGGCAATAATCTAAAGGACGTGGACATCAGCCTCCCGCTCGGCTGCATCATCGGCATCAGCGGAGTCAGCGGCAGCGGCAAGTCCTCCCTGATCAACGACACCCTCATGCCGGTCATCAGCAACCGGCTCTATCGCTCGAAATACAAGGTGCTGCCGTACCGGGAACTGGAGGGCCTGGAGAACATCGACAAGCTCGTGGAGATAGACCAGTCTCCGGTGGGCCGTTCCCCGCGCTCCAACCCCGCGACCTACACCGGCGTGCTCACCTACATCCGCAATCTCTTCGCCGAGACTCCGGACGCCAAGATCCGCGGTTTCAAGTCCAATAAGTTCTCGTTCAATGTCAAGGGCGGCCGCTGCGAGGCCTGCAAGGGCGCAGGGGTGGAGGTCATCGAGATGAATTTCCTCCCTTCTGTGACCGTCACCTGCAAGGAATGCCACGGCAAGCGGTTCAACCCGGATGTGCTGGCTGTCAAGTACAAGGGCAAGAGCATCAACGACGTCCTCGAGATGACCATCTCCCAGGCCGTGGAGTTCTTTGCCCCCGTGCCGTCGATAGCCCGCAAGCTCAAGACCCTCGAGGACGTGGGCCTCGGCTACATCCGTCTCGGACAGTCCTCCCTGACCCTCAGCGGCGGAGAGAACCAGAGGGTCAAGATAGCGGCCGAGCTGGCCCGGCAGGATACGGGACGCACCCTCTACATCCTCGACGAGCCGACCACCGGCCTGCATTCCGAGGACATCGCCGTGCTCATGAACGTGCTCCAGCGTCTGGCCGAGGGCGGCAACACTGTCGTCATCATCGAGCATAACCTGGACGTGCTCAAGTCCGTGGACTACCTCTTCGACATGGGCCCGGCAGGAGGCCGCGACGGAGGCCGAATCGTCTCCCAGGGTACCCCCGAGCAGGTCGCCGCCGACCCCACCTCTGTCACCGGTCCCTATCTCAGACCACTCCTGAACATTTAAAGAAAGATATATGAATTATGGCGGGAGAAATAACAGAAATTATTGACATACAGCCGATGATTCAGGTGGTCAGAGGCCAACAAGTCATGATCGACAGAGACTTGGCCATGCTCTATGGCGTTGAGACCCGGCGACTGAATGAGCAAGTGAAACGCAATGCCGAGCGATTTCCGGACGACTTTATGTTCCAATTGAACAAGCAGGAGTTTGAAGATTGGAAGTCGCAATTTGCGACATCCAATTCGATTATAATGGGAGCAAGAAAACTGCCTTACGCTTTCACCGAGCAAGGTATCGCCATGCTCAGTTCTGTCTTGAAGTCGCGGACTGCTGTGGATGTGAATATCCGTATTATGCGGGCCTTTGTGTCCATGCGCCGTTTCGTTGTTACGAATGCCCGGTTGTTCCAACGGCTTGAGACGATAGAATATCATCAGCTGGAAATGAAACGGCATCAGGAGCTGGCGGACAAACGCATTGATGAGGTTTTCAAGCGATTGGATGCAGATGTTCCACCCGTACAGGGTATATTTTACGATGGGCAAGTATTTGATGCTTACCGTTTCGTGTCCGATTTGATACGAAAAGCCAAGCATTCGGTCGTGCTGATTGACGATGACGTGTACCATGTCGGAGCATCCATCAAGGATTTAGGCAAAAAATGGTTTGGTTTCACCTTGATGCGTGACATTACGGTTTCCGAACTTATTCACAAAATAAAAGAGTAACGAAAAAGAAAGAAGATTATATGATTACGGTATATTGCGACAGCCTGCAGGGCTTTTACGACTGCGCTCCCGGGACGACGGCGGGCGAGCTGGCACGGAAGATCGATACCGGGTGCAGGTATCCGGTGGTGGCCGCGCTGGTGGACAACATGCTCAAGGAACTGAGTTTCCCGATATATACTCCGCACACCGTCAAGTTCCTGGACTGCACGCATCCGGACGGGCGCAGGACCTATTCCCGCTCCCTGTCGTTCGTGCTGCAGAAGGCGGCGGTGGACTTGTTTCCCGATCTCAGTCTCTTTCTGGACTACACCCTGCCTAACGGCCTGTACGGCGAGTTGCGCCGCGATACAGGAGACAGGGTCTATGTCACCGAGTCGGCCGGTGCGGACAGGGTGGGTGCCCTCCGCAAGCGGATGGCGGAGATAATCGCCGCCGACCTGCCTTTCGAGAAAAAGAAGATGACCAATGACGAGGCGGCCCGGCTCTTCCGCGACAACGGCCGGCCGGAGAAGGCCTCGCTGGTGGCCGATATGGAGAAGTTCTTCGTGTCGGTGTACTGGCTGGACGGCTATGCGGACACATTCTATGGCCCGCTGCTGGAACGCACCGGAGAGATAGACGTGTTCGACCTGATACCTTATGGGGACGGCTTCTGCCTCCAGTCACCTTCGGCCTCCGACCCCTCGGTCATCTCGCCCTACAAGTACCAGGACAAGCTCAGCTCCGTCTTCAAGGAAAACTCCCGCTGGTGCTCCATCCTCGGAGCCCACGGTATCGGCTCGGTCAACGAGGCCGTCAGGCGCGGGGAGGCCAAGGACCTGATAGCCGTGGCCGAGGCCCTGCATGAGCGCAAGTACGCGCAGATAGCCGACCGCATCTACGATAAGCGCGATACGGTCAAGCTGGTGCTGATAGCCGGTCCTTCGAGCAGCGGCAAGACCACTACCTCCAAGCGCATAGCCATGCAGTGCCGGGTGCTGGGACTCCGCCCTCTGGTTATTGCCATGGACGATTATTTTCTGGACCGGGACAAGACTCCCAAGGACGCTGCCGGCGAGTACGATTTCGAGAGCATCTACGCCCTCGATCTGCCCTTCCTCGGAGCCCAGCTCAACGACCTGTTCGACGGTAAGGAGGTGGAACTGCCCAAGTACGACTTCGTGAACGGGTGCCGCCGCTTCGACGGCCGCAGGATGCAGATGCGCGAGGGCGATATCCTGATCATGGAGGGTATCCACGCTCTGAACCCCGAGCTGACCAAGCACATAGACGGGGAGAAGGTCTTCCGCGTCTTCGCTTCCGCCCTGACTTCTCTGTCGGTGGACGAGAACAACTATATCTCGACGGCGGACAACCGCCTGCTGCGCCGCATGGTCCGGGACAATTTTACCCGGGGCATTACTCCCGAGGACACCATCCTCCGTTGGAAGAGTGTCCGCGCCGGGGAGGAGAAGAACATTTTCCCCTATCAGGAGAATGCCGATGCAATGTTCAACTCGGCCCTGCTCTTCGAGCTGCCCCTGCTCCGCTACTATGCCGAGCCCCTGCTCGAGCGCATCCCGCCCCTGTCTGAGGCTTACTCCGAGAGTGTGCGGCTGCTCAAGTTCCTTTCCTACATTACTCCATTGACACCGGACGAGATAGACTGCATACCGCCGACCTCCGTGATGAGGGAGTTCATCGGAGGCAGCAGCTTCGAGTATTGATGATTGCCGTATAGAGGATTTAACGCAGCCAGTTTTCCGGATTCTGCTTTTCGGTGCCCTTCCACAGCTGAAAGTGCAGTTCGGCATTGCCGTCGTCATTGAGGCTGATCTGGCCGATGCGGTCTCCTGTGGATACGGTGTCGCCTCTTTTGACGAAGACCTGCCTGAGCTTGCAGTAGAAAGTGAAGTACTCGCCGTGCTGGACGAGGACGCACTGGTCATAGCCGGGCATGACGAGAATCTGTTTTACGACTCCGTCGAATACTGCGCTGGCGTTGCTTCCGGCTGCTGCCGATATGTTGATGCCGTTGTTGTAAGGCATCTTGAGCTGTTTGAAAACAGGATGGTAGGTCTGTCCGAATTTCTGTATCACGATACCGCCTTTGACAGGCCATGGCAGCTTGCCTTTATTTTCTCCGAATTTTGCTGACAGGGCGTAGTCCACACTCTGTCCTTTGTCCGACTGCTGCTGTCTTACGGTCTCGGCGAGTATCCGCTCGATTTCCTTGTTGAGCCGTTCTACTTCTTTCTGCATCTGCTCCAGCTGCTTTTTCATGGTTTTTTCCTCTTTGGAAAGCTGGATCACCATGTTGTTCATCTTCCTTTCCTCCTCCGACAGGATCTCACGTTCCTTTTCCCGCTCCTGACGGGTGCTTACGGACCGGGCTTTCAGTTCGGACAGGCGCAGGTTCTCTGTCTGAAGCTGTGCCCTTGTGTCTTCTATCTGCAGAGCCTGTTCCCGGACGGACGCGGAGATATTTTTCAAATACGACCAGCGGCGGAGTCCCTGGCTGATGTCCTTGCTGGAGAGAATATATATGAGCCAGACTTGTGTGTCGCGGGTCTTGTATGCGCCTCTTATCAATCCGGCGTGGTATTCCATAAGGGTGTCGAGTCTGGCATTGAGCCTGTGGATAAGGCGGTCCGTGCTTTCTATCGACATATCGTATCCACGGATGTCGTCATCCAGCTGCGAGATCAGTTCTTTTCTGGCGTTCAGCTTGCGTCGGGTCAGGATGAGGGTGTTGAGACTTTCCTGACGTTTGTCGCGGTTCGTGGCCAGCTGTTTGTCGATGAGGTTGATTTCTTCCTCAATCTGCTTTTTGCGCTCTTTCTGGCGGCTGATGTCCTGGGCTGATACGGACAGAGTCGCCAGCATTACGGTCAATATGACGGCCAGATGTCTCATCTTTTCCTGTTGCTTTCTTCTCTGCGCTCGGCGATTTTTCTGCTCAGGCCGAGACCGGGGTCCAGTTTGTCGGCATTGCTCCAATAAAGGAATGCAAGATTGTATTTCTTGAGGGCGAACAGTGCTTCGGCATAGTGGTCCAGTATCACGGCACTTTCCTTGCCTCCGTAAATCATGGCTTTCTTGAGATATTTCTCGGCTTCCTCGTATTCTCCGGTCAGGTACATCAGCCATCCGTATGTGTCCAGGTATGTGGAGTTCTCCGGTTCGTTGAGCACTGTCTTCCGGCTCATTTCCACTGCTTTCTTGAGATTGCGCCTTTCTTCGCTGAGAAAGTAGGCGTAGTTGTTGAGGATGGGGTTGTAGTTGTCGTCGATTTTCAGACCTTTTTCATAATAGGAGTAGGCCTTGCGGCTGTTGCCGGCTTCATGATAGAGGTCTCCCAGGCAGGCGCAGCAGTTTATTGTCATCGGATGTCCTTCAGGGAGATGCCTGAGGATGTGAAGATATACTTCTATCGCGTCCTGAATCCGGCCGCTCTGCCAGTAGGCTACGGCCAGCAGCTCTGCGAGGGGGTAGTCGTCCGGGAACAGACGGACGGTCTCGGCGGCAACAGGTATCAGGGTGTCCCATTGCTGCCGGTAGTAGAGCTGCCCCATGTAGGCCGAACGGGCCGAGCGGACATCCGGGTGCAGCTCCATGTTGCGCCGGAGTATTTCCATGCCTTTGTCGGAACTGTCAACGGCAGCGAAATAGCTTCCTGCCAGCACCAGAATGGCCGTGTCGGACGGATGGGCGTTGAGCGTGCAGATGATCAGCGTGTCTACCTGCGGCCTGAATACCGGAACCATTCCTGATGCGAAGATTATTTCCTGAATGTAGTCCGCTTTCATTGTCGGGCTCATCTCAGGACTGGACAGGAAGACATTGATGTTCTTGAAGAATCCGAAGAAATCCCGTCTCATGCGGCAGGTCTCGGCTATGCCGAAATAGGCGGGTGTGAAATCCGGGTCCATCTCCAGGGCGCGTCTGTAGTACTGCAGGGCTGTGGAATCATCATACCTGGACTTGTACAGGTCTCCCAGCAGCAGGGCTGTGTGCGGAGACGGGAAGTCAGAGTCGAGAACTTTGGCGGCCTGTTCCGCCTCGTCTAGTCTGCCCTGGCGCATGAGAATCTCGTATCTTGCGTTGGCCGTTACCTCTGAGACACCGCGCAGCTGCTCGATCTTTCCGAGGGTCTCGAGTGCCTTGTCAAGGTCGTTGTTGCGGACAAGGATGTCTGTCAATTCGTAATAGTATTCGCTTTTGCCCGGATCTGTGTCAATCAGTTCCTGAAGGATTTCCGCAGCCTGTCCGTTCTCTCCGATGCCCGTGAATATCCTGGCGGCGGTGAGCCTGTACCATTGGTTGGAAGGGTCCAGCGAGGATGCCCTCTCAAGAAAAGCCAGGGCCTTGTCAGTATCGTTGTCGGAAAGCATTATCAGGGCCAGATAGTAGCAGGCGGCATCGTTTTCCGGGTCTTCCTCCAGGCTCAGGGCCAGTAAGTCTCCGGCGGTCCTGTAGTCTCCGGCACAATATTCGCGGACACCTTCGATGAAGTAGTCTCCGGAGCCGGTGCTGTCTTTCTCATGGACCGTGGCGGCGAGGGCCGGAGCAATGGAGGCGAAAACCGCGAAAACGATTGTCAGTAAAGCTGCTCTCATGTTGATGTGTCAGTATATGTCCGGACAAAGATACAATATTCAAGCCGAAGATGCAGCAAATTGAATTATTTTTGCATCTAATAAGTAAAGAAGAATGCCGTCAGTCAGATTTGACCCCACAACTGATGAAGGACTGGTTCTGGGATGCCGGGAACAGGACAGAAGGGCTCAGAGAGCCTTATACGAGAAGTATTCTTCCCGTATGTTCCCCATTTGCCTGAGGTATGCCAGGGACAGGGAGGAGGCCAGGGATCTGCTCCAGGAGGGATTCGTCACTGTGTTCTCCAAGATAAGTTCCTTCACTTTCTCCGGCTCACTGGAGGGCTGGATGCGCAGGGTGTTTGTGACCACGGCCCTTATGAGGCTCAGAAAGCCCGATGTGCTGAAGGAAACAGTTGATGCGGATACGGTTGCGTGGAAAGTGACAAGTGATGACGACATATTGTCAGGGATCGGCGGGAAGGACATAGTCCGGATGATATCGGAAATGCCTGAGGGATTCAGGCTGGTGTTCAACATGAATGTCGTCGAAGGGTATTCCCACCAGGAGATTTCTAAAATCCTGGGAATATCCGAAGGCACTTCGAGATCCCAGCTCAGCAGAGCGAGGACATGGCTGCAGGAAAGACTGCGGGATATAAAAGACAGGAGATGAAAGACGAATTGTTTGACAGGAAGATAAAGGAACTGGTTGATTCCTGCTCGGAGGCTCCGGATACGGATCTTTGGGACAGGATAGAATCGGACCTCAACCGACGCAGGAGAATGACTCTCCGGCGCCGGGTTCTTTATTATTCGGCCGCAGCCGCAGCGGTGGCCGTTGGTGTTTTCACTGCCGTCAGATTCAATGACGGTATGGAAACGGTTCCTGAGAATACCATTGCGGTAGTGACGGAGACAGCTCCGGAGCAGGAGACCGTGCAGCTTGTGCGGGCATCCCACGGGAGAATAATCAGCAGCAGGCCGGAAACACATGTCGTCTCCACAGCTGATGCCGGTACGGCGTACGGTCTTCTCAGAAGAGTGGTCCCCGTACCCGGGAACGGAAGCGGGCATGAACAGGATACCGGGGTGCGGGAGCCGGTTCGGGAAACGCCTGCGGCAGTGAGCACCGTTCCGTCGATATACGATTACAGTCCGTCCGTTGATTATCTGGCGATGGCCGGAACCTCCGATGCGGAAAAAGAGAGGAAGCGGCCGTCATTCTCCATTGCGGCCAGCGGTCTGATGTCGCCTACGGATGCGGCGGGCAATGTGGACTTCTCGCAGCCGAGCTACACCTGGGGTGCGACGGGACAGTCCGGTATGTCAGGAATTGTTCCGGTATATGATATCCGTCATTATTTTCCGGTGTCGGTGGGACTTGAACTGAAGTATTCTTTCCTGAACGACAGGCTCGGAGTCGGACTGGGATTCAATTATACTTTCCTTATCAGCGACTACGAGGCACTTGTGAACGCTTCTGCTGACAACCGCTATCAGGGTTCGGTGCACCAGTCAATTCATTATATAGGAGTTCCTATTAATTTTTATGTGAATATTCTTTCCGGCGACAAGCTGTCATTCTATGCCAATGCCGGATGCATGGTGGAGCGTGCCGTGAGGATGACGTGCGACATAACTGACCTTTACGGCTCTAAATACCGGAAATCATTTGATCCGCATGGTGTTCAATGGTCGGCCAACATAGGTCTCGGACTGGAATACCGTTTCCTGGATTTTCTGGGCCTGTATGTCGATCCGCGACTGACATATTTCTTCGACTGCGGGCAGCCGTATTCGGTCAGAACAGAGCAGCCGCTCCAGTTCAATCTTGAGCTCGGCCTGCGTTTCCATATCTGAGCTTGAGCTCCTTTGCCATCCTTGACGCGAAGATAAAATCTTCCAGTTCCTTGTTTTCGGACAGCATGATGTCGGAGCTGCTGCCTTCCCACATCTTGATTCCGTGATGGATGAATACCACCTTGTCTCCTATTTCCATGACAGAGTTCATGTCGTGGGTGTTGATAATGGTGGTGATGTTGTATTCTCTGGTAATCTCCTGTATAAGCCGGTCAATCATTACGGCAGTGTGCGGGTCCAGGCCGGAATTGGGCTCGTCGCAGAAAAGATAATCAGGATTGAGGACAATGGCCCGCGCTATGCCGACTCTCTTCTGCATTCCGCCGGAAAGCTCCGACGGGTATTTGTCGTTGATGTTTTCAAGACCTACCCGGCTCAGGCAGAAGTTGACCCGTTCCAGTTTTTCTTTCCTGCTCATGTCCGAGAAGAAATTGAGCGGAAACATCACGTTCTCCTGGGCTGTGGCGAAATCGAACAGGGCACTGCCCTGGAACAGCATTCCCATACGGCTGCGGGTCCTTTTTTTCTCCCTGAACGGAAGCTTGTTGTAGGCAGTGTCTCCGAAGAGCACTTCTCCTTCGTCCGGTTCCAGCAGTCCGGTGACGGATTTCATCAGTACCGTTTTCCCAGAACCGCTTGCACCGATTACGAGGGAGCACTCGCCAGGCTTGAACTGCACTGATATGTCACTGATGGCCGGCTTGCCGTTGAAGTATTTGTACAGGTGTCGGACAGTAATCATGGCTAGAGCATTATTCTGGTCAGTATAAGGTTGAAGATAAGTATCAGGGCACTTGCGACTACGATGGCCTTGGTGGACGAGCGTCCGACTCCGAGCGACCCTCCTTTGGCATAATATCCGTAATAGGCGGATATCGAGCTGATTATAAAACTGAAAACAGCTGTCTTGATAAGGCTGTACGTGATGTAGTAGCCGTTAAAGGCGAACCGTATACCGGTTATGTAGTCGGAAACTTTTATCATGCCTGTCAGTGCGACGATTAGATAACCTCCGAGCAGGCCCACGAAGATGCTCATGAGCGTGAGCAGCGGATTGAGCAGGGTGGTTGACAGAATCTTGGGCATTACAAGGAAATTGGCGGAATTGATGCCCATCATCTCCATGGCGTCAATCTGTTCGGTGATGCGCATGGTGCCTGTTTCTGACGATATGCTTGAGCCGATCTTGCCGGCCAGGATGAGGCAGACCATGGTGGAGCAGAATTCCAGGACCAGTGATTCCCGGGCCATGTATCCTATGTACATTTTCGGCAGGAAGGGAGATGTCATGTTGTTGGCGGTCTGTATGACCAGTACGGCTCCGATGAAAACGGATATGAGCGCGATAAGCGGAATGGAGTTGACCACCAGCTTGTCGGCTTCAGTAAAGAACTGTCTGATGGACAGCTTCCATTTCTCGGGCCTCTTGAATACGAGCCTGAGGAACAGCAGATATCTGCCTGTTTCCTGTAAAAAGTTCTTTATCAAGGTACAAGTATTTATATGTGAGTAGAAACTTTCCTCAAAGATAGTAATTTTAGAATCTGTTTATATATTTGCGGATAAATTGATAACCGGCACAAGTGCGATATCTATACAGCATAGGCATATCCGTATATTATCTGGCTGCGGCTGCGGCAGGTCTTGTGAACAGTAAGGCCCGTCTTTTCGTATCCGGCCGCAGAAAGCTTTTCAAGACTCTTGCCGGGAGGCTGGAAGGCCATGGAGACAGGGAGACTGTCTGGTTCCACTGCTCGTCGGTGGGAGAGTTCGAGCAGGCAAGACCTCTTATAGAAAGGCTTAGGAAGGAATCTCCGGATAAATTCATTCTGATTACTTTCTTCTCGCCGTCAGGCTATGTCCTCAGGAAGGATTTCGAGTACGCCGATGCGGTCATGTATCTGCCCATGGACACAGTGAGAAACGTAAGACGTTTCCTGGACATGGTCCGACCGGCTACTGCCATTTTCGTCAAATATGAGTTCTGGTACAATTATCTTACGGAGCTGAAGAAGCGCGGTGTTCCCACATACATAATCTCGGCTATATTCCGTAAGAACCAGATATTTTTCAAGTGGTACGGCTCGTTCATGCGCAGGGTGCTGAGGTGTTACACCATGCTTTTTGTGCAGAACGAGGAGTCGCGCCGGCTGCTTGCCCGCATGGGGATAGACAACGTGGTGATAGCCGGAGATACCAGATTTGACAGAGTTCTTGCAATCAGCAGGGACAATACCGCCCGCAATGATATATTGGACGCTTTTACAGTGGGCAGGAAGACATGGGTGGCCGGAAGTACGTGGGAAGGTGACGAACAGATAATATCAAGGTGCCTGAGAAGACTTCCGGAATGCGGGCTGATACTCGTGCCGCATGAGGTAGGCCCTTCCAGAATGGCCTGCATCAGAAAGGAATTCGACGGGTATACAATGCTGTTCTATTCGGAATGTGCGGGAAAAGATCCGGCGCAGTACAGCAGGGCGGCAGCGGAGGCGGATGTCCTGGTGGTGGACTGTGTCGGCATATTGCCCAAAATATACAAATACGGAAGTTTCGCGTATGTCGGCGGAGGCTTCTCGTCAGCCGGAATCCATAACATCCTGGAGGCGGCTATTTACGGCTGCCCTGTCGTCTTCGGACCGCATTACAGCAAGTTCCAGGAGGCGAAGGACCTGATCGCCCTGGGAGGGGCGGTGAGTGTTCAGGACAGTGACGGGCTGCATGATGTGCTGGAGAGATGGCTGCTGTCATCTGAAACCCTTGAGCGTCTCTCGCTGATATGTACCCAGTATGTGGAAAGCCATCTCGGTGCATCCGATAAAATTGTAGAGTATATTTTTAAAAACAGATAATCTTTTTTTAAAACAGCCGCAACTGTCAACAAACTTCTGTCCGGCAGTTGCGGAGATGTCTCCTGTCAGTTAATTTTGCTCCGGTAAAAATTGGAGATATGAGTGACAGCGGATCTTTGTGCAGGACATTCAGCGCAACGTGCGTGGGCCTGGATGTGGTAAGGGTGACGGTGGAAGTATCCATCAGCCCGGGTGTGGGAGTCTTTCTAGTCGGTCTGCCTGACAATGCGGTGCGTGAGTCGCTGCTGAGGGTCACTACGGCCATGCAGCGCAACGGGTATACGATTCCGGGGCGGAAGACAGTCGTCAATATGGCTCCGGCCGATATCAGGAAGGAAGGCTCGGGCTATGATGCGGCTATTGCTGTGGCAATGCTGGCCGCATCCGGACAGATGTTTTTCCCTGAGCCGGATAAATTCTTGATAATGGGTGAGCTGGCTCTTGACGGTCGGTTGAGGAAGATACGCGGAGCACTGCCGGTGGCTGTTAAGGCAGCGGCCATGGGATTCCGCTGCATGGTGCTGCCCAGGGAATCTGCCGTTGAGGCTTCATGGGCGGAAAACATAAAGGTCTACGGGGTGTCTGATCTACAGGAGATGGCGGTCGTATTGGGCGGTCAGGAATCTGCTTCTGAGTATGAGGTGCCGCGCAGGCGGTATTGTCCGGAGGCGGTGTCTCCGGATTATGATCTCTCGGATGTGGCGGGGCAGTATTATGCCAGACGCGGGCTGGAGATTGCTGCGTCCGGAGGCCATAATGTGCTGCTCTTCGGGCCGCCGGGCTCTGGCAAGAGCATGATGTCGAAGTGTATGCCCTCTATTCTGCCTCCTATGAGTCTACGGGAGGCTGTCGAGACCAGCATGGTGTATTCTGTGGCTGGACTGCTGGATGAGAGTACGGGGCTGCTTACCCGCCGGCCTTTCCGGGCCCCGCATCATACGGCCAGTACGGTGGCTGTAGTAGGCGGCGGCAGCAAGGCTCTTCCCGGTGAGATCTCCCTGGCTCATAACGGCATACTTTATCTTGACGAAGTGGCTCAGTTTGCGCCCGCTACATTGGAGGTCCTGCGTCAGCCGCTGGAGGACAGGCATATTACAGTTTCCAGGGCCAGGTATAAGGTGGATTTTCCGGCTTCGTTCATGCTGGTGGCCTCGATGAACCCGTGTCCCTGCGGTTATGCCGGGGAGGATGACGGCAGATGTACCTGTACTCCGGCCATGATTCACCGTTACCGTTCCAGGCTGTCAGGACCGCTTATGGACAGAATAGATTTGAATATCAACGTCAAGGCAGTGGACAGCCGTTCTATGTCGATGTCTCCTTCTGGGGAAAGCAGCAGGACGGTGGCAGAGAGAGTTGCTGCTGTCAGGGCTGTCCAGACACGGAGATTCGCCGGAGAAGGCATATTCACCAATGCCCAGATGCTTCCGTCTCATCTCCAGCGTTTCTGTAAGGTCGGCGAGGATGCTGCACGG
Organism: uncultured Bacteroidales bacterium; assembly: GCA_944326265.1. GTDB lineage: Bacteria > Bacteroidota > Bacteroidia > Bacteroidales > UBA932 > Coprenecus. Next base: position 219,307 of record CALVDE010000002.1, on the reverse strand, counting down.
CTTCTGCAGAGGCTTATGGACAGTTACCGTCTCTCGGCCAGGGGCTATGTCCGGGTGCTGAAAGTAGCGCGTACCATAGCCGACATGTCGGCCTCCGAAATAATAAAGTCAGAGCATATTTCGGAAGCCGCCCAGTACCGCTTCCCCGACAATTAATGAGCTGTTATTAAGAGTAGATGTTAAATCAATGTAGTAAAAGCGTCTATCCTTTTGTATTTCAAAATACAATCATTATTTTTGCACATAATCCAAGCCATGAGATTATGTGCAAAAATAATGATTGTATAAAAGAGACAGCAGCATATATTTACTCTGTATTGAATGAAAAGGTTTCTCTTTCTCCGTTAGAGAAACGGCTATCGGATACGATGCCTATTGCAGTAGCCCGGAATTTCAAACTTTACAAAGGAGTATTATTCGGCTGCACGGTAATATTTGCCTTGACTAATGACGGAAATGTCATATCCCCGGCTTTGTTGAAACGGACATTCAATCTGATAGAAAGCAGATGCGGAAGCCCCGTCATACTTGTGGCGGAGAGCATTGCATCCTACAATATAGGTAGATTGACGGCGCAGAAATTGAATTTTATCATTCCGAAGAAGCAGATGTTCATTCCGTCGCTTTTGATTGACCTTAAAAAAGCAAGAACCAAAGGGTCTGATATAAAGGAAATCATACCTTCCATAGCGCAATGCTTGCTGCTTTATCATTTGGAGGTGACTTCCATCGACGGGTGCGGGGCAAAGGAACTGATGAAAATCTTTCAAGTCTCATATGCAACCGTCAACCGTTCTTTACGTTGGTTGAACAAAAACGGTCTGATCTCGCTTGAAGGAGGAAAGACAAAAGAGGTAAGATTGAGTTACTGCGGAAAAGAACTTTGGGAGAAGGCTTCGCCCTTATTTGTCTCTCCGGTTGAAAAAACATTATTTTCCGACTCTGTTCCCGATGAGAGTCTTAAATGCGGCATAAATGCTCTGTCGGAATATACAATGATTAATGAGGAGGATATGGACATGTATGCTGTAGGCAAGACTGATGTACAACGATCGGATATTCCCTTTGACAATGAATATGGTACATTCCGTATTGAGGTATGGAAATATGACCCGAAACTATTGAGCCGTACTGGAACCGTTGACAGGCTGTCATTGTATTTGTCATTAAAAGACAACGAAGATGATCGCATTAAAATAGAATTGGATAATCTTATAAACGACATGAAATGGTAAAAGGTATTGAGAAATTCAAGAAGTTCTTTGAAGGATTTGAGGATTGTTATGTCGTAATAGGCGGTACTGCATGTGAAATTCACGAGGAGTTGTATGCACAGATTCCTAGAGCAACTAAAGACATCGACATCATTCTGATAGTTGAAGTACTTTCACATGAATTTGTCGCCCGGTTTTGGGAGCTGGTGAAAGCCGCAGGATACGGGCAACGCAATATAGGAACGAGTGAAGGCAATCAGCGCAGGCATGAGTATTATCGGTTTATGAAACCGGCAAATATGGAGTTTCCATATCAGATAGAGCTTTTTTCGCGTAATATAGGATTGTTGGACTTTCCTGAAGATACGCGCATAACCCCCATCCCGACAGATGATGACCTGTCAAGTCTTTCGGCTATACTCATGGATGACGACTATTACAATTTCACAATAAGACACAGTCATGTTGAAGACGGGGTTCATATTGCAAATATAGAGAGTCTTATCTGCTTAAAATGCAAGGCATTTCTTGAAATGTCAGAGAGAAAGGCACAAGGCGGCCAAGTGGATGGCAGGCATATACAGAAACACAAAAAAGATGTGCTCAGACTTGCAGCCATGCTCGCGCCTTCCGACAGGTTTGAGAATGTGCCGCAGACATTAAAAAAGGATGTGTCACATTTCTGTGATGAAGTAAAGGATGAACTTCCCGGCCATGATTTTTTCAAATCAGCCGGCTTGCGTAACATTACCGGAGAACAGGTTCTCGAGCAATTGAAAAGCAGTTTTTTATAAACAGCATAATTAATGAGCTCAGGCTATATCCGGAAGAAAAAAAGCATAACTTTGTACGATATTGAACAGTAAGTTATGGGTAAGATTGTGATAAATGGCACAGGAGACTTGGACAGAGCTGCCAGGGAGTTTCTGAGACAGACCGAAGGAGTCTCGGTATATGCGTTTTACGGCTCGATGGGTGCCGGCAAGACGACTTTCATATCAGCCGTTTGCCGTGTTCTTGGAGTTGAGGACGAGGTGGCAAGTCCTACTTTCACCATCGTCAACGAATACCTTACAGGAGATGGCCGGCCAGTGTATCATTTTGATTTTTATAGAATTGAAAAAATATCAGAAGCCCTTGATATCGGTTATGAGGAGTATATGGACAGTGGAGAGCTGTGCTTTATGGAGTGGCCCGAGAAGATAGAGCAGATACTTCCCGACGATGCGCTGAAGGTGTGCATCTCCGAGAATGCTGACGGTTCCAGGGCACTCTTGTTTTAGGAGTTGCGGCAATTTTGCTAAATTTGTAAAATTTTACTTGTCAGATGTGGAAATATTTGGTCATAGGCTCCGGACTGGCCGGATTGTACGCCGCTCATAAGGCGTCGGCTTACGGGCCTGTCCTGGTTGTCACTAAAAAGGCGATCAGGGACAGCAACTCATATAATGCCCAGGGCGGTATAGCCGCCGTGACGGACATCGAGGATAATCCTGAGATTCATTTTACCGATACCGTTATAGCAGGACGCGGCCTGTGCGAGAACAAGGCCGTGGAAGTGCTGGTGCAGGAAGGCCCGCAGCGTATCAAGGAGATAATCGGCGAGGGCATGAAGTTCGACACCGAGAACGGCAAACTCTCGCTCGGTCTGGAGGGCGGGCATCACCGCAAGCGCATACTTCATGCGGGAGGCGACTCCACCGGCCGGTACATCACGGAGTTCCTTATATCGAAGGTGCAGTCCGACCCGAATATCACTATCCGGGAGAACATGTCGGTTATCGATTTCCTTATAGCGGACGGAGTCTGTTATGGTGTCCGCTGCTGGGACGAGGATAAGGGGTGTGAGGAGCTTGTCTACGCCGAGCATACATTCCTGACTTCAGGCGGCACATCCGCCATATATACAAGGACTACAAACCCGGAGACCACCATCGGAGACGGTATCGCCATGGCTTACAAGGCCGGATGCCGTATCATCGACATGGAGTTCATCCAGTTCCATCCGACATCGCTCTATATCGAGGACAGTCCCAAGGCGTTTCTCATCAGCGAGGCAGTGCGCGGTGAGGGAGCCTATCTGCTGGACAAGGCCGGCAAGCGTTTCATGCTGCCGATACACGAGCTGGCTGAACTGGCTCCCAGGGATATTGTCGCCCGCTCTATATTCAAGCAGATGGCTCTGGACGACAGACCATACGTGGTGCTGTCCCTGAAGCATCTCAATCCGGACAAGATACGCAGCCGTTTCCCCAATATCCTGGCCAAGTGCGCTGAGTACGGCTATGACCTGACCGACTGGATTCCAGTGGCTCCTGCCGCGCATTATACTGTAGGCGGCGTGGCCTCTGACCTGTGCGGGCGCACGGATATCCGGAGGCTGTATGTCTGCGGAGAGATAGCCTCGACCGGTATCATGGGAGCAAACAGGCTGGCGTCCAACTCTCTGATAGAGTGTCTGGTATTCGGACGCAGGGCCATAGAGTCCTCCGCTGAGTACGGTCCGATAGACGCTGTCCCGCATTTTGAGAAGCTCTACCGTAAGGATGAGTCTCAGGCGGAGCGGTACTATGCGCTGAAAAGGCAGATTGCCCACATGATGAACAATTGCTCCGGCATCATCCGTTCGGAGCTGCTGCTCTCCACTGGCCTCAATCTGGTGAAGAAGGAACTGCGTGAGCTGGGAGAGGAGAAGCACGAGTACTACGACGAGGCATCCCGCAAGCTGTTGACGGTGGCCCGGCTGATAATGACCGGGGCGCGTTTCCGCAGGGAGAGCCGAGGCGGCCACTACCGTGAGGATTATCCGCTCCTGAAAGAGGAGTTCGCAGTCCACACGGTGCAGCGCATCGGAGAAAAACTGACCACAAAAAAGGTCAATGAGGAATAACATTTAAACTACAATAGAATATGACAGATGAGCAGAAACGCCGGGAAGAACTGGTGGACAGGATAATAGACCTTGCGATAGACGAGGATACAGCAACGGGTGACGTGACTACGGACTCGATCATCCCCGAATCAACGTCGGCAGTGGCGACGATGACAGCCAAGGCGGACGGGGTGATATCGGGACTTCCGGTGGTGGAGAAGGTCTTCCGCAAGTTTCAGAAGGACATAGTATTCAAGCCTGTGCTTCATGACGGGGACAGGGTGCGCAAGGGGGATGTGATTCTCCGTGTGGAGGGCAGTTATCCCGCGCTGCTGAAGGCGGAGAGGACGGCCCTTAATTTCTTCCAGAGGATGTCGGGCATCGCTACGGAGACCGCCAGGTATGTGGCTGAGTTGAAAGGGACTCATACCAGGCTCCTGGATACCCGCAAGACGGCTCCGGGCATGAGGGTGACGGACAAGATGGCCGTGCGCGACGGTGGCGGCACCAATCACCGCATGGGCCTGTATGACATGGCCATGATCAAGGACAACCACATCAAGATGGCAGGTTCGATAGCCCAGGCAGTGGAGCAGGTGCGGTCTAAGGTCCCTGCCGGTATTCAGATAGAGGTAGAGGCCACCAACATGGACGAGGTGAGGGAGGCTCTGGAGGCAAGGGCGGACATCATCATGCTGGATAATATGTCCACTGAAGCCATGCGGGATGCTGTGAACGTTATCGGTGGCAGGGCCAAGACAGAGGCTTCGGGAAACATGACTCTGGCCCGCCTGAAGGAAGTGGCGCAGACGGGAGTGGACTTCATAAGCGTGGGTGCTTTGACTCATACAGTCAAGGCTTTGGATATCAGCATGAATATCCAGCTGACTCCGGAATACCTTGTAAAGGCGATAAATGAACTGAAAAAAAAGCACAATGCCATAGTGCTGGCTCATTACTATGTGCCCGCTGAGGTTCAGGATGTCGCGGACTTTGTGGGTGACTCTCTGGAACTGTCCCGTAAGGCCGCTGCATCGGATGCGGACATGATAGTGTTCTGCGGCGTAAGGTTCATGGCAGAGACAGCGGCTGTGCTCGCGCCGGGCAAGAAGGTGCTGCTGCCTGTCCCAGATGCCGGGTGCTCGCTGGCCGACGGCATTACAGGAAAGGATCTCGAGGCGTGGAGGAAGCATCATAAGGACGGGGTGGTTATATCGTATGTCAACACTACAGCCGATACCAAGGCGCACACCGACATCTGCTGTACTTCGGCCAATGCGGTGAAAGTGGCCCGGACCGTGGCAGCCTCAGCTCAGGACAGGCCGGTGCTTTTTGCCCCGGACCGCAATCTGGGCGGCTATATCAATTCCACAGCCGGGTTGAAGATGGAACTCTGGAAGAGCTGCTGCCATGTCCATGACCGTATTACTTCCAAGGTGGTGGTGGAGGCTCTGAGACATTATCCGGAGGCTGAGATACTTATCCATCCTGAAGCCGCCTGCTCGTCGGATCCGAAGATTACGGGCAATCCCCGTTGCTTCTTCTATTCGACTTCGGGTATCATACGCCATGTCAAGGAGTCGGACAGGAATCAGTTTGTAATAGCGACTGAACTGGGAGTCATGCACCGTCTGCGGCAGGAGGCACCTGGAAAGGAACTCATCCCGCTCTCGGACGGCCTTGTCTGTGAGGATATGAAAAAAGTCACTCTGCTGAGTCTGTTCGAGACACTTCTGCATCAGAGTGACCGTAAGGTGGTGACTGTTGACCCTCAGACTGCGGAAAAAGCCCAGGCTCCTGTCCGCAGGATGCTGGAGATGTAATCAGATATTCTCCGCGATAAGGGCCCGGATATCTTTCTTCGCCGCTTTCCAGCGGGGAATGTCTATCTTGGGCCCTATGACCTCCACCACTTTGCCAGCCGTGATGGAGCCTACTTTGCCGCATACGTCCAGAGGCATTCCCAGGGCGTGGGCATAGAGAAATCCTGCGGCATACAGGTCTCCGGCTCCAGTGGCATCCCTGACATCCGCCGGGCAGGCCTCTACATGATGGAACTCCTCTCCGCTCTTGATGTAGGAGCCTTTTGCGCCTATCTTGACGACAGCGATGTCGCACATGCCGGCTATGATGTCCACCGCCTCGCGTGGGTTGTGCCGGGTGAAGCTCCCGGCTTCGGTCTCGTTGGCGAAGACTATGTCCACGTACTGCTGCACGATGTCGTGGAGGAAGGTGTCATTGGACTCCACAACGTTGTAGGAGGCCATGTCTATGGCTATGTAGCAGCCGGCATCCTTTGCCAGTCTTACAGCCTGCCTGAGCAGCTGCTGGTTCTGTACCAGATATCCTTCGATGAAGAAGTAGTCGTATCCTCGGAAATACTCCGGCTTCAGGTCTTCGGGGCACAGTTCCAGTGCCGCGCCCAGGTAAGTCGCGAATGTTCTTTCGGCGTTGGGCGGTGTGATGAACACCGATGCCCTTCCGGAGTCCTCTTTTCCGATCAGGAGATTGGATCTGATACCGTTGCGTTCCTGGTCAGAGCGGTACAGCGCGCCGATCTCGTCATTCCCCACCTTTCCTATGAAGCCTGAGGGCATTCCGAATACGGCTGTTCCTGTGATAGTGTTTCCGGCCGCACCGCCGGCCACATACTGGGCACCCATGGCCTTGAGTACTTTCCAGATCTTGTTGCCGGTCTCTTTGTCGACATGCTGCATACTGCCTTTGGGAAGGTGGAACTCCCTGAGGAGGCTGTCGTCAGGGAGTACCGCCAGTATGTCGGTCAGGGCGTTGCCTATGCCGAGAATGGATTTCATGTCCGCAAATATCAGTCGTTGTTCATCTGCCTGATGTCCACGTCTTCCTCACAGTCTCCGATGAGCCAGCGGCTGAAGAAGTCGGCCATCTTCCAGAAGAAATACTCGTCCATGTCTCCGAAGCCATGACGCTGTCCGGGCAGATAGAGCATCTCAAAGCGCTTGTTGGCCCGAATGAGAGCATCCACTACGCGGATGGTATTGGCCGGATGTACGTTGTCGTCCATGTCGCCGTGAACCAGCAGCAGATGGCCCTTGAGGTTCTTGACGAAGTCCTGGTTGGCATCTATGCTGTAGCTGAAAGTGGTGTCTCCGTCGGCTGAGACTACTTCCTTGACACCGTGGTGTGTCTCGCTCCACCACCGGTTGTATATGCGGTTGTCGTGATTGCCGGCGCAGGATACAGCCGCCTTATAGAAGTCGGGATAGGTGAGGATGGCCGCCGTGGACATGAATCCTCCGCCGGAGTGTCCGTGGATGCCGACCTTGTTGATGTCCATGTAGCTGCGTTCTGCGGCCAGCTGCTGTATGACGTATTTGTGGTCAGCCAGAGGATAGTCGCGCATGTTGCCGTAGCCGAAGTTGTGGTACCATTTCGACCGGTCGGGATGTCCGCCTCTTTGTCCTACGGTCACAACGATGAATCCGAGCTGGGCCAGACGGTCGATGCGGTTCATCCTGGGTGTCCAGAAATATTCTGTGGCCTCCACCTGAGGGCCGGGATATACGTATTCGATGATGGGGTACAGTCTGGTGGAGTCAAAGTCAAACGGCTTGTAGATTACTCCCCAGAGGTCGGTGATGCCGTCGGCAGCCTTGGCCTTGAAGATCTCGGGGAACCTGTATCCTGCCATAAAGAGACGGCTCAGGTCGGCAGTCTCAAGATCCATTATCTTCTTGCCCGAGGCACTGTAAAGGGCATTTGCCGGAGCGGTGTCCACCCTTGAGGCATTGTTTACGAAGTATTTCAGGTCGTCCGGCATCCAGCTGCGGTTGTCGTAGTCGCCGGGATTGAGCATCCTGACTCCCTTGCCGTCAAGACCGACGCTGAAGATGTGGTTGTAATAGGGATTCTCCTCTCTGTCATAGCCTGTGGCTGTGAAATACACGGTGCCCGCGCTTTCGTCCACACCGGTAATCGTGGATACATGGTAGGCTCCGTCGGTCAGGGGACGTATCAGTCTGCCGTCGCTGTCATGCAGATAAAGCTGGGCCCATCCGTTACGCTCCGAGCGCATGACAATCTCGCCTGATTTCAGAAGCTTGAAATCGCATACATCGATGTACGTGTTCAGGCGTTCCTCTATGAGAACCTGGACGGAGTCGGTGTCGAGCCAGTAGCGGCAGATGTCCACCCTGTGCTCGTCGCGGCTGATTCGGGTGAAGTAGAACGAATTGTCATCTCCGAGCCATACGGTCGGGGTGTAATCGGCGTACATGTCCTTGTTGGTCCAGGGTTTGGTGCTGATCATGACTGTCTGGTCCTTGAATGCCCATACATCGAGGACTCTTGAAGACTTGTCCTGCATGTCGAACAGCATGAGGTAGCTTTTGGGGCCGGGTTCTCCGGGCATCTGGTACTTGTAGGTCTGCAGCTCGGGTCTGGGCTGTGCTGTGGAGTTGATGACCCAGTACTCGCCGATGCCGGACATGTCGTATTTCTGGTGCAGGAAACTTCTGGAGTCAGGGGACCACTGCAGATATACGTAATATCTTTCGGAGGTGTCCCTGTCCTCGACACCGGAGTAATCGTTGCCGCCGTATGCGATGTCCTTGGTGCCGTCCTCAGTCAGGGCGTATTCGACTACGGTGGAGTCTTTTTCGTCCTCCATCAGTTTTCGGAGATTCTCCATGTCGGTATAGTAGAGGTTGTATCCCTTGGCATATACTGCATAACTGCTGTCGGGAGATATGCTGGCCCATTCGGGGAATTCTTTTTCTTCCTCCATGTCCGTTACGTCGGTAAGCTCCCTGGAGTCTATGTCGTATTCAAATCGGAAGACTTTTTTCTTCATCTGAGGCTTGCCGTCAGCGGTGGTGTCCGGCTTGTCAATGGAGGATTTGATGCTGAAGGTGAAAGTGTTGTCGTCTTTCAGCTTCAGGTCCATGAACGGTATGTGCTGTGCGTCGAACGGGTCTCTGATGATCTCGGTCAGTTCCATGGCGAGCCTGTCGAGGTCGAATACGGCAGTCTTGGTCCTGGCTGCCGGGTCTACAATCCAGTAGCCCGCGCCCTCGGGAGTCTCCCATTTGTACCAGAATTTATCTGAGCCGGGGAACCATGCCGGGGTGATTGTCTGGGAGAATACCATCCGGTTGACCTTCCTGGTGGAGAATCGCTCGGCAAGGTCATAATTGGCTTCGGTGACGGGTGTCTGCTGGGCCCACGCTGCTGTGGCTGATGCGCAGAGCAGGGCTGTTGCGAAGATGATAAAGTTGTGTTTCATTGTTATAGCATTGTAAGATTATTGCTTGTGAATCTCGGCCATTCTCCTATTTCCATATCGTGGATATTTCCGTCATCGATGTGGAAACGGATGGCGGTGCGTACCTGATGGAATCCCTGGATGCCGGCGGCACCCGGGTTGACGGTGAGCATGTTGTATTTCTTGTCGAAAATGACCTTCAGGATGTGGGAGTGTCCGCATACGAAGATGTCCGGCAGGTGGGCGTTGATGAGCTGGAACGCCTTGTAGTCGTACCGGCCTGGATAGCCTCCGATGTGCATCATCAGCACTCTTCTGCCCTCACATTCCATGAGCTGTGTGTACGGTACCCTGGCACGCACCTGAGTACCGTCGCAGTTGCCGTAGACTCCCTTGAGAGGTTTGAATGCCGCTATCTGCAGCAGGGTCTCCTCGTTGCCGAAGTCCCCGGCGTGCCATATCTCATCCACCGGCTCGAGGAACTTTTTGAGCTTGTCGTCGAACCAGCAGTGTGTATCTGATATCACTCCTATGTGCATAATGTGGCAAAGGTAATGAAGAATTTTTCTAATTTTGCACCCGACACCTATAAAATAAGGATATGAGCGCATTTCCATACAGAATAGGTCACGGCTATGACGTGCATGCCCTCGGCGGGGGACTGGAGCTGTGGCTTGGAGGAGTGAGGATTCCTCATGTAAAAGGCTGCATCGCCCATTCGGACGGAGACGTGGCCATACATGCCCTCTGTGACGCGATGCTCGGGGCCCTGGCCCTCGGGGATATCGGACAGCATTTTCCGGACACTTCGGACGAGTTCCGGGGCATCGACAGCAAGATACTGCTGCGCAGGGTCAATGACCTGATAGCTGCGCAAGGCTATCAGGTGGCCAATGCCGACATAACCATCGCGGCCCAGAAGCCCAGGCTGGCTCCGTATATCGCTCAGATGCGTCAGACTATGGCGGATGTCCTCGGCGTGGATGTGTCTCAGATCTCGGTCAAGGCCACAACTACCGAACACTTAGGCTTCACCGGCCGTGAGGAGGGCATCGCCGTCTGGGCCTCCGTCCTGCTCAATCGCTCTGACGGAGGAGATATGCAGCGGTCGAAATGACCAGGCCCTCCCACCGCTTCGCGGCGGGCCCCTCCCTCTAGAGCCGAGGGCGGCTAGTCATTTCTCGTCGCTCATATCTCCTCCTGCTACTACTCCTGCAAAACGTGCAGGATGCGGACGGTGCGGACGGCCTCGGCAACATCGTGGACACGGAGGATGGATGCTCCGCGTTCAAGTGCTGCGTAGTGCAGTACCTGTGTCTGGGGTAGGGCTTCTTCTGGGGTGATGTCCAGCAGGCGGTAGATCATGCTTTTGCGGGATACACCGACAAGTACGGGCCGTCCCAGGGCGGGGAAGCGGTCCAGATGGGCGAGCAGCTGATAATTCTGCTCAATGGTCTTGGCAAAACCGAATCCGGGGTCAAGAATCCAGTTGCGGATGCCGTATTGTTCCGCTCTTTCTCCGAATTTTCTGAAATATTCCAGAACATCTTCCACTACATCCTCATACTGGCAGAGCGACTGCATGGTCTGCGGATTGCCGCGCTTGTGCATCGCCACATACTCCAGTCCGAGCCTTCCGACTGCCGGCAGCATCTGAGGGTCGTCCTCTCCGGCCGAGATGTCATTGACGATGAACGGTCCTATGGTATCGTATGCCTTTTCCACCACCGAAGCCCAGTAGGTGTCGACGGATATGCGTATCTCCCCGAAATGCTTCCGCACTTCCTGCAGAAACGGTCCGAGCCTGCGCCATTCCTCTTCGGCTCCGACGGCCTGCGAGCCTGGACGGGTGGAGCATGCGCCTATGTCTATGATGTCCGCTCCTTCCTCCAGCATCTGCCTTACCCTGTCGAGAGCCTTGTGCATGTCCACCTCTCCGGAAGGTCCGAGGCAGCGGGATGATGCGAAATAGGAATTGTCCGTCAGATTGACGATGCCCATTACCGATACGGGACGGGCGTTGGATGGCGATGATATACGGTTCATGACTCTGTGTCGTTAAGGCCGCCAAGTTAGGAAAAATAAAAGTATCTTTGCACCTATGGAAGTATTTTATTCAAACGATATCAGCGACGGGCGCGTCCGCTTGTCTCCCGAAGAGTCGGCTCACTGCGTCAAGGTGCTGAGGCACAGGGCGGGGGATGAGATCTTCGTAAGCGGCGGAGACGGCAATCTGTACCGCTGCTCTCTTGTGGAGGCTGACCTACGCAGGGCCGTCGCCGAGGTGCTGTCGGTGGAGGGCGGCTTCGGCACACATCCGTACCGCCTGTGGATGGCTGTGGCTCCGACCAAGAACATAGACCGTTTCGAGTGGTTCACCGAAAAGGCGGTGGAGATGGGCGTTGACAGGATTACTCCTGTGCTCTGCGCTCATTCCGAACGGAAAGTGTATAACAGGGAGAGAGGGCAGAGGATAGTCGTGTCGGCAGCCAAGCAGTCCTTGAAGGGAGCGGTGCCGCAGCTCGATGAACTGATGTCTTTCAAGGCCCTGATGGAGGAGATGTCCGGATTCGCCGGATGCAAATTCATAGCCTACTGTGACAGCGACATTGCGTCAGGACTCAATACCCGTAAATCCCTTGCGGATGCCCTTGCCGCTGTCAGGTCGGATGCTTCGGGTGCTGAAGGACAGCCGCAGGCCCTGTTCCTGGTAGGCCCTGAGGGGGATTTCTCCTCAGAAGAGATAGCCGCCGCCCTGGCTGCCGGATTCACGCCCTTGTCTCTCGGTCCTTCCCGCCTGCGTACCGAGACGGCTGCAATGCTGTGCGTGGCAACTGTTTACACTGCATTGAGCTGCTGCGGACAATAAAAAAATGTCCTCCTAATCTCACGACCGGGAGGACACTGCTTAACTTAACCTAAAACTTAACCTATGAAAAAACTATCGATTAAATATATTACAAATCCCGTGCCAAACTAGTTGCTTCCGCCTACAAAATCGATAGATTCTATACTGAATTCAAAAGGTACCGAACTTGCGGACCAGGTCAGGCCTCCGTCTTCGGTATAATAGACGGCTCCGGTGGCACCTGTTCCGGATATTGCTGACAAAGCTCCGGTGACCGCATCCCTGAGGAACGATACGGATGATATGCGGCCTCCGCTGTAATTCTCGGAGACAGGATAGAGTTCTTGGCGTGTCGCGAAGGCATCATTGGTGACATACAGTCTTCCGCCGGAGCCGGCTGCCCAGACCGCATCCGTTCCGCATGCTTCCAGCGTCAGCAGATCTGCGTCTGAGTTCAGTACCGGAGTCCATGACAGGCCTCCGTCATGCGAGGCAAGCACACCCATCATGCCGGTACCGGTAAGATAGAGTACCGGACCGGGAACGGCGCAGATGTCAGCGGGAGCCTGAGACTGGTATGCTGCGCTTACTGTCATGGATGACCACGTATCTCCTCCGTCAGGTGAGTATTCCACGACGGTGCCGCCGTCTGCAGCAGTGCCGCAGCACCACAGTTCCCGGCCGTTGAGGGAAGTGACAGCTGAGTAGGAGAGCACAGCCGGAGATTCCCTGCATATCCGCCACGACGAGCCTCCGTTCTCTGTCTTGAGCACGACGCACGTGTCAGAGCATACAGCCCAGGCCGTGTCTTTGTCGAATGCCCATACTGCGGAGAGCATGACAGGCCGCAGTCCGCTGACCGAGCCGCCCTGGTTGGTCCATCCGGATCCTCCGTCCTCTGTCTTGAGTATCACGGTCTGTTTCCTGGCCGTGTCCGCATCGCCGACTATCCAGCATGTCATGTCGTCCACCGCACAGACATCTGTCAGCCGGACTCCAGGGATCATCGCGGGAGTTCCCTGGCGCACCCATGATTTTCCGGCATCTCTGGAGTGAAGGATAGTCCCGTATCCGCTGTCCTCGGCGCCTGCGGCCCATCCTGCTGTGATAATCTCCAGGGAGACATCGCAGGTGGCCGTGCCTCCGTCCGGTATGCCGACCTGTCTCATGATGCTGTAGTATCCGTCCATTCTGAACCATACGCCCTGAAGTCCGTCCGGAAGACCTTCGTAGATGTAGGCACCTGTGGATGCCGTGTAGACAGCGGAGTCTCCGTATACCACGGAGGCACCTTCCAGCGGCAGGCCGGATGCGTCGGTGACAACTCCGGAGAGAGTGCCCGAGCCGGCTGTCGGAAGATGGCAGGCGTTTATTGATATACATCCGGCAAAGATTGCCGCTATTCGGTATATAGCTTTCATTTTCATCATGCGAAAGTAATAAAATTCTCCTGAATCCCCAGACCGGACGGCCTGAATTTGCGGATTGAGCGGCGGCAGGCCGGTATTCAGCAGCTGCGGAGACGGCAGTAGATGACCCGGTCCTGAGGTTTTACTCGGAGATGGCGACAGTTTGGCACGCAGTTTGCAAGAAGTAGAAGTGATAGTTTTTTCATAGGTTAAGTTTAGGTTAATAAGGAAAAAGCCGTCCGGTTCTGTGTCGGGCGGCTTTTTTATTAGAACTTCTTGATTACCAGGTCTTCCAAGTCCCGTTTGGGTACGTGGTGAACTCCGTCCGGAGTCCTGCTGTATCTGTACTGGCCGTCTTTCATCGGCTCGATTACTACTGTCTCTTTAGGCCGTCCCAGTGCGATGACGTTGAGTATCTTGAATCGTTCAGGGAGTTCCAGGGCGGCCTGGAGCTCCTTCCGTTTTACGGCGGCGATTATGCAGCCTCCGTATCCCAGTTCCACTGCCTGCAGCAGCATGCTCTGCGCCGTGATGCCGTCATCGCACAGGATGCCGGGAGCGATGTCTGTGTCGAGGAGCTGCACGATATAGGCGGACGGTCTCTCGCCTTCGTCCGGTCCGTCCCAGTCGGTCAGGTATCCGGCCCATGCGAGGTGGGGGTAAATCCTGCGGTTTACCTCTTCCGTATTGGACAACAGGAACTTGAGAGCCTGTATGTTGCGGCCTGAGGGAGACAGCCGTGCAGCGTCGGCGATGATCATCATGTCTTTGTCCGGAATCCGGACATCCTGATAGAATCTTCTGTAGCTGCGGCTTCTGTGCAGGGCTTCTCTAACGTCCATTATGCGTTCAGATTACAGGAGTGATGGATATGATGCGGACATCCTTTACCGGCCTGTCCTTTGCGTCAGTCGGCATGGACGCTATGCGGTCTATGACATCCAGGCCGTCCAGGGTCTCGCCGAAAACGGTGTATTCTCCGTCGAGCTGTGCGCAGGTCCGGGGGTCCTGGACGATGTAGAACTGTGAGCCTGAGGACTCCTTCCTGGGATTGGCCACGTCTCCGATCCTGGCTGCGGCAATCGCTCCTTTCTTATGGGTATGCGCGGCTACGAACTCGGCAGGGATTGTGTAGCCCGGTCCGCCGGAACCGTAGGCATTCTTGTTTGCCGGATCCTTGGTGAGCGGATCTCCGGTCTGAATCATGAATCCGTAGATCACCCTGTGGAACAGAATGTCGTCATAGAATCTGCGGGATGCCAGCTTTACGAAGTTGTCCCTGTGCAGCGGAGTGTCCTTGTAAAGCAGGACGGTGATGGTGCCTTCCGTGGTGTGAATCTCGAAGATAGGCTCTTCAGGAAGGTCTGCGGGATTGAATGCGAGTGTTGTGTCCATCTGTGCTGAGGTTTTGATTTCTGTAGTGTCGGTGTTTTCCGTGTCGTTTCCGGCCTCATTGCCGGAGCTTCCTTTGCCGCCGCATGAGACGGCCGCCAGTGAGGCGATGAGCATCCAGATAAAAATTTTTGATTTCATACCGATGTTTCTTTATCTTTGAATCAATTTTACAAAGATAATATGGTGTTCCGGAAAATCTCAATAATTTTTGCTTTATTGCTGTTCCTCGCCGTTCCTGAAGCGAAGGGACAGTCGGTGGGCCTGGTGCTCAGCGGCGGCGGAGCCAAGGGCCTTTCCCATATAGGAGTGATAAAGGCTCTGGAGGAGAACGGAATACCCATCGACTACATATCCGGGACTTCCATCGGGTCTATAGTAGGCGGTCTCTATGCCATAGGTCTCTCTCCGGATGAAATGATAGCCCTGATGAAGACCAGGGAGTTCCGGGCGTGGTACAGCGGAGAGGGAGAGAAGGAGTTCCGCACGTATCTTTATTCGGGATATCCCACTCCTGCCATGATCAAGATCAATCTTAAGTGGGATGAGAAGGAACTGGAGAAGGGCAGGCGCAAGGTGAAGCTGACCCTGCCGACGAGTCTGGTGTCTCCTTTCCCCATGGACATCGCATTCGTGCAGATGTTCGCTGGAGCGTCTGCAGCAGCTGATTACGATTTCGACAATCTCATGGTTCCCTTTTTCTGCGTGTCGGCTGATGTGCTCCGGAAGCGTCAGTATATCTCGGACAGCGGAGACCTGGGCTCGGCCATCCGGGCCTCGATGACATTCCCGGCTTATTTCAAGCCGATAGTAATAGACTCGACCCTGCTTTTCGACGGAGGTTTCTACAACAATTTCCCCTGGGAGGAAATGCGGGACAGGTACAGTCCGGATATAATCATAGGAGTAAAATGCGTCAAGGGTGAACGGATAGGGGCTGACCAGGAGGATCTGTACAAGCAGCTGGAGACCATAATGACCGTGGACACTGACTATGAGATCCCCGAGGAGGACGGTATCCTGATATCCGGAATATATGATTATTCCCTTCTGGAGTTCGACAAGATAGACGAGCTTGTGCGCAAGGGGTACGATACGGCCATGACATATATGGACAGTATCCGATCCAGGATTTCCAGGCGGAGGACTCCCGGGCAGGTGGACTCGATGCGCATAGCCTTCAGGCAGAAGTGCCGCGAGCTTAAGTTTGATTCGGTGAGCGTGAACGGTCCGTTGTCTCCGGAGCAGAAGAAGTATATTTCCGGAACCATCACCGACCGCAAGGATACGTTCTCGTTCAACGAAGCAAAGAGGGGATACTACCGCATCCTTTCCACCAACGCCATACAGTCGCTGTTCCCTACCGCGACGATCAACCGGGACTCTCTTTTCACCCTCAATCTCCAGACTGTCCCCAAGAACGTACTTTCGCTCTCGGTAGGCGGCAACATATCCTCCACATCCCTCATGCAGGGATTCGTGGGCCTGTCGCACACCCATTTTTCCAGGCATCCGTGGAATGCGGCGGTCAATCTTGACATAGGGCAGTTTTTCACCGGCCTGGGACTCTACTACCGCCAGCACATAGGAATAAAACCGCTGTTCCTTTACGAGGTTATGCTCAACGTGCATCAGTTCGACTATTTCGGCAGCAGCCAGGGCATCCTGTTCTCCAACTCGCTTTCAAGCTATATCCGGGAGAACGAGACCTATCTGACCGTCAACATGGGAACGCCCATATCCTACAACAGCAGCATACTGCTCGAATTCGGAGCCACTGTCGGTCTCAACCGCTACGACTACTACCCGGCAGAGAACTACACTCAGTATGACGAGAGGGATGTCACCCGTCTGGCATATCTGACAGCAAGGCTCAAGATGGCCCAGACTACGCTCGATTACAACATGTATCCCTCGTCAGGCAGCAGGAGACTGTTTGAGATCAGGTACATCCTCAGTCATGAGCGTCACGAGGACGGTACCATATTCCCGGAGGGCAGCAAGGTGATTACTCCGCTTAAGAACACTTTCCTGGCCCGGATCAATCTCGAGGACTATTTCGAGCTGTCCAAATGGTTCTCTCTGGGCTATTATCTGGACGTGACCTTCTCCACTCCGCTCGATCTGGCCGACTACACCTCTACCATGGTGGCCATGCCGGCGTTCCAGCCGACTCTCCACAGCAGGACTCTGATGCTCGGAGCCTACAGGGCACCGATATATGCCGGTCTCACGATATCGCCCATAATAAAGTTCACGCCGACTGTCTTCCTGCATCTGGCCGGAGGATATTTCCAGCCGTACAGGTCGCTGGTGCAGACTGCCGCCGGCGGATACGAGTACTCGGATCCTTTTCCGCGCGGCGGATTCGTCGGCAATGCGGCCCTTGTGTGGCAGTCGCCTATAGGGCCTGTCTCCCTGTCCTGCGCCTACTATGACAAGGCAGAGAAAGCGAAGTGGTATCCTTCGTTCAACATCGGATTCCTGATATTCAGGGAGCACGGACTGAAGAATTAAATCAGGCGGGATTATGGGAATGAGACAGATACTGGGAAAGCTCGCCGGACAGACGGCCATCTACGGGACCAGCACCATCGTGGCCCGTTTCCTGAACTACATGCTCCTGCCCCTGTACACCTACACTCTGTCCACATCGGACTACGGGGTGCTGACGGAGTTCATGTCCTATATCGCGGTCTTTCAGGTCTTGCTGACCATGGGACTGGAAACCGGATGCTTCCGTTTCGCAAGCAAGGAGGGCTATGAGCCGCGCCGGGTATTTTCCGGGGCTCTGGCCGCAGTCTCTACAGTATCGGCGGTATTCCTGTTGCTGATGATTCTCTTCGGCCGGGGACTGGCAGAGCGGATGGGCTACGGAGGATATTGGAACATCTATATATACATAGGTGTCATTCTCTTCTCCGACTGCTTCACGGCCATACTGTTCGCAAAGCTGCGGCAGGAGAACCGCGCCTGGAGATTCGCCATATTCAAGGTGGTGAAAATACTTGCCGAGGCCGGTTCCAATCTGCTGCTCTTCCTGTGGTACCCCGGGTATGCCGCCGCGCATCCGGACAATCTGCTCTCCGGGCTGATTCCCGCTGTTCCGGATTTCTCCTATCCGATATTCTCCATACTGGTCAGCTGCGTGCTGTGCTTCGCTCTGTTCATTCCGGAGATGCTGCGGCTGGGTCTTGGAGTGGACCGCAGGACTCTGAAAAACATGCTGCGCTACTCCCTGCCGCTGATGGTGGCCGGTCTTCCGGGAGTAATCAACGACTTCCTGGACCGTATCCTCTTCCGTTTCTTCAACGTGGACGACAGTCTCTGGAGGGCTGATCTGGGCGTGTACCAGGCGGCTGTCAAGGTGGCCGTAATCATGAGCCTCTTCGTGCAGATGTTCCGTTTCGCAGCCGAGCCGTTCTTCTTCTCCAATACCCGCCAGAAGGACTTCAAGCGGGTCTATGCCTCGGTGATGGAGTATTTCGTAATGTTCTGTATGCTGATTTTCCTGGGTGTGACTTTCTACCTGGACATCATACAGCTCATCGTGGGCAGCGACTTCCGGGAGGGCATGGACATAGTGCCTGTGATGCTGCTGGCCTACATGATGATGGGTATGCTTTTCAACGTGTCGATGTGGTACAAGCTCTCGGACCGTCCCTCTTTCGCCATCTACATCACAGCGGCCGGACTGGTGGTGACAGCCGTGATCAATATCGTGTTCCTGCCGGTGTACTCCTATCACGCCGCCGCGTGGGGCCATTTCTTCAGCTATCTGACGATGCTGGTGCTCAGTGTTCTGCTCGGCCGCAAGCATTATCCCATACCGTACCGGTGGGGCAGAATCACCGGTGTCATACTTCTGGGTCTTGTGCTGTATTTCCTTGACTTGGTCATGCCGGATACGATTCCTTCCGGCTGGACCCTGGCCGTCCGCACCATGCTGATAGGTGTGTACCTTGCGGGTCTCTTCTATATCGAAAAACATTTCAGACGACATAAACCAATAACAGATGAAAGTCAAGATAGTCAATAAATCCCCCTTTCCGCTGCCGGCATACGCTACTGAGCAGTCCGCCGGCATGGACCTCAGAGCCAGCATTTCTGAGCCTCTGACACTGAATCCTCTCCAGCGGGAACTCGTGCCTACGGGCCTGTATATCGAGCTGCCGGCCGGTTTCGAGGCACAGATACGTCCCCGCAGCGGCCTGGCCATAAAGCACGGCATCTCCCTGGTCAACACTCCGGGAACCGTCGACGCGGATTACCGTGGAGAGATCAAGGTCATACTGGTCAACCTCTCCAACGAACCGTTCACCCTCAATCCGGGAGAGCGTATAGCTCAGATGGTGGTGGCCCGTCATGAGAAGGTGCAGTGGGATGAGGTCGAGGTGCTGGAGGAGAGCGCGAGAGGAGAGGGCGGTTTCGGATCAACAGGAAGAAAATAATCTTGTGTATGAACAGAGAATTGGAAAACAGGCTGTACGATGCATTTGTCTCCAGCAGCGGGGTCTCTACCGACAGCCGCAGTATAGATAGCGGAGCGATGTTCTTCGCTTTGCGCGGAGACAATTTTGACGGGAACCGGTTTGCTCAGCCGGCCTTGGACAAGGGCGCGGCGTATGCGGTGGTGTCCAGGGACAGCGGGTTTGCCGACGGCGGCAAGTTCATAGTGGTGGATGATACTCTGGAGGCCCTGCAGACTCTGGCCAGGATGCACCGTTCCCGTTTCCGCATACCCGTTATCGGTCTGACCGGAACCAACGGCAAGACCACCACGAAAGAGCTTCTTTGTTCCGTGCTCTCTGCAAAATACCGCGTGACGGCCACACTCGGCAATCTGAACAATCACATCGGGGTGCCGCTCACCTTGCTGCGCATTACGGAGCGGACAGAGGTGGCGGTGGTGGAGATGGGAGCCAATCATCCCGGGGAGATAGCCGCACTGGCTTCGATCGCGCTTCCGGACTATGGACTTATAACCAATGTGGGCAAGGCGCACATAGAGGGATTCGGCTCGTTCGACGGAGTCAAGAGGGCAAAGGGAGAGCTGTACGACTATCTTCAGAGGACAGCGGATACCGCTTTCCTCAATGCGGATGACATCAATCTCTGTGCGATGGCCTCTCAGCGGCCTGATCTGCGGACTGTGCGTTACGGAGTGGAGTCTGCTGGAGTGGAGATCCTGCCGGTGACTGCCGAAGAGCCTTATCTGAGGCTGGATGTGCCGGGCGGAGAAGGAATGCTGCGTGTCAATACCCGCCTCATAGGCTCTTACAATGCTCCCAATGTGATGGCGGCTCTGTGCGTGGGACAGTATTTCGGCGTAGCCTTGAAGGATGCCGCTGCGGTTGTGGAGGCATACGTGCCTGCCAATCTCCGCTCGCAGCTGGAGCGGACGGAGCGCAATCTGCTGGTGCTGGATACCTATAATGCCAATCCATCGAGCATGAAAGCCTCGCTGGACAATTTCTCCGCTTCGCGCTTTCCTCACAAGATGGTGATTCTGGGGCAGATGCTGGAACTCGGCCCGGATTCGTCGGACGAGCACCGGAAGGTGATGGAGACGGTGGCGGCTATGAAGGACTGTGAGAGAGCGGTCTTCGTAGGGGAGGAGTTTGAGAAAGCGGCGGCTGTATGCCTTGTGGCTGGGGATGCGCGTTTCAGGTTCTGCCACGATGTCGCTGAGGCCCGTGAGGTTCTCGCCAAAGAGCCGGCGGAAGGGATGTCGATATTGATGAAGGGCTCCAATGCTGTCGGTCTGCCTTCACTGAAAGATTTATTATAGGTGCGGCTGATTATGTCTTCGACGGCGGTAGTCATACTCAATTGGAACGGAATGGATTTCATGCGTAAGTTCATTCCGCTGATACTGTCACGTACTGACTTTTCAGACGGTTCTGCCCTGTATGTGGCCGATAACGGTTCTCAGGACGGATCTGTGGAGTGGCTCAGGGAGACGTGGCCCGGGGGAGAGGTCCGTCTTGTCTGCATGGACCGCAACTACGGCTTTACGGGAGGCTACAACAGGGCCTTCGCCGAGATTGAGCGGTCCGGGGCGCAGTTTGACTACTATCTGCTGCTTAACTCCGACATAGAGGTTACGGACGGCTGGCTCGGGGAACTGGAGCATTTTATGGACTCGCATCCACGCTGCGGAGCATGTGCGCCCAAGATTCTCAGCTATGACCGCAGGACGATGTTTGAACATGCCGGAGCCTGCGGCGGATTCGTGGACAGATGGTATTTCCCCTACTGCCGGGGCCGTATCCTTTCCAAAGTAGAAGAGGATACGGGACAGTACGATACTCCGTGCCGGGTGTTCTGGGCCTCCGGTGCCGCTCTTATGATCCGTTCCGGGCTATGGAAGCAGTCGGGAGGGCTGGATGAGTCGTTTTTCGCGCACATGGAGGAGATAGACCTGTGCTGGAGGGCTCAGCTTGCCGGCTGGGAGATATGGGCGGTGCCTTCTTCCAGGGTCTATCATGTCGGGGGAGGGACATTGCCCAACAACTCGCCCCGCAAGCTGTACCTTAACTTCCGCAACAACCTGCTGATGATGTACAAGAATCTTCCTGACGGTGCCCGTGGGCGGATTGTTTTCTCAAGGATGTGCATAGACGGTATCATTGCCTGCCTGTATCTGCTGACCGGGAAACTCTCATTCTTCAAGGCCGTAGTGAGGGCCCACGGTGATTTCCGCAGGATGCGCCGGAGTGTCGTCAGGACAGCCCAAGTGTGTCCTGTGCCGCGTCCCGGAGTCACTATGGCGGCTCTTGCACTGAAAGGATTCAGATATCCTTACGGAAAAATTGGAGATTGAGGATATTATATTACTTTTGCAGCGTTTTTGTAACAACAGATTATAACTATCTTATGGCTTTTACTAATAATGTGATGATCGTGCGCCACAAACTGCTGGCGATGATGGTTCATAAATGGAAGGAAGACAGGCTCTGCGCGGAGATAGACAGGCTGCCTATCGAGCTCAGCCCCCGCAGATCCGAGGTGCTCGGAAGGTGCTGTGTGCATAAGGAAAGGGCTGTGTGGAAATACAAGATGTTTCCTCTGCTCGGTTATGACATGAACGACGAGAAGGACGAGCTGACCCCTCTGTCGGATTATGCCCGCAGAGTCGTCAGCGGAGAAAGGGAGCAGAAGGACAATATCATGTGCGTCATAGACGAGGCATGTTCGTCGTGCGTGAAGACCAACTACGAGATTACCAATCTCTGCCGTGGATGCGTGGCCCGCAGCTGCTCCATGAACTGCCCCAAGCACGCCATTACCCACGACAAGAAGAATCACGGCCAGGCTGTGATAGATCACGATCTCTGCATCAACTGCGGCAAGTGCTATCAGAGCTGTCCTTATCACGCTATCGTATATGTGCCGGTTCCCTGCGAGGAGGCCTGCCCGGTAAAGGCCATATCCAAAGATGAGTACGGAGTGGAGCATATCGACGAGAGCAAGTGCATCTACTGCGGCAAGTGCTTGAACGCATGTCCTTTCGGTGCGATATTCGAGATATCCCAGGTCTTCGATGTGCTGAACAGCATCCAGGCCGGACAGTCTGTGGTCGCAATGGTCGCACCCTCTATTCTGGGTCAGTTCAATACAACGAAGGAGAAACTTTACGGTGCAATCAAGGCCATCGGCTTCTCGGCGGTGGTGGAGGTTGCCGAAGGCGCCATGCTCACGGTCTCCAACGAGGCGGTAGAGCTTAAGGAGAAGCTTCAGGAGGGGCAGCCTTTCATGACGACCAGCTGCTGTCCGTCATATATCCAGCTCGTCAGGAAGCACATCCCCGATATGGCTCCCTTCGTATCGGCATCAGGCTCTCCGATGTACTACACAGCCAAGGTAATCAAGGAAAAATTCCCTGATGCCAAGCAGGTGTTCATCGGTCCTTGCATAGCCAAGCGCAAGGAGGCCAAGGAGAATCCCGATGTGGATTACGTCATGACATTCGAGGAGCTCGGAAGCGTGCTTTCAGGATATGATATAGATTTCGATAAGGTGGAGCCGTACAAGGTGGAATATCTTTCCGTCAAGGAGGCCCATGCCTTCGGTCAGAGCGGTGGAGTGGCCGGTGCCGTCCAGGCATTCCTCGGTGAGGATGTCAATTTCCTCAAGGTGGCCGGCATGGACAAGAAGAACATCGCCCTGCTCAAGACCTACGCCAAGACCAAGAAGGCTCCGGCACAGTTCCTGGAGATGATGGTCTGCCCGGACGGCTGTATCTCCGGACCCTGCACATACAACGACGCAGTCTCCGGCAAGAAGCAGTACAACACCGAGCTCGGCACTATCGACGACACCTATGCTTCCCGCCGTTCAGAGAACAAGCCTGAGTAGCGGAAGAAGTTATCGAAGGATAAATGAGGCCCAGAATTTCCGGGCCTTTTTTTTGTACCAGCCGTGGCAGCCGAACGGAAGCTGTCTGTGATTGTAGATGAAACATGCGCGTGGATGCATGTCGAAGCTGAAGCGCAGTGCCTCTTTCCAGTCGGGATATCTGAAATTCAGGCCGTGCCGGTTGACTTCCAGGGAGAAGAATACGTCTTCATTGAAATTGGGATGTCCGGGCGAGGCCAGG
This sequence comes from uncultured Bacteroidales bacterium, assembly GCA_944326265.1. GTDB lineage: Bacteria > Bacteroidota > Bacteroidia > Bacteroidales > UBA932 > Coprenecus. Next base: position 195,728 of record CALVDE010000002.1, on the reverse strand, counting down.
AACCTGTCTACTGTGTCCTTCAGTTGACGGACGGCTTTCAGGTGTGAGTCCACGCGCCTGAGCGAAAAACCTCCGTTGCCTACCTTGTACCGGACGATATGGCGGTTGGGCTTGCCGGTGCGGTTGCAGTGTACCTTCTTGGCCCATGCCGCCAGGCGCATTACCGCGCAGCGGTGGATCATCCTGGGTATCCACGGGGCTCCGACATAGTCGTATCCCTGCGAGCACCAGTAATGAAGCTCATCTTTGAAAACGTATGCGTCCAGCTGGTATATCAGGATGTATTCCGAGTCCTGGAAACGGCTGTAGAACTCTTCTGACATCATCAGTGAGTTATAGCCGGAGACACCCTTGAAGAACCGGTCGTCGAAGCTCTCGGTCTCCAGGCCGGGCCATTCGGACAGAAGACCGCTAAGGTCGAGCGAGTCAGGCTTTATTATGACTGTCCTGTAGTGTCCGAGCACCTTCCGCAGACGCTCGAAGGAGATGCGCTCCATGTCTGACATGGTCTCCAGATATATCGGTACGGCTATTGTCACTTCTTTCATACTGCAAGTATATAAAAAAAAGAGACTGCACAGAAATTTTCTTCCGTGCAGTCTCCTTAAGCTGTTAGCCGGATTACTCGGCTGCGGGAGCTTCTGCTGCAGTCTCCTCGGCGGCCTCGGTACCGTCTCCGACAACCTCGACCTTGAATTCAGCCTTGATGTCCTTGTAGAACTTGGCTGTGGCATCATAGATACCGGCTTCCTTGATGGAATCCATGCCTACGATGGAGATGTTGCGGCGGTCAACCTCCACTCCGAGAGCGGCGATGGCCTCTGCGATCTGGATGTTGCCCACAGAGCCGAATATCTTGCCCTTGGAGCTCATCTTCGCAGTTATCTTGACGGTGAGTCCGTTGACCTTGGCTGCGAGAGCACTTGCCTCCTCGCGGATCTTGGCCTCCTTGTGAGCTCTCTGGCGGATGTTCTCGGCGAGAACCTTCTTGGCAGACTCAGTGGCAAGGATAGCCATGCCCTGAGGAATGAGGTAGTTGACAGCGTAGCCGTTCTTTACCTTTACGATATCGTCCTTATGTCCGAGATTGGCGATGTCCTGTTTCAGAATAATTTCCATACACTGTCCTCCTTATTTCAATAAGTCTGTTACGTAAGGGAGCAGGGCGAGATGCCTTGCACGTTTAACTGCCTGAGCTACTTTGCGCTGGAACTTGAGGGAAGTACCGGTCAGACGGCGGGGAAGAATCTTGCCCTGCTCATTGAGGAACCTCTTGAGGAACTCAGCGTCCTTGTAGTCCACATATTTGATGTGCGCTTTCTTGAAGCGGCAGTATTTTTTCTTCTTTACCTCTACTGTAGGAGGGTTGAGAAATCTGATTTCGTTGTTTACGGCCATGGCTTATTCCTCCTTTGCTGTATTTTCTGCAGCGGGAGCCGCTGCGTTTTCTTTTCTGTTGCTGCGCCTGCGCTCGGAGTAGGCGATAGAGTCCTTGTCCATCACGAATGTGAGGAAGCGGATAATGCGCTCGTCACGACGGTACTGTGTCTCGAGCTTGTCGATGAACTGTGAGTCGGCCCTGAACTCAAACAGGTGGTAGAACCCTGTGGTCTTCTTCTGGATGGGGTAGGCCAGTTTCCTCAGACCCCAGTCCTCGTCGTTCACAATCTCACCGCCCTCGGAGGTGATGAAACTGCGATACTTTTCTACCGCTTCCTTTATCTGTTCCTCAGATAAAACGGGAGTTGCAATGAAAACGGTTTCGTACTGTTTTAACATCTTGATTGTTATTTGATTAGTAATTAAAAAGCCCTTTCCTTCCACGGGAAAGGGCTGCAAATATACGCAGAAGCCGAGAGAATTGCAAATGAATTTATTCAAATTGCATTAATTGCCTCTACTTCACGGGAATGTTCTTCAGCACTTCCTTGATGAAGTTCCAGAACTTCTCCACGGTGGGGATGAGCAGACGCTCGTCGGGAGAGTGGGGAGACATCAGGGTCGGGCCGCAGGATATCATGTCCCAGTGCGGGTAGTTGGTCGAGAGGATGCCGCACTCGAGGCCGGCGTGGATGGCCTTCACCTCGGGCTCCTTGCCGAACAGGCTCCTGTAGGTCTGCTTCATGGTCTTGAGGATGTCGGAGTCCATGTTGGGCTGCCAGCCTGAGTAGCCTCCTGAGAACTTGACCTTGGCACCGCCCAGCTCCAGGGCACTCTGAATAGCGTCGCGCAGGGCGTACTTGGCCGAGTCTGTGGAACCTCTCATGAGGGTCTTGACGTTGATCTTCTTGCCCTCGGACTTGACGATGGCCAGATTGTTGGATGTCTCCACGAGATTGGGCATTACGAGACTCATGCGGTCTACGTTGCAGGGGCAGGCCAGCAGGGCCTTCACTACATTGAGAGCCACGTCGGAAGGAATGATCTTCTTGTAGCCCTTGGTCTTCTCGACGAGGATTTCGATGCCGGGATCGATGGGAGCATATTCGTGCCTGATGTCGGCAGCAGCGGCCTCGATGCACTTCAGGGCCTTTGCGGCCTTCTTCCCGGGAAGAGCTACTACGGCCTGAGCCTCACGGGGTATGGCGTTGCGCATGTTGCCGCCCTCGATGGAGATGAGCTCGCCCTTGAAGTCGCGCAGCAGGGGCAGGAGGAGACGGGCCATCAGCTTGTTGGAGTTGGCGCGGCCCTCATTGATCTCCATGCCGGAGTGGCCTCCGCGCAGACCCTTGATTACTATGCGGTACTGGTCGGTGTCCTTGCTTACATTCTCAGGCTTGAAGCTGAACTCGGCGTCGGTGTCGAGTCCGCCTGCGCAGCCCACGTACAGCTCGCCCTCGGTCTCGGAGTCCATGTTGATGAGGATGTCGCCCTTGAGCAGTCCGCCCTTGAGGGCCTGGGCTCCGGTCATGCCGGTCTCCTCGTCAATGGTGAAGAGGGCCTCTACGGGTCCGTGCGCGATGTCCTTGGACTCAAGGATGGCCATGGCTACGGCGCATCCGATACCGTTGTCGGCTCCGAGGGTGGTGCCCCTGGCCTTTACCCACTCACCGTCGATGTATGTCTCCACCGGGTCTTTCTCCCAGTCATGCTGCACGTCGTTGTTGTTCTGCGGCACCATGTCGAGGTGGCCCTGGAGGATGACGCCCTTGCGGTTCTCCATACCGGGTGTGGCGGGTTTGCGGATGATGATGTTGCCGACCTCGTCACGGATGGTCTCCAGTCCGAGGCTCTTGCCGAAATTCTCCATGAAATCCACTGCTCTCCATTCCTTCTTGGAGGGGCGGGGAATCTGTGTCAGCGCATGGAAGTTCTTCCATACGCATTTGGGGTCTAGATTGTCGATTGTCATACAGTTGATATTTTATGATTGATTGTTTATCTTACAAGTACCGATACAGGAAATGTCAGGTCCCGGCCTTTCTGGTATACCGGAATGCGGCTCTGAAGGAGGAGGTCCTGTCCGTCGGTGAGCCGTATGCGGCACACTGCGGGCACTCTGTAGAAGATGTCCCCTCGGCCTGCCGCCTCGTATTTCATTCTTCTTTTCCTGGACTCCATGTCGGCAATCACCTGTTCTGTCTCAAGTGTGTCGGCTGTCGCTTCCGGGGTTATCTCCATTACGACGGGACGGCCGGAGATGTCATCGGCGGGAAGAAGACCCTGGGTGTCGGATATCCTGAATGCTATGGTGAGCTCATCCTCAGGACTGTTCTCCGGAATCACGTCGAATGTCATGGTCTGTACGGAAGTTGAGGTGGTGCCGGTGAACAGGGCCATGAGGCGGTCCTCGGTCCTGGTTATCTCCTCCACCGCTGCCCTGAGCGCGTCACCGCTGAAAGTCGCGTCTGTATTTCCGGTAACTATGTTGATGCGGTTCTGCCTTAGACTCAGGATCATGGATGCTGCCTCCTGGGCTTTCTTCTCCAGGCTTTTCTCTACGACCTGGCTCTGCCTGACTGCAATCTGCTCGAAGCCTCCGTCCTCATTGCGTATACTCCGGTACAGGACGGTCTCTGTGGAGGTCAGGTTGCCGGTCGCTTCTGATGCGGCTGTCAGACCGGGTGCCATGGACGGAAATCTCCATTTGTCTCCGCGTCCCCGGTCGGTGTCGGAGAGCATCAGGAGACCCTGGGACGAGAACTCCAGAAAAGAAGCCGCTGCGATGTCTTTCTCCAGGCCTTCCAGATTGAGCACATAGCTGCCGCCCCTGTCGGCTTCCAGGTACGGTGTCATTCTGATGCTGCGGAGGGTATATGACGTGGAGGGTTCCTGGGCCACGTCTATGCCCAGATATTTCTTGGCGTACTGCGCATACGGCCCGGGGACGTATGTGCATCTGTCGGCCTCTGCACTGAGGTGCAGGGTGGTGGACGGCAGGGAGTAGACTACCACGCCCTGTCCTGCGGCGCTCAACGCCAGTGTGCCGGCAACGGCCAGCGCAAGAATTCTCAGTCTCATATTCTTATTTTCCATCTTCTATGGCTCCAGAGCCATGTGTGTTTGTGTTCTTTGATGTCTCTTTCAAGCAGTGAGGCGAACGTGGATGTCACGTATCCCTCGGGACATTCGGACGCATTTTCGGTAATCAGCTCGAAGCGGGCCTCATTGTCTCTCCGTCCGTGTCTTATGAGTCCGCAGTACAGTACCGGCATCCCCATCCTTGCAGCTATGGTCTCCGGTCCTTCAATCATGTAGGTCTTCTGGTTCAGGAAGTTGACTACAAACCGGCTGGTGCTCATGCCCGGATTCTGGTCGCAGATGAAGAAGAACGCCTGGCGGCCTTCCCGGTGCTTTATGATGTGGCGCAGGATATTGTGGGCCTCGATTAACGAGCAGGAGCCGTGTCTGGTCCTGAGTTTCGTTATCACTTTCTCCGCGCCCTTGCTGTGCGGCTTTTTGTACACGTACACAAAATCTTTGTTATCAATATCTATGCCGTAGTTGGAACGCAGATCCGGCAGCCCCGTGAAGATCTCCCAGTTGCCCAGGTGGCCCACCATGATGACTGCATTGCGGTTGAGGGACAGGGCCTTGTTAAGGGCTTCCTGCCCGTAGATGCGCACCTGCCTGCCGATGGTCCCGGTGGATGCGGTCAGGGCCCAGACGGACTCGGCCATGACATCTGCCAGATGGCGGTAGAATCTGGCGGTCACTTCGTCAATCTCCTTGTAAGTGAGTTCCGGAAATGATCTGGCGATGTTTGCGGTCACAGTGGAGTATCTGTAGTGGATTACGTGTCTGAGCAGAAAAGCGAGTATGTCCGAGAAGAAGTAATGCATCCCCAGAGGCAGCCTGGAGAGGAGTGAGAGGAAAAATATGGCGACTCGGTGCATTGTGCGGACTTAAAACGTTTATCAAACAAAGTTATCCTTTTTCCTCCAAAAAGCCAAAATTTTTAGCCTGCTTCTGTTACTGAGCGGCAGACAGCAGATCGTGTTCCGGCCATACGGCCTTGGCTGACGCGGACCGTATCATCCTGTCGATGTAGCGCGGGAATTTGGAGCCCTTCCATGAGCTGGTGTTGGTGACAAACATCCAGATGTACCCGTCGGCCTGTTTCCTGAGCATTACGCTGGTGCCTGCCAAAGTGCCGGTCCTGGTCCAGTCCCGGCCGGTACGTACCCATCCGGCAGGACGGCCTGGATGCTCAGGGTCCGCAGTCATCATTCTTACACTCTCGGCGGAGATTACGTCCGGTACGGCCGGATCACCGTCAATGGCAGCCACGAAGCGCACGAATTCCGACGGTGACGCGACCCATCCACCGGCTCCCAGAAGACCTTCGATGTTGCTTCCGCCGTATCTGCGCCAGAGGGTGTCCCCGCTGTTGTCGAATGCGGGCACGGGCTCCGCGTCGTGGGTCTCGTAATAGCGCACCTCGTTAGGATAGCGGTCCTCGTACATGTTGCGGGCCAGGTGCATGTCCATGCATCCTGCCGGACGGAGTATGTTCTCACGGCAGTATTCCTCATAGTCCATTCCGCTGCATACTTCTACAATCTTGGTCAGGATGAGGTAGCCCAGGTTGGAGTACCGGAATCCCTGGCCCGGAGTGTAGCCCAGTCTTTCCCCCAATGCGTATTCTATGACCCTGTCCATGTCGGGGACACTGTCCAGGTCTTCCCAGATTATGATCTCCCTGGTGGTGAACAGCGGATCGCCCTTATGCATTGTGAATCCGGCCTGATGGCGCAGCAGCTGTCCGACCGTGATATTTACGGCTCTTTTGTCGCGTATGTGGCTGAACTGGGGGCAGTCTAAGATGCCGCCCTCTCCGAAAACCCTGTCATCCAGCGTTATAATCTTTCTTTCGCACAGCTGCATGATGGCCGTGGCGGTTATCAGCTTGGAGGCGGAGGCTATGCGCAGTATATTGCCCGGAGACATTCTCTCTCCTGCTTCCTCATCGGCCCAGCCGTAGCCTTTGCTGTAAATCAGCCGGCCGTCCTTCATCACGGCGAGACTGGCACCCTTGATCTCCCAGCGCTTCAGGAAACGTTCAATGTCACGGTCCAGGGCAGCCGTTCCTTCAAAGTCTGACATGCTGTTGGTCAGGCGGCTGTTGATGGAAGTGCCCTGAAGCAGAGTGTCATGGCCTGCGGCAGTGCCTTCACGGGATATGTCCTTGCCGTGCGGGCGTGCTGCTATGAGGGCCGATACGGTGACGGCTGCGGCAAGCAGGAGGACTGGCACGGAACGGAGGAACTTTTTCATCTGTATGTTAAGCAGCAAAGAAGGAAATCATCTATGACCTCATCGTTGTTCCTGCCCTCTGCCCTGGATACGTAGTATGTGGACATGGCAGAGGAGGCTCCGTGGACGGAGACGGAGGCGAATATCCGGCAGTCTGCGTTTTCCAGGGCGGAGACCGTAAAGGCCAGGTCCACCTCCGAGCCTCTGAGCATGTCTGCTGCCTCTTCCGTGCTGCGCTCCAGGACAGAGACCTCGGTGCGGGGGTTGAGTCTGGAATAATAATCGGCCAGAGGCTTGAGTATGTACCTGGCGGCCTCCGGTACTGCGGCTATGCTCAGGCTTCTCTTGCGGCCCGCTCCTGCCGGCGTAAGTTCCCGGTCGGCGCAGCTGTACAGGTGGAGTATCCTTCCGGCGTAGTCGAACAGGATGCGGCCCTTGTCGGTCAGCGTGACGTGCCGTCTGCCCCTGGTCAGCAGGATGTCTCCGACAGCACCTTCCAGTTCGGAGATGTGGTTGCTTACAGCCGGCTGGGTGATGCCGAGTTCCTTGGCCGCAGCGGTGAACGAGCCCATTTCCGCTACGGTGCGGAACACTTTGAGTCTGAAGTCGCAGAACATAGGCGGGCCGTCAGATTATTCGGGAATGGAGATGTCCATCTGGGTCGGAGTCCATTCTTTGTCGTTGGCGATGCTCAGGTCGCAGGATCCGGCCCCTGTGCTGTTCACGATGCGCAGCAGTGCGGCATCATCGCGTATGCGTGTGGGCAGCTGGCGGAACACTTCGTTCAGGGCCTCGGCGGAGAGTCCGCTTCCGTACAGGTCCAGTCCGACAAGACTCCCGCATCCTGAAACGTCCAGCGAAGTCAAGTTCCGGCAGGATTCCAGATCAGCGATGCTTAAGGAAGAACAGCCGCTGAGATCTATGCCTGTGACTCCCGTTGTCTGGATTGAGACGTATGGCAGCGAGGTGCATCCGCTCAGGTCCACATGATAACCTATACTTGGAAGGTCGGATATATCGGCTTTCGTCAGTCTGGTGTGGTTGCTGAAATCAATGGTGTCAGGAGCGTATGCGCTTACATTACCATAACTCTTTGGCGTGATGGTCAGTTCTTCCAGGGTCCGGGCGAAATTCATCCGGCAGGCCTTGAATCCAATCGGACTTTCGTTAAAGGTAAGCCGTTTGACGTTGTATGTGCCTTCTGCGTATAATACGTGGGTATTGTAGCTGCCGGAGATAGTCAGGTCTGTCAGGGACGGCAGATCAGGCAGGATTATCGTGTCCATATCTACTCCCATGTATATCAGTTTTTTCAGTCCGGTCATTCCGGCGAGGCTTACGGATCTTACTTTATTTCCGTTGACTGTCAGTTTCTCAAGGGAACTGCAGTTGTCGAGGATGAGCGTGTCCGGTATTACGTTGTATTCCAAGTTGCTCAGTGCGGACAGACCGGAGCAGTTGAGATATTTGACGGCCGAGGATTTCTCGGACTTTTGGAGCACGAGTGTCTGCAGTTTCCTGTTGGGAGTCAGATCCATTCTCGGAATATTGACCACATTTTCCAGCTGCAGATCCGTCAGTTCTGTGAGATGGCCGATCTCCAGGGATGACAGCTGGGACTTGCTGTCGCTCAGGATGTGCAGGGTCTTGACATTGCCGCTGTTGGATAGGTCGATGTCGTACAGGTTCTCACAATCCAGCATCTCTACGGTCTCAAGTGCCTGGCAGTTGTCGGCATAGACTCTGGTCAGTCCTTCCATGTCGTTTACAGACAGAGTCTCGATGCCGGAACTGCTGGTATAGAGGAATATCAGATCGTTCCATGGTGCTCTGTCTCCTATGTGCAGGTTCTTTACACTATGTCCGTTGAGATTCAGGATGGAGAGTCCTGCGCAGCCATTGAGATACATATCCTGAATAGCCGTCTCTTCCGAGCTGACAGTACCGAGATTCCCGTATCCGTAGATATCCACTGTCTTGAGTGAACTGCAGCCGTCGAAGATCAGTGCGGCCACATTGTTCCTGTCCGTGTAGGAGGAACTGTGCTCAAGCGTGACTGTCTCCAGGGAAGAGCAGCCGGTGAAGTCCAGGCTGTCCAGAAGCGTCAGGTCGCTGCTGTTCATGCTGAAACTTCTCAGTGAGCGGCATCCGCTCAGTCTTATAGATTCTGCTTCGGATATGTAATTGAGCTCAAGTGGTGTGCTGAGAAGCCCGCAGTCCCTCAGGTCCAGGTTTTTCAGGCTACTTTGATTGGGCACATCGTATTCCGCGAGCTGCCGGCAGCCTCTGAGCAGGAGATCAGTTATGTTGAAGGTGTTTTCGATAACAAGTTTTTTAAGGTCGGTGTTTTCAGCATTGAGATATTCCAGACTGCTCATGTTTGATAAGAGAGCATCCTCGACCACTCCTGTGGAGAAATCCAGTTTCCGCAGGGAGTCGTTGACAAATATTTGCAGTTTTCCGACAGCAGTATTCTCCATACTGATCGTATTGAGATAGTCCAGGTAGTTGAAATGGACTTCAGAGATGTTTTGGCAGTTATCCAGAATTATCTTTCTGGTATATGGGTCATGGCCGTCTTCAGACAGATAGAGGTCATTGAGCAGCGGACTGTTGGAGAAGTCCAGCTCTTTCAGATGTGAGCCGCTGGCAAAGAAACTCCGGAGTGCTGTGGCCTTGCTCAGATCCAGTTCTGTCACAGGTATACCCGACAGTGATATTTTTTCCAGAAGCGGACTTTCGGATGTAGCGGACGAGAGGGTGGTCAGCAGCGGGCAGTTCTCTATGCTTATGGTCCTCAACTCAGGCAGTCCGTCAGCAGCCGTAATTTCAGTAAGATTGGAAACGTTTGCTATCTCGATGACTTGAAGTCCGGACAGACCGGATAAGTCAAGTCTGTTCAGTATGTTTGAATTCGAAATGGTCAGAGTACTGAGGGCAGTGAGTCCACTGAGGTCCGGTTCCTGTATGCCGATGTTCTCGAGTGTCAGATCTACAAGTGATTGACAGTTGTTGAATTTAAGATATGTCGGATTGTATATGTCCAGGCTGTATATGAAATCTCCGGAAAGCCGGTAGGTTTTCCCGCCTGTTACTTGTACTGTGCCGGAATATTCATATCCCATGGTATTTATATTGGCAACGAGTGTATTGTCCTCGTTATACAGATTACAATATCCTTCAACATCTATATAATAGTCTGTATTTGTCACAAACTCTATTTCCTGGGTTTTGCCGTTGGATTGAATGACGGTCAGCCCGTATATGTTGTGCTCCTCAGCCTTGAAAGGTATCTCGAAAAAGGCCGGGGCCTCTCTGTCGGAAATATTGTTGACAGTGGTGAATACCAGGGTGTCTCCGGACAGTCCGGTGATGGTCGGTGTCTGGGACGTGGCGGGGCTGCCGGTGCGTTTGTTCTCTATCCGGAAGTAGGTCAGTGCTTCTGCAGGGATGGCCGCGCTCCACTGTCCGAGACGGCTGCTGACTATCAGTTCGTTGACATCGCCTTCATTCACACCGAAATACAGCAGTTCCTCGCTTAGAGTAACAAGATCGAAATCGGAGCTATAGGCTCCATCACTGTACAGATCGTTCATGATTATGTTTCCGAGAGTGAATCCGGCCTCAAGGTTGTCCTTGTGGAGATAGATGTTTATGGCGTAGTCCCGGTTGACCTCTATCGGGGAGGGCAGGATGCCCGGAAAATTGGCGCAGGTGCCGTCTTTGAGGTAGGCGTGGACGGTAATTCCGGGGTTGGTGCTTTCTCCGGGGAAAGTGTATATGCCCTCGGATGCGCATGATGCGGATGTGAGGGTCATGGGAGCGGTGAACTGGCCGGAACCGGTGTAGGCGGTCGAGAAATCCCTGCCTACGGTTACGCCTGTGTGTATCCCGGAGAAGGATATGCTGACACTGTCGAACTGGTTCGTGAGGTTGCTGAGCGTATCCTCACCCACGACAATCTTCAGGACAGGTCTTAGACGGGACACAAGACGGGTGAGGGATATGGCCTCTTCGTGGCTGTCCTCAGAGTACGACTCAATGCCGCCGTAGCAGATGTCGTGGCCTATGCAGCTGTCAGGACCGCAGCTTATCTCCAGCAGAGCATCCGGCATGGGAGAGAGTACCGTGATGCCGCTCTCGTGTCCGGCTACATTGGTGAAGAGAATACTCTCAGTGCCGGAGGGAATGGTGAAGTAATACTGTCCGTCGCTGTATGCGTCGTAGCGTAGGGGCTGTACGGGGGTCTCTGTCCGGCTGTCGAAAGGCCAGGCGAAGATGGAGTCGCTCTCCATGGCGGCCTTGGTCCCGGTGATGTCGAATTCGGGACGTGTGACGGTCAGTTTAAGGGCCCTGTCCGGATTATGGACAGGAGTCAGTTCCTCGCGGTGGCAGGAGGCTGCGGCGAGGACGGTCAGTGCAGCGGTTATGGTGAGTTTTATTATAGTTCGCATAATATATGTGTTGATGTCGTATTACATATTATCAATGAGTGATTGTATAACAAATGTATTATAGCCATTTACATAATCCGCACCTCTGATAGAATAATAGAAACTGCGTGTCATGCCGTCATTGGTAAGAATGTCAAAATAAGCAGAGGCGTAGTTATCCTCATCAGGTTCTGCCATGACATAGAGGTAGTCTGACAGCAGCAGCAGATTCTCCCCATTATATACAACATTGCGTATCTTTTCCGGAGTACGCGCTTCCGTTGTAGCAGTTGTTAACTGTGAGTATTTGGTTAGACCGGTGTACATACAGTATGAGGTGCAGTAAGTTTTGATACTGACCCAATAATACTGAAGCAAGTCTGTCATTTGCGGAAACACAGTGCTGTCCCCGTCTAAGATTTTCAAAAGTACGCGGAACCCTGTGGTGACATGTTCCAGAGGTACTGATATATGCGAGCCTCCGCTTGCTGGAGTAAAGTTCTCCATTTTGCCGACGTACAGCGGTTCTGTGGCCGGGGTCCCTTTGTCGCGCATGAGTATGTACAGGGAGTGGTCTTCGTCATAAATGAGCGGCAGACTTGGATCGGATGACTGGAGGTAGTATTTCGAGACACCGTCCGTGAGGTTGATGTTGGAGAAGATGAGGTTCTGGGTGCCTGTCGGGATGTTGAACAGGTACTGGCCGTTAAGGATGGCAGTCTGGGCCTTGGGATATCCGGTGGCCAGGGAGTCGCCATTGGCATCCAGGAAAGGATAGCAGTAGAGGGTATCCTCGCCCAGGGTCAGGCCAGGATTGCTGTACAGGGTGTCGGCTTCAGCACGGGACATCTCTATGCCGAGGGAGGGAGTGATGAACACATCGGTGTATTCCAGGTCCACGTCCATAGTGTCCTGGATGATGCTCTCAATCTCAAAGTCGAAAGCATCGCTCTTCTGGCGCAGGCTCAGGGTGAGGTTGTAGTGGGTGTTGGCCTCAATGGGGTAATCCAGTTCGGACTGGAGCTCGAGGGTGTTGCCGGTGGGGGAGACGGCCTTCAGGGTGATGGCCGGGCCGTGATCCGCATCCTCAAAGGCTTCTGATGAAGGAAATACGAAGACTCCGTCGGCGAGACGCAGCTGACTGCTCTGCTGCTCCACTGCGGAGCTCCAGATATTGTCCGCCAGGCCGTAGTACACAAATGAACTGAAGTCTGTCAGGCATAAGGTTGAGTATGTGGGAATGGAGACTGACACCTCCGAGAAGAATTCCGAAAGGTCACCGATAAGCTCTCCGCTCTCTTTCTCCTTGACCTGGAAGGTCAGGGAGACCTGGGCTACTTTGCGGGAGAGATGTACCGGATACACCTCCGGATTGTCCGGATCGATACTGTTCTTGCGCAGATCTCCCAGTACCAGGTCCACATCGCTTCCTGACGTGCCGTCGGGCAGGGTGATTTTCATCAGGGTGTCACCGTCTGCGGGAGATGTGACCTCGTAGCCGCCGTTGCCGTCAATCACATTGGTGAAGATGATGTCCTGGGCGGGCTGGGGCATGTAGTACGTGTATTCGCTGCCGATGATCGAAGTGGCCGGAATGGGGACTCCGGTCACGGCCTGAAGCCCGCCGTCCAGGCTGAAGGGATAGGCGTAGACCATGTCGCTGCCGAGGGCTATGAGACTTTTGGTCCCGGCCGTCTGGGAGGAGGTCTGTATCTTCAGGATGTTGTCGTATTCGGGCCGGGGGCCGATGACCTCCTGTACGGTGCAGGAGGCAAGTGCCGCCGGAATCAGTAGAAGTGCTGTATGGATGGACTTTCTCATGTCTTCTAGAACTCTATTTCATCGTTTTTAATCTGTATGACATCGACCGTGAAGGAATTGCCGGTCTCGTTGGTGAAGTCGTAGAGGTTGATGGCCAGGGAGTAGTCACAGTTGGCCCTGAGGCTCTTGAACGAGCCGGCTCTGGTGACGGATGAGCCGTCAAGGAAAGTGATGCTTACCGTGAATGCGAACGGCTCGTTGCCGGAAGACGGCAGCACGTGCAGATCCTCTGCCAGAACCTGGATGTCGGTGTCCGTAACCGTGCCCGAAGTCAGCGCTACGGTGCCGTTGCCGGAATAGGTGCCGGTAAAGTCACTGTTGAGGGTGTATGCCGTGGATACTCCCGTTGCGGTCACCCTTATGCCGGAGATGACCGATGAGAGGTCGCCGTACTTCACTCCTGTCTCATCGAAGTAGGAGAATGTAAGTGACGATATCCTGGTGCTGACCCTTTCGGGTACTGCGGTCTGCTGGACGTTGCCTGTCAGCTCTTCGTCGGTCAGAGTATGTACGAGCAGATCTGAACGGAGTCCTGATGAGCCGGTCATCCTCCACTCCAGCAGTCCGTTTCCAGAGGACGGGGTGCTGCCTTCGAGACTGGAGAAGACGATGTCCTGTACTCCGGCGGGGAAGCTGAAGGAGTATAGATTGTCGGTCTGCCTGTTGCCGGTGATGGCCGTGCCGCTTCCGGTGATGTCGTCGCGGAAATAGTATCCGAACATCTGCGCGGGCTGGAACACATCTGCATCATCAGGGTCGGCCCAGGCCGGAGCGTCAACGTTGAGGAAGAAGGTGCAGGACATGTCAGGCGTTCCTGCCGTAGACACTTTCTGAGGCTCGGAATAGGTTGTTCCCATGCCTTCTACGATTGCGTAGGTCCTGACGTAGTAGTAGGTTCCCGGTGTCAGGCCGGAGATACGGTCGGTCCAGGTGTAGGGCATGGGCTCGTCCTCTTTGTCAAGTGTGTTGGATGCGATCTCAGTGCAGTTGTCCAGGCTGAGATCTCCGCTTACTCCGAGCAGGGTTCCGAACTCGACTGTCTCGGGATCTCCCGGATGCAGCATCGTTCCGGTTACGCTTATGCTCGAGGATGAGGAAGATATCTCGGGGATGCCGTCGAACACAGTCCGTCCTCGGGTGTATACCTGGACTCTCTCCGTGGTGACGGTGCCGAGATTGTTGCCGGCTACGGCGAAAGCGTATGCGTAGTAGTAGGATGAGGAATCCAGTCCTGTGAGTGTGCAGTTGATGGAATTGCCGTCGGATTCATCGATGTACACATCCATGTTGTCTGCGTCTGCACCGAAGTAGAAGCCCTTGCTGATGATCTCCGTAGCGGTCTCTTCTATTCTGCAGCTGAGAGTCATGCCTGTGGCATCGCTGTCGAATGTCAGGCCGCCGAGCGACGGCAGCTCGTTGGGCATGTTCTGGGCCGTTACGTCGCAGCCGGGCACGAAATGCCGCAGGGAGTCTATCTGGCTCTGAGGAACGGGCAGGCCGCTGATAGTCAGTTTTTCGAGAGTCGTCATACCGAACAGGGGCGATATGTCGTTGATGGCATTGCTCTCTCCGGACGCACTTCCGAGAATCAGAGTGGTCAGATGCAGGCCCTCAAGGAAGGATATGTCGTCAAGCTCGTTCTTCGACAGGTCGAGGTAGTCCAGCGATGTCATGTCACCGATCTCGTCGAAGTCCTCAATCATGGGGGAGTGCTGGATGGTCAGCCGCTCTATGCCTAGGTCCGTGAGCGGCCTGATGGATGTAATCATGTCGTTGCCCACCAGGGTCCAGTCCGTGATGCCGAAGTCAAACAGGGGGCTCAGATCGTCTAGACGGGAGTTGAGTATGATGTGTACGCTTCCGGTAATCTCCGTTATGCCCTCTTCTATCGGACTGATGTCCCTTATCGAGGCGGAGCGGACGAAGTCGTATCTCTCTCCGCCGACATTGCAGCTGTAGGAGTCAGTCTCGGATGCGGGAGATGCGGAAGACCTCCATTCATCGCTGTCTCCGGTATAGCCCAGCAGCAGGTTGCCGTCGATGCGGTTGTATATCTTCACGAAATCCTCTATCGAGCCGTCGTCCTGCAGCAGAGTGTTTCCTTTGTTGGAGTGGATGCCGTTGTCATCCTGATGTACCGTAATGTTCCTGCTGCATGTTCCTTTCGAGTCCTTTACGGTTATGATGGCGGTCCTTACGGATTCAGACGTGTTCTCTCTGACTGTGATGGTAATGCGGTCTCTTGCTGTGTTTGCGGTAATCCACTGCTGGTTGGACGAGACCTTGATGCTTCTGTTGGTAAGTACGTTCACGTGGATGGTGGTGTCTTCGCACCCGACATTGAAACTGTTCTCCTCTATCTCCAGATAGGGGAAACTGCCGTATATTCCGTCAACATCGGAGGTGCAGCCGTGAGTCAGGCCGGCGAGGGCGCAGACTGCGAGTATTGAGAAGATCTGTATGATTCTGTTCATGATGAGCATTCTTTAGATTATTTGAACGCGGACTTTCTGTAGGTGTACAGTCTGAAGCCCAGACCTACTGATGCCGATATGGTGGGGAATCCCTCGCCCCTCACCACGTATGAGGGACTGAGTCCGTAGGTGCCGCGCAGATTGAGGTAGACTACCCGGCCCATGTTGAACTTGAATCCGGCTACGACACTCGTATAGTATTTCAGTGCTCCTTCGTCGGGATTCAGGATCAGGCCGTCCTCGTCATACTGGGAATTCATCAGTATGGACTGCTGGAAACCGACTTCAAATATGGCTCCGCGTCCCATCCACAGGTGCAGGGCCACGGGGATGTGAAAGTACTGCCGGGTAAGGGTCACCGGTATCTCGTTGTTGTCCATCAGGGTATGGCTGCCGGTCTGATAGGAGTAGATGCCCTCGACGTACAGTCCGATGACCCTGCCCAGACGGAGCTCGAAGTTGGCTCCGCCGTAACCTCCGTATCCGAATGGAGGATAAAGCTGCGGTTCGGAATTGATGTATGTGCCGTATCCGCCTCCTTCTATTCCGAAGGAGAACTTGACGAACTGCGCTTTGGCAGACAGTCCGCACATCGTCAGGAGGAGTACGGCCGCAAGTATTCTTAAATGTCTCATAAAGTCAATGAAGGTATAGATTATAGTTTCCAGTCTTCCCAGCCGTTATCGATGCCGGGACCGCTAAGAAGCTCGGGGGTCTGCTCCATGTTGTTGATCCAGATGGAGTTGGACTGAACTTCCTGTTTGACGGACTTGAAGAGGTCCTCGATGGTTATGTCTCCGTAGGAATCCTTGAGCTGCTTGAGCAGGAAGTAGGTGAACATGCCGTGTCCTTTCTCCTGGTAGGGCATGGATCTCTGGGTTGCGGAGGATGCGGTCATGACCACCAGGTTGCCCTTGACGGGAGTGGCTTTCGGCTGTATGATGATGCCTCGTCCCACGCCGCTGTAACATGCGTCCAGGAAGACCATCGCCCTGCGGCATCCGCTCTCGCTGAGGGTGGCGTACATCTTCTCCAGCTTGATGCCCTCGGATGGCGCCGTTGTGCTGACATCGACAGGTATCAGGTAGCTTTCCTTGGTGGTGCCGTCAACCTGTCCGTGTCCAGCATAGTAGACGTAGAGTTCCACCTGTCCGGGACTAAGACTTGCAATCCTGGCTATCTTGTTGATGTTTAGGTTCATCTGTGAGTATGTGGCATTTCTCAGGAGCACGATGTTGGACTCGGGTACTCCGATGATGTTCTTGGCATATTCGCTGAATGCCTCGGCATCGGACACCGCGAAGTCCACGTTGGGCTCGTAAAGGGTCTGCTGCTTGAAGGAGTTGTAGTCCTCGTTGCCGATAATCAGCGCGTATTTGTTGCGGTCCGGAGTTTTGATCTGGGTGAGTCCCGAAAGAAGCTCGGAGTCGGAGGCGGCGACAGTGGCAGTCTGCTCAGCAGGAGTCTCTGCGGCTGTCGTCAGGCTCATGTCGGGGGCCTGTGCGTAGTAGGCCGGCGGCATGGCACCGGTGTAAGATGTTCCGGACAGCAGATTGACTTCCATGTTCATCCTGCCGGTCTCGAACATCAGGTACTTGACATCGGTGTGTTTCTTGGTGTAGTCAGTCAGAGTCGCTACTATGGAGAGCTGTCCCGCAGGGGAGACGGTGGTGTCCATGGCGAATGAGTGGGTGAAGGTCCGGGTCTCGTCAGGATTGATGTCTCCCAGCCTGAGCACGGATGAGGAGGACGTGATGCCGTCCGGCCATTTCATCTCCACGGTGATGTCCTTGGCGATGTCCGTGCCCTCGTTGACTACGGAAAATTCTATTACGGCGTTCTTGCCGGGTGCCATCGCCGAGTGGTCGGGAGTATGTATCCAGTAGGAGGCGAGCAGCGGCTTGCACTGGTTTATGCCCATGGAGGGGAATGTCAGGGAGGAGGTGGTCGCAAGGAACTGGTTGTCGGCCTGGGCCTTGAAGTTGACCAGAATGTCCTCCGATACCAGATCCATGTTGGCCTCGCCCTCGAAGGTTACGACCGTGCTCTCATCGGGGGCCAGCGAGGCGACTCTCTGCTGGTTGCTTTCGTAGGAGAACCATGCCGACTGTCCTGATTTTCCGGTCAGGACCACGTCTATGCCGTTGACAGGGTCGTCTCCGTGGTTCCTGAGCAGGACTTCGAGCCTGAATCTTTCTCCTGACTCTACTGTGGAATTGCCGTTGACATCGGCCAGGGTAATGCTCTCGATTCTCAGGTCAGGATATTTCTCGTATCTGGCGGCTTCCCTGATCACTCCCTGTCTGCCTCCGTAGGCCACGTAGGCTATGCCGTTGCTGAAGTCAGATGTGTATGAGAATATAGTGTCTATGACGATCGTGCCTTTCTTGTCGATGTATCCGTACTTGCCGTTCATGCACACCCATGCCTTTCCTTCGGAGAAATCACCGGCTGCGGTGCAGATGTCAGGAAGTGTGAGGGCTCTCGTTCCGTCCGGATTGAGGTACATCAGTTTCCCTTTTTCCGTGCGCACCAGCGCGACTCCTTCCTTGAATTCGGATACCTTGTCAAACCTGGCCGGCTGCAGGGAGTACCGGCCCTTGTCGTATTTCACGAAGATGTATTTGTCGCCCTGTTTGATGAATCCGCTGCCCACTGTGCCGGAAAGGTATGTGTTGGCGGAGTTGAACGGGAAATCCAGCAGCTTGCGCTTTCCTTTGGAGTTGATGGAAAAATGCTTTCCTCTGAGGGTTACGAACGCTCTTTCTCCGAAGAAGTCGCTTGCCTCCTCGAACATGGGCTCGATTATGAAGAATCCTTTCTCGTTGATGTATCCGTAGAGGTCGCCTTTTCTGGTGTGCTGCATGACCTTGGCTATGCCGTTGTTGTAGGAGTAGAATTTCAGATCTGACGGCAGCGACCGGCTCTTGCCGTTGGAGTAGAGATAGTAGCTCGTCTTGCCTATCATGGCGAGGGCGGTACGGTCATGGAACGGGGCGATGGTGTCGTATATGCACTCGAAAACAGCTTTGCCAGAGGGATCTATGACACCCCACTTGCCGTCTTTCCTGACAATCGCCAGGCCGTTGCTGAAGTCTCCAGCCTCCTCGAACGACGCGGGGATGGCGACATTGCCCGCCAGATCCTCGTAGCCCCATTTCCCGGCTTCATAGAAAGCGGCGAATCCGCCGGAATAGGGTCTGAGACTCTGCCCCTGGACTGTTCTCAGCCATTTGAATGAAGGCTCTGTTTCCTGTTTCCCGCTTTGGGCATGGGCCGGATAAGCCGTGCACAATGCAGCGGTTACAATACAAAACGCACGAAATAATTTCATAGTAATGTTTGTTCTCGAAAATAATCAATTTATCCTGCAAATATCGCTATTTGCACCGAGAACACAAAAAATAATTCCTAGAGATTGCCGGTTGCTTTCAAGTATTTGGTACAGGCCAGTTTATAGTCTGCGACGGCCTCTACCAGGCCGCTGCTGCACTGGCTCCACTGAGTCTGTGCCTCAAGCACGTTGACCAGGGTCTCCATGCCCAGCTCGTACTGGTCGCGGCAGACTTTCAGATTGGTCTCCGCGCTTTCAAGCGAGGTTTCTGCCATGCTTACCCTGAGAGCCGCCTCGGACACAGCGTAGCGGGCCTGGGCGATCTCGAGCTCCATCAGGCCCGAGAGCTGCTCCAGCTCCGTGACCGCCATCTCATGCTCTTTCTTGGCGGACTGCACCTTCAGCCAGCCCTCGCCCCATGCGAAGATGGGCACTTTGAGAGTGGCCATGACTGTGAATCCGGCCTGGTTGAGCAGGGTCTCGCCCATGAGCTTAAGTCCGTATGAATATCCGTAGCTGGCCATGACTCCCAGCTGCGGCAGGAAGTCCGAGCGGACAAAATCCACGTTCCTGCGCTTGAGCTCGGCCTGCATCTCCAGCAGTCGGTAATCGGCTCTGGCGGCCACTGAATCCTCGTCCATAAGTACGGACTGAGGGGAGAGGGACGCGCTGTCCGGGCCGAATCCGCTCTGGTCCACTTCGATCTCCGTGGTCAGCGGCAGCCCCAGGATATGGCACAGGTTCATCATCGCCAGCCGCTTCCCGTTGCGTGCCCTGGCCAGGGACAGGGCTGCGTTGTCGCGCTGTACCCGCACCTTCAGCAGATCCGTGGATGTGGCCATTCCCGCATCCACCGCATTGGAGACGAATGTGTACAGGCTGTCGACTGTTCCGCTGAAGCTCCCGGCTGTCTCCAGCAGCCTGCATGTCTTGACATACAGCCAGTAGGCCTCGTCCACCGATACCACTGTCTCGTCTGCCTTAAGCTGTGAGTTGAGCTCTGCCATATCGGTGCCTATGTCGGCCATCCTGTAGCCGGAGATGATCTTGCCGCCCATGAACACCGGCTGCGTGACGGAGACTCCTGCGGTGAATGTGTTGGCCAGGTCCACGCTCAGAGTCATCGGCGGGATAACGGCATACTGGTTGAAGACGGGAATGCCTCCGTTGTAGATTATGTTGCCGGAGGGATCCCGCATCAGGTCCGGTACCAGGTTGCCGTAGACGTTCTTGTATATGGGCAGGGCTCCGCCGCTGAAATCGTAGTCAAATGAACTGGAGGTCCAGAGGTAGAGGCCGTAGGCGGAGAATTTGGGCAGGAAGTTGGTAATTACCGCCTTGCGGTCCAGTGCTGTCTTCTCCTCCATCAGCTTGGCGCTGCGCAGTACGGCACTGCTGTCCAGGGCAATGCTCCGGCACTGCTCCAGGGTCAGGAAGCGTTTCTGCGGCTGGGCCGTGGCTGCGGCAGGAAGCAGCAGGAGGGCCGCCGCCATCAGGCCCAGAATCCGGGTATATGCGGGTAAATGTCTCATGGTCATGCCTTTTTAATCTTGAAGAACAATGAGTACAGTACGGGCAGGAAGACGAGGGTAATCAGGGTGCCCACCGTCAGTCCGCCCATGATGGTCACCGCCAGCGAGCCGAAGAGCGGGTCGAAGAGCAGGGGCGCCATACCCAGGACGGTGGTCATCGAGGCCATCATCACGGGGCGCAGACGGGACAGGGTGGAGTCGACTACGGCCTTGTAGGGCTCGACTCCGAGGCTCAGCTGCCGGTCTATCTCGTCGATGAGGACGATGCCGTTCTTGATCATCATGCCGATGATGCCCAGGCAGCCGACCATGGCTACGAAGCCGAAGCTCATGCCGGCGGCCAGCATGCCGAAGACTATGCCTATGGCCACCAGGGGCAGGCAGCAGACTATGATCAGCGGCTTTTTGATGTCCTTGAACAGGGCTATCATGATCAGCAGCATGACCACTATCGCATGCGGGAAGTACTTGAACAGGTATCGGGTGGACTGCCGGCTGGCATCGTACTCGCCCAGCCAGGTGAGGGTGTAGCCGTCGGGCAGCTCAATGGCCTCTATCCGGTCCTTGACGGCGTCGCGGGCCTGGGCTGCGGTGTATCCTGCGGTGTTGTTGCACTGGGCCTTGATGGCTCTCTGCCCGTTATACCGGCAGATCTTGGGCTCGTTCCACTCGATGACGGTGCCCGAGGTTATGGTGTTCAGGGGCAGGGGCGATACCAGCGCGTCGATGATGTCCGCCCGGCCGGTGGTGCCGGTCATCACTCCCTGTACGGTCTCCATGTTGGCTACCGACGATACGGACGGCAGCAGGCCCCATACCGGGGTGTTGCGGATGCTCTCCACGGGCTCCCCGTCCATACCGGTGCTGCGGATGTAGATGCCTATCCTTTCGCCTTCCTCATTGAGGGTACCGCAGGGTATGCCCTCTGCCGCAGCCATCACGGAGATACCGGCCGAACTGCGGGATATCCCGGCCTGACGGGCAGCCGCCTGGTCGTATTCTACTTTGACAGCCGGTACCATCGGAGACCAGTCGTCGGTCACCAGCCAGGTGGCGTCGCTCTCCTCCATTATGGCCTGAGCCTGGGCGCAGAGATCCTTGAGCACGGCGGGGTCAGGCCCCTGGAACATGGCCTCGACGGGGTAGGGGCGGTACATCAGGTTGTACTGCTTTACCCTGACGTATGCCTCGGGGTAGGCGGCCATCAGCTCCTTCTGCATCCTGGGGATGCTCTCTATCATTTTGTCGTAATCCTCATAGTCGATGATCAGCTCTCCGTAGCTCAGCGAGGGGTCTGCGATGGCCCTTACCAGGCAGTACCGTCCCGGAGTGCCGCCGAGGGAGGTGACGACGTGATTGACATTGTCATCCTGACGGATATATGCCTCCATCTCCTCCAGATCCTTCTCCACCTTGCCGGGAGCGGTGCCCTCGGGCATACGGTACTCGATGTAGAGCTGGTTGTAGGCCATGTCGGGGAAGAACATCTGGGGGATGTACTGATAGCACCATACGCTGCCGAGCACCAGTATGACTGCGATGCCGACGGTGATGAGGCGGTGGGAGAGCACATGGTCCAGCACGCGGCGGAACCAGCGGTATATCCTGGAGTCGAAAGGATCGACGCTTTCAGAAGCGGTGCCGCTGCCCTTGAGATAGCGCAGGGTCAGGTCGCAGTGGACCGGGACGTGGGTCAGGGCCAGCACCCAGCTCAGCAGCAGGGAGACGGCCAGGACGATGAAGAGGTCCCTCACGTAGGTTCCGGCCATGTCCGGGGACATGAATATCGGGAAAAATGCCAGTATGGCGATGACCGTGGCTCCGAGCAGGGGCATGGCCGTCTTCTTGCAGATGTTGGTCAGGCACTGGGGCTTGGGTACTCCGCGCTTCATGTCCACGAGGATGCCGTCCACTATCACTATCGCGTTGTCCACCAGAATGCCCATCGCTACGATGAAGGAGCCTAGGGATACCCTCTGTAGGGTACCGTCCATCATATCCAGGATGAAGAACGAGCCGAAGACTATCACCACCAGGCTGGTGGCTATGATGACACCGCTGCGGAAGCCCATTGTCAGCATCAGCAGCAGGATGACGATTACGATGGATTCTATCAGGTTGACGATGAAGGTGTTGATGGAACTGCCGACTATCTCGGGCTGGAAGAAGACCTTGTGGAACTCCATGCCTGTGGGGACGGACTCGGCCTTTATCTCCTCAAGTCTGGCTTCTACTTCCTTGCCTATCTTGATGATGTCGGTGCCGGACTCTGCGGAGATGAGCAGGCCGATGGCCGGCTGTCCGTCGTATTTCATGGAGTTGCGCACGGGTGTCTGCCAGCCGTAGGTGACATCGGCCACGTCGGAGAGCTTGAGCTGGTCGTCCTCATGGCCCTGGATGATGAGGCTGCGTATGTCCTCGATGCTTTCGTAGGCATCCCCCATCTCTATCTTAATCCTGTGGTCCGGGGTGTCGAAGTATCCGGAGTAGATGACCGAGTTCTGGGAATTGAGGGTGGTCAGC
This sequence comes from uncultured Bacteroidales bacterium, assembly GCA_944326265.1. GTDB lineage: Bacteria > Bacteroidota > Bacteroidia > Bacteroidales > UBA932 > Coprenecus. The sequence goes on along the minus strand of CALVDE010000002.1, from coordinate 172,915 downwards.
AGCTCGGTGGGATGCACTCCGAGGTTGGCCATGCGGTCGGCCTTCATGTCGATGTTCACGCAGCGGGTGCGCTCCCCGTAGGTGATGGCCTTGGACACTCCCTCGATGTCGCTGAGCTCCCGGCAGACCATGTCTGCGTAGCGTCCGGCCTCCTCATATCCGTATCCGTCGAATGTCAGGGCGTAGAACATGCCGTAGACATCCCCGTAGTCGTCCATGACCATGACCTGGGCGGAGGCGGGGAGGGTGGCTTTGGCGTCATTGACCTTGCGGCGGAGCATGTCCCACTCCTGCTGGGTGTCGGAGTCGGGGGTAGTGGTCTTGAGGGTGACCGTGATGATGGCCATGTCATCGAAGGACTGGGAGGTTACCGTTCCCACCTCGCTGATCCTGCGGATGGTTTCCTCGAGCGGGCGGGTTACCTCCAGCTCCGTCTCGTAGGCGGTCGCCCCGGGGTAGACGGCGGCCACAACTGCGACCTTGACCTTGATCTCCGGGTCCTCGAGCTTGCTCATGCTGTTGTAGGCAAATGCTCCGCCCACGACGAGGCAGATGAGCACCGCTACGACCAGTATCTTGTTCTTCAGGGCGTATTCTGCTATGTTCATGGCTCCGTAGGTTTACAGAAGATTGCCGGGGTTTGTGGCGGACTTGCCTGTAAGTACCTTGACGCGGGCTCCGTCCTTCAGGGAATTGACTCCGGCGGTTACGACTGTCTCCCCGGCCTTCAGCCCGGAGATGATGCGGGCGTTGCCGTCGCGGTCGATGTCATCGGCGGTAACGGCCCTTCTCTGAATCGTGTTGTCCGGGCCTACTGCCCAGACGCAGGTCTCTCCCCTGTCCTCGAAGAGGGCTGTGGCCGGGATGCTGACCGTCCCCTCCTCGTCAGTGCGGTACTCGATGCAGACTCCGGTGCTGATGCCGGAGTGGGGCATGGTCCCGTCAGAGGCAGGGCGGAGGGCGTAGCGGGCGGTGAAGAGCTGGTTGAGATTGGCCTTCTTGGTTATGTCGATGAGCCTGAGCTCAAATGTCTTTCCGGGATAGACATCCACGGTGCACCAGCTGCGGGCGGCCTTGTCGATGTTGACGAAGTCATCCACGGGTATGTCCACCTTGACGATCGGGGCACCGTCGCTGATGAGGGTGATGACCGGCATACCGGCTCCGACCGTCTCGCCGGCCTCGAAGTGCACCTGCTGGACGTAGCCGTCAAAAGGAGCGAGCATCTTTGTGTCATTGAGGGCGTTCTGGTGGGCGTGGTAGAGGGCGGTTATCTGCTCCAGGCCGTAGCGGGCCTTGTCGTAGTCGTTCTGAGTCGCGCTGCCTCGGTCCGATAGCTCGATGACCCTGCCGGCCTCGGCCTTGACCTGCTCGTACTGGGCGGTGGTGGCGGCCAGCTGAATGGCGTAGTCGCGCTCCTCTATTTCGGCCAGTGTGTCACCCTGACGGACGTGCTGTCCCTCGCGGAAGTGTACTGCGGCTACAGGACCGGCAACCCTGAATGACAGGTTGACATCTTTAGCCGGCTGTATCCGGCCAGGGTAGGTGACGGTGCGGGTGCTGCCGATGCTCTGCGCTGCTGCAGTCCTTACATTTGGAACAGTCTGTTCCTTTCCGTTATTGCCGTTGTCCGAGCCGCCTGACTTGCAGCCTGTGGCCGCTCCAATTAAAGAAGCCATTGCGGCAACAGCCGCAATGGCGTGTAATACCACCTGTCTCATCGTATAGTAAACGTATTTAATAGCCGGTTAATGCCGATGGAACAGTATCCGCAAAAAATATGCCGTTCGGCAGGGGGATGCCGGTGCTCCTACTGAGCGTCTTTCCAGTCAGCGTCCGTGAAAGTGTATGTGTAGACCCTAAGCCGCTTTTCCGGCTCCGAAAACACGTAGCTGTCCTTGTCGCAGATGTTGTGTTCCGCCAGGGTGAAGACCACATTGTCTCCGTCGGAGTCGTAGGTATGCACGATCTCCGTCCCGTTGCCGAAAACCAGGATCTGCTCGTCTACGAGATACGAAAACATTCCTCCGTCAGGGGTAGGGAATGCCAGAAACGGTGCCGGGTCAGTAAATGGATCTGTAAAATCCCCCATTGTTGAAAAGAATAAAGAAGATTTCTCTCCCGGCTCTATTTCGGCAACCAGCAGGGTGTCATTTTCCAGGGGATAAGGGTAGTCGGTCGTTACATGGTATATGCTGACACTGGTACTGCAGTTGTTCACATAGCGGTATTCTGTTCCGTAATTCCAATCGACAAGACAGCTCCCGGTAAGAAGTACTCCGCATATTGTAGGAGTACAAAACGAAGTATTCTCTTATTCATAGGATTCAAATAATTAATGTGTTTGTATTGTCAGAATCGGATGCCGAAGCCTATGCCGCATGGCTGGGGGCCAATGGAAATCTCCGGGGCAAATGCGAGTCCACCTGGTTTCCGTATGCCGCGCATTGCCTTGTTCAGCTTGCTGATGCCTACGCAGTAGACAGGTATACTGATTACGGCCAGCGCACCTCCGGCCATTACGCTACAGAAGCCGGCGAAGAACACGGGCAACCCCGGCGGTGTGCAGCTTCCGTTTCCCGGAACTGTCATTCCGGCTATCATTGCAGCCGTGCCTATTGCAAAAAGACCTCCGCCGGTCGCGCTTATGATGATGCCTGCGTTGAAGAGGTCCTTTCCGGTGCAGTACTGCTCGTATGCATCTTCGGTAAGTATGTTTCTGGCAGAAATCTTGTCGAGTGCGACATCCGTCACTGTATACAGATTGCCGCCCCTGCGCTCCAGAAACAGCGGTTCTCCGTCTGCGTATTGTGCCTTGGCTGTGACTGACAGCAGAACGAATGCGGTAAGTAGAAATATTCTTTTCATGGTGCTGTATGTTATGTCTGATTATCGGTTAATAGTCAGATAAAGATAAAAAATACAGGGATAATTCGCAAATGTTCGGCGGAAATTTTGAATTCCGGGGGCTGCCCGGAGAATCCGGCCTACTGGGCGATGAAGCGGTAGACAATCTCGCCGGCCTGGCGTTCCGGGGCATCCTGAGAGGCGGTGAATCGGGAACGTTCGGCAGCCCGGAGAGCATAGTCTCTCAGGCACTGGTCAGCTGAAGAGACGCTCTCGATGATTTTGGCACCGACTACGTAGCCTTTGCGGTTGACGATGATGCTGACAGCGACATCTCCTCCGCCCAGGCATTTGTAGGCCGGGACGGGCAGGCTCATGGCTTTCCGTCCGTCCAGGGTGTAGGAAATTACGGACGGACCCCGGTAGGCTCCGGCATTGTTTCCGCTGTCTTCTTTGTAGACTGGGACCTGGTCCCCGGCATCTGAGGCTTCCTCGATTTCCCTGCGTGACCGGTCAAGACGTTCCTGAAGCTCGCGGGCCTCCCTGTATATGTCCTCGGGGTGCTCGTAGCGGTCATCGCGCAGGGGCTCCGATGCGTCTACGGCCACATTGCGCACAGACCGGGCGTTCTGGCTGCGTGAGGCGTTGAGCAGGGCATCCAGCTCTGCCTCTATCTCCTCGCTGACGCTTTCCTGCATCCTGGCCCTGGCCTCCACCGCTTCCTGAGCCTCCTGGGCGGAGAAGTCGATGACGAAAGAGGAATCCTCAGCCAGCTGTCTGTGAATGGACCAGCACAGCAGTACGATGATGACGGCCAGGTGGAAGATGAGCGTGAGGTACACTCCGGCCTTGCGGTCGGTGTCCACGCGGAGGTATTTCCGCAGGCGGTCAGTTATGTTTGAGATGATTTTCAATGGAGGCTATGAGCATGTCTATGCCCACCTGATTGTGTCCGCCCTGCGGCAGGATCAGGTCTGCGTATTTTCTGGTAGGTTCGATGAAAAGCTGATGCATGGGCTTGAGTACCCTTTCGTAGCGGTCGATGACCTTGCCTACGTCCCGTCCTCTCTCCATGGTGTCCCTGGCAATGACCCTCACGAGTCTGTCATCGGGGTCCGCGTCCACGTACACCAGTATGTCCAGCATCCTGCGCAGTCTCTCGTCGGTGAATATCAGGATGCCTTCGACTATGATGATGTGGGCGGGCCTGACAGTCAGTGTCTCCTTGGCACGGGTGCATGTCAGGTAGGAGTAGATCGGCTGCTCGATGGTCCTGCCCTGCTGAAGGTCGCCTAGCTGGCGGATGAGCAGGTCGAAGTCGATCGCGTCCGGATGGTCGAAGTTGATCTTCTGCCTGTCCTCCAGCAGGGGAATGTCGCTGTTGTCCCTGTAATAGGAGTCCTGGGGGACAACAACGACCTCGCCTTGCCGGAAGTGCTCTGCAATCTTCCGGACTACAGTGGTCTTGCCTGATCCGGTGCCGCCGGCGATACCTATCGTGAGCATGGCGGGCGCGGATTAGAATTCAGCTGACTTGGGAGTCCTGGGGAAGGGTATCACGTCGCGGATATTGGCCATGCCGGTGACGAAGAGCAGCAGCCGCTCGAAACCGAGGCCGAAGCCGCTGTGGGGGGCCGTGCCGAAACGGCGGGTGTCAAGGTACCACCACAGGTTGGTGGTGTCCATGTGCAGCTCCTCTATGCGGGCCATCAGCTTGTCGTATGACTCCTCCCTCTGCGAGCCGCCGATGATCTCGCCGATCTTGGGGAAGAGCACGTCCATTCCGCGGACGGTCCTGCCGTCATCGTTCTGCTTCATGTAGAAAGCCTTGATGTCCTTGGGATAGTCTGTCAGGATGACCGGCTTGCCGAAATGTTTCTCGACCAGGTACCGCTCATGCTCGCTCTGAAGGTCCACGCCCCACGATACAGGGTACTCGAACTGTACGCCGGACCGGGTGAGGATGTTGACTGCCTCAGTGTAGGTAGTGCGGACGAAGCTGGTGTTGACCACTCCCTTGAGTCTCTCGATGAGCTCTTTGTCTATCATGTTGTTGAGGAAGATCAGGTCGTCCATGCAGTTGTCCAGGGCATAGCGCACGAGGTATTTGATGAAGTCCTCGGCCAGATCCATATTGTCCTCTATCTCGTAGAAGGCCATTTCGGGCTCTATCATCCAGAACTCCGCCAGGTGTCTGGGGGTGTTGGAGTTCTCGGCCCTGAAGGTGGGGCCGAAAGTATAGATGTTGCCCAGGGCCATGGCTCCGAGCTCACCTTCCAGCTGCCCGCTTACAGTCAGGTTGGTATGTCTTCCGAAAAAGTCCTGCGACCAGTCCACCTTTCCCTCCTGGGTGCGGGGAGGATTGCTCACGTCAAGGGTGGTCACCTGGAACATGGCTCCGGCACCTTCGGCATCAGAAGCTGTGATAAGCGGTGTGTGGAGGTAGTAGAAACCCCTGTCATTGAAATATTTGTGAATGGCAAAAGCCATGGCGTGGCGGATTCTGAGCACGGCTCCGAAAGTATTGGTCCGGGGACGCAGATGGGCTATCTCACGCAGGAACTCCATGCTGTGTCCCTTTTTCTGCAGGGGATACTTCTCGGGGTCGGCGGTGCCGTAGAGCTCGATTTTATGTGCCTGGATCTCTACTTTCTGTCCGCTGCCGAGCGATTCCACCAGCCTGCCGGTGACGGCAATGCTTGAGCCTGTGGAGATGTCCTTGAATGTCCCGTCGGGGGTAAAGTTGGAGAAATCGCAGACTATCTGTATGTTGTTGATGGTAGAACCGTCGTTGAGTGCGATGAACGCAATGTTCTTGTTGCCTCTTTTGGTCCTTACCCATCCCTTGGCGAGCACGTCCTTGCCCGGGGTCTCTTTGAGCAGTTCTGATACTCTCTGTCTTTTCAGTGTCATATTGTGAAGTTTTAAAATATTATATTCATTGCCTTGCATATTCTCTCGGGTATCTCCGTGTTGTCCATCCGTCCGGAGAACAGGCTGCTGCCGGCTCCGATGGCGAATACCGGTACGTTGGCTGCCGAATGGTCGGAGGTAGTCCAGCCGATGCGGGCCTCGCGTGAGAGCTCCTTCATCATGTCTTTTCCGTCTTCCGATGCCTTGTCCCTGGAGCAGTCTATGCTGTCAATCTTGTCGAAATAAAGATTGTAGCCGTCCTCCAGGCCGAGGGTGAGTCCTCCTGTCTCGTGGTCGGCGGTCACGACGATGAGTGTCTCGTCCGGATGCTGCTCGTAGAACGCAACGGCTACGGCCACTGCGTCTGAAAGGCTGATTGTCTCGAGTATCGCAGCCTTGGTATCGTTGGAGTGGCTGGCCCAGTCTATCTTGCCGCCTTCAGACATAATCAGGAATCCAGGTCCGTCCTCGGAGTAGAGGAAGTCTATGGATGCCCGGACCAGGTCGGCCTGGGTCATGTCGGTTGCGCTGCGGTCAATCGCGAAAGGCAGCTCTGTCCTTTCTCTTCCGTTTTCCTGCAGAAGCATGATTCTGTCAGTGCTGTTCTTTTTCCCGGCAAAATCGTCCAGACCTTCGGCTATCGTGTAGCCGCTGTTTTCGATAATGTCGTAGGCTGACGTGCAGTTCCCGTCGCTTCCTCTGCTGTCTATGAGTCCTCCTCCTGCGAGGAACTCGAATCCGCAAGCCGGAATCTGCGCGGCTATGCCGTAGTAGTCGTTGCGGCTGATGCTGCTTCCGTAGAATGCAGCGGGGGTGGCGTGGTTGAGTCCGACCGTGGAGGAGATGCCTACCCTGTAGCCGGCCTCATGTATTTTGTAGGAAATGCTTTTCAGTGAAGTAGTGGAGTCCGGGGCTGTCGCCAGCATCCCGTTATTGGTCTTCGTTCCGGTGGACAGGGCTGTCCCTGCTGCGGCGGAGTCGGTAATGAGGTTGGATGCGGAGTGGGTCACCGCCCAGCCCAGGACCGGGAAGGCGGAGAAGGACAGCGGAAGGCTGCCGTGCAGTCCTTCTGTGTGGCCGCTGTAGTATTCGGCCAGGGAGACGTGGTTGAAGCCCATTCCGTCTCCGATGAAAAAGAATACGTATTTCGCCCTGCCTGTGCCCGCTATTGCCAGGACGGGTATCAGTGCCAGTATGACGATAAGTGCCGTTTTTTTCATCTGTTGTGTGTGAGGATTGTTGTTTTACAGTACTTTAACTTAGTTAAAAATGGGTGTCCCACTAAGCATGAGGCACCCATTTCACATTATCCGCAGAGCGGAATCAGTCGTTTGTGACTGTTTTCCTTGCTGCGTACATTATCTTCAGGGCGGAGCAGCGGCGCAGTTCCTGCTTGACATCAGTAACGATACCCATCCTGGTGTTCTCGTCAATCTTGAGAGAGACAGTCATGAATTCGCGGTCAACCTCGTCGAGAGCCTCACGCTCGGCAGCGATGAAGTCCCTGATGTCGGAAGTGTTCCTGAATGAGTCATTAAGCTGGATACGCGAGTCCGTACCGAATTCTTTCTGGTATTGCATGGAAGGAGTTCCGATAAAGATGTAACATGCCAGGTCCTTTCTCTCGAGTCTGATGATCTCGCTGGCCTCAGGCAGCTTCACGTTGACCATACGGTCGGTCTGACGCATACTTGTGGAGACCATGAAGAACATGAGGATCATGAACACAATATCCGGAAGTGACGCGGTATTGATACCGGGAGTGCCCTTGTCGCCTTTCTTTAGGAATTTTGCCATTGTATAATCCTCCTATTTTTTAGTTACATCTAACGGTTCTGCCTCAGATATCCTGTTGGGGATTGCTTCTGTGACTATTGCCTGCTCCTCCGCGTTGAGCTCTTCAAATACGTCTCCGAAGTGAGCTATGGCGAAGTCATTTCTGACCTTGTTGATAGCTCTTACCAGAACGTTCTGAATCTCTACATACTTGCTGTAGCTGCTCTGACGGTCATTCTGCAGGGAAATCACGCCGTCTGAAACCGGATATTCTCCGAATCCTTCAATATTCTTGATCGTCTTTGAAGGCAGGTCTGAACGGTCCGAAGGGTTGGTAAGGAATTCGATAACGATTTCTTCAAGCTGAGCATCCGAGATAATAACAGAACCGCCTGCCATAACGCCATTCCTGGAGTTGATCTTCACATCCAGCATGTTGCGGCGATTGACCTTGAGGTCTTCGACCTGTGCGTTCTCAGGAGGCATAGGCGGAAGGCGGCGGGAAAGACCGGTCTCAGGGTCCATCGTACTCACCATGAGGAAGAAAATCAACATGAGGAACGAGATGTCTGCCATCGAACCTCCGTTAATTTCAGGTGTTTTCTTAGATGCCATAATGATTAATTACCTTTTTTAATAAGATTTCTTACGCTGCCCCATACCAAGGCGAGTAATGCGATGACAACCAGCGCGTAGCTCAGGTTGAGCAGTGTGTCGGTCATTTTCAGTGTAGCATGTGAAGGCTGAACCGCCATATTGACAGCGATGGGATCTCCACTTGCCAGCAGGAATGACGCGCCGATAAGCACAACGGCTATCAGCAGCACGATACCTGTCTTTCTGAGTGACTTCCGGTTGCCTGCCATGTTGATCAGGGAGAGCACCACGACAAGTATAAGCGCTGCGATGACCAGCGCGTAGGCCCAGAAGAGCACTATGTCAAGCAGACCGGTGGTAGCCAGCGCCTCAGCCTCGTTGGCAACGGTGTACATACCTGTGTTGCCGTTGTAGATGAAGAACGCTATCAGACCTACCAGAGAGATGACCAGTAGACAGATTTCTAATATTTTAGTGAATTTACTAGTCATAGTTTATTTTAATTACTTGTTCTGATATTTTACGATCATATCCACGAGTGAGATGGATGCGTCTTCCATGGAGAGGACGATACCGTCAACTTTCGAGATAAGGTAGTTGTAAAGTATCTGAAGAATGATGGCGACGATAAGACCGCCGACGGTGGTGATCAGAGCGACTTTCATACCTCCTGCAACGAGGGTCGGGCTGATATCACCTGCTCTCTGAATCTCATCGAATGCCTGAATCATACCGATCACAGTTCCCATGAATCCGAGCATAGGTGCAACGGCGATGAAGAGAGTAATCCAGGAGAGACCGCCCTCGAGCTGGCCCATCTGAACTGAACCGTAGGATGTGATGGATTTCTCAACCTCCTCGACACCTTTGTCATAGCGGAGAAGACCCTGATAGAAGATGGATGCTACGGGACCGCGTGTGTTGCGGCATACGTCCTTTGCAGCCTCTACGCCGCCGTTGTTGAGAGCTTCCTCGACTTTCTTCAGAAGCTTTTCAGTATTGGTGCTGGCAAGGTTGAGGTAGATGATTCTTTCGATTGCCACTGCGAGGCCGAATACAAGGCAGGCGATGATGGTGGCCATGAAGCCGGCACCTCCCTCAATGAAGAGCCTCTTGATTTCCTGGTGCATGGGAGCCTCAGCGGGAGCCTCCTCGACGGTGGCCTCGGCCACTGTCTCAAGTGCTACCAGTTCGGAGGAGTCTGCTGAAGCAGCGAGAGTGTCTCCATCCTGAGCAGATGCGTATTGTGCAGAAAAAGTCATAAGACCGATAACTGCCAAAAACATGAAGATTTTTTTCATACAATCAATTTTGATTAGTTGTTAAACAAATTTTAAAATGAGTTTGCGGAGAGGGCGGGATTCGAACCCGCGAAGCCCTTTTGGAGCTTACGCACTTTCCAGGCGCGCGCCTTCGACCACTCGGCCACCTCTCCTTGAAAATTACCGCCAAAATTAGAAATTATTTTTCATAAAATCTACATTTCTGTGAGTTCTCCGCGTATATTTTTTTTCAATAAATTGATAATATCCTTATTGTCAGTATATTGGCCTAGCAAAAAAAACAGTTTGGCGACAGCGGCCTCCGTAGTGCAGTCGCTTCCTCCGGTAACTCCTATGTTTTTGAGAGATTTACCTGTGGAATAGGCATCCATGTCCACTCTTCCGGCCTGGCATTGCGTGACGTTGAGCACGATGAGGCCGCGGTCTATGGCTTTCTTGATGCAGTCGGTGAACCATTTGCCGGAGGGGGCGTTGCCGGAGCCGTAGGTCTCGAGGATTATGGCCCTTATTCCGCCGATGCTGACCAGGGAGTCCAGCAGTTCCCGTTTCATCCCGGGTGTGACTTTTATGATAAGTACCGACGGATCCAGGTCGTAGACAGGCCTGAGGGGCTTGCCCCAGGTCTCGGGATAGCGGATGAAGGCTGTGTTGAACTTGATGTGGATACCGGCTTCGGCCAGGACGGGATAGTTGGCGGAGCGGAATGCCCTGAAATTCTCCGCAGTGTATTTGGTGGTGCGGTTGCCCCTGTAGAGCTGGCTTTCAAAGTATATGCAGACTTCCGGCACCATGGGATGGCCGTCGCGGTCTTTCGACGCGGCGATCTCGATGGAGGAGATCAGGTTCTCCTTGCCGTCCGTGCGGAGCATTCCTATGGGAAGCTGGCTGCCTGTGAAGATGACGGGCTTCTCGATGTCGCCCAGCATGAAGCTCAGGGCGGATGCGGAGAAGGACATGGTGTCGGTGCCGTGGAGGATCACGAATCCGTCGTAGTTGCCGTAGTTGGTCTCTATGAGCCTGGTGAGCCTGATCCAGAAGTCTATGTCCACGTCGGACGAGTCTATCACCGGATCGAAGGAGTAGGTGTCAATCCTGTATCCGAATTTCTTCAGTTCAGGCATCTCCTCAAGTATCTGTGAAAAGTCGAAGGGACGGAGGTCGAATGATACCGGGTCCTGCTTCATTCCGATAGTTCCTCCGGTGTACACCAGCAGTATGGAAGTCTTGTCTTGCATGAGCGGTTATTTGATGTTGAATAGTGATTTTGCGTTGTCTGTAGTGACCCTGTCCACTTCTTCCATGGTCAGGCCCTTTATATCGGCAAGCCTTTCGGCGATGATGCGCAGGTAGGCGGACTCGTTTCTCTTTCCACGGAAAGGCACCGGTGTCAGCCAGGGCGAGTCGGTTTCAAGTACGATGTCTTCGAGCGGGATGTCCTTGACGGTCACGGCGATTCCGGCGTTCCTGTAGGTGACGACACCGCCTATTCCGACCTTGAATCCTCCGTAGGACTTTATCCGGCGGTACGTCTCCAGGCTGCCGGAGAATGCGTGCATGACACCGCGCATCGGAACGCCTTTTTCCTGCAGGCTGTCCAGTATTTCGAAAAGTGTGTCGTGGGCTTCCCTTACGTGAATGATTACCGGCAGTCCGGCCTCTGCCGCCCAGAGCATCTGGATGCGGAACGCTTCAGTCTGCTCGCGGAAGAAAGTGTCCGACCAGTGGCGGTCCAGACCTATCTCGCCTATGGCCGCCCATCCTCCCTCCGACAGTCTGTTCTCCACGAAGCCGAGTTCTTTTTTCCAGTCCTCCCTGACTGAAGTCGGATGCAGGCCGGTGGCCGTGCCGGCCTTTCCTCCGGTCATGGATGCACACTCCATCATGCGGTCATGGACCGATGAGTCGATGCCGGGGAAGATCAGGTGCTCCACGCCGGAGCGCGCGGCCCTTTCTACGGCTTCGGTGAAGTCGTCGGCAAAAGCCTCATCGTAAAGATGGGTATGCGTGTCGATCATAGATTCTTCAAACTATAGTTTCCGTACAGGTCCGATTCGATGACGCCGTCCAGTTCCAGTTCCGTGACGGCCGGCAGCACTTCTGACGGATCGCCTCCTGCTTTTTCTATCAGAGTGTCGCGTCCGACCACCGATTCAGCGGCTAAAGCTAGTAAAATATTCCGTTTGATGTAGCCGCAATCTTCAAAGATTTTTTGCAGTCTTGCCTTATGACTCTGTCTGTCAGGATAATCCCATCCCATAATTTTTGCGGGCGCATCGGCTGACTGGATGATGGCGGCGGCGTTCCGGGCGATGAGTGCGTTGCATCCGGCGGAATACATGTCGGTCAGTCTTCCGGGGACGGCCATGACTTCCCTGCTGTAGGACTGTGCGAGTGACGCGGTGATGAGTCCTCCGCCCTTTGATGCTGACTCTATGAGCAGGACGGCATCGGCCAGGCCCGCGATGATGCGGTTGCGGCGCAGGAATGTCACGGCCTGCGGTGCCGATCCTTTTGGAAAATCGGTTACGAGTCCTCCTCCGCCTGTAATTCTTATTGCGTATTCCCTGTGGGCACGGGGATATATGGAGTCCATTCCTGTGGGCAGCACCGCGACTGTCTCCATCCCGCATTCCAGTGCGGTCAGGTGGGCGCAGATGTCGATGCCGTAGGCAAGCCCGCTGATTATCACCGGTCTCGGCGAGAGCCTGGACAGCTCCCGGATGATCTCCCTGCATGTGCGCAGCCCGTAGGAAGTGGCTTTCCGTGTGCCGACTACGGCGACTGCCCTGGCCGGGCTGAGGCATCCGGTGCCGCTGCCCTTGAAGAACAGGACCACCGGTGCGTCCGGGCATTCTTTCAGTCTGGGAGGATAGCAGCTGTCACCTATATATATTATATGTATCCCGTGGGCGCGTGCCCATTCCACTTCCTCGTATGCCTTTCTGAGCTGCTCCCGGTCGGAGAGCGCGTCTATCAGGTCCTGCCTGTGAATGAGGCGGGACAGCTCGGCGCGGGAGAGCGAGAATATCCCGCCGGGCGAGGGGAACATGTCCGTGAGGATGCGGGCCTCGCGGCAGTTGTAGTTGAATATCCTGTTGACAGCACAGGCGTAAACAGTCTCGTCGTATTCCATATCCGGCAAATATAGCCGGAAGCGGTACCTCCTGCGGTAAAATAAAAAAACGGGTGAGAAAATACCCGTTTTTCAAAAAGTTTCAGAATTTAAAATCCTCTCCGTATTTATTGCGGTAATAAGTGGAGTCCTCCTTGTCAAAGGTGTCTATGGCGAACACCTGATTCTCGATCTGCTCTCCGTCCATAATCTCATGCTGTTCGAGTACACTGCTCCTGTCCCGTACTGTCTCCAGGGTTATGATGCTTACTGCTGCCGCCACTACGGCCGCCGCTGCGGCTTTCGTCCATCCGGAGCGGATGACCCTGAAGAATACGGTCTTTCCGCCGGAAGCCTCCCTGTCTTCCTCGAATCCTTTGCGCAGCTTCCTCATCGCCTCCAGCCGTGCCGCGCACCGGGGACATGTGCGCAGATGCTCCTGGACCGCCGTTTCCTCTTCTGGCGGAAGTATGCTGAGGAAGTATCTGCTGAGCCGTTCTATGTCTATATGTCCGTTCATTTATATTGTTCCAACATTTTGTCAAATCTGTCCAGCAGGCTTTTTTTCAGGCGCTTGATCTCCTGCCGGAGTCTTGCGCATTCTTTCGCGGCCTTTCTGCTGTCAGTGACACCGCAGTGCCTGGCGACCATCTCCTCGTATGACAGGCCGTCGATGTAGTGCTCGAACAGCTTGTCCACCTTGTCCTCGTATCCTTTTACAAGGGCATCGTGCAGCGGATGCTCCTTGTTGTACAGGATGACGATGAAGTATCCCTGGACAGAGTCCTTGTCACTGTAGTCGATATAATTGCACAGGCTGTCTATTTGTGACGGAAAATTCTCAGGAGAAGTTACGGGATTGTCAAAATATCTGTTTTCTTCCTCGGCGGTGAGCCTGTACTGGAGTGTGTCCACATCGGCCGGAGTCCTTGCCTTGTTTCTGGCCAGCTCGCGGTTCTTGTTCTTGAGGATGCCCACCGAATAGGAAATTATGGCTTTGGAGTCAACCGGCTCCTTGAGCCTGCGCTCGACAACGGCCCTGTTGACGGATATGCATGTGTCGCTCCATATGTCATGTGTGTTGGAGGGGCCGGACACTCCGGACATCTGGTAGCAGTATGCGGCAGCCAGAGGCTTGAGCTTCAGGTAGAATTTCTCCCAGTAGAATCCGTAGTTGTCCTGCATGTCCTTGATTATGCGGGACTCGGGTGTGGGGAAATTGCCGGAGGCCATGCTGCCGCAGAATTTGTCCAGCTCGGTGGAGTTGCCGAATGACGGCACGGTGGAGAAACTCATGGTGAAAATCTCCTGGAAGAGCTTGTCGGACAGGGCGTATGAGACAGTGTCTCCGTCAGGGGCAAGATACTTGTCGGCGGCGGTTCTTTCTGATGACTCGAAGATTCTGCGCAGATGCGTCCTTACAAGGGACATTACCATGGCCTCGAATTCAGGCCGGTCGACATTGTTCCTGCAGAAGAGGCTGAATCCTTTAAGCCTGTAGTATTCTTTCAGGCAGCGGCTTTTCCATGCGGCGAAACTCTCGCCAGCCTCAGGCGGAAACCTGGAGGCGACGAGCGCGGCCTCTTCCTGTACGCAACGGAAGAAACCGATGCGCTCAAGACGGTACCGCTCGTTTTCCTTGGTGAGCAGCTCAAGGATGTCCTTTTCTATGCTGTGCCCCATCGGCTATCGGATTCCTCTGACTTTCTTCTCCCATTCCCAAGCCGAGCGCAGCACGTCGTCCACCGGTGTGTCCGCTTTCCAGCCGAGGACTCTGTTGGCTTTCCCGGGATCGGCCCATACCTTGATGATGTCTCCTGCGCGGCGGGGGGCGAAGCTGTAGGGCAGATTGACTCCGGTGGCGGAGATGAAGTGGTTGACAAGTTCCAGGACGGACAGTCCGGTGCCGGTGCCGAGGTTGAAGATCTCGTAGCGGTCGGAGCCGGTCGTGCCGAGGATTCTGTCTACTGCGGCTACGTGGGCCTTGGCCAGGTCGACGACGTAGATGTAGTCGCGGATGCATGTGCCGTCGGGAGTGGGGTAGTCGTTGCCGAATATCTTGAGTTCCTTACGGATACCGGCGGCTGTCTGGGTGATGTAGGGAACCAGGTTCTGGGGAACTCCCGCAGGCATCTCGCCGATGAGGGCCGAGGGATGCGCTCCGATGGGGTTGAAATATCTGAGTGCAATGACTTTCAGTCCGGGACAGGCGGCCGTGCAGTCGTGCAGTATCTCCTCGCACATCTGCTTGGTGCGTCCGTAGGGCGAGGTGGCCGGTTTGACCGGAGCTGTTTCTTTTATAGGAAGATTCTCGGGATCGGGCTCCCCGTAGACCGTGCATGAGGAGGAGAATACTATGCCTCTGCTGTTGCCGTCAGCTGTTGACAGACCTATGAGGTTGAGCAGGGACGTGAGGTTGTTCTCGAAGTATTTGAGCGGCTGCTGCACGCTTTCTCCCACGGCTTTGTGGGCTGCGAAGTGAATGGATGCGCGGATGTCCGGGTACTGCTCGAAGACACGTGCCAGCTGGTTCCTGTCGCTGCAGTCGGCTTCGATGAAAGTCAGAGGCGACCCTGTGATCTGCCTGATGCCGTCCAGCATCTGCGGAGACGAGTTCGAGAAGTTGTCGACACCTACGACATCGTAGCCGGCGCCGGTGAGTTCCACTACGGTATGGGAGCCGATGTATCCGGCTGCTCCAGTGACAAGTACCCTGCCTTTGTTCATTTTGTTGAAATTTTGTCTGCAAATATACTCATTTTTTCTAATTTTGGCCCTTATTTTAATTCACAGTCATTATGTTAGGAATTGCCTCAGATCATGCGGGCTTCGAGATGAAGGAGGAGCTCAGGAAATATCTGGCGGAGCTGGGTCAGGAAGTCAGGGACTTCGGTACCTATTCGCCTGAAAGTATGGATTATCCGGATGTGGCGCATCCGTTGGCGGAGAGCATTGAGAGGGGAGAGGTGGCCCTCGGAATTGCTCTTTGCGGCTCCGGCAACGGAATAAGCATGACGCTCAACAAGCATCAGGGAGTGCGGGCCGCGCTGTGCTGGAACGAGGAGCTGGCTGCTCTGGCGCGTCAGCACAATGATGCCAACGTGCTCTCGCTTCCTGCCCGTTTCATATCCGTGGATCTCGCGAAGAGGATAGTCAGGACGTTCCTGGAAAGCTCTTTCGAGGGAGGCCGGCATCAGAGAAGGGTGAACAAGATTCCCTGCAAACCTCTCGTGCCGCAGGAGTAGATGGGACAGTATGCGGTCATCGACAGGAACACGCCTGTCGGAGTATCCCTGGCTCCGGAGCAGTATCCGGACGGTTATGTGGTGGTCCTGGACAAGCCTTACGGCTGGACGTCGGCGGACGCGGTGCGGAAAGTCAAGTTCGGTCTGCAGAAACGCTATAAGGTGCGGAACGTGAAGGTCGGTCATGCAGGGACGCTCGACCCTCTTGCGACCGGAGTGCTGGTGCTCTGCGTAGGCCGGGCCACGAAATCGTCGCAGAGCCTTCAGGAGGAGAGCAAGACATACGTGGCGGATATAACTTTCGGGGCGACGACTCCGTCCTTCGACAGGGAGACAGAGGTGGATGCGGTCTATCCGTGGGAGCATATCGGGCTGGATGCGGTGGAAGATGCCCTTTCCGGCATGACAGGGGCGCGGATGCAGCTGCCGCCGGCATATTCTGCCAAGTATGTGGACGGTGTCAGGGCTTATGACAAGGTGCGTCAGGGCGAGGAGGTGGAGCTCAGGGCCGCCCCGGTGGTGATTTACGGGACAAGGTTAATCGCCTATGAGCCTCCGGTACTCAGGGTGGAGATACGGTGCTCCAAGGGAACGTACATCAGGGCTTTTGCCAGGGATTTGGGCGTGGCCCTGGGGAGCGGTGCCCATCTCTCGGGCCTTGTGCGTACTGCCTCTGGCGGTTTTGCACTGGAAAACGCACTTTCCATCAAGGATATTGAAACTTTTTACTAGGAATTTCGTATAAGAGATAGATATGAAACTTTCACAATTTAGTTTTGACCTGGATTACAGGAAGAATATCGCTCCCTATCCGGCCGAGTACAGGGACGAGTCCAGGATGATGGTCCTACACCGTACCACCGGGGATATCGAGCACAGGATATTCAAGGATATCATCAATTACTGCGACGAGGGCGATGTCTTCGTCTTCAACGACACCAAGGTCTTTCCGGCTAGACTTAAGGGCAACAAGGAGAAGACCGGTGCGGAGATCGTCGTCTTTCTGCTCAGGGAACTCAACAAGGATCAGCGGCTGTGGGACGTGCTTGTGGACCCCGCCAGGAAGATAAGGATAGGCAACAAGCTCTATTTCGGAGAGAATGACTCTCTTGTCGCCGAGGTGATAGACAACACCACGTCCAGGGGCAGGACCCTGCGCTTTCTCTTCGACGGACCGTATGACGAGTTCAAGTCCACTCTTTATTCAATGGGCGAGATACCTGTGCCTGAGTATGTCTATGTGGCGCGCCAGGCCAAGAGGGAGAGAGACGGTATCCCTCCGGTGAGACCTACGGGACCCTATATCTATTCGGAGCCGTTCGACGCTGACCGTTTCCAGACCATATATGCCTCGGAGGAGGGTGCTGTGGCATCTCCCGCTGCCGGTCTGCATTTCAGCCGCGAGGTGTTCAAGAGGATGGAAATCAAGGGTGTGGAAGCCAGGTTCATTACCCTGCACATGGGACTGGGCCATTTCCGTAATGTGGATGTGGAGGATCTCTCCAAGCACAAGATCGACTCTGAGCGCGTCATTATCCCGGAAGAGACTGCGGAGGCAGTGAACATGGCCAAGAATGCGGGTCACAAGATTTTCGCTGTAGGCGCGACTGTCGTTCGTGCCATCGAGACTCCGGTCACGACTACCAGGCAGCTCAAGCCGTTTGACGGATGGACCAACAAGTTTATATTTCCTCCTTATCAGTTCTCCATACCGGATGCGGTCATAACCAATTTCCATCTGCCCAATTCCACAATGCTCATGTCGGCGGCCTCATTCGGCGGGTATGACAATGTGATGAAGGCATACCGCACAGCCCTGAAGGAAGGATATCAGTTCGGCATGTACGGTGATGCGATGCTTATAATCGACTGAGGTCAGTCCTGCCGCTGCCTGCGCAGTCTCTCCCTGCGGGCGAGGGCCGTCTCGTTCTGCAGATCGGACAGGTTGCATCCCGGCTCGTAGTAGAAGATGTTCTTCGTGTCAAGCTCCCTGAGATTCTCGTCCAGGCTGTCGGTGCTTCCGGCGGAGAGACTGATGACTTTGCCTTCGTCCTCCGTGCCTGTTTCCCCGAGTTCCACAGTGTCACCGTTGTCTGTGGATATCAGCATCTTTGAAGGAGGGGTATTGTTGATCTTGAATCCGGTGGCAAGTACGGTCACGCAGATTTCTCCGTCCTCGAGCCTGTTGTCTATGCCGAGTCCGTTTTTCTTCATTGTGATGCCGTTGCCGGTATACTTGCGGATGTACTCGTTTATTATGGTCAGTTCCGACATCTTGAGCGAGGTGGTCCGGCTGTATGTCACATTGACCAGGATTTTCTTGGCAGTGCTCAGGTCGAAATCCTTGAGCAGAGGGGAGGTGAATGCCTGCTCCACGGCCTCGACGGCTCTGTTGTCCCCGCTTGACAGTCCGGTTCCGACGAGGGCCATGCCGCTGTTGCGCATGACGGTCTTGACATCCTGAAGGTCAACGTTCATGTAGCCGGGCTTCGTGATAATCTCGGAAATGCCCCTGACCGCCGTGTCAAGCACGCTGTCGGCTTTCTCCAGCACTGACTGAACGTCCAGGTCTCCGTAGAAGTCATACATCTTCTGGTTGTCCACGATGATGATGGAGTCCGTGTACTTGCGGATTTCCTCTATGCCCTCGTAAGCTCTCTGCAGGAAGCCCACCAGGTCGTGCTCCGGATATGTGAGCACCGCAATGGTGAGCATACCGGCCTCATGGGCGATCTGTGCGATTACCGGTGCGGCTCCCGTGCCCGTGCCGCCTCCCATGCCGGCGGTGATGAACACCACCTGGATGTTGGGACCTATGGACCTTTTCAGATCCTCGTAGGACTCCAGGGCGGCGTTGCGCCCTATCTCTGGATCCATTCCGGCTCCGGTACCTTTTGTAAGGTTGGTGCCGAGTACTATTTTCTCAGGTACGGGAGAAAGGTCAAGCGCGTTCTTGTCCGTGTTGCAGACCATGAACTCCACATTCTGAATGCCTTCGTTGTAGAGACGGGTGACGGCGTTGCATCCGCCTCCGCCCACGCCGATGATCTTGATGTTGGCGTTGTTCTCGGTTATCCCGTCGGGTAGTATGCTGTAGTCTGTCATAATCTCTGGCTGTTTTGTCATCAGGCTTCTCCGTCTTCTTCCGTAGTGGGGAAAAGTGTCTGAAGTATGTTCTTGATACCTACTTTCTTGTTCTTGCCGCTTCCGTCACCGCGCTCTCTCTGCTCGTGGGATTTTGCGGGCTGCGTGACCGGGCCTGTCTCTTCCTTGGTGAAGAGCGAGGGCTCTCCGTCGCTGTCTGTCCTGTCGTCCGTGTTGCCGGTCCAGGTCTCTTCCGGTATGGAATCTTCCTCTTCCGAACTGTCCTGCTGCCGGAATGCTTCTATGACCAAGCCGACGGCTGTGGAGGCCTGGGGGCGGAAGACCTGCTCCACGGAGTTGCCGGTGATTATGCTGCTGTCGGGCTGTCCGGTCCTGACATCCATTCCCAGTATGTTCTTGGCAAGCAGCTGGATCAGGTTGAGATTGGCGCTTCCTCCGGTAAGCACGGCCCTGCTGTGGAGCTTGTTCTTGAATCCGGACACTTCTATGATGTGCCTTACTGTAGCCAGTATCTCGCATACCCTGGCCTCCACGGCCTGGCTCAGCAGTTTTGCCGGTACGTCCTTGACTGTCATGCCGCCTTCCTTTATGATTATTGTGTTCTCCTTGGAAAACTCGCTTATGCACATTCCCCTCTGGATCTTGAGCTGCTCAGCGTTGCGCATGGAGATGCTGCATGTCTGGCTGATGTCCTCCGATACGGAGTTGCCTCCGAAGGGAATGACGGCGGCATAGCGGAGAATGTCCCCGTGGTAGATGACTACGTCTGTGGTGCCGGCTCCTATGTCCACGAGAACCGAGCCGAGCTCTCTTTCCTCATCGGTCAGCAGGGCGGCGCCTGATGCCATGGGAGTGAGTATGAGATTGCCCGCGCTGAGATTGAGCTTGTCTATGACCGCCTTGCAGCGGGCCACTGATACGGACCGGCCTATAAAGACCTTGTATTCGCCGTCTATGCTCTTGCCGTCCATGTACTCAGGATCCGGCTCGCCCATGTGGTCGTCGACATCGTAGTACTGCGGAGCCACGTAGAGGACCTGTTCCGAGGGTTCTACCTTCATGCCGTACATTTCCTCGAGCATGGAGCCTATCTCTTCCTTGTCGATGGCGGCAAGGGGATCTGGTCTGTCCCTGTGGATGCTTCCCTGGACACAGCGGATGTTGGGCCCGGAGATGTTGACATAGACCTTGCGGATCCTGTAACCGTCAGTATCCGTGACGGCCTGTATCTGTTCCCTGACATTGTTGAGGGCAGTGCCTGCGGCAGCCGCGACCTTCTGTATCTTTATGATCTCCCCGCGTGTGACACCGTCGGAGGGCACCTCGCTGTATCCTATGATCTTGATTCCGGCGGCTGTCTTCTCACCGACGATGGCGGCTACTTTGGATGAGCCGATGTCCAGGGCTGTAACGTATCTGCTGTTGTTCATATCCTGTTGCTTTTATCGTGTGTATGCCTGCGCGTGCAGACAATCTGGTCTGAAAACTTCAGGTTGACTGCCGAATATCTCTCCCAGCCGTAGACGGGGACGATACCGGTGTAGAATGCCTTCAGTTTTGCAAATTTATAATCAAAATCGTCAATTTCTCCAAAAATTATCTTCTGGTCACCCACTACGGTGTAGAAAACCATGTCCCCACCGGGCTCGATGTAGATCTGCTGTATCTGCGCGTTCCATACCGGATGCCTGTCCAGGTAGTTGGCCAGCGATATCATCTGGCTTACCCACTTCCTGTCCGATTTTTCGGGTACGCCTCTGTATCCTTCCTCCAGTTTTACCGGAATATGACCGGATACTACCGGGACATAAGAGGTGAACGTGCTGACCCACGGGAAGATATACCCTGTGTCATCTATGTAGAATGCCCCGTTGGAAGTCTGGATTCTTATCAGGGGCCTTCGCTGGGTAATGCTCACGCGCAGGATGCCGTCCTTGCCTATGCATGCGTCGCAGTGCTTTATGGCGCTTCTGCTCTCCAGAAGATCCTCTATCGCGCACAGGTCGGCCGTACTGCGGAGCTGTCCTACCGGGTTGAGTTCCGACGAGGTTACGATGCCCTCGATTTCAGCAGGAGAGACGAAGCGGTTGGCCGCGCTGTCCAGTATGCGGACGGCTATGCCGGTGCACATCTCTTCCCGGCTGCCTCTGGCCGAAAGAACGGATGCGGCGGTGAAATATCCGCAGAAGACAAGGGCTGCGGATATTACGGCTGTGTATGTGAGGATTTTCCTAAGCATATTTCGTTCTGAGCAGGTCTTCCAGGGGCTGGACGAGACGGTCTATGTCTCCGGCCCCGAAGGTTACCACTATGTCGGTGTCGCGTCCGGCCAGTTCTCCTGTCAGGGCCTCGCGGGAGATGGTCTTCTTGTCAGCCGTGGTGACAAGCTCCAGTATCATGTCGCTGGTCACGCCTTCTATGGGCTTCTCCCTGGCCGGATATACCGGCAGCAATATGACTGAGTCAAGCAGGCTGAGGCTGTCGGCGAACTCTTTGTGGAAGTCTCTGGTCCTGGTGTAGAGGTGCGGCTGGAATATTCCGCATATCTTCCGTCCGGGATAGAGCTGCCTTATGGACTTAATCGTAGCCGCTATCTCGGCCGGATGATGGGCGTAGTCGTCTATGAGCAGATGGCCGGGGATATTGAGGCGGATGTCGAAGCGTCTGGAGACTCCTCTGAACGAGCTGATGGCCTCGCGGATGCTTTCCATGTCGGTTCCGTGAAGCAGGGCGAGTGCCGAGGCGGCTGTGGCGTTCTCTATATTGACCAGTCCGGGTACTCCGGCACGGCACCGTTCGATTCTTCCGTAGGGAGTGTTGAGGCTGAACTCCATCCTGCCGTCATCTCCGGCGGTTATGTCCGAGGCATAGAAGTCACCGCCTTCTCCGTAGGTGAGGACGGATGCCTTCATGCCCGCCCGGAGGAATCTGTCCTCGAGTCCTTTCTTTATGACCAGATACCGTCCGGTCTGCTGTGCGAACCTGACGAACGTGCTGCGCAGATCCTCCAGGTCCGAGTAGATGTCCAGATGGTCAGCGTCCATAGAGGTGACTGCGGCCATCTCGGGATACAGTCTCAGGAAGGAGCGGTCGAATTCGTCGGCTTCAGCGACGATGACATCGTTGGAACTCAGCAGCAGGTTGGTGCCGTAGTTCTTGGAGATGCCGCCTAGAAACGCCGTGCATCCTTCTCCCGAGACTGTGAGAATGTGCGCCAGCATGGTGCTGGTGGTAGTCTTGCCGTGGGTTCCTGATACGGCCAGGCATCTCTTGCTGGCAGTGATCTCCTCCAGGGCTTCTGACCGTTTGATGACTCTGTAGCCCCTGCTGCGTACATAGACCATTTCCGGCATCTCTTTCGGAACGGCGGGAGTGTAGATGACCAGCGTGTCTTCCGGTACAGGAGGAATCAGGCTGATGTTGCTGTCGAAGTGCACGGGAATGCCTTCTTCTTCCAGGGCACCCGTCACTGCCGACGGAGTCCTGTCGTAGCCGGATACGCTGAATCCGGCGTGACGGTACCAGCGTGCCAGGGCACTCATCCCTATGCCGCCGATGCCGATCAGGTAGATATGATTGTATTTCTTCATGTTTCAGTTGTCTATGAGTTTCAGTACCTCGGCCGCGATGTCCCTTGCTGCGTCCGGTCTGGCCAGGGACAGGATATTCTGCTCAAGCATCTGTATGCGGTCCCTGTCGTTCAGAAGTTCTCCGGCCTGCCGGAGCAGCTCTGCGGCTGCGTCGCAGTCCCGTACCATCAGTGCCGCGTTCTTCTCCACAAGTGCCTCCGCGTTGTGAGTCTGGTGGTCTTCGGCGACATTGGGGGAGGGAACGAAGATGGTGGCCTTGCCTATGGCGCAGAGTTCCGAGATGGTTCCGGCTCCGGCCCTGGACACCACTATGTCCGCTGCAGCGAACGCCATGTCCATCCTTGTGATGAAGTCGCAGTTGCGGACATTGCGGCAGATGCGCAGACCGTCTTCCTCCGTGGTCCCCTCCAGGCTTCCGAACAGCTCCGATACGGATGTGCGGTAGCCTTTTCCGCTCTGCCATACAATCTGGTAGGGGAACGCGCCGCCGGTGGCGCGGCATGCCGAGCTCATTACGGAATTGAATGTTCCGCAGCCTCCGCTTCCGCCTACTATCAGCACTGTGGGCAGGGACGGGTCGAGATGGAAAAACCGCTGTCCCTGTGCTTTCTCTTCGATAGTGTACGGTCTGATGTTGTCTCTTATCGGATTGCCTGTGAGGACGATCCTGTCTGCCGGGAAGAACTTCTCCATGCCCTCGTAGGCCGTGCATATCCGGCGGGCTTTCCTGCCGACCGTCCTGTTGGTCAGGCCTGCGTAGGAATTCTGTTCCTGAATCAGGGTGGGGATGCCTTTGGACTGCGCTTTCCACAGCATGGGTGCGCTGGCATAGCCTCCGACACCGACTACGGCATCGGGTCTGAACGTGCGGATGATCTCCGAGGCTTTCCTGAGGCTTCTGAGCACCTTGAACGGGATGCTGAGGTTGGCTGCCGTGATCCTGCGCTGGAGGCCCGCTACCGGAAGTCCGATGATCCTGTAACCGGCCGCCGGCACTTTTTCCATTTCCATTTTCCCTTCCGCTCCTACGAACAGTATCTCCGCGGAAGGATCAGCTTTCCTTACCGCGTCGGCTATGGACAGGGCCGGGAATATGTGTCCGCCTGTTCCGCCTCCGCTTATTATGATTCTGTGTTGCCGCATGTCTGTGCCTCCTTTTCTGCTTTTATCCTTAAATCCTGAATTTCCACTGTCCTGTTGACGGACAGGATGATTCCGAACGCGCTGCTCATGATTACCAGGGAGGAGCCTCCTCGGCTGATCATGGGCAGGGTCTGGCCTGTCACCGGTATGATGCCGGTGTTGACGAATATGTGCAGCAGGGCCTGCAGGGTTATAAGTGAGGACAGTCCCAGTACCGCAATCAGGGAGAAGTCTTTCCGGCACGAGCTGGCTATCTTCAGACATCTGTAGAAGAACCACAGGTACAGGAAGATGACGAATGCCCCTCCGGCCAGACCGTATTCCTCGACGATGATCGAGTAGATGTAGTCGTCGTAGGCGTTGGGAAGAATGTCCCTCTTGATGCTGTTACCGGGGCCGCGCCCAAGTATGCCGCCCAGCTGTATGGCTTCCCGGGCCTGCTGCTCCTGGAAAGTCTTGTCGCGCTGCTCCTGAAGCTCCGCCGCGCTCATCTCCGCGCTGTCGTCCCTGCTGACGAATCTTACGACCCTGGCCTCGAAGGTGTCGATACGGCTGAAGGCCCCGGTGAGTTCATGGACGGTGAAGATCACGCCGACAGCTCCTATGGCTATGGGCACGGTCCAGAGCAGGTATTTGCCCGGAACTTTCGAGCAGATGAGAATGATGAACGAGATGAAGCAGACAATGAGCGTTGCGGACACGCTGCCGGCCAGGCACAGCACGCATACGGCCCCGAGCGGAAGAAGAATCTTCAGCAGATATTCCTTGAAAGTGCTGAGCCTGGAGGTCTCTATGACCCTGGCCAGGTAGAGGACAACGGCTATCTTGGCTATCTCCGAGGGCTGGATGCTGACACCTCCGATGGCGATGGTCCTGAGTCTGTCGGTAAAGACAGGTACCGCCAGCAGTATTATGGCGGCTCCCATGAAGACGTATGCCAGCCTTCGGTAGAAAGTCAGCGGGATGCGGTAACATGCCAGCAGGATCAGGAAGCCGAGCACGTAGTACATGGCCTGGTGGATCATGATGCTGAACGGCGTGGTGCTGCCCCTGTAGGCCAGTGCGCTGGATGCCGAGTACACCACGGCCAGGGAGATCATCGCAAGCAGAAGTATGATCACCCAGATGACACGGTCGCCCTTGAGCCTGCCTATCCTTACTTTGTTGTATGTTCCGGTGTCGCTCATCGGTCTTCTGCTGAGTTAAAGTGCTCTTACGGCCTGCTTGAACTGCCTGCCCCTGTCCTCGTAGTTCTTGAAGAGGTCGAAACTGGCGCAGCAGGGGGACAGCAGGACCACGTCTCCTTCCTCAGCCAGTCCGTAGGCTTTCCTGACAGCCTCCTCGGCGGACGATGCATCGGTGATTGACGGGACTATGGGACCGAAAAAGCTGTGCAGCTTGCTGTTGTCCTTGCCGAGACAGATGAGGGCCTTGACTTTCTCACGCACCAGCTGCTCAATCTCCGAGTAGTCGTTGCCCTTGTCCGTGCCGCCGGCGATCCATACCACGGGATGCTTCATGCATTCCAGGGCATACCAGGTTGAATTGACGTTGGTCGCCTTGGAGTCGTTGATGTACAGGACTCCGCGCACGCTCATGACCTTCTCCAGACGGTGCTCGATGTTCTCGAACGTGGCCAGGCTGCGGCGTATGACATCATTGGTGATGTTCATTATCTTGCCGGTGATGGCAGCCGCCATGGAGTTGTATATGTTGTGGCGTCCCTGCAGGGACAGCTCGTCAGTCCTTACGACACATTCCTCGCCCTCGTAACGGACAGTGATCTTCTCCCCGTCGGAGAATGCTCCCTGGGCGGTTTCGTGCTTCTGTGAGAAGGGGAGCATCTTGGCCCGGAGAACTATCTCGTTGATATGTCCTACGGTCACGCTGTCGTCATCGCAGAATATGAAGCAGTCTTCTCCGGACATGTTGCGCGTGATACGGAACTTGGCCTTGATGTAGTTCTGCATGTTGTGTCCGTAACGGTCCAGATGGTCCGGAGTGATGTTGAGCAGGATTGCTATGTCGGCCTTGAAGTCGTACATGCCGTCAAGCTGGAAGCTGCTGAGTTCCAGGACATAGATGTCAAAGTCCTCTGTGGCGACCTGGTAGGCGTAGCTCTTGCCTATGTTGCCGGCCAGGCCCACGTTGAGCCCGGCGTTTCGGAGCATGTAGTAGATCAGTGACGTAGTGGTCGTCTTGCCGTTGCTTCCGGTGACGCAGATTTTCTTGGCTCTGTCGTACCTTCCGGCGAACTCGATCTCGGATATGACCGGGATTCCTAGATTCAGCGCTTCTGCCACGATCGGCGCCGTGTCGGGTATTCCGGGACTCTTTATGATCTCGTCCGCATTGAGAATCCTCTCCCTGCTGTGTCCTCCCTCCTCGTAGGGTATGCCGTACTTTTCCAGTACGGCTTTCGCTTCCTGTGATATGGTGCTGTTGTCCGAGAGGAAAATGTCCAGTCCTTTGACCTTGGCGAGGACGGCCGCTCCGACACCGCTCTCACCGCCTCCGAGTGCTGCTATCCGTTTCATGGCTATCGTATTTTAAGTGTTATTATTGTCAGTATGGCGAGTATGATGCTTATGAGCCAGAATCTCATGACGATCTTGGCTTCAGGTATGGCTTCGGCCGGTCTGGTGATGAGAGCCGGCACCCCTTCTTTCTGGAAATGATGGTGCAGGGGAGCCATCTTGAAAACTCTGCGTCCGGCTCCGTATTTTTTCTTGGTGTACTTGAAATAAAGTCTCTGCACTATTACGGAGACTGACTCGGCGAAGAATATGCCGCAGAGGATGGGGAGCAGCAGTTCTTTCCGGATCAGCACGGCTGTCACTCCGATGATGCCTCCGAGGGCCAGGCTGCCTGTGTCTCCCATGAACACCTGGGCGGGGTAGGAGTTGTACCAGAGGAATCCCAGCAGGGCTCCGATCAAGGCCGAGAGGTAGACGACTATCTCTCCTGAGTCCGGGATGTACATGATGTTGAGGTAGTCTGAGTATATGACGTTGCCCGAAAGGTAGGCCAGTACTCCCAGGGCGGCTCCGGCAATCGCCGTGATGCCTGCTGCAAGGCCGTCCATGCCGTCGGTGAGATTCGTCGCGTTGGACATGGCGGTGATGATGAAGATGATGACCAGCACGTAGATGACCACCTGAAGCAGTTCCTTTGTCTTGCCGCTGCCGGCGGCCAGCCATGCGTAGTCGAACTCATTGTCCTTGATGAAGGGAATGGTGGTCAGGGTGCTCACCGTGTCCTCGTGTACGCAGATGGTTATTCCGACGGCCAGGCCCAGAATGACCTGTCCCAGAATCTTGTATTTCCCGGGCATTCCTTCCTTGTTTTTACGGAAGACCTTTATGTAGTCGTCGGTGAATCCGAGTGCTCCGAGCCAGACCAGGGTGATGAGCAGCAGCTGTATGTACATGTTCGTCAGGTCTCCGAAAAGCAGTACGGATACGAGGACGGCGCCGAGTATCAGGACTCCTCCCATGGTGGGCGTGCCTTTCTTTGCAAGCTGGCCCTCAAGTCCGAGGTTGCGTATCTCCTCGCCGAGCTGTTTTCTCTGCATGAGCCTTATGAAAGGCCTGCCGAAGCACAGTATCAGCACTATGGCTGTGATGCTGGCCAGGATGGCGCGCACCGAGATGTATCTCATGATTCCCGATCCGGGGAAGTCCAGATACTGAATATGCTCGAAAAAATGATAAATCATAGTACCTCCCGTATTATTTCCTTATCGTCAAAGTGGGACTTGACTCCGTTGATTATCTGGTAATCCTCATGCCCCTTGCCGGCCACCAGGATGATGGCTCCGTCCGGGGCGGTGAGTATGGCCGTGCGTATGGCTTCCCTGCGGTCGGTTATGAACAGGGATTTCGCCATGCCTGCGCTGTCCAGTCCTTGTTTCATGTCCTCAATGATGGCCTGGGGATCCTCCATCCTGGGGTTGTCCGAGGTGATTATCACCCTGTCGGCATATCTGGCTCCGATGGCGGCCATTTCCGGACGCTTCGTGCGGTCCCTGTTGCCTCCGCAGCCGAATACGGCTATGAGCTGTGAGCCGCCCTTGAGATCCAGCAGTGTCCTGAGGACATTCTCGAGGGCATCGGGAGTATGGGCGTAGTCGACGACTGCGGTGATGCCCCTGCGTCCCCGCAGATATTCCATTCTTCCGGTCACAGGACCCATGCCGCTGATCTCTTTCAGGGCATCCTCCTTGTCGGCTCCCAGAAGTACTGCCGCCGCATAGACCGCGCAGATGTTGTGCGCGTTGTAGTCTCCTATGAATCGGGTCCATACCTCCCTGCCGTCTATGTTGAGCAGATAGCCTTCGAGACTGCGCTCTGCAATCCTGACCTTGAATTCGGACATGGTTCCCTCCGAGTAGCGGTATACTCTTGCGGCTGTGTTCTGCACCATGATCCGGGCATTGCGGTCATCGGAGTTGACGAGGGCGAACGCGCTCTCCGGCAGGGAGTCGAACAGCAGTTTCTTGCACCGGATGTATTCGCTGAAAGTCTTGTGGTAGTCCAGATGGTCGTGGGTGATGTTGGTGAATACCGCACCCGTGAAGCGGAGTCCCCTGACCCTTCCCTGATGCAGTGCGTGTGAGCTGACTTCCATGAAGCAGTATCTGCATCCCCGGTCGGCCATCAGGCGCAGCAGGCGGTTGACGGTAATGGGATCCTGTGTGGTGTTGGTGGTTTCGAACCGTTCACCGCAGACGTAGTTGGCTATGGTCGAGAGCAGGCCGCATCTGTACCCTAGACCGGTGAACAGCCGGTACAGCAGGGTGGCGATGGTGGTCTTTCCGTTGGTTCCGGTGATTCCCACCAGGCTGACCTCCAGGTCGGGATGACGGAAGTAGTTGCCCGCGATGACGGCGGCGGCACTGCGTGAATCCTCTACCCGGACAGCTGTGATGCCGGGAGATGCAGCCCGGATATCGGCGGAGGGATCCTGGTACACTACTGCCGCCGCCCCTCTGGCTGCTGCATCCTTTATGAAGCGGTGGCCGTCGCTGTCGAATCCGCTGATGGCGATGAACAGGCATCCCGGAGTGCATTTTCTGGAATCGGACGTGATGTCCGTAATCTCAGGGTTCTGTCCGATGTCGCCGATGACGGCCGTACCTTTTAATATATCATTCAGTCTCATGTCCGAGTCTATTTTAATTCCAATGTTATCCTGCCTCCCCTGGCGAGCCCGCTTCCGGCTTCCGGTGTCTGGGTCCTTACGCGGCCGGATCCGCTGAAGGTGACGCGGTATCCCTCATTTTCCAGCAGATAGAGCGCGTCCTTGAGTCCCATGCCCCTTACGTCGGGGACCGTACCCTGCTCTATTGTCAGGCTGCTTACTGCCGGCGGCTCTCCGTCCTCTCCCTGTCTGACCTGTATCCAGCCGGCCTTGCCTGTCTGCGGCCTTGAGTTCATGGGCAGATAGTCTACCGGCATACCGTTCCTGCCGGCCAGGCCCGAGGCGATTCTGGGATTGTCCGGAGGAACCGCGCCTTTTGAGCTCACCGGACTGTTCCATTCAGGGTGTGAGGTGTAGATCTTGTCCGCTATGCGCTTGAACACGGGTGCCGCCCACGTGGCTCCGTAGAAATCCCCCCTGGTCTTTCCCGTGTAGAGCACGACTATGCAGGAATATTTAGGATCGTCGGCCGGGAAGTAGCCTGCGAACGAGGCCTGGTATCTGCGGTATCCGTGCTCGTCCTCGTAGCGGCCGTTCTCAGCGACTTTCGCAGTGCCGGTCTTTCCGGCTATGGCGTATCTGGGGTCGTTGCAGTTCTTGGCTGTTCCGTTCTCGACGACACCGCGCAGGGCTTTCCGGACTGCTGCCAGAGTGCTCTTGGAGCAGATGGATCCGCTCACCACCGAGGGCCCCAGCTGTTCGACAGTTATGCCGTCTCTTTCAAAATCTTCGATGAAGTAGGGTCTCATCATCTTTCCGCCGTTGGCTACGGCGTTGTAGAAGGTCAGTATGTGGAGCGGTGTCAGGGTTACCGCATATCCGTAGCCGAGGCTGGCCAGGGTGGACATTGACCACTGAGGGTCGTCCGGGCTGGTGATGTAGGCGTAGCCTTCTCCGCCGATGTCGAGACTGAGCTTTTCCATAAGTTTCATGCTGTGCAGCCTGGACACGTATGCCGATGGATTGTCTCCGTATGACTCGGTGATCATCTTCGCAAATGCGATATTGGAGGATTTCTCGAAAGCCTCGAGGGCAGTCATCTTGCCGTACCCCCCTCTGTGAGTGTCGGTGATCCTGACTCCTCCGTAGTACCAGATTCCGTCTCCTCCGTCCACTTCGGTGTCCAGTGTGATGCATCCGTCCTCTATCATGGCGGTGAGTGCTGCAAGTTTGAGTGTGGACCCGGGTTCCGTGGCGTGGGCTATGGCGTAGTTGTAGGA
Organism: uncultured Bacteroidales bacterium; assembly: GCA_944326265.1. Taxonomy (GTDB): domain Bacteria; phylum Bacteroidota; class Bacteroidia; order Bacteroidales; family UBA932; genus Coprenecus. Next base: position 142,882 of record CALVDE010000002.1, on the reverse strand, counting down.
CTCGTCGAATGAGCCGTCGCTTTTCTTGAACATGTTGGCTATGCCCCTTACTGCCCCTGTGGCGACATCCATGACTACTGCGGTGCCGCCCTCGAATACGTCGCTCATGGCAAGCTGTGCCCGGAGCTCGGTCTCTGCGGCCTCCTGGATCCTCACGTCTATCGTGGTCCTTATGTCGCAGCCGTCCACGGCCGGTTCGGCCGGAGCTCCGTTCACGGGAATCCACTGTCCTCCAAGGCTGCGGTGCACCGTCTGTATGCCCTTTTCACCCCTGAGTCTGTAGTCGTAGGTGTATTCTATGCCGGTTCCGCCCCCGTCGGCGTTGAGATAGCCTATGGTCCTGTCCGCAAGTTTCCCGTAAGGATTGATCCGGTCGCTTCTGGTGTCTGCAATCAGGCCTCCCTTGAACTGTCCGAGCCTGAATATAGGGAAACCGCGCACCTCTTCCAGTTCTCCGAAATCAACGTCGCGGTTGCCTATCCTGTAGTACCGCTTGCCGTCTTTCCTGGCCTGCAGAAGGTCTTTCCTGTAGCGGGACGCACTCTTGTCCCCGAACAGCTGCGACAGGCACAGCGACAGGGAGTCGATGCCGGACATCAGGGTCTCGCGGGACATGGCCTCCGAATCCCAGTGCAGCTGGTATACGGGTATCGATACGGCCAGCGGGCGGCCGTCATAGGAGAGAATGCTTCCCCTGGAGGGCATGAGCACCTGCTCCTTGTAGATGTCTTCCGCAGTCACGCGGTCCCTGCTCGTCTGGACGGCGATTATCCGGCCTATGGCAGCCGCTCCGGCCACCAGAAACAGGACGTAGACGTAAAGAAAACGCTTGAATGTGCTTCTGGCTCCGCTCATGTCAGTCCTCCTTCAGTTTTATTCTCGTGGGAGGGGACTGGGGCGGAATGAGACTCAGTCCGTTGTCCTCGAGTAGTTTTTCAATCTCGCCTCTCTTGCCGGTATGGAGCAGCCTGGTGTACTTGCCCATGTATTCGGAACGGAGGTTGCGGATAATCTCCTCGTTTCGCGTCTTGGTCTGCATGGTGTTGCGCGTCCAGAAGTGCAGGCTTATGTAAAGTATTACCAGCAGGAAGACGTACAGGATGAATCTCCACTGCCTGGTCAGGCTGCCTTTTGCCAGAATCTGTCCTCCCAGAATGTTCTCAAGAATCCTTACGTTCATGATTCGGTGCGCCGTGCCGCCCGGAGTTTCGCGCTTCTGGCCCTCGTGTTGCCGGCCACCTCGTTCCCGCCCGGGAGGATAGGCTTCCTGGTGATGACCGTAAAAGGGGTGCTTCTGCGTCCGTAGAGGTCTGCGGTATATGTTCCGTTGACGTTGCCTGTCTTGAAGAAATTCTTGACCATCCTGTCTTCCAGTGAGTGGTAAGTGATGATCACGGCTGTGCCTGATGGCTTGAGAGAGTCCCTGATGCCGTCCAGAAGCCGGACAAGGCTCCTCATCTCCCCGTTCACCTCAATTCTGAGAGCCTGGTATACCTTGGCCAGGAATTTGTGTGGCGCGACGGGCGGCAGGATCGTCTCCAAGGCTTTGTTGAGGTCGGCTGTGGTCTGGATGGGAGCCTTCTCCCTGGCGCGGCAGATAAGGGCGGATGCCCTCCTGCTTCCATCCACTTCTCCGTAGAGGCGCAGTATGTCGGCCAGCCTGTCTTCGGAGCAGGTGTTCAGCAGATGTGCGGCACTTTCGGAGGAGGATGTGTTCATCCTCATGTCCAGCGAGGAGTCGAATCTGAACGAGAAGCCTCTTTCCGGGGTGTCGAACTGGTGCGAGGATACACCGAGGTCGGCCAGAATCCCGTCCACGCCGTCTATCCCCATGTAGTGCAGGAAATGATGGATGAACCTGAAATTCGCCCTGACGGCTGTAACCCGGCTGTCTGACGGCGCGTTTGCCATCGCGTCCCTGTCCTGGTCGAAGACGATGAGTCTGCCGTCGGGACCGAGCTCAGAAAGGATGGCGCGGCTGTGGCCGCCTCCTCCGAGCGTGGCATCGACATAGATGCCCGAGGGTCTGATCCCCAGCATCCCGACGCTCTCCTTGAGCAACACCGGCGTATGGTATACTGCTGACATGCTGTGCAGGCTTGTAATGTGTTATCCTAATATTTCCTCGGCTAGAGCGACATAGTCCTCGTCGCTGATAACGGAGCTCTCGTATCTGTCACGTGCCCACAGTTCGATCTTGTGTCCTGCGCCTACAAACACGGCTTCCTTGCCGATTCCGGCACTCTCCAGCAGCTGCCTGGGGATGGATATCCTTCCAAGTTTGCCGTCAGGCTCCACGACCGCCCTGCCGCTCATGTATCCCCTCCACAGGGCGGCATGTCCCCTGTTGAAGAAATTGAGCCGGGCCTTAAGCTCCTCGGCCTCTTTCTCCCACTCTCCGTAGGTGTAGATGTCCAGGCATGGAGAAAACAGGCTTTTCTTGACAACGAGCCGTACAGGCTCCTCAGGGCCTGTCATGGCCTTGAATGCAGAGGGGAAAACCAGCCGCCCCCTGTCGTCCGTCCGTGCCTTGTATTCGCCTATGAACCTGATCATCCTGTGAGTCCGTTTATTTCCTGCAAAAATAGCTAAAATTCTTACATAATTTTCCACTTTTTTACATTTTTTTCCACAATTTGGAATTCTTTTCTAAATTTGTACTATGAATCTAGATAAACTGAAAGAGAAAATACTGACTGACAGGTTTGTTCACGGTATAATGGCAGGTGTGCTGGGTGTTCTGGCGGTGGAGTTCGCGGTGCTGCTGGGAATATATATCTTCCGCTCTGTTCCGGAAAGAGAGAAAGGTCCGGCCGTGCGGGAGGCGGAGACGGTGGAGTCTCCGGCAGGACGCGGGGATATGCCGGCGGAGGCAGGATCACCGGACCGCTGCGGTGAGGAGGAGGTCTACGAGTACAACATCCCTATATCCAGGTACCGCAAAGAGGAAGGGACGATCCGCCGGGGAGAGTTTTTCTCGACCCTGATGACCAGGCTGGGAGCCTCGCAGAACGACATATATGCTCTGGACGCTCTTTCAAAGGGTGTCTTTGACATGAGGCAGATAAAGGTCGGGTATCACTACCATGCCTACTACACTCTGACTGAGCCGGACACTCTCGCTTATGTGGTCTATGAGAAGGACAATGCCTCATACGTGGTGTTCACGCTGAGAGACTCGCTGTCGGTCAACGTGTATGAGAAAGACATCACCAGTGTCACCGACTATGTGGAGGTGAGCATCGAGAATTCCCTGTGGCAGGATATAATCGATGCCGGGGCACCGGCTCTCCTTGCGGTCTCATTGGCGGATATATATGCGTGGAGCATAGACTTCTTCGGCCTGCAGAAGGGTGATTCCTTCAAGGCCGTGTACGAGAAGACTGTGTGTGACGGAGAAGTGCTGGATGTGGAGAAGGTCCTCTATGCCGAGTTCACGCACGGGGGCGAGTCATACAAGTGCTACTGGTTCGATGACGGAAGCGGCAATTATTACTGGAACGAGAAGGGGGAGAGTATGCGCAAGGCATTTCTGAGAGCTCCTCTGAGCTATACCAGGATCAGTTCCGGATTCACGTATCACAGGCGGCATCCGATAACCAGAAAAGTACGTCCGCATACCGGTATCGATTATGCGGCTCCGGCCGGTACGGAGGTTATGAGCATCGGTGACGGAGTGGTGGTGTACAAGGGATACAAGACAGCTGAGGGCAACATGATAAAGATCAAGCACAATTCTGTCTACACTTCGGCATATCTGCATCTGTCGCGTTATGCCAAGGGGCTCAGTGTGGGTGACCGCGTCCGTCAGGGTCAGGTCATCGGATATGTGGGCAGCACCGGATATTCCACAGGCCCTCATCTGGACTTCCGGATCTGGAAGAACGGAACACCGATTAATCCGCTCAAGATGGAGTCGCCTCCGGCCGAACCTCTCTCAAGTGACGACATGGACTCATTCCGCAGGAGCATGGCTGTCTCGGAACGGGCGGCTTCAAGGTATATGGCGCGGACTGTCCTGTATCAGCTTGTTGACACTATTGTGTCTTAATGAAATATTTTTGCTATATTCGCGCGTTTTTTAAAAGGAAACAGCATTTTAGCATATATGGCAACAACAGCAGATTTCAAAAACGGACTTTATTTCAATTATGAGGGCAAACCAGTGTCCATCATCTGGTTCCAGCATGTGAAACCCGGCAAGGGCCCGGCTTTCGTGAAGACAAAATTACGCAATCTTGAGAACGGCAAGATTCTTGACCGCACGTTTACGGCAGGAGAGAAGATCGAGCCTATCAATGTGGAGAGGAGACCTTACCAGTATCTCTACAAGGATGACATGGGCTACAACTTCATGCATACCGAGACATACGAGCAGGTAAGCATTCCCGAGGAGATGGTGGAGAACGCCGATCTCATGAAGGAGGGACAGTATGTGGAGATGATGTTCCTGGCTGACGAGGAGAAGTGCCTGACATGCGAGCTTCCCACTTACGTCGAGCTTGAGGTTACCTATACCGAGCCGGCAGTCAAGGGCGATACGGCTTCCAGCAATGCTCTCAAGGCCGCTACGCTGGAGACCGGCGCCGAGATCATGGTGCCCCTGTTCATCAACCAGGGTGACAGGATCCGCGTCAACACAACTGACCGCAGCTACGGTGAGAGAGTGAAGTAGCGGTCAGCGGATTTTATACAGGACGGCCAGTCCGTCCCTTATCGGAAGAATCAGTCTCCGTACCCTTGGGTCGGAGGCTGTTTTTTTATTGAACTCCATGATGGCTTCTGTCTGCCTGTCCGTGTGGCCCGGCGTCTCAGATCCGGCCTTGCCGCTCCACAGCACATTGTCCGCCAGGATGTAGCCCCCGGGCCGCACTTTGTCCAGGACCATGTCATAGTAGGCGGAGTATTCGCGTTTGTCCGCATCGATGTAGACGATGTCGTAGACCGTGTCGAGTTTAGGAATAATGCCGGCGGCATCTCCCGGAAGGCATCTTATTCCGTCAGCTCCGGCTATGGAGAATGCCTCGGTGAAGATGTCCGTCATCTCGTCGTCCTTTTCTATGGTGTCCACGGTACCGCCCGGGCGGAGTCCCCGGCAGAGACACAGGGTGGCGTAGCCGGTGAAAGTGCCGATTTCCAGTATCGCGCCTGGTCTGACCATGAGGGAAAATGCCTGCAGAAACTCTCCCTGTACGCCGTCTGAGAGCATACGGTAGGACTTTGTCCGCAGATGTGTCTGACGCTCGATGAAGGCCAGCGCTTTTTTGAGTCTTGCTGTATCCATGGCTGCGCGGATCAGATGTAAGTCAGTCTGGATATGGCCTCCGGAGCGAAAATCTCAGCGGCAGTGCGGCGCAGGTCTTCTGCCGTGACTGCTTCTATCATGGCGGCCGTTTCCTTGTTGTCTATGACCCTGCCGTAAGTCATGAGGCTCTTGCCCATTGACAGGACCTGGGCCTCACCGTTGTCCGAGGCTATGGCCAGCTGTCCCAGGAACTGCTTCTTGGCTGAGGCGAGTGCCCTGGGGGATATCGTTCCGTTCCTGAATCCGTCCAGCATCCTGTCAATGATGGCGGTGCATCTGCCCACATTGGATTTCTCGCATCCGAAGTATATGGCGGCCACACCGTCGTCAGAGTAGGGACTGTAGGATGCGTCCGCGCTGTAGACCAGTCCGTATTTCTCCCTGAGCAGGATGTTGAGACGGGAGTTGGCCACCGGACCGCCCAGAATATTGATCAGCAGGCTCAGCGGTATTCTGCGGCTGTCGTATGCAGAATATGCTCTGGCTCCGATGATGCAGTGGGCCTGATGGTTGTGCCGGGCAATGGTCTTGTCGAAAGGTATACGGCCGCTTCCGGGAAACGGAGCGGCGGAAGCGGGACAGGTTTCTGACTGCTCCCGTTCGAGGCTCCATCCGGATGTGGAGTACCGTTCCATGGCCCTGACCACCATGTCCCCGGCCTTTTTTTCGTCAAGTCCCGCCACTATGGTGAAGTACATGTTGTCCGGACGGAACATGGCGTTGTAGTAGCTCTGCACCGTGTCCCTTCCGGCTTTCTTGAGATATCTGGCCTTGCCCAGCACCGGCATCGAGAGCGGTGTGCCCTCGAACAGCATCTCCTCGAAGTCATCGAATATCTGCTCTGAGGGAGAGTCCCTGTAGGTGTTGATCTCCTCGAGTACGACACCTCTTTCCTTCTCGATCTCCCTTTCCGGGAAAATGCATCGGAAGGCTATGTCCGTCAGCAGATCCACGGCCTTGCGCAGATCTTCTTTAAGCACTGTGGCGTGGATGACGGTCTCTTCCTTGGTGGTGTAGGCGTTCAGCTCTCCTCCCAGTTTCTCGATGAAGGAGTTGACCGTGCCTGCGCTTCTGCTTTCCGTGCCCTTGAACAGAAGGTGCTCGGTGAAATGTGCCAGACCTCCCTGGCCTGGTGCCTCATATCTGGTTCCGGACTTGATGTGCAGGGCGCAGTAGGCTACGGGCGAGAGACTGTGCTTGAAAGCGAATCTCATTGCCTATCTGGTCTTGAATTCAGGTGTTACGAGTCTGGAGATCCGCTTGAGGTCGGATTTGAGGAATCCGGGACCTTTGCGCGGTGATATGCGGTGTCTCTTGTAGTAATAGAGTCCGTAGGTGTCCGCGCTTATCAGCATCTTGTAGCAGTAGGATCCTTTTCTGTTGTCCGAGGGTGCGACGGTCAGCGATACCAGGGTCCTGGGTGCCGCGTCTTTAAGGGCCGCGTCGATTTTCTCCTGGGGAACTACCTGTGCCCTGCCCCGGAACATTCTTTCAAATTCCTGCATGTACGGACTGTAGTCCATGTCGTCCTTATTGAACAGTATCGTGCTGTTGCGGGACTTGTCGGGGGTCTTGAGGGATATCCTGCCGTTTCCGGGAGGGTAGATTTTTCCGTCCACGATGTCCTGTATGTAGTTCTGGATGATGTTCATGTATGCGGGAAGGTATGTGAAGACGCGGTCGTCGTATCCTTCGGCGGCGAAGAGCGGAAGGGCTATGAGCTCCGGCATGGCGGCAAGGTTGTCCCCGGCCTTTTCATTGCCTTTCAGGAAGCAGATGAACTCGATGGACGGATCGGAACTCTTGCGGTGCATCTTGTCGGCGCGTATAAGGAAATAGTAGCTGGTGTCGGTCTTGATGCGGTCGAACTCTTCGTAGGTGCAGAACTCGAAGGGGGAGATGTTCCAGCCTTCCCTGACAGCATCCATGAACAGCAGGTCCGTCATGGAGTTGTCTCCGGCTGTGACTACCTTGGTCATCCTTGCCGGGATGTCACCGTAATATTCTCTTCCCGAGTCCACTTTGCGGTCCTCGAACTGTTTGATCTCCATGTCTATGCCCGGGGAGTCCTGGGCGGCTGCCGAAAAGGCTGCGGACAGGGCAAGAAGTGCGGCAATAACTTTTCTCATATAGGGTCTGAATTAAATTTCCGCAAATTTAAAACAGTTTCTAGATAAATATCATTATTTTTGTAGTATGACTTCACCGATTATCATAGCCGTGGACGGTTACTCTTCCACAGGCAAGAGCACATTCGCCAAGGCGATAGCCAGTGAGCTCGGTTATATCTACATAGATACGGGAGCCATGTACAGGGCTGTGACGCTCCTGGCAGTCAGGTCCTCGCTTGCGGGGGCCGGTCAGACCATAGACTTTGACGGACTCAGGAAAATACTTTACGGAAAGCCCGCAGTGGAGATCTCCTTCCGGACATCCGGACCGGGCAGTGTCAGCGAGACATGGCTGGACGGTGAGAACGTCGAGCGGAGCATCCGTACTCTCGAAATTTCCAGGCTGGTCAGTTATGTGGCAGCGGAGCCTTTCGTGAGGGATTATGTGGACAACCGTCTCAGGGAGATCGGTGCCGCAAAAGGTGTTGTCATGGACGGCCGTGATATCGGTACGGCTGTATTTCCCGATGCGGAGCTGAAGATATTCATGACGGCCAGGCCTGAGGTCAGGGCCCGGCGGCGTTATGAGGAAATGCGCTCCCGTGGGCGTGAGAATGTTACTTACGAGGATATTCTCAGCAATCTGAGCGAGCGCGATTATATCGACACCCACCGTGCCGTGGCTCCGCTCAGGCGGGCGGATGACGCCGTGCTGCTCGACAACAGCGACATGAGTGTCGAAGATCAGATTGTATGGTTCCGTAATATTCTGAAGGAGCGTCATCTATGCGGGTTCTGACTGATGAGCATTCGGGCTGCTGCAACGGTGTCGGCAGAGCGATATCCGTTGCCGAGAACTATCTCAAGGAGCACGGTACGCTGTATTCTCTGGGTGCCATAGTCCACAATGATGCGGAGATACGCCGCCTGGCCGGGCTCGGCCTGCGCACGGCGGGCTATGACGATCTGCCGTCGCTGCGCGGCTCGACAGTGCTGATACGCGCTCACGGAGAGCCTCCGTCGACATATAAGCTGGCAGAACGCTCCGGGGTCCGTCTGATTGACTGCACCTGTCCGGTCGTGCTGGCCCTGCAGAAGAAGATTGCGGCCAAGTATGCCGGGCTTTCATCGGCAGGGGGCACTGTCATTATTTTCGGCAAGCGCGGACATGCCGAGGTCAACGGTCTGGTAGGTCAGACCGACGGCCGTGCCGTGGTAGTGGAGAACATGGCCGATCTTGAGGATAAACTTTCTTCCCGGGTCATCGATGTCAGCCGTCCTCTGGCCCTTTTCTCGCAGACGACCAAGGATCCCGAGGAGTTTGTGGCCCTGGCGGCCCGGCTGCGTGAGGAATGTCCGTCTCTGGAGGTCTACGACACTGTCTGCCGTCACGTTTCTTCCCGTCACCGCGCTCTCCGCGAATTTGCGGCGTCCTGTTCGGTCATCATTTTTGTCTGCGGCAGGGAGAGTTCCAACGGCAAGGTCCTCTTCGACCTGTGCCGTTCGGTCAATCCGCGCTCCTATAAGGTAGAGAGTGCCGATGAGATTCCTGACGGAATATTCCGCCCGGACGATACGGTTGGTATCTGCGGAGCTACCTCTACTATCCGCTGGCAGCTGGATAAGGTGGCCGAGGCTGTTTCCAAGCTATAGCAGGGACATGAGGCGCGTCTAGTCGCGTGGCCGGAGCACGGCCTTGCGCAGCTCGAAGTTCTGTCCGAGATATTTCTTCCGGACTTCGGGGTTGCCGGCCAGTTCCTCGGCCGTGCCGCTTTCCAGGATACTGCCCTCGTACAGAAGGTAGGCGCGGTCGGTTATGGCCAGGGTCTCGTGGACGTTGTGATCGGTGATGATGATGCCTATGTTCTTCGTCTTGAGCTTTGCGATGATGTGCTGGATGTCCTCTACGGCGATCGGGTCGACTCCCGCAAACGGCTCGTCTAGCAGAATGAACTTTGGATCTATGGCCAGGGCGCGGGCGATCTCGCAGCGTCTGCGTTCGCCTCCCGAGAGCTGGATACCGTAGCTTTTGCGTACTTTCGCCAGACCGAACTCGTCGATAAGGGACTCCAGGCGTTCCCTGCGCTCTTTTTTGGAGAAGTGCGAGAATTCCATTACGGACATGATGTTGTTTTCTACGGACATCTTGCGGAAGACAGATGCCTCCTGGGCAAGATATCCCAGGCCCTTCTGTGCGCGGCGGTACATCGGCAGATCGGTTATCTCCTCGTCGTTGAGGAATATCCGTCCGGAGTTGGGCTTGATGAGGCCGGTTATCATGTAGAAACTTGTGGTCTTGCCGGCTCCGTTGGGACCCAGCAGACCGACTATCTCGCCTTGCTCCACATTGATGGAGACACCTTTTACAACAGTTCTGGCTCCGTATTTCTTGATCAGATTGTCACTGTACAGCTTCATGTTTGATGTGGGTTATTGTTATTTGACATCCAGTTCAAGATCCTTCACCAGCTCACCCAGCTCGGGCTTTCTGGCTGTCAGGAAGCGGGCTTTGTCCGTGGGCATGTAGGGTACTGCTTTCTTTCCGCCGTCTTCTGGCTCGTAGATCTGGACATCTATCTTAATGGTTCTGTTTCTCAATGCTCTGCGCAGCGAGGCTTCCATCTTGGTCAGGTTCTTCTCCCGTATGAAATCCTGCTGTGCTGAGTTGCTGACGTAAAATGTCAGCACAGCATTCTCAATATCTATGCCGGGACTGTGCAGCATCATTACAGTGGACATGGAACTTCTGCCGGCTGCTTTCCAGGAGTCGGCGAGTCCCTGCCATGCATCCATTATGGATTCATAGGTGAGCGGCACGTCTTCAAGCACTTCTTCCCCCGTATTCCCGTCGGATTCCATCTTCTCAGCCTTGCTGAGCATTTCTTTCAGGGAGAATCCTGGCAGGCCTGTCCGTGGTCCTTCCGTCCGTGGTGCGGGCTGCTGTCCGGTTGTCCGTGGAGCTTCCGCCTGTGGTGTCCCGGGTTGTCCGGCCGCAGTCATCTGTTTCTCCGGCTGTCTTTCAGGCTGCTTTTCGGGTTGCTTTTCAGGCTGCATCCCGGACTGTTTTTCCGGTTGCTCCGCCGGTCGGGCGGGAGGCTGCGTCGCATTCTTCTCCGCAAGCCGCATCAGGGCGAACTCGATGAGCAGACGCTGGTTGCCGCTCTGTCTGTAGGCCGCCTCGCATCCTGTCGTGATGCTGAGAGAGTTGAAAATGAACTGTACGGAGCACCGGGCGGCCTGCTCCTTGTATCTGTCCACCAGAGACGGCGGCAGTGACAGCAGGGAGGACCCGGTCGAACTGCGGCATATAAGAAGATCACGCAGATGCGTGCTCAGTCCTGATACAAAATACAGGGCATTGAATCCTTTGGAGAGGATCTCGTCCAGCAGCAGCAGGGAGGACATGTAGTCCCCGGCCAGGGAATTGTCCACTATCCTGAAGTAGTATTCGTAGTCCAGTACGTTCAGGTCGCGGATGACATCCTCGTACCGGACTTCCTTTCCGCAGAAAGCCACGGTTTGGTCGAAGATCGTGAGGGCGTCCCTCATGGCTCCGTCGGCCTTTACCGCGATGACGTGCAGGCTCTCGTTGTCTATGGTGATGCTTTCCTTGGCGGCGATGTCCGTGAGGTTGCGCACGATGTCGGGGACGCTGATGCGGTTGAAGTCGAATGTCTGGCAGCGTGAGAGGATGGTCGGGAGTATCTTGTGCTTCTCGGTGGTGGCCAGTATGAAAATCGCATGTGCCGGCGGCTCCTCGAGGGTCTTGAGGAAGGCGTTGAAGGCTGCGGACGAGAGCATGTGCACCTCGTCGATGATGTAGACGCTGTATCTGCCGACCTGGGGCGGGATGCGGACCATGTCGGTGAGGTTGCGGATGTCGTCCACGGAGTTGTTTGAGGCTGCGTCGAGCTCATGGATGCAGTAGGAGCGGCCCTCGGCGAAGGACAGGCAGGACTCGCACTTGCCGCAGGGCTCCATGTCGGGGCCGGGATTGAGGCAGTTGATGGACTTGGCGAATATCCTGGCTGTGGTGGTCTTGCCCACTCCGCGCGGTCCGCAGAAGAGGTAGGCGTGGGCGAGCTGCCCCCTGATGATGGAGTTCTTCAGGGTCCTGGCGATGTTCTCCTGGCCGATGAGCGACTCGAAAGTGTCGGGCCTGTATTTCCTGGCTGATACTATAAACTGTTCCATAACTCGAATAACTGCCAAAGATACGGAAACTGTCGGAATTCCGGCATTAAAGTTGTATATTTGTCTCCTTGAAAATCTGAAAAGCAATGAAAGTACTTATCATAGACGATGAGCGGAGCATCCGCAACACGCTCAAGGAGATTCTTGAGTTTGAGGGTCATCAGATAACTTTGGCCGAGGACGGGGCCTCCGGGCTGGAGGCGGCCTCCGCAGGTAATTTCGACGTGATATTCTGTGACATCAAGATGCCTGGAATGGACGGGGTGGAGGTGCTGGACAAGCTCGCCGAGAGCGGTAACGAGACTCCCGTCGTGATGATTTCCGGCCACGGATCGATAGATACGGCGGTGGACTGCATCAAGAAAGGTGCTTTCGACTTTATTCAGAAGCCGTTGGACCTCAATAGGATCCTCATCACCTTGAAAAATGCGGTGGATAAGGGTTCCCTGGTCCGTGAGACCAGGATCCTCAAGAAGAAGGTCGGCGGGGTGCAGGAGATAATCGGAGAGTCTCCGTCCATCGTCCGCATCAAGAATATGATCGACCGGGTGGCCCCGACCGACGCCAGGGTCCTGATTACAGGCGCCAACGGTACCGGCAAGGAACTGGTGGCAAGGTGGCTGCATGAGAAGAGCGACCGTGCGTCCATGCCGTTTGTCGAGGTCAACTGCGCGGCCATTCCGGGCGAGCTGATAGAGAGCGAGCTTTTCGGACACGAGAAAGGTGCCTTCACCGGTGCGCAGAAACAGCACAAGGGCAAGTTCGAGCAGGCTGACGGCGGTACCCTCTTCCTGGACGAGATAGGCGACATGTCCCTCGCAGCCCAGGCCAAGGTGCTCCGCGTGCTGCAGGAGAACAAGCTGACCAAGGTCGGCGGTGACAAGGACATAACCGTCAATGTCAGGGTCGTGGCCGCCACCAACAAGAACCTGAAGGAGGAGATTGAGAAAGGCAACTTCCGCGAGGACCTGTATCACCGAATCAGCGTCATAGTCATCCGCGTACCGTCGCTGGCGGAAAGACGGGAGGATATCCCGATGCTCATAGAGCATTTCATCAGGCAGATCTGCCAGGAATCGGGCAAGCCGGTCAAGGAAATAGACGCAGACGCGGTGGAAGAGCTCTGCAATCATGCCTGGAGCGGCAACATACGCGAGCTGCGCAATGTCGTGGAGCGTCTTCTTATCCTGTCCAATGCCCGTATCACAAAAGAAGATGTGATGACTTTCGCCCTTCCAGGCTAAGGCGGTTTTAAGTGTAGTCTTCCGAAGCCTCGATATACATGGGAAGGGTTACTGTGAAGTCCGCCCCGCCCAGTTCCTGTGACTTGGAATAGTAGATGTCACCGTGGCTCTGGGTGACAATGCTCCTGCAGATGGCCAGTCCCAGACCGGACCCCCTGCTCTTTGTGGTGAAGTTGGGGCTGAAGAGCTTTCCGAGATTCTCTTCCGGAACTCCGCTGCCGTTGTCCTCTATGTCTATCTGGAAACGGCCCGAATTCATTTTCAGGGTAATGTTTATTATTCCCTCGTCCATGCTTTCCACTGCCTGGATGGCGTTGGTTATCAGATTGACGAATGTCCTGGTTATCTGCTCTTTTCTTGCGAGTACAACGGCCTTTTCCACGTGGCTGCGGAAGTTCATCACTATGTTGTCCCTGTTGTCGAACAGGACTTTCTGTTCTGACAGTATCTTCACTAGGTCTACCTGAGTCTCCTCTTCCTGATAGAGTTTGGCGAAGCTGGAGAATTCGCTGGCGGTATTGGACAGAATGTCTATCTGCTCTATCAGCATGGACGCAAGAGCATCGAAGCGGTCCTTCCATTCCGGATTGCCCTGTTTCTTGATGAGGGCAAGGTGCTGGATGCTGATTTTCATGGGGGTGAGCGGATTCTTTATCTCGTGGGCGATCTGGCGGGCCATCTCGCTCCATGCTTTCTCTCTCTCGTTCTGGGCCAGCTCCCTGGTGCTTCTGTCCAGGTCGTCGATCATCTTGTTGTAGGTCTTTACCAGCAGGCCGAGCTCGTCGTCAGCCTTGTAGTTGATGTGCTCGACCTTGTGGGTGATGTCCATGGCCTGCATGTTGCGGCTGATTTCCTTGAGCGGCCTGGTTATGGAGTTGGACATGGCGATGCCCACCAGAAGCGCGGCTATGATGAAAATCAGGTACAGGTTGACTATGGTGGCGATAAGGGGAGTCGCATCGTACTCAAAATTGGTGTCTGTCACGAAGTACGGTATGTTGGCTATGCCCAGGAGCTCGCCGTTGTCGTTGTACACGGGTGAGTAGAGGGAGTAGTAATCCAGGGTGGATATCCGTTCCTCCTGAATGAGCTGCATCCTGTGGTTGATGACCAGTTCGTAATAGGCGTTCTGGTTCATTCTGGTGCTGGAAAGGTATTCGTTGAATATCTCCGGCTTCGTGGTGTGGATGAGCTTCCCGTTGGGGCTGAACAGGTTGATGTCCACCTGTGAGTTCCTGGATATGGCATCCAGGATGTCGAATATCTCTGAAGAGTTGAACTCACTGTACCTGTCGATGGATCCGGACATCTGGTTAAGGTCTCCCTGTATCGACATGAGTTTCTCCTCCATTATCGCCGTGTTGTTGTTGCCGATGTATCCCAGAATGATGAGGACGCTTCCTATGGCCATGAAAATAAGGGCCGTGACTGTGGATATGGTCAGGAATACGGTCATCTTCATGCGGAAAGACCTTTTTGTACGGAACTGGGATTCCTTGTGTCTTCTCCTGAAAAGCCTCGGTATGCCTATGATGATGAGTGCGCAGAACAGGAACAGATACGAGAAGGATATCAGTGACGGGAAGAAGCCTCTGGCCGGTCTGCTTACGGCTATCAGGTTCGTGCCCGGCAATTTGTTTATGAATACTACGTTGTCTCCGTAAAAATAATGCGAGAAACCGTCCTCGTAGATATTGGGATTGACGGTTACGGGGAAGTTGTACCGTCCCTGATGGCTTGTTATCCGTCCGTTGTGGTACCGTGCCATGGAGTAGGGGTAGGGGATGTAGGTGGCGACTGTGCTTGTGTTGTCAAGAAGCACGGACGGGTATCCTATGTTGTCAGCGCTGCCCTTGGAGTCCAGTTCGATATACAGGTCATATCTTATGCCGCCGCGCAGGATGCTGAAGGCTCCCAGGTAACTGATCGTGTTGCGGAAATAGTCCAGATAGTAGAAGGCGGATATGTCTGAGAGAGGGACTCCGTAATTGTCGATAATGTCCTTGAAATATTTGAAGCATCCTGTCGTGGAGTATTTGTCGGTCTGGATCCTCTGGTACATGTTGCAGATGGTCAACTTGATGTCGTACTCCGGCATGATGTTGAAGAAATATCTTTCAGCCAGACGGTTGAGTATTATGTTCTCGTATTCCGGATTGCCGGCCAGCCTGCGTATGAACGGGTCGGATATAAGGCTTTTCTCTATGGCCTGAAGCTGCATCTCCAGATCCAGGTCACGCTCTATTGCCATGCGCCCGGTGAGTACCCTCAGGTATTCGGATTCCTTTTGAAATCCGTAGATGCCTACGGCTGAGGTCATGTAGGCTGCGATTATGAAGATATATCCCAGAAGCAGCCTTCGGGAAAGTTTCTTGCGCCGGCGGACATAGAAGCCTGATGCGGCGGAGAGAAAGAGCGTGATTATGAAGAGCACGGCCAGGAAAAGCAGCCCGTATGAGAGATAGGTCAGTACCGTATAGGTGTCTATGGCGTTGATTCGGTACAGGTCAAGGCTGATGCCTGAGTTGAGAATCACCGACTTGAACGTGAAGTGTATGTATGCGGCCAGTACCGGTACCGTAAGGCCGAGGACCGAGATTTTCAGCCTTCTGAGTACGGGCCTGGATGTGCGTATGTGTCTCAGGATTGATTTCCGGGCCATGTATGCGACAGCGCAGTACAGAACCAGGAATGTATTGAAGATGAGCAGGGCTCCGGGAGAGTTGAAGTTCCCGTCAGCATAAAGCATCGGGGAGAAGAACTTGGTATTGGCAGATGTGTCTCCTGTCATCAGAAAACTGCACAGCTGCAGGACTGCCAGTCCGCCAAGGCCGAAGTACATGACGCGGAGACCTTTCCGTCTGTGCTGGTAATACATTATGGCGCAGACAGCGAGTATCAGGGCCGCCCATCTCATGCCTGAAGGCCGGTCGTTTCCGGACATCATGTCGGTCCGCAGGACTGAGAATACCGGGGTGCCGTCAGAGGCGCGGACAACGCTCGCATCGTCAATGTACGGAGGCACGGCCGTATAATGGGAATTGAGTCCAAGGTTCCGGTTGTTGGAATTCCTGAGGGCCGGATTCTCGGACATATACTGCTCAAGTACCTCGATTGCGGCGATGATGCGCGTGTTTCTCCTGTCGAAGATCTTGACCACGTACCATTTGGGACCGAGATTGACATACTGTACGCTGTCAGTGAGAAAGGCAAGGGGGGTGTTGAATATGTTCTTGTTCCTGAGATCATGAATCCTGTACCAGGATGACGATACGGATATGCCGTCGTTGCTTATCGGGAATGTGTTGACCCAGCTCTGGAGCGTGCCGTTCACATATTTGTACAGGACCATGTCCTCCGGAAAGTGCTCGAATCTTACCCACTCGTCTTTCGGAACGTCAAATGCCCTGTCCACATATGCCTGGAGGACTTTTTCCCGTTTGTGCAGCATACGCTCGACCTTGTCCGCCCTCCTGCCCGGTGATGCGGGGCTGATTTCAAGGAAGGAAACGAAGAAGCACACCATGGCCAGCAGCCAGAATATAGACGTAAGATTGGCGGTTGTCCAGCCGTATATTTCTTTCAGGCGCTTCTTCATGGGCTATTCGTTGTGATACGGTTCTCCTTTGATGATGGTCATGGCCCTGTAGAGCTGCTCTTCAAAGAAGAGCCTTATTATCTGGTGCGAGAAGGTCATGTCTGACAGAGACAGCATGCTGTCTGCCCGTTCGCGGACCTTCTCGGAGAATCCGTAGGCTCCTCCTATGATGAATACAAGGCTGCGTGTGCCGGTATTCATCAGGTGCTCCAGATGCGCGGCCCAGGCGGCTGATGTGTAGCGGCTGCCTTTTTCGTCGAGTATCACGACACGGTCCTCAGGCTTTATCTTTTTAAGTATCAGCTCGCCTTCCCTGTTGCGGATTTCCTGGACAGGCATTGATGCCGTACCCTGCAGGGCCGGTATCTCGGTACGTGAGAACTGGAGGTACCGGCCTATCCTTTTCTCGTATATGGCCATGCCTTCCTTGATATAGTCAAAGGTTGTCTTGCCTGTTGTTATCAATGTTATCCTCATGCCTGGGACCTTTAGCTTACAAAAGTAAGAAAAAATCCAGACAGTCTCTAAGAAAATTTTAAACGTCTTTTCTTATAATGGCCTGAATTTTGCTAAAGAATGAGAGCAAAATGGAACAGACAGATGAATAGATTGTTATTGACTCTCGGATGTTTATTCTTCTTCTCATTTCCGTCTTTCTCCCAGAACAAGGCAGTGTGTGATGACGGAAGTGATGACTGCAATGTGTTTGTTCCTATATCTAAGTATATGCAGCGCGGTGATGCTGAGTGCCTTGCGGCATGGTTCGCCGACAATCTCCAGATAGATGTCATGGGAACGGTTTCCAACTGCAGCCGTAATCAGGCCCGTCAGATAATCCGTAATTTCTTTACCGACTATACTCCGCGTTGCTTTGAGATAGTCTATAAGAGCGGCTCATATCCGATGGAATACGCCGTCGGCAATCTGGACAGCGGCGGCAATATGTTCACAGTCACGATTCTGGTCAAGACCAACGATGCCGGGAACTACATTGAGCAGCTCAAAATCGAAAAACAGTAAACGCTTCAGAGCGGGCAAACTGCTGCGTTGTCTGCGGTATCGCGGCTCGGTCATTTACGCTCAGTAAACTCCCTCACCGCGAACCTTGACGCCTTGCATTTTACCCGCTCTGAAGCGCCGGTTATTTTTGTCTCATAAATATTCTTATGGGACAGCCGGTGAAATCGAAGTGACTGCGCAGCTTGTTCTCCAGGAATCTCTTGTAAGGAGCCCCGATATACTGCGGCAGATTGCAGAAGAAAGCGAATGACGGACAGGCGGTGGGCAGCTGGGTAATGTATTTGATCTTGATGAACTTGCCCTTGGTCGAGGGGGGAGGATAGTTCTCGATCTCCTCGAGCATGACCTCGTTGAGGGCGGAGGTGGGGATCTTCCGGGAGTAGTTGTCCCAGACCTTGGCGGCAGCATCCAGCACGTCGAGGATTCTCTGTTTCTTGATTACCGATGTGAAGATGACCGGGATGTCGCTGAAGGGGGCGAGCCGCTTGCGGATGGACTCGGTGTACTCCTTCATGGTGTTGTTGGTCTTGTTTTCGATGAGGTCCCACTTGTTGACGGCCACCACGCAGCCCTTGCTGTTCTTGAGAATGAGGTTGAAGATGGCCATGTCCTGGGCCTCGATTCCGTACTGTGCGTCGATCATCAGGATGCATACATCGGAGTGCTCGATGGCGCGGATGGCCCTCATTACGGAGTAGAACTCCAGGTCCTCGCTGACCTTGGTCTTCTTGCGCAGACCAGCGGTGTCTACGAGGATGAATTCGTGGCCGAACTTGTTGTAGTACGATTCCACTGCGTCGCGGGTGGTGCCGGCCACGGGGGTGACGATGTTGCGCTCCTCTCCGAGGAATGCGTTGGTAATCGAGGACTTGCCGGCGTTGGGGCGGCCTACGATGGCGATGCGGGGAACTCCGGCATGCGGGTCTTCGGCTGCCTTGTCTGCCGGGAGCATGGAGACCAGTTTGTCCAGCATGTCGCCGGTGCCGCTGCCGTTGGCCGAGGAGATGTCCCAGGGATCACCCAGTCCCAGGGAGTAGAACTGATATGAGTCGAATCGCTTGTCCGCGCTGTCTACTTTGTTGACCACCAGCAGGACAGGCTTGGAACTGCGGCGCAGGATGTCGGCGATCTCCTCATCGAAGTCGGTAATGCCGGTGCCTACTTCCACCAGAAACAGGATTACGTCGGCCTCCTCGATGGCGATCATCACCTGCTTGCGGATCTCCTCCTCGAATACATCCTCGGAGTTGGAGGTGTATCCTCCGGTATCCACCACCGAGAAAGTGGTGCCGCACCACTCGCACTGACCGTAATGGCGGTCGCGGGTGACTCCGGCCGTCTCATCGACGATGGCCTGGCGCATACCTACAAGGCGGTTGAAAAGGGTTGATTTACCTACGTTGGGTCGTCCTACTATGGCAACTAAACTCATATTCTATTATTTCTCGGATATGTTACATTCTGTATCGCTCAGTCCGCAGCTTCCGCAGGAACCGCTGCAGCCGGAGGATGTTCTGCCTTTTTTCGGACCCCACAGTCTCATCTCTTCCTCCCGGGCGCAGATGATGCCCCTCTTGCGGAGTTCCTTGTTGTGCTCTATCTCTCCGTCAGGAAATGGCTTTTTCCTGAAGATGACGTTGAAGCACATGATGAAGACTGCAAGTCCTACGAATACTATGGCTGCTATCAATACTTCCATTTTACGTTGTTTCAGGTTCCACCCATTTGCTGCGGTCAAGCAGCGGGCAGGAACTGACCTTTATCTCCGGAGCCAGCTGGTGGACTTTGAACGCAGCGGCCCGTCTGAGCCGGAGAATCCTTTCCACCAGGGCTTTGTCCACACCCTCCTGCAAAATCTGTTCCGCGCTCCTGCCGCCTTCGTTGAGGCTGTAGAGCACCGGGTCCAGCACGTCGTAGGGCGGCAGGGAATCGGTGTCCTTCTGTCCGTCCCGCAGCTCGGCCGAAGGGGCCTTGGTGATGGTGGACAGGGGGATGAGCTCCCGCTCCCGGTTTATATATGCGGCTAACTCGTAGACCTCGGTCTTGTAAAGGTCCGCGATGACCATCAGGGCGCCGCACAGGTCGCCGTAGAGGGTGCCGTAGCCCATCGACAGCTCGCTCTTGTTGGTGGTGTTCAGCAGCAGGGCTCCGTGCCGGTTGGAGTAGAGCATCAGGATGGTGCCGCGTATGCGTGCCTGGAGGTTCTCCTGGGTGGTGTCCCAGTGGAAGTCTCCCTCGAAGAGAGGCTCGGTCTCCTTCATGAACCGGTCGTAGACGGTGCTGATGGGGACTATGTGGTATCTGATTCCCAGATTGTCGGCCAGGGTCACCGCGTCATTGACGGAGTGTACGGTGGACCAGGAGGAGGGCATGAGGATGCCGGTGACATTGTCTTTGCCCAGGGCCTCGGTGGCCAGAGCCGCCACTACCGCCGAGTCCAGGCCTCCGGAGAGACCCAGCACGGCCCGGGACATCCCCGCCTGAGCGAAGAAGTCCCGGATGGTGCGGATGATGCGGCTGTGTATGTCTTCGATGTTAGAACCCGAAAGCATCGCTGATGGACTTGTAGTTGTAGATCCGGTCGATGACCTCGGCGAACATGTCGGCTACGGAGAGGACGGTGAATTTCGAGAGGTCGGTGCCGGCAGGGGCTCTCAGGGGAATGGTGTCGGTTACTACCACTTCCTGGAGGGCGGACTTGTTGATGCGCTCGTAGGCCTGTCCGGAGAATACGGGATGGGTGGCCATGGCCCTGACGCTGAGGGCACCTTTCTCCATGAGCATGTCGGCGGCCTTGGTTATGGTGCCGGCGGTGTCGATCATGTCGTCGATGATGACGATGTTGCGGCCCTCTACATCACCGATGGCTGTCATGGAGCCTACCACGTTGGGCCTTTCACGCGACTTGTGGCAGATAATCATGGGGCAGCCGAGCACGCGGGAATAGTTGTTGGCTCTCTTGGCGCCGCCCATGTCGGGAGCTGCGATGGAGAGGTTGTCCAGCTGCATGTCCCTCAGGTAGGGCATGAAGATGGTGCTGGCATATATATGGTCTACCGGAAAATCGAAGAAGCCCTGGATCTGGTCGGCGTGCAGGTCGGTGGTGATGACCCTGTCGCAGCCGGCGGCTACAAGGAGGTTGGCCACTAATTTCGCGCCGATGGATACTCTGGGACGGTCCTTGCGGTCCTGACGTGCCCATCCGAAGTAGGGGATGACGGCGATGACTTTGTAGGCCGATGCGCGGCGGGCGGCGTCGATCATGAGCAGGAGCTCGAAGAGGTTGTCCAGAGGGGGAAATGTGGACTGAACGATGAAGGTGGTGGTTCCGCGGACGGATTCGTTGAAGGCGGGCTGGAACTCGCCGTCACTGAAGTCGGTTACTACTGAGTCGCCCAGTTCGAGACCGAGGGATTTGGCTATTTTCTCGGCCAGATAGCGCGATCCTCTGCATGAGAAGATCTTGATGCCGTGTGTGTGATTGGTTGTGTGTCTCATATCGTGTCAGTGTTTTTAGTGCGTTACTTTGTATTGATATGCTGTTTGAGGTCTTCGTCTATCATGTCGAGCACGGTGTCTTTCCCGATTCTCTTGTCGGACGACGTGGGCAGTACGGCTATGTCTGGCCGGATGGAGTCCAGGGCAGTCCGCAGGGACGCGGTATTCTGCTCCAGGGCGGTTTTGGACAGTTTGTCGCACTTGGTGAGAATGACGGCGAAGGGTATTCCGGCTTCGGATACGGCTGTAATGAAGTTGCGGTCGATTTCCATCAGACCGTGCCTGCTGTCCAGAAGTATGAACAGCATGGCCAGCTCTTCAGAGTGGCTTACGTAATCCTCGATCATTGCCTTAAGTGCGGCCTGCGCTTTCTTGGATGCCTTGGCGAATCCGTATCCCGGCAGATCGACCAGATACCACTTCCCGTTGATGAGAAAATGGTTGACCAGTATCGTCTTGCCCGGCATGGAGGAGGTCTTGGCCAGGTCCTTGCGGCCGCACAGCATGTTGATCAGCGAGGACTTGCCCACGTTGGAGCGTCCTATGAAAGCATACTCCGGTGCTTTCAGTTTCGGTTTCTGAGTCACGTTCGTGCTGCTTCCTTGGAATATGGCCGTCTTGATTATCATACCTTATTTAAAACGGCAAAAGTAGCAAATTTTCCATACCTCGCCAAGACTTTTTCAAAGTGCGGTCAGGAAGTGCCGGTTTCGCGGATTTATGTTAATTTTGCTCTGCATACAGAACGTATGGCGTAAACGGTAAACAGTAAGGATATGCAGGAATATATTTCATTGGCGCAGCTGCTGCAGAGGGTGAGGGGCGCGGTGGCGGAGACCTTTCCCAGGCCTGTGTGGGTCAAGGCGGAGATACATGAACTGAAGATTCACGGTAACGGACACTGCTATATGGAGCTGGTGGAGAAGGGAACCGGTCGGGAGATGTTCAGTGCGAAGGCTCAGGCTGTCATCTGGCGGTCCAGGCGGTCATTGGTCGAGGCCGCTTTCTATCAGGGGACTGGACATCGGCTGGAGGCGGGAATGACCGTGCTGGTACTGGTGAGGGTGCAGTATTCGGAGGTCTACGGGATGAGCCTGAGCATCGAGGACATCGATCCGGCATTTACACTCGGGGAGGTTGAGCTGGCCCGGCAGCGGACACTGGAGAGGCTGCGCAGAGAGGGTATGCTGGATATGAACAGCACTCTGCCTCTGCCCAGGCTGCCGAGGCGTTTCGCCCTGATTACATCTGAGTCTGCGGCGGGCTACGGGGATTTCATGCACCATCTCTACGACAACGGCTACGGTTTCCGGTTCTACACCCGCCTTTATCCGGCTCCGATGCAGGGGCCGGCAGCACCGGGGGGCATCATCTCCGCCCTGGAAGCGGTAATGGCCGATGTGGAGGCCGGCGGGGTGTATGACGCGGTGCTGCTGCTGCGCGGAGGCGGGGCAGTGGCCGACCTGGCCTGCTTCGACGACTATGACCTGGCCGTGAACATAGCTCAGTTCCCGCTGCCGGTGATGGTGGCCGTGGGCCACGAGCGCGACACGCATATCTGCGACATGGTGGCTGCCCGTTCGGTCAAGACACCGACGGCACTGGCTGACCTGATAGTGAATGCATTCGTGGAGGAGGATGCCTCCCTGACCGCATTGGGTGACCGGCTGCGCTCCTCAGTCACGCTGAGACTGGACGGTATGCGTCAGCGGCTGGAGCAGACCGCCCGCCGCCTGGGCTCCGGCACCGAGATGCGCTGCCGTCTGGAGCGCAACCGTATGGACATGCTCCTGATGCGTATGAGAAAGGGCGTGACTCTCCGCTCCGGCAATGAACGGAACGGTCTGGATATCCTGTGGATGCGTGTCAAGAGCGGCACGGTCCTGCGTCTGAAGGCCGAGTCCGGGCGGCTGGACATGCTCGAGCTCCGTGTCCGCAAGGGCGACCCCGTGGCCATGCTCCGTCCAGGCAGTGCCTACGTCCTCCGTAACAGCCGTCCGGTCGTGTCCGCCGCCGATCTGGCTCCGGGCGACCGTCTCGACCTGATGCTGCGCGACGGCTCCGCCCGCTGCCTCGTCGAATCCGTGAATCAGGGGTAGGGGATTGCGCAGTATCGGATTTTTTTGTAAATTGCAACGATGTTTAAATTATACTGAAATAATATGGCTGAAATGGAAAAAATGAAATATGAGGAGGCGCTCGGGCGTCTGGAGAAGATAGTGGCTCAGATCGAAGATCCGCAGACAGCGGTGGGAGATATCCCGGCAAAGGTGAAGGAAGCGGCCGCGCTGCTGACGTATTGCCGGAGGATGCTTAAGGACAGCGAGGAAAGCATTGGAAAGATCCTCGAGGAACAGTAATAAAACGGAGCAGCTTATGATTTATGATGCCGATCCATATCTGTTACCTTACCGCAGCCAGGTTGAGAAACGGTACAGGAACTTGATAATCAGAAAGCAGGAGCTGGCCGGGTACGGCAGGAGGCTCGCAGATGCGGTGAACAACCATCTGTTCTACGGAGTACATGCCGATAAAAAGGAGGTAGTCTTCAGGGAGTGGGCTCCGAATGCCGTGGCTGTCTATCTGATCGGGGATGTCAACGGGTGGCGCAAGGATGAGAGGTACCGCCTGAAGAATACAGGCAGCGGCAACTGGGAACTTCGCCTGCCGGTCTCCGAGATGCCGCACGGCTCCTTATATAAATGGTATGTGGAGTGGAACGGCGGAAGTGGCGAGCGGCTTCCGGCCTATGCCACGCGCTGCGTGCAGGATCCGGACACGAAGATTTTCTCCGCACAGGTATGGCTTCCTCCTAAGAAATACCGCTGGAAGCATACCCGTTTCGTCCCGCATAACCGCTGTCCCCTCATCTACGAGGCCCATATCGGTATGAGCTCCGAGGAGGAGAAGGTGGCTTCGTTCAGTGAGTTCCGTCAGAACGTGCTGCCGCGCATCCGGGATCTGGGGTACAATACCCTTCAGCTCATGGCCCTTCAGGAGCATCCCTACTACGGCTCGTTCGGTTATCAGGTGTCCAATTTCTTTGCCCTGAGCTCCAGGTTCGGTACTCCGGAGGAGTTCAAGGCCCTGGTGGACGAGGCGCACGGCATGGGCATCGCGGTGGTCATGGACCTGGTGCACTCGCACGCCGTGGACAATGAGGTGGAAGGACTGGGAATGTTGGACGGCACCGAATACATCTACTGTCACGCAGGGGCCAGGGGGCGGCATCCGGCCTGGGGCTCGCGGTGCTTCAATTACGGCAAGCCCTCTACTGTCCATTTCCTGCTCTCGAACATCAAGTTCTGGATGGAGGAGTACCATATCGACGGCTTCCGTTTCGACGGAGTGACCAGCATGATATATCTGGACCACGGCCTGGGCAGGGACTTTACGGACTATTCCTGCTATTTTGACGGCAATCAGGACGAGGATGCCCTGCTCTATCTCGGTCTGGCCAATATCATGATAAAGGAGATCAATCCCCTGGCCATAACCATTGCCGAGGACGTAAGCGGTATGCCGGGCCTGGCCGCTCCGGCGGCAATCGGCGGTATCGGCTTTGACTTCCGCCTGAGCATGGGCATAGCCGACCACTGGATAAAGTGGATTAAGGAGCGCAGGGACGAGGACTGGAGCATGGGAGAAATCTACTACGAGCTTACGAACAAGCGGGCAGACGAGCGGACGGTCTCTTACGCCGAGAGTCACGACCAGGCCCTGGTGGGTGACAAGACGATCATTTTCCGTCTGATGGACAAGGAGATGTACACGGCCATGAACAAGGCATCGCAGAACCTGACCGTGGAGCGCGGGATAGCCCTGCACAAGATGATCCGTCTGGTGACCATCGCCACCGCCGGAGACGGCTACCTGAACTTCATGGGCAACGAGTTCGGACATCCTGAGTGGATAGACTTTCCGCGTGAGGGCAACGGCTGGTCCTGTTTCTATGCCCGCCGCCAGTGGTCCCTGAGCGATAATCCGGACCTGCGCTACGGTGACCTTATGCGCTTCGACAGTGCGATGATACATCTTTTCGCACAGAACAATATCCTGTCCCGCCGTCCCGTGCGACTTTGTGTCGATGAGGTCCGAAAAGTTTTGATTTTTGCAAGAGGATGTTTTATCTTTGCAATGAATTTTCATCCCGAACTCTCTGTGTCTGACTTCAGATTCCGTGCTCCGGCAGGAGAATACAGACAGGTGCTTGACACCGATGATGTCCTCTTCGGAGGATTCGGGAGAAATGACGGAAGTGTCCCTCATTTTACCTTGAGGGAGAAAGGCTGTGACTCACTGTCTCTCTATATGCCCAACAGGTCGGCCATAGTCTTGAAAAGACATTAATTATTAAGGTATAATATATGTCATATCTTAAATTCGATAAAGCGGAACTGGTGAACCTGGAGTATTCCCTGGCTCGGGAAGTCCTGGCCACCAACAAGACCGGCGGATATCTCAACACTACCATTGTCGGATGCAACACCAGAAAGTACCACGGCCTGTTCGTGCTTCCTCTCAAGAATTTTGACAACAGGCGGTATGTGCTCCTCTCATCTCTGGACGAGACTCTGATGCAGCATGGCCGGGATTTCAACCTTGGCATTCGCTGCTATGGAAAGAACATCTACGAGCCCAGGGGGCATAAGTACATCGTGGACTTTGAGTTCGAGAAGTATCCCACGATAACCTACCGTGTGGGCGGAATGGTTTTCAGCAAGTCCATGCTCTTCCTGCACAACAAGGAGCAGCTCCTTATAAAATATACCTTGCTCGATGCACATTCCGATACGACCCTTAGGCTCAGACCGTTCTTGGCTTTCAGGGAGATACACGCCCTGACCCATGCCAATGACGGCGTTGACTGCGGCTGGTCTCCGGCGGAGAACGGAGCCTCGTTCCGGCTTTATGACGGTTTTCCTCAGGTGAGTATCCAGATCAGCAGGAAGAATGTGTATTTTCATAATCCGGACTGGTACTACAACGTGGAGTACAGCGAGGAGAAGCGGCGCGGTTTCCTTTACAAGGAGGACCTCTTCTCTCCCGGATATTTCGAGCTGCCTTTGAAAAAGGGCGAACCGGTTGTCGTCTCCGTCTCTACTTCTGAAGTTCCGGTCAGGGGACTTGCGGGGGTATTCTCAAGAGAAGAGACCAAAAGAATATCGCTCCAAAGTTATGATGACTGCCTGAGAAGAGCTTCCAGACAGTTCATAGTAGGTACCGGCAAGGGACTCAAGGAGATTTACAGCGGATATACATGGCTCGGGAAGGGACTGAGAGAGACAATGATATCCCTGCCGGGCCTGATTTTGTGCGCGGACCCTGATACGGCGCTTTTCGAGGAAGTGCTTGAGAGCGCGTTCAGGATCTACGGTCAGCAGTTGCTGCGCGGCTCCAGGCAGGTGGATGCGGCCCTGTGGCTTTTCTGGGCAGTTCAGCAGTATGCCGGGCATACCGGTGATGCACGGACGGTATGGCTCAAGTACAGGAAGCGGCTGCTGCCTGTGCTGAAGAGTTTTATGGACGGAGGCAGGATGGGTGTGACTCTTGCTGACAACGGTATGCTCTGGACCAGAATGAACGGAGTTGCCATGTCGTGGATGAATGCGTATGACAAGGACGGCAATCCCGTGACTGAAAGGAGCGGATTCCAGGTAGAGACCAATGCCTTCTGGTACAATGCCGTGTGCTATGTCCTGGATATGGAGTCCGCCTGCGGTGGGGGCGATACCCGTCTCCTGTACGGGCTGCAGGCTCTGAAGGACAAGATGGATGCCGGGTTCCGCGACCTTTTCTGGATAGAAGACCGTGGGCATCTGGCGGACTATGTGGACGAGAAGGGGCAGAATACTTTTGCAAGGCCCAACCAGATGTTCGCCTGTGCCCTGGATTATTCGCCTTTGTCCGATGAGGACAAGGCCGAGGTGATGGAGTGTGTCAAGAAGGAACTTCTGACAGCGCGCGGCATAAGGACGCTTTCTCCGAAAAATCCTCTTTACAAGGGTATCTATGACGGTAATCAGGATCAGAGAGACCATGCTTATCATCAGGGGGCGACCAGGGTGTGGCTCCTGACGTTCTACATCGAGGCCATGCTCAGGCTCTATGGGGAAATGTTCGTGAGGAGAGGTACGGAACTGGTGAATGCCTTTGAGGAAGATATCGTGCGTCACGGAGTAGGATGCGTGTGCGAGCTGTATGACGGTGACCCTCCGCACAATCCGCACGGAGCTATTTCCAGCGCGGTCGCCACGGCATCCCTGTTGCGCTCGAAGTATCTTATCAACAAATATAAAAAGGAGGGGAAATGAGAGTCTTAATGTTCGGATGGGAGTTCCCTCCCCATATAGCGGGAGGCCTGGGAACTGCATGTTACGGTATGGTCAGGGGGCTGGCCGACAGCGGAGTGGACGTGCTGTTTGTCATGCCTTCGGCTTCGGGGGACGAGGATTCGCGTGTGGCGCGCATTATCAACGCGAGTGATGTGGAGGCGGCGGACATCCTGTGCAGTCCGGTGGATTTTCTGGAAAGGATCAATTTCCTGAGGATAGGCTCCAACATGATCCCTTACGTGGATCCCCGTGATTTTACGGAAATGGTTGAGAAGGAGAGGGTGTCGCAGGCTTCTGATTTTAAAGTCAATTTCAAGCAGAAATACAGGTTTTCAGGTAAATACGGTACAAACCTCATGGAGGAGGTGGCGCGCTATGCCCTTGTGGGAGGCACCATTGCCCTGCAGAATCAGTTCGACATCATCCATGCTCATGACTGGCTTACCTATCCTGCCGGAATCGCGGCCAAGAGACTGACGGGAAAGCCTCTGGTCATCCATGTTCATGCTACGGAGTTCGACCGCAGCGGAGAGAATGTCAATACGCAGGTCTATGCCCTGGAGAAGATGGGCATGGAGGCGGCGGACAAGGTGATTACTGTCAGCAATCTTACCCGCAACATCGTAATCAACAGGTACGGTATTTCTCCAGATAAGGTGGTGACCGTCCACAATGCCGTGGATTTCAGCGGACGCAATGAGATAGACGCGCACAGGGGTGTGCCGGAGAAGGTGGTCACGTTCCTCGGACGCATCACTTTCCAGAAAGGACCGGAGTATTTCATCGAGGCTGCCTACAAGGTGCTGAAGTACTACGATAATGTCCGTTTCGTAATGGCCGGCAGCGGAGATCTGCTCAACCGGTCGATAAGGCGTGTGGCCAGGCTGGGCATAGCGGACAGATTCCATTTCACGGGATTTCTCCGGGGGGCTGATGTCCAGAGGATGTTTGCTGTCTCTGATGTCTATGTCATGCCGTCTGTCTCGGAGCCGTTCGGCATATCGCCGCTTGAGGCCATGAGGACCGGAGTTCCGGCCATCATCTCCAAGCAGTCCGGTGTGGCCGAGGTGCTGAAATACTCCATCAAGGTGGACTTCTGGGACATAGATGCCATGGCCGACGCGATCTACGGTCTTCTCAAGTATCCCGCGCTCGGAGAGATGGCGTCACGTTGCGGTCTGGAAGAGGTCAATACCCTCAAATGGAACAATGCTGCCAGGAAAATAAAGGAGATATATTTGTCAACAATCAATTAAAAACACTAATTATGGAAACAAAACCGTCGATCTGTATATATTTTCAGGTACACCAGCCGGACAGGCTGAGACAGTACCGTTTCTTCGATATCGGGAATGACTCTCATTATTACGATGATTTCTCCAACAGGACCATCCTCCGCCGCGTGGCCGACAGATGCTATCTTCCGATGAACCGCCTGCTGCTGGATATCATAGCGTCATGCGGAAAGAAATTCAAGGTGGCGTTTTCGATATCAGGCTCGGTAATCGGACAGTTCGAGGCATACGCGCCCGAGGTCCTGGACAGTTTCAAGGAACTCGCGGCTACAGGCTGTGTGGAGTTTGTCGGCGAGACCTATTCCCATACCCTGGCCTCCCTCTTCTCTCCATCGGAGTTCGAGAAGCAGGTCAAGCTGCACTCGGCCCTTATCGCCAAGTATTTCGGCAAGAAGCCCAAGACCTTCAGGAACACCGAGCTGATCTACTCCGACGAGATAGGCTCGCTCGTCAGCAGGATGGGCTTCACCTGTATGCTGACCGAGGGGGCCAAGCACATTCTGGGATGGAAGTCTCCGAACTACGTATATACCAACGCAATCAATCCAAAACTCAAGCTGCTTCTGCGTAATTTCACGCTCAGCGATGACATCGCATTCAGGTTCTCGGACCGCTCCTGGAACAAGTGGCCGGTAGATGCCGTCAAGTATGTGTCGTGGCTGCTGGACTCCATAAAGGACGGAGAGGTAATCAATCTGTTCATGGATTACGAGACTTTCGGTGAGCATCAGAATGCCTCCACGGGTATTTTCGAGTTCTTCAGGGCCCTCCCCGAGACGGTGCTGGCGCAGACAGATTTCGAGTTCTGCACACCTCAGCAGGTGATCAGGAAGCATCAGCCCGTAGCACCTCTCAACGTACCTTTCCCCATATCCTGGGCGGACGAGGAGAGAGACACCACCGCGTGGCTCGGCAATGAATTGCAGAATGAGTCCTCCTCGAAGCTCTATGCCCTTGTCGACAAGGTGACGGCGGCGGAGGATTCCGGACTGTACGGGGATTTCCTGAAACTGCAGGAAAGCGACCATTTTTACTATATGTGCACCAAGTTCTTTTCGGACGGGGCGGTGCACAATTACTTCAACCCGTATGACACGCCATACGAGGCATTTATCAATTATATGAATGTCCTGAGTGATTTCATGCTGAGGGTGGACAGACGGCTGAAACAGGAATAATACAATAGTTACCCATCATTTTGAGATATTTATGAGTACCGAGAAAGTTGTGATGCCCGACTATCTGTTCGAGGCAAGCTGGGAGGTGTGCAATAAGGTAGGAGGCATCCATACCGTGCTGGCCTCCAAGTCGTTGAACCTGTCAAAGGAACTGAAGAACAATCATATCCATATCGGCCCCGATGTCCTGATCGACACGGCCGGCAATCCGGAGTTCACGGAAGACCCCATACTGTTCCGCTCATGGCGCATAGCCGCTGCGGAAGAGGGGCTGAGACTGCGGGTGGGACGCTGGAACATTCCCGGCAGTCCCATAGCGGTACTGGTGGATTTCTCGCAGTTCATTCCGAAAAAAAATGAGATATTCACCTCGCTGTGGGAGAAATTCAAGCTGGATTCGATCTCCGGACAGTGGGATTTCATCGAGTCGGCCCTGTTCGGCTATGCGGCCGGAAAGGTAATCGAGAGTTTTGTCCGTTTCAACCTTCAGCCCCATCACAGAGTGGTGGCCCATTTCCATGAATGGATGACCGGAGCGGGAATACTGTATCTCAAGAGTTCCGGTGCCCATATTGCCACCATATTCACGACTCACGCTACGGTGGTCGGAAGATGCCTGGCCTGCAACAACGTGCCGCTGTACGAGACCCTCAGCAGCTGCAATGCCGACGAGAAGGCCCGCTACTACAACGTGATGGCAAAGCATTCTCTTGAAAGGTGCGCGGCTGTCAATGCGGATGTGTTTACAACGGTCAGCGACATCACTGCCACTGAGTGCGGGTATCTGCTGGGCAAGAAGGTGGACCTGATTACCCCCAACGGCTTCGACAACGGTATCCTTCCCCGGAAGGACAAGAAGGCGGAGGTGAGGGCCAGGGGGCGCAAGGCGTTGACGGATCTGGCCTCGGCCATGTGCGGCGAGGACTGTTCCGGAGCATTCATAGTCGGTATAAGCGGCCGGTACGAATACAAGAACAAGGGACTGGATGTATTCCTGGACGTGATGGGCCGGCTTCGCAATTCCAGCTGGAGGGACAGGACCATAGTGGCTTTCATCATGGTCCCTGCCGCTCATAACGGCCCGGACAAGGCACTTGTCTCCAAGCTGGCAGGAGACGGTACGGATTACCTGACCCAGACTACGCATGTCCTGACGGAACCGGGTACCGATGCCGTGCTCAGCCGTCTGAAGGCCCTTAATCTTCTCAACAGCAAGGAAGACAAGGTCAAGGTATTCTTCGTGCCGTCATATCTCAACGGCAACGACGGAGTGCTCAACATGAAATATTACGATCTGCTGCCGGGTATGGACCTGACGCTGTTCCCCTCGTATTATGAGCCGTGGGGCTATACACCGCTGGAGTCGCTGGCATTCGGTGTGCCTACCGTTACGACTACCCTTGCCGGATTCGGTCTGTGGGTGCGCAGCCATTACAACGCATCGCATCCTTCCGTCACTATCGTTCCCAGGAATGACTCCAATTACGGTCAGGTGGTGGATACCGTTCTCAAGACAGTGACCGACATGGCGGCTGTCTCTGAAGAGACGATGGAACAGTACAGGGAGAATGCGGTGGAAGTCTCGGAGATAGCTCTGTGGAAGCACAACATATATTACTACAAGCAGGCTTATTCCATGGCGCTGGACCGTCTGGTGGCCGCAGTGGGGGCTTTCCCGGAGTTCAAGGAGCAGGTGCAGAACTATCACCGCTTCGAGGTCAACCGTCCCTCGTGGAGCCGCATCATCGTAACCCGCGTGATGCCCGAGAGGCTCCGTTATCTGGACATCATCTCCAAGAACCTGTGGTGGTGCTGGAACCAGGAAGCCATGGACCTGTTC
The DNA here is from genome assembly GCA_944326265.1 of uncultured Bacteroidales bacterium. Lineage (GTDB taxonomy): Bacteria > Bacteroidota > Bacteroidia > Bacteroidales > UBA932 > Coprenecus. The sequence goes on along the minus strand of CALVDE010000002.1, from coordinate 111,264 downwards.
ATGAGTATCAGTCCGGAGCTCTGGAGAAAGTGCGAGCGTAATCCCATAGCCCTGCTGGACCGGTTGACTCTCAGTGATTACAACCGGCTGGAGAACGATCCTGATTTCCTGGCCAGGCTGGATGCCGTGACAGAGACGTTCAATGCATATATGGAGGGCAAGAAAGAGCGGAGTGCTCCGTCCATCGCATATTTCAGCATGGAATACGGTCTGGACACATCCCTGAAGATATATTCTGGCGGTCTCGGTATGCTGGCCGGAGACTACCTTAAGGAATCCAGCGACATGAAGGTCAGGATGACGGGTGTCGGCCTGCTTTACCGCTACGGGTATTTCAGCCAGAGGCTTACCGCGCAGGGAGACCAGGTGGCAGATTACGAGCCTCAGGACTTCTTCAAGATTCCGGCAATGCCTGTCAGGGATGAGAGCGGCAATTGGAAGATGGTATCCATCGTGTTCCCGGGCCGTACTGTCCATGCCAAGATCTGGAGAGTGGATGTGGGCCGTACAGAACTGTATCTGCTGGATACCGACTTCGAGGACAACCTTCCGGAGGACCGCCAGATAACCCACCATCTGTACGGAGGCGACTGGGAGAACCGTCTTAAGCAGGAGCTGCTGCTGGGCATAGGCGGTATAAGGGCCCTGAGGGCCCTCGGCATAGAGTGCGACATATATCACTGCAACGAGGGCCATGCTGCCTTCATAGGTCTGGAGCGTCTGCGCGAGTATGTGGCGCGCGGCCTGTCGTTCTCCGAGGCCATGGAGCTTGTCAGGTGCTCGTCGCTGTTCACCACGCACACACCGGTGCCCGCCGGACATGATGCGTTCAGCGAGGATATGCTCAGGACATATCTCAATCACTATCCTCAGAGGATGAAGATCGACTGGGAGACAATGATGGCGCTCGGCAAGATCAATCCCACGGACAGGAATGAGAAATTCTCCATGAGCAATCTGGCATGCAATCTTTCGCAGGAGGTCAACGGCGTCAGCTGGATGCACGGCAAGGTCAGCCAGCAGATACTCGGCGGACTGTGGCCCGGCTATCTGCCCGAGGAACTGCATATCGGCTATGTGACCAACGGAGTACACTATCCGACCTGGACCGCACCGCAGTGGAAGGCCATACACGCCAAGGTATTCGGCCCCGAGTTCGCCGCCCACAAGTATGACAGGAAGTGCTTCGAGGGCATATACTCCGTGGATGACTCCGTGATATGGAACGTCCGCAGCGAGCTGCGCGCCAGGATGATAGAGGTGGTCAAGAAGCGTATCTCGAACACCGATATATCCAGCCACTACTCGCCTCACCAGATAGTGACCATCATGGATACCCTGCGCAGCGATGTGCTGACCATAGGTTTCGCCAGAAGATTCGCCACCTACAAGAGGGCCCATCTGCTCTTCAGGGACCTCGACAGGCTCAATGCTATAGTCAACAACCCCGACCGTCCTGTCCAGTTCATCTTTGCCGGCAAGGCCCATCCCGCTGACAAGGCCGGTCAGGATCTCATCAAGCGCATCGTAGACATATCCAAGATGCCTCAGTTCATAGGAAAGATTGTTTTCGTGCCCAATTACGACATGAATCTGGCCAAGGCTCTGGTGCAGGGCGTGGATGTGTGGATGAACACGCCTACACGTCCTCTGGAGGCTTCCGGTACATCCGGCGAGAAAGCCGCGATGAACGGTGTGATGCATTTCTCAGTGCTTGACGGATGGTGGATCGAGGGCTATAAGAAAGGTGCCGGGTGGGCCCTTCCTATGGAGAAGACGTATGATGACCAGAATTTCCAGGACGAGCTGGATGCCGCCACCATCTACAACATCATCGAGAACGAGATCGCTCCCGGTTTCTATGACGGCAGGGACAGCGGCACCGGCATACCTTCGGCGTGGATAGGGTACATCAAGAACACCATAGCGCAGGTAGCGTCCAATTTCACAACCAACAGGATGCTGACCGACTATATGAACAAGTATTACATGCCGTTGTATGACAGGACTCTCAGGCTCAACCGCAACGACTGCGCCGTGGCCAGGGAGATTGCATTCTGGAAGAAGAATATCCGGAACAGCTGGCAGCATATAGAGATAAAGGACTATGTCCGTCCTACGGATTCCAACGATCAGCCCATGCTCGGCAAGGAGCGTGTCTTCAGGCTGGAACTTTTCATAGGAGACATCAATCCCGAGGATATAGGAGTGGAGCTGGTATGGGCGGAACAGGACCGCAAGGGAGTATATCACGTCCGCCAGTGCTTTACGTTTGTATACGAGTCCGGTGAGGACGGCACGGCAAGATACGTGTGCCGGCTAATACCCACGGCTACAGGAGTGTATTATCTGACAGTAAGGGTGTTCGCAAAGAACGATCTTCTGCCGCACCGTCAGGATATGGAACTTGTGAGATGGTTGTAGCCGCGACTGGTTTTTTCGACGGAGTACATGCCGGACACAGGGCTGTCCTGCAGGTGCTGAAGGATATTGCACGGGAGGAAGGCGAGGAGAGTGCTGTCGTCACTTTCTGGCCGCATCCGCGCAACGTCCTGCAGCAGGATGCTTCTACTTTCCGCCTGCTCAACACCCTGGAGGAGAAAAGAGAACTCATCTACCGTTTCGGCATAGACCATGTCCATGTCGTCCCGTTCACCCGGGAATTCAGCCGGCTGAGCACGACCGAATTCATGAAAGAGTATCTCGTGGACCGCTTCCACGCGGATACTCTTATCATTGGATATGACCACCGGCTCGGACGCTCGTCCACTGCATCCAGAGAGGAACTGGCAGCATTGGCCGCTACCGTAGGCTTGAGAACCCGCATAGTAGAGGAGGTCCACTGCGGAGACAGAAAGGTCAGTTCAACGCAGATCCGCAATGCCATTGCCGCAGGAGAGGTGCGGGAGGCCGCTGAAATGCTGGGCTACAGCTATTCTCTCCTGGGGGTAGTGGTCGCCGGCAACAAACTAGGCAGGACAATGGGTTTCCCCACAGCCAACATGGAACTTTACGAACCGCTCAAGATCGTTCCGGCCAACGGTGTCTATGCCGTCGAGGTGGAAGTCCTCGGGCAGCACCACGGCGGTATCTGCAACATCGGGACGCGGCCGACGGTGGCTGAGGGCAATGCCCGTACTATCGAGACCAACATATTCGGCTTCAACGACGACATCTACGGTCTGGACCTCCGCATCAGCTTCATCGCCCGTCTCCGCGACGAGAGACGTTTCGCCTCCCTCGGCGAACTGCGGCTTCAGATGGAGGAAGATAGGAGAATAGCCGAGAAAATGCTATATTTGTCACGGTAATTCTAAATCTCTATATATGGACTGGCTGAGCATAATCATCGCTATACTGGTGTTCGTACTTCCCGCAGTTTTCGAGAACGGCAAGAAGAAAAAAAAGAGGGACAGACCCCGTCCTCCTCATCCGGTGGAGACTCCTGAGATGCCCGGTATACCGTGGCAGCCTGTAGAAACGAGGACCGTGGATGCTGTGGATGAGAGCCATCCGGAGCCGGTAGCGGTGCCGGAGCCGGTGTCAGCTTCCGTGTCAGCCCCGGCTCCCACGCCTGTCCCTGAACCTGCCGCAGAAGTTCCTGCCGTCCCGCATACCGGTGATCATCAGACGGCATCCCGCCGCAGACACCGCTTCAATGCCAGGGACATGGTGATATATTCGGAGATAATGCATCCGAAATATCTGGAGAAATGAATTTTATTTAAAAATATTCGTATCTTTGCATTGAGAAAGGGTCCCGTACTGGCAGCGCGGGATTCTTTTTTTGATTTTTTGTAACAAGCAAAACACATTGATATTATGTCAGACACTCATTATGTAACATCCGAAGGTCTTGAGAAACTCAAGGCCGAACTGGCGGAGGCCATCAGTCAGAGACCTGTTATTTCCAGGCAGATAGCAGAGGCCAGAGATAAGGGAGACCTTTCAGAGAACGCAGAATATGATGCGGCCAAGGAGGCACAGGGCCTTCTGGAACTCAAGATATCCAAACTCGAGAATCTCGTGGCCAATGCCCGCGTAATCGACGAGTCCAAGATCAGCACTGACCATGTGCAGATGCTTACAAAGGTGACTCTTAAGAATCTGCTCAACAATACGACAGTGCAGTACACACTGGTGGGCGAGAGCGAGGCCAATTTCCGCGAGGGCAAGCTGGCTGCCGGCACTCCAATCGGCAAGGCCCTGATAGGCAAGCGCAAAGGAGATGTCGTCGAGGTTAAAGTCCCCTCGGGTGTGCTGAAGTTTGAAATTCTCGACATATCACTTTAATCCGGAGGGCGCGTTACTATGGCATCTGTTTTTACCAGGATAGTAAACGGGGAAATTCCTTCCTACAAGGTCGCTGAGACCGATAGCTGCTACGCATTTCTGGACATCAATCCCCTGAAGGAGGGACACACCCTGGTTATTCCGAAGAAGGAGGTGGACTACCTCTTCGATCTGGACGGGCAGACCTACGTGGATCTGCAGCTCTTCGCCCGCAAGGTCGCCAAGGCTGTCAGGGCCGCAGTCCCCTGCAAGAGGGTAGGAGTGGCTGTGCTGGGCATGGAAGTGCCTCATGCGCACATTCATCTGGTGCCCCTGGACAGTGAGGGAGATATGGATTTCAAGAAGAGCAAGCTGACTCTCAGTCCTGAGCGTTTTAAGGAGATAGCTGCGTCGATAGCGGCGGAGTATGCCAAACTCTGAGTCTATGAAATCGAAGTACTGCTGGATTTGTTTATTTTCCCTTCCGTTGATCACGGCCCTTATTGCGACGTGCGGAAGAAGGGATGAGGCGCGTATAAGTCTTACAGTAGAAGGTGCTCCGGACAGCACGGAGGCAGTGGTCTCCAGGTTGGTTGTCAATGAACTGGAAATTCTGGATACTCTTTATACGGAAGAAGGGAGAGCATCGTGCCGGGTTCCGGTGAGCCAGTCCTCGCCGGAATTCATATACCTCACATCCGGAGGTATGTCGGCGGCCCTGCTGCTCAGTGCCGGAGATGAAGTCTCGGTGAGTCTGTGCGGTCCGGACAGTGCGGTTGTATCCGGTCCGGAAGAATCGGAACTGATGCTTCAGGTGGACAAGGATATACGTAGGTTTAACCGCAGGTTTGACTCATTGTCCGAAGCATTGTTCGCTGCCCAGGATTCCGGCAATGAGAAAGAGGTGAAGGTCCTGAAACGCGAGATCGGGATGATGTATGTCAGACGCAAGCAGGATGCCCTCCGTTATATTATGACTCACCTTTCTTCCATGACGGTGCTTCCTGTGCTCTATCATGAGACATCGGACGGACTCAGGATATTCTCCGAGGCAAGGGATGCCCTGATCATGGAAAGAGTGTACGACTCGCTTTATCAGCGTTATCCGGACTCTCCTTACTTGCCTGCTTTGGCAGATGAGGCCCGGACAAGGCGCAATATACTGGAAATAGACAACATCATAACCTATGCCGAGGAGGTGGATTATCCGGAGATAATCCTTAATGACATTGAAGGAAAGCAGCGGCAGCTTTCCGCTCTTTCCGGAAAAGTCATTCTGCTGTGTTTCTGGGATTCGTCCAATACTGAGCAGAGGATATTCAACGTGGGGCTGAAGGAACTTTATGAAAAATACAGTACCCGTGGTCTGGAAATATACCAGGTGGCTCTCAATACCGACAAGACGGCATGGGCCATGCAGGTGAGGGAGCAGGAACTGCCGTGGATCAGTGTATGCGATCCTGCCGGTGCGTCTTCAATGGCTGCCATGCAGTACAATGTGACCGAACTTCCGGCGATGTACGTAATCTCCAGAAGCGGAGAGATTATCGCCAGGGACCTCTTCAATATAGATATGCTTGAGTCGGAAGTGTCAGGACTTCTGTGATGTCCTGATCTCCGGATGCAGGACGGCCTCTATTTTCCGTGACGGGCTGGCTGCAATGAACTCTTTGAGATAGAACGGTTCGAAGTATGCTGTATCCTCGAACCGTTTTTTATTCAGTGCGTCGGCCGCCGCCGATGCCATGTCGGCGGCATCGGGGCTGCGCGGAATGAATGTGCATGACGGAAGCAGGCTGCTGTCGATTACGCTCATGTACTTTTCCGCACCGTCACCGGTGAATATGAGTCTTGAGTGCGTACCGGCCTGGGCAGCGAAAGTGTCAGGCTCCAGTATGAGTGCCCTGGTTTCGGATAATCTCCGGCCTGAGCTGTCGAACAGAGCAGTGTAGACCTCCATCCTGCGGGCATCGATCATAGGAATGATGACCGAATCAGCTCCGGCCCTGTCAAGGACACCGTGCGCCAGAATCTCCGTTGTCTCAATTCCGATAAGAGGGATTCCGGCACCGAAACAGATGCCTTTTGCGGTGGAGACACCTACCCTCAGGCCGGTGTACGATCCCGGGCCTGAACTTACGGCGACAGCGGAAAGTTTCTCCACGGAGGTTCCGGATTCTTCCAGTACCCCGCTTATCAGGGGGGCCAGTCCGCCTGCCTGACTTCTGGGTACGCCGCAGCGTCTGACGGACAGAATTTCGGTTCCTTCGGCCACTGCGGCCGAACATGCGTCTGTGGCGGTTTCTATGAGCAGTATCCTGTTATTCATCTTCGGTATTTTTTGATTCAAATTCTGCATTGACTTTCATTCCGTCCTCCAGCATCTTGCTTACTGTGCCGTAAGGTCCGGTAACAATCCATACGGAATCGGGGGAGGGCAGTCCGGAGGTAATCTCTATGTCGCCTATATCCTGTATGCCGGTGGTGACTTTGACAGCCTTTACGCATGATGCCGTGCTGTCGTACAGGAATACAAAGCCTTCCTGGGTCACGGCCTGCAGGGGAACGGTCACGACTCCTTCCTTGCGGTCTGTCTCTATCTCCACCGAGGCGGACATTCCCGGCCTGAACGGAATCGGATCCACGGCCAGCAGGTCTTTGTAGGATTCAGGCAGGATCCGGACCTTCACCTCGAAATTGGTCACATCGGTGACTGAAGCCGTCGTTCCGGTGAGATTCTTGGCCGAGTTGGCAATCTGGGTGACAATTCCCCGGAATGTCCTTCCCGGATATGCGTCCACGTCGATGTCCGCCGTATCATTGAGCGAGATGCGTATTATGTCATTCTCGTTTACATCCACCAGCACCTCCATCATGTTGAAATCAGCTATGCGGAGCATCTCCGTGCCGGCCATCTGGGACGTACCCACCACTCTTTCTCCTTTTTCTACGCTCAGGCTAGATATTATGCCGTCGATAGGGGAGTAGATTACGGTCTTTGTCAGGTTCTCGACAGCTTCGGCAAGGGATGCCGAAGCACTTTCGATATTGTATTCGGCAGCCTTGAGCTGTTCCCTGGCCATCTCGTATTCGGCGGTGCTGGCCTGGAATTCCTGAAGGGATATCGCTCCCTGTCCGTACAGCTGCCGGTTGCGCAGATAGTTCTGCTCGGCCTGTACGAAACCGGCTTTCTGCTGCTGATATTGCGCCTTGGTCGAATTGAGAGAAGCCTCGGCCCTGTCTCTCAGAGAGATGTACACGTCCTGCCTGATCTTGATGATGAGGTCGCCTTTGCTAACTCTGTCTCCCTCGTCCACGTTGAGCTCCACGATTTCGCCCGAGACATCAGGGCTGATCTTGACTTCCGTGACCGGGTGTATCTTGCCGTTGGCTGGAATTTTCTCAACTATCAGTCCCTTTGAGGGGCGGCTGACGGTTACCGGTATGCCTGTGTCCCTGTGCAGGATTCCGTACAGTACGGCGGCCAGGGCCACGGCAGCGGCAAGTATGATAAGTGTTCTTATGCTTTTGTTCTTTTTCTTCATTTGCGGTCGCATATTACAGTGAAAGCGGGACTCCTTTATAGAAATCGATGATTTTCAGTTGGAATATATACTGGTATTTTGCCTGAAGGTACTCAGACTCAGCTTTTTTAAGGTTGCTCATGGCTACTGTGTAGTCAGTGCCGTTGAGGGCTCCGGCATTGAATTTCTCTTCAACATAGCGGAACGACTCTCTCATGGAATTCATGTTGGCCAGAGCCGCCTCCATCTGCCTGAGGTATGTGCCGGCTTCCGTTACGGCAGTCTGAATCTCCTTATAGAGGGTCTGCTGTTTTATCTTCAGGTCGAGCTCGAGACTTTCTTTTGCGGCCCTGGCGTTCTCCACATTGGCTTTCGTGCTCCAGTTGTTGAAAATAGGAATGGTGAGTCCGATACTTATAGACGGGTTGATATTGTCCCTGAACTGCTCGAAGAACGGATAGACACTTCCGTCCGGAGCGAATGTGGATGAGCTGAAGAACGTACCGTAGCTGGCCGACAGGGAGATCTTGGGGTAATACTGGCCGCGGGCGGTCCTGAGATCCAGCTCGCCCTTGTCCAGAGCGAGTCTTGCACTCTGAATCACCGGCATGGACTGTGCAGCCGAGTATATCTCTTCTGTATTCATGTCCGTGCTCTCCGGCAGGAGACAGTCTGTGTCGGGGATCTCTATCCGGAATTCGGGGTCGTAGGGCAGATCCAGCAGCTGCTGCAATGCCAGGGTATTGGTTATTACCTGATTGCCTGCAGTGACAGCCTGGACTCTCTCGGATGCCAGCTGGGATTCTATCTCCAGAAGCGAGGAGTACGGCTGGTTGCCGGCTTCCACCAGCAGCTTCGTCCTTTCTCTCTGGGCGGTGACGGCGTTGAGGCTTTCGATGGCGGATGCCTCGATCTCTTTGGAGAGCAGTATCTGAAGATAGCTCTTGACAATGGAAATGGAGATCTCGTCCTTGAGACGCTCTACTTCCTGCAGGGATATCTCTACGGATTTACGGCTGCTTTTAAGGTTGTTCAGTTTGGACAGCCCGTCCAGCAGGTATATGGAAGCGTTGGCAGAGGCACTGGTACTCTGTGACAGCTTGTTGTGTATGATCTCAAGGTTCTGGAGGTCTACTGAGCGCCCCCAGTTGAGGTTGTGTCCGAACGACGCGCTTATGCTCGGGAGAAAACTGAGCCGGCTCTGCATGAGCATGGCCTCGCTGCGTACAGTTTCCAAGCTCTGCTGCCGGATAGTCAGGTTGTTGTCCCACGCGTACCTGATGCACCGCTCCAGGGACCATGAGTCCTGTGCGTGGAGCTGGAACGGAAGCAGGCCGAGGACAATAGCTGCTATGTGTATTGTTAGTCTCATTCGTAATCCGGCTGAAAACATAGGCCACAAAATTAATAAAAAATCAAAAACAGGGTCCGTCATCATGCGGTAACCTGGCGGACCCTGGGCGTATAGGATTATGCGGGCTCAGCCTGAGGCTCCTCCTTCTTGTTGGTAATGATGTCGTAGAGTGCCCTTAAAGCTGCTCCTACAAGACGTCCCAGCATCCTGGCCAAGTTCTTGTCAGAACCTCCGGCACCTCCGAATACGGAACATGCCTGTTCTCTTTCAAGTGTGACAAAACTGTTCATGGCAATGAGGTTTAATTGTCAGCGACAGGGCTTATGATGTCCTCTCCGGTCCATCCTTCGACGAACCCCAGCAGGAACTGGTCAATGTTGTCTGCCAAGAACCGGATGATCTTGGTCCAGAATCCCGCGCCTCCGTAGACGGTGACGCTCAGGTCAGAATTAACGCATTCAAACCCTTCATACCCATTAATAATTCTTTCCATGTCTTAGAAATTTTAAGTTTTGCCGCAGATTAAAGGCGCTGCGGCTTACGCCTGGAATGTACATTCGTTTATCTAGATATCTATTATGTTGTCCGCCTCTTCCGCCGCGCTTTCTTCGTGTGATATCAGCACGATGGTGACATGCCGTTCCCGGAGCATTCTGACTGTATGTCTGAGCTGCTCTTTGCCCTGTGCGTCCAGGTGGGTGCCGGGTTCGTCCAGGATAAGGACCCCCGGTTTTCTGTACAGGGCCCTGGCCAGCGCGATTTTCTGCCTCTCTCCTCCGGAAAGCCTGCATGCTTGGCCGCCGGTATGCGCGAGCAGCCCTCCCGGTGCGGTCTCGATGGTCCGCGACAGTCCTGCCAGAGCGCATACTGCTGCGACATCGCGGGCATCGTAGGTCCTGTCGCCCATGACGATGTTGTCGAGTATCGTGCCGTCAAAGATATCCGGTCTCTGCGGCACGATGGAGACAAATCTGCGCCATGTGTCCAGCGGAACGGACCTGATGTCGATACCGGCGGCGGTAATGGTTCCGCCCTGCTGTTCGTATCCTCTCATGAGCAGTGCGGCGATGGTGCTCTTTCCGCTTCCGTTCCGTCCTCTTATGAGATTGACCTTTCCCGGCAGGATGCTGAATGTCAGGTGCTCCAACAATTTGTTCCGCCCGGGGAAAGAGAAACTGAGATCCCTGAACTCGATTATGTCTCCGGAGGACGGCCTGAAATCAAGAGTCTCTCCTCTGCCTTCCTCTTCCAGGTCCATTATGTCGAATATTCTTTCGGCCGAGATCCTGGCTTCGGTTATTTCCCTGTTGCTTTCGATCAGCAAGACTATGGGAGAGCTGAAGAGCAAGCCTAGAGAGAAGAAAGAGGTAAGCTCTCCCACAGTCAGTTCTGATCTCATTACGAAAAAAGCTCCGGCTACGACAGTTGTCAGCGATATGAGCCTGCTGAGGGCATCGGAGACGGATGCGGTCGCCGAGGTGAATATGCCGCCGCTGTAGAGTGCCGTTGCTGTCCTGAAATACTGACGTTCGATATTGCGCACGGCCTCTTTGCCGGAATTGAAATATTTTACGGCCCTTGCGGCGGACAGCCACTCGATATTGGTCTGCTCGAGCAGGGCGTTTTCCTCTATGATTTTACGGTTGAGTCTTCTGTTGACCCTGTCGGACACAAAGTACAGCAGTACGAACAGCGGAGTGAGGCTGAGCGTTATGAGTGTCAGTTTCCAGTAGTAGGTCATGAGGACTGCTGCAGTTCCGGCAAGAGTCAGTATGCTTACTGCCATCAGCAGCAGCCTGCCTGTGATGAACGACCTTATGCGGTATGCGTCGGAGACTCTTGCATTCAGTTCTCCGCTGCTCATGGAATCGAAGAATGACACCGGTAGGGAAAACAGTTTCCTGAAATATCCGGTTATCAGACGGCAGTCGATTCTCAGGCTTACCCTGACCAGCAGGACGGACCGGACGTATGATATGAACCATGCGAGAAGGGCCAGCGTGAGCATGATGATGCCGGCAGTTGCCAGACTGCGGTGGCTTCCTGATGGAATGACACTGTCGATGATGCGTTGCAGGAACAGGGACGTGCTGAGCGATGCGGCTATGTATGCGGCCGAACCGGCCAGTACCAGAAGCATCTCTTTCTTATGCTGGAGCAGCAGCTCCTTGAATCTGCCTGAGATGTCGGTGCGCCTGTCCTCTTTCCTGAATCCGGGGGACGGTGCCGCAGCCACAATGTAGCCGCTCCATTCCTCCTCCAGCTCGGTCAGGGGAATCTTGTGAATCCGTCCGTCCTGGGGATCCATGACTGACGCATGTATGTCGTCCATGTCGTAGAGAACGACGAAATGCAGCCATCCGCATTTCTTCTCCAGGTGCATGACGACCGGTTTGGCCGCGCCTTTCAGCTCATTTATATTTTTCTTCCTGGCCTTCAGTCCTGCCGCATCCATGCCCAGCTTGCCGAATGCGTCGATGACTCCCTGCATGGTGGTGCCCTCTGCTCCGGTGCCGCATGCTTCCCTTACCCTGATCATGGGTAGTCTCAGACCGTAGTAAGCGCATACGGATGCTACGCAAGCCGCTCCGCAGTCACTTTTGTCGTGCTGTCTTATTCTGATCTCCTTCTTCATATCCTGCCCTCCGTCAAAGTGTTAAGGAATAATGAAATCTAGGATAGGAATAACGGTGTCAGCGGCAGTGCCGACAGCAGCAGGGCCGCTGCTGTAGCTGCCGTGTACCACAGAATCCTGTTGCCGGGCAATGGCGGGAGCATCGACTCCGCGTTGAGGTCCAGCCTCTCCTTCAAACTCAAATCTTCTTCCATATCCGTGTGTTTTTACACTGCAAAGTAGGAGAAAATCTGCGAGACTGCGTTACCACTTTCAGCAAAATCGGAAAGTTTTTACGAAAGTGGCTGGAATCAGTGATGTCAGGCGTTGAAAAGCTGCTTTAAATAAGGGAATACCGCATCTGTTATCGAAGATATGATCTGCACGCCTTTTGATGCGGCCATCTGCTCTTGGGGAACAATGACGAACCAGGTGGTGTTGACGTACTCGATAAGCGAGATGAGCGCGCCGATCAGCAGCACGACGGTGCATACTGAGAGAAGCACGCCAAGAAGGCGGTTGACCCAGCCCAGTGTGGTGATCTTGATGATTTTCTCAAGCAACCGGCCCAGAAGATACATGCAAAGGCATACCGCGATGATGATGATGGCAAAGGAGACGGCCTTGACCACGCTCTCCGAGGCGTTGAGCCACTGATGCAGCCATCCGGCCATCAGTGCGGAGAAACGGCCTGCCAGAAAAATACCGAGGATAAGGCCCGCGATGCCGCCTACCTGCCTTACCAGTCCGTCCTTGATGCCCTTGAATACAGCCAGGGCCAGGAGTACGAGAATGATGATATCTATAACTGTCATGACATGCGAATATAGCAATATTTTCCCTATCTTTGCCCACTAAAATTCAGAATATATGTTCAAAGAGTATAAAGGACTGGACCTGACAGGTCTCTCCGCCGAGGTGCTGGAGAGTTGGAAGAAGCAGGACGTGTTTCACAAGACATTGGAAATGAGGAAGAATGCTCCCGAGTATGTGTTCTTCGAGGGACCTCCCTCGGCCAACGGCATGCCGGGTATCCACCATGTGATGGCCCGTTCGATCAAGGACGTGATCTGCCGCTACAAGACTCAGTCCGGCTGGCTTGTGAACCGCAAGGCCGGATGGGATACCCACGGTCTGCCCGTGGAGCTGGGAGTGGAGAAGGCCCTGGGCATCACCAAGGATGACATCGGAAAGAAGATATCCGTGGCGGAGTACAACTCCATCTGCCGCCGCGAGGTCATGAAATATACCAAAGAGTGGGTCAACCTGACCGAGCGCATCGGCTACTGGGTGGACACCGACAATCCCTACATCACCTACGACAACCGCTACATCGAGACCCTCTGGTATCTCCTCAAGGAGATATATAAGAAAGGTCTGCTGTACAAGGGCTATTCGATCCAGCCCTATTCGCCCGCCGCAGGCACCGGCCTGAGCACCCATGAGCTCAACCAGCCCGGCTGCTACCGCGACGTGAAGGACACTACGGCCGTGGCCCAGTTTAAGGTCATCCGCGACGAGGCCTCCGAGCCTTTCTTCCAGAAAGCCGGAGGGGATCCCCTCTATTTCATCGCCTGGACCACCACCCCCTGGACCCTGCCCTCGAACACCGCCCTCTGCGTAGGCCCCGGCATCGAGTACGTCCTGGTGCGCTCCTCGAACCCCTACACCGGTCTTCCCGGAGTGTACATCGTCGCAAAGGCATTGGTTCATGACCATTTCGGAGGAAAGATACCCTTCGAGGTACTCGAAGGCTCCTATAAGGGCACTGATTTAGTGGGCATACGCTACGAGCAGCTGATTCCCTGGGTGCGTCCCGACGAGGGCGCCTTCCGCGTGATCCCCGGCGACTACGTGACCACGGACGAGGGCACCACCGGTATTGTCCACATTGCCCCGACATTCGGTGCCGACGATGCCAAGGTGGCCCGCCAGAGCGGAGTGCCCGCCCTGATGGTGCGCGATGCCGCCGGAGTGATGCAGGCCTTGGTGGACCGCACGGGCAGGATGTACCGGATAGAGGACCTCGACCCGGAATTTGTCCGCGAGAGGGTGGATGTGGAGCTGTACAGGGAATATTCCGGCCGCTATGTGAAGAATGCCTACGATCCAGAGGCTACCCCCGAGACTCCGACCATCGACGTGGACATCTGTGTGATGCTCAAGGGCCAGAACAAGGCATTCAAGATAGAGAAGCATGTGCACTCCTATCCCCACTGCTGGAGGACCGACAAGCCCGTGCTGTATTATCCCCTTAACTCCTGGTTCATCCGCACCACTGCGGTTCAGGAGCAGATGATCGAGCTGAACAGGACCATCACCTGGAAGCCCGCGTCGACCGGAGCAGGCCGCTTCGGCAAGTGGCTGGAGAACCTTCAGGACTGGAACCTCTCCCGCAGCCGCTATTGGGGTACACCGCTGCCCGTATGGAGGACAGAGGACGGGGCCGAGGAGAAGTGCATCGGCTCGGTGGCAGAGCTTTACGCCGAGATTGACAAGGCTGTGGCCGCCGGCATCATGAAGGAGAATCCGCTGGCTTCGGCAGGATTCGTGCCCGGGGACTATTCCAAGGACAATTATGAGCGCATCGACCTGCACAGGCCGTATGTGGATGAGATATACCTCGTCTCGGACAAGGGACGGAAGATGGTGCGCGAGACCGATCTGATCGACGTGTGGTTCGACTCGGGCTCGATGCCATACGCCCAGGAGGGGCTGCAGGCTCTCGGTACTCCCAGGTTCGGTCAGACCGCCGATTTTATCGCCGAAGGAGTGGACCAGACCCGCGGATGGTTCTTCACCCTGCACGCCATCCATACGATGATCAGCGGCAGCACGGCATTCAGGACCGTGATATCCAATGGACTGGTGCTCGACAAGGACGGCAACAAGATGAGCAAGCGCCTTGGCAATGCCGTCGATCCCTTCAAGGCCCTCGACACCTACGGACCCGATGCCCTGCGCTGGTACATGCTCACCAACTCCCAGCCCTGGGACAACCTCAAGTTCGACGAGGCTGGAGTGGACGAGGTGCGCCGCAAGTTCTTCGGTACCTTATATAATACATACTCGTTCTTCGCTCTCTATGCCAACGTGGACGGCTTCGGCACCAAACCGGAGCATCTGCAGAAGCAGATACCCGTGGCTGAGCGTCCGGAGATCGACCGCTGGCTGATGTCCCTGCTCAACACCCTGATCAAGAACGTCAAGGAGTGCTACGAGGGCTACGATATCACCGGCACCGGCCGTCTGATTCAGGACTTCGTCTGCGACAACCTCAGCAACTGGTACGTGCGCCTGAACCGCAAGCGTTTCTGGGGAGGCCAGATGAACGATGACAAGCTGGCAGCCTACCAGACCCTGTACTCGGCCCTCGAGACAGTGGCCGTGCTCGCGGCTCCCATCGCGCCTTTCTACATGGACCGCCTCTTCTGCGACCTGAACAGCGCGACCGGGGCTCACGACGTGATATCCGTACACATGATGCCCATGCCTGAGAGCGATCCTGCCTGCGTGGATACCGACCTGGAGGAGCGCATGGCCTTGGCCCAGAAGTCATCCTCGATGGTGCTCGCCCTGCGCCGCAAGGTCAATATCAAGGTGCGTCAACCCCTGGCCCAGATGATCATCCCCGTCCTCGACCCCAAGATCGAGGAGCAGTTCGAGAAGGTGCGCAACCTGGTGCTCAGCGAGGTCAATGTCAAGGAGGTGGTCTACATCAAGGATACGACCGGCCTCATCACCAAGAAGATAAAACCCAATTTCAAGACCCTCGGCAAGCGTTACGGCAAGCAGATGAAGGAGATAGCCGCAGCGTTCGGGACTCTGTCCCAGCAGGAGATCGCCGCAGTGGAGCTCGCCGGCATGCAGGAGGAGGTCTATACCCTCCCTCTGCCCTCCGGGGACGTGGAGCTGCAGCCCGCTGACTATGAGGTGTCCTCCGAGGACATGCCCGGAAGGCTCGTGGCTACGGAGGGCAAGCTGACCATCGCCCTCGACATCACAGTCACTCCGGAGCTCCGCAATGAGGGAGTGGCCCGCGAGCTGATCAACAGGATACAGAACCTTCGCAAGGACAGCGGATTCGAGGTTACGGACAGAATCGTGGCCCGTATCCAGAGGCTGCCCGAGGTGGAGGAGGCCTTGGCCGGATTCAAGGACTATATCGCTTCCCAGACCCTCGCCCGCGAGATCATCCTGGAGGATGCCGTCTCCGGCGGGGTGGAGGTAGAATGGCTGGAAGACAATAAGATAACCCTCAAGCTCGAGAGGGTGTGAATCAGTAATGGCGCACTCGCGGAGCGATGAGTGCCGCAGGGGTATTGATTTTTTATAAAAAATGTATAATTTTACGGAATAATTTTAAAAACTTTTCAGCTATGGACGACAATATGGAAAACAAGAATGAAGTACTCGAGAAGGTACGTTACAGCGACGAAGAACTGCAGGAGTTCAAAGAGATCATTCTGAAAAAGCTTGAAAAGGCAAGGGATGACTATGAGCAGCTGAGGTCTGCCATCACGCATAGCACCAGCAACGATACGGAGGATACTTCTCCTACATTCAAGGTCCTCGAGGAAGGTGCCTCGGCCCTGTCAAAAGAGGAGGCCGGACAGCTGGCCCAGAGGCAGCTCAAGTTCATCAACTCTCTGGAGGCCGCTCTGGTGAGGATAGAGAACAAGACTTACGGTATATGCCGTCAGACCGGGAAGCTGATTCCCAAGGAGAGACTCAGGCTGGTACCTCATGCAACCTTGAGTGTCGAGGCCAAACTTAATTCCAACAAGTAAGATGAGAATATCACGGCGTGGAAAGGCCGCGCTGATAGTCATATCCGCAGTGCTGCTGCTGGCAGTTGACCAGGTGGTGAAGATTCTGGTCAAGACCAACATGCATATCGGAGAGTCCATACCGGTGCTGGGTAACTGGTTTCAGATACTCTTTATCGAAAACGAGGGGATGGCTTTCGGTATGTCTTTCGGTGGGCATATCGGCAAATACATACTGACGACCCTGCGAATAGTCCTGTCTGTGCTGCTGCTGTTTTACATAAGGCATCTTCTCCTCAAGAAGGATGCTCCGACAGGTGTCCTTCTGGGATTGACGGCAATTATGGTGGGGGCGGTAGGCAATGTGATAGACTGTATGTTCTACGGACTTATCTTCGAGCCTTCGACATCCGCATCCGTAGCCGGTTTGGTTCCTTTTGGTGAAGGATATGCGCCTTTCGGACTAGGGAAGGTGGTTGACATGCTTTATTTCCCTATTATTGACACGACATGGCCGGACTGGGTGCCCGGCAAGGGCGGAGACTCGCTGGTGTTTTTCCGTCCGATATTCAATGTCGCAGATTCGTGCATTACGGTGGGCGCATTGTATCTGCTGATATTCAAGTGGAAATATTTTCAGACGCATGAGCTGACGGGGAAATAGGATGCCAATTTTCTATTTCATAGTCTCGCTGCTCATTCTGCTGCCGGACCTTTATATCCGGCTGGTATGTCTGCGCGGGATTGATTTAGGCTGGTGGAACCTGTTGTTCTGGACTCCGCTGGCCTTTTTCGTTTTCCTGCTGGTGCTGTATTTTGCCGGCGGACCGCAGCCCTTTGTGTTCAAGGGAATGGTGTCCGCTATACTGTGTCTGACCGTGCCTAAGCTGCTCTTCTGCATCGTCTCGATACTTGGAAGGGCGGCGGGCTACATCGCCTGGGATTCAGGCGGGTCGGAAGTGCTGCGCGGGGCTCTTACCGGCGGTTTCGATGCGGTGGGCACCGTACTTGCGGGCTGTTTCCTGGTGTCGGCGGTCTACGGTCTGACCTATGGGCCGAAGCGGCTGGAGGTGAGGGAGGAGACCCTGACCTTCGAGGACCTTCCGGCTTCCTTTGACGGATACCGGATAGTGCACCTGGCGGACCTTCATGCCCGTTCATACGCTGCGCCGGGGATGGTGGAGAAACTGGTTGCTGCGGTCAATGACCTGGATGCTGATCTGGTGGCTTTTACAGGAGACCTGGTGAATTCCTCGCCTTCCGAACTTGATTCACGGATGACGGCTGTCTTGTCGTCAATACGTGCCCGTGACGGGGTGTTCTCCGTGGTGGGCAATCACGATTACTGCGAGTACCATGACTATTCCACGGCAGACGGGGCGGCCCGAGCCTTCGCCGAGGTGGTCCGCCGGGAGCGGGCGATGGGCTGGAGGGTGCTGCTGGATTCCTCGGCGGTGATTACCCGGACTGCGGTGAACGGCCCGGGGATGGAGGACAGCATATATGTGATAGGGGTGGAGCACTGCGGCAAGCCGCCTTTCGGCAGCAGGGGAGACCTGCAGAGGGCCCTTTACGGGGTGCCGCCGGTGTTTTTCTCAACAGATTCTTCTGTTGCTGCTGATTCTGCTGCCGTGCATTCTTCCTCGCCCTTCAAGATTCTCCTGAGCCACGACCCGAGCCATTGGCGACTGGAGGTCCTGCCGCGCTCGGATATTCAGCTGACCCTCTCCGGCCATACCCACGCCATGCAGTTCCGCATCGGGCGTTTCTCCCCTTCACGCTGGATGTACCGCGAGTGGTACGGGGTCTACCGGGAGGGTGCCCGTGTCCTCAATGTGTCCGCAGGCATCGGCGGTTCCTTCCCCTTCCGCATCGGAGCCTGGCCGGAGGTCGTTGTCATTACCCTCCGCCGTCCCGGATAAAACCATTTATTACATTGACATGACATTCCCTTTATTATGACCAACAGACAGATATCATTGGACAATATTGACAGGGTGGAGAACCTTGCATTTGTTCCCCTCGAAAGAAAGTACCTTAAAGCGCATACGGCCGCTACGGCATTGTCCTGGCTCGGGCTGATGCTGCTGCCGCTTTTTATTCTCCTTGCCGATGAGCTGGACGGGCGGAACCTGATCGTGATATGCGCGGAGGCGGTGCTGCTTGCGGCGGGGCTTGTCAATCTGGCGATTCTGCCCAAGGCATACGCCTACAAGGGCTATGCGGTCAGGGAGCACGATATCACCTACCGCTCCGGGATAGTCTTTCCGAAGACAGTTACGATTCCTTTCTGCAAGGTGCAGCAGGTGAGTGTCCGGCAGAATCCCGTTTCGCGGATGTTCGGACTCTATGCTGTGGATGTCGTGAGCGGGGCGCAGATGCTGGCGGAGACCGTCATCCCGGGACTGACGCGGGAGAAGGCGGAGGAGATAAAGTCACTGTTGATAGAAAGGACGCGGAATGAGAACAGGTGATTTTTCCGAGCCGAGGCGGATGAGCGGGAGTGCTTACTGGGTGTTGATGGCCAAGGGGCTGCGGGAGTATGCGAGCCTTTTCGTGCTCCTTATCGTCCTGAAATTTATCGATGCCGATGACCAGCATACCTTCATGGAGAAGATGCGGGTGGTATCGCTGCTGAGTGCCGGGTATCTGGCCCTGGCGGCTCTGACGGCTTTCATCAGCTGGTATTTCAAGAAATACTATATTGAGGGCGGCAAGCTGATTTTCATGCACGGGCTGCTGAGCAAGGAGACTACCAGCATACCGCTGAGCAAGGTCCAGTCGATGCGGACCAGGCAGGGGTTCATCTACCGTGTCCTGGAAATGCGGGGCGTACTCTTCGATACGCTTGCGTCCAAGTCGGCGGAGATAGAGCTTATCCTGGATGACCGGGACTGGAAGGCGCTGATGGAGAGGGTGGAGATGGAGGAGGCTGTTCCTGAAGCTCCTTCTGCTGCTGTTTCTGCTTCTTCTGAATTGCCTGTTTCTTCTGAATTGTCCGGAGCTTCCGGCACCTCCCGCTTTTCCGGAGCGGCAGAGGGGCGGACCTCCGGGAGTTCGCTCAGTTTCAGCAATTCCAATTTGATTAAGGGGGCGTTCTGCCAGAACCACCTTCAGGGCATGGCCGTGCTCTTTGCAGCCCTGGCCGCTGTGTACAATTCCGTTACGACTGTCGATGATCATGCTGTGGACCATATCATAGACTATGTGGACACACATGCCGGGACTCTGTCGCTCCAGCCTTCGGGTTATGTGGTCGTCGCTGTGGCTCTGTACTTCTTCGTGATGCTGCTGTGGATAGGCAAGGTCTTTCTGCGTTATGCCAACATGGAAGTGCGTATCGCCCGCGGCCAGCTGAACTTTGAGAGTGGACTCATTGCCCGCAACAGCAGCCGTTTCTCCTACGATAAGGTCTGTACGGTTTATGTCAAGCGCAATTTCCTGGAGCAATGGCTGCACGGCAGTACCGTCATGCTGCGGCAGGCACTGAATGCCACCGATGAGAAAAAGGGTGCGGATGTGAGGGTCTACGGCTCGGAATCGGCTGCGGATTTCCTCAGCTGGTGGCTCGGAAGCAGCTACGGCTCTTCTCCGGAGATCGTTTCGGCCCGCTCGGGGTACGGCCTGATGTGGCACGTCATGCGTCTGGATATTCTGATATCGCTGGCCGCCGCGGTCACACTGGCCTGCTTCGGCCTGTATGTGTGGCTCGCTGTGCCGGCGGCCTGGCTGCTGATATCTCTGGCCAAAGGACTCATGGCCGTCCGCCGGGGTCGTATCACGCTGAAGGAGGACTACATCGAGATCCGCAACGGCAGGTTCGCAGACATCCGGAACTACGTCAAATACAGCAATGTCGAGGTAGTCCGCCTTCGGAGCACTCCCTTCACCCCGTACTCCCGCCGGGTAAGCCTTACCCTTTCCACCAACGGTACCTCCTTCACGCTCCGGAGCCTGCGGATAGAGGAGGCCCGGGAGATCTACGAGCTGCTGCTGTGCAACTGCGCTGGCCGGCCCTCGTAGTCTGTATCACTGCTTCCGCTCGTCCCGGCCCCATTGTCCCTCCACCTCCGGAAGTTTGACTGTAGCTGGCTTTTACAACAGGCTCCTGCGTTCGGTCATGTCGGCGTCGGTCATGGTATAGTCCCCGAGGCTGCCCTCCCTTGCCTGGATGCAGATGTAGGTCATAGGCTCGGTCGAGGTGCATTTGAGGTTGCGGTCGCAGCCGGGAGTTACGCGGATGACCGAACCTTCGGCGATGTCGAAGACCTCGTCGTCCACCTGGAAGCGGCCTGCACCGGAGAGGATGATGTAGTTTTCCTCATTGGCCCTGTGGCTGTGGAAGAAGGGAACGGCTGCTCCGGACGGCAGCGAGCCGAAAGAGATTTCGCAGGAGGTGGCCCCTGTGGCTTCCTTGACGAACTGCTTGCCCTCGAAGTTTTTGAGGATACCGACAGATGTATGGGCGTATTTTGCGCCGCTGTTCATTACTTTGATTTCGCTCATAATTTTAATTTTGTTAGAAATGAATTAACTTTGTATTTGAAATGAACTATCTTTTTAATAGTGCAAAAGTAGTCAGGTAAAACGTAATAAACAAGAGGTTACCGAAACGAAAGGCACTTACCTCTAAGAAATTATAATTGAATATGAACAGCTTGCCACTGCAGGAAAATCTGAAAAAATTTACTTGCATCGGGACCTGCCCCGTCCGGAACATCCTGTCCCGCTTCTCCGGCAAATGGGCCATCCTTATCCTCTGCGTCCTCTCCGAGAACGGTCCCACCCGCTTCAGCACGATCAGCCGCGCGATCCCCGACATTTCCCCGAAAGTCCTGACCGAGACCCTGAAAGGCCTCGAAGCCGACGGTCTCATCCTCCGCTGTCTCTATCCCGAAGTGCCGCCCAGGGTGGAATACTCTCTGACAGAAATGGGTGAAAGCCTGATGCCTATCATCAATCAGCTCATCACCTGGGCCCTGGACCATTTCGCGGCCATCACCGGGAAGAGTCTCGGGTAGAAAATCCGCTCTATTTTATAGTTTTTTCGGACCGGCTGTGTCTAACGGGTTGTAAAAAGCAGTCAAATGAACAACGACAACAAAGAACGGGAGTTTACGAAGCTGGTACAGCAGTACAAAAGTACGGTGTACGCTGTGTGCTATATGTTTGCGGACAACAGGACGGAACTGGAAGATCTGTTTCAGGAGGTAATACTGAGGCTGTGGACGGGTTTCGGCTCGTTCCGGGGTGAGGCGGATGTACGTACATGGATATACCGTGTGAGCATGAACTGCTGTCTGAATCTGCAGAGGCGAATGCGGCGTGCCGGGCGTCATGTGCCTCTTAATGTGGATGTTGATCTGTTTGAGGACATAAGCGAGCGGACGCTGCAGGTCAGGAGGCTGTACGACAGGATTCACCGGCTCGGGCTGGTGGACAGGGCTCTGATTCTGCTGTGGCTGGAGGGCTTGTCCTACGAGGAAATCGGGGCGGTTATGGGCATTTCGGTCAAGAATGTCTCTTTTCAGCTTCATCGGATTAAGGAACTGCTCAAGAAGATGAAAATCTGAATTTAATAAATAAACATTATGCAGAACGAGGAAAATATGAGTTCAATGGAACTGGAACAGTTGCGGTCGGAGTATGCCGCTTTGAGGAAAATGCTGGATGAACAGCAGATAGTCAATGCTGAATTGCAGAAAAAGGCATTTCGGAGAAATCTCGGACTTATGAGAATGGATAAATGGTCGGGAATTATAGGCGGGACAGTCGCGGTGTTGGTGATTCTGGTATTTGTACCGATTGGAGGTCCGGACTGGTGGGTTATTGTTGCAGCGATAGCCTACTGCCTGCTGGTAATGGTGGGAGTTATTCTCATTTACCGCAGTGCCGATCTTTCGGAGGATTCCCGGGAGGATGTGCTTACCAGGGCCGTCAGGCTGCGGCGTTTCAAGCGCAACTATGTGTTGATGAGCGTAGTGGTTTTGATTGCCGCTGTCGCTTTGCTGGTATTTGCATTTCACATAGTACAGGTTCTCGAGGGGCTGCTGTCGATCAGCCGTAGACAGTCGGTAGGTGTGCTGGTATGGCTGGTTCTCATTTTCGGGTTCGTGCAATATCTTTGGGACCGCAGGATTCTCAGGGGCTGCGACGATGTAATCAGTCATCTGGAGGATGGTCGTGGAGTGGATAAATGTCAGTAGGAGTGTGCCGCTAAGGCATGTGCAGTATGCTCTTCCGCCGGAGAGTCCCTTTGGAGAAAAAGCATCTTCGCAGCGGCAACGGTAGGAGCTGCTGCATCTACTTTTTGTAAAAGGCAGAAAAATAAGAACTTGCAAAAGCAACGAGAGCTTTTCGTGCGCCCCGAAGTGTCCGAAAAGAGCACGTTAAAAATAGAACGTATTGATTGTGAAGCAATTGTGATTTTACGCCGTGTATCTGCTTACCGTTGTCTGAAATCGCAGCATTTGTCCGACCAGCCTCAGGGGCCCTTCCCAGCGGCCCTACCCCGGATTCCTATCCTGAAGGTGCCGACCAACCGGCAGTTCTGGAGAGATTGCGCCTAAAAGGCAAGACCTGAATGCTGGCTGTGAATAATATTTTACATGGTGAAAATCGTGCAAGTATCTGATTGTTACGATGGTGTGATGGAACGTCCGCCATCCTGCCTGTGAATTTATTTATTGCCCCGGATGAGCCGTTCAGTATTATGTTTGCGGAAAATTTTCACAAACACGACACGAACATGAATATGAATATGCCATCACGCTTAACCGCCATCCTCCTATTGACCGCCGTATCCGCGCTCTGCGCCTTGGCCTCCTCCCGCGACCTCAAGGGAAAAGTGACCGACCCGTCCGGGACTCCCGTTGAGTCGGCGCTCGTCGTCCTGATGTCCGGGACAGACAGCACCGTCATGGATTTTACATACGCCGACACCTCCGGATTCTTCTCGCTTGATGACGTTTCCGGCGGGTCATTTGTAGAAGTATCCTTCATAGGATTTGAAAAGGTCCTGAGACCGGTGACCGGGGATTTCCTGACCATAGTCCTGGAGCCGTCCGTGGAGCGGCTGGACGAGGTGACGGTTACCGCCAGCAGGGGGCTCGTGGACAGGCGCCCCGGCAAGCTGGTCTACTCGCCTCCGGCAGAGGTGGCCGCTGCGGTAAACGCATATACTATCCTGGGATACACGCCGCTTGTGACCGTCTACCGTGAAAACGTCTCGGTGGTGGGCGGGAAGAACGCTGAGATATGGATAGACGGCCGCAAGCCTGTGATGGGACAGGAGGCGGCAATGGACATCCTGCGCAACACCTCCGCTGACAAAATCGAGGAAATCGAGGTCGTCACCTCTCCCGGAGCGTCCTTCAGGGCTGCTGCCGGCAAGGCCGTAATCAATATCGTGTACAAGAAGGAACCCGGCCGGGGATTTGATGGAAGCGCCAGTGCCGAGGGCATTTACCAGTTCAATAAAGTCTCGCCCCAGGCGTCCCTGAACTACAGCTACGCCTCCCCCACGAGATCCCTGACATGGGAAATCCCGGACAGGCACCAGCTGGGTCTGTCCTTCTCCAAGCAGTTCGGTTTTGGAGGAACGGTAAGCATAGACGCCGTGGACATACTCGGATGCTTCGGCCCCAGGTTCTTCTCCACGGACAGCTACTCATACAGGCGCAACCTCCGTACTTATCCCGGAATCTTCATATTCACTTACAGGCAGACCTTCGGGGACAAATTTGTCAGGAAGGCGTCGAACCGCTCCGCCGGAGGACTTCAGGGCAGGATAAAAGGCGAATGATGACAGGATTTCATGCTATCTTTGCAGCATGAAAATTCTATACCTGATAGTACTGCTCTGCTCACTGTGCTCGTGCTCAGGCAGGCATGTGAGCCGGTATCCTGAGCTTGCCGCCGCGGACTCCCTGATGATGACGGATCCGCAGGGTGCCCTTGACATTCTGAGCGGTATCGACAGTGCGGAGATCGGGAGAATGGACAGAGAGGACCGTGCATTCCATACCCTGCTCATGACGGAGGCGGAGTATAAGAACTACCTGCCTGTAGCAGAGGACACCGCGGTGTCGGAAGCAGTAAGTTATTACCGCCGCCGCGGACCGGAAGAGCTGCTGGCCCGTGCGCTGGTCATGCAGGGGGCGGTGCTCTCGGAGCGGGGCGACGCGGAGGGTGCGATGCTCGCCTATAAGGAGGCGGAGCCTTTGGTCGAGCGCACGGCCGACATGGAGCAGCTCGGTTTGCTCCACACTCGTCTCGCATCACTCTACCAGATGAGCCTGGTGAATAAACCAAGCACTGTCCTCAGATACAGGAAAGCACTTGACTGCTTTGAGAAAGCAGATTTGCCCGAGCGAATTATGTTTACTGAAGTTTCTCTCGCCAGAGTATTGATTGTTGACTCAACAGACAAGGCCATACCCCATTTGGAGAAGGCATTGTCAATGGCAGAACAGTACGGAAACCGGCTCTGCGGCCTCTCTGCACTTGATCTTCTCTGTTATGTCTATGAATCTGAGGATGATGCAAGAAGAACCGTCAACTTGGCCAAGAAAGCCTTCTCACAGTACGGGGATAAGCCTCAGAACATTGTAGAAGAGAATCTATACAATAATCTGCTGAATAGTACAGCAACAGCTTATATTAAAATGGGCGAAGCTGACTCCGCACGAATATATTGCGACTTTCTTCAAATTCGTAACCAGGCGGACAGTCTTTATTTATACAACCTTTACAAAGACATAGCGGCACTGGAAAACGACAGCGAGAAAATGCTGAGATATCAGGAGAATGCACACAGAATAGAGTTGTCAATCCTGGAGGAAGGCTACGAATCCCAGCTCCGGGACTCGGAACTGCGGTATGACCACTCCCGGCTCGAGGCGGAGCTGTACAGACGGGACAGGAGTATCCTGCTGCTTACCGTCATTTTCCTTCTGTCAGGCGCGGCGGTGGCAGCTGTGATCTTCCTCCTCAGGACAATGCTCCGGCAGCAGAGGGCCGAGGCCCGCAGGTTCAAGGCCCTGGCGGATATCCGCGGGAAGGAGCTGGACCGTCAGACAGCGGAGAGCAACAGCCTTCGTGAGGAGAAAATCCATGAGGAGGAGGCAAGAAAATCCATGGAGCAGATGTTCCGCCGCTATGCTGCTGCCAACAGCGGCCTGATGCGGTTCTACAACCTTACCTACAGTACCATGCGTAAGATCATCGACATCTACGACATCCATCAGAGCAATCCCGATCACCTTCTTGACAGATCCGTGGACGTCGCCCGCGACTTCATCCGCGGCATCAACACCTACGGTGACGCGAGCACCCTGATGGACACCGTGTACCCGGGGTTCCTCAGCGGACTGTTCTCGGAATATCCCGGCCTGTCGAAGGACGAGCGGTACCTTATAATCCTCACCTGCCTCGGATATCCCGCCAGCACATTGTGCACCATCCTCGACATCAGCGAGACCAACCTCAGCACGCGCAAGACCAGACTCGCCCGTAAAATGGGCCTCGACGGCAGCCTCGCAAAGTACCTCAGCAGCCGCTTGGCCGAAAATTGCTAACTTTGCTCCAAATCTACAGATAGCATGACCGACAACGAACTGACAAAACTTATAGATGCGCTAATATCTTTCCCTTACGAGACAGAGTGGGTGGAATTCAAGCGTAATTTCCATTCTCCGGAAGAAATCGGCGAGCGCCTTTCTGCTTTGTCCAATTCGGCTTGTCTGCATAACAAGCCTTATGGATACTTGGTTTTCGGTGTGGACGATACCACCCACGAGATTATAGGCACTACGTTCAGAATCAAATCCCACAAGAAAGGAAATGAGGAACTCGAAATGTGGCTTGCCTTGCGTCTCAACCCCAGGATTGATTTTGAAACCTACGAATTTGACTGCTGCGGAGGCCGGCATATATCCATGTTCCGCGTACCTGCAGCAGTAAACGTACCGGTAGAATTTACTAACGAAGCATATATAAGAGTCGGCTCCCTGACCAAGAAACTAACGATGTTCAAGGACAAAGAAGCCAAGATATGGAACAGGAACAACGGTAAGCCCCTGGATAAAATCACAGTAAAGCAAAACCTTTCTGTTTCCGAGGTCATCTCACTCCTGTCAGTAGAGACCTATTTCGACTTGATGGGACTTCCGTTGCCTACCACACAGCAGGCTATAGTAGACAGGTTCAGGAGTGAGAGTTTCATCACCGATGATGAGACCGGACTGGCTATAACAGAGCTTGGAGCAATTCTGTTGGCCAAAGACCTGTCCGACTTTGACCATCTCCGTCGCAAAGCCGTGCGCGTGATAGTCTACAGGGGCAGTGGTAAACAGGAAACAGAGCGGGAACAGATATTCATGAAAGGTTACGCGCTTTCGTTCAGTACCATGATAGACTGGATTGCCGGGCAACTTCCGGCGGACGAGAGAATAGGCCGGGCTCTCCGGGAAAATATCACATCCTATCCGCAGGTTACAATCAGAGAGATAGTAGCCAACATGATTATACACCAGGACTTCGCGCAGTCTGGCTTCCCAATGATTGAGATATACTCCAATCGTATGGAAATCTCAAATCCAGGTATTCCCCTTATCAGTACCGACAGGTTTATTGACGAATACATATCGCGCAACGATAGCCTTGCCGACATTATGCGCAGAATGGGTTTCTGCGAGGAAAAGGGCAGCGGCATGGATAAAGCCATGACAGGCAGCGAGACGTACATGCTCCCGCCGCTCCGCTTCACCGTTTCAGAGAACAGGACCACTGTCACACTGTTTTCGTATCGTCCGCTTTCGGAATTGACAAGACAGGAAAAACTGGCCGCATGCTACCAGCATGCTTGCCTCAGGTATGTCAATGGCGAGATGCTGACCAATCAGACACTGCGTCGGAGACTCGGCATAGAACAGAAAAACTACTCAATGGTATCCAGATTGATAAAAGAGGCACTGGAAAACGGATTGATTAAGGACGCCGATCCCGGGAATAACAGTAAAAAATACAAAGGTTACCTGCCATACTGGGCCTGATCTTATGTGACCGTCATGTGACTGAAGTTCTTTTCTGTACTCTCGGCATAGAGTCTTGTACTTCGTTCTTTGTTGAATATCAACATGTCTGACTAACGATAAAGACCTTGTCTTATGTGACTGTCATGTGACCGCCATACGTTTTATCCCTTATTGCGTATCTTTGCAGCATGAAAATTCTATACCTGATAGTACTGCTCTGCTCACTGTGCTCGTGCTCAGGCAGGCATGTGAGCCGGTATCCTGAGCTTGCCGCCGCGGACTCCCTGATGATGACGGATCCGCAGGGTGCCCTTGACATTCTGAGCGGTATCGACAGTGCGGAGATCGGGAGAATGGACAGAGAGGACCGTGCATTCCATACCCTGCTCATGACGGAGGCGGAGTATAAGAACTACCTGCCTGTAGCAGAGGACACCGCGGTGTCGGAAGCAGTAAGTTATTACCGCCGCCGCGGACCGGAAGAGCTGCTGGCCCGTGCGCTGGTCATGCAGGGGGCGGTGCTCTCGGAGCGGGGCGACGCGGAGGGTGCGATGCTCGCCTATAAGGAGGCGGAGCCTTTGGTCGAACGTATGGGCAATATGGAGCAGTTAGGTCTGCTCCATACCCGTATAGCCTCGCTCTACAGAAGTAGTTTTGTGAACGAACAGGCGGCTATTCTCAGATATAGAAAAGCACTCGAGTGTTTTGAGAAAGCAGAACTGCCCGAACGTATTATGTCTGCCCATCTTTCTCTGTCCAGAATATTGATGATTGACTCAGTAGATAAAGCCATTCCTCATTTGGAGAAGGCATTGTCAATGGCAGAGCAGTATGATAATCGACTCTGTGGCCTCTCTGCATTTGACCTTCTCTGTTATGTCTATGAACCTGATGACGATGCAAGGAAAATCTTAGACTTAATCAAGAGAGCCTTCTCACAGTATGGAGAGATACCTCAAAATATTGCCGAGGAGAGCCTGTATAATGACTTTCAATATCTTACCACAAAATGCTATGTTGATTTAAAGATGGCAGACTCTGCCCGGTTCTATTGTGAGTCTATTAAGGCCTACAGTCAGGCGGACAGTCTTCTAATCTACTCGCTTTTTAAAGAGATTGCAGAGTTGGAAAATAACAGTGATGACATACTGATAAACCAAAGTCACGCACATAGAATAGAGTTGTCAATCCTTGAGGAAGGCTACGAATCCCAGCTCCGGGACTCGGAACTGCGGTATGACCACTCCCGGCTCGAGGCAGAGCTGTACAGACGGGACAGGAGTATCCTGCTGCTCACCGTCATTTTCCTTCTGGCCGCCGCGGCGGTGACAGCTGTCATTGTCCTCCTCAGGACAATGCTCCGGCGGCAGAGGGCCGAGGCCCGCAGGTTCAAGGCCCTGGCGGATATCCGCGGGAAGGAGCTGGACCGTCAGACAGCGGAGAGCAACAGCCTTCGTGAGGAGAAAATCCATGAGGAGGAGGCAAGAAAATCCATGGAGCAGATGTTCCGCCGCTATGCTGCTGCCAACAGCGGCCTGATGCGGTTCTACAACCTTACCTACAGTACCATGCGTAAGATCATCGACATCTACGACATCCATCAGAGCAATCCCGATCACCTTCTTGACAGATCCGTGGACGTCGCCCGCGACTTCATCCGCGGCATCAACACCTACGGTGACGCGAGCACCCTGATGGACACCGTGTACCCGGGGTTCCTCAGCGGACTGTTCTCGGAATATCCCGGCCTGTCGAAGGACGAGCGGTACCTTATAATCCTCACCTGCCTCGGATATCCCGCCAGCACATTGTGCACCATCCTCGACATCAGCGAGACCAACCTCAGCACGCGCAAGACCAGACTCGCCCGTAAAATGGGCCTCGACGGCAGTCTCGCAAAGTACCTCAGCAGCCGCTTGGCCGCCTGGGGAAAGCGGTAATTGCGTCCGCACCAACGGTGATGTGACCTTTAAAATGTGGAATCATATAGGGTGTATGTGCTTGTATAAAAACAGTTTGACACTTGAAAGCCGCGCTGTGGCCCGTGATTTTATTTTTATCTTGCCGGAACTTTTCCATATTATATTTGCGGCCTGAACCATATAACCGAATCAGAATCATGAGCAAGCTTTCATCACTGTACGCGGCCATCACAATATGCATGTTTGCCGCAGTGTGTAATCCCGCCGTCCTTACAGCGCAGAACACTGTCAGACTCTACGGCGGCATCGGTTACTGGGGACTCTATTCCGAGTACTCCGGTCCGGCAGCCGGCGGCGGAGTGAACTTCGGGCAGAGATACCGAGCCACAGCTGTCTACGGATTCAGCTATCAGAGAGACTTAGTGCGCAGATTGTCCCTGGAGCTGGACGTACAGAACTCCTACCGCAACACGTTTCCGGACATCGCGGATGCTCCGGCCGTCACCACGACGGACAGCCCGGGAGGCTATGAGGGTCTTGCCGATATGCCGTCTGTGCGCGACTATATCGACCGGTGGATAGCGGCGGGGAATGACCCCAACAATCTCACGTGGCTGCGTCACAACTCCTTGGCCGTCTCGGTCCGTCCAGTATTCCATATGATTGACACCGAGCATCACCGCTTCTCCGCCTATGCCGGCATCGGATGGTACTTTGCCGACGGCCTCTGCTTTGAGACAGCGGCCCTGTTCCCGGAGATTGAGCCCGAAAACTACACCGCCTCCACCTGGCAGTACCATGTCTCCGGCCTGACGGGCAACGCGGGCCTGCGCTATGAGTACACCTTCCTCGAGCACTACATGGTCGGCCTGGACGCAGGTGTGACATTCAACGACAGCGGTGCCCCCTGGCAGGATGACCGCACCATGCTCACTGCCACGGATGCCCGTGCGCTGGTGTACATAGGCTTCAGATTCTAAATTTACCTCGAATGGAGAAAAGCATCCTCGTAGCGGCAACGGTAAGTGCTGCAGCACCTGTTTTTTGTAAAAGGCCTATAAATAAGAACTTACAAAAGTAACGAGAGCTTTTCGTGCATCCCGAAGTGTCCGAAAAGAACACGTTGAAAATAGAACGTATTGATAGTGAGGTGATTGTGATTTTATGCCGTGTATCTGCTTACCGTTGTCTGAAATCAATAAACAAGAGCGGCTTGCGGCATGTTCGGAGCGAAGCGACCAAGCCTCCCCTCAGGGGAGGTCTGGAGGGGGTAGAAAAAAGCCCGCAGCAACGCTGCAGGCTTTTTTAGTGCGGAGGCGGAGGGATTCGAACCCCCGGAACGTTGCCGTTCAACAGTTTTCAAGACTGCCGCCATCGACCACTCGGCCACACCTCCATGTCCCTTCATTTCTGAATCGGGCGGCAAAGATATGTAAATTTTCCTAACCAGCAAAATTATCAGCGGATGATACCATGAAAACCCGGGAATCCGGCCTTGAACAAGCCGGGCTCCCGGATCTTCGTTACCGCGGCACGTCCTCGTATATGATCCGGTCCTGCTCGGCGATTCTCTTCGGTACGGCTCCGATGACCTGATTCAGTTCATCTATGGAAAGAGCATTGAGCGGTTTACCGAATTTTTTCTGCGAGTAATTGTCCCTGGCGGTGTCGTAGGCCTTGTCCATTGCGTTCCGGATCTGAACGTAGACCTCCGGGGACGAGTCTCTGTTGAATCCGATGCTGAATATCCCCAGGAACTGATCCTCATCTGTATCAGTGCGGATACCCTGTTCCATGATTATCCCGACGGCCTTTTCCGGAATTTCTTCCAATGTCACCTGATATCCGTCCATCATGATCCTGTCGTTGCTGTTCACGCGGATCTGGTGGAAATATTTTCGGTTAGCGGAAGTGACGGGAATGGCTGTCGAAATCTCCTCATTGTCGCTGATGGCCGGAGGCAGTATGTGTACTGATTCAGCGGACAGTACCGCACCGCCGCCAAGGTCTGCCGTGTAGCGGACTCTTAGGAGACCGGCCTTCCGGAGGCTGTTTTTTACGTCGGTCACGGCCCCCATGTCGGTGCCGCCGGAGATTTCAATCTCAGCAATGGTGGGCTTGCCGGCAGCGATTTTGTCTGCAATGACTTTGTCTATGTCCTCAGAGCTGTATTGCTGACCGTCGATTGTCAGCATATCTTTCGATACAGTGATGGTCAGTACGCTGTCCTGTGCGGCAGAGACTGCGTCCGGAGAAGTGCTGTGAGTGCCGGCTGCCGTAGCGGTGACGGCACTCTTCTGTGTCTGATCCTTGGTCCCGCAGCCGAACGCGAGGAAGGTGGCGGTGAGCAGCGGGAGGGCGGCGGCCAGCCTCAGCGGGGCGTAGCGGCCGAGTCGTGTCTTTGTCATCATAATAAACCGTTTTTTTGTGAGTGAATGATTCAACCCGCTGGATATATCCGGATTATAACCAAAGAGTTGCTTGAAGATGGCTGTTCTATATAGAGTCAGGTCATTTCCTTCGTTGAGAACGTCGCGGTCGGCCTCCCATTCCTGCACCTCCTTCAGGTCCTTTTCGGCTATCCACAGGAATGGGTTGAACCACAGCAGGCTGCGCAGGACGGAGAGGACGAGTCTCTCGTAGGAATGCCGATGCCGGACGTGGCTGGCTTCGTGGGAGAGGATCATCCGGCGCTCGGAGGGGCTGTAGTTGAAGCCCATGTAGACCGTCCTCAGGAATGAGAACGGGGTCCGTATCTTTCCGCTCTCGGCTAATGTCCAGTCCTCCATCCGGGTCAGGCGGGCTCCCCGGCGCAGGCGGCGTATCCGTATGACATTCAGGATTATCAGGGCAATAGAGGCTGCGGCGGTCACTCCGTAGGCGGCAGCGGCCGTTTTCAGGACAATGGCCTTCGCGGAGGTTTTCCGGGAGGTGGCGGCGGCATCCTCTGCCGTGGTTCCGCCGTAGCCTCCGTCCTCCTGGAGGAGGTCCCCCCGGAATTCGTGGAGGACAGCCCTCTCCTCTGCTGCGGGCTCCGGGGCGGGGGAGTACAGCGGCACGTCGAGGGCGGGGATGAGGGCTGCGAGCAGCATTGTCCCGACGATGTATGCCCGGCACAGCCTGTAGCTGACCTTTCCTGCCAGCAGCCACCGGTACAGGACCAGGAACAGGCCGCTGCAAATCAGTACCTCTATTATGTATTCGACCGTCTTCATGTCTTTTATTTGCCTGAGTTCAATATCCTTAGGATCTCGTCGGTCTCCTCCACCGAGATGGACTTCTGCGAGGAGAAGAAGTTGACCATCCGGCTGACGGATCCGTCGAAGAAGTTGTCCAGCACCGTGCGCATGTAGGAGCCGGTGTACTCTTCCTTCGCCACGAGCGGAAAGTATTCGTAGGTCCGGCCGTAGGCTTTGTGCGAGACGAAGCCCTTGCTTTCCAGTATCCTGACTATCGTTGATACCGTGTTGTACGCCGGCCGGGGCTCCGGCATCTCCTCCAGGATGTCGTGTACCAGTACCTTCCCCTTCTTCCAGATTACCTGCATGATCTCGAGCTCTGCGCGTGTGAGCTCCTGTCGTTCTTCCTTGACTATTTTTGCCATGATGTGTGTAGTTTCTGTTTCTGACCACAAAGCTATAACTAAATTTTTAAATATGCAACTAAAAATTTAGTTAATCATCCGAGTCCGATGATGTATGAAATCTTGACAATTTCAAAAAATCATACACAGAATGTATGAAATATGTACAGTCAAGATGAGAGTAGAATAAATTAAGATGCTGTAAATTAATAAATTGTAAATATTGGCACGATTTTGTCTAAAATAGTGGGCAAACAGAAATGGAAAAATTTAAAATACTATAACCAATGAAATCGTTCCTCAACTTCATCCGCAAGAACGGGCTCTACGCCTTCATCAACCTTTTCGGTCTGACGGTCTCCCTGGCCTTCGTGCTGCTGCTGGCAGTGTTCGTGAGCCGGCAGCTGACCACCGATGCGTTCCAGAAGAATGCCGACCGCATCTATCTCTATGCCAATGAGAATTTTATCGGCAGCGCATATTATCTCCAGAAGCATCTGCTGGACCATTTCCCTGAGGTGGAGAAGGCCACTTCGTATCTGTCAGGTTCGGGAATAACCGTCGGGGAACTGCATATAGCCGGTAATGAGGCTGCGATATCGGCGCAGACATCCTACGCGGACAGCTCGTTCTTCGATATGTTCTCGTTCCCCTTGCTCAGCGGCTCCGTCGAGGCGTGGAAGGCCTCGGACCGAAGCGCGGTCATCAGCCGGAGCTTTGCCGACGCGCATTTTCCTGGCAGGGACCCGGTCGGTCAGACATTGACCTACAATGTGCTGGGCGAGGATGAGGGCTACACGTTTACGATAGCGGCTGTGATGGAGGATATCGACCACTCGGTCATCAAGTACTGCGACGTGATGTGCCGGGCCGATTTCATGACGGAACTCAACAGTGCCAACGACGAGGAGATGAGAAACACGGGTATGTTCGACACCTTCATCATGACCTGGCCGAACTCCGATATACAGGCTAAGATACCGGAGATCAGGGAGTATCTGGGAGAAGTGTGGTGGTCTTACTCGGAGAATATGGTGGACAAGGTCTTCTTCATTCCCCTCAGGGACGTGTATTTCTTCGATGAGTCCCAGTCCATTACGGGCAATATCAATCAGGGAGACAGCCAGCTGGTCAGGATTCTGCTGGCCGCCTGTATCATCCTGATGCTGTTCGCGGTGCTCAACTACATCAACCTGACCGTGGCCCAGTCGGGACGCCGCGCCAAGGAGATGGCCACCCGCCGGCTGCTCGGAGAGAGCAGGGCAGGGGTGATATGGAGGATGATAGCGGAGGCCACTGCATTTGCAGCCGTATCGACGGTGCTGGCGGTGCTGATAGCCGAGGCCCTGGCGCCCTACGCCTCGCGGCTGCTGGGATATGATTTTTCCGTGCTGGCGGAGATTACCCTCCCCATCGCACTGCTGATTGTCATAGGAATAGCTCTCATAGGCTTCCTCTCTGGCATCATCCCCGCGCTGACGATTTCCAGGGCAAAGCCTATCGACATCGTGCGCGGCTCGTTCAATCTGCAGATCCGCTCGTGGTTCGGCAAGGCGCTGATAGTTATTCAGCAGGTGGTGGCTGTGGCCATGATAGCCGTGTCCCTGATGATGTTTTTCCAGATAAGAGCGATGATCCACGCTCCGCTGGGGTACAATACCGAGGACATCCTCGACGTGTCCAGTGAGGTCTTCACTTCCGGGGCGCAGATAAGGGAGTTCCGGGATGCCGTGGAGGCCCTGCCGTTCGTGGAGGCCGTGGGCTTCGGAGAGGGTACTCCGCTGTTCGGCACCAATAACTATACCCGTTACTATCAAGGCGGTCTGCTCGGTTTTCAGCTGATACGCGGTGATGCGGAGTATTTCGACATTCTGGGCCTGAGGCTGAAGTCAGACAATCACTTGGCGGACAAGTCGGCCTGGTACTGGAATGAATATGCCTTCAAGGAGGCCGGCCTGCCTGAGACCGCTACGGAGTGTACTTTCGGAAATGAGAAGTACGGCTATGAGACGGAACCTGTGGCGGGAGTCTACTACGATTTCAAGATCCGGCCTCTGCTTTACGACCAGTCGGCGGCCCAGATCTACAGGTACGATGTCTATCCGGAGAACCGCACTCCATGGAACGTCATTATCAAGATTACAGGTGACCACGGGCAGGCTTACGACCGTATAGCCGAAGTCTACAGCCGTATCCGGCCTGACGGAGCCTTCGGTGCCTCCTACATTGAGGATCAGATAGAGTCAACCTTCATAAAGTATATCCAGCTGCAGAAGATAATCATCATCTTCACCGTGATAGCGATATTCGTCTCGTCCCTCGGCCTGTTTGCCATGAGCACTTACTACATCCGGGCCCGCAGCCGCAACATCGCCGTGGAGAAGGTCTTCGGTGCCGACAAGGGTCTCATCCTTAGGCAGATCGCCTCGTCCTACCTGATGCTCTCGCTGATTGCCTTCGTCGTCTCCATTCCCGTCAGCTGGCTGCTCACCGACGCATGGCTCAGCCAGTTCTCATACACCGCCGCTCCCTGGCTCCAGTGGGTACTCATCCTCGCTTCCGGAGTACTCTCCTGCGCCATCGCCTTCCTCACGATTCTCTACCAGAGCATCGTGGCCATCAATACTGCTCCGGTCATCGCGCTGCGCAAGGAAGACTGATTACTTTTTCCGCTTGACGGTATTTGTGAGTTCTCTCACTTCTTCGGGAGGGAACGTATGACAGAGGTTGTCGAAATTTTCGATAACCTCTGTTGTTTAAGGTCGAAAAATTCGACCTTAAATTGTTTTTCCGTCAATAGCGATAGGATAATAGTCTAAGTTTCCCCACTCCTTCCGAAGGAGTCAGATACTTGCCGAAGGAATCACAGCCGGCGGAGGATACGCGCGGGATTGCCGGCGCAGACGGTGTGTGGCGGGACGCTGCGGGTGACGACGCTGCCGGCTCCGATGACGGAGCCCTCGCCGATGGAGATGCCGGGGAGGACGGTGACATTGCCGCCAAGCCAGACATTGTCCCCGATGGTGATGGGGAGGGCCTTCTCGATGCCCTTGTTGCGCTCCAGCGCGTCAAGGGGGTGGACGGCGGTGAGCAGGCTGCAGCCCGGACCTATGAAGACATGGGAGCCGATGGTGACGGGGGCCTCGTCGAGTACGGTCATGTTGAAATTGATATAGGTATCGTCACCTATGGATATCTGGGTGCCGTAGTCGCAGAAGAAGGGGGAGAGGATGACGACATTGCGGCCCATGTGGCCGATGAGCGAGCGCAGCAGGATGTCGCGGGTGGCTGTGTCTCTTGGGTGCAGCTGGTTGAGCTCATAGATCTTGTCGCGGCAGGTCATCAGCTCCGCCGTCAGCTCGGGGTTGCCCACGGCGTCATACCATTCGCCGCTCAGCATTTTTTCTTTGGCAGTAGTCATTTCGTGTGTGCAGTCGGATAATCGCGTGCGCAAAATTACTATCTTTGCCATCACGAAACAACAAATAACAACAGATATGGAATTCAAATACGAGGAACTTTTCCAGATGGGTGAGGATACTACCAAGTATCATCTTGTCACCAAGGACTATGTGTCTACCGCTCAGTTTGAGGGTGAGGAAATTCTGAAAGTCGATCCCGAAGGACTCAGGCTGATTGCCCGCCAGGCTTTCCACGATGTGGCATTCATGCTCCGTCCCGAGCACAACGAGATGGTGGCCAAGATTCTCAATGACCCCGAGGCCAGCCGCAACGACAAGGCCGTGGCCCTGACCATGCTGCTCAACGCTGACGTGGCCAAGAACCAGAAGCTGCCATTCTGCCAGGATACAGGTACAGCCATCGTAGTTGCCAAGAAAGGCCGCAGGGTATGGGTGGACAAGACCGCCGACGGCTCCCGCATCAGCGACGAGGAGGCCCTGCAGCACGGTGTCTACGACACTTACACCACTGACAATCTGCGTTATTCCCAGACTCTTCCCCTGGATATGTACAAGGAGAAGAACTCCGGCAACAATCTGCCCGCTCAGGTGGACATCTACGCCACCGATGGCGGCGAGTACAAGTTCCTGTTCATCGCCAAGGGCGGCGGTTCGGCCAACAAGACTTTCCTCTTCCAGGAGACCAAGGCCCTGCTCAACCCCGAGAAGCTCGAGAGCTTCCTTATCGAGAAGATGAAAACCCTCGGTACGGCGGCCTGCCCTCCCTACCACATCGCATTCGTAATCGGCGGCTCCTCGGCAGAGACCAACCTCAAGACCGTCAAGCTCGCCTCCGCCAAGTACTACGATAATCTGCCCACCACCGGTGACGACCTTGGCCGTGCTTTCCGCGACATCGAGCTGGAGCAGAAGCTCTTCAAGGCTGCCTGCAACATCGGCCTCGGCGCCCAGTTCGGCGGCAAGTACTTCGCCCACGACATCCGCGTGATCCGTCTGCCCCGTCACGGTGCGTCCTGCCCCGTCGGCCTCGGAGTGTCCTGCAGCGCCGACCGCAACATCAAGGGTAAGATCAACAAGGACGGTATCTGGCTCGAGACTCTGGACAACAACCCTATCCGTCTCGTTCCCGAGCAGCTGCGCGGCGGCTTCGCCAAGCATTCCGGCGGCGTTAGGATAGACCTGAACCGCCCGATGAAGGAGGTCCTCGCCGACCTTTCCCAGTATCCCGTATCGACATTCCTCCTGCTCAGCGGCACCATCATCGTAGGCCGCGACATCGCCCACGCCAAACTGAAAGAGCGCATCGAGAGCGGAGAGGGCCTGCCCCAGTACATGAAGGAGCACCCGATTTACTACGCCGGCCCCGCCAAGACCCCCGAGGGAATGCCCTCCGGCAGCTTCGGCCCCACCACCGCCGGCCGTATGGACAGCTACGTGGACCTCTTCCAGGAGAACGGCGGCAGCATGATCATGATCGCCAAGGGCAACCGCAGCCAGCAGGTGACTGATGCATGCAAGAAGCACGGCGGCTTCTACCTCGGCAGCATCGGCGGTCCCGCGGCCATCCTGGCTCAGGACAATATCAAGAAGGTCGAGCTACTCGAGTATCCCGAACTCGGCATGGAAGCTATCTGGAAGATCGAGGTAGTCGACTTCCCCGCCTTCATCCTCGTGGACGATAAGGGCAACGACTTCTTCAAGACCGTAATGAAGTAAGACTGACGGCCTCGTCATGAGGAGTAAGCTGACAGCAATATTGATAATGGGTATCGCCGCGCTGTACGGGTGCGGCGGTACTGT
Organism: uncultured Bacteroidales bacterium; assembly: GCA_944326265.1. Taxonomy (GTDB): domain Bacteria; phylum Bacteroidota; class Bacteroidia; order Bacteroidales; family UBA932; genus Coprenecus. Next base: position 72,968 of record CALVDE010000002.1, on the reverse strand, counting down.
TATTGGAGACAGCAGGAGCCAGGGCGTTGATGCTTTGGGTGACCGGCTGGACCGCCTGACCGTGAACGGAGAGTGGGACTCGCTTTTCAGCATAACTATGCCCCTTGTCTACGGAACCCGGACTGATACGGTCTCCAAGGTGTGTGCGTCGCTGTACAACGCGCAGTATTGGCTCTACCGCGAGTCATTGGATTCGGTGGCTCACTATCTGGATATCGTGCAGCGCAATCTGGACAGTATCGACGGTCTGGGTATGGAGGGCATGTACTATGTCCTGGAGGGTATGTACCGTATGAAGTCGGAGTGGGACTTCCCCGGAATGGTGGAACTGCTGCTTAAGAGCTATGATGTCTACAAGGAGCTGGGAGAGGTGGCCAATATGGCTTACCCTCTGATCAATATCGTCAATTTTTACTATATGCGTTCGGATGTCCGGGGCCTGGACTATGCCCGGGAGGTATATGCGCTGGTCCGGGACAACTCGCTGTCTCCATACTATCAGGGAGTGGCATCCATGATCATGGCTGAGATGCTGTCTCTGTCGGATTCTCCCGGGGATGCATGGCCGTTCCTGAGGACAGCGGACTCTCTTATCCGCAGCGAGGAGTATGAGCCGTATTACAGCATCATAGACCTGCTGAAGGCGGATATGTCCCTGCTGGACGGAGACAGTACCGCTGCTGATTCGCTGTATGCCGTGGCGTTGGAGCGTGAGGCAGTGACCGAACCGGTGGTGATATCCCTGATATGCCTGCATTACGGCCGTTTCTGCGAGGACAGGGGGATGAACGGGAAAGCGGCGGAGCTGTACAGAAAAGGTCTGGCTATATCCGACAGGTATGCCAATATGGAGCTTAGGAACGAGCTGCAGCTCCATCTGGCCGATGTCAGTTATGAACTGGGGGATATGAAAGGCTCTTTGTCCAATTACCGGGCGAGCCATCTGGGTCAGGTGCGGAGTCAGGAGTGGGAACTCAATGACCTGAGAATGTCATATCAGGAGGTGCTGCACAAGCAGGAGGTGCAGGTCAAGGAACTGGATCTGGTGAAGTCCCGCAGGCTGATACTTGTCGTGGTCTTCGTGCTGATAATCGTGGCGGTGGTGTCGGTGTTCTTCATAGTCCTTTTCAGACGGCAGCGTCGGCTCAACCGGACTCTGGTGGACCAGTACCGGAGCTACATGCAGCGGACGCAGCAGAAACAGCCGGCAGAAGAGGCGGACCGCCATCTTTGGGAAAAGGTGGAGCGGATGATGAATGTGGACAAACTGTATCTCCGGAAAGACCTGACGCTGGAAAGCATGGCGCAGGAGCTGGCGACCAACCGTACTTATCTATCCAAGGCTGTGAATGCGTTTTCCGGAGGCAACTTCAGCAGCTATGTGGACCGTCTCCGTATCCGCGAGGCGGTTGGCATCATCGAGGCCAGAGGCGGTGCCGTGGATTTGAAGGAACTCGGTCCGGCAGTCGGATACAGTTCCGTTACGGCCTTCTACAGGGCCTTCTCCAAGGAGACCGGACTGTCTCCGGGCAAGTATAGGGAGGAAATACAGCGGAGAAGGTAATCGATTGAGAATCAGGATTACAGTACTGCTGATTTGTAAAATATACAATCTGGCAATGCGAAAATTTGGACTTCCTGCAGGGCTGGGATAGCTTTGTGAAAAAGTTATTAATCAATCAAATTTTTCACTTATGAGAAAAGCTTATCTATTTACATCAATCCTGGCCCTGGCAGCGGTATTGTCCGCCTGCAATGAGGACCAGAAGACAGCTGAGCCCAAATTGACTCTCGGACAGACCGAGGTGACAGTTCCCGTAGAGGGAGGCGAGTACTCCGTTACATGGGAGGTTGAGAACCCTATAGAAGGTACGCTGCCTGCCGTGGAGCAGCAGGACGGTACCGGTTGGGTATCGGATCTCAGGACGGACGAAAGTACGATTCTCTTTACGGTGGCGGCCAATGAATCCTCGGGGGCCCGCGAGTGTGTCGTGACAGTTACATACCCTTCCGCTCCCGAGACATCATTCACCATTGTCCAGAGCGGCACGACGGGAGAGGAACCCAAGGAATATTCTCTGGAAATCAATCTGAAAGAACTGAATGAAAGCCAGATAGTGGTGGACATCATCCCTTCGGATCCGGATATGACCTATTTCCTCATGTGCGACATGGTGGAGAATCTGGAAGATATGGGACTGACCACCGATGAGGCGATACTTAAGAGTGACAGTGCCTGGATAGAGGAAGGTGTCTCCTACGGTATGCACTACAGTGATTTCGTGGATAAGGGTGAGAAGCTCAACTACCGCTACAGGCAGTGTGTCCCCGAGACCGATTACATTATCTATGGATACGGTTATGATACGCTGTCCAAGACGAGGACGACGGACCTGATAAAGCTCAATGTGACTACAGCGGAGATAACTCTCATCGATGTGGACTTTATACTCGAGACCGAAGTTGACGGAACTACTATCACTTGTCATACGACTCCCGTTGATTACGACGGACTGTACTATGTGGACTGCTATGACAAGCCGACCCTGGATTTCGGACTGTCACAGGGGCAGACTCTTTATGAATTGTGTTATTACGATTTTTCTACGATAATAGACATTTATCAGAATATGTTCGGTGTCTCATTTGAAGACACTATGGAGTACTATACCCGCAGCGGAGAGTCTACTAAGGAATGGACTGACCGCATAGGCCAGATGCAGTATACCATAGTCGCTTATCCCCTCAATGAGGACGGTGTCGTCATCGGAGAGCCTACGGTGGCGGAAGTTACGACAGGGTCTGTCGTGGAGAAGTCGGACAATGTGCTGACTATCAGTGTGGACAACCTGACAGCTTATACAGCGACCCTCAATGTGACTGCAACCAATGATGATCCTTACATCGCGCTGGAACTCAATCCTGAGGTCTTTGAAGGAATGTCCGATGAGGAGACCATGAACTACATCCTGAGCATGTACTACTGGGGACAGGATGTGTACGGAGATTATACGGAAGAGCTTACTGACCTTACTCCGGAGACCGAGTACACTATCTATGCCTTCGGGGTCGAGGACAATCAGTACACTACCCAGCTTTGGACATACAAGTTCACCACTCCCGCCCTGGAGATTGCCGATGTAACGCTCAACATGGACTTTGACAAGTATTATGATGTGGAGGAAGTGCTGGCGATTGACCCTTCCATGGCAGACCTTGTCGTGGATCTGGAATACTATCCGGTTGTGATGCCGGTGGAGGTGTCGACTGACCCGGCGGGATGTGAGTATTATTATGCTTTAGTGAACAAGGCGTACTACAAGGATGATACGGACGAGGAGTTTTACGCCATGCTGAGCTCCCGTGAGCCTTATACTGATTCAATCCTGTATCTACTTCCGTCATACAATGTGGAGTACATTCTGGTCGGCGCAGCGAAGGATGAGAATGGCAATTGGGGACCGCTCCAGAAATACGATGTCCTCTGTACGGAAGACGGGGTCTCCGATGCCCAGGAATTCGTGGATGCACATAAATAATTTTTCATACGCGTGTTAAGTATTTGGTTACTTGGGCCGGTCTCTTCATCTGGGACCGGCTTTTTCATGCTCATTCCTTAGTCTTGAAGGACAATATGTGGGCTGTGACCCCGGCGGCAATGGCGGCCAGCAGAACTCGCAGCCACAGCTGGTGGACCAGGAAGATACTCAGGGCAATGGTCAGCCACAGGGTCGTGACCGAGACGGCCTTCACCCTCCGGGAGATGCACTTGTGCTCCTGGAAATCCCTTATGTAAGGCCCTAATTTAGGATGCGCCATCAGCCAGGCATGCAGCCGCGGCGACCCCTTCATCCAGCACCACGCCGTCAGCAGCAGGAACGGAGTGGTCGGCAGCACCGGCAGGAACATCCCCGCCACTCCAAGCCCCAGCGACACGGCACCCAATATGATCAGCAGATAATTTTTCATCAGTAGTTGAGGCCGAACCACCAGAGCGGAAGGATGTTGCCGGAGGAGAACTCGATGCCGTCCTTGACGATGTAGCCCTCTTCGGCGGAGGCGAGCTGCTTGCGGCCTTTGGACTTGCCGCCTGTTTCGAAGGTGCGGCTGCCTATCCGGAAGTCGGAGATGGCGGAGGATATGACCTGGTTGCGGACCCGGGTCTGGTTCAGGAAGAATGTCTCGCGGAGGCTGCCGGTGTCTGATTCGCTTTCCGCGAGCGCGTAGATAAGATTAGGATTGTCCAGATAGACTTTTTCGACTTTGCCCAGTCCACGGATACCGCCGGTGTCGTCCCTGAGCTGCGCAATCATTCCTGCGTCCTCGATATATTGGAAGTAGTCCGGCATCTGGTTGCGTCCGGCTCCTATGAGGTCCGCGAGTTTACTCATGTTGGGCTTGAAGGGGACACTCTTGGCTATTATGGCAAGCAGTTTCTTGAACTTGCGTCCCATGGAGGCCGGCAGGTCAGCGAAGACAGGGATGTCGTTTTCCAATGTGATATTGATAATCTGCCGGAGTTTTTCTTCGAAGCCCGGGTCTCTGGAGAAAGGGTAGTAGCCCCGTTTCAGATAGTCCTCAAACAGCAGCAGGGGCGTCTTCATGTTAAAGGTCTCGGGTTTGCCGGCAATGATGTCCTCAAGAGTGAGGACGGGTACCCGTACATCGTGGTAGAGATGCAGGTATTCCCGGAATGACAGTCCGTAGAGATGGTAGAGAACGGCCCTGCGGCTGAGGTCCGACGTGCCTTTTGTCAAGTCCAGGACGGAGGAGCCGGAGAATACCACGTTCAGTTCGCTGTAGTAGTCGTAGATGAGTTTCAGTTCCCTGGACCACTCCTTGTATTTGTGGATCTCGTCGATGTAGAAATAATGTATGCCCCGCTGGACCAGAAGCCCGGCGAGGTCGAGCAGGCGGTGGCTGCTGAAATAGATGTCGTCTGCATTGACATACAGCACGTCGTCCGGATTCATCTCCTGTTTGATATGCTGCAGCATCAGTGTGGTCTTCCCGACTCCCCTCGGTCCCTTGATGCCTATTATGCGGTTGTGCCAATTGATATCGGAGTAGAGGTATCTGTTGAAGCCTGTGTCTGTTTCGCGCAGCAGTTTCTTGAAGTGGGTTGTTAAAGTTTCCATGCTGTAATTTTTCTGCAAATATAGCAAAATTGCACTTGTGAAGTGCAAAAATGCGAAAAATTTGCACTTCGCAAGTGCAAATTAGAGATTTTACCGGCGGCCGAGGAAGTAGTAGAGGGCGATGGCTGCGGTGGTGAGGGCCTCGGAGACGGCCATGGCGAGCCAGATGCCGGCGTCGCCGAGCAGGCGGGGCATGATAATGAAGCTCGGGACGATGAAGACGAGGCCGCGCAGGCAGGCGAAGAGCATGGCGGGCTTCATCTTCTCAAGGCTCTGGAGGAGGCCGATGGAGGCTACGTTGGTGACGTAGAAGATGTAGCCGAGGGCGAAGAGGGGAAGGCCGTCGATGGCGATGCGGGCGGCGTTGCCCTCCTGACCGATGAACAGGCCTACGAGGGGGCCGGGCAGGAGCACGAATAGCATCATGCCTACGAAGCCGCAGATGATGGCGGTGATTATCGACAGGCGGCTGACGGACAGGACGCGGTCCATCTTGCCGGCTCCGTAGTTGAAGCTGACTATCGGCTGGGCGGACTGGGCCACGGCGTTGCCGAACATGAAGACGAAGGGGGTGTAGTAGCAGGCCACTCCGAAGGCACCTACGCCGTCGTCTCCGAGATATCGCATGAAGACCTGGTTGCCCATGAACATGAGGACGGCGATGGTGGCCTCGCCTAGCAGGGCGGGGGAGCCTATCTTGCACTGATAGCCGATGTTGCGCAGACTCAGGCGCATACTCTTGCGGCTCATTTTCAATTTGATCAGGCGCACGACCCTGGCCCGCAGCAGCAGATAGCCGATGCCCATGCAGCCGCCGATGACGATGCTGATACCGGTGGCTATGGCCGCTCCCTTGACACCCATTCCGAGCGGGAAGATGAAGAGCCAGTCAAGCACGGTGTTGATCAGAGCCGTTACGACCGAGCACCACATGGCGTACTGCGGCGCTCCGTCCAGACGGATGATGAAGAGCGACACCGAGAGCCACATCTGGAAGGGCAGGGCCGGGACTATCCACAGCAGATAGTCCAGCACGAGGGGCATCAGGTGCTCCGACGAGCCGAGCATCCGGGCCGTAGTCTCGGGAAAGGTCATGATGAGACCTGCGACCAGCGCGGCTATGATGGTCACGAAGAGTATGGCCTGGGTGACATTGAGCCGGGCGGCCTTGATCTTTCCCCTGGCCAGGTGTATCGAGGCAACTACGGAACTGCCGGCTCCGGCCATCAGACCGAGGCCGGTGAATATCATCCATACGGGGACGCAGATATTGACGGCGGCAATACCGTCGCTGCCTACTCCGTGGCCTATGAAGATGCCGTCGATGGCCGTGACCGCCGACATGCTCACCATCCCCAGCAGTGTGGTTACAAAATACTTACCGAACAGGGACGGAATGTTTACTGTTCCGAAATCAATAGCATCGCGCTGCATATTACAGCTTGCGCTTGATCTCGACGATCTGGTAGGCCTCGATGGTGTCACCGACCTTGATGTCGTTGAATCCGTCGATATTCAGACCGCAGTCCAGACCTGCTGCGACCTCCTTGACATCGTCCTTGAAACGCTTGAGCGAGCCAAGGGCACCGGTGTAGACCACGATTCCGTCGCGGATGACACGTACCTTGGAGCTGCGGGTGATCTTGCCTTCCTTGACCATACAGCCGGCGATGGTACCGACCTTGGATATCCTGAATGTCTCACGCACTTCGGCAGTGGCGGTCACTTCCTCCTTCTCCTCTGGAGCGAGCATGCCCTCGATACCGCTCTTGACCTCATTTATCGCATCATAGATAACGGAGTAGAGACGGATCTCGATTTCCTCTTTCTCGGCCAGTCGGCGTGCATTGGCCGAGGGTCTTACCTGGAAGCCGATGATAATCGCGTTGGATGCTGCGGCCAGCAGGACATCGGATTCTGAAATGGCACCTACGGCCTTGTGAATAACGTTGACATGTATCTCTTCTGTAGAGAGCTTGATGAGTGAATCGGAAAGAGCCTCGATGGAACCGTCCACGTCTCCCTTGACGATAATGTTGAGTTCCTGAAAGTTGCCTATTGCGATACGGCGGCCTATCTCTTCGAGGGTGATATGCTTCTGAGTCCTCAGGCCCTGAATGCGGAGCAGCTGCTCGCGTTTGTTGGCCAGGTCCTTGGCCTCACGCTCGTCTTCCATGACGTTGAATACCTCGCCTGCGGTAGGGGCTCCGTTGAGTCCCAGTACCGATACAGGTGTAGAGGGATCTGCTTCTTCGACTTTCTGGCCGCGTTCGTTGAACATGGCCTTGACCCTGCCGTAGTAGCTTCCGCTGAGCATGATGTCTCCGATGCGGAGGGTTCCGTTCTGTACCAGGACTGTGGCCAGATAGCCGCGGCCCTTGTCAAGTGAGGACTCGATGACTGTGCCCTTGGCCCGGCGTTTGGGATTGGCCTTGAGCTCCAGCAGATCGGCCTCCAGGAGGACTTTCTCGAGGAGCTTGTCCACGTTGACACCCTTCTTGGCCGAAATCTCCTGGCACTGGTACTTTCCGCCCCAGTCCTCTACGAGGATGTTCATGTTGGCCAGCTGTTCCCTGATGCGGTCAGGATTGGCACCCGGCTTGTCTATCTTGTTGATGGCAAATATCATGGGCACACCTGCCGCCTGTGCGTGGTTGATGGCCTCCACGGTCTGGGGCATGATGGCGTCGTCGGCGGCGATGATGATTATGACCAGGTCTGTAATCTTTGCTCCGCGTGCGCGCATGGCGGTGAATGCCTCGTGACCGGGGGTGTCGAGGAAGGTGATGCGGCGGCCGTCGGGAAGCTTGACGTTGTAGGCTCCGATATGCTGGGTGATACCTCCGGCCTCACCGGCGATGACATTGGACTTGCGGATATAGTCAAGCAGGGAGGTCTTTCCGTGGTCGACATGGCCCATGACGGTGATGATGGGCGGACGCTCGGTAAGGTCTGCGGGATCGTCCACTTCCTCCTGTATCTCGTCTTCGGCATCGGCTGTGACGAACTGCACCTCATAACCGAATTCCTCGGCTACGAGCACCAGGGCATCGGCATCCAGACGCTGGTTGATGGATACCATCAGGCCCAGGTTCATGCAGGCCTCGATGACCTTGGTGACGGGGAGATTCATCATGACGGCCAGCTCGTTGACAGTCACGAACTCGGTCATCTTGAGTATTCTGCTCTCCATCTGCTCCATCTCGCGGGCCTCCTCCATCTTCTGGGAGATGAGCTCGCGTTTCTCTCTCTTGTGCTTGGAACTCTTGGTCTTGCCCTTGCCCTCGGTCATGCGGGCGTAGGTCTCCTTGATCTGCTTCTGGATCAGGTCCTCGTCTATCTCGGTGCGGATAGGTTTCGGTTTCTCTTTCCGGTTCTTCCGGTTCCTGTCCTTATCCTGGTCGTTTTTCTTGCGGTTCTTCTGGCTGTCCTTGGCTGCCTTGGTGATGTCCACTTTCTCGCCCTGTCCCTTGACTATCCTTTCTCTCTTGCGGTGGCCGCTCCTGTCTGACGAGGAGTGCTTTTTCTCGAAAGCCGACAGATCAATCTTGCCGCTTATGACGGGACCTGCCAGTTTCTCCACCCGGGTCTCGATGTGCTCCACCTCATGTCTGACCTCAGGAGCGGGCTGCTCCTTTGCATTGCCGGTCTCCTGTTTCGGGGATGGGGCCGGAGCAGCCTGCTGCTGTCTGGCCGGTTTCTTGTTCAGGTCAATTTTCCCCAGAATCTTGATACCCTGGCGGGTATCCTCAGCGGGTCCGGCGGTTTTCCTGGCCTGTGGCCGTGCAGCCGGTGCGTCATGAGTCTCCTGCTTTGCCTGAGCCGGCTCATCAGTCGGCTCCACTGTGGAGGCAGGCTCAGAGTGCGTCTCTTCCGCTTCCTTTGCCTGCTCCTGTGGCCTGACTTCCGGAGCGCTTTCCGTCACCGGAGCGGACGGAGCTGCCGCCGGGGTATCATTGCTGCCGGGAACATCGGCCGGATTGTCCTGGACTGTGACATTCTCAGGCTGTGGACTCTCGCTCTTCCTCTCGGTGATGGCGGGCTCATGAGCGGACGGATGGTCGATAGTCGTAGTCTTGATTATCACCTCGTCTCCGAAAGATTCCTCTTCCGGTTCAGGTCTGGCATTCTCCTTCTTGGTTATCTCCTTGACCTTTATGGCTATTCTCTTTGATTCCTCCTTGATAAGCTGCTCTTTGGCGTACTCCTTCCTGATGAGCTCGTACTCCTCGGCGCTTATCTGCGCGCTGGGGTGGGCCTCCACTTCGTATCCTTTCTTGTTCAGAAACTCCACCAGAGTCCCCAGTCCAATGTTGAATTCCTTCAGTACCTTGTTGATTCTTATTTTCTCTTGTCCCGCCATATAATGTGTTTTAGTTCCTTAAATTATTCTATTCAAATTCTGATTTGAGGATTTTCTGCACCTCCACAACCGTCTCCTCGTCCAGGTCGGCCCTTCTGCAGATCTCCTCGACAGGAAGCGCCAGAACGCTTTTGGCAGTGTCGCATCCGATGCCCTTGAGCGCGTCGATGATCCACTGTTCAACCTCATCGTTGAACTCGTCGAGCAGGACATCCTCCTCCTCATCGCCGTTCTCGCTCTCCCTGAATACGTCTATCTCGTATCCTGCGAGCTGACCGGCCAGCTTGATGTTGCTTCCGCCCTTGCCGATGGCCAGCGAAACCTCCGAAGGACTGAGGTTGACGCGGATGTGCCTGGTCTCCTCGTCAATCGACATGGAGGATATTTTCGCAGGGCTGAGTGCTCTCTGGATGAGAAGCTGGGTGTTGGATGTCCAGTTGATGATGTCGATGTTCTCGTTGCGCAGCTCACGGACGATGCTGTGGATACGCGAGCCCTTGACACCTACGCATGCTCCTACGGGATCGATGCGCTCGTCGTAGGACTCCACCGCCACTTTGGCTCTGTCTCCGGGGATACGGACCACCTTCTTGATGGTGATCAGACCGTCGAAGATCTCGGGCACCTCCTGCTCGAACAGCCTTTCGAGGAAAGCGGGGGAAGTACGCGACAGTGTTATCACGGGGGAGTTGTTCCTCATCTCCACGCTCTCTATGACTGCCTTGACTGTCTCGCCTTTCTTGAAGTAGTCGGAGGGTATCTGCTCGGATTTGGGAAGTACCAGCTCGTTGCCGTCCTCGTCCATTACGAGCACCTCCTTTTTCCATACCTGATAGACCTCGCCGACGAGAATCTCATGTATGCGGTCCTTGTACTTGTTGTAGAGGTTGGCTTTCTCTATGTCGGCGATCCTTCCCTGAAGGTTCTGGCGCAGATTGAGAATGCCCCTGCGTCCGAAATCCGCGAGCTTCACTTCCTCGGGGAAATCCTCTCCCAGCTCGTAGGACGGATCTATCTTGTGGACTTCGTCAATGGAGATCTGCGTGTTGGGATCCTCCACCTTCTCCACGACCTCTCGGTTCCTCCATATCTCAAGGTCTCCCTTGTCGATGTTGATGATGATGTCGAAATTGTCGGCCGAGCCGTACATCTTTATCAGCTGTGTGCGGAAAATATCTTCCAGCACGCTCATCATGGTAGGTCTGTCGATGTTCTTAAGTTCCTTGAACTCGGCAAACGTACTGATCAGGTTTACTTCCATGTCGGTTATTGTTGTTGATTATTATTATCGTCGTCGGTGTTTCCGTCTCCTGCCGAGCTTACCATCAGGGAAAAATCCTCCTTGTCCCTGTCCAGACCGGACTCGATGTGACGGCTGAGTCCCACACAGTCATCAATGCACGCCGGCCTGCCGACGGCTCTGAAGAAGACTTTGATGTTGTTGGCCTGGTTGACTTTCACGTCTACAAGTACGAGACCGTGGTCTTCCAGATATTTTTCTGCAATCTGTTCTATGGTTTGTTTCTCTATCATCGGATCAGAAGTTAAGATCTGTGAATAAAACGAAAGGGACTCACCGTCCCTTTCCACTTTCCTAAATCGGCACAAAAGTAATAGTTTTATACTGATAATCCAAAAAAAAGTATTTTCTTTGCACGATTCTTGAAGAATGTAATGAAAAATTAACAGATATGGAGGTTAGTGCAAAAGTGATAGCGGAGCATCTCGGAGGCGAGATTGTGGGAAATCCCGACGTGACGGTGTCTTCCGTGGCCCGTATCGAGTCCGGAAAGCCGGGAACCCTGTGTTTCCTGGCCAACCCTAAATATGAGCATTATCTGTATACCTGCAAGGCAAGTATCATCCTTATAAACAAGTCATTCGAGCCCAAGGAGGCCGTATCCGCCACGCTTGTCCGCGTAGACAATGCGTATGAGGCGGTGGCGTCGCTCCTGGATCTTCTCAACACGATGAAAGCCTCCAGGCGCAGGGGCAGGGCATGGTCGGCGCATGTTGCGTTTTCCGCCAGACTCGGAAAGGGAGTCTACGTAGGGCAGCATTCGTATATAGGCAGGCGTGCGTCTGTCGGCAGGAATACCCAGATATATCCGATGGTCTATGTGGGCGAGGGTGTCACAATCGGGGACAACTGCATTATATATCCGGGTGTCAAGATATACCGTGGATGCAGGATAGGAAACAACTGCATAATACAGGCCAACGCCGTGATAGGGTCGGACGGATTCGGCTTCGCTCCGACAGCCGACGGCTCGTACAAGAAGATCCCGCAGACCGGAATAGTTACCATAGAGGACGACTGCGAGATCGGCGCGAACACTGTCATCGACCGTTCTACGATGGGAACTACCTTGATAAGGAAGGGTGTGAAGCTGGATAATCTGATACAGGTGGCCCACAATGTCGAGATAGGAGCCAATACGGTAATAGCGGCCCAGACCGGTATCGCCGGCTCGACGAAGATAGGCGAGTCCTGTATGTTCGGCGGTCAGGTCGGAATAGCCGGTCACCTGCACATCGCGGACAGGACAAGACTGGCGGCTCAGTCCGGTGTGCAGGCTGATATAAAGGAAGAAAATAAGGCATATATAGGCAGTCCCGCTTTTGAGCACATGGAGTACATGAGGGCGTATGCTCTTTTCCGCAGAAGCGGCAGAAAGAAATAATCATAAAAAAGAAGAGAATGTCTGACAATCAGAGAACGTTAAAAAGAGAATATACATTTGAGGGAAAAGGGCTGCATTCGGGCAGAAAAGTGACCATGAAGCTGTCTCCGGCACCGGCGGATTACGGAATCCGCTTCCTCAGGACGGATCTCGGTCCGGATGCCTGTGTGGATGCCCTTACGGATTATGTGACTTGTACGCAGAGAGGGACCACTCTGGAAAACGGTCCGGTGAGAGTGTCTACAGTGGAGCATCTGCTGTCGGCGTTTTCAGGTCTCGGTGTGGACAATGCCCTGGTGAGTGTCGATGCGCTGGAAGTCCCGATCATGGACGGCAGTGCGCTTCCATACGTGAAGGCTGTCTGTGCGGACGGTCTTCTGGAGCAGGATGCTCCGCGCAGATATTATGAGGTGACGGAGGAAATCTGCCTGCGCGATGATGCGACCGGGGCGGAACTCAGGGTCCTTCCTGCAGAGGAGTTCTCGGTAGACCTTACGATAGACTTCAATTCCCATGTCCTGGGTGTGCAGACCTTTCATTATGACGGGTCCGTGGACTATGCCTCCGAGATAGCTCCGTGCCGTACATTCGTATTCTTTCACGAACTGGAGCTGCTGTTCAAGAACAATCTCATCAAGGGCGGGGACCTGGAGAACGCGCTCGTTATCGTCGAGCATCCCGTTCCGGAAGAGGATCTGGCCCGTATGGCGGCTCTGTTCAATGTCGAGAAAGTGGACCGTCTGCCGGATGGCTATCTGGACAATGTCCGCCTGCATTTCCCCAATGAGTGCGCACGGCACAAGATGCTGGACCTCCTGGGGGATTTTACCCTGGCGGGAAGGCGCATCAGGGGACGGATTGTGGCCAGGAAGTCAGGGCACAGGATCAACACGGCCGTGGCACGGATTGTGAGGGAGAAAATGTTACAGAACGACAATAAATAATTTCAGTATTTCAGTTATGATGCAATTCTCATCAGTACATCCTAACGCGAAGATAGCCGCCAATGTGGAGATAGGTCCCTATTGCTACATAGCGGAGAATGTCGAGATAGGAGAGGGGTGCGTGATAGGTCCCCATGCGACGATTTTTGATTACGTGAAAATCGGTAAAAACTGCAAGATATTTCCCGGTGCGGTGATCGGCGCCATTCCACAGGATATGAAGTATTCCGGTGAGGTCACATGGGTGGAGATAGGCAACAATACGGTTATCCGCGAGTGCGCGACCGTCAACAGGGGTACGGCCGCAAGCGGTAAGATGCTCACCAAGATAGGCGACAACTGTCTCATTATGTCATACGCCCATGTGGCTCACGACTGCCACATAGGCAATCACGTAATCCAGGTCAGCTATGTCGGGCTGGCCGGAGAGACGGATGTGGATGACTGGGCCATCATCGGAGGCGGCTCGCTGGCCCATCAGTTCAGCCATGTCGGTATGCACGCGATGATTCAGGGCGGCTCGCGCATCAGCAAGGATGTGCCGCCGTATGCTCTTGCAGGACGTCATCCCCTGTCTTTCTGCGGACTGAACAATGTGGGTCTCCGCCGCCGTGGCTTCTCCAACGAGCAGATAGACCGTATCCGTGAGGTGTACCGTATCATCTACAACAGCGGTCTCAACCGCAGCGACGCATGTCTGGAAGTCGAGAGAGAGGTGCCCCCCTGCATCGAGAGGGACAATATCCTCAATTTCATCAGAGCCTCCAAGAGGGGAATCATCAAGTTCACGGACCTGTCTGTAGATGAATAGCCCTTCATGTGCGGTGGTGTCTGCCGCATATTTCCCTCCCGTAGAGTATTTCATGGCTGCGGCCATGACGGGAAGACTTCTGATAGAAAGCAGGGAAAGCTACATAAAGCAATCATATAGAAACCGTTGCAGGATATATGCCTGTGACGGTATTCTTTCATTGACGGTTCCTGTATCCGTACCGGATGCCGCCAGGACCATGGATTCGGTCGTGGTGGATTATTCCAGGCCGTGGCGTCTGCAGCACGAGAGGGCAATTATGTCCGCTTACGGCACTTCCGCATTCTTCGAGTATTACAGGGATGACATCCTGCCTGTTCTGGATTCGTGTCCGGAGCGACTGCTGGATCTGGACGTGATGCTTACGGAGAAACTGACCGGACTGCTTGGCATCAGGTGCGAAATATCCTGTACGGACAGTTATGTGGAGACATACGGGCCTGATTTTCTGGATATCCGCTATGCCCTGCATCCTAAAAAAACGGTCCCTGAAATATTCAGGAACCGTTATAGACCCTACTATCAGGTATTCTCGGAGAGATTCGGGTTCATCCCGGGACTTTCGGCCCTGGATCTTCTCTTCAATGAGGGACCGGATGCCTTCTCTTACCTTATGTAGGCTAGAATCTCCATCCCAGAGTCAGGAGCAGCTTCCAGCTCCGCCAGCTCTCAGAGACTGAAGGTGCGGGGCTGTTCTCGTAGCTGTCGTACAGCAGGAAGTCCAGCCTGCCGGGATTGCACTGCTGCTGGTAGGCCATATCGATGAAGAATCCCGAAGCGGCGCGGAAGCCCAGACCGGCGGACGCATAGTGCATGTCGCTTTCATAGTTGCAGAACGGAGATGCCGCTCCTGTCCTGTACGGTGAGCTGTAGTAGTTGTATCCGAGGCGGACGGCCAGCTGCGGGTGCGGCCAGGCTTCTATGCCGGCTCTGACATTATTGACGGCCCTGTAGTATGATGACATGAAATCGTTCTCTGCGCTGAAGCCGCTGCGGCTGCCGTTGTCCTCTGCCATAAAGATATTGGAATAGTCGGTTCTCTCATAGTCCACTCCGATTGCCAGGAAACCTCCGACCGTATAGCCGACACCTATGTTCCATCTGAATGGTGAAGTCACTCTGTAGGCGTATTCCCCTACAGGCGAGTCCAGTGCTGCGGCTCCGTATTGTCCGGTGTTGCCGCTCATGCTTTCCATCCAGCTCTCGTTCAGGAACATCCAGGTGGGAGTGGAGATCGAACCGCCGATGGTGAGTCCGGCGACAGGCCTGACGATGAAGCCGGCCGATGCGTTGACACCCATTCCGGAGGTGGTGAGCCGGTACTCCTTGGTAAAGTCCGTGAATCCGGTCTGGAACAGGGACGGATCACCGGCTGTCTCGGTTATGGATGTGTACTCGTTGGCCCAGATGCTCTGGAGGGTGAGACTTACACCGAAAAAGAAGATGTTGCTCACGTTTCCGGATGCGTTGATGATGATGTCCTCGACGTAGCCTGTCCTTTCCTTGTAGTAATCCTGGATCAGTGTGCCGGGTATCACGAAGCGTCCGTCATCCGTTATGTTCTCTGTAGCTCCGACGAAGCCCTGTCCTCCGGTGATGGAATCAATCATTCCGGTGTTCCATGCCAGTACCTGATTCCAGGCGGCATCCGAGTAGAAGAAGGGCCTGTCAGGAAATTCTTCCGGCATGGTCATGTCGCTGCCGCTGATGGCCGGCATGTGGTAGGCGAGGCTGCCCAGGTAGCTGGACGAGCTCTGGAGTCCCCGTGCCGAGCTGCGGTATGCCAGGTTGTTGCTCTGGTTGGCAGTAATGGCGAAATTGAAATTGAGAAGACCTCTGCTGCGTCCTGTGTCGAAAGTCCCGACCCATCCGGCATTGGAAAGCGAGAAGCGGCTGATGCCGTACCTGTCTTGTCCGTCCAGAAGGGAAGTGCTTACAGACGTGGAGTATACCGAAGGAGTCAGCGTGATCTCCGAGTAACGGTAGACTCCAGACGCTGCCGGATTATAGGAAAGGGCACCGAGGTCGCCTCCAAGGGCTGTCATGGCATTGCCCATGGCCACGCTTCTTGCCGTGCCGTCATAGTATTTGCCGGACAGCATAAGCGCATAATCGGTATGCTGCGGAACCAGCTGGGCATAAGCCTGCAGCACACCTGACAACAATGCTGCTGCAGTAATCAGTAATTTTCTGTACATCGTCAATGGTCACTAAAATTTATCTCCTTACACTGCCTCCTCCGCTGCGGACGGAACTGCCTCCGCTATATGATCTGCCTCCTGAGCTGAAGGACGATCTGGTGGATACGCTTCTGCTCCCCTGGCTGATGCTGCGGGTCTGGCTGCTGCCTGCCTGTCTTACAGCCGTGCCGCGCCCAACGGCTGTCGCTGCCGTTCTGTCAGTGAAGCCCGCGCTTCTGCCGGAGGATACCGCGCTGCCCCGGCTGCGGAAGCCGGAGTTGAATGACCCGGAGACGGCTGATGTCCCACGGGACTCGAAAGGATTCCTGAATTCAGCGGTGCCGGCTGTTACGGCCTTTCTGTAGTTTGCGGACGGTCTGCGTACCTGTCCGGCATCGGATACGGTCCTGCCGCCTGTGACGGAGGCTGTCACTCCACGGCTTACATATCTTTCACCCAGGTTCATCTGTCCTGATGCCTGGAAGTTTCCCACTGCAGTGTGCCTGCCGGCGGACACGGTGCCGTTCACTCTTTTTGTGGTTGTGGCGGACGCTATGCCGGATGCTTTGGCCGTCCTGCCTCTGACTACTGAGATGGCCGGTCTGTCACCTGTTCCGGGCACTTTCCGGTCCACGCCGGTTCCACGGGATATTGTACCCGCTGCAACGGAACTGCCGCCCGTCAGACCGTTCCTTATTCCGGTGCTGCGTTTGCCGTAGTAAACCGGTCTGGACATGGCCATCTGGTGCCCCCACGGATAATACCAGGGATCATACCATCCCCACGGACCTCCCCAAGGGCCTCCCCACCATGTTCCGTACCAGCCCCAGCTGTTCCATGCGAAGCTCCATGTCCATCCCCAGCTGGGATACCAGGGATCATAGATGCCGGGGAACCAGGGGGAGTACCAGTTGTACCAGTCGTGCCATCCGTAGTATCTGCCCCACGGTCCGAACACGTCCCAGTAACGCCAGTCCCAGTACGAGCAGTATGTGCCGTATCCCAGGAGATTGTAATCGTACCAGTTGTCTATCAGATTCAGATTGATGTTGACGGGCGTAGCCGCAGCCGTCGCCGTAGACGTGATGCCGGTTGTGCCTTCAAGAGCGGTTCCCGCTATTATAATGGTGTCGGAGAAACGTGCCGCCTCCTGGCGGGTGCGGTCTATCAGATCCCGGACCTCGCGGCTGTCTGCGAGCAGCTCCTCGCGGGACTCTTTCGTGGCCCTGTAATATATGCCGTCATCAAAAGTGGAATAAGCATAATAGGAGGATGTTCCGCAGGAACTTAGCAGTGCCGCAGAGCATACCGAAAGCAAAATCAAACTTTTTTTCATACCTGACCTCCTTTTTTGTCAATAATTGCTACTTTTGCATACAAATTAACAAAAATCATTCCATTTAAACAATACATTAATGGCAAAAGAGGTTACAAGCAAAGAGGAGAACTATTCCCAATGGTACAATAATCTGGTGGTAAAAGCTGATCTGGCGGAGAATTCCGCAGTGAGGGGCTGCATGGTCATTAAGCCCTACGGCTATGCCATCTGGGAGAAGATACAAGGACAGCTTGACAGGATGTTCAAGGCCACAGGACATCAGAATGCATATTTCCCGTTGTTTATTCCGAAATCCTTTCTCAGCCGCGAGGCAGAGCACGTCGAGGGATTCGCCAAAGAGTGCGCTGTGGTCACGCACCACCGTCTCAAAGCCAATCCTGACGGACCCGGAGTGGTGGTGGACCCTGATGCCCGCCTGGAGGAGGAACTGATAGTCAGGCCCACTTCGGAGACAATTATATGGAACAGCTACAAGAACTGGATCAAGTCATACAGGGATCTTCCTATTCTTATCAATCAGTGGGCCAATGTAGTGCGCTGGGAGATGAGAACCCGTCTCTTCCTCCGTACCGCAGAGTTCCTGTGGCAGGAGGGGCATACGGCCCACGCTACGGCACAGGAGGCGATGGAGGAGGCTGAAAGGATGGTGCATGTCTATGCCGACTTTGCCCGTACCCACATGGCGCTGCCGGTCGTGGTCGGCCACAAGTCGGAGCATGAGCGTTTCGCCGGAGCCCTCGACACTCTGTGCATCGAGGCCATGATGCAGGACGGCAAGGCCCTGCAGGCCGGAACATCGCATTTCCTGGGACAGAACTTCGCGAAGGCGTTCGATGTCAAGTTCGCGGACAAGGACGGCAGGCTCGATTACGTATGGGCTACTTCGTGGGGCGTGTCGACCCGTCTGATGGGTGCTCTTATCATGGCTCACGGTGACAATAACGGTCTCGTGCTGCCTCCGGCCATCGCACCGATACAGGTGGTGATGGTTCCTATATATAAAGGTCAGGAAGAGCTTGACCGTATGGTGGCATACATGAAAGAAATCGGCAAGGAACTCGATGCCGCCGGAATATCCTACAGGATAGATGACCGCGACAATGTCCGCTCCGGTTTCAAGTTCGCCGAGTGGGAGCTCAAGGGCGTGCCTGTCAGGGTGGTCATAGGACCCCGTGATCTTGAAAAGGGCGAGGTGGAGATCAGCCGCAGGGACACTCTGGAGAAATCTGCCGCTTCCCGTGACGGACTGGCCGGGCATATCAGGGGCCTGCTGGATGACATCCAGACCAATATCTACAATAAAGCCTTGGCGTTCAGGGATTCCAAGACTGTAAAGGTGGATACTTGGGATGAGTTCAAGGAGCGCATTGAGGAAGGAGGCTTCCTGCTCTGCCACTGGGACGGTACGACGGAGACGGAAATGAAGATACAGGAGGAGACAAAGGCTACGATACGCTGCATACCGATAGACAGCTATGTCTGCGAGGAGCCCGGCAAGTGCGTGTATTCAGGCCGTCCTTCGCAGCGTCGTGTTATTTTTGCCAGATCATATTAAGATTTCCGCTGATGGGCAGTGATGAATCAAGCCTCAGGGAGAGGATAGTAAGCCTTCTGAACGTCAAGTCTGTAATCAAGTCGCAGATATTTGACCAGTGTCTTGAGGTTTTCAGTACTCTGAAGGACGTGCTGAGCGAGATGAGCAATGACTTGAATGAGATGCTGGAGAACAACGGAGCCAGAAGGGTCCGTATGGAGTACCGCGACAGGGGCAAGTTCGAGGCTGAGCTTAAGTTCGCCGACGACGTGCTGGTGTTCAGTCTCCATACCGATATATTCGAGTTCGACAGGGACCATCCTGTATGGAAGAATCCGTATGCGAAGGATAACCCGTACAATACTTACTGCGGAGTCATCAATGTCTACAATTTCCTGTATGACTCATTGAAATACAACCGCAATGACGACCTGGGCTATCTTGTCGCAAGGATGTTCGTCAACAAGGACAAGGCGTTTTTCGTGGAGGGAAAGCGTCAGAAGCGTCAGATGACGGCACTTTTCGGCAAGAGCACACTGACAAGGGATGACCTGGTGACATTCGTGGAGTCTGCGATTCTGTACTCGCTGTCTTTCGATCTGCTTGTGCCTCCATACGATATGGTAAAGGAGGCTACGGTGGGCGAGATGAATGTCAAGATAGAATCTTCCAGGATGAAGACAGGAAAACGCCTGGGCTACAAATACAACTCAGATGACGTACTAAACTCTGAAAATCATGAATAGAAAAATGTTCTTATGCGTCGGTCTGCTTTCGGTGCTGGCCGTCAACATTGCTTCGGCAGATAATTCTGAAAGAAAGAAAGACCGTGACAGTGATGTCACCTATAAGGAGATCAAGGAGGTTGAGATAGATCCGTCAACGCTCGATGACGCGCAGAAGGTGTGTCTGGATGTGGTCTCTTCCATAGACGAGGCTGCGGTGGATACTGCCGATAAGAAGGAGCCGCCCAAATATTGGACCAACGGAATACTTACCCAGGTGGGCTTCTCTCAGGTGTCGCTGACCAACTGGGCGGAAGGCGGTTCCGCGAACATTTCCCTCAACGGACTCATTGATGCCAATGCCAATTATGCGAAGGACAAGATGATCTTCGAGAACCGTCTGAAACTCTCGTATGGTTTCATCCAGTCCTTTGAGAGCGGAACGCCCCTGAATGAGCAGTTCAGCAAGAGTGACGACCGTATCCAGCTGGACAGCAAGTGGGGATGGATGCTGCTGGACAAGCTGTATTTCTCGGCACTGTTCAATTTCAGGACTCAGTTCTCGCCTACATGGTCATACGATACATCCACGGATCCTTCCACCAGGACCCTTCAGTCCAAGTTCATGGCTCCCGGTTATGTGTCTTTGGGTCTCGGTATCAATTACAAGCCGTTTAATTTCCTTTCTTTCAATATCTCACCGGCTACGGGCAATATAGTCGTGGTTACTGAGCCGTCCCTGAGGGAGACATACGGCAATGATATCGACGAGGCTGTAAGGGCGGAGTTCGGTGCTCAGCTGAAAATGGATATCAACTATGCTTACAAGATATTCAAGATATCATCCGCTCTGACACTTTTCTCAAACTATCTGGAGAATCCGGACAATATTCAGGTTTACTGGGACGTGGATGCATCTCTGGCCCTGACCAAGATACTTACTCTCACTCTCAGGACCAACCTCATCTGGGACGAGAATATCCAGATTGCCGATGCGGCCGGCAACCTTGCCCCGCGCGTGCAGTTCAAGGAGATTGTCAGCCTCGGTCTGACATGGACTCTGGGCCAGTACGTCAAGCCTGAGTAGGAGATGGATATAGAACGGGAGTTCAGCTCGGCCCTGCTGTCTCTATCCGGCGGGGATACGTCTTCGCACCGGTATCTTCTGGGAGTAAGCGGAGGCATAGACTCAATATGCATGGCGGAGCTGTTTCTCCGCTCGGACCTGAAGCTGGATTTCGCTCTGGCTCACGTCAATTTTTCCCTGCGCGGAGAGGAAAGCGACGGGGATATGGCCTCCGTTCAGGCCTGGGGCAGGCGCAACGACGTCAAGGTATATACCAGAATATTCGATACAAAGCGCTATGCGGCCGAGCACTCGCTTTCCACGCAGATGGCCGCCAGGGACCTCCGTTATGGCTTCTTTTCCGAGCTGATGAGAGCGGAAGGCTTTGATCTGCTGTCCATTGCCCATAATCTGGATGACAGCATCGAGACTATATTCCTCAATATCGCAAGAGGCACCGGCCTCAGGGGCCTTTCCGGTATACCCGTGCGCAACGGCCACATCATCAGGCCGCTTTTAGGGGTGTCCAGGGCGCAGATAAGAGAGTATGTGGAACGCAACGGCATATCGTACAGGGATGACCGCACCAACTTTGAGTCGCACTATGCCCGCAACCGGGTGCGCAACATTATTTTTCCGGAGTTCCGCAAGATCAATCCGTCGTTTCTGAATACGGTCCGCCGAGATTCGGAATATTTCCGCCAGGCATCCGAGATAATGGAGGATCTACAGAAAGATATATCCTCGCGTGTATGCCGTAGGGAAGGGGACATGATGCGGATAGACACAGCGGAGCTTCTCCGTAACCGTCATTGCGGATATTGGCTTTATATGATTCTCAGAGACTACGGATTCAACAGTACACAGGTGTCGGATATGGAGAAGTGTCTGCGCTCAGGCCAGCCGGGCAGGCTGTTCCGCTCCGGAAGTCATGAGCTGGTGCTGGCCAAGGACAGTCTCAGGGTATATCCTCTGACAGAAGAAGAGGATGCGGAGTTTCTCATAGAGGGTCCCGGAGTGTATGATTATAAAGGAGTCCGCTTCAGGGTGGATTTTTTCCCGAAACCGGCGGATTTCAGTCCTGTGTCTGACGGCAGTGTGCTGTACTTCGCGGCGGACCGTCTGCAGATGCCGCTGCTCTGCCGTGGCTGGAGACCCGCTGACCGTTTCAGGCCGTTCGGCATGAGGCAGGGCTCCAGGAAACTCAGTGACTTTTTTACCGATTTGAAGCTGGACCGTGTCCGCAGGCTCTCCCAGCCTGTGATACTGGACGCTGCCGGCCATATCGTATGCCTGCCAGGCCTCCGCATCGATGACCGCTACAAGATAAAAGCTCCGACAACCGTAGTCGCCGGAGCTTCCATAATTTCCGGGGATCAGCCCGGTTATTCAAAGTAGTAGATATAGGGCACTCTCGCGTAGATGCCTTTCTCGGCCTTGACGGACTCGAAAAGCCTTTCCATGATCATCTCCGGTTCCGTGAGTGTCTGCACGGCAGAACCGGCCGAGCCGAAGCTGTCCATCAGTTTGTCCAGACTGTTCTGGGCCTTGGGCCATGCCTCGATGCGGTAGCTGTCCAGCCCTGCCGCTACGGCTGCATAGTCGAGGGCATCCTTGAGACCGCCTATCTCGTTGACAAGATCAATGTCCAGGGCCTCGTTGCCGCACCAGACACGTCCCTGAGCGATCTCATCCACTCTTTCAGGCGTGAGACCGCGTCCCTGAGCCACGATATCGATGAAATGGTCATAGATCATCTCCACCTGCTCCTGGAATGCGGCTGTCTCCTGACTGTCGAGCGAACGGGTCATGGAACCCATGTCGGCATGGCGGTGGGAGCGTATGGTCACTGGATTGACGCGGGCAATGTCCTTGAAAGTCTTTTCCAGGGAAGGCAGCATGCTGAATACTCCGATGCTTCCGGTAAGTGTCGTGTTGTTGGAGTAGATCTTGTCCGCTCCGGCAGAGATCCAGTATCCTCCTGAGGCCGCCATCGTGCCGTAGGACACAATCAGAGGTTTGTCCTGCTGAAGCAGCTCGAGCTCGGTGCGGATGATCTCCGCAGGCTGTACCGAACCGCCGGGGGAGTTGACCCTGAGTACCACCGCTTTGACAGAACTGTCGGCGCGTATGTCGCGGATGATGGGCTGGAACTTGTCGGCTGTGATACCGTCGGTGCTGCCGTCAGGATTGATCTGGCCGTCAGCGTAGATGATGGCGATTTTGTCCTTGGTCTTGTAGTCTGTCTTTATCCTTGCCTTAATGTACTTGTCGAGAGAGATCATCTTTACGTTCTTGATGCCGTCGGCACCCGAGAGAGTCACCAGCTCCTGCTCCATCCCGTTGACAGTGAGGAGCTCATCCACCAGACCGGCATCGATCATGTCCTGAGCAGTGTTGAGTTCCAGATTGTTGACCATGCGGTCCAGGTCGGAGAGGGTGATTCCGCGTGACTTGCATATACTGCCGGCCGCAGCCTGCCAGAGGGCATCCACCATGGCCTGGTTCTGCTCCCGGTTGGCTGCACTGATATCGCTGGCGATGAACTGCTCTCCGGCTGATTTGTACTTGCCGTGGCGGATAAGCTGCATCTCGACACCGAAGCGGTCCAGAATGTCCTTGAGGAATATAATGGTAGTGGCCATGCCCAGGATATTGTTCGATGCAAATTCATCGGCATAGATCTTGTCGGCCACGGAGGCCAGGTAGTAGCCTCCGAATGAGAAGTTGTCTCCGTAGGCGATCACAGGCTTTCCGGAAGTCCGGAATCTTTCCAGGGCACTCCTGAGCTCTTCCATGTATGCGAGGCCGCTGGTGTGTCCGCAATTGGTCAGATAGATGAACTTGATGGCCGGATCAGTGGCAGCATAGTCAATGGCGCGGACTGCGTCCAGTATGCCGACGCTCTCGGAACTGGATGTGTAGGGAACAATGGAGCTCAGGTCGAGAGGGTCGGATACCGTCTGTTCTCCGATGGTGGAGGCCAGATCGATTCTGAGAATTGAAGAGGGTGCTACGCTTACTGTCTCTTCGGCGGGCATAAGTGCGCCGAGCATACCGATGGCAAGCAGAAACAGCAGTCCCAGAGCGATAAACGAGCCCAGAACGGCTGCGAGAAGGTTTCTAAGGAATTTCATATATTTTAAAAGTTAAAGTTTAAAATTCGTTCCGGTCAATTCGGGTTACAAATCTAATCAAATTTGTCGGGAAATAATATAAAATGCGCTATATTCGCCCGAAATTTATCAGAGGGTTTCACACTGCATTATGGATATGTTTTTTTTAAACAACAGTGGTGAAATGAAAAGAATCTTAATGCTGACGGCGGTACTGATATCCTGTGCCGTCGGGACAATGTATGCGCAGCATGGGAAGTCTCTTAGCGGGACGGTGCTGGCCGTCAATGCTGACGGAGAGAAAGAGGCTGTGCCGTATGCAACGGTATATCTGGCCGTTTCGGGAGTCTATGCGGACTGTGACGAGGACGGGAAGTTTACTCTCAGGATTCATGGCGGGGCCGACAGCCTGCTTGTTACGGCGGCTCTTGGCTATCACCGCGACACACTTGTGCTGCGGGCCGGTATGTCGGATGTGCAGATAATCCTACGTGCTGACAATCAGTTGGAAGAAGCTGTCATTACATCGCGCGGCGGCTCTAATTATCTCTCGCGGCTGTCCAATGTACGGACGGAGGTCATATCATCAGCCGGGCTGAATAAGATGGCCTGCTGCAATCTGGCGGAGAGTTTCGAGAATTCGGCCTCGGTGTCTGTGGGCTATTCGGATGCGGTTACAGGGGCCCGTCAGATCCGTTTGCTGGGCCTTTCCGGCATCTACACGGCCATGCTGGACGAGAACCGTCCGGTGATGCGCGGTCTGGCCGCGCCTTTCGGTCTGTCCTATATACCGGGGCAGTGGCTGGAGAGCATACAGATCGCCAAGGGACCTTCTTCGGTAATCAACGGTGTGGAGGCGATATCCGGCCAGATCAATGTCGAGCACCGCAAGCCTACGGATGAGAAACCCTTGTTCGTCAATGTTTTTGTCAACAGTATGCTTATGACCGAGCTCAATGCCGCCTCCTCGCTCCAGATAGGCGACAGGTGGTCGACCGTCCTGATGGCCCATGCCTCGCATTCGTTTATGTCTCATGATATGAACGGGGACGGATTCAGGGACGAGCCGGCGATGACTCAGTTGAATCTGGCGAACCGGTGGCTTTACTATGATGACTCGGGAGTACAGGTGCGTTTTGGGGTGAAAGCATTGTATGACAGCCGCTTGGGAGGACAGATGAACTTCAGGAGGGATCAGGTGGACTCGCTGGGTACCATGAGCGTGCCCTGGGGTACGTATATCACCAATCAGGGTGCGAACGGATACCTGAAGGTCGGAATACCGCTCAATGATGACAACTCCCACAATATTGCCCTGGTCGCCGACTATACTTACCATCAGCTTGACTCGTACTTCGGTCTCAAAAGCTTCATGGGCAGGCAGAATTCGGGATTCCTCAATCTCATGTATCAGGGAACGCCCGGAGATTCCCATCGCTTTACTTTCGGTATCAGGGATTTCTTCGATGATTATGACCAGATCCTGCATGACGGTTACGTGGATCCGCTGTCATCCTCCGCGCAGATCGTGACGGCCGGCTATGACCTCTCCCGCAGGGAGAATTCCCTGGGTGTGTATGGCGAATATACCTATACACTCGGGGACAGATTCTCGGTGGTGGCCGACCTGAGTCTCGACTGGAACAACCTCTACGGTCTTTTCCTTTCCCCCAGGGCCAATCTCAAGTGGTCTCCGGCCGACTGGGTCGTAATACGGGCATCGGGAGGACGGGGCACCCGCTCGCCCAATGTGGTGGTGGACAACCTCGGCATGATGTCCACCGGCCGCCATCTGGACATTGCCCCGGATCTGGGCATGGAGTCCGCCTGGACCTACGGCGGCAATGTGACATTCTATATTCCGATAGGCTTCGAGGACAACAGTTATCTCAGCCTTGATTACTTCCGCAGTGACTTTACCAGTCAGATAATTGTGGATCAGGAATATGACAGGAGCGCGGTAAGCATCTACAATCTGGACGGTCCTTCCTATACGAATACCTGGCAGGCGGATTTCTCGGTCGAGCCGTTCGAGCGTTTCACTGTCCTGGCCACTTTCCGATATACAGACTCCAAAGTATGGCTGAAAGACAAAGGAGTCGTGGAAAGGCCGCTGGTCAGCCGCTATAAGGGTGTGCTCAACCTTCAGTATGCGACCAGGATGAATATCTGGACTTTCGACTTCACGGCCCAGCTCAACGGTCCGTCCCGTCTTCCGGATTTCGCGGTAGCTCAGGGTGAAAGTGCCATGACACCCGTATATCCGGTGCTGTTCGCGCAGATTACCCGCAAATTCAAGGGCGTGGATGTATATATAGGTGCGGAGAATCTTACAGGCTACAGGCAGCTGCATCCGGTGATGGAGGCCGCCGATCCGTGGTCGCCTGAATTCAACGCATCTGTCATCTGGGGACCGATAACCGGTATAACTGTCTATGCCGGAGCCAGATTTACCTTGTGGAAATAACCTTGTAAAAATTCAGAAATATGAAAGTCTGCAAATTAGTATTGAAATCTTCGCTTATTGTATTGATTTTGTCTTTTTTTGCCTTAACTTCGGCCGCCCAAAATAAGAAAAAGGCTCCTCTTCAAGAGGTTACATTCATAGTCAACCTGCACTGCGAGAACTGTGTCAGGAAGGTTCAGGAAAACATCCCTTTCGAGAAGGGAGTAAAGGACCTGAAGGTCTCGCTGGAGCGGAAGACAGTATGGGTGCGCTATTCTCCGGACAAGACTACCAAGGAGAAGCTGGCAGCGGCTATAGAGAAACTGGGCTATGAGGTGATGGGAGAGGAGACATCGGAGAAGAAGTAACATTGTTTTGATATGTACAGGATATTAAAGAAGAAATTTCTGACGCCGGCCATCTGTCTTATGGAGGTGGATGCGCCGCGTATCGCGCATGCCGCGCAGCCCGGGCAGTTCCTCATTGTGAGGGCCGGTGAGAAAAGTGAGCGGATTCCGCTGACAATATGTGATTATGATTCGGAAAAAGGCAGTGTCACCATAGTTACTCAGGAAGTGGGAGCTTCTACGAAGAAGATATGCCATTACGAGGAGGGCGAGTCCTTCGCCGACGTGGTGGGCCCTCTCGGACAGCCCTCGGAATTTGTGCACAGGGCACCTCAGGAGCTTGCCGGCAGCCGCTGGCTCTTCATTGCCGGAGGCCTCGGTACGGCTCCGGTCTATCCTCAGGCGAAATACCTTCATGAGGCAGGTGCCTGTGTGGACGTGATCATAGGTGCCCGCAACAAGGACCTTATCATCATGGAGGATGAGATGAAGGCGGTATGCGACCATCTGTATATCTGCACCGATGACGGTTCGGCAGGAGAAAAGGGTGTGGTGACAGCGGTCATGGACCGTCTGCTGGGCGGAGGAGTGAAGTACGACCAGGCCGTGTCGATAGGTCCTATGATCATGATGAAGTTCGCCACCCTCAAGGCAAAGGAGTATAATCTGCCGCTCACGGTCAGTCTCAACACCCTTATGGTGGACGGCACCGGCATGTGCGGTGCCTGCCGCGTGACCATTGCGGGCAAGACCAGGTTCGCCTGCGTGGACGGTCCCGAGTTCAACGCCTACGACGTGGATTTCGATGAGGCGATGAGGCGGCAGGGCATGTACCGCGAGGTCGAGAAGGAACTTGATCACAAATGTAATATCGGTCTACATTAACAGGGAGGAAATACATTATGGCTAATAACATACCCAGAGTGCCGGTAAGGGAGCAGGATCCGGCGGTAAGAGCGCACAATTTCGAGGAGGTGTGCTATGGATACAATGAGCAGGAGGCTCTTCTGGAGGCATCCAGATGCCTGCACTGCAAGAATCCGCGCTGTATGTCGGCATGTCCGGTATCGGTCAGGATTCCGGATTTCATAGCCAGGATTGTGGCGCATGATTTTGAAGGAGCGGCGGGAGTGATAGCGAAGGACAGCTCTCTTCCGGCGATATGCGGAAGGGTGTGCCCTCAGGAGACTCAGTGCGAGGGTTCCTGTGTGCTGGGAGTCAAGGGACAGCCTGTGGCAATCGGCAAGCTGGAGCGTTTCGTCGCGGACTGGAGCCGGGAGAACGGCAAGGTCTTTCTCGAAAAGGCACCGTCAAACGGTATAAAGGTAGCGGTCGTAGGCAGCGGCCCTTCGGGACTGGCATGTGCCTCGGACCTGGCCAAGTGGGGCTATGACGTGACTGTCTTCGAGGCCCTGCATAAGGCAGGAGGTGTGCTCCAGTACGGAATTCCCGAGTTCCGTCTGCCCAAACAGAAGGTGGTGGAGCATGAGGTGGACAATCTCAGAAAGCTGGGAGTCAGGATAGAGACAGATGTGGTGGTTGGCAGGACTGTGTCATTGGACGAGCTCTTCGACGGTGAGCAGTTCAAGGCCGTGTTCATCGGCTCAGGGGCCGGGCTTCCCAGATTCATGGGCATCCCCGGCGAGAATCTTAACGGAGTGTCCTCCGCGAATGAGTTCCTTACACGTAACAATCTGATGCACGGATATGATCCCGAATATGACACGCCGGTGTATTCCGGCCGGAAAGTGGTAGTGGTAGGCGGCGGCAATGTGGCTATGGACGCGGCGCGTACAGCTCTGCGTCTGGGCTCTCAGGTGACAATAGTGTACCGCCGTACCGAGAACGAGCTTCCCGCGAGACGTGAGGAGGTGCACCATGCCAAGGAAGAGGGCATAGAGTTCAGGATGCTTACCAACCCGGTGGAGATACTGGGTGATGAGAGAGGCTGGGTGCGCGGCATCCGCTGCATACGCATGGAGCTCGGTGAGCCGGATGCTTCCGGCCGCCGGTCGCCTGTTCCGGTTGAGGGCTCGGAGTTCGATATCGAGGCGGATACCGTAATCATGTCTTTGGGAACTTCGCCCAATCCCATGCTTCCCCGTTCGACGCACGGAATAGAAATTAACAGAAAAGGCTGTATTGTGGCCGATGAGCATGGGCTTACGACCAGGGAAATGGTCTTTGCCGGAGGAGATGCCGTGACCGGTGCCGCGACAGTTATTCTGGCGATGGGAGCCGGACGCAGGGCTGCGGCCGCTATCCATCAAGCCTTGCAATTAGGGAAATAATTCCTACCTTTGCCCGGATTAATGTATTAAAACTGATGAACGACAAATTGAAAATCGTGGTCCTGGCCAAGCAGGTGCCGGACACCAGAAATGTAGGAAAAGATGCGATGAAGGAGGACGGAACGGTCAACCGCGCCGCATTACCTGCTATTTTCAATCCTGAAGACATGAATGCCCTCGAGCAGGCGCTCAGAATCAAGGACCGTCTGAAGGACGTGGAAATCCATCTGTTGACTATGGGCCCCGGCAGGGCCGCCGACATCATCCGCGAGGGTCTCTTCAGAGGCGCTGACGGAGGGGTCCTCCTGACCGACAGGAAGTTCGCAGGAGCCGATACCCTTGCTACATCCTACGCGCTGGCCCAGGCAGTCCGCAAGATCGCTCCCGACATGATCATCGCAGGCCGTCAGGCCATCGACGGTGATACCGCCCAGGTGGGCCCTCAGGTAGCCGAGAAACTGGGCTGGCCTCAGATTACCTACGCAGAAGAAGTACTGTACATCGACGATAACAGAGTGACCGTACGCCGCAGGCTGGAGCGGGGCATCGAAGTGGTGTCCTCCCCTCTGCCCGTGCTGATCACCGTGACCGGCACCGCAGCCGCATGCAGGCCCCGCAACGCCAAGCAGCTCCTCCGCTACAAAGGAGCCCGCACCGTTTCCGAGGACCAGGCTTCCGGTTCCGAGTACGCCGCCTCAGGCAAGTGCTCCGAGCATTTCCAGATACCCGAGTGGGGCTTCGCCGAGATAGGCGGGGACGAGAAGAGCTACGGTTCCTCCGGCTCGCCCACCAAGGTGAAGAAGATCGAGAACATCATCCTCCAGGCCAAGGAGTCCAGGACCCTCTCGGACTCGGACGCCGACATCGAGGGTCTCGTAAAGGAGCTGATATCCAGTCATACAATCGGTTAATCTGTTAAAACGCAAGACGACATGAACAACATTATAGTATATTGCGAGACCGACGGAGGACGCCTCTGCGACGTGAGTCTCGAACTGATGACCAAGGCCCGTGACCTGGCCGCCTCGCTCTCCTGCGATGTGGAGGCCCTGCTGATAGGACATGATGTCAGAGGCCTGGCCGACGAGCTTTATTCCTACGGCGCCGCAGTGGTGCACCTGGCCGACGACAAGCGGCTGGAGTTCTTCCGCACACTGCCCTACGCCTCGATTACCATTGACCTTTTCCGCAAGGAACAGCCCCAGATAGCCCTCTTCGGAGCCACCTCCGTGGGCAGGGACCTCGCTCCCAGGGTTTCCAGTGCCCTGCACAGCGGCCTTACCGCCGACTGCACCTCCCTGGAGATCGGTGACCACCAGGACAAGGAGAAGCAGTACCACAACCTCCTGTACCAGATCCGCCCCGCATTCGGAGGCAACATCATCGCCACCATCGTCAACCCCGAGCACAGGCCCCAGATGGCCACTGTACGTGAGGGTGTGATGAAGAAGGCTCCCCTGGCCGCACCCGTGGCCGGACGCATCTCGGAGATAGATGTCAATTCTATCCTGAAGGACAGCGACCTGACCGTGGAGATCGTGGCCCGCGAGATAGAGGAGCGCAAGATCGACATCAAGGGCGCCCAGATCATCGTGGCCGGCGGCTTCGGCGTGGGCAGCAAGGAGAATTTCGACCTGATATTCGAGCTCGCCAGGACCCTCGGCGGAGAGGTGGGAGCATCCCGCGCCGCCGTAGACGCAGGCTTTGCGGACCATGCCCGCCAGATCGGACAGACAGGCGTGACGGTACGTCCCAAGCTCTTCATTTCCTGCGGTATCTCCGGCCAGATACAGCATACTGCCGGTATGGACCAGTCCTCGATGATTATCTCGATCAACAGCGACCCCGAGGCCCCCATCCACAAGATAGCTGACTATGCTATCGTGGGAGACCTCAATGTGGTGATACCCAAGCTCATCAAGTTCTACAAACAAAACAGCAAGTAAGGAGAAGAAGTCATGGCAAATTTTTATACAGACAACAGTGATTTGAAGTTTCAGCTCTCGCATCCCCTGATGCAGAAGATAGTGGAGCTGAAGGAACAGGATTTCAAGGACAGCGGAGTCTATGACTACGCTCCCTGCAGTGTCGAGGATGCCATCGACTCCTACGACAAGGTGATGGAGGTAATGGGCGAAATCTGCGCCGACACCATCGCCGCCAACGCAGAGCAGGTGGACCACGACGGCCCCGTATGCGAGAACGGTCGCGTGACCTATGCCGCCGGTACGGCCGAGAACCAGAGGGTGCTCACCCAGGCCGGCATGTACGGCATGTCCCTGCCCCGTCAGTACGGCGGACTGAACTTCTCCCTCGTGCCCTACGTGATGGCGGAGGAACTGGTTTCCAGGGCCGATGCCGGATTTGCCAATATCTGGGGCCTTCAGGACTGCGCCGAGACCATCCACGAGTTCGCCTCGGAGGAGATCAAGGCCGAGTTCCTGCCCCGTATTCCTCAGGGTGATACCTGCTCCATGGACCTGACCGAGCCCGATGCCGGCTCCGACCTCCAGGCCGCCATGCTCAAGGCCGAGTGGTGCGAGGAGAAGGGCATGTGGATGCTCAACGGTGTCAAGAGGTTCATCACCAACGGTGATGCCCAGATCAAGCTCGTCCTCGCCCGTTCGGAGGAAGGTACCCGCGACGGCCGCGGTCTGTCCTACTTCGTACATGACCAGAAATGGGGCGGCGTGACAGTCCGCAGGATTGAGAACAAGCTCGGTATCAAGGGTTCTCCCACCTGCGAGCTGGTATTCAAGAACGCTCCCGCCAAGCTTATCGGCGAACGCCGCATGGGACTGATCAAGTACGTGATGTCCCTGATGAACGGTGCCCGTCTCGGAGTAGGTGCCCAGTCCGTGGGTATCTCCGAGGCCGCTTACCGCGAGGCCTACAAGTATGCCTGCGAGCGCCGTCAGTTCGGCAAGGCCATCATAGAGTTCCCGGCTGTGTACGAGATGCTGGCCGTGATGAAGGCCAAGCTCCAGGCTTCCCGCGCCATCCTGTACGAGACCACACGTTTCGTGGATATCTACAAGTCTTACGGTTTTATCGCAGAGACCCGCAAGCTGACTCCCGAGGAGCGTCAGGAGATGAAGAAGTATCAGCGTTATGCCGATATGTTCACCCCCGTGCTCAAGATGATGTCCAGCGAGTACTGTAACCAGAACGCCTACGACGCGATTCAGATTCACGGAGGTTCCGGCTATATGAAGGAGTATCCCGTGGAGCGCATCTACCGCGATGCCAGGATCACCACTATATATGAGGGTACGTCCCAGCTGCAGACCGTGGCCGCCATCCGCTATGTGACTACCGGTGCCTATCTCGCCAAGATACGTGAGTACGAGGCCGGGGAGGTGGCTCCCGAGTTCGCTATGCTCAGGAAGACACTGGTGGACATGGCCGCTCAGTACGAGCAGGCCTGCGCTCTCGTTCACGGACATGACAATGACTATGTGGATTTCCATGCCCGCCGTCTGGTGGAGATGGCCGGTCATATCATCATGGGCTGGCTGCTGGTGCTGGATGCCCAGAGGTGCTCCGATTTCACCAAGTCCGCAAGGGTGTTCGTAGGCAAGGCCAAGTCCTGGAACCAGGAGAGGTATGACTATATCGCAGGATTTACCGATGAAGACATGGCTGATTTCCAGTAACAGAATGATATGAACAGAAGACATATTATGATATTTGCACTTTCCCTCATCAGCGGCACGGCTGTCGCGGATGAGGGAATGTGGCTTCCGTCCCTCATCTCCGAGAGGATAGAGGACATGCAGGCCAAGGGTTTCGAGCTTTCGGCCGAGGACATCTACAGTATCAACCAGGCATCCCTGAAGGATGCCGTAGTGCTTTTCGGCAGAGGCTGTACAGGTGAGCTTATTTCCCCGGAGGGACTGCTGATTACCAACCATCACTGCGGCTATGCCCAGATACAGCAGCACAGTTCCGTGGAACACGATTATCTCCGCGACGGCTTCTGGGCCATGACCCGCGATGAGGAGCTGCCCAATCCGGGCCTGACCGTAAGTTTCCTCGAGTATATGGAGGATGTGACTGAGCAGGTGCTGGACGGCTATGAGTCCGTGATGACCGAGGAGGAGCGGACGGAGCTGATAGAGACCAATGCCGGCCGTCTGATAGAAAAGGCAGTTGAGGCCGGAGACGGACTGAGGGCTTCCGTGGAGTCTCTGTTCTACGGCAACAGGTACTACATGTTCGTATACCGGGAGTATTCCGACGTGCGTCTGGTGGGAGCTCCTCCCTCGTCCATAGGCAAGTTCGGCGGCGACACTGACAACTGGATGTGGCCCAGGCATACCGGAGACTTCTCCATCTTCCGTATCTATGCCGACAAGGACAACAATCCGGCTCCTTATTCCGAGGACAACGTGCCCTACAGACCCAAGCGTTATTTCCACATTGCGGCCGGCGGAGTGGAGGAGGGTGAGTTCACATTTGTCTACGGATTCCCGGGCAGCACCCGTGAGTACATTATGTCCGAGGGTGTCCGCTATATCTCCGACATTGCCAATCCTTTCAAGATCAACCTCCGCACCATGCGTCTTGATATCCAGAAAAAGTATATGGACTCGGACCAGGCGGTGAGAATTCAGTATTCATCCAAGAATGCCGGAGTCTCCAACGCATGGAAGAAGTGGCAGGGCGAGATGAAGGGCATAGTCCGTCTCGGTACCGTGGCCAGGAAGCAGGCCTTCGAGTCCCGTTTCATGGACTGGGCCGAGGGTACGGAGTATGATGGTATTGTGCCTGCTTTGGACTCACTTTACGGAGTGCTCGAACCCTATAACTACGCACTTGAGTATTACAATGAGTCGGCCCGCACCGTCGAGCTTGTACAGTTCGCCGCCCGTGCCCTTAGTGCGGCAGAAAGCGGTTCCGATTCGGTACTGAAGGCTGTGGAGGCAGCTTTCTACAAGGACTACTGCCTGCCCATCGACAAGGAATGCTTCGTGGCTGTCATGAACGCCTACAAGGACGATGTCCCCGTGGATTTCCGCCCTGAGTACTTCGACAGTACATTGGCAGTGTACGGCGGCTCCGTAGAGAAATGGGCCGACGACCTTTTCTCCACCTCTGTATTCGCTGACCGGGCCGCCCTCGAGGCCCTGGACTGCGCCGGTGTCGCTGCCCTGAAGGATGACCCTGCCGTAGTATTCGGCCGCGAGTTCAGTGCATGGATAGGGGAGAATCTCCGTCCTGCAGTGGCCCGCGTCAACTCCGAGATTACCCTGCTCAACCGTGACTACATGCGCGGTCAGATGGAGTTCCAGCCTGACAGGACCTTCTATCCCGATGCCAACCTCACTCTACGTGTCGCCTACGGTCACATCAAGGGCTATGCTCCCTCTGACGGAGTGTACTATCTGCCGTTCTCGACCATCGAGGGCATCATGGAAAAGGACAACCCTGACATATTCGATTACAACATACCGCAGAGATTCCGTGATATCGTGGCCTCCGGTGACTACGGCCGCTGGGGACATGACGGCAAGGTTCCCGTCTGCTTCATCGCCACCAACCACACTTCCGGCGGCAACTCCGGCAGCCCCGTCATCGACTCCAGGGGCCGCCTGATCGGCATCAACTTCGACCGCGTATGGGAAGGCACCATGAGCGACATCGAGTTCGACCCCGACTTCTGCCGCAACATCTCCCTGGACATCCGTTACGTCCTCTTCGTCATCGACATGATAGGAGATGCGGATCATCTCATAGAGGAGATGACCATCGAAACCGAATAGGCTATGCATAGGAAAACGATTTAAACTTTATCAACCATTTAAAGTATGAAAAAGATTCTATAGTCCTGTCAGCTGCGTTCATTGCCGGATGCACTGCTGATGTGGATAAACTGTCTGAAAGACTTGACGACCTCGAGGCCCGTGTGGCTGCTCTGGAGGAACTCTGCGCTCAGATGAACGAGGAGATTCAGGACTGGGAAAGCTACAATTGGAATTACCCGTCTTCTATGGGTGTGAATATTGTTGTAGTGGATAATAAAGGAGACGTGGTGTACTACGACCTTGATCACAGACTCAGCTACTCGGTCAATAATCTGAAGGCTTTCCTCCAGAGCGCGACGGGACTGCTGTATGAGTCTACCGACTTTTCCCGGGACGGAAAGTATGAAATCCTCCAGCAGGCTACAATAGGGAAAGGTATCGATATTGTGATAATGGGCGACGGATATTCGGACAGGCTGATGGAGACATTTGAGGCGGATGCGGCGAATGTCACGGAGCAGATATTCTCGGTAGAGCCTTACAGGAGTTTCCGCGAGTATTTCAATGTGTACAGGCTCGACCTGGTATCGGTCAACGAGATGTTGAGCGACATGACCAACACGGCGCTCGGAACCAAAGTGTATGGAGAGAATGTGTCGTATAGCAGCACCATAGTGGTGCGCAAGGCCCGGCAAATGTTCTCGGGGCTGGGAGACGAGTCG
This sequence comes from uncultured Bacteroidales bacterium, assembly GCA_944326265.1. GTDB lineage: Bacteria > Bacteroidota > Bacteroidia > Bacteroidales > UBA932 > Coprenecus. Next base: position 37,515 of record CALVDE010000002.1, on the reverse strand, counting down.
TCGAAGGCCGTCTTCTTGTGGAAATTGGGATTTGCATTTTCAAAACTGGCCAGTGAGAGAGGAGGATTAGGAACTATTGGTGAGAGCTCCAGTGATAATATACGGCAGCTTATGGAAAGCTATGGCTGGTATAAGAACCTTGATTTTACCTCGGATCCGACCCTGGTGAAATGGGCGGAATTCATAGCCGATGAAAGATATGCCGGAGAGGATATTGGCGTGTTCGAGGGAGGATATGGCTATGATTACGGAGTATGGCGCCCCTCCCGGACCAGCATCATGAGCGGAGACCTGGCCGCCGGTTACAACGCCCCGTCCCGCGAGGCCATCTACTACCGCATCCACAAGCTGGCCTATGGCGCGGACTGGAAGTATGATTACGAGGACTTCGTCAGCTACGACGAGATCAACCGCACAGCAGCCGTATCCACAGCCTCCGCTGCCCGGACCTATGTCAGCCAGCCCGTCGAGATGCCCGAACTGAAAGTCATCCCCATGACTTGGCGCGAAGCCCTCGAAAGCTCCGGCAAGTAAGAAATGCATCTCTAGTCTCGTTAATTAAGCCAGACAGTTGATTCAGGACCGGGCGGCCGATATTTCTCCGTCCGGTCTTTTTTATATTTTCTTATTCTTTTTGAAAATTTTTTGAAAAAAGTTTGGCGGTACGGAAATTTTACTACCTTTGCGGTCCGATTCGGGATGTGGCGCAGTTGGTTAGCGCACCACGTTAGGGACGTGGGGGTCGGACGTTCGAGTCGTCTCATCCCGACAAAAGAGGCCTTCCGAAACGGAGGGCCCTTTTTGTAAGACATACACAGAGTTTCGGGAAGTGGCGCAGTTGGCTAGCGCGCTGCGTTCGGGACGCAGAGGTCGGGTGTTCGAGTCACCTCTTCCCGACAAAAGGGCATCTTCGGGTGCCCTTTTGTCGTGGAAGAGGTGACGCTCCGCTCTCAAGACCCCCATCCAACCTTCCCCTTGGGGAAGGCTAAGTCGCTCTGCTCCGCTGGTTATGGGCATCTTCGGGTGCCCTTTTGTCGTGGAAGAGGTGACGCTCTTTCAGTCTCTGCCGTCGGTGTAGTCCGGGGCACCTGTGTACGTCACGTGATGCACGTCTCCGTTTTCGTCCGTAGCGAGGATGTCCAGCACCATATTTCCGGCCTCGTCATAATCAACCGTCATGGTGCCGTCATAGAATCCGTACACATCTCCGAACGCATCGACATGTACGATGGAGAATGTGTTCATCATAAATGTTATGCCGTATCCGTAGGTGCCGGCCAAGGGGCGGAAGACAGCGGCATCGGCCGGAGCGGCTCCGTATATCTCGACATTGTAGCTTGAGCTGCCTGTGGTGTAATCGCCGGGGGTGTCAAACGGCAGATTGGAAAGGAATGTATGATATTCGTGCACATCTGTGTATGTGTCCTCATTGCCGTAGTATATTCCCATCATGTCAGTCATCCTGCGCTCGTATGTCGGGCCCTCTGATTCGGCTGCCGTCTGTACGATTTCTATCGTTTTCTCCAGTTTTTCCGAAGCACCGTAGAGATAGGCCAGCGTGATGAAGAAACTGCGCTTCTCTCCGTCGTTGGCGGCAACATTGAAAGTAATCTTGGCCTCTACGGTATCGCAGGCCATGTCGCTGACCCACCATGCGTCTGTCCAGGTCATGCTGAGTTTTCCTCCGTCGACAGGATCCACCAGATAGTAGAACACACTCACTGTACCTCCCTCTGCGGGGACAGCCTGAATGTCGTTCAGAATGATGTCCGGAGTGACTCCTGTCCAGGGGTCGTCGGGAGTTCCGGCATCCCTGGCTTTCTGGACTGCCGTGAATTCCCTCCTGATCTCCGTATCACCGCCATAAGTGTAGACGAGGCTGACAACAGCACTGCGCTGAGTCTCTGATTCGTTGGGAGCAGCAGTGAACGTTACCGTGCTGTCGGACGCGGGGGTGAATCCTCCTAACCATGTCTCGGAGGATCCTGCCTGCAGATTACCGTCCGAGACAGGATTTACAAGCCTGAAAGCGAAGCTGGTGTCACATCCTTCTGCCGGCAGTTCCAGATCACCGAAAAAAAGCAGTTCCAGACCGGGCTGCATCTGAACCCCGGGCCTCTCTCCGCAGCCCGAGAGGACTGCGGCGGCAGCAAGCAGTAATAATTTTCTCTTCATATCACTAAAGATTGTTGTTTCCTACAAAAATAACAAAAAAAGGCGGTGCGTATGCCTTAGTCCTTGAGCAGGTCCGTGATGCCGCCGTCGTAGATGAGGTAGCCTCTAAGATCGGGACGGGATGATATCAGTTCCGCAGCCTTCTCCTTTCCGGCCACCATGCAGTAGGTGGCGTATGCGTCCGAAAGCGCACCGCCGCGTACTGTGTCGGAACATATTACCGTCGCGCTGAGAAGGTCCTGCTGTACCGGATATCCGGTGACGGGGTTGATGGAGTGGGCGTATTTCTTCCCGTCGATGATGTAGAACTTGCGGTAGTTGCCGGAAGTGGTGATGCCGCAGTCGGTCAGGTAAACGATTTTCTGGATGTTCTCTCCGGCTGTCTGCGAGCCGTCTACGGGTGCGTCAATGCCGATGCTCCATTCTTTACCGTAGGCATTTAGTCCCTTGCATACAATCTCCATCCCTACTTCCACCAGGTAGTTCCGGACCCCCAGGCTGTCCAGCAGATCCGCCACGATGTCACAGGTATAGCCTTGGGCTATGGCGTTGAAGTTGAGCCTGACCCTGGGGTCTTTCTTGACAAGCCGGCCGTTTTCCAGGCGGATGAGGTCCATGCCGACGAATTCCTTGAGCGAGTCCACTATGACGGCTGTGCGGGCACTGTTGCGGAGACTGTCCATCTTCTCCACTGACTTGAAGCCGAATCCCCAGAAATCGAAGAGCGGTCCTCCGGATACGTCGAAGAGTCCGCCGGTCTCCTCCCACAGCTTGCGGGACATCCCGTACAGCTCCAGAAAGTACCTGTCGGGGACACATTCCTCGCCACGGTTCCATCTGGACAGAAGCGAGCCCCGGTTGTATCCTGATACTGAGAAGTCGATGTCCCGCAGCCGCCTGCTTACCAGGGCGGTTATGCTGTCTTCATCCGACGGTTCAGGCCGGCCTTCCGGTGAGGAGTAGATGATGTGAAAGCTTCCTCCCTGGGCGAAGCCGGTGATTCTCCGGTACTCATCTCCACCGGAGCAGGAAGCGGACAGTAAAGCGGTTATGACAGCGGTAAGGATTATAAGCCGGTATTGCATGATGGCATGATTTTAGTTATTGTGCAAATCTAAGAAAATTGTTGCATATTTGTACCCTGATAGTCAGAACCAGTTTTACTATGCAGATGAATTACAAGAGAATTATATTGATGCTCGCAGTGCTCGGCACGCTGTCCGCAGTCTCCTGCAAGGAGGACGAGGAGTCGGAGTATGAGAGCATGAAGGGTTCGGTCAATTTTGACTTTCCGTCCTACGTGGTGGTCGGACAGATTATAGAGTCGTATGTGTCAGGTATTACGGAACCGTCCGAGCCCAGGTATTTCTGGGTGTCGTCGGGCCTGGAGCTCGAGGGTGGAGACACTGTCTACAGTCAGTCCGTGAAAGCTACGGTCCCCGATACTCCCGGAGAGTATACGATAACCGCATTCGCCAGGGCTGACGGCTATTATTCAAGAAACAAGGTGGTCTCCGTGACGGCCATATCTGACAATGGCGAGGATGTCATCGGGTGGACAAGGACTCCGGAGGTGTTTACTGACCCGCGTGACGGTGCTGAGTATCACGTCAAGGACTACGGTCATCTGACGTGGTTCGTCCAGAATCTCAGATATGCAGGAGACGGAACAGTCAGGGTCGGCAGGGCATACGAGGATTCTGACGGCATAGGTAATACTTTCGGCCGGCTGTATTCATGGAACGAGGCTACCGGAGGAGTGGCCGGCAGCGGTCTGGGAGGAGGACCTCAGGGCGCATGTCCCGAGGGCTGGTCGGTACCGACAAGGGAGGACTGGGAGGATCTGGCACTGGCGGTTACCGGAGAGTCTCTGGACTTCATGGCGGCGTGGGACGGACTCGGAGAGATACTCACGGCTCCGATAATCATCAATGACGATGCCATGTGGCCGTATTCTCCCGACAATATGCACACCAACACTGTGGACTGGAACGGAATGCCCGCCGGAAATTCCAAGGACGGCTATGCCGATTATGAGAATATAGCGGTGTACGGTATGTGGTGGTCTTCCATGGAGCTCGACAACGGGATGGTGCCTTACCGGTTCGTATATTACAACTCGGACAAGTTCGACCTTTATTATACGGACAAGGACTCTTACGGAGTGTCCGTCAGGTGTGTAAAACTGATAGAATAATCGAATAATCATTAAAGGAAAAATAAGATGAAACGAGGTTATGTTACGCTCATCGTCATCGTGGCGGTGGTGCTGGTCCTGTTCTTCTGGATCAAAGGAATGTATAACTCAATGGTGCGCACGGACGAGACCGTATCCCAGGCCTGGGCCCAGGTGGAGAATGTCTATCAGCGCAGGGCCGATCTGGTTCCCAATCTCGTGGCTACGGTCAAGGGCTACGCCGAGCATGAGTCATCGACTCTCGAGGCGGTGGTGGAGGCCAGGGCCAAGGCTACTCAGGCAACCGTCGATCCCTCCACTCTTTCCGAGGATGAGCTCGCCCGCTTCATGAGTGCCCAGAACGAACTGGGTGCCGCTATAGGCCGCCTGCTTGTGTCTGTTGAGAGATATCCGGACCTGAAGGCCAACCAGAACTTCCTGGAACTCCAGGCCCAGCTTGAGGGTACCGAGAACCGGATTACCGTCGAGCGTCAGAAATTCAACGAGGCGGCCCGTAACTACAACGTGACCATCCGCCGTTTCCCCAACAACATCTTCGCCGGCATGTTCGGCTTCGAGAAGAAGGGTTACTTCGAGGCTTCCGAAGGAGCTGAGCAGGCACCCGTAGTCAGCTTCGAGTGATGACTGCCGGGGATCTGCTCAGAAAAGAGAGCAAGGAGGCCCTGGTAAGGGCCATTCAGACTGCGGAGAAGAATACCTCCGGCGAGATCCGCGTGCACCTGGAGCAGGTGTGCAAGGGCGACCCCTGCCTGCGGGCGGCCTACGTATTCTCCAAGCTGGGGATGTTCCGTACCAAGGACCGCAACGGAGTGCTCATCTACCTTGCCCTCAAGTCCCACAAGTTCGCCATCATCGGGGATTCTGGTATCAATGAGAAGGTCGGTACCGGTTTCTGGAATGAGGTCAAGGACGGCATGGCAGCGGATTTCCGCTCGGGAGACTTCACCGGCGGCATGTCCAGGGCGGTGCTGGCGGTTGGAGAGAAGCTCAAGGCATTTTTCCCGTATCAGAAAGACGATGTGAATGAACTTCCGGACGATATTTCCTATGAGGACAATCAGTAGTAGAATATTCAGATTCATCCCGCTTCTCACCGCAGTCCTGATGCTGACGGTTGGTGCTTCTGCGCAGATTCCTCCCATGCCCTCCGTGCCAAGGGCGGTAAATGACTTCGCCGGGGTGTTTTCCCGCTCAGATGCGGAGTATATGAACCGGGTGCTGGTGGATTTCGCCGATTCGACTTCCAACCGTATCGTGGTGGTGACGGTCGATGACCTCGGCGGCATGGAGCCGGCTATGCTGGCATACGAAATAGGGGAGCAGTGGGGCGTAGGCTCGGATAAGTTCGACAACGGGGTGGTGGTGCTGGTCAAGCCCAAGACATCCGGGTCCTCCGGACAGGTCTATATCGCGGTGGGTTACGGTCTGGAAGGTGCTATTCCTGATGCCATAGCCAAACGTATCGTCGAGAACGAGATGATACCCCGTTTCAGAGAGAATGACTATACAGGTGGTGTGGCGGCGGCGCTGAACGTACTGATGCGGCTTTCCGCTGGCGAGATATCCTACAAGGAGTATGAGGAGTCTGTAAGTGACGGTGCCGGCGGTTTTGTCGCGCTCGGATTTATCATATTTTTCATCATAGTGCTGGTGCTTGCCCGCCGTAATGGTCCGACCAATATAGGCCACGGCGGCTCATCGGTGGCCGATGCCATCTTCTGGTCTTCCATTCTGGGAGGCGGCCGCAGTCACGGCGGCGGTTTCTCAGGAGGGGGCGGCTTTTCCGGCGGTTTCGGCGGCGGCTTCGGCGGAGGCAGTTTCGGCGGAGGCGGAGCAGGCGGCAGCTGGTAGGGATGGTCCGTTAAGCCTCCTCGACTTTGTCGAACGCCTTGATGATCTTGGTGACGAGGGGGTGGCGCACCATGTCCTCGGTGCCGAAATTGATAACGGCGATCCCCTTAATATTACGTACCAGATCGACTCCGCGCATCAGCCCGGAGTCTTTTTTATTGGGCAGGTCTATCTGCGTGGCGTCTCCGGTGACGATGAACTTGGCGTTGTTGCCCATGCGGGTCAGGAACATCTTAAGCTGTCCGAGAGAGGTGTTCTGGGCTTCGTCCAGGATGACGAAGGCGCTGTCCAGGGTCCGGCCCCTCATGTATGCCAGAGGTGCTATCTGGATGATGCCCTCCTCCATGAGTATCTGCAGCTTGCGGGGCTGGATCATGTCGTGCAGGGCATCGTAAAGCGGCTGCAGGTAAGGGTCCAGCTTCTCCTTCATGTCGCCGGGCAGGAATCCCAGTCTCTCGCCGGCCTCCACTGCCGGGCGGGTGAGAATCAGTTTCTTCACCTCTTTGTTCTTCAAGGCTCTGACGGCTAGTGCGATGGCCGTGTACGTCTTGCCTGTGCCTGCCGGACCGAGGGCGAAGATAAGGTCGTTCTTATAGTATTCGTCCACCAGGCGGCGCTGGTTCCTGGTCCTGGCCTTGACGATGCGGCCCTCGTTGCCGTAGACTATGTTGTAGGACTCTGCATTATTCTTTGCGGACTTCTGTTCGCTGAGCTCGTCAGGATAGGATATGTAGTCCAGCAGCCGCTCTTTGTCGCTGTCGCTCATCGGATGCCCGTCTCTTACGGCTGCGGCCATGGCCTCGATGCGCTCCTTGAGCATGTCCGTCTGCCCTGCTTCGCCTTCCAGCTTTACTTCTGCCCCCCGGGCGAGAATCCTCACGTCGGGGAAGAGCTCCCTCATGCGGTCCAGGAGCCTGTCGTTGACCCCGAATATGTCTACCGAACTGATGCCGTCAATCGATACTGTCTCTTGTCTCTCCTTCTTTTCTGTCATTTTCAAATAGCGGTTTTAATCTGTCGTATGTGTCTTTCATCTTGTCATAGTCGGCGGGATTTGCAAATTCATCCCTTCTTCCCAGGAACTCCGGAACCGGCAGGACAGTGTAGCCCTTCTCATAGCCTCCGGCCCTCGAGCACCAGACCGGTATGGCCTCACCTCCGGCGATGAATGCCTGCCCGTAGGAGGTGACCGCTATGTCCAGCCTGTACATTATTCCCAACCCTGTGTTCCTGAGACTCATGTTGGAGATGAAGTTGCCCAGGGAATAGATTACCGGGAACTCCACCTCCTGGATTACATGCGGATGCGAGCCTATGACGGCATCCGCTCCGCACTCAAGCAGGAACCGGGCCCATCTGTGCTGTGTGCTGTCGGACCTTGTCGTGTACTCCTGTCCCCAGTGAGGCAGTGCTACCACTATGTCGGCCCCCCTGTCCTCCGCCCTGTGTACGGCGGTGCGCACCGCATCCTTGTCCATCATATTGACAACGTATGGAGGAGGGACGCGCACACCGTTGGTCCCGTAGGTGAAGTTGACGAATGCTATGCTGATACCGCCCACATCGGCAATGAACGGATTGTCCGTACTCTCCGCTGCAGAATCCCGGTACAGGCCGGTTACAGGTATGCCGGTTTCTTCATATTTGGCCAAGGAAGATGCCAGTCCCCTCCGGCCTCTGTCACAGATATGGTTGTTTGCGCACAGGAACAGGTCTATGCCTGCTCCGGCGGCCTCTTGGGCCAGCTCCTCCGGTGCGGAGAATGAGGGATAGCCTGTGTACGGCGCACCTCCCAGGCAGAACTCCATGTTGGCTACGGTGAAGTCCGCGCTGTCGATATAGCGTCTGACATGCCTGAAGTATGAGGAATAGTCATAGGAACTGGAGACCAGCGTGTCCCCGCCCGGTATGAGTGCGGACCTGAGCTGCTCCTTGTGCTGCATGACATCGCCCAGAAACAGTACGGACACCGTGTCCACTACGAGGAAAAGAAAAGTGCTCGGCATCGGCTATTCCTGATACAGTATTATATCGTCAAAATCCAGTCTGACTGTGAGCCATTTTCTCAGTTTCTCCATATTGTCCTCCGGAATCTTCTTGTCTGCATTGAGTATGATTATGATCTCCTCGGTCCGTGTCATGGAGTCCGTGGACATTCTGTAGCCTCTGGTCATTGTTACGCCTTTGAGAGCCGGGTACTGGGCAATGAGCTCGTTGGTTACCTGACCGTAGGGGAGCTCGCGGACCTTGAAGGAGCTCAGTTCTTTCCTGAGGGAGTCTATGATGGCCTCGCGCTGCTGTATCTCCTTGTCGCTGCGCTCGTAGATACTTTGGATTGCAACCCTGTCGGTCATGTTGTTCTGGTCGGTGGCAGCCTTCTGACTGATGATTATCTGGTCGTCAGTGAATCCGAAATTGTGGGCGGAGCGGTAGAGGCTGCTTATCTCCTGCTCGCTCAGAGTCTCGCCGGCGATGAACAGTTCGAGTTTGGGCGGCTTTGAGTGGAGGTAGATGTCGTAGTCGTAGATGTAGCTGCGTGCAAGTTCCTTGTTCTGTGAGATGAACTCTTTGGCCACGTGGTTGAAGTTGTTCTCGCGTATCATGATTATGGCCGAATACACGCTGGGAATGATGATTATCACCACCAGAGCGGCGATCCATCTGCTTACCCTCTTCTGTTTGCCCGGATCTGTGAACGTGGCCATCGGGAATTTCAGATATTTGACGGCCAGGAATGTGGCTATGGCAATGAAGATGCCGTTTATGGAGAAGAGGTACAGGGCTCCCAGAAAATATTTAAGGCTTCCTGTGGCGAGTCCGAATCCGGCCGTGCACAGAGGCGGCATGAGCGCCGTGGCTATGGCGACACCGGAAATCACCGTGCCCTTGTCTTTGCGGCTTATCTCAATGATTCCTGCTGAGCCTCCGAACAGAGCGATGAACACATCGTAGATGGTGGGATTTGTCCTTGTGAGAAGCTCTGTGGGATTCTCAAGCTCCAGCGGTGAGACCAGAAAGTACAGGGTCGATGCGAAGATGCTTATGATGACCATCACGACCAGGTTCTTGAAGGCGGTCTTGAGAAAGGACATGTCGTTGGTCCCGAGTCCGTAGCCTATGCCGAAGATAGGCCCCATCAGCGGTGAAATGAGCATGGCGCCGATGATGACGGGGATGGAGTTGGTGTTGAGTCCGACGGATGCCACGATGATGGCGAATGCCAGAATGTAGACATTCGGTCCTTTGAAATCGATGTTGCTGCGGATATACTGCGATGCCTTGTCGGTGTCGATGTGCTCGTTCAGCCTGACAATGCCGCCGATATAGCCTTTTATCCTTCCAAAAATAGTTTTGAAATTGCTCTCCATCAGAAGATTTTTAAATTTTCGGATGTAAATATACATTTTTTTTGCGTCTCTACCATTATTTCCGTACTTTTGTTGGATATAAGAAGTTGTTTAATCTTATTAAATCACATTGAAAATGAAAGCTTTTAGGTTAATTCCCGTATTACTGGCGGCACTAGTGCTGTTCTCGGGCTGCGACTTTTTCCGTTCACTTGTAGGCAAACCGACATCCGAGGATCTGGAAAGGATGCGTCAGGAGGCCGTGGAGCAGGAACGGCAGCGCAGGCAGGACTCGATAGACAAGGCAAGGGCCCTTGCTCTTGCGCAGGCTGAGGCGGAAGCCGCAAAGCAGGACCAGCTTGCCGGTACAGGCCGTTACCATGTCATTCTCGGCAGCTTCAAGGTGGAGGACAATGCCGGGAAGATGGATGCCATGCTTAAGAACAACGGTTACACGCCCAGGGTTATAAAGTTCAACAACGGATTCAGCGCGGTCTCGGCGGCCTCTTATGACAACTACAGAGATGCGCTCAAGGCCATGTACGACATCATGGAATTCGAGTACTGTCCTGAGGATGTGTGGATTTACGACCTGAATCAGAAAATGCATTCTAATTAACAAACAATAAAACCAATATCAGATATTATATGAAGACTACAGCTTTTACCCAGAAGCATATCGCTCTGGGTGCCAAGATGGTTCCTTTTGCCGGTTATACCATGCCGGTTGAGTATACAGGTATAACGGAGGAGCACAATACCGTAAGAAACGGTGTGGGTGTCTTTGACGTTTCCCACATGGGTGAGATCTGGGTGAAGGGTCCCAATGCCCTTGCTTTCGTACAGTATGTTTCCTCCAACGACGCTTCGGTGCTTTATCCCGGCAAGGTGCAGTATGACTGCTTCCCCAACGGAAAGGGCGGCATAGTCGATGATTTCCTGGCCTATTGTGTGGACAGCCAGACATATCTGCTCGTTGTCAATGCAGCCAATATCGAGAAGGACTGGAATCATCTCTGCTCCGTGGCTCCCAAGTTCGGCCTTACTCCCGGAAAGGAGCTCTACAATGCCTCCGAGGAGATCTGCCAGCTGGCAGTACAGGGTCCCAAGGCTCTGCAGGCCATGCAGAAGCTCTGCACTGAGGATGTCATGGGCATGGAGTACTATACTTTCAAGAAGCTCATGCTCGGAGGTGTCAGCGTGATATTTTCCATCACAGGTTATACAGGAGCGGGCGGATGCGAGATCTATGCCGCCAACGAGGATGCCGACAAACTGTGGAATGCGGTATTCGAGGCAGGTGCTGAGTTCGGAATCAAGCCCGTGGGTCTCGGTGCCCGCGATACTCTCAGGCTTGAGATGGGTTTCTGCCTTTACGGAAACGATATCGATGATACAACGTCGCCTCTTGAGGCGGGACTGGGCTGGATTACCAAGTTCTCAGAGGCAAAGGGCGATTTCATCGACAAGGATTATCTTCTCAAGCAGAAGGCCGACGGTCTTAAGCGCAAGCTCGTGGGCTTCGAGCTCATCGACCGCGGTGTTCCCCGTCACGGATACGATATCTGCGATGCCTCCGGTGCGGTCATCGGTCACGTAACCTCAGGCACCATGTCGCCCTCAATGAAGATCCCTATCGGTATGGGTTATGTCAATACTCCTTATTCAAAGGCGGATACGGAGATATTCGTAAAAGTAAGAGACAGGCTCCTTAAGGCCAAGGTTGTCAAGACTCCTTTCTACAAGCCGGCCAAATAGTGAGACGCACTGCCTCCATCATTGCTCTCTCAGTCCTTTCCATGGCATCGTACGCTTCCGGCGGCGGTGACGCGGAAAGGACTTGTGGTCTGGAAGATCACGTGACTCTGCTGTCATCGGACTCTCTCGGAGGCCGGCTGGCCGGTTCTTCCGGAGAGAAGATGGCTGCGGAATATATGTACACCGGCCTGGAGGCGATGGGAGTGACCATGCTGACCCCTGTCACGGGGCAGGATTTCGCTGTCATACAGAATGGCGACACTGTGTATTCCAGAAACATCATAGGCATGGTCGAGGGCTGTGACAGCCTGCTTAGGAATCAGTATATTGTAGTGGGCGCCAATCTGGACCATCTCGGGACCAATGTCATGACGGTGGACGGAAAGGCGGTGATCCAGGTGTTTCCGGGAGCCGATGACAATGCCTCGGGCATAGCATGCGTGATGGAGGTGGCAAGAAGGGTCGCTTCTTCACGTTTTCTCTTCAGGCGCTCGGTGATATTTGCCGGATTCGGGGCCGGTGAGCTGGGCCGGGCCGGGTCGTGGTACTTCGTAAACCGTACATCAGTTTCGCCTGACAGTGTTTCCGTAATGGTGGATGTCCGTATGGTGGGCCAGTCCGGGCAGATAAATCCGTTCACTTACTATACCGGTGTCTCCAGCCCGGAGATAAACAGTCTTGTCAGCGGTCTTGCGGATGTGGGAGCTTTTTATACGCCGGTGCAGGGAGACGGAGTGCTTCCCTACGGAGACTATCTTCCGTTTTATGAGGAGAACGTCCCTGTGATGCTGCTCACTACAGGCCCCGACAGGAACGCCAGGACGGTCAGGGACAAGGCCGATTTGCTGGATTACGCAACTATGGATTATATTTGCGATTTTATTTACAATTTTGTCCGCGAAGCAGCCAACAGGGATCAGATGATAGACAGACCTGAGATCCTGTCCGGGGAGCCGGCGGCTCCGGCGCAGACATCGGGGGAGAGAGTCTACTCTTCATTTGAAGTGGATACTCCGCCCGAATATTTCAAGGGAGATGTGATGACATTCCTCAATGAGTGGGTGTATACGTATCTCCGGTATCCGGATATTCCTTTAAGTCAAGGTATATCCGGTACAGTTACGGTGGAGTTCATCGTGGAGAAGGACGGAAGTGTGACCAATGTCCGTGCGGTCAGGGGGGTAGACCAGTATCTGGAGGACGAGGCCGTGCGTGTAATCTCGGCCTCACCGAAATGGAAGCCGGGAGTGCTGGGAGGAGAGAAGGTACGGGTAAGATATTCGGTACCTGTGGAATTCAGATTGAAAAAGAGAAAATAGCAGATTTGATATATGTCAACAGATTACAACTTTTCAGAAATAGAGAGGAAGTGGCAGGAGTATTGGGAGGAGAACGGAACGTACAAAGTTACGGAGGACAGCAGCAGGCCCAAGTTCTATGTTCTGGACATGTTCCCGTATCCTTCGGGAGCAGGTCTTCATGTAGGGCATCCTCTGGGTTACATTGCCAGTGACATCTACAGCAGATATAAGAGACTCAAGGGATTCAACGTGCTTCATCCCATGGGTTTCGATGCGTTCGGACTGCCGGCCGAGCAGTATGCCATACAGACCGGCCGCCATCCTGCCGAGACTACGGAGGAGAATATTGCCAGATACAAGAGACAGCTCAACCGTATCGGATTCTCTTTCGACTGGTCCCGTGAGGTAAGGACCAGCGATCCTTCCTATTATAAATGGACCCAGTGGGCATTTCTGAAAATGTTCGGAAGCTATTATGACAACAGGCTTCAGAAAGCACGTCCCGTGGAAGAGCTGGAGAAGGCTTTTGCTGCCGGAGGAACGGACGGTGTGGATGCCGCATGCACCCGCCCCATGAACTTCACTGCGGATCAGTGGAATGGAATGGACCGCAGGCAGAGGGCGGATGTCCTTATGAATTACAGGATAGCATACATCGGCGAGACATCGGTCAACTGGTGTCCCGAGCTCGGTACCGTTCTGGCCAATGATGAGGTGAAGGAAGGACTGTCGGTCCGTGGAGGGCATCCGGTGATACAGAAAAAGATGATGCAGTGGCAGCTCCGAGTGTCGGCATACGCGCAGAGGCTGCTGGATGACCTGGACGGTCTGGACTGGTCGGAATCACTTAAGGAGATGCAGCGCAACTGGATCGGACGCTCAGAAGGAGCCGAGATGGTTTTCAAGGTCTTCAACGGAGACAGTTCGTATGATATGACCATATTCACCACCCGTGCCGATACTGTATTCGGAGTGACTTTCATGGTGCTTGCACCCGAGAGTCCGTGGGTGGCCAGGCTTACCGCGCCGGAGCAGAAGGAACAGGTGGACGCTTATCTGGCGGCTGCGGCCAGGAAGACCGAGAGGGAAAGGATAGCGGAGACGCGCCAGGTTACCGGAGTGTTCACCGGCTCGTATGCAGTCAACCCCTTTACAGGCCAGAGAATACCGGTGTGGGTGTCAGAGTACGTGCTGGCCGGATACGGAACCGGTGCCATCATGGCGGTGCCGGCGCATGACAGCAGGGACTACGCCTTTGCGCGGCAGTTCAATCTGCCGGTCATTCCGCTGATTGAGGGCTGCGATGTCTCCAAAGAGAGTTTTGATGCCAAGGAAGGCATCATGTGCAACTCAGGCTTCCTCAACGGAATGACTGTCAAGGAGGCCATACCGGCAGCCATCAGCAAGGTGGAGGAGACCGGTATAGGCCGCAGGAAAGTCAACTACAGGCTTCGTGACGCTATATTTTCCCGTCAGAGATACTGGGGAGAGCCGTTCCCTGTATATTATGAGGACGGAATAGCGGTCCCGATGGACGAGTCCGAGCTTCCGCTCTGTCTTCCGGAAGTGGACAAATACCTGCCGACTGAGAGCGGAGAACCGCCGCTGGCCAGGGCGGCTGACTGGAACTACAGGGGCTGGCCCATAGAGAAGAGCACCATGCCGGGCTTTGCCGGAAGCAGCGCATACTATCTCCGGTACATGGACCCCCGCAATGACAGGGCCCTCGTGGACAGGACCAGGAATGAATACTGGAAGGACGTGGATCTGTATGTGGGAGGAACCGAACATGCCACGGGCCATCTGATATATTCCCGTTTCTGGAATAAGTTCCTGTATGATCTGGGATATGTATGCCGCAACGAGCCGTTCAGGAAACTGGTCAATCAGGGTATGATACAGGGCCGTTCAAACTTCGTTTACCGCATAAAGGGGACGAATACGTTTGTCTCGTACAACCTCAGGGACGGTTACGACACTACTGAGATACACGTGGATGTCAATTTGGTGCACAATGACCGCCTGGACATGGAGGCGTTCAGGAAATGGAGACCAGATTTTGCTGATGCTGAGTTCATCCTCGAGGACGGAGAGTATGTGTGCGGCTGGGCAGTGGAGAAGATGAGCAAATCGATGTTCAACGTAGTGAATCCGGACAATGTCTGTGATGCCTACGGTGCTGATACCCTGCGTCTCTATGAGATGTTCCTGGGACCTGTGGAGCAGTCCAAACCATGGGATACCAAGGGTATAGACGGAGTGCACCGCTTCCTTAAAAAGTTCTGGCGGCTGTATTACGGCCGGGAAGGCGCTCTCTTCACCGACAAGCCTGCGTCGGCTGCCGAGCTCAAGGTGCTGCACAAACTGATAAAGAAAGTGTCTGACGATATCGAGCACTTCTCCATGAATACATCCGTAAGTGCGTTCATGATAGCCGTAAACGAACTTAACGAGCTGGGATGTACCAGCAGGGAGATTCTGGAGCCCATGGTTGTCCTGCTGTCTCCTTTCGCACCGCACATCTGCGAGGAGCTCTGGAGCAGGCTGGGGCATGACTCATCTGTGTCTGCTGCGGCTTTTCCCGAGTACGAAGCACGTTATACTGAAGAGAATACCTTCGAGTATCCCGTTTCTTTCAATGGAAAGACCCGTTTCAAGCTGGAGTTGCCCAAGGCCGTGGATCCGAAGGATGCCGAGGCTGCCGTCATGGCCTCGCCCAATACCGGGAAATATCTGGACGGCAAGCCGGTACGTAAGATAATAGTGGTCCCGTCCAAGATAATTAATGTGGTATTCTGATATGAACCCGGCTGCGAAGAAAATATTCATTACTCTTAAAGAGTATCTGATAATAAGCCTGGGCCTGGCCTTGTACTGTTTCAGCTGGACTTCATTTCTGATTCCAAAGGGAATAGTCGGCGGAGCCGTTCCCGGTCTGGCGACGTTCGTCAACTATGCGACTGGCGGACTCATACCGGTGTCGGTCACGTATCTGTCCATCAACGTTATTCTGATCATACTGGGCTTTCTGATCCTGGGGCGCGGCTTCGGATTCAAGACCATATACTGTATCCTCCTCAATACCGTTCTTCTCCAGGTCCTGCCGGATCTCATTCCATGGGTGTCGCCTGTGGAGGAGAAATTCCTGAACGGTCTTCTTGGCGGTTTTATAGGAGCCATAGGTATAGTGATGATCTTCAATCAGGGCGGCAGTACCGGCGGTACCGATATCGTCGCGCTGATACTCTCCAAGTTCAGGGAAATATCACCGGGCAGGGTGTACCTTTTCTGTGATCTGGTGATAGTCGGTTCAGTGCTTCTTCTGCCGGGCAAGACTCTCTCCGACGTAGTGTACGGTTATATGCAGGTCATAGCATTCTCGCAGGGAGTGGATCTGCTGCTGACCGGCAACAAGCAGTCGGTGCAGATAATGATATTCTCCGAAAAGTATCAGGAGATCGCCGATGCCCTGATAAACCAGCTTAAACGGGGAGTCACTGCTTTCGAGGGCATAGGATGGTACACGCAGCAGGCCCATAAGGTGCTTGTGGTCATCGCAAGGAAGCATCAGCTCAACGATGTGAATAAGATTGTAAAGAATATTGACCGTTCGGCATTTATGTCGGTCACGCCGACGATGAGTGTTTACGGACGTGGTTTTGATGAATTAAAAGGACCAGAAAAAATAGAATGGAAACGCAACAGAAAACAAAAACAAAACGAGTCCTTACAATCGTAAGCGACTACCTGATTATCACCCTAGGTCTGCTGTGCTATACTGCAGGCTGGTGTATCTTTGTAATTCCCAACGGCATAGTCGGAGGAGGAGTGTCTGGTATAGGTGCCATCGTCCAGTATGCCACGAACGGAGCCATACCGGTCAGCTATACGTTCTTCTTCGTCAACCTGATACTTCTCATCATAGGAGTGAAGACTTTGGGAAAGGCATTCGGTGTCAAGACGGTGTATGCCGTGATAGTGGCCTCCCTGCTTTTCCGTGTCCTGCCCGAGGTTATTCCGCAGACGTTTATTGAGGAACTTGCGCTGGAGAACGGCAAGCTGCTGTGCTCCCTTATCGGCGGTGCGATGTCGGGCCTGGGTATAGGCATGGCATTCAGCAAGGGAGGAAGTACGGCTGGGACAGATGTCATTGCCTTGATTATAAGCAAGTACCGCAATGTGCCTCCTGGAAGGATCATACTGCTGTGCGATATCTTCATCGTAGGTTCGTCCATATTGCTTCCTTCGGACCTGAACTTCGGGGCCAGAATCGCCGGTGTCATGTACGGTTATCTTGTGGTTGCGGCCTGCAGTTATGTCGTGGACCTGTCTGTTGCCGGCAACAAGCAGTCTGTGCAGCTGTTCATATTCTCCAAGGAGTATGAGGCGATAGCGGATATGATCTCCAACGACATGCATCGCGGAGTGACTGTCATGGAGGCCGAAGGCTGGTATACGAAACAGAGCGAGAAGGTGCTTCTGGTCATGGTCCGCAAGGTCGAGACCAATTACCTTTTGTCAATGATAAAGCAAATTGACAAACAGGCATTTATTTCCGTAGGAAATGTCATGGGTGTCTATGGCCGTGGTTTTGACGTAATTAAGGAAAAGAAGCGTGCTAAAAAAATATAAAAACGTATATTTACGCTGAACATTTTTTAAAAATCATATACGAAATAGTCTCCGTTATATCTTTGGGCCGTGATTAACCTGAAGAATAATGAAGACTATTTTTATTTTATCAGCATGTATCGTTCCATGTCTTGTGTATCTGTCTGTCGGCATTTATGCCATGATAAGGAAAAGAAGCGCGGGGGCATTTCCCGTCATGTTCTTTATCATCGCGGCCTGCTTTCTGTCGGGCTGCCTGTACGCGGCGGGGCAGGAGGACCTGGATCCTGAAATGATAACGGACCGCGTGGTCCTCAAACTGTACGTTCTTTCTGCGGTGCTGCCGTGCATATTGCTCAGGAAGCATGTGTACAATGACCGTCCGAAGATGATGTTCGCTGTGCCGGCACTGGTCCTGGCATCTATCCTGATCATTACGGATGTCATGGTGCTCTGCGGATATGAGAGCGTCTCTTACGGTATCCTGGCAAGGTGCTCGGTGGGACTTGTTATGGCCGTTTTCTGTCTCGTGGTCTATGTCTCTTCTGTGTACGGCTCGGCTGTAGTCTACGGCAGCTCCTGTCTGAGGAAAGAGCTCTCGGCGCATCTGCTCTTTCTGTCCATGTACAATTTCCTTTTCCTGATGTACTCTTTCGGGCTGCACGTGATGCTTGATTATTTCTTGCTGGTCACTGTATTCTCTTTCATACATGTGACCGTCCTTGCGGCATCGGAGAGAGACTGTCCCCTCTCCAGCTATCTGAGAATACTCAATATGGATTCTCCTGCGGATTCTCCGGAAGAGGAAGCATGCAGTCTCAGCGACGTGGAACCGCGTCCCGGGGCAAGGGACATTATCCCCGATGACCTGATCTGTGATTTTGACAATGACTCCGCAACTTCTCTCAAGGACAGGCTTCTGGCCTATTTCGAGAGCGAAAAACCGTTTCTGTCCAAGAATATCAGTATGGAGGAGGTCGCGATGCGGCTGTTTACCAACAAGTCGTATCTGTCCAAGACCATCAATGTGGAAATGAACAAGAATTTCAGGGAACTGGTCAATTATTTCCGGGTCAGGGAGGCTATCAAGATATATTCGTCAAATCAGAACATATCCATGAATGAGCTCAGGGACAAATGCGGATTCAACAACAACGCCTCTTTCACCAGCGCATTCAAACTTAATACGGGCATGACTCCGGGAGAGTGGTGCCGGGATCTGAAGAATAAGAAAAATAACGGGGAAATAGGAGTCGCTTATGGGAAAGAATGATTACGGTAAAAGGTGGGAGTACACCAAGGATGTCATATTCGGGCGTCTGGACAAAAGGATGAGGGAGGACAAGCTGTATCTGGATTACACTCTGACACTTCCTAAATTGTCCGGGATGACGGGAACCAACAGGACCTACGCATCCAGGGCAATATGCGGTAGGTTCCGCAATTTCAGGGACTATGTCAATACGCTTAGGGTAGAGAATCTGCTGAGCGATGTCCAGTGCGGCCGGTGCTGCGATGACATCGCCGGGGATCCGGATGAGTTTGCCAACAAGTACGGATTCAGGACCAGAAGAAGCCTGGACAGGGTTCTTGTCAAGGAGACGGGATGCACATACAGGAAAATAAAGCAGCGCGGCCAGGACTTAGAGTGACAGGATGCGGCCTATAAGTTCCGACAGCAGATCTGCTTCCGATGCGCTTCCTCCGGATACACTCTTGCTCCGCAAGTCACATTCCTTTATGCAGGAGATGATCCTCATGGTCTTGCGCAGGCTGTAGTTGGATACGGCAGACAGATACGTCCCGGCCCAGCTGTAGTATATGCCGGCCCTGGATGCGGCCTCCCTGGGGCTGACCCTGTCCCTGAGCATGACGGCGTGTATCATCTCTACTTTTGAGAAGAAGAAGAACAGGAATCCCAGGGTCATCTGCAGCGGATACTGCCTGGGGGACTCACCGAAGAAGTAAGCAATCCTGAATGCCTTGTCTCCGTCACGTGCGGCCAGAGCGGCTGTCAGTTCCGTTGTGTTGAACTCGCGGCTTATACCTACGTTGTGCTCTATATCTGCGGCAGTTATGACATCCTGGCCGTTAGGGATGGCCTTGGTCAGCTTGTCGGCCTCCACCGATATCTTGCGCAGGTCATTGCCTGCATATTCGGCAAGAAGCATCGCTCCGGACGGTTCTATGGCTTTCCCTATGCTTCTGAAGTAGCTCTCTATCCAGGCCGGCATGGCCTCGTCCCTGATTTTTACGGACTCGAAGACGGTACACGACGCGGATACTTTCTTGAAGAAAGAGGTTCTTTTGTCCATGCTCTTTCCTGAGAACAGCAGTACGAGTACGGTCGTGGGAGATATGTGGTCCAGATAGAGGGCTAGATTCTCGATTTTCTTGAGGGACTGCGCTTCCTTTACTATTACCAGCACTCTTTCGGACATCATCGGATACCGCTCGCAGTTGTAGATGATGTCCTCCGCACAAGTGTCCGCCCCGTACAGCACGGTCTGGTTGAAGTCTCTCTCGTCCGGCCGGAGAGCTTTCTCCATTATCAGCGCGCACAGTCTCTCAGGATAGAACGGCTCCTCGCCCATGAGTATGTAGACGGGTTGGAACCTGCCTTCCATGATATCCCGGCTCAGGGTCCTGAACTGTGCTGCTGTGTCAATTTTAGCCATGACTGCAAAATTAGCATTTTATCATTAACTTTGCGTCATGGACAGAATTTTTGACCCGCTCCGCAGGATGGAAGTGCCCCGTACACCCGAGGAGGTAGTGCGGCAGAGCGTCATCTCGTGGCTCAATACAGAGAAGAGGATACCGATGGTGCGCATGGCTTCCGAGTATTCTTTTCAGTACAACTCAAGACGCTACAGAGCCGATGTGGTGGTTTTCGGGAAGGATACCTTGCCGCTGCTGCTTGTGGAATGCAAGGCTCCGTCAGTCAGGCTGGACATGAAGGTCCTGGAGCAGGGGATAAGATACAACAGAGTCCTGAATGTGAAATATATGTTGTTCACCAACGGCACGGATATGTATTTCTGCGAGCGGATCGGCAGCGGTCCCGGATACAGATTTCTGTCGGAAGTGCCTGATGAGATTGTCTGATATGAAACTGGATTGTTCAAAGCATGTTTTCAAAATAATATCCGAGGAGGCGGAGATCATGGGCGTGCGTGCATACGTCATAGGCGGCTATGTCCGTGACCGTATCCTCGGCCGTCCAAGCAAGGATATCGATGTGGTGGTGGAGGGGGACGGTCCCGCATTGGCCCGCAGGGTGGGAGCCAGAACCGGTTCACATGTGGCTATATTCGCCCGTTTCGGAACTGCCATGATTCATTCCGAGGACGGTGAGGAGGTGGAGTTTGTCGGTGCCAGGAAGGAATCGTACTCCAGGGATTCGCGAAAGCCGTCCGTAAGCCGTGGAACTCTCAGGGATGATCAGTTGCGCAGGGACTTTACCATCAATGCATTGTCATTCTCTCTCCAGAAGGAGGACATGGGGGAGGTGTACGACCCTTTCAACGGTCTGGAGGATCTGCGTAACGGCCTGATACGTACCCCGCTTGATCCGGACACTACATTCAGCGACGATCCGCTGAGGATGGTCCGTGCGATACGTTTCGCCACCCAGCTCGGCTTCTCCATAGTCCCGGAGGCTCTTGAGTCCATCGGACGCAACCGAGGCAGGATGGCCATACTGTCCCCGGAGAGGGTGAGCGAGGAACTGCACAAGATCCTGATGTCTCCGAGACCTTCTGTCGGATTTGACCTGATGGACAGAACCACGCTGCTGGAGCTGATATTGCCTGCGCTCAGTGCCCTGAAAGGCGTGGAGACCCAGGACGGGCGCGGACATAAGGACAATTACCGTCATACCCTTCAGGTGGTGGACAATATCGTTCCCCATACAGATAATCTTTGGCTGAGGTGGGCGGCTCTTCTTCACGATATCGGCAAGCCTGCGACTAAACGCTATGAAAAGGGGCTTGGCTGGACCTTCCATGGCCATGAGGTGGTGGGGGCAAGAATGGTGTACGAGGTGTTCAAGTATCTGAGGATGCCCCTTAACGAGAAGATGAAGTATGTGCAGAAACTGGTGCTTCTGCATCTGCGGCCCATCGCTCTGGTACAGGAAGAGGTTACTGATTCGGCTGTCCGTCGTCTGCTTTTCGATGCAGGAGATGACATAGACGATCTGATGACACTGTGTGAGGCGGACATCACATCGAAGAACGACCGGACCGTCGCCAGGCATCTGGCCAACTTTCAACTGGTGCGCCGTAAGCTGCAGGAGGTGGAGGAGAAGGACCGCATACGCAATTTCCAGCCTCCTGTGACCGGAGAGATGATCATGCAGACCTACGGCATCAAGCCGTGCCGGGAGATAGGCATTATCAAGGAATGCATCAAGGATGCCATTCTGGACGGCCGCATACCCAATGACCGTGATGCGGCCCTCGCCCTCATGCGCGAAAAAGCCTCCGAACTCGGCCTGAAAGAAAGCCACGACCGATATGGTTTCTGTGCTAATGCAGAGAAACTCCTATCAGACGCATGAATTCGCTGCGGGTACGCTCGTCCTTGAGGAAACCGCCGGTGAATGCAGAGGTGGTGGTGATGGAGTTCTGTTTCTGTACGCCCCTTATCTGCATGCACATGTGTGATGCCTCGATTACCACACCCACTCCGAGCGGATGCAGTGTGTCCTGGATGCAGTCGCGGATCTGGACAGTCAGCCTTTCCTGGACCTGCAGACGGCGGGCATAGCATTCGACAACCCGCGCAATCTTGCTCAGCCCTGTTATATATCCGTTGGGAATGTACGCTACATGGGCCTTCCCGTAAAACGGCAGCAGATGATGCTCGCACATGGAGTACAGCTCGATGTCCTTGACTACCACCATCTGCCGGTAGTCTTCCTTGAACATGGCCGAACGCAGAATTTCGGCTCCGTCCATATAGTAGCCCTGAGTCAGGAACTGCATGCTCTTGGCCACTCTTTCGGGGGTCTTCAGTAGCCCCTCGCGCTCCGGGTCTTCTCCGAGAAGGCGCAGCACCTCCTTGTAATGGACGGCCAGCTCTGCGGTCGTCTGAGAATCATACTCTTCTTTCTTCTTGAATGCCATAATCGTAAAAATTTGGGACGCAATATTAAGTAAAATGTTGTAGACTGCCAATTAATTATTACTTTCGGGCCTGATTAGGATTTAATGCATCAGTATATGGAGAAAGCGGAAGAGATTATCAGACTTGAGGATATCCGCAGGATATACCGGGTCGGCAATCAGGAGGTGAGGGCTTTGGACGGGGTCTCGCTTTCTGTCTACAAGAACGAGTATGTGGCCATCATGGGGCCTTCCGGCTCCGGCAAATCCACGTTAATGAACATTTTGGGCTGCCTGGACTCTCCCAGCAGTGGAAAATATGTCCTCAACGGGTTGGACGTAAGTGAGATGGAGGATGGAGAACTGGCTGATGTCCGTAACCGTGAGATAGGTTTCGTATTCCAGTCATTCAACCTTCTTCCCAGGTATAATGCGCTGGAGAATGTCGCCCTGCCCATGGTTTATGCCGGAGTACCCGCGAAGGAGCGGAAAGAGAGAGCGGCAGCTGCCCTGGAGAGCGTGGCCCTGTCGGAGCGCATGGAACACAGGCCCAATGAGCTTTCCGGTGGTCAGAAACAGAGGGTGGCGCTGGCGCGGGCCCTGATAAACAATCCTTCCATTATCCTTGCGGATGAACCTACCGGCAATCTCGACACCCACACCTCGATAGAGATAATGCGGCTATTTGATGACATATACAGCCGGGGCAATACCGTGATAGTGGTGACGCACGAGGAGGATATAGCTGCATACGCCCACCGCATCATCCGTCTCAGAGACGGAAAGGTGGAGTCTGACAAAGAAAATACAGAATACACTAAAACCTTTAATACCAGATAAATAATATGAAAATTTACACAAAGACAGGTGACACGGGCGAGACCTCCCTGGTGGGAGGCAGGAGAGTATCAAAGGCATCCATGAGAGTCTGCGCATACGGGGATATGGATGAGCTCGTGTCCTACATCGGTCTGCTGCGCTGCGAGATTCCCGGATACGATGCGTTTCTGCGCAGGGTCCAGGCCGTTCTTATGACCGGTTCGGCGCATATTGCATCAGAAATGGAGAATCCCAGGCTGACACCTTTCCCGTACACCGAGATAGAAGTCCTGGAGAAAGAGATTGACAGACTCAGTGCGCAGATGCCGCCGATGACCTCTTTCATATTGCCGTCGGCTCCGGTTTCGGCCGCGCATTGCCATATCGCCAGATGTGTCTGCCGCCGAAGCGAGCGTTCGTGTGTCGCCCTTGATGACCGCAGGCCGGAAGTGATGGACGTGATACGGTATCTTAACCGCCTGTCGGACCTGCTGTTTACTCTTGGACGCTATCAGTGCCACGCCAATAACATTTCAGAAGATTTTTGGATTGACTAGAGGATTTTTGTATATCTTTGCCGACCAAAATAAAAATGCATTGAGACTATGTATTGGACACTTGAATTGGCCTCGAAGCTCGAAGACGCTCCCTGGCCCGCAACCAAAGACGAACTGATAGACTACGCTACCCGCTCGGGAGCCCCTCTGGAGGTCATTGAGAACCTGGAAGACCTTGAGGATGACGGCGAGGTCTACGAAAGCATAGAGGAGATCTGGCCCGACTATCCCAGCAAGGAGGACTTCTTCTTCAACGAGGAGGAATATTAGGATCCATTTAACGGATTAAACAGTTTAATTCCAGCGAGATGAACAAAGACAATTTGTTTGTCTCGCTGGTGTTTTATGGCCTTGGATGACGCGGTTTGTTTGGATAAATTTTGTTTCCCAGATTGTCACAATAAATTCATCGGATACATTGATGAATTTTGATTATTTTTTTTATATTCAAGCAATAATTTTTTATGAGATTATGAAAGATTTGTATTATATCGAAAGTGTTAAGCAGTTTGAAGAAAGCACAATAGTCTTATTGCAATATATTCCTAAAAATATCAGAAAATGGGAATTAGCAAATAGGGATTTTAAATGGTATGTCAGAAAGCTGGTTGATCCGAAGTGGAAAGAAGTTATTCGAGAAGGTACATATGTGTATGCTTTTGGTAACGAAGAATATCAGATTGCCAATGAAGACCTCCGTGTGTCACAGATTAGAAAGCGCTATGAAGAACTGGCAGAGAGCTTGGTGCAAACACAAAGAGAGTTGCCACAAGATATATTCGATAATATCTCAACATTATATACATATCACATAAATGTAGGACATGGAAACCATTCATTGATAGTTTTCAAAGCTAATAACCGGGTACATATATGGATGGTTGATTGTTCTGATTATGATTTTGTCTCACATCATTATTACCGTGCAAATATTGATGACTGTTTAAAGCATATTAAACAAAAGTTTCAATTGGTTGGTCCTATTCATATTGATGTTGTAATGTTAACTCATCCTCATTACGATCATTATTCCGGGATCAATTATTACATATATAATGAATTAATAGACAATCATACGGTTGTTTATGTTAATTTTAAGTATCGCATAGCAAGTCATAACTATAATAACTTATTATCAAACCTAAATAGACTACGTGTGCGGATAATAGAACCGTTTAGTTGCAATAGTAATAACAATATACGAATACTATATCCGGATATTAAAACCTTCAACATAAGATTGTCTCCAAATAACATTTCAAGTGTTTATAATATATGCTTTGATAATCAATCATATTTCGTATTTCCAGGGGATCTGGAACAAGATGGATGGAAATTAATGGATGTGACAAAATGCTTTCCATATATGACTCGCACTCATTATTATGCAATATCACACCATGGTAGTATAAATGGACACTTAAGACATACGGTATGTCCTTAGGATAGTACTTAGAAGGCTTTCTATGCTCTTTCTCCATGAAGTTCATCACCTCATCAAACCTAATTTGCCACCTTTGATCTTGCGTCATAATCCTTGCATCATCTTCTCGTACTCTTCTTTCCTCTTCTTCATAGACGACTCAAACATAATGAGATCCGCCCTACCTGTAGTAGTATACATCAGATAATGAGGAACTGCCTTCGAAAAATCATATTTCAGCCCTTCTACGTCCTCATCAGCCTTGAGCTTTCTGTATAGCTCTGCCCTCTTCTCGAAATACATCGATAACGTGTTTACCTTACCTGTTAGCATCGGATCCATTGGTTCTGGATTATCCTTTTGGGCATTTTCCACAAGTGGTGTCATGATAAAAGACGTCCTTAGCATATGTGAAATAAAGGCCAGCCAGTTTCGGTGTATATCCTGCTGAGCAGCTTGGTTCAGTTGATTAAGTATACGTATATACAGAGTAGATGATTCCACAACATCCAATGGCAAATATGAAGAAGTTACTGCTGATGCGCCCACTTCCAAAAGTGCATTGGCAACAGTATTAACATCATTATAGCATGGAGCTGTGTTACACGCAGAGATAAACACCAGTCTGGCGGAAATCCCTCGTATTGATATATCTTTGGGGTACACCTTTTCGTCACCCATGTAAATATAACTCTGATGATTTGATAAATCAGTTCCGCCGTGAGTATCAATAATCAATAAGTCCGGCTTATGCTTCTTAACAGCCTTTTCAAACTCATCTAGGCTCTGACAAACAACAGTTTTAGCACCTAATGCCTGGGTACAGACATCCGCTTTGTCTTGCCATTCCTTAAACGCATCTTCCCTACAACCATACACCACAAGAGTTCTCGACAAAATATCCTCTGGTATCCTGTAAAAATTTGAAAACCTTGCTATGCCGTAATGGGTCAACATTCCGGAAGATGGTGTTTCTGGCATACGGCAAACATCGTGCGTAAAGCCAAGTGGTATTCCATTCACTTCCATCCACTCTATCGGGAGGTCTGTCATGGCCACTATCTGTGCAGGCATCTTTTCCAGCATCTTTGCCGTCTTAGGGGCCAACAGCTTTTGCGCCATCGTCTTTCCAACTTTGTGGATGACTTTATTGTAAACCATGCGGTCCTTAGAATAGGCCAACTGCCCATTGTTCTTTGCACTTACAAACGACAATGCTGTATTAAGACTTTTACAGACCAAAGGTAACCGTAAATAGGGGGAAAAACGGAATGAGCAATGTAAATTGGCCACAATGTCTAAAAAGTCCAGCCTACTAGCGTGGAAGAGTCTGATAAAGGTGTCTGTCTTTCGAAAATCATTCCCTACATTTTCTGCATTGACATCATAGCAGTAGTTGGGTGTCTGTTCCATTTCTACCACTTTGTCTATTAACTGAAGTTGTTTCTCGCTTTTAGCCATCGTTTTGAACAAATCCCTAACATCTTTCGTAGTGTATGGTGCTGCAATTACAATTGGGGGATAGTTCTGATCTGAGAACCCTGTAGTTTTGCCAGAAGCCGTACTAAAAGCATCTTGACATAATCCGTATAGCTGGCTTAAAATATCAACGGCTTTTTCCTGCCTTTTCCATCCATACATGTCTGCCAAAGCCTCTTGCGTCTTTGCTTTCAGTATCTCTATTTCTTTGTGGCTAATGATGTAAGAACCTATACCCCAGTTTCCCAAGGCAGATGCCAAGGTAAAGAAAGTGATGTTAGCAGGCTTAAAATATGGGAATTCAACACTACCACCGCAAAGAGGCACGCAAAGCGGAGCTTCAATATCTTTCATTAGCGGTTGTGAATACTCAAATAAGAAATCCCAAAATTCCTCAGCTGTTGTCACAACCGACGGCATGATAAACTTCTCCTTCTTTTCTTCGTCTATCCAGAAAAGACAATTCTTATTACACACCCTCGATAGGCTGATGTTCATCTCAATCAATTCCTCATCGTTATTGGTGCAGATTAGGAACACATTCAACCCATTAGAAAGCACCATGCTCAATGATGGTTCTTCTATAGAGTCATTAAATATGAAATCTACTTCTAATCCGCTTTTTGCACCAGATAACATCACCCTCTGCAAATAGTCACAACCTTGCAGATAATGATACACGTTATGAGGCAGGCTCGTCAAATATTGAAGTAAGCTATGCCTCATACATAAGGGCGGAAGTGTAGCTATGGGATTAGGATCCGTTCTCCTACCCAGCATCACAAAATAGTGAATAATGCCGTATGTCGGATCTATCAATCCCATATCTTTATGTCTATTACCGACTTCGGATTAACGATATGATTGTTCAAACTCACTTGATTCATACTATGCCTTAATACGTTTTAACAATCTCATAAAATTTAGTTGAACTTCAGTGTTTTCCATCTTCAAATAATGTAGAACATTTTGAATATCTGTCCTTTCATTATACGGAGCATCTGTTTCAGTGAGTATTCGGTCACGTGGTATTCTCTCAATAATTGCTTTCCCATTCTTCGATATACACATGGCCTCATTGACAGAAAAATAGAAGCCCATGTCCAATATGGGTGTGATTAAATCAATAGGACCGCTATACCAATGGAAAATGACATTTTCAATTTCATATTCGCGTAGTAAATCCACCATTTCCCTCTCTGCCTTACGTGAGTGTACACTGACTATTTTTATTTTGCCACTAATAGTAGATAGCAACTCACGAAGGACTGCCACCTGTTCATCCTTTGTCGTAATTCCCTCTTTTGAAAAATCCAGTCCAATCTCACCAATATATGAAGTTTGGTTAACAAGCCTTTTAAAAAGCGGCATCTCTTTCTTGCTTTCAGTCGCCAGTAATGGATGTAATCCCAAAGCCAATCTGATATGTCTAAATTCTTTTACATAAGGAAAGCCCATTTCAAAGTGAGACGGCAGATTGGTCATGCCAATCACGATGTCACCTGCCAATTCCTTCTGCCTAATGTAGGCTTCTGGTTGAGACATCATATCAAAATGACAATGCGTGTCAATAATCATATGCCAGCAAGACGTTTTATTTGTTCATTACCATATTTACCGACCCATGCCTTTACTTGGTTGTAAGAATTCAACAAGAATGTAGCATATTCTTCCAATTCCTGTTTCTCATACACTCCATTAGCAATGAGTTCACCCTCTATGGTATCCCTGTTATATCGTTCCCTCAAGAAATAGAGCAAGGCTTTAAAGTCTCTGCTTTTTCTAATTTCTGGATTTGAAAGCCCGATCTCATTAACATTAAATACATTTACACCAACTGGTTCCTTCTTTCCCCAGCCCACAGCATCCAGAGCAATACGTCTGTAGATACAAGGCAGACAGAAGCCACAATGAAGAATGGGTTTACCATTCTTATCCCTCCTTCGCTTCCACGATTTTTTATGTGACCTTTTAGCACAAGAACATGAATCTTTATACAGCACCGCCAAAGCAGCCTTCTTTGCAGAGTCTTCACAACAATCCATCATCATATCTGCTTTAGACTTCAACTGATAAGGATTCTCCAACTTGTTGTTAATACCCATAAGAGTAAGTGCCTCTTGTAGTCTCTTCAAAAACACAGGATGTGTTGTTCTCGTACTGCAAGCACTTCGTCGCCCTTGGTCAAGAGGGATATTGAGTGAGATTGTCCCGTTCTCAGGGATAATCAGCGGCATCTGCGGATTGATGGCATGAGCACAATATATTCCAGCCCCTATGAATAAGATGGAGCGTGCCCTAAAAGTTCCTTCGCATACTGCCCTTTGACTAATCCATCCTTGATTGTTGATACCGGCATTGACTAATAATTGTTCATATTTGCCCGTAAAAATCTGGTGCGCCTTGCAATCTTCCAATATTCTTATTTGGTCTGACCACTCTTTTCCAAGTTCCTTATGTGACACAAGCAGCACCTTCTTATCAGCTTGCAATGATGCACAACCATCAACAAACCCAATCAATGAATCCAACCCACCAGAGAATAATGACACTCTACCGTATATAGAACGGTCAACTATAGGCAATTCTTGGTCCATTTGATATGGCTCTGCCTGTTCAAAATTCAACACCCAGTCATCACCTGTCAAGAAATTCAAAGCCGAAGTCAAAGCATTCTTCGAATTATTCATTTCAGAAAGATGCAGGACGGGCACCGTTAATCTAATCCTCCTGCTCCATCCTTCTTCCGAATATAGTGCCCTGCTTATAGCACGATCGGCATTATACACAGACAATGAGAATACCAAAAAATCGAACGCTATGGAACACGTATCCTGTGCCATACTCCTCAACTCGTCAAAACAGAATTTCAGTTTTACAGAATATTCTGTTCCTTCAAGTCCCGTGAACGATAGGATATAATGCCCAAACTCTCTTGTCGTTGCGGCAGGCTCGTATTTAATAGTGATATTTACAGCTTCCATATATCTAATATTTTGGCAGTTAGCGATTCTGCGAATCGTTTCCCCTCTTGCGAAAAGAGGTTGATGTGTTTCATTTCATCTGACAATCTCTTGTCTAACTTGCTATGAAGCCACCTCCGTATCTGTCCGGCCACTTTGTCTGGGTCTTGGGCTTTATCAAAGATGTGGCTCTGAAACAATGATCCTTGATATTCGATAATGTAATTCACCTCAAAATCAATGATCCAAGCATCAATGGTGTCCTTGTCAGCTTGTTTTATGATTTCCTCTACATCAGTCATGTTTTCACATGACTTAAAAATCTCCGATAGTAGTTTTCGTTGCGCAGCATTGGCAGCTTCAGAATCAAAGTTTGCATCCGTATCAACCGACGACAGTCCACACAGGAAGTTGATTAGGTCTCTTGGTGATTGAGGGACCTCAACTCCGATAGTGTTGGCAAGCTCAATGGCTTGCGACAGGCCGTTGTCTCTAACGTTAGAAAAGAAGCCCAGCAAATTAGTTGCGGTAGAGGCCCCGGCTCTTCCAAACGAACGTCGTCCTTTTGATCCTCCTCCGCAGCTTCCGTGTGATGAGGTGCCACCTCCGCCGTGGCTTCGTGTATTGGTTCCGCCGCCACTCCCGCCAGAAGTCGTGGTCCCAGTAAATATTCCATCATTACCAAGTGCCTGGTAGAACTTTTGCATAAAGTTTTCCAGCTTGGCTTCGTTCTCAAAGTCATTCAACAACCCCGTCATCGCTCTTTTGGCTGATGACCACTGCGGAGTTGTTTTCAAGGTCAATCCTTGTGATGTACCCATTATTTCATTGCATTTCTTAGTTGCTGACTCAATCCAAGACTATTTATATATGCTTTACAAGCATCATCCTTGCATTTCTTTTTCAGGAAATCCGCATACTCAGGTCCGAGTTTGTCAATATCCACCCCCTCAAGAAGGTCCTTGAGATCTTGAACTGTTTGGAATATCTTATTGTCTTTATCAACATCAACAAACTTTACTACAACTTCACCCTCTGGGTTGGCAATCAATTCTTGATTCAAAAGAAGAATCATCATACTGAACTCTTCTTTGGTAAATGTGCTCGTCTCTCTCCAAATTCTTTCACCCAACGCCTTCACGGTCTGGTTTATTTTGAGTCTGTCATAAACGCCCTGTACCAGAGCCGACACTTTACTTTCAATTGGTGTTGCGGTCTGTAATGCTTCTCGTGATATCCAAAAATAGTTTCTGAGATTCTTCTGGGCTAACGATGGGGGTGTGGATAGCCATCGCCGTCCGTCTGGAGTATTCCACAAATCTTTCCATCTGCTTTCTCTCACTTCACCTGACACAGCTTGTTCTTCCACCTTCTTCATACCTTTTATGAATCCCGTATCCTTCTGCCTGACATACAGGTCATCAATGTATTGTCTCAATTGGCTATTATACTCCAAAACCATAAGTTTTACCAAGATCTCAGGATCTATTTCCCTGAATCCAGCAACACTAGCCATCCGTCGCCTCATGTCAAATGTATTAAGGAAACGTTTCAGCTGGCGGGGATTTCCGTTCAGGAAACTAGCCATAATAGGAATAATCGAGAGGTAGCCACTCGTTGTACAAAAACTGACCTCAGGATTGTCCTTTTGAATTTTGTCCAAGCCATACTTACTGTGCTTATCCTTCTCTCGAAACTCTAAATACTTCTTGTGAATTGTCGGAAACAGGTTTTCATTCTCCATCATACTGCAAAGTAGTAGCGTAACATAGGTCTCTTGCTCTGAATATGACAACTTTGGCAGTTTGTAGGGCAACTGTATCAGTTTTTCCAGATAGTCAGAATAAGGGCTTGATATGGTTGTCTGTTGCAAAGGCGTCTTGTATCGTTCGTGGATTGCATGTTCTATGATCCTCTGGTCTGCTCCTATAACAAACGCCGTCTTATCAACATTCACAAACAACTTGACAGCCTCAAGGCACTGAATGATACGTTCAGGTGAGCATCTATCCAAGTCGTCAATATATACAATGATTGATAGATAATCACCGTCTGCAATAATTTGGGTGAAATCTTCTCTAAATCGCTTGATGAAGTTCGACGAGTTAGCCTCCTTCACCTCTTCTAAAAGCAATTCCTGATCGTCCTTGCTTATTTCTTCCCACTCTTCTTTATTTGGCAGCAGATCCAGTATCTCTGTGGGGACTATCTTACGTGCTATATTTTTGAGCACCACTACACCCAACTTAAGGTATTTGATTTTTGATAAACATGCATCTGCTTTTTCAAAAACATCTCTGTGGTCTTCAATATCTTTTATTACGTCACTCAGTATGGTTTCTATCAGCGTGAGTTTAGTATCTTCATAATCCTCAAACTGCCAGCTGTTGAACATGATTTGAAGCACTCTGGCATTCTTTTTCGCTGCACCTTCTACCTTGTTTGCCTCCTCAGTTTCAGTTCTCCATTTCTCAATGGATTCCTGCATTAAGAGCATAAGGGAACTCTTTCCAGAACCCCAATCGCCAAATACGCCAATAGAAATTGGAAGCATCTTAGGGTCAAGAACCACGTCACGTAGCAAATCTGCATGTACCTGATAACCTAACAGGTCATCTTTTGTCTCGTTATCTGCCCACATATCTTCTAACCTCCTTTATTTCTTTATTAACAATAATTCCGGGTGCTCCAGTTCTTCTACTAACTTGTCAACCATCGTGCATGGCTTATGGGCTGCATAGTCGGTGCCAGTGTATAATGCGCGGAGTTGCTGAGCAAAGCGCTTGGCCAAATCCTCGCGGCCATACTGCTGAAGCAGGCTATATATATCGGGATTGCCTTTCTTGTATTCAAAGTGATTGTCTCCCATATTCTTCCTGAAAACCTCTTCCAGCTTTTTGATGTATGCAGCGCGACCAATGCCTGTATCAAGGTATTCAAAGTGCAGGTAGTACCATAGCTCGAATGCCTCATTCGTCCAAGCACTGTGGAAGCCCAACTTATGGGCTTTCTTAATGGCTTCGTTGAAGTCTTCAAAGTCATCCTTGTCGAACACTACCCATACACGGTCAAAAGTCATGGCATTCTTACGCTCCAGTTCCGTTTTAATTTCCTGCGTTCTGTCCACCAAAGCTACTGTTGCCCGGCCTTCGCCCTCTATCGTCACCTCGCGAACGGCTGAAATATAATTATTGATAAGAGCCTCGAAATAGTGCGGCTCTGTCTTCGTGCCTTCACAGACTATCAGGAAACGCACGAATTTCTCGCGGACGTACTCCTTGCGCTTCTTTGCAGCTTTAGCTTCTTTGCGTTCCCGCCTCAGCTTTGCGATTTCTTCTTTTCTTGAATATCCCATAGCAGCACTACTTTATTTTCCGATGAAAGGTATAGCTCCATAGCGCCCACGAATATAGTCGCGCTTGATGTC
Organism: uncultured Bacteroidales bacterium; assembly: GCA_944326265.1. Classification (GTDB taxonomy): domain Bacteria; phylum Bacteroidota; class Bacteroidia; order Bacteroidales; family UBA932; genus Coprenecus. The sequence goes on along the minus strand of CALVDE010000002.1, from coordinate 4,496 downwards.
ACGGTCGTTGCGCACCTTCTTTCCGTCCTCGTCCTTGAACTCAACAAGCGAGTAGATGTCAGTTGACTCCACCTTGTCTTTCTCTGCAAACCAGATCTGATCACGACGGATAATCTCCAAATCAAGCAGATTGGTGTCGTGGGTGGCAAAGATCAGCTGTGCTCCGTGTCTGTTCTTCTCTGGATCCATGAACAGAAGCACGATGTTGCGTGTCAGAAGTGGGTGAAGCTTTGCATCGAGTTCATCGACAATCAGCGTCTTTCCCTCGTTCAGTGTATCGAAAATTGGACCGGAAATCTCTATCACTTTCTTTGTTCCCTCTGACTCCATCTGATTCTTGTGGAAGTTGCGCTCGCCGATTATTAATCCATTTTCGTCATAGACGTTGTGAGTGGTTATCGGCTCAACCACATTACCTGTAGCCAAGTCTTTCTCCAACTGCGACCTTAACGACTTTGGGACACTGTCCAAGGCCTCTTTCGGAATATCGACCTTTTTGACAGAGAAGCGGGTAAAGCCAAGTTGCAGGGTCTTGAAGAACCCCTGGGCCTGGTCGGCTCCGTTCAGGTGTTCCAAAAACATTCTGAGGGTAAATGCCTCGTAGCCCTCGCTGTCGATTCCAGAAAGTACATTGCATTCTCCAAACCAGCCCAATATGGAATTAGACTTCTCGCCTTTCAGCTGAGCCACAAGCGACAGGAAGAGGCGATTTGAGTTTGTCAAATCCTCTTTTCCCTGACCCTCCGGGAATCTTTTGGGCGATACCTCTATCATATCTCGTGAACGCACAAAGAGCTCGTACTCTTTCTCGCCAAACCGCTTCTCGTAAAGCCACTCTGAGATAATATCAGTTTTGTTGTACTCAAAGCCATAGCGGTAAAGTACCTCACCTTTGATAAACTGAATCTCAAACAGCGTAGGTTGCGAATCTGAGTTTTCATCCAAAGCAAAAGGATCGTATGGCAGTGCATCACCCTCGTTCAACCTGACCGAACGCCTAACCATACTACGCATGGTAGATATGGCCTGAATCAAATTACTCTTGCCACCCGAGTTGGCTCCATAGAAGACTGCCAACGGGAGCAAACTGTACTTACCCTTGTTGATTACGGACTCTTTGTGCTCCTTTATGGAACTCGCCTCCATGCTAAAGGTACATTCCTGTTTGAGAGAACGAAAATTCTTAACTGTGAAATTAACTAGCATATCTCATATATTTTGTGTAAAGATACAATTAATGTTTGATGTGACCTATAAATTGTGAGAAAAAATCTCAAAGGAAGCAAGTGTTTTTAACGCAAGTCGGTAATCCCGTGGCTCAAAAACCCGAAAAATGCTCATTTTTTTGAATTCTTGTTGAGTTACTTCGGGTTGTTTATATTATTTAGAAAACCTGTTGGCGGAATTAAATTGAGTTGATAATATGTTTAAAAAGTTGCGCATATCGCTGATTTTTTATTAACTTAATATTGTTCAAGTCATTAAGTTTAAATCATCGTATGCACAACTTGTACACAAGATTCGTCAGAATACTTGAGATATGCAAGCAATTCTCTCATAATCTCGTCAATGCCCAAGGGAATATTGTCCGCCCCGGTCCTGTTCCTGGATTTTCAGGCCTTGAGGTCGCGGTGTTGTCGTTAGCGGCAGAATCAGAAAGCATAGACAGTGAGAATTGGCTGTTTGAGTACAAACTGCAAGAATGCAGGGAAAAATTCTGAATCTCATATCACGCAGGCAATTCAATGACCGCAGGAAGAAGACGGCAGGGCTGTGTGAGACCATACGCAGGCGAATTGCCCTGAAAATTGACGGCGGTGAGGATTTCTTTCTTGTTGATTCCAAACCGATAGAAGTCTGTCGTCCCGCAAGGGGAAAACGCTGCAGGATGGGACGGTCGGGAGATTTCTCCAAAGCTCCTGACTTTGGCTATTGCGCTTCGTAAAGCACATATTATTTCGGCTATCAGCTTCATGCTGTCTGCGGGTTAAGTGGAGTGATTTATTCCTATGACTTGTCAAAGGCGAGTGTGCATGACCTCAATTACATGAAAGATGTGAAACTGGAATATCATGACTGCTGCATCTATGGAGACAAAGGCTATATCGGGGGACTGAAGTACAGCTTGACCTCTTTGAGACCGCACATATCAGGCTGGAATGTCCCTACCGGCTGAACCAGTAGGATTGGAGACCAACTTTCATTCCGTTTGCTAAAGCACGCAAGAGGATTGAAACGATATTTTCCCAATTGTCGGGCCAGTTCCTGGTCATCAGGAACTATGCCAAGATAACAAACGGTTTGTTTGCCAGAATCATTGGCAAAATTAGTGCGCTGACCGTGTTGCAATACGTCAACTATATTAACAACAAGCCTATTGGCAGAATTAAATGCGCACTAAGTTAATTTAGCCAACGGGTTTAGAAATTTTATGTGATCAATTTTCCGGCTTTGTGCAAGAAAATTTTCAGTAAGAGTTTTTTTTACTCAACTCAATATATTTTGAATGAGAATAATCTGCTGTTATGAGCACACATTTCGGCTAAAAATCATCTCTCTGCTCGTACTTAATCTGGTGGACATCTGCGAGTCCTTTAGTTTCGAAAACCTTGACGGACGCGCTCCTGTCTATTTCTCCATGACCAATCTGACTAATAAGGAGTGTGGCATGTCCGTAAATCCCAACGTCGCGAGGCAGACTTTTTTAGTGCAAATTGTAAGGCTCAAATAATCTACATAATTTTTTTGCTAATTTTGCCTGTGAAATAAGTTGGGGTTTGTAATAAAAAGGTAAACACGATTTTTGCAGAACCTGATAAGCCCATAAGTAACACTTGTGTGAAATGAATGCTTAGTGATTATTAATTTGTATGTCAAGAATTAACGATATAGTCGAAGATATAAAAGAACAATATCTTGAGAGGGACAATAATATACCATGGATTATTGGTTTCAGCGGTGGCAAGGACTCCACAACTGTATTGACTCTCGTATGGAGAGCATTATTATTGATTCGGGAAGAAATTGGACAAGAGGCTCTATCTCGTCAAGTGTTTGTCGTAAACAATGACACTTTAGTCGAGAACCCTATAATAACAGATTATGTGGCGGATGTCCTTGGCTATATAAAAAGAGGGGCAGAGGAGCAAAACCTTCCGATAAAAGTTCAAGTCACATTGCCAAAACTTGAGGACAGCTTTTGGATTAGCTTCTTAGGAAAGGGATATCCAGTCCCCAACAATCAATTTAGGTGGTGTACGGAGCGTCTTAAGATAAAACCTACCTCTCAATTTATACTTGATAAAGTAGATTCGATGGGAGAAGCCATAGTTCTGATTGGAACGAGACTTTCTGAAAGTGCTACAAGAGCAAAATCAATCAGAAAGCATGAAATTAAAGGCCACAGGCTTACAAAACATCCGTTGAATCCAAATACATTTACATATGCGCCCATCAAGGAATTATACCTTGAGGAAGTGTGGTATATTTTGAGTAAGGAGCCGTCCCCCTGGGGATATGATAACCAGAAGTTATTTCAAATTTATGCAGACGCAACGGCTGACGATTACGAATGTCCAACGATGATTACGGACAAAAATCAACCATCATGCGGACAAAGTCGTTTTGGCTGTTGGGTGTGTACTGTTGTCAAGGAAGATAAATCAATGAAAGCTCTCATAGAACACGGAAATGATTGGATGAGGCCTCTGCTGGAATATCGAGACTTGATGGTACAAGGTAGAAATATTTCGGAGAATAGGTGCGCTACCAGAAGGAATGGTCAGGTGGCCGTAGATGCGGATGGGCATAATATGGGAAACTACACATTTGAGTATAGGAAAGAAATGCTGAAGAAGCTTCTTGTTGTGCAGCATGACTTGCAGATGGTTAATCCGCATATGGAACTTATTTCAAATCAAGAGCTTGTTGCAATTCAGATTAATTGGTACAGAGATGGGCATTTTACTCCTAAGGTGACTGATTTGTATAATGAGGTTTATAAGCGAGCCATGCCGTTTGAAAATATGCAATATCAAGAGAGGCTGCTGCTTGAACAAGTTTGTGCAGATTCTCCACAAGACTATCACATAATCAATGACCTTGTTTCACTTCATAAAAGTAAAACGCTTCTGATGAATAATAATGGCCTGCAAGGTGACATTGAGAGGAGATTGGATAATTTTATTAATGAGACAAGATAATGTTTATTGACTCCATAGAGCTATATAATTTTCGGGCATACAAAGGGGTTAATAAAGTCTCCTTTGAAAAGAACGGCAAGAATGTGTTCCTTGTTGCTGGCAATAATGGTTTCGGCAAGACTACATTCTTGACATCTCTGGTGTGGTGTCTGTATGGGAAGTTGATGATTGATGTGGATGAGAAATTTAGAAGAGACATCAACGATGCGCAGGGATATAAGAAGCTGTTTAAATTTATTTATAATTAGTTGTAAATCAGTAGGTTAATTGGGATATTTTTCGTAACTTTATGGT
>CALVDE010000001.1 GCA_944326265.1 uncultured Bacteroidales bacterium | reverse complement strand
AGCCTGCCGCTAGCGTTCATCCTGAGCCAGGATCAAACTCTTCATTGTATATTTTCTTATCTTTAGCTTGTCCTGACATCACTTTAATTTCCAAAGAAATTAACGCTACTCTTTTCTTGGTACTTTGCTTGTACTTGTTCTTCAATATTTCAATCAACTTCAGTTCTTTCGGAGTCCCTCATCATCTCTTCATCTCAGTTCCTTTCCGAAAGGGACCGCAAAGATAGAGGGTGTTTTCTTATTCTCCAAATTTTTTTGCAACTTTTTTTCAAAAATTTTTCACTTTTTTCTCAACTATTTGATTATCAAGATAGTTTTTCTCCATCTTTTTTTGTCCACTCAAAATCCAATATCGCCATATCCTCCGATGCGGAAACCGATATGCTCACTCCGTACTTTTTCTTCCAGCTCCGCACTATGGAATTGAACATGCCCTTTGTAATATAAGCCTCCACCAGCGGATTCACGGTGAGGTGAAACGCCTTCTCGCCTTTCTCCTTCACGAAATACGCCAACTGCCTTTCAATATTCTCATCTATCAGAATACTGGATGATATTTTTCCCGTTCCTCCACACGCAGGACATGTCTCCTTTGTCTCTATCTCGGTAGCCGGACGCACACGCTGCCTGGTTATCTGCATCAAGCCGAACTTTGTCAACGGCAGAATATTGTGCTTGGCCCTGTCCCCCGCCATGAGATCCTGCATCTTCTTATGAAGGGCGTTCTTATGCTCTCCGCGATCCATATCTATGAAGTCCACAATGATTATTCCGCCCATATCGCGAAGCTTGAGCTGTCTGGCGATTTCCTCCGCAGCCGTGCAGTTCACATCAAAAGCATTCTGTTCCTGATCCTTTCCTGTCTTTACCCTGGTGCCGCTGTTGACATCCACCACGTGCATGGCCTCGGTATGCTCTATTACAAGATATGCACCCTGACGCATCGGAACAACCTTGCCGAAAGAAGACTTTATCTGCCTGGTCACATCAAAATGGTCCAGGATCGGCTCATGTCCCTTATACAGCTTGACTATCTTCTCATGGTCAGGCAATATGGTAGAGGTGTACTCACGCACTTCGTGATACACACTCTCATCATTCACGTAAATATTGGTAAACGTGTCATTGAGCAGATCCCGAAGAATAGTGGTCGTCTTGCTGTTTTCCTTAAAAAGAAGCTGAGGCATCTTCCTGGATGCCATTTTAGGCCAGGAATCCTCCCACTTCTTAACCAGCAGGCGCAGCTCCGCATCAAGAACCGCCGCATTCTTGCCTTCTGCAGCCGTTCTTATGATGGCACCGTAATTCGCAGGAAGAATACTGTACAGCAGGCGTTCAAGACGCTTCTTCTCTTCCTTTGACGAGATTTTCTGCGAGACACTTATCTTGTCTCCAAAAGGGAGAAGGACCAGATTACGTCCTGCTATGGATATTTCTCCAGTAAGTCTGGACCCTTTGGTCGATATCGGTTCCTTGACTATCTGGACTATAATCGGCTGTCCCGGCTTGAGGACATTCTCGATTTTTCCCTCTTTCTCAAGAATATTGTTTATATCGACCGATGAAAAAAAAGACTTGAAATCCCTGTTGGGGTTTATCTGTTTTGCGAAATAGTCAAAAGCTTTGAAATTCAGTCCCAGATCCAGATAATGGACGAATGCGTCTTTCTTGTCCCCTATGTCTACAAAAGCTGCATTCAACGTCGGAATGAGCTTCTTCACTTTTCCCAGATACACATCCCTCAAAGAAAACGCCCTCTCCGCATTCTGTTCCTTGTTCAGTTCCACCAACCGGCGGTCCTCAAGAAGGGCTATCACCGTCTCCTTTAAGTTTACATCTATTATCAGTGTTCTATCCATCTCTATTTAAAAAAAAATCTAAAGCGGTTCACCAACGCTTTAGATTCAATGTAGCTAATAATGGCCGCTATCTCTTTTTATGTCTGTTCTTGCGCAAACGTTTTTTACGCTTGTGCGTAGCCATTTTATGTCTTTTTCTTTTCTTTCCGCTAGGCATGGCTCAGTTATTTAATATTTGACTTTACTAAATTAAGGAATGTCTTTGAAGGCTTGAACGCAGGAATATAGTGTTCAGGGATTACAATGGTTTTCTGCTTGGAGATGTTGCGGGCAGTCTTCTGCGCACGCTTCTTAGCTGTAAAACTGCCGAAACCGCGAAGATACACACTGTTATCTTTGGATACAGAATCCTTTACTGTCTCCATAAAAGCCTCCACTACTTTCTGTACATTGAGCTTTTCAAGTCCGGTAGCCTTTGCCACTTCGTTTACAATATCAGCTTTTGTCATCTTTGTTATATTTATGTTATTAGTAATCAGTTCTGCAAAATTCAGACTGCAAAAGTATTCTTATTTTTTACATTTACAAAAAATTATTGCAGTTTTTTTTCATAAAAGATTTTGGCACAATCATTGACACTGTTGTCAGCACTGAATGTCGGGTCCGGTGCAAGACGAATATATGACAATTTGACACCCGGCACTGACACCGTATTAATAATTATGACAATTATGAAACAGACATTAGATGACATACTGAGCAGCGGCATGGGAGAAGTAAGCATACTCCCTGTAGTCAATATCGACTCTCCGAGAAAGCTGAATGACAGCGAATTACCTGAAACCTTGCCTATTCTTGCCCTAAGGAATGCCGTTCTGTTCCCTTCCACCGTCACACCGATAACAATCGGACGGGAGAAGTCCATCAAACTAGTCCGCGATGTATACAGTTCCAGCCGGATACTTGGAGCAGTCTCCCAACGGGATATAAAAGTAGAGGATCCGTCACTGATAGACCTATATAATATAGGAACACTCGCCAGGATTATCAAGATTATAGAAATGCCGGACGGGACCATCACGGCTATCCTGCAGGGCCTGAAAAGACTCAGAGCCGTGGAGCAGACAGCATCCGAGCCGTACATGTTCGCCAAGGTGAAGTACCTTGAGGAAGTATTCCCCAAGAAAAACGACAAGGAGATGAGTTCCCTTACCGGCTCCATAAAGGATCTTGCCCTGCATATCATAAAACTTTCTCCTCACATGCCTCAGGAAGCCTCATTCGCCATAAAGAATCTTGAAGGGGACGAGTTCCTCATCAATTTCATCGCTTCCAGCATAGAAATCGAGGATCCAATGGAGAAAATCAAGCTTCTGGAAGAAGGGAACATCAAGATCAGAGCAATGAAACTGGTGGAGATGCTGAACAGGCAGGTGGAGATACTGAAGCTCAAGGACGATATCCAGAAGAAAGTACGGACTGAGATGGACCAGCAGCAAAGGGAGTACTACCTTAACAATCAGCTGCGTACTATCCAGGAAGAACTCGGTATGGACGAAGCTCAGGACATAGATGAGCTCCGGCAGAAAGCTAAGAAGAAAAAATGGCCGGAATACGTAGCCAAGACATTCGAGAGCGAAGTGCGCAAGCTGGAAAGATCCAATCCCAATTCACCCGACTACAATGTACAGTACCAGTACATCCAGTTCATCCTGGATCTGCCGTGGGATGAGATGACAAAGGACAATCTGGACCTCAAGCACGCTCAGAAAGTCCTGGACAAAGACCACTTCGGCCTGGAGACAGTCAAGGAGAGGATAATCGAGTACCTGGCCGTGCTGAAACTCAAGGGCGACATGAAGTCCCCCATCATCTGCCTCTACGGCCCTCCGGGAGTCGGCAAGACCTCCCTGGGCAAATCCATAGCCAAGGCCCTGGGCCGCAAGTATCAGCGCATATCCCTCGGCGGACTGCATGACGAGTCGGAGATAAGAGGCCACCGCAGGACCTACATCGGTGCGATGCCCGGACGTATCCTCCAGAGCATCAACCGTGCCGGCAGCTCCAACCCGGTGATCGTCCTCGACGAGATAGACAAGGTCAGCCAGGACTACAAGGGAGATCCCTCCTACGCCCTGCTGGAAGTGCTCGACCCCGAGCAGAACAACGCCTTCCACGACAACTACCTCGATATCGACTACGACCTCTCGAAGGTGCTCTTCATCACCACGGCCAACAACATCAGCACCATCCACCCCGCCCTGCGCGACCGTATGGAGATGATATCCGTATCAGGATACCTGGCCGAGGAAAAGGCAAGCATAGCCCAGGGCTACCTGATACCCAAGCAGCTTGAGGCCCACGGCCTGAAGAAGAGCCAGGTACGTTTCCTCAAGGGCTCGATTGAGAAGATCATCGACGAGTACACCCGCGAGTCCGGAGTCAGGGGACTGGACCGCCAGATAGCCAAGATAGCCCGTATCTCCGCCCGCAAGATAGCCACCGGCGAGACCGCGAAGGTCAATGTCAGCCCCGAAGTCGTCTCGGAGTTCCTCGGACTTCCGACCAACTTCCACGACCTTCAGAAGGGCAATGAGGCTCCGGGCGTGGTCACAGGCCTGGCCTGGACAGAGAACGGCGGTGAAATCCTCTTCATAGAATGCTCCGTAAGCGAGGGCAAGGGTGTCCTCTCATCTACCGGCAACCTCGGAGACGTGATGAAGGAATCCGCGACCATCGCCTTCCAGTATCTCAAGGCCCATCCGGACCTGATCGGACTGACCACCGAGGAGATAATGAAGCACGACATCCATATCCATGTCCCGGAAGGAGCAATCCCCAAGGACGGTCCCTCGGCGGGCATCACCATGGTCAGTGCCATGGCCTCTGCCCTGTCTGGGAAAATGGTCCGCAGCGGCATCGCCATGACCGGCGAGATGACCCTCCGCGGTAAGGTCCTGCCAGTAGGCGGCATCAAGGAGAAAATCCTCGCGGCCAAGCGGGCAGGCATCCACACCATCATCCTGTCCAGGCAGAACGAGAAGGATATCAAGGACATCAAGCCCATCTACATCGAAGGCCTGGACTTCGTCTACGTGGACAATATCTCCGAGGTTCTGAAATACATATTCAGCTAAGGACTATGGAAGTCAGGATAGAAGAATCGTGGAAAGCGGTGCTCCGGGAAGAGTTCGACAAGGAATATTTCGCCCGGATCGCCGCTTTCCTGCATCAGGAGAAAAGGGAAGGCAAGACAATCTACCCTCCAGGGCCTCTCATTTTCAACGCATTCCAACTGACACCCTTCGACAAGGTAAAAGTAGTGATTCTGGGCCAGGACCCCTATCATGGTCCGGGCCAGGCCCACGGCCTGTCATTCTCCGTCCAGGATGGAGTGGCACTGCCGCCTTCCCTTCAGAATATTTACAAAGAGGTTTTCACGGATACAGGCTCTCAGTCTCCATCCAGCGGCAATCTTGAACGATGGGCCCGCCAAGGTGTCTTCCTGCTCAACTCCGTACTTACAGTCAGGGCCGGAGCCCCGACTTCCCACAGCGGAATAGGCTGGCAGACTTTCACCGACGCGGTCATCAAAACCATATCCGACCACAAGGAACACGCAGTATTCATGCTCTGGGGCAATTATGCCCGCAGCAAGAAACCCCTCATAGACAGCAGCAAGCACCTTATACTGGAAGCAGCGCATCCCTCTCCTCTTGCACGCGGCGCATTCTTCGGATGCAGACATTTCTCCAAGGCCAACGACTTTCTATCGGCTACAGGACAGACACCCATTGCCTGGTAGGTGATTTTTTCCTATTTTTGACTGATTTTATAAAACAGACTCTGAATATGAACATAGCTGTAGTAGGCAGCGGATACGTAGGACTGGTATCCGGCACATGTTTCGCCGAGATGGGCGCTGACGTATGGTGCGTGGATGTGGATTCCCATAAAATTGAGAATCTCAGGAAAGGTATCCTGCCGATATACGAGGACGGCCTGCAGGATCTGCTGGACAAGAACGTGGCGGACGGCAGGCTGCACTTCACAACATCACTGAAAGACTGTATTGACCAGGTCGGGATCGTCTTTATTGCAGTCGGCACTCCTCCTGGAGAGGACGGCTCAGCCGATGTCTCCCATGTCATGGAAGTAGCTTCCGAATTCGGCAGGCATATATCCAAATATACGCTTCTGGTAATGAAAAGCACTGTCCCTGTAGGCACCTGCTTCAAAGTCCGGGATGTGGTCCGGCGGGAACTTGAGATCAGAGGCGAGGATATCCCTTTTGACATCGCATCCAATCCGGAGTTCCTGAAAGAAGGCGTGGCCATCAAGGATTTCATGACTCCAGACAGAGTTGTCATCGGTATCGAGAATGAAAGGGCAAAGGCACTTATCTCATCCCTGTACAGGCCGTTTCTGCTAAATAATTACAGAGTGATCTTCATGGATATCCTGTCCGCAGAAATGACCAAATACGCCTCGAATGCAATGCTTGCCACACGCATCAGCTTTATGAACGAACTGGCCTCGCTCTGTGAACTGACCGGAGCCGATGTCAGGCTTGTCCGTACAGGAATGGCCGCCGACAGCAGAATCGGCTCCAAATTCCTGTATCCGGGCTGCGGATACGGCGGCTCATGTTTTCCTAAAGATGTCAAAGCCCTCATCAATACTGCATCTGCTCACGGTTACCGGATGAAAGTCATCAGTGCAGTAGAAGAAGTCAATACCGAGCAGAAAAAAACTGTTTTCAACAAGCTGAAGGCCGCCTTCGGAGGGAACATGTCAGGCAGGACGGTCGCTGTCTGGGGCCTGTCTTTCAAACCATGTACTGACGATATGCGTGAAGCCCCGTCAATCGTCACTGTGTCCATGCTCCTTGATTCGGGAGTCCGGGTCAAAGTATTCGACCCGGTAGCCATGGATACAGCCAGGAGCATATTCAGAAACAGGGTAACATACTGCAGGGACATCTATGACGCCGCTTCAGGAGCCGATGCCGTAGCCCTTGTCACCGAATGGAAACAGTTCCGTATCCCCGACTGGAAACGGCTGAAGAATGTAATGAAAGGCAACATTCTGGTAGACGGGCGGAATATTTACAACTCGTGCGAACTTGAAGCCGCCGGAATCGACTATTACTGCATCGGATGCAGTCACGATACTATCAGAAAACGGTAGAGTCCCTCAAATAAGGATATAAGTCCGAGCACCAGAATGACCACTCCGGCCACCCGGTTAATCATCATCAATTGCCGGAGCCTCAGCTTATTGCGGAACATATTGATGCCCGTGGACAATATATGCCACCAAAGAGCGGCACCGGAGAACACACCCGCCAGTGTTACTGCTATTCTGGGCAGCGGCTCGGCATCTCCACGGCTTATTCCTATAAAAGCAAAAAGTCCGAGCATCAGAAAAAACGCACCGGGATTGCTGAGCGTCATCAACACAGTAGAGAAAAAATCCTGCCAATAATGACGGTTGCCTGATCTCACACGACGGATCTGCTTGACAGGATTGGTCATGAAAAGCTTGACTCCAAACGCACCGACAATCACTCCGCCGGCTATCATAACCAGATAACGGTAATCAGAAAGCAGTTGCTGTACATACGATATGCTCAACAGGGCAACCGCCGCGAACAAGGTATCGGAGACAGCCGCACCCAGTCCGGTAATAAAGCCGGAACTGCGCCCCTTGCTGAGTGTCCGCTGTATGCACAGCACGCCTATCGGTCCCAGAGGAACTGACGCGCAGATACCGACAACAAACCCTTTAAGCAGTTCCAATATCATATTCAATCACTGTTCTTCAGACAGATAATACTCAAGCAGCACACTCAGCACGTCCGGATTGATATCCTTGGCCTGCGTTTTCTTCTCGGAATCCAGCAGATATATCGCAGGGACATCAAGAAGGTCATACTTGTCAAACATCCCCGATGTCCTCTTGCGGTCCCACAGTTCGGTCCAGCCGGGAACCGGAGTGCCTTTCGCATATTTCTTCCATGCATTGTCCGTACCTGTATAAATGGCCAGGAAACGGACTTCCTCAGGGTCATACTGAGCGCACATTTTTTTCAGATCTTCAGAAACCGCATTGCACAGAGCACAGTCAAGCGTATAGAAATACAGCACGGTGTACCTGGCATCAGAGTCATAAATGCGGAACTTCTTGTTCTTGAGAGTCCGCAGTTCCAGATCCGCTGCCGGCTTGTCCAGCTGATTGCGGTAAAACATAAGCACTCCCAGAGTTGCCTGATCGATAAAATCATCAGGTGATGAATAGTCCGCCCTGATGACACTTCCATGCGTCTCGCCTGTATCAGTAAATGTCACTGTCTCCCACATCTGAGGCATACCGGCGATATACTCATTGGCCAGATATGCGGCACCTTGCTGAAGAGTGTAGCTGCTGCTGGTCTTCAGATACTGATACAGGGTATAGAAAAGTTCATGGAAGAACTCAGGATTGTCCTTTGAATCCTCGAAAAATGCATCAATCTGCTCCGTGACCAGTGTTGTGTCGGAAGTATTGGCAATCGGCGTGAATATCTGCTCGAAGACCAATTCCGTAGAAGTAAGCATACTCTCATGCATTTCCACAACTTGTCCCAAAGCAGCAGGAGTCAGGTCCCTACCGATAATGACACCGTTACGGTCAAGCAGGAAGAGCCTGGGCGTGGACACCACCCCGTATTTCATCACAAAACCCGAAGTCATATCCGGATCCCACAGATGGGTTACACTCACATTGTCCGGCAGCTTGAAAGGGTGCACAGCCTTCTTGATGTAGCTCATCCACCTTTCCCTGTCGTCCTGCGTGTATACCATAAGAACCGAGAAGTTGATGCCGTCGCTGTGGCGCATAAGATACTGCATGAGCGCCGGAGTAGTGCGGATACACCCGGGACACTCATCATCATAAAAATACAGGACGGTATAATCCTGACTGCCTTCTGAGAGACTGACCTCCGCACCGGCCGGATCCTGCAATGTCAGTGCAGGTGCCTGCATCCCGATCAGCGACTGACGGTTGGTATCAGCAAAAAATTTCATTTCAAGTCTTTCATCCTCACCCAGCGGCAAACGTTCCCCTCCGAGAAAGTAAGCATCCGCGATATACACTGCTATCTCGTCATAGCCCATTATATTGGAATTCCTGTAATAATTGTAAATATAATAAGCTATCCCGGCCTTCTCCTCAATACTCTTCCCTGTCTGGATAAAGGCATCAGCCTTCCCGATGATAACTGAAGGCTGCTGTCCGTCGAAGACACTCATCACCAGCTCAACATCCTCTTGAGAAAGAACCGTATAGGCAGGCGGAACAACACTATTGGCTGTTGAATCCTGCGAATAGCTTCCGGCCGCCGAAGGCAAGACTGAGAAAGCAAGCACGGCAAGCGGGCAAATAACTGCGGCAATATGTCTAGAATATCTCATCACTTCCTGTTTTGTTCGATATAATTCCCGATTCTTATATTTGAAGGCAGGAACGGAGCGGCATCCCCGCCGTTGACAATCACATCCCGGACCACTGTCGAGGATATGAACGAATAACTGTGCGAGGCCGGGATGAATACAGTTACTGTCTCCGGCCGCATCTTGCGGTTGGCCTGTGCGATTACCGACTCCAGCTCGAAATCCGTTGTAGTTCTGAGACCACGGATAATGAACGGTGTACCCTTCTGACGGCAAAGATCAACTGTAAGACCGGTATATGACAGGACCTCTATATCCGCACCGGCATCAACCAGCGGCCGCACGGCATCCTCGATAAGACGTACCCTCGTTTCCGGTGCAAGAAAGCCATGCTTGAGGTGGTTATATCCTACGGCTATGATTATCTTGTCAAACAGTTTGAGAGCAGATTGAAGGACATCCATGTGTCCGAGCGTAAAAGGGTCGAAAGACCCTGGAAATATTGCGGCTTTTCTGTCCTGTTTCATTGTAAGGCGTAAAATTTATTCCAAACAACAAATATACATCAAATTTCCCAATATTTTCCAAAGGCCGGAAGTGGAGCGGACCTCTGTCCGTCATCTCCACAAAAAAGGCCGCGAAAAGCGGCCTTTTTTGTGGAGATGGGCGGACTCGAACCGCCGTCCAAACACAGCACCAGAGTGCTTTCTACATACTTATTCTGCCATTGATTTTCGTGAAACAGCTGCAGACAGACGCGCCACCGGATCCTTATCCCCTGAATCTTAAGCCACCTTAAGGGAGTCAGTGACCGCATCCCGCTTTAATGATACCCCGTATGCCGGACATAGCAGGCGGAAAGTCCGGCGGGATACTCGTCGCTATCGCCCTGGGCGACCGCGATTAAGGTAGTAAACCTGGTTTACTTACGCAGCGAGTGCATAGTTGTTGTTGCCAGTTATGGCTTCGGAACCTTGATGACGGGGTGGGTTGCCGACCCCGGTATGCTTACAGTCCGATGTCTTGTGCTGTCAAAACCAAAACATCCCCATTCGCATCCGCAAAGATACGCAAAAAACGTACCGGATCAAGATTTTTTTATCGTCGGATATGCAATCCTCTCATGGTACACCTGTTCCAGACGCTCCTTGAACATCCGTTTGACAGTCTCAATCTCCTTTATGGAAATATCGGCCTCCACAAGCTGGGAGTCAGACAGTCTCTTGCTGATAATCGAATCCACCAACGCCGATATGCTCTCGGACGTATAGTCCTTGAGCGAACGCGAGGCCGCCTCCACAGCATCCGCCATAAGCACGATAACCTGCTCCTTAGTCCTCGGAAGCTGTCCATGATACATGAAAGGCTCCTTATTCTCGGGATCACCGCCGGCATTGCAGTACTGAGCATAGAAATAAAACGTCAGCGAGCGGGCGTGATGCGTACGGATGAAATCTATAATCACCTCGGGAAGCCGGTGCTTCCGGGCTATCTCCACACCGTCATCGACATGGCGTATTATCTGCTGCGCACTTTCCTCAGGCGACAGCTTCGCATGATAATTGAATCCGGCAGGAGCATTCTCTACAAAACACTGCGGATTGTTCATTTTCCCAATATCATGGTAAAGGGCACCTACCCTGGCCAGAATCATATCCGCACCGATTTCCCTCGCAGCCTCGGAGGCCAGGTTGGACACCTGCAATGAATGCTGGAACGTTCCGGGAGCTTTCTGCGCCAGTTCCCGCAAAAGTTTATTGTTGGTATCCGACAGATCGATAAGACGCGAATGGGACACCAGCGAGAACAGTCTCTCGAATATAAACGCAACAGGATACGCAGCTATCACCAGCAGGGAATTGACCGCAATGCGGAATATCTCCCGGGCTGTGAACATGGACAGCGTACCGTCGTTTGAAAGCAGGAAACCGATATATGTCAATGACATCCCGACAAATATGAACAACGAGTTGAGAAACTGCAGCCACCCACGGTTGAAATACTTGAATGTCACTATGGCTATGATGCCGCCCGTTAGATTCATAAAATAAAGTTCCACACCGCTGTCTCCCTGAAACAGAAGCGGCAGCAGCATTACCGTATACATCGGGAACACATACCGGCGCTTGAAAAACATACTGAGATATATTACGAACACCGAATACGGCACGATATACAGGTAGTCAATATTCAGGCTGCGTATCAGCACTGTAAGCACGAACAGCAGCACATACAGTGTCAGGATAAAGTAAAATGTCTTGCGGTGCCTCAGTATGTCTTTGTTGGTGAAATAAATTACGGCAAAGAGAGATGCGACTATAAGCAGACAGATTATGAAATGTCCGGTTCCCAGACCGACAGGAGACTCAGCATAGCCGTAGGTAAGCCCGTATTCCTGCTTGAATGAGTCCAGCAGCTGCTCTATCTCATTGGTCACGATCTCTCCCTCAGAAACAATCAGCTGACCGGCATAGACCATTCCCTTGGTCGGAGATATATAGTCGACAGCCTCCTTGTGGAACAGATTTGTCTTGTTCTGGTCGTATATAAGGTTGGGCACTATATACTCCGAAAGACTGTACGCCGCATACACCGAGTCGGCATCGTAAGACGGAAAGCTGAAAGAGAGATAGTACTTCATGTAATCTTCCGCTCTCTTGGGAGTATAGACCTCGGACACAGGCATCTCCTGCGCCCGCTTATCCTTCTGGACTACAATTGTACCGACAGAGGAGACATCCTCCATCGACGGCAGGATTCCCACCGAATATATCTTGTAAAGCGACTCTATGATAAAATACAGCAGATGGTCATTGACATCACGGCCTCCCTGACGGGCCCTCAGACGCTTGACCTGCTCGTTCACCACCACATCATCATAATTGAAATACGGAATGATCCGCGATGCCTTGCTCTCTTTTTCGGCAAGCAGTTCCTGCTCCGTCTTCAAGATAGGAAAATCTATCGGAGACAACAGTGTCTCATACATCCAGGGCCGCCCGATCTGATAACTGTACTTGAACTTTCCTTCTTCCGGAAAGAGCAACACCGTAATTACCAGCACGGCCAATAATGAAATATATATTCTAGAATCCTTGAAAAAATTTTGCTGTTCCATCACACTGTTGTTTGGTAAGCCCGGGCTTATTAATTTATAAGTGCGCCACAACCGGGATTCATACGCCCCGGTCGTGACACACTGGATATTTCAGGGCAAAGCCTAGAGGATGGCCTTGTCCTGAATGTTGTCTCCATCGTACTCACCCGCATCGAGCTTCTTCTTGGCCTCGGAGAATGCGTTGAGAGTGTACTCCACATCTTCCAGAGAGTGAGCGGCGGTAGGAATGATCCTGAACATGATTATTCCCTTGGGAACTACAGGGTAGACGACTACCGAGCAGAACAGGTTGTAATTCTCCCTGAGGTCCACGAGCATGTTGGTTGCCTGAGGCACAGTGCCGTGAATGAACACCGGCGTCACGCAGGCCTGGGCGAGTCCGATATCGAAGCCTCTCTCCCTGAAACCGTTCTGCAGGGCTCGGGTAACAGTCCAGAGTTTCTCGCGGAGACGGTCTCCCTCGGGACCACGGATAATCTCCAGTCTCTTCAGACAGCCCTCTACGATGGGCATGGGCAGGGACTTGGCATAAATCTGCGAACGGAGATTATAGCGGAGATAGTTGATGATGGACTTGGGACCGGCCACAAAGCCGCCGATGATAGCCATAGATTTGGCGTATGCACCGATGTACAGGTCAATACCGTCCATCACACCGAAATGCTCGGAGGTTCCGCGTCCGTGAGGCCCCATCACGCCGAAACCGTGGGCATCGTCGATAAGGATGCGGAAGTTGTATTTCTTCTTGAGAGCCACGATCTGGTCCAGGATTCCGAGCGCTCCGGTCATACCGTACACTCCTTCGGTAATCAGCAGCACGCCGCCGCCTGTCTCCTCACATACCTTGAGGGCGCGCTGGATAGTCCTCTCGCACTTCTCAATGTCGTTGTGAGGGTATACCATCCTCTTGCCCATGTGCAGACGGCAGCCGTCAATGAGGCAGGCGTGGGCCTCGGAGTCGTACACGATGACATCGTGGCGGGTAAGCAGGGCATCGATGGTGGACACGATACCCTGATAGCCGAAATTGAACAGGAAAGCGTCCTCTTTCTGCTCGAACTCGGCCAGTTCCCTTTCAAGTCTCTCATGCAGGGCCGTCTGACCGGACATCATCCTGGAGCCCATAGGATAGGCCAGACCCCAGCGGGCAGCAGCCTCGGCATCCACTTTGCGTATCTCGGGATGGTTGGCCAGTCCGAGATAGTTGTTGAGACTCCAGCAGAGCACCTCATGACCGTTGAACCTCATCCTCGGAGCAATCTCGCCTTCGAGCTTGGGGAAGGTGAAATATCCGTGACCTCTTGCGCGGTACTGTCCCAGGGGACCTCCCTCGTCTTTGTTTATTCTCTCAAAAATATCCATAATCGGTATGATTTAAATGATTTATGCGTCTATCTTAGCGTATTTGGCGTTCATCTCTATGAATTCACGGCGGGGAGGCACCTCGTCGCCCATGAGCATGGAGAAGATGCGGTCCGCCTCAGCCGCATTGTCTATCGTCACCTGGCGCAGCATCCTGGTCGCAGGGTCCATGGTGGTCTCTTTCAGCTGCTCGGCATTCATCTCTCCCAGACCTTTGTAGCGCTGGACGTAGATACTGCCCTCATTGCCCCTGCCTATCTCCGCGATGGCTGCGATACGCTCCTCCTCGGTCCAGCAGTACTTCTCCTCCTTACCCTTCTTGCTCTTGACCTTATAAAGAGGAGGCGCGGCGATGTAGACATAACCGTTCTTGATCATGTCAGGCATATAGCGGAAGAAGAATGTCAGGATAAGGGTTGCTATGTGGGCTCCGTCGACATCGGCATCGGTCATGATGATTACCTTGTGGTAGCGGAGCTTGTCCAGATTGGCCGCCTTGGAGTCGTCCTCAGTGCCGATGGTCACGCCCAGGGCGGTATATATGTTGCGGATGGTCTCACTCTCCAGCACCTTGTGCTCCATGGCCTTCTCCACATTGAGGATCTTACCGCGAAGCGGCAGTATGGCCTGGTAAGTACGGTCGCGACCGGTCTTTGCGGTACCGCCGGCGGAGTCTCCCTCGACGAGGAAAAGCTCACATTTCTCCGGGTCACGGTTCGAGCAGTCGGCGAGTTTGCCGGGGAGTCCGGCTCCTGACATCACGGTCTTGCGCTGTACCAGCTCGCGGGCCTTCCGGGCCGCATGGCGGGCTGTGGCGGCAAGAATCACCTTGTCGATGATGTTCTTCGCGTCCTTCGGGTTCTCCTCGAGATATGTCTCAAGGGCTGCCTTGGTAGCCTGTGAGACAGCTGCGTCCACCTCGCTGTTGCCCAGCTTGGTCTTGGTCTGTCCCTCGAACTGGGGCTCGGCCACCTTCACGGAGATTACCGCCGTCAGTCCCTCGCGGAAGTCCGAGGCATCCAGATCGAACTTCAGTTTGGAGAGGAAACCGTTCTTCTCGGCATAAGCCTTGAGCGTGGATGTAAGACCACGGCGGAAACCGGTAAGATGAGTTCCACCCTCTACCGTATTGATGTTGTTGACGTAGGAATGAATATTCTCGGAGAAACCGGTATTGTACTGCATGGCTATCTCGATGGGGATACCCGTCCTGTCAGTCTCAAGCGATATGGGCTTTTCAGTAAGTTTTTCACGGGTACCGTCCAGATACTGCACGAACTCGACCAGACCGTGCTCGGAATAGAACTCCTGACGCAAAGGCTCCTGTTCCAGCTCCTCCATCGTCTCGCCCTCCTGAGCCATGGGAGACCTCTCATCCACCAGCGTCAGATGAATACCCTTGTTCAGATATGCCAGCTCGCGGAGCCTGGTGGACAGCACAGACGCATCGTAGACCGTAGTCATTCTGAAAATCTCGCTGTCCGGGGTAAATGTAATGGTGGTTCCTGTATCATCGCACTCACCCACAACCTTCACCGGATACTGCGGTACGCCCCGGCTGTACTCCTGTACGAAAATCTTGCCCTCGCGGTGCACCTCTGCCTTCAGATAAGAGGACAGGGCGTTGACGCAGGAGACTCCCACACCGTGCAGACCACCGGACACCTTGTAGCTGTCCTTGCTGAACTTACCTCCGGCATGAAGGACCGTCAGCACGACCTCGAGGGCCGAACGCCCTTCTTTCTCATGGATTCCCGTAGGAATACCACGGCCGTCGTCCTTGACTCTTATGGAATTGTCCGGAAGAATTGTCACTTCGATATTTTTACAGTAGCCGGCAAGGGCCTCGTCGATGGAGTTGTCCACCACCTCATAGACCAGATGGTGCAGACCCCTGGGGCCTATGTCTCCGATATACATCGACGGACGCTTACGGACTGCCTCCAGTCCCTCCAGCACTTGAATACTGTCCGCAGAATATTCCCTTTCCGCTTCAATCATTTCTTTATCTGTCATCGTGGTTCAATATTATTTAAAACGAACAAAGGTAATAAAAATCTCATAATTTGAAGCAAATGCCCGCTCCGAAATTAATTCCCGGCTCAACATAATTCAAGAAATACTGTATCTTACTGTTTGCCAGATTATTTCCCTCAATAAACACCATAAGGCGGGTATTCACGGCATAAGATATCCTCAGGCCCACGTCCACAAACGCCGGCACCCTGTAGGCTGTGGCCTGAGTGTAGGGAACAGCACTCCATCCGGTAGTTGACGTGCGGAAATAACAGTCCGCCCGGATGAAGAGCCGGTGCCTGAGATTGTACTCCAGCACAGCATCCACATCGAACGCCGGGGTCATCAGCGCCGCTTTCCAGTTGGAGAAACCGTGATAGTTGAACTCTGCCTGGGCGAGAAAAGACGGAGACTGCCACTTGAGCACTCCGTTAATTCCCAAAACGTGCGAATCGGCCCGGTTCACCATCTGATACAAGGAGTAATTGTAGGACAGGGCCATAAACGACAGGCTGCTGTTGAGCAGGGAATAATTTATCCCCAGGCTGTAGGAAAAGCGGTCACGGACCAGACCGTTCAGTCCGAACTCTGCGGAAACAGGGACAGCAGACTGATATGCCCTGCCGCTGTCCTCCATCCATGGATTGAGAGCGAAAAGATCGTAGCGCGTATACAGCTTATTGTCTCCCGAGGCTTTCAGGTACAGCCACAAGGCATTGTCCGCCGCCTCAAAACTCACCGCCGCGTCAGGATATACCAGGAAGCCGCCTCCGTTCTTACGGGTACAGTCACCGTAGACAGAAGAGAATGTCAATCCCGCCCGTATCCTCCACCTGTCCCTCTCCCATGTGTACACAGGAGAGGCATTCCATATACCGCGGTACGGGGACGCATTACCCCAGGCAACTTTGGTGAATGTGCCGCCGAATCTTACATACAGCCTGTGCTCTCCCCTAATCGTCGCACCCAAGGAGACATCGGCATCCGCCAGATGCTCCAGCACACCATGACGGTCATTGAAACAGCGGTACCCCAAAGTAACGTTGTAGTAAAAAGAATTCGGGTCCGGATCCGTAGAACGTACATTCAGGGAAGCTTTTAGATGCTCAAACTGATTGTATGCCGTTGACCTGGAATATCCGTCACCAGGAGCCAGTGCATACATGCTTCCGGTATATGAGGCATCCAGGTCCGCCTCTCCTTTAGTCCAGCGGTATCTCATGAAGACACCGCCCCTGTTCTTCATCCTGTCGCCTGTTATCTTCTGTCCCGGATAGGTCACAGTACTTCCGGAATACACCGACCGGGGCACATCCCCCCAATACGAGTCATGGTTCACATACATTCCGAGAAAGAATCTCTCCCCGAAACGCGGAGTGACATACAGGTCCGCCGACGGAGTCCACGGATAGGCGGCCGCAATCCGCGCATACAGCCACGGGTACACAACCTTTCCCTCCGACGCGGGGCCCTGAGTCATCATCGGCGTAAACTCATACAGATCCTTATACGGACTGTAGAACGCGGTATAGTCTACCTTCAGCTTGAAATTCAGCAGCGAATCATCCGGCGGCATATCCAGCGGTGACTTGACAGCACCAGTTATCCTGCCCTCATAGTCACGCTCCACCTCCACCGTTGAGTTTATTCCTGACTGGGCAGAGGCCGGTCTGACCGTCAGGGAAACTGCCAGTGCCAATACTGACAGCGTAGGTATTATAGTCCTGCGCATATTCATGATTGTTCCTCCATTCTATCCATGCGCGCCAGTCTCATATTCACCTGCTCCAGCACGTCATCCTTTGAGTCCCCGGGCTCATAGCCGTCCCTGATGCTCTCGAAAGTAGCCCTGGCCTGATTCCATTCCTCCCTCTCGGCGAAAGAGTCTCCAAGCACTATGAAACTCTTCGCCAGCCAGTAAGTCTGACTGGTCTGCGAATCCGAGAAAGCATACACCAGATTCTCCACCTCCTCGAAATTACCGGCATCATACGTGTCCTGAATCAGCAGATAGGCCGCCTCAGCTCCCCTTGGAGTGAAATTATCCTTTGAAAGTTCCTTCAACAGCGGCAGCGCATCACTCCTGCGGCCAAGGGCCATATATGACTTAGCCATAATGTACACGGCCTCTTCCTGTTCCCCCGCATCTGCTCCTGAAGCCTCCCTGACCCTGGAAGCCGCCTCCAGAGCCTGCACATATTTCCCGTCCATATAATACGAGCGCATCGTTCCGGCAAGAGCGGCATGCCGGTTGTTATCCAGCTTCGCTATATCCAGGAGCTTCTCATAAGCAGCGGCCGCCTTGCCATATTGTTCAATATCGTAGCATATCCCGGCATAGTGAAGAGTGGAGAGCTCGACGAACGAGCCGCTTCCCTTGTCTATCACCTCCGCATAAGAAGCAGCGGCCTCTTCCTTGCGCCCTGTCGCCGACAGCGATTCTCCGAGATAGAAGTAAGCAAGAGGGGTTTTCTGTCCGTCAGGATATCCGGATATGAAGGATTCAAGCGCACTTATTGCGGCAGAATAGTCTCCGGACAGATATATCTGCTCCGCAGCATTGAAAATCATCAGTTCCTTCTCGTCCGAAGTCTTGGTGCCCGACATGCCGGTACGTTCCAGATATGCGAAATAATCGTCCGGACGGTTAAGTGCCACGTAGATGCTCTCAATCACCGCAAGAGCATTCTCGGTATCCTCCGACAAAGGCATCTCCTCTACGATTCGGGTCAGATACGAGAGAGCCTGGCTGTATTCTCCGGCATTGGAATAAATCATGCCGAGCTCAAGCAGCGCCTTTCCGTCATAGACCGGATCTTCCACCTCCTCCAGCAAATATTTGAAGCACCTCACCGCCTTGTCCGGCATACTGCGCTGCACATAAGTCCGTCCGAGCTCATATACAGCCATGGTATACACAGGCGAATCACTCTGACGGTCCATAACCGCCTCCAGTATATTCATCTTCCGCTCCAGATCCGAGAGCAGCCCGTAAGCCACCGCACACTGAAAAGCGGCATACAGCACCTGGCCGTCGTTATAGTCCACCATCGCCACCTCCTCATACACTGACGCAGCCCTGGCATAATCCCGGAGCATGAAGAAAGAATCCCCCACCCTGAGCTTCGCCTCTATTATAAGGTCCATATCCGGGCCGTGAAGATCCAGAAAGCGGTTGAACCACTCGATTGACGACTCATAGTCCTCCTTTGCGAAATAATTGTAGCCCTGCCCGTAAAGCATCAGCGGGTATTCCTTGAAAGAACGGAACGCACTGTTCCGTGCCAGATAATCATTGAGACTGACAGCCTCGTCCAGCCGTCCGGAACGGTAACAGGCCTCCGCCAGCCAGAAGCGCGTAAGCAGGGCGAGAGAGGCATTGTAGTCCGAATGGTCAAGGGCAATTCTGAAGTCCGTGACCGCTCCTCCGTAAGAGCCTCTGTCAAAAAGTTCCATGCCTCTGAGAAATGCCGCTTTCTGCAGATTCATGTCCATCTCCGGAGTAAGCCTGCTGATCATATTGAGCGCGTCGATGGCCGCCTTGTATTTTTTAGACAGCAGGCAGGATGCAGCTATGTACGAATATATTTCGTCAGAACGTCCCGAGCGGGGATACGTCTTAAGATATTCCTGAAAAGGAGCGATATCCGAATTGAGGTCAAATGCAAGCTTCGCATAATTGAAAAATCCCTCCTCACGGATACCCTCGTCAAAGTTCATGTCCGCCGCCATCTTGTAGTAAGTCAGAGCATCATGCTTGTTCTTAAGCTTCAGGCAGGAATTGGCAATATGCAGGCACGCGCTCTGCGACAGGGAATCCTCCGGTCCGGTCACCTTGCCGAGAGCCTCAACCGCAGCACGGTACGCCTCCAGAGAATAGGAAATAATCCCCAGATAGTAATTGTCCTTGCGCGACATGCCGGCACCGGACGAAGTATAGCTCTCGAACCACTTGCGGGCCTCCTCGGGGCTGTCCAGCCTGTAATAAGCCTGCGAGACCATCCTTGCGACCTTCGCCTTCATATCCTTGTCCCGGACTGCGGACAATACTGCCGCACCGTTGTCCGTGACATACCTGTAGTCTTCAAGCATCAGGCTTGACTCCAGGATATAGTACTCACAGTATGAGCCGAAATGCCCGTCATCACGTATTGACGAGAGCAGCTTTACAGCTTTTCTGAAATCCTTGTCAACGTATGCGATATATCCCCTGTAGTATGTGGAAGCCACGGTATAGCGGTCATGCCTGTCCTTCAGCAGACGGTCAAAGCCGGTACGAGCATCCGAAAGACGGCCGGCTCTGAGCTGACAGAACGAGCGTTGAAAAAGGAACGTCCGCTTGTCATCCCGGGACAGCAGAGGATACTCGACGGCATCCAGTATTCTCAAGGCCCCGGCATAGTCTTCATTGTCAAAATAATGCCCCGCATACATAAGGCAGACCCCCATGTATTCCGGAGCATATCTGTATTTTTCCCTATACTCTTCCATAAGGGCATCCAGACCGGGACTGCCGAGCCTGATATCACAGACAATGCCGTAAGCAGCCAGTTCGGTCTCCACTGCACCGGACACCTCGTACTGCCTCAGGATGTCATCAATCTCACTCCGGGCCGCCGAGTACATATCATTGCCGTACAGCTCCCTCACCCTGTCAAGCCTGCGGCCGAGACCGTCTTCTCTCCAGGATGCGTCCTGAGAAAGCAGCACCCAGTTCATGGATAGCACCGGTATGAGCATCGCGATTAATTTTTTCCAGACCATTTTAATCTATTTGGGGCAAATGTAACAATTATTTGATTAAATTTGTATGATAATTTACAGCATTATGGGAAATGACCAATCCAGACCGGCAGTCATAAAATTCGAGCATGCTGAC
Source organism: uncultured Bacteroidales bacterium (assembly GCA_944326265.1). Lineage (GTDB taxonomy): Bacteria > Bacteroidota > Bacteroidia > Bacteroidales > UBA932 > Coprenecus. The sequence continues at coordinate 378,994 of CALVDE010000001.1, read as the reverse complement.
ATCTACAACAACAGCGGCAAGAAGACAGTAGCCGATCTCTCGATAGACATCAGACAAGGTGACTTCGTATATATAACCGGAGCAGTCGGCATAGGCAAGACCACTGTCATAAAAGCGATAATAGGCGCGGCCCGGATACAGGGCGGGAAAGCTTCTGTATTCCTCTCGGACAGGGGACGCACACGCGAATACAATCTCAGAAAACTGAAAGAAAGGCAGATACCGTCACTCAGAAGAAAGATCGGAGTCGCATTCCAGGACCTGAGCCTCATGACGGACAAATCCATCTACGAGAACCTGTGGTCGGCCATGAGGGCTACGGGATGGAGGGACCGGAGAAAAATCAAAGCAAGTATCCTGGAGTTCAGGGACAGCAACTTCTTCAACATCGACAAAGACAAGAAAAAAGACGCGGACAAGGATTTCTACAGGACCCGGATAGACGAATATTCCGGTGGACAGCAGAAACTGGTCTCGATAGCCAGGGCACTTATAACCGAGCCTGACATAATAATAATGGATGAACCGACCAACAGCCTGGCTCCTGAGCAGATCCGCACCATCATGACACGCCTGCGTAAAGAGGACAACGATAACAGAGGCACTACCGTCATCATAGTCACCCATGACCAGAGCCTGCCGGCAGAATATCCGGGCAGGATACTGGAATGCAGGCAGGAAGACAATGACACCGCAGCCGTATGCAGCTGGAAAGAATGCCCGGAGCAACAGGAACCGTCACAGGCATATCTGCAGGACGAGCCGGCAGAGCTGATTGTAGAATAACAACTTCCAGTGCCATGTCCGCAGGTCTCACCATCAAAGACAGATATTCCGCTATCCTGGGCTGGTTCTCCGCCAACCGCCCTGCCGTACAGTCCGAACTGCACTTCAGGAACGGATACGAGCTCCTAGTTTCGGTCATCCTCTCGGCCCAGTGTACAGACAAGCGGGTCAATATGGTCACTCCCGCCCTCTTCGAGCGTTACCCGGACCCCGAGGCTCTTGCCTCCGCCACCTTCGATGACGTACTGGCACTGATCCGCTCCGTTTCCTACCCCAACAGCAAGGCCCGTCACCTGATAGACATGGCCCGCATGCTGGTCAGCGACTTCCATTCGGAGATTCCGTCCGATACAGACAGTCTCATGAGCCTGCCCGGAGTAGGCCGCAAGACAGCCAACGTCGTGGCATCCATCCTCTACGACAAGCCGGTAATCGCCGTAGACACCCACGTACTCCGGGTATCCAACCGTCTCGGCCTGTCCAGCGGCAAGACTCCGGAGAAAGTCGAGGCCGACCTGGAGAGTCACATTCCGGTGGAACAGCGGGCGATATCCCACCACTGGCTGATACTTCACGGACGGTACACCTGCACGGCCCGCAATCCCAAATGCGGAGAATGTCCGCTGACGCAGTGGTGCAAGTCTTATCCCGGACTCTCTAAGCCGCAGAAATGACCTCATGGGAAGACATACTTTCAGACTACCGCTCATACCTGGTCATTGAACGGGCATTGTCGAAAAACTCAGTCTCCTCTTACGTTTCCGACATATCCAAACTGGCCTGCAGCTGCAGAGACAAATCCCCCGAGGACATTTCCGGAGAGGATCTGAACACATTCATAGCGCAGCAGGCCGCAGGCATCTCCAAGAGAAGCCAGTCCAGGCTGATAAGTGCCCTGAAAAGTTTCTTCAGGTTCATGGAGATAGAAGGCCGGATACAGACCGACCCCACAGACACTATCGACCCGCCCAAGATATCCCGGCACATACCGGTAGTCCTGTCTGTAGAGGAGATTGAGCGGATAATGAACTCGGTAGACCTCTCCGAGCCCGAAGGCCACCGCAACCGCGCAATACTGGAGGTCCTTTACTCCTGCGGCCTCAGGGTAAGCGAGCTGGTGTCCCTGCGCATCTCCGACCTGTTTTTCGACGAGGCTTTCATACGTGTAATAGGAAAAGGCGACAAGCAGAGACTTGTGCCCATCGGAGAGCCGGCGATGCAGGCCGTAGAGCTGTATCTCTCGCAGAGCAGACGCGCATACGTATCCAAAAAAGCCGAGGATATCCTGTTCCTGAACCGGCGCGGCGGGAAGCTGAGCCGCCAGATGATATTCCTGATGATCAAGAGCCAGTGCGAAAAGGCCGGCATCACCAAGGAGATATCCCCGCACACATTCCGCCACTCCTTCGCAACCCACCTGATCGAGAACGGAGCCGACCTCCGCGCCGTGCAGCAGATGCTCGGCCACGAGAGCATACTCACCACCGAGATCTACACCCACATCGATTCCCGCAAATGGCAGCGCACCATCCTGGACCATCACCCCCGCCGATAAAAACAAAAATTCATTTTGCGAGGTGCATCAGGATGGGTGAAATGCAAGGAGTTGAGAATCAGGGCGAAGGAGTTTACTTAGGTAAATGACTGAGCCATGAGTCGAAAACGACGCAGCAGTTCGCCCGTTATGACGCGCCGAAGAGTAGCCCCAACAGGACTCGAACCTGTATCTAAAGTTTAGGAAACTAAAAATCCATTATTAACTATCAGTGATTTACAGCGATTATTTGATATTTCGTGGAACAATAGTGGAACATCTGCATAAAATTCAAAATCCCCTGCCACCCGAAAGCGGCAGAGGATTAAGCAACATCGATTTTCGGATCGACGCTGCAAAGATAACAAACTTTTAGAAATGAAAAAACAATAGGCAAACTTCACAGCCTGCTTTTTTTCTTGCAACGCCTGGCCAATTCAATATATTCAGCGTAAACAATAGTAGTATATGGATTTGAACTCTTTATCTCCTGTCTTATGGCCTTTGTCCCCCATTTGAAAAACCACCACTGATACGGGACCCTATGGACAACCTGATACAATGTGTCCACCGTATGTATGTTGCCTTTAAACACACCGCGATTAACAATGCCGTTGAGCTCCACCCAAGGATCTTTATAACGAATCGCCATCAGGGTATCCCTTATCACTGGTACGGGCACAAGTCTATCAGTATTCACCCGGTAAACTATGGAATCTGTAACCTCTGTCTCTATCGGAATGTTTGTTTCCGTAGCCGTTGCCGATACTGCCTCTATTCTCTTAATCTTAAGATTGAGGTCTTCTATCGTCTCAGTCAGCTCCTGACAATGCTGCGAAAGCTCCTTTTTAGTAAGTTCAAGAGCTTGTACGGAAGCGGCATAGTTCCCTGATTCAGTCTTGTAATACTCCACATCCTCCAGCAATGCTGTCTGGTTGTTTTCCAACCTTTCACGCTCCTGATGAAGCGAGCGGACGGAATACATCAGAAATGCTATAACTCCAAAGAGGACGGCAAAAACTATGACAACATACTTACGCATAATCCTCAATGTATTTCGTTATTGACCTCACATGAAGTGCCGCAATGGCCTCCCTGCCTTTTTCAGAAAGCATAAACTTACAATCCTCCATGTTGTCCATGAAGAAGTTCTCGGTAAGCACTGCCGGACAAAGAGTATGCTTAAGGATATACAGTCCGTCCTCCTTGTCAGGATCTCCGTCACTCATGTCCTTTCTTACTTTAAAACCCATTCTCATAGCCTCATCACAAAAGCAATCTGCAAGCTTATCAGCTTTTGTTTCCCCTATAGATGTCCAGGCTTCCCACCCTCGGGCCGTCATCCACTTTGAGCCATCTCCAGCTGCGTTGCAGTGAATAGAGACCAGTATTGTGCGCTCACTTCCGAATTTTGTAGCAAGCTCATTTACCATCTGCGCCCTCTTCTTCAAGGAAACGTCAAGCTCTCCGGGCACCAAAAGAAAGCAATCAACTCCTGCACTGCGCAACGGCTTCATGACTTGCCTTGCTATCTCCCTTGTATATTTCCATTCCAGCAGCTGTGAACCGTCCGGCAACACTGGAGACCTCTTTCCTTTCGTCTCAATACCGTGCCCATTGTCAAGTATAACATGCATCAACATAATCACCTCCTTTTAGAGACATCCTATCAGTATTCCTATCAAGTCGCACACAAGGTCCTTTATCTCAAAAGTTCCTTTTTTGAGCCACTTGTCATAAACAAATTCCTTTGCAACACCCACAACAGCAGTAATCACAACAGCCAGCCACAGCGGCATGACTATATTGAGAGCACCTACCAGGATAGAGCAAACCACTATGTGAAGCAGCCCATCCTGTCCTAACCATTCCAAAATTTTTTTCATTCTTTTACCTCCTCTTTTTTGTTAAATTTTGTTTTATGCCTTTCACTAACAGCCTTATTAATTCCGCCTCCTGCCATGAAGCCTCCTATGCAAAGCATGAAGAGCCCCAACGCATCCAGGTCTGTCTTCAAATATCCATTCACACAGACATCCCATATAAGACAGAATCCGACACACAGCCCGATAAAAGCTCCTACAAGTATCGACAGCACCAGCGCAAATGACTTGCTGCTATCAAGAGTGTTCGCCCTTACCAGACTTTTCAGATATTCAACTATCCTCATTCTCTTCTTTATTTTCTGTTTCACTACCATCCCCATAGAACGCATCATAATCACCAGCAGCAAGTTTTTTGAGCCTACAATAAGTACGCTTAGGCAATCTGCCTTTGAAACACTCGTCATCTGGTCTGACACATTCATTATGTCGTGCCTCCTTAAGTTCAAGTTCCAGCTCGGCATTGCGCTTGATAAGATCCAGCCTTTCATTTTCCAGTGTATGTACTTGTCTATAGAGTTCATCCACTTTCTTATTAAGATCTTCTATCTCCCTTTTCGCTGTCGCCACCTCATCCCTCACCCTATGATAATCCTCTATTATGGATTTATACTCAGCGTGGAAAGCATCAGCAGCAGACACACGTTTCACATTCTTTCTGTTAAGAAAGTATTTTAGAAATTCCAGACCTCCCAATGCTGTCACTACGGAGGCAATAGCAAGTAATATTTTTTCCAACTCATTCATTATCTTTTTCTTCTGTACTTGTTTCGCTTATAAAAATCAAAATTCTCCTTATCCTCCTGAGTGATAGGAGAGTTCGGGGAAAAGAACTTAAAGCCTGTATTACTGCCGAATCTGACAACCTTGATGACTGCCCGGAAAGGAAACTTCCTATCCGGGTTACATACGACATCCTTTAACCTCTTGCTGTCTGTAAAGAATGCTGACTTCCCAGCTCCCTCTCCGAAAGCAATAAGGGTCCTGACACCGTTCTCTGTCTGAACCTCCGGCCTAACTCCAGTGTACACGATTACCTCGTTGATAAGGGCATCCACATTGGAGTATTCGCAATCAAAAAGATCAGCATCCCCGGCAACTTCGGAATAATCATCCTCAAAATCCACTACCTGGCTCATAGATCTTCCGGGATATTATATGTTTCAGCATCAGCGTCCACCATTGTCCTTATGGCAATGCGGTCCTTTAAGAAATCCTCATACGGCTTCTTGTATTCCTCTCCAAGCAATCCAAGGACAGCGGACTGGTATTCATTAACCAGCTTGCTCTCTGTATTAGCCGGATACTTTGCAGTCAGAAGCGAATTGAAGATGTTATCGGCAGTGCGTGGATACTCCACCCTAACACAGTCATACTGGAACATCTTTGCGTTAGCCCTATCGTCACCATCTGTTGTGACTGTAATACCGCCCATCTTATCCTTAATCACAGATACCTCCTTGATATTGTGATTATACATAAACGAACCCTGACCATTTTTAAGGTCATAGATGACTTCCGGCCTCTCATCAGCCAGCAGCCCTGTACTCAATACATTCTTTTCCATGTTGTAAACAGTTGTTAAATATGAAATTACTATGCTCCTCACTACATCTGAGTATCCAGCCATATTCAGACGGGAAGAGATGCTTGATGTCATCAATATCCTTTACATGATATTTCTTACTTATCTTTCTGAATTTAGAATAGAAGCGCGTCAATATGCTCTTTCTCAACAATATTCCATAATGATTCTGCCTAAATCCCACATAGTCAATGCCTCTGTCATCAACAGGGAATATCTGCCAATTGGACTTGATTTCCAACTTTAATTCAGATGCCAGATACAGGCCCATCATGTCCAATACGTAATGCAGAGCCTCCTTGCTGGCGCAAAGCACTACAATATCATCCATATACCTATAATAATATATCCTGACACCGAATTTATCGCGAACCGTCCTATTGAGCTCTTCAAGCACCCAGTGATCGAAATATGCAAGATACAGATTCGCCAGGTACTGACTTGTGAAATTGCCTATCGGCAGGCCCTTGTCCTTGCCGTTACTGTCAATTATTGCATCCAACAGCCATAGCATCTGCTGATCAGCGATTACTCTTCTTATGATCGCTTTTAGCGCAGCATGGTCAACATTGTCAAAGTACTTCGTAATGTCCATCTTGAAGCAGAACTCAGTGCCTTTTCTGTCAGTAATCAACGCATGGTGAATGTCCTCCATGCACTTGTGTATTCCACGCCCTTTTATACAGGCGTAGGTGTGTGAGACAAACACATGTATCCATCGCGGTCCCAGGACATTTATGACGCTATGATGAACTATTCGGTCCGGGTAAAAAGGCGCAATCATAATTGTGCGCTTCTTTTTATCTATTATGTCCTTGATTTTATATTTCCCAGGAACATAAGTCATGTCATGAAGACTGACATAAAGATCCGCAAGACGTTCATTGATGTTGTCATTGAAATCATTTATCTCAGCCCTGTCACCTTTGCCTTTCTGAGCGTTGTACTGAGCCTTTACAAGGTTGTCACAATCGTAAACAAGGGGATATATGTTTTTAAGCTTCTTGCTCTGGCTCACATACAAAACGCCAGTATCAGCGATATAGAAGCCTGTATCCTCCATATCCCTGTACCCTGGCAGTATTGTCTCGCTGCCGTAACAATAGCCGTACTCTTCTGTTTTTATTAATCCCATTTTTACATGTGCCGTTGGTCTAAACTGGAGCGTTCAATTTCTTACTAACACCATTTTAACTCATATTATTTTACCAGCTGTCCGCATTGCCGACAGCTCCTGTGAGGTAAGGTCATGGTGAAATAGTATATCATTTTATTAAAACCACGGTATAAGCGGAACCCATAATTCGCACTCGTATTCGAGGACCGATTATTCGAGTTCAGATAACCGAACCCGGCATTCGTCCCATTGTTCGAACTACCACCCAGGAGGGCCCCTCTACCACCATAACCATTTATTTTATTGACAATTTCACTTTTTTTAAAATGCCCCCGTGTCCCGATTTTGCAGTCCGTTAAAAACGGCACAAGCGGAACCCATAATTCGCACTCGTAGGCGAGGACCGATTACCCGAGCTCAGACAACCGAACCCGGCATACGTCCCACTGTTCGAACTACCACCCAGGAGGGCCATAAACCAGCCTAAATCCTCCGCTGTGTCTGCCGTCACTGGTGTATAGAAGTAATCACAATAACCAGCGACAGAAGAGCCTCCGATTTTTTCCGGGAAAGAATATCCTTTACTTGAAAGGGATTCCTGGAGAATATAACCGCTTGTACGGGGTAATTCAGAAATGGACATATACCCGTCAGGTACATTTGTCGCATTGTTGGAATGTGAGGTGAACTTTGTCGGATCCGAGCAAACATAAGCTATTGACTTGTCTGCCTTATGCCATATCAGCACATCATCGGTCAGCAGCCACAGGTATTGGAACGGAACTTCCAAACCACGGTAGGATATAACATAAACAACCTTGTCTCCGCCAGTCCAACCTTTGACAGTATAGGCAACCCGACCCGTATTGTTGCCCAATGTGGCAGTCACACCACAGGGAATAAACGGCCTGTATCCGCCCCATGTATTCCACTCCGTACTGTCAACTGCCTGCCCTGTTCCAAGTCCTCCCTGGTGGTAGCCGTCTTCCGTCAATGTTGCGACATATTCCGCCTGGCAATTCAGAGAAGCATACTCCAGCCTCTGCAACCATGCTATTTGATTGTATGCGCTGAAAGCCCCTATATGCGTTCCGTCAACACAGTAGCCGCGAACGGTAGATTTCGCAATGGATGTCCTGGGCATACCCAACTGAGAGTTGTATGTGCCGTCTTTAGAAGCATCGCTGGAGCCTGTTCCTCCCCTGAAATTTGCGGCATTCGCGGCCAGCTGAACAATGCCGTTTGAATCACGCTTGATCTCATTGCCATCCCAAAGCAGCCAGCAGCCAGACACAGCTTTTTGATTTTCCATGTCTATTGTTGCGAACCAGGGCGATATTGTCTTACGGATCATCCTTTGGAAGCCTGGCAGAGGATATTCTGAAAAAGCCATCAGCCACTTTGTGCCCTCAATTTCCAGCTTCATGAAATATTCAGGGATTTCCAGCATGACATTGCCATCAGTGCTGTCTATCACGGCATCCGCTCCGCTTTCCTTTTTTCTGCTGTCATTTTGGTGCAGATAGTACTTCACCGACCCATCGGGATTCTCAACGAACCTCCTCAGTCTTGTCTGGATAGGACACGCCCTGTGAAGATCCAAGTTTCCTACTCTCGTAAGCTTGTAGTCATTACTGGAGAAGTCTCCCTGAATACCATACCACTGATCGTATGGATATTGCGGCTTCGTGTTGCCGCTTGCAAGTAATATTGACATGATTTTAAAATTTAAATTTTTTCTCCTGCTCCCCAGAAAAGATCATATTCTTCAAGGTCAACGGCACCGGGGGAGATCTCAGTAACCGCGCCTGGGGTCCAGTCTCCAAGAGGGACAGGGAAATTGCCAGCCGCATCATCACAGATAAGCTTGCACTTAATCAGTGTGTTCAATTCCATTGTCACCTTTTTTGGTCTCAGAAATACCGAGAACGGTTTTCCTCCGAGGCTGAATCCCTTTGAGAGATCCGTAACCTGTCCTTTGGACAGGATTCTCAAGCTGTACATTTCATTCATAATTCACCAGGTTAACATAAGTACTGCAAATATAGCCAAAAGTGTGTTCATCAGACACACTTTTAAACAAAATCATAAATCAGTGTGCGCTGCCAGCTTGCCCTCCAGCTCGTTTATATCATCCCTCCATGCCTGTCTCTGGATGTGCAGCTCCGACACATCGTAGGGTAAGGCATCTTTTAGCATAGTGGCCTCGTAGCATTTCATGATCTTGTAGTCCGTGGAAGACAGCTTGTCTTTCAGAACCTGAATCCTCTTCATGACACCCTTTCTGTCAAACTTTGACAGATAATTGTAGGCAATATGGTCCCCTGCGTCATAGGGGACCAGCACAATCACAAAATCTGGATCTTCTGATTCCATCCTTGCCTCGTCCAAATGATCTACTGGCTTCCATGTCCCGGAAAGCCGAGCCAGCTGCTCTTCTACAGACACTTCTACCATGCTTGCCGTCCCGTCTTCATTTTTTACCATTTCGGATATTGGAGCGAAAAATCTGGAACGCAAGTAACCGTTATTATCTATATAACCGTATTCAAACTCTTCCATAACCTTAAAATTTAAATCTCGCTACTGCCCAAAGCTGCTTGCTTTCACCATTGACCACAAGTCTTGTAAAATACGCGATGACAGACTGACCATCGGCTGCGTCATAGTATTCATTTTCAGAATCATCATCATATATAACTTGCCCACTCCGTGGACGGACCCTTAATGTACCTGTCCAAAGCTGTTTGAATATGACAGTCTGACCCTCCTCGGGGTCTGTGGGAAGATAACAATTTACCGTGCTGCTTGACAAGCCTATTACAAGCGTGTCTGTTTTTGACAGATAGGTTGCAGCAGATACATATTTTATTCCGAGCACAAGCCCCTGAGCCTTAAGCATCTCAAAGTATCCTCCGTAAGCCGGGGCCGTTCCTGTATTTGATGCAAATCCGAAAACTCCTGCAACCAACTTGTTGTCAAGCGTAGTCCCTGCATCGACATCTCCGTAACCACGCCCCACAATGGCGGCTCTCCTGTCGCGTCCAGTTGACGGAGCATCACATCTTGTACCGGCCCTATTTGCGAACACGCCTGTTGGAGAGATATAACTTACTTGTCCGCCACTTTTTGAACGAGCTTCCACAGCTCCTGCCTCGGCATCAAGCGTGATATTTGCGCCTAATCCTGATTCAGCTGAATAATCCCCTCCTGATAAGGATGATATTATCTTTATCACTTTATTTTTTGCATCCAGCTCTATCTTATTTCCAGTTGATAAAGTAGAAACAATCTTTCCACCCTGGATAAACCAGTCTCCGATATTGGCACCCTCAGCCAGCAGCAGATTTGTAGCAATACTCTCAAACTGAGCCCCAAATGGATTCCATTTGCTCGTATTGGTAGGAGTAATGTTAGAGAATGTTCCGGCATCAATACGGGCAACATAATATTGTCCGTTATTCTGGAACTTGACAATATCCAGGCGATGTTTATTGCCGTAATATATAGAACCGCTTTTGTAGATTCCACGGTAAACAGAAACGGGACTTTCTCCGGGATCTCCTTTATCTCCAGGAGCCCCATCATCACCCTTATCTCCTTTTTCTCCTGAAACACAAATCGGGGATGTTGTATGTGATGTGCCGTTCGTGTATGTTATGACAGATCTGGTCCATATATACCAGCCGTTTTTCCATGTCGGCCTGGTTGTACTCCACGATCCATCAGCAAGAGCTGTCGCACTGCTTGACTGATAGTACTGCTCTACAATAGAAGAGACACCCACTCCATCGTTACCCGTGCCTCCTGTTACACAGACAGCTTTTGAATAAGTTGTAGTACCGTTTGACAGAACAGTCTTTGTCCTTGACCAGATATACTTTCCCTGTTCCCATGCCGGAGCGGTTGTCTGCCATCCCGATGTCGGAGCCGTTGTATTTGACGTACTTTTCGCATACTCAACGTCCACATTGCTGATACTTGTGCCATCTTTGCCGTCCTTTCCGTCATAGGGATTGATTCTAAAGGGAGTTGACCAATTCTGCACAAGCTTGTCCTCCTCACCGTTCATTGCCTTGCCGATGTCCGTTGCAGAGAGAGCTCCGTTATACAGCTTCACATCATCATAATAGACTGCAGAACCAAACATGTTGTCATCATAAAAGGCAAATCCTACTGGCTCCTCGTTGATTGTTCCTATCTGATTCTGTTCTCCGTTAATGAAAATAGCAACTGTCCTGTCGTTGAATCTCAACGCAACGTGGAACCAGGTGTTCTTTGCCACAACCAGCTCTTTCTCCACGTAATCCCTGCCGTTATATCCGTTCAATATCCACTTCACGCTCTCCAGCTCTGTTTTCATCCAAAAGCTTAGCGTAAAGCTTCTGCCGAAAGGAAGATCGTAAGGAATACGGCACTCTCCGTTGCCGCTCGCATTCACGGCATACCTACTGCCGTCCTTTATAACTGAGGCCCCAAGAGAAAGAGCCGCATCGTATCCATTGCCGGACTTATCAGCCAGGACAGATGTCTCTCCGTTGTTTACAGGAATGTCAAAAACCACTTTTTCCGACAATCCTGACTTCTTTGCCATTGTACACCACAGGTATTCGAACTGACCGACAGGAGGCATTACGGTTGACCACCCGGATGGGTCAACGGCATCTACATCCAAATCAGGTGGCGTTACTGTAGAGCTGTTCTTTGCATATCTGTATTCATAATACTCCTGCGTTGTCGCGTCTCCGCCAGACGCACCGCTCTCTCCCTGAATCTTGCTCCAGGTGTAATCTGACGGATCATCGCTGTCTTTCTCAACAAAATCCACATATACACCCATATATGCTCCGGGATCCTCTCCGTTATTTGCCGTAAATGACAGCCCTCCATTGTCACTGTACTTGACATGCAGATAAGATGTCTTTCCGTCCGCACCATTCACACCCGGCAGTCCGTCAGTACCGTTGAATCCCTTAAACCTTGCCCACGTGTATTTTTTAGGGTCGGTGCTATCCTCTTGTGTATAGTCCACATAAGTGCCTATGTAGTCAGACGGTGTTTCCGTCATTTGGGCACTGGTTGGATTCTGCACGGAAGAGTATTTGATATGAAAATAGCTTGTCTTGCCATCTGCACCCGGAACGCCCGGCAAGCCATCATCACCCTTGAATTTGCTCCAAACATAATCTTTGGAGTTGTTACTTTCCGTGGCCGTTTCCTTGTTGGTAGCGATACCTATGTACTTCGTTGAATCTTTCGGCTGCTGGTACAGCGGATCACCGTTGGCATTGTCTGAATACGCAATCCAGGTGTATAGTGTTTTGCCATCCTCCCCCGGCTCTCCGGGCACACCCTCTTTGCCCATAATGTCAGACCACTTGTAATCCTTTGGATCGTTGCTTTCGGTAGGTGTTTCCTTGTTATATGCAAATCCTATGAAGCCCTTTCCTGTAGGGTTATCAGAGATACCATTGCCGTTTTCATCATCCGCATAACGGATCCATGTATAATATGATTTACCTGGTATTCCATCCTCTCCTGGCAGACCGTCATCGCCTTTCTCTCCCTGTTTCCCCTTTGCGACAACCATCCAGTAGGTTGTATTCGTAGGAACAACACCTTTCCCCGGAGTAGGATAGACATAACGATAGGTACAAGTCTCAGCCCCATTATCATAACTAACCTCATCGCCCGGGTAATAAGTATAGTCATTATTGTACATTCCCCTGTACACCCCGATAAAGGAAGTGTCTCCCGAATCACTGAGGAGACGCACATTATGTAATGTGAGCTGTCCCTTTTTAGTAACATTCCAGTCTATCGAACTGCTGGAATCACCTATCCTGAACTTGTTGCCGTCCAGGTCCAGGTAGCATTCACCGTCACTCGTAATAATCGCACCTGTCGTAATGGTCTTTCCATTGATACGGGTAAATCCGTAAGTGGTTACAAAGTCACGGAAATTATCATCAGGATAAAGAGAACTAATGATACCTATCTGGAAATAGTAGTTGTTCGGATCATCAACAGGCTCAACCTTGTACTGCGTCTGCGTCACCAGATACACTCCGCTGTTCCCGGTCTTACTGCATTTGGCGAACACATAATAGCCGCCAGCGTCAAGAAGCTCCACGCTCGTCTCCGCAAGGGTCCACATCCTTACGGAGTCCTCTTCAATAGTGAGATGGGCCAGCACTCCTGCCGATGCATCAAACCTGTTCGGCAACCCGTTGACATTGGCCTGCATCACCACGCCACTGAGGACAAACTGCTGACTTTTTGAGCCGACAGTCAGCATGTTTGTATCAATGGAATTGGGGCGGATGTTGTCCGTGTCAAAAAATCCGTCAGTGTCATATACCATTGAGCGCAAGTCCTCGGTAGTCCGCCAGCCACGTCTTGCCTTTGACAAATCCTTAAGGCGGTTTATCTCTATAACCTTATTATGCTCTATGACATCAATGACCGTTTGCTGCTGAATAGAGATTGTAGTTGTATCCGATAATGTCAGCTTGTAGTCATGATCCACCATCAGATCCCTTGTGACTTTCTGAATCCTTATACTCTTCTCAATACCGAAACGGTCATCCTTGACTGGCACGTAATCCCCGACCTTGAACAATGATGTCTCGCTGTCCTCCGGCATATTGTTCACGAAATACGAACGGTCAAAAGTAAGGGAATATTTTACCCTTGCCTGGGTGCGCGGCCTGAACTCATCATATCCGGCATACCATAAGTCTTCCTCCGCGTCATCCTCGTAGGATTTTGGAAGATTGATGTCGGTAATCTTATACGTGTCACCCACCGCTATTCTGAACGCCTCACTGTCTTTTGTCGGGAAAGAGAGTCCTCTGTTGTCAGTATAGGGCAATATGGTGAATTTCTTTGAGGAATGATCGTATCCCCCCTTAGAGTTCAGTTCAAACTGCTGGCCGGACAAAAGGCCTGTTACAAAAGTTATTTTTGCCGAAACACCGTCAATGAGATACTTAGTACCGTTGTCATCTTTCTCATTCAAATCAAAATTCATGGTATCATCAATGAATGAGTATATGTCATTATCCACAAGACCCGTGACAACGCCAGTTCTCTTTGGATAAATGTCATCGTACTGAGCACCATCCTCCTCGCTTCCTATCTCCTGCTTCAAAGCGGCATCCTCAATGTATCTCTTACTGTCATCATCAATGCCTATCATCTCGCTTTTTGCCGGAATGACAGTACCGTCATACAGTATATGCTCGCGGTTATTCAGCCTCTTTGGATACGGCAATTGCAGACGCTCAGAATAATTGCGGTAATCGCTTCTTATGTTGGTAGTGCCGCCCTCCACCCACAGGCGTGTAATAATAGCCTTATCGTCAACTTTCTCTTCTTTCAGAGTAAATAGGCCATTACCCTTACCCCACTCAAAATACTCGTTGCCGCCAGGCGGTACTACCTGCGACCCGAACTTACCTATATGGATGGTCCTGACACCATCCGCCTGTGTGATTCTGAACTCCAGGTTGAAATTGCTCTCGCTGCAAAGGGACTGAAGCACCTGCAAGCAGTTCTGTTTGGAAAATGATATTGTACGCGGCTCTGTGTCCGGGCAGTTCTCATCATCAAATGCCCATAACCCAGGGTAGTCTCTGTTCAAGTTATAGATCAGGACCTTTACGAAATCCTTGATGGAATAAGTGAGATCAAAAGTCATTGAGGTTGACTTGCCGTCCGCATCAGTATTCCTGTACTGCGTCTTCATCAGCTCGTACATCACACCGTAAAAAGTCACATCGTAGATGTAGTACGAATCGGACTGCATCTCACGGGACGGACGTGTACGGACAGTGTACTCTTCACCTCCAACAATAATCTTATCCCCTTTTTCAAAGGACAAGATGTCGGAAGACACTATGGACAGCTGGATATTGTCATCTCCCATCAGTGCCGTATTCTGAACCGCTGACTTAATCGTCCTGAACGGCTCCTTACTGAAGAGCTGAACCCTGCCGCCAGTACGCTTGATTACTTCAATATCTCCCATAGCACGATAGCATTAGTTGAGAATTTCTCTATATCCTCTATCACTCCGCTGATAATGATTTCGTACTCCCCTGCGTTCTCATATACATGCTCCACGACAGTATCAGAACCCTTGACATTGTAGGTGTGTGTGCCGTCACCCCAGTAGACATTCAGGAGTTTGCTGCTCGTAACAGTAATTGTAGCCTTGCTGCCAGCCCCCCCGATGTGTCTGAGTACCCTCTTGACAGGCTCGCACTCTATCAACCTCAGTTGGAAAGTGCCTACCATCAGTTCATTATTGTAAGTACCCCATGTCTTCTCAACATCCGCCTCGTCCTGCATATACACCTCGTAGACAAGCGGTTTAGACGGGCCGTCATACTCAACCTTAAGACGCACATTGTCCTCCTTGTCAAACTGGGCCATAAAAAGATTCACCCACTCAACGAAAGCAGATCTGCTGGAAGCCTCTATCATACATTCCAGAGTGATTGTACGCTCCTTATATCGCGGCCTTTTCTTATCAACCACCTTGCCATGATAGTTGTCCCAGTCCACCTCCAGACCCTCCTTTCTTTCCAGCCTGCCGATAATCCCTGATGAAGCTGTCACATATACACCGAACTCCTTGAAATTCCTGCCGTCAATATAATACTCAACATCTGTACTCTTCTGCATCGTCATGATTTCAAGCGGTGTTTTCGCCACATTGTACAGCTTTACGTCATCTACAAGGGCATAACATCCGCTCAGATACGTATCATTTATCGACAGCCCTTTAGGGGTGCCGGAAAATGACTGCCTGAACATTCTGGTTGTATTCTTGTAAACCTCAAACACGGATCCATTCCTGACAAATGCCAGGAAGCACCACTCTCCTGGGGTGACAGCCATCCACTGTTCAAGATAATTGTCCACTCCGTCCAGATTAAGAAGCCAGCCCAGCATTGAATCTGTCGGCATGACATACGTACACAATGTGAAATTACTGCTGAACGGTATCACCTTTTCTGTACGGCATATTCCGCTGCCGTTTGAAGAAAGTGACTTTCCTATCTTGGCTTTCTTTGAGAAAGAGGCACCGTCAGATAAAGTTCCGTCAGCCCGGCTCATAGAATGATCATAGGCCGTTGAGCCGTCAGGATCATCAAATGGCAAATAAAGAATAAGATTGCTGTCCATCATATCAATATGTATTTTTATTAGTTTCATTTACGACTATCATGTCATTCCCAGACATAATCTCAACACGCGCACTGCCGAACTTGCGGACAATGACCGTTGCCTTGTGCCCATAGGCTGCAACCATAAGGTGCGCATCATCAAAGACATCTATTATCACAAATGCATGACCGCGCACTGTCACCACAGCCATAGACTCATTCCTGACATAGAGATTTGCCACGATGTGACCGTTATATAAAAGCATCGCTTTTGAGGTCCCGTTAAGCGATATATCCCGGCAGTTGACCTTTCTTGCCACAGAATCTATGTAAACGCCATACGGTTCGCTTTTTCCTTTGAAATTATTTCTCAGAAATGTCAGGGATGGGAAATCATTTCTGATGCAGAATCGGTGTTCATCAAAGTAAAGATTGACAAGACCACGCACATCCATATCAGGACGGAGCTTCATAAGCCCCTCCCTGCAAGCACCTATCCCGGCACCGTCCTTTTTAAGTTGCTGTATCAGTTCCATAATATTACGATATTCCTTGCGACAATAATGAATTATCCCTTGTTTCAATCCTCCTAAGAGTTTCCTTGATTTCTGTAAGTTCGGTAGCACTCAGCCTGGTGTTTGCCGCTATTTCAGCCTGATATAGAAGAGCCTGCCTCATAACGACAAGCTGATCGCTCTGGTTAATGATGAAAGCGTCAAGTCTTCCAGCTATAACACCGCCTGTTTCCTCGCTCATGGACTGAACGGCACCCGTAAGCGGATCCGTACTTTCCGTTTCATCCTTAATCCAGTCTCCCAGTCCCTCCAGTGCCGCATTGAATTTGTCCGCACCGTCCTGGACCATCTGCTCAAATATCCTCCTCTCCTCCTCAGAAAGGACAGAATCCTCCATCGCCTCTCCAAGATAAAGTACGGCATCGTTAATGGCCTTTGCAAGAAACTGTTTTTTAAGGGCTTCCAGAACGGCATTTTTAAGGGTACTCTTTGTCACTTCTCCAAGTGCCTTTGCGGCATCCTCTCCCTGGCAATACGCATCCACAAGGGCATCCGCAAAATCATCAATCGCACTCTCTACATCTGTCCCGGCCAGCGTCTCCAGCATCTCCCGTCTCATATCCTTTTGCTGTTGTTCCAGGTCCTTGATTTGATTCTCATATTCTACAATCTTGTCATCATCCCTTTCTTTACTGCTTTTCTGTTTCTCCAGAGCTATCTGCTCCTCGATGAGTTTTATCTGATCTGACATACCCTGCATCTGAGATTCATACAGTTCAAAGATGTCACCGTTCATCATTGTCTCTTCCAGCGCATCATTCATCTTCTCTATCTGTTCTGTAAGTTCCCAGTATTGCTGGAGCATCTGTCCGTTGTGGGTCATCAGGAACTCATCAAATGCCGCTTGCTTACGTTCCTCCAAGGCCGCTATCTCGTTTCTGATAGCCTCAACCCTATCCTCGTATGCCGCCCTCTCCTCATCGCTGAATATCCAATATGTGTGATCAGCAGCATGTTCCAGCCTGTCCAATGATGTTGACAGCGCGTCTATTTCCTTTTGGATATTCTGTATCCTCTCATCAATTTTAGCATCCTTGTCAAACACAGTCGCTATCCACTGAATAGCCTGGAGTGCGATTGAAATGGCTGCAAGGATAACGGAGCCTTTCTCTGCCGTGGCGATAGCGGAAGCCATAGCTATACCTGCCATTGTCACCCCTTGTATCATAGAAAGAGTAGCCTTACCCGTATCTCCCAGCGCATCACCCAGCACATCACAGCTGTCTATAGCACTGTTGATGAAGTCAAAAGTCCCGGAAGTTGCATCCGCCAGATCAGACCATTCGGTCTTTATCTGCTTTGATGTCTTCTTGGATCCGTCCTGCTGTTTCTTGAACACAGCCGACAGGGCATTTCCCATTGCCTTGAACGGATTTGTATCCAATATCTTCTGCTTTGCCGCATCAAGCTGATCCATGACTGCCTCAAGATCTGCCGGATTAAGATTCAGGTCTGCCGTACTCATCTTCTCCTGTATTTCCTTGATGAGCTTGTCAATCTGTTCTACAGTCAGGGAGTCAAGATCTGTAAACAGATTCTTCCAACTGTCACTCTGCATGAGCATCTGGGCGTTTAAAGCCGACAACGCCTCATTCTCTCCCTCATTGAGCGCGTCCAGCAGTTCTTTATTGCCCTTTGCCTCCGCCTCTCTCCTCAACAGCGCATACTCTTCCTGAATATCCTTTTTCTGCTCTTCGTAGCTCCTGTAGTTATTCAGTATTTTCTCCTGAATCTCCTGTGCCATCTCCACGTCCTTTTCAGAAAGGAACAAAGAAGCCTCGGCTTTCTCATCGTCACCGACAAGGCCGGAACCGCCACTTGCCAGGCGGTCCTTTGCATCAGCTATAGCCTGTACTTTCTCAGCCAGATTTGAAGCCTGGGCAATAGAGGCCATGACACTCTCCTTGAAAGCATCCATTGCTGACTTTGCCCCGGTAATCTCATCATATTGCATATTCAGGGTGACTAATTGATTAGCCTCTCCCTCCGTCAGCGTCCCAGTCTCCCGTTTCTGATTCATCTGTGAGATCTGATTCTCCAGGTACTGCTTGAATGAAGCACCTCCTTTCAGAAGTTCTGAGAACTGTTCGTTCGCGACATCAGCCCCCAGGTTCCTGACCCATCTGAAATAAAGTGCGTACTGCTTTTTCTTATACTCTATCTCTCCGTCAAAAAGGGTATTCTGCGCTTTCTGATAGCTGGTGTTCTCAATCTCCCTCCTCTCATCAAACCCCTGCTGTTCCTCCGCTGTCAGACCGCCCTGTCCGGCATTCTTCCGCGCCTCCGCCAGTTCCCTCTCTTCCTGATCGATCCTCTCCAGATTCTCCCTGTGCTGCAAATCAAGAACAGCCTTTCTCTTATCATACCCCTCTTCCATGACGGAAATACGCGCCTCCTCCAGTTCGCGGTCCGCCTCCAGCTGTTTTGTCCTCAACTGTTCATCCGCCTTATCAGATCCACCCCTTGATTTGGGAAGCCTACCCTCCAGATCGCTAATAGTGTCCGTAAGTTCCTTATATTTTGCGCTGTTTATCTCTACATTGGACCGTTCCTCCCTCAACTGCTTGATTCTCTCATTTATACCGGATTCTGTATTGAGCCCTGCTGTCTTTGTCTCCCTAGCCCCTGTCAGGCTATCCAGCGTCTGTTTCAGGGTTTCCAACGATTCATAGTCCGCCTCAACAAGCACTTTTTTCGCATTGAGCTCATCTATTTCATCCTGCGTATTCTTAATCCTCTTATCAAGCTCATCAAATGAAAGGCTTGCATAGTCTGTACTTTCCCCCAAATCCACATTGTCACCACTGGCAAAGAACTCCTCCAGGCTGTCCGTAACACTTTTGACAGCCTCATTCATCTCCCTGGTCTTGTCTATCTGGGAATCAAGATAGTTCTCTATAGTCTGCTTGAAGCTTGCCATCTCCGCATCAGTGGCCTTGGTTGCCGCCTGTGTCGAGGCAAGGATGCTGGATACAACCTTATCATACTCTGCCGCAAAAGCATCCCCGGACATACCAGCCAAAGACTTTGCATTAATTTCTATCTGGCTTCTGATAGCCTCTCTGACGGCATCACTCATATTGCGAATATTCTCAGCCTCATTATACACGGATGTCTCATAATAGCCGCCATACTGGTCCGTCTTCCAGTCCTTTTTCCCGGTATCATAAACAGCCCTGTCTACCTGCGTGTTGAAATCCTTGTAGTTGGCATCAGAATCATTCAGATAATCCTGCATTTCCTGCTCAACATACTTTGCCTTTATCTTCTCTGCCGTTGTCTGCTGAATGGCCGTCTTCAGCTCATCGTATTTGAGTTTCTGAGCATCAAGTGTAGCATTCTCGTCAAGAAGTGTCTTATTGTACTCCTTGCACACCGCATTGATTTTCTCCACGGCATTTCTGTGTGTCTGCGTACCGCTCTCTGTATTTCTCAGTATTGCGAAAAGCAGCTCCAGATTATCAATCTGCTCCCTGCTGGTCTTCTGGAACTCACCCATAGCGTCAGTGGCCTCCTCCTCTGATTTACGGAATAGAGAAATAGCACTGACCACCAGACCCAGCAGCGACAGAATCCATCCGAGAGGATTACTCTTAATGGACCGCCAGAGATTCTTAAGGGCCAGAGTGGCCTTGTTGGTAGCTGTAGCAAGGGCCGTTGTAACAGTAGCCTGCGTGGTCTTTGCCGCTGTATCCTCAACAGAAGCTGCCGTTGACTGCCTTGTTGCGGCTATCTCCAGCTGTTTTCTTTTTGCATACAGTTCCGACTGTGCCGACAAAGCAGCCTTACGGGCGGCATTCTGCGTATCCTGGGCGGCCTCCAGCTTTTTCTGAGCAGCCGCAACACGTGACGCATTTCCACTCTGCTGAGCCCAGTAGACCTCATATCTGGCTGCTTCCGTGGCCTGCATGGCCGATATTGCGTACTGCTTCGATGATTCTGCCTTTTGGGCCGCTGCACGCACTTCAGCCCTCATAGCCTCCAGTGTAGCCGTCCGGCTCTGCATCTTTGCCGCGACCTCCTGCTCCAGAGCCGCACGATACACGGCACTCTTTGAGGACAGGTCTGTCTTGCTCAGTGCCTCCCTCTGCTCTGCCGTAAGCACCGACATGGCCGCTGCCTCATATTCTGCTGAAGAGGCTGTAAGATTCAGGTTTGACAGATATTCCTTTTGCTGTTCTGTCAGAAGTTGCTGGATTGTCGCGATCCTCAGTTTCTTGGCCAGGCTGGCCTGTTCCTCAGCAGTAAGCTCCTTTTGCAGTGCCGCGACATGGGCCTCCTGTGCCTCCGTCATCATCCTGGTCTGCGCTGCCGTGCGTCCTGTCAGCTTCTCCTCAGCACTCATCAGGGCTATCTTTGCCTGACGGACAGTATTGTCAATCAGCGCAACCCCAGTATAACCCTTTGTTGCCAGGGTATTGAGCACAACAGCCGCCTTATAGCTGCCGTAAGCAATGGCAACGGCTTTTACAACCCTGACAATATCATCAAGATGCTCGACAACCCCAATGGCCCCCTGGATTGCGGAAGCGAACACGTCCTGATTCCTCTTTCCTACCTCATTCAGGGCACTGTCCCACGCATCGCTCAGGTTGGACAGCATACCAGTTAGCGACTTGCTCTGCTCCTGCATGAGGTTGTAGTAAATGCCTCCCTGGGAAGTCATGTTCCTGAAGACCTGCTCCACCTCCGAAAAGCCGACCTTACCCTCCTGGATCAGCTTATTAAGTTCCTGCCTGTCCGCATTGAGCACTTTGCCCAATTCCTCATATATAGGGATGCCACGTCCGGCAAACTGACGAATATCCACCGTATAGGCACGCCCCTGCGATCTCAACGTACCGTACAGATATACAATGTCCTGTAATGGCGCACCAACTCCGCTTGCCACGTTGCCGAGCATCACTATCTCATCCACAACGCTGTCAACAGAAGCTCCGTATGCAAGCATCTGCTTTGTACTTTGAGCTATGCCTGAAAGGTCAAATGGCGTTCTAGCCGCTGTGTCCACCAACTCCGACATGAGCTTCTGCTGTTTCTCAGTGCTCCCCAACATGGTGTTGAAAGCAATCTCCAGCTGCTGGAACTGGCCGCGCACCTGGACAATACTCTGCACCAGGCTCGTCATGCCCTGACCTACAAGATACGATACGATATACTTTGCTCCGTTCTGCGCAAAGGAGAGCAGCGAACTGTCCATCCTCTGCGCCTCCATGACAGCGGTATCAGAAGCGTTCTTGATGTACCGCCCCATCGCCTCGCTGGACACCTTAAAGTCATCAATATCCAGAGAAGCTTTAAACGCCAGTGCTCCGTTTACATTTTCCATCAGATTATACCCTTGATATAGTTCTTTATATCCTCTTTTGTTTTCAATGTCCGATGCACCACCTTTCCGCCCTTGGGCATTCCGTTCTCATCAAACTCAACCTTATCATCATCTTTCTTGCCTATATACCTTGGCGCATCGGCTATCATCAACTGAACGTTAATCCATGATATTCCCCAGAGCAGATAATCGTAAGTCCATCCGAAATGCTTAAGTATCTCCCCACGATTACCCCACGGGCTATTGAGCCCTACTGCTCTATCAGATCCGCCCTGGTCTTCGGCCTCGTTGTCCCGATCTCCACTATTGATCTGATAGAGGAAGTAAAACCCCCGGCATTCATCATCTGACTGATGACATCGGACAGCTGCTTTAGCCTGGCCACCGTCAAGTGCTCGATGAAGAAGTCCTTAAGATCCCTGACCTCACTTGCCAGAGGATCCGAGACGGAGCCGCTGTTTATAACTGCAACTGCCGCAATCTCCGCCATCAAAGGGATATACTTGAAGAGCTTCTTGCTCTCCTGGATAGGATCCTCCTGTATGTTTCCCTCATCGTACTCTATCTGCATGTACAGCTTCCTCAGATAGTCTATAGTGCCCAGATAAAGGGGTTTTATATGGAAATGGCGCATGTACGTCCTTACCATCCGGCCCTGTTCCGCATCAGGTACCTCCATCTCTGACACATTCCACTCCCTTGGGATTCTCCTGTCCCTCCATACCCTCACATGTTTCGGGAAATGCCTGTTCCACCAGGCGATTCTCCTTGGCGGATTAACCGGGTTAATTTTCAGGGGAACTGAGAACTTCACCCCCATCTGCATAAGCGTCTGAATGGCCTGTTCCTCTATCTCCAGACGCTGTTCCCTTGTAAGCTCGCTATTGTTTTTGTCCATCGGATTGCCCTTTAAAAAGAAAGCCCCTCACTCCCGGCAAGAGGCTTTCTGATTAATTTTGTACATAAGACTACACACTCTCCTCGGTCGGGTCAGTCATCGTCTCATCCGCCATCAGTTCAGACTGATAACGTACAGTCATGGGAACAAGGCAGATGCCCGTCTTTGAATAAGTAATCTCGAATCTCGGAATAATACGAGCGTTGGCACATCCCATGAAGATTCCCTCCTCCGGCTGCTGCCAAATCGCCCATTCCTTGTAAGGCAACTTCTTCGGGCGCACCCACTTCCGTTTTCCTTTTCCTTCGCCTGTGATAGTACCACCGAAATACCTGGCAAGCAGTTCCAGGTCAGGATCCATGAGAGAAAGGGCCACTGTTGTCTGAGTTTCTCCGACCTGCGTGATCACCTTATTGGATGTCTCCGACCTGTGTTCCGTTATCTCAGGATCAGAATCAGTCAGCTGACAAGTGTCCTGATATACGTCTCCCAGATCCAGCCACTCTTCACCGTTTGCTGGCATGGTGCCATCGGCAGATGCCTCATGGACATAGATCTTTTTCAATCCCATTGTTGATAATACTGGCATATTCTTAAAATTTTATTGGTTATTCTTTGGTTCTCTTACTGTTATCTCCAATGCGATAGAAACAAAGTGTTCGTTATGCTCCGGCTCCTTGATTGGTGGATTGATCAGACCGATATTCCAGTTATAACCACTCCCTTTCTCATAGTGATTCTGGAGCACATCTATCACTTGTTTTCTTATCGCGATAAGCCTGGGAAAATCTGTTCTGTAAACGGGCGGCTTCACATGCTTGCTGACAATATCAGGAACATGAATGTTGACGTTGATCTGACCGAAACGGACAGAATCCTCTCCGTCTATCGCATGAGGGACTATTATCACATCCTCCTTGGTGTAGTCATTGCGCTCATAGTCTATGACCCCGGTGATCATGGTCCGCACATCACTTCCCATGAGCATCTCATAGACGCGCACCGCTATTTCCTCAGTTGTGATCATAATCCGACACCTCCGAAAAATTCATTGGCCTTGTCCCTGGCCTTTGCCACAAGCCCGGCCATCATGGCTGGAAAATCCTTTTTAGCCTTTAACTCGGCTGGCAGAATGACATTGTACCCTTTGGCCTCCACATAGGCGGCATAGTTCATTCCTGCCACCACAATGAGAGAGAAAGCCTCCGGCATTTTAGCCGCCATCTTCATGGCCACCTGCAAGGATGCCTCGGCTCCCTCATTAGGCTGGTTTGACCCACTGTAGTAGTCAAGCTTACTATTCCGCACTATAGCATAGGATATGGAGTTAGTGAGATTTCCCGTCCGATCCGTATAATTATGCTTGTCCCTGGCATATCTTACAAGCTCCTCGCCCAGATACTTCAAGGAATACAGCATAGCGTCTTCAAGCCTGGCCTGAAAAACGGCTACCTTTTTGTTAATTATACTGATGTGATCCGATGCTGGCACTATCCCCATATCTCAATGTATCTTCTGTTAAGGTTATCCACACCCTGAATCAGGAACATAGAGACTTGACCGTCCTCGCTGGTGAGTTCAACGGGGGTCGCTATATCCAACTTGCCTTTGAAGCACTTTGGTACAAGCACATCATAGGTGTAGGAATGCATCTGCCCGTCTGTGCCCACACGCTGCTTGGCTGGCACGAAAGTCTCAATCTGGCACTCACATCCGTCTATCCACGTCTCCTGCTGTGAGCCGGAGAGAATGAAGCCAGTCCGGGGATCCCTGCTGGCCTCCTGGACTTCCTTATACCTGAAAGTACCGTTGTTCCTGCTCATGGCTACCACAAATCTGATCCGTCCGATACAGTGGGAACTTCGACAAAATCCGACACATCGAGACCGTTTTCACTGCAAATAGCCCTGATACGCTTCTCCAGCTTATCAACGCTGTACCCCTGGGAAGACTTACCCATGCTGTCGCTGGTAAGGACTACCATTTTCATCAGCACCTTGATGGCGGCAACGGCTATTGACCGCCTGTCCGCCTCAGCGATGTATTCAGAATCCGGCTTCTCCACTCCTGCATCTGCAAGGGCCTTTCTCAATGCCAAAGGGCTGGGCGTATATGGCTCCAGTTCTCCGATCAGCGCGTCATATTTTGTCAGTGTTCCCATCAGACTTCCTTATTAAGCATATCAAAGAGCGAATCGGCCTGTTCACCAGTAAGTTCGTCTAGTTTCTTGGATACGCCTTTCACACCAGCGTTCCCGGTCTTGACACCTATGGATTCCAGAGCCTTTTTGACGGCTTCAAGCTCATATTCTCCCTGTCTGAAAGAGACTGTTTCAGGTTTGTCTGATTCCTCCTCTCTCACAACAGAGACAATTTCGCACAAGCCGCGTCTAACAAGGTCATTAACCCTGCTGAGTTCATCAGTGGAAAGAACGTCACCAGACTGATAAACAGTCTTGTGATCGTTCCTATCCTTAAATGGCACAAGTACTTTCAGTTTCATTGCTAACCCTCCTGAAGTGAGCTGATTCCGTCATACTCTGCCTTGGTACACCATGCACGTGCGTTGCCGTTAGCATCAGCCGGAATGGTCTTTTCCTCCAATCCCCTCACCTGCATACAAACGATAGCATTGATGTCCGTGATAATGGGAAGCAAACGGCCTGACCCCTGAGTGTACTCAGCAGCCACCTGGCCAGTGGACTCACCTGTACGCCATTTAGCGATACGGATACCGCTTCCTGCGTTCATGTACTCCACATTATCCTCCTCCATGAGCTCGCTGTCCTCAATGGACGGCTGAATCTCACCGACAACTCCTGCTGGCTTGATGCAGATGAAATTATGGTTCCACGGCTCCAGAGCACTTCTCTTACCGTCTTTGTCCAGGCCCATTCTCCTTGTGATGACAGTGATGTCGGGAATTTCATTCTCTTTCAGAAGATCATTGAACTCGCTGATTCTTACTGTCTGGGCTTTCTTATCCTCGCCATGCACAAGCAGACGTGTGGATTCGTTCATGCGGAGCCAGTAGTAAAGATCCTGCGACATCAGGATCTCTCCCGGCTCTATGCCCTCCTGACGGAGAGAGTTACAGATGGCAGCAAGGATGAGAATAGGACTGATCTTTCCTGACTTGATGTTGGCATCGCTCCAGTTATAGGCCGAAACAAGCTTTCTTGCCTCGTCCATCTGATAGTCCACCTCGTATTCGCGACCTCCGGGATTGTTGATCTCCGGCTTGAACTGAGCCACACCCCAGTTGGAGAATGCCATGAGAGCAATGAAGTCCATGACATCCTTGCAGCCCAAATATGCGTCCTGGAGATCTGCCCTGAGCGTTTTTTCAATCTCCCTGACTTTCTGCACCTCGGATATGCGCGGATTCTCGTAAACCTCCATAAGCTTACGGTATGTCCGTGCCGTCATAGGAAACTTATGACCCACACGCGGTATCTCCTTTGTCCAGATGTCAAATCCGTCAGAACGTCTCTGAGGAGTAGGAGACTCATCCCCGATGAGAGTTGCCATGAAGCGGAGCCTGTACTTGCCCATGATTCCCTCAGCCGTAAGGGACATCTGAGGAGTATTGTAGGTAAACCAACTGTCCGAATACATTTTCTGGAACAGATTCACCTCTCTTTCCGAAGCCTTTTCAAAGGCCTTTCTCCATGTGGCCAGGAAGTCGATAGGCCTGCCGTCCTTGTACAGGCCCTTGAATTTAGTATAGATTGATTTCATATATCAGCCTCCTTTTCTAAAAAGATTGTGAAAGTTTGATGTGCGGATTTGCCTTGAGGAACTTGCCTGTTGTGTCTTTCTGACTTGCCGGAATGGGCGGCACCCGTCTCTCATACAAAGCATACTGCATTGTATCGGCAGAGACATCAATGGCCGTCTCAAACTCTCCGACCTCCTTGTCAGCAATAGTGACACAGTTGGCCTGTCCTATCTCAGCGGCATTCCCGGAGCCGTCCTTGACCACCTCGACAATTGTGTCGTTCTTTGCAAGGTTGGATATTGCCCCGGAAAGAGTGATGATGTAGTTGTTTCCCTCAGCTTGGATTTTGGAGATAGAGACGGCATTGTTGTAAGTGCCGGATATTGCCCCGGCTTTTGCCACCTTGTCACCAACCGCGAAACAAGGAGAGAAAAACTCATCAACTAGCAGATGGACGATCTTGCTATCATCGCTGTCAATCTCCACGACTGTGGCGGTTTTCAGGATGTTCACAAGACGGCTCTGCTCGTCATAGACAGCAAGGGTACCACCGGGTATGACATCTCCGACATTGAACTTCTGCTTGGAGACATCCAGGTTGAAGCCACCCTGCACGATTGAGGGACTGCCCGTAAATATCGGGCGTTCACCTGTAAATGAAGCGGTTTTCCTTTTCATTGTGATGGTTATTTAACTGTGATTGACTCCAGCAAGCTGTCAGCAGCCTCATCTATCTGCTTCTGGCTCGCTGTCTTTGCACCCTCTGAATCATCAGGAGAAAGACCCTCCGTAATGAAATCCTGTTTGAGATTTGTCACAGCCTCCTCAATGTCCTCGTCATCCGAGATTGACTTAGCCAGACGCTCACGGAACTTGGCCGGAATCTTATGCTTCTCCATTGCGGCATTGATGTCAGCCATGCGCTTTGCCTTGCTTTCGCCAGCTTTCATTTTTGCCAGCTCATCTTCCAGAGCCTTTATCCGCTTTTCGTTCGGATCTTCCACATCGGGATCTTCGTCAGTTTTCTTGCCCCCCTTGTTTCCCTTTTTACCGGGTTCGTCATCTTCTCCGCCCTTGTTCCCTTTGCTCTGATCATCCTTTCTCTTGTTGGCCCATCTGGTAGCCTCACCTTGGCTTTCCTTAGCCACGTCAGCTATCAGGTTTGCCGTTGCTTCAATCACCGCCTCATCAGTAGAATCATCCTCAATGCTGCCACCCATTTTTTCGGTTATCGCCTTGAGGTACTTCTCTGACAGCCCGGTGTCCTTAGTCAGGTCTTTAACCTTTTCAAAGAGTTTTTTATTCATGTTGACAATGTTTTAACGATCGACTGCAAATATAGCAAAATGTGTTCAATAAACACAGAAATAATAATCACTTATAATCATTTTATCAGCGATTTAATGATGATATTAGTGGTAATATCTGAGATATTTTTGATATTTTTCTTGTTTTATTAAATATAATGGTTATATTTGCGTTCAACAAACACATATATGGGAATTACTTTGAATATGCAGAAGAGAAGAAAAGTGATACATGTTGAATTAAGGGAGCCGTACAACGGCAAAAAACACTACTATTTCGGCTCCATCACTGCTATATACGACACACTGCCACATGAGGTAATTGGAGTTGCAAAGGAGACCATCTGGAAATACGATCTGCCGATAAAGGAGTATTCCAACAGATTCTGCACGATAAGAATGGGCTGCTTGATACAGAAACATACAGCAAGAGGCAAAAGAAAAGACAATCATGATAACGGAGAAGACATATAAGGCTTTGAAGATCCTTGCGGCAAGGACAAACTGGAACACGCCTATAATGGCAAAGGAGTTCGCCTGGTTGCTGTGGGGAGACGAACCCGATAAAAGGTATTTGTTTGAAGCACATACCAACACTGGGAATGGTGCCTGTGCCGGGAAAAAAGCATGGCTTTGCGCTGGAAGCCTGTTGGGAAAGCTGTCCAGGCAAGGTTTGGTAAAAAGTACCGTTATAGATGATTACAAGTATGGTTATTGCATAACCAGCAAGGGGAAAGAAGAGATATTGAAATACGAAGAAAAAAGAGAAACACAATGATAGAGCCGAAAACATCAGTTAAAGTTTCAATTATTTTTATTGCTTAGAACAAAAATGCATATATTTGCATCGTGAAAAGTGCCGGAATACACAAGCTGTATTCCTTGCACTATAATAAGGAACATGGGGATACCCTTGTTATGTGTCCCTTTATTATTCGCAATATGCACAATGAATATATTTGGTATATATAAAATATCTAATTTATGTGTCCAACAATCGCACAATTGCATTGTGTATGAAAAAACGTTACTCTGGATGCCTACATTCAGAACGAAATAAATTATCTTAGCGAACTAAAAATTTGTATCATGTGCAGAATATCTAAAGAAACGGTTATCCGGGCAAATGAAAAGACAATGAAGCGTGGCAGAGCGCGTGATTGCTCTTCCCCTGTTGTGGATGGTGCTATAACAGTATCTGCCCACTATCGTGGCGTAGTATATTCTCAAAAGGTAGATGTACGTAGACTGCAAGAATCCTACAGTCGTTCATTTAAAGAGGTAAGGAATGGCAAGACAATATAACTTTATATACAAGCAACTGGTGGAAAAGGAGAGCGATATTGTGGGCAATATCGCTTATTCTTTATATAAAGCAGATAAAATTAAGTTCATAGAGGACTTCAAGGCAAAGAATGGAGATAAAGAGCCTACAGAAGCTGAATTTCAGCCGTTCCACGATATTTGTTGCATGGAATCCAATATAAACCGTTACAAAATGCAAGCCCTCAATATCTTGCAAGGCTTTTTAGATGATACACTTTCAGCTACCACCAAACAGATAGAGAAAGATTTGGAAAACAATTATAAAAAGGAGTTGATGGACATTGTGGGGAAAACCACCGTGAAATCTTTTTCGTGGAATGTATTTCAAAGCGTGGTGGGCGCATTTGTGTTTATGCTCCTTATGTGCGGCATTGTCTTTCTATTCAAATTCTCCGAACACCAATACACGTTTACCATAGGAGGTAGCGGAAGTGCGAAAATAGAAATGGTTAGCAGCACTCCCAATGATACTATAGTTTCACCAATTCAACAAAAGAAATAATCTATGAGAAAATTTTTGTTTGTGATTTGCCTGATGGCTTTGATAGCTGGATGTGAAAAAAACAAGAACGAAATCCCTTTGACTGAACTGAATATCAGCAAGATCATCAGCTACATTGACCAGTCCCCTGAATCGGTAAAAAGTTCCTTTACGGACGGGGAACTGACAGACGAGACTGAAACACTCGGCAAAACCTCCCTCCGCTACAAAATCAGGACCCAAAACGGAGACTACTCCATCACCTTTGACGGAAACGTAGACAATAAGATAGACAACATCTCAATTTCCGGCCTCATTAACGGAGACTACTCCAAGGGCATAAACACGTTCAAGTTCGAAATGGACAAAATACACTCCTCCGTCAGCTATTACAGCTATGTAGGCTACTATAACAGCTTTTTGGCTGGTGAAATCATTTTCACTGACAGGAATGAGTTCTGGAACTATGTAACTGAGAGGGATGTAGATTCGGAAATAATGGAGTTTTGGAGACTTAGCGACAGCCCGAACATATTCTTTGATGTTGAAGGAACGTACATTAAAAGCAGCAACGCTATATACATCGAGATCAGCAAGGATGTTTGGGAAATATAAGTGC
The DNA here is from genome assembly GCA_944326265.1 of uncultured Bacteroidales bacterium. GTDB lineage: Bacteria > Bacteroidota > Bacteroidia > Bacteroidales > UBA932 > Coprenecus. The sequence goes on along the minus strand of CALVDE010000001.1, from coordinate 348,658 downwards.
AACTATTTATTGACACTACTTAACAGCCAAAGAATCCTACAAATTTCTTTGGCTTTTTTATTTTATATGCGTTTATTAAACACATATTGCGCTCAGAATCAAAATCTAACACGAAAAAAATTTGCAAGTGTCAGAAAAATACCTCACTTTTGCGATGCGTTACATATCAAATCAGGTGGGTCTACAGCCTGCCAGTATGTCTCCGGCCAGGCGTTTTTTATACCCTGGCGTGTCGTAAGGCTGCCCGGAACACATACGGCTTCCATACCCCCGTGTGGACGGTTAATGCCGCCACTGCCTGATTTGGTGTAACGCAACGGGACAGGTGGAAGCCGTTTTTCTTTCGCCACAACAGACTTTACAAGTTATGCGTAAACCAAATCAAAGTCTGGAAGTGAAGCAGAGTAACGACCGGACAGGGACCGCCCACCGAACGGGCACGGACAGTATCGAGCTGATCTTACAATCCATCAGAAGAGCCGTAAGGCTGGAAAAGGACATCGACACTCTCAGTGGAGTGGGCCTCGTCAGGGAGATCTACAGCAAGGAGATGTTCAACGCATCGGAAAGCATCACGCACGTGATCGATACCCTCTCGGAGGTCATGGGGTGCGCTTTCGTGGAACAAATCAGGGAGGAACGGATATGAGCAACAAGGTATTCAGCTACAACGGGAATCCCGTCACGTTCCAAACCGGGACTGCAACAATGGTGAACGCCACAGAAATGGCAAAACCTTTCGGAAAGTTGGTTAAGGATTGGTTAAAAAACAATCAAACAAAAGCTTTCCTTAACGAATTATCAGCCGTTAGGAGAATTATCCTAACGGACTTGGTTAAGATTAAACAAGGTGGTACATCACAAGGCACCTGGTTCCACGAAGATGTAGCGTTGGAGTTCGCCCGTTGGCTCAGCCCTCAGTTCGCCATCTGGTGCAATGACAGGATCAAGGAACTGATGAGATACGGAGTGACCGCCACGCCCCAGACCATAGACAGCATACTGGCAGACCCCGACAACGCCATACGCCTACTTACGGAGCTGAAAAGGGAGAGGGACGCACTGAAAGCCGCCAACAAGCAGATAGCCGTACTGGAAGACCAGAAAAATGTGTACCACTCAGAAAATCGGCGTCTGCTGAAGCTGAAAGAAGAGCAAGACAGAATCCTGCTCAGACAGGCTCCGCTGGTGGAGTATGTCCAGAACGTTCTTGACAGCCCCGACACGTTCACATCCACCCAGATAGCAAAGGAACTCGGCATGAGCGCACAGGCCCTGCACAAGGCCCTCCACCGTGCCGGAGTGATGTTCCGCCAGGGGAGCCAGTGGTTCATGTACGCCAGATACCAGTCAAAGGGCTACGTAAAGACACGGACATACACCTACCAGAGGAAAGACGGACGCACGGGGACGTTCATGGCCACTGTCTGGACGGAGGCCGGGCGGAGATTCGTCCACGACATCCTGCGTCAGTAAGCACATTTATTTTAATGGTAAATTTGCCTGGATGGAAATAAATGTCTATTTTTGCAATACTATAAGCCTTGATGCTGATAGGCTATAAAGTTATCAGACAGAATCGTCTCCCACGTTTGGTGCAAGCCTTACCCCAGTTCGGGAGCTTCCGAAAGGAAGTGGTGGCAGTCGGATCCCCCTTGCCCCGGCTATATGGCCGGGGCATTGATTTTATCAGAAGTCATACAACTTGTTTTCACCTGTTACAAAGTACTTTCCGTGTATTCCTATCCTCTTAAGACGCTCCAGCCCCTGCAATATCTTAGCATTCAGTTCCCTGAACTCAAAGACAACGATATCGGCACCTTGATTCTTTGTGGCTTTCTTGGCCTCCTTTTCTATGTTGTTTGCGCTGGACAGCCTTTTCAAGTCCGCCTTTGTCCCATCAATGGTTATATCAGGAGAGCTTTTGCCCGGTACTTCTTCCAGCAACTCAACCGCATATCCCTTTTGAGCCAGCACCCGGCACATGGCAACCTCCTTGTCATACTTCGCCTTTTCATTCTTGTTCTTTTTGGAGTTCTCGTAACGGCTTGAATGTGCGACAAGAAAGCCTCCAGTATCATAATAACATACTCGCCGCCACTGGCTCCCATACGAATTGTACTTGATTACGGGCACTTCCTTGTTGTCCCTCAGAAAGTAGGGCAATGTGCCTTTGGCTTTTGCATCCCTTATGCGCTCGTCATTCCTCTCCATCCACCCGGTGAACTGTGCAGGGACACTCCTGACCTGATTGTCACTCTGGACAGGGGTGTCGTCACCATCCAGGATCTTATCTATCATCTCATCCATTTCCTCCGGCTTTGCCATCACCGGGACCTGATAGCAACGGCAGTTAGGATGCCAACCTGTCCACTTGAATGTTTTCGGATAGATGCCTTTCAGATCATCGCAAATGTCATGAACAGGGTGATTGTTGCTCAACTTGATCTCTATTCCGACAACAAAGTCCAGTTGCGCCCATCTGGTAAAATCGGCAGTCCTGTAAGCTATGTTAGTTTCAGTCCTGGCAAGTCTTTGCGCGTTTCTATAAGAGGAACGGTAAATACCTTTACCGGGGTGATACTTCTTGGGACTGTCATCCACCCACTGATACAGCCCTGTCTCCTTGTCAAATATCCTGCGTTTCCATTTCCTGCCATATATAGGGGTTCCGTCCTCATCCTCCCCAATCTTCACACGGAAACGCCTATACCATCTATCCGGGTCGTTCAGATACTTCTGTATCCTGCTTGCAAGCTTATTGGCCGGAGTACCCTCCCCGATAGCCAGATCCAGGGTCTTCTCCAGCTCTTCCTTGTACATCCCGGTGTATTTCCACACTTTCTGCGAAAGATTCAGGCCGTCCTTAGTCTTCCTGGCAAAGAAAGCATCCATAGCATCCTTGTTCCGCTGAAAAAGCCTGGCAAAATGATTGTCATCTATACTGTGCTCACCAAACACACTTTTAACCAAAGTATCATTGCTTTCATTTGAAAACTCCCACTCCTTTTCAATTCCTCCCCGTATGGTCTGATATGTCCTGCTGTACAAGCTGCGGAGAATGGCTGTGACATCCTCGGAATAGCCGTAATCAGAAAAAGAGAACGGCCTGCCATCCTCCAATTCAGTACCCTTTACTAAATCAATGATCTCAGCAAGGGCCTCTCGGTAAATGGCACGCACCTCCGCTGCATAGCCCTCAGTTCTCTTGAAGAGCTCCTGCTGTAGCTTCTTCTCGTTCACATATACTGACTTAGGCATAACTCCTCTTATTTCCTCTCGAACTTATCACAACAATCCTGATCCAGCAATACAGAATACTTCTGGTAAGGACATTTACCCAGTATATAAATACCTTTCCAATTCTTTGAATAATGACCATAGGAGTGCTTGCACTCTCTACAATGATACTCTATTTCGGGCCGTATTAGTTTCTTTGCCATAACATTACATTGTGCTTTTGACTTCAATTTTGGATCTTTCCTCATCAGTCAGCAATGACAAAACAGCCTCCATTCTGGTATGGAAAACTCTGTATTGCCATTCGTTGCATATCAGTTTGCCAGTTAAACAATCGTTATCACTATCTACTGTAATATCGTATGCTATACCTGGAGTACTTTTACTTGTTATATCCGAAATATGAACAGCTACGACAATAAACCTTTTCGGCTCATCATCCTTAATAGCCCAACACTTATCACCAACATCAAATTTTGTCTTTATTTCCATTATTCGCCCTCCCCAAATACATCAGTTCTATTAAGTGCCATCTGCTGTTCAATCGCTTCTGCCTGCTCCTTGCTGATTTGCTCGTATTCCTTTTGAGCATTCTTCACAAGGTAGGAAAGCTCCAGAGTGGACTGTAAGGAGAGTGCGCCAGCTCCGTACTGCTTAAGTACATCGGCAAGCATCTCGCTGACATCATCACCGAATGGCTCTTGAAATTCGTGTGTCATTTTCAGAGCCTCATACTTGGCTTTGTTTCGATAATCAAGCACATTCCCCATTATTGCAAGCATAATGCTTGCATGGCGATTCATATAGTCATCATGGGTCTCCTTTCTCTTCTCAGCTTTGATAACAGCAAGAAGCAGCACTTTGCGGATAGCTTTTGCCGACATGGCCCCCAGGGTTTTCATGTTGTCAAAATCAATGTTGGGTGTGAATGTCTTGGAAAGGATATGCTTGTCCAGACGCTCATACTCATTGGTCTTGCTCTGTGAGGCCTGATCCCATGTCAGATATTCCACCTTTCCGCCATTTTTCAGAATAAACAACCTGGCTTCTTCCTCTTCTTTGGGCAATGAGTTCAGAATCTCGGCAGTTGCCACCATTGCCGGATTTGCGAAACGATCGTTCACATCCGCATCCGTGCTCTCCAGAGCCTCCGTCCTCTCAATCATAGGCTGTACTCCTGCGTGTTCCTCTTCTTGCTCGAAGAGCAATACTGGAATCTTCCCTACAGGATTGACAGACTTCCTGACCTCCCAGCCGACATTTCCTCTTTTGGCCCTGTATATGAAGTCCCGTGTATAGAAGTCAATATGATACACAGTCCTGTTTCCTGCATCAGTAAGATAATACCCCCATGCGAAAGCCTTAAGCCGCCTGTATTGGTCCTTGATGGTATAGATGTCATCCCCATTGCTCTTGCTCAACACATTGAGCAGAAGACGCGGCCTATTTTCTGTCTCATCACGGTAAACATGATACAGAATCGCGGAACATCTCTCCGCTCCGGCAGCTCTCTTGGCCTCTCGGACACGCGCATTGAAATGGACCTCATTAAGCAAGTTCTTGTAGTTTTCAAATGCCTCATCAGTGCCCTCGGAAGTCTGAATCCATTTGACAGGCCTGCCATAAAGAAAAACCAGGGCTATTTCATTGATAAACGGCTGATAAGGTATCGGTATCTTCCACCTCTTGCGCCAGCGTAAAAAATGCCCCTTTTTATCGTACACCGCCTTGTCTTCCCTCTGCATGATCTTATGCTCCTTGGGATTGTATTCCTTAAGGGCGGCAGCGGCCTCAATGGAGCGGTCCTGCATCATTCCCAGGGCCCTGGAGACATCCCCGGAATCAAGCAAGTCCGTAAAGCTCTGCTGGTAGCCGACAGCGGCTTTCAGCTCATTGGTAATAAATCTAAACAGTCCCATATTATCATAAAATTTACTTGGTTAATCAATTCCCAGCCTGCGTTCTATATCGTCAGGTATGTCGTACTCATTGTAATCAAACCACGCTCTCATAAGCATCATATCCCTCCAGTCTGGAGAACATCCCAGATCCTCCTTTATCGCCTCCTTGGGTTTCAGCTTCAATGTCCCGTCATCGTCCGGCTTCCAGGTCTGCAACTGCTCCAGTTCCCTTGCAATCTGATCCTTGTCGGCCTGGCTGATCAAATCCTCGTCAATACCTACATCTGAGGCATTGATATGCTCGGCCAGCTTGTAACCGCACTGCGCCTGTAGATTCTGATAATTCTCGTCTTTCAATGCCCGGCTGTTGTTCACAAATCCCTGAATACCGCAATTGTCCACAACACCACCGCCCACACCGTCCTCATCAACAATGCATCGGTAATTGGGTATCCTGTACTTCTTCTGGCACCTGATAATGTACGCCTGAATATCGGTTGTCTTGCTGATAGGAAAGCATCTCAGATCTATGATTTTCCACCCATCCCAAACCGCTATTCTCGCATAATCGGCACCGAAACGGGCAATGTCACCAGTAAGGTAGTTAATGCCAGTTGTCCTTGCGATCCTGTTTCCGAATATCGCCATAATAGCGTCATGGGAACAAAGGGAATTGGGGTTATCGTCGTACTCCCAGTTACCCTTGAATAGACGCTCGTACTTCACCTTGTCGGAAGTAGTCTTAAGTCCCTCTATATAGTCTGGGTCTATGAAAAGATTCTCCTGGACAAGACAAGGAATATAATATCTGTAATCAGGCAGTTTTTTGGTCAGAGCCAGTTTGTAGAACAAATCATATAGCCAGTTTTTCTTGGGGTTACACGTAATGAACAATTTTCTTTTCAGACCATACTCAGCGTTCATGCTTCTTCCCACACGTGTTTTCAGTGTGTCATACGCTCCGAAATTCACCTCTCCGCCCTCCTCAATCCAGCCACCTGTGAACTCTATCGATCCGTACCGCTCATAGAGAGGATCTGATGGAACATATTTCAGGTCAAGAAAGTCTATTCTTGACCCATTATAGAACTCTATATAGTTCAGATTTGCATTATAGTGCCATAGTCCATCTGGACAGCCATAGCGCGTACATACTTTCTTGAACGTAATGTATGTACTCTGCGTTATTCTCTTCAACTCCGCACGGCCAATAAACCACTTGGTCCCGGGATAACAAAGGCTCATGAAGAGAAGCCAGGCGGCACCTGTCCAGGACTTCGCCCCACCAGCCGCACCTCCGTAAAGTATCTCAACATGCTCATTGTCGGTCAGTATCTGCAAAGCCTCCTCCTGCTTGTCATGCCTCTTGCCGTCCTGACAGACAATGAAATCAAAACAGCCACGCCTGAACAGTTCAGTCTTGACTGCAAGATCTACGGGGACCGCTATCTCCTTACTGCCTCTTGCCATCCTTTCCCTTTATTTTTTCAAGAAGATTATTGTACTGTAGAAGCTCTTCTGTGGTCAGGGCTGAAAGATCCATATCATTGCTCCTGACAGTCGCGCTCAATTCCCCCTCTATAGGCTGACACGCCTTGCCGAAAACACGGTCAAAGATCATCTCTATAGTAGATGTCCTGCCGAAACGAATATCTGTGTTGATTGCTGAAATAATATTGAGCACCCAGATAGGAGTATCCTTGTTGGGCTGTCCGCTTGCATCCTTTAACAGTAATTCAAGCTCTTTGGGAGTGCGCTCCATTATGAAACGGATTATATTAAAATAATCCTCTTTCTCCAACTCATGCCCCACGCTCTGGCCTATCATCGCTTTCAGCTGCTTATAAAGGCGTGGCTTCCGGCCATTGCGCTTTGGCTGGTTCTCACTTGAAAAGCGCGTGGCCTTTCCATACTCTCCTATGTTCTTATTTCCTACCAATCAACCGTTTATTAACCGTTTGACATTTACACACGTAAAAATGCGTTTATTAAACACACTTTTACGCAAAGAAAATCAGGCACCGATATACCTGATCTTCTTCACTTCAAATTTCTTTAGTTCTGCTGTGCCTGATACTTGTCCCAGAACCACTGGATGAGATCATTTCCCTGCCTCTCCAGCTCATCATAGGCATCTTCTTCCTCCAGGATTACATCAGCCATGTCTATCACCTCCATGAGCAATTTCTGCTGTTCCTCGGTAGCACTGTGAACCTCAATTTCTCCATTGAGCTGCTGATGAATCACTTCGATTTGCTTTTCTGTAAGTTCAATTTTTCTCATTTCATTAAAAGTTTATTTCACAAAGTTATAATTTATATTTTTTTGCTATCGCCTTGACCTTTGTGGTGTACTTGTCGGACTTTCCATGAACGGCTTTTGTGACCGTCTCCGCCCAGAACTCGCTGACATTCGTCTCGGCATATTTTCCATAGCCTGACTTCTTCTTATCCTTACGCCACTGAGTGTACAGCTTATTGATTTCCTTACCAGCCGCTTTCTGCTTGGCTCCTGTCATGTGTTGATTCCATGTCGCATGTGCAAGCTCGTGCGTCACGGTATGCGCTATAGGCTTGTTGGTCTTCGTACTCCAACCGCTCGCATATCCCCTTTTATGTGATGTCTCAATCGTCTTTTTGGACTGATTGAAATGGGCCTTATTAAGATACACGCCATCAGACTTACCGTTTGTTGTGACATGAACTCCGTATGTTCCTGCCGGAAGATCCGCTAGCTTTACATTCCTCTGCCGCACTCCCATAACAGCGTGGTATCTGGAAATGGCTTCTTTGGTCGCTTTGTAGACTGCTGGATCTTTCATGTTCACCAACGGCTCGACCTTTGATATTTTCCCTTTAAACGTGGCATCACCCGGCTGTAAACCGCCACGTGTTCCGCTTGAATTTCTTCCCATGTACTACTTCTTTTTTGCATTGATAAAATCAGTTACATACAACAGCCCGTGTTTCCGGCAAAATGCTTGCACATCCTTACCGCCTCCGTAAACAAGTAGGTTAGGCTTTTCAAGCCCGGAAATTTCCTGCGCTACCTGGAGATCCAATTTGAGACTTTCCATCCACCCGTCCAGCCCACGTGTGGCAAAAGCATTATATCCTTTCGGAATCCCCATTTTGTTGTATTCTATGAATTTGTGAGATACATTCAAGTCCGCATACACCATTATACCGCACTCCTGGAGATAACGGGACAACCACCGCTTTTTGTAAATGAGCTGTAGGCCCCACGCTATAGGTGTCTGGTCGTGGCAACTACAATTCGGCTCTACCACCGCTTTGCAGCCACTTGTAAGCAAGTTGATAGGATCCTTGAAAAGAGCCTCAAACCTATAATCATCAACATAAAAATGATAGGTAGATACATCTTTCCTCAAGCGGCTGTTTGCTCCCCACGGAGATAAAGGCAGTTCCAGCTTCCCGGCCTGCATATCAAGAAGCAAATTCGGAATCTCAAAAATGTTGTCACTCTCATACAGCACATCCTTGAACATAGAGCGGTAAAAAGCCTCCTTTTCATTCGCATCATCACTCTCTTCCTCTGTTTCATCTTCGCTCCCGGCAACATCTTTCGGATCATCCTCATCTATCGCTTTCTTCCTTGACCTCTTGGGATCTGCATCTTCCGGGATTGACAGTCCCATAAAATCAAAATCAGTATCTTTCCAAATATCATCCACTTTCAGCGCATTGAAATCCCACTCCCCATTATTGATATTGTCACGGATAATGATATTTTTCTCCTCTTCTTCCGTCAAATCAGAATAAACAACAGTCGGTACTTCTTTAAGCTTCAATTTCTTAGCTGCTTTCAAACGCTGGTTTCCTGCTATCACTACCAGTTTCCCCGTCCGATTTGACAGCGTTATGGGACGGTGCTTCCAGAAGCCATAAATCTTGATACTATCTACAAGCCGATCCATATCCGCTTTCTTAATAGTCCTCGGATTAGCCTCCAGAAGCACCAGCTCCGACAAGGGACGGTATGTTATATCGCTACACCGCATACATCTTCCTCCTGTCCGTCTGCATAGCTGTCTTCATTTTCCCCATCAGCATCATGTCCCTCTGATACGGCCTCAACATCCTCAACCGCCTCTGTCTCCGGCAGATTATCTATATCCTCCGGCAGTCCGAAACGCTTGCGGAAACGCTCTACAATCCGGCACGGTATCACATGATAATGCTTTGAAACATATATAAATTTGCCACCATCGGCAGCATCCTCTCCTACAGCGTAAAATTTTCCTCTATATGTCAAAGGCAAAGGCAATTTATCATAGATCACTATTTTGCTTTTGGTCACACTTGAAATTGTCGCACTCCTATTGTACTCATCGTCCAGGAAAATGTACATGACATCTCCTTGTTTCAAGTATATCTTAGGCATACACTTGTTTACAAAATACCCTGCGAAATAATAAAACGCCACCAGGAAAAGAACCAGGAGCAACGATAAAATTACTAATGCCAACATACGCTTTAAATTTATTGTATTAATGGTACAAAGATAACAATATATGTGTTTAATAGACACACTTTTTGATAAATATAGTATCTGATAGATACCCGTTTACCTCACTGTAAAACTCATCAAATGTACGGCAGATCACATATTTATACCCTAACCCCTCCACTGCCTCTTGCCAAATTCTTTGATTATCAGTCTGTTTACCGTCACCCCACTTAAGTTCGATACAGAGTGCATGATATGTTTTATTCGGTACAAGAAGAATAAGATCCGACACACCGCTGACAACTCCCTCTCCGAACATAATGGAAGCTTCTGTTTTCAGCCGCTTACCACCATTTGGTACCGCGAACAGTACCCTGGAAAGACCAGGGTACTGTAGACGGAACCATTTTACACAGCACTGCTGTAACTGGCTTTCATTATGCCTGCTCATCACTGTCCTCCTCATCCACTTCCTTCGTTGGCACTTCATGAAGCATCACGCCACTAAGCTGACTGTCCTCCTCCCTGGACGGGAACAGCTGCGCCATAAGAAGATTGTCAGGCAAAAACTTATAACGCACTTCCCTTATCAGAGGCAGACCTACAGGATGCTCGCTCATGATATGGAGGCTCCACAGGCCGTTGTCTCGCTTAACTACAACAGCCACGGACTTATACAGGAACATCCCCGTCTTGTAAAAGCCGTAATCATCCGATTCCTCCACTTCCTTTACAACAGTTTCCTCGACTTCCCTGACAAATTCTGCGTTAAGCCTGTTTCTGCGTTTTTCCCAATAGGGTGGGAAAGCTATCTTCACTCTCTTTTTCCTGTCATCAGGACCGTTCACATGTAACCGTGGACGGATTAATTTTCTTTGTTCCATGTTCTATTTGTTTTTGATTGATATTCTAACTGACGGCTGCGTCTCGCTATTTATAAGATACTTCTCATACATGTCCCCATGCTCTTCCTGAAAACGGGCTCTGTCAAAAGTCTTTCTCACTGACGGAGCAATATACGAGATCCGTATCCGCTCATTCTCCGCTTTCTTCAAATCATGGGTCCGCATAAGCTCCAGGATCTTATCTTGCAGTTGTTTCTTCCGCTCATCCAACCTGGCTATTTCGGCATCAACGGAAATATACTCATCCTGTAGTGCAAGAAGATCATCCGGCATCGGCTCGAATGTCTTTTCTTTCTTCTTTGCCATATTCCTATATCATTTGTGGTGAAACAATGTCAAAAATGGCCTTGCATATCTCAATGTCATAGAGAGCATCATGCAAGCGGTTGGGATCTACATCAATGCCAAGAGACCTTGCAACCGTCCCCTGCTTGAAATTCTCCATTTCCGCACGTCTGGCGGCAAGGTACGGAGTGGCAAGCACCATTACATCTATGGAATTGCTCCAGAACCATGATCCGAAATACTTGTCTCCGTTCTGGATGAACCACGCCCGGAGAAACTGATTGTCAAACGAGGCATTGTTGTACCCGGCAAGAAAGAACTTGTCTTGCCTGTCATACTTGTCAACATATTTTGACAGCATGTCAACGAACTGCCTGTAAATCTCTTCCATCGGTGGATACTCCATAATTTTCTCCTTTGTCACACCAGCTATATCCAGAGCCTCCTAGACTATCTCCGCTTTCGGATTTGGCCGGACATGCAGATTGAACTTCTCGCGGATCTCTCCGTCAATAACAACCATTCCGCTAATCTGGTGAATGCCATGCCTGCTCACCAATGTACCTGTTGTCTCCAGGTCAAAAAACAACACTTTCATTTCTTTACTATTTTTTTTAAATTAAACTTTTGGTATCCGAACACATCATAAAACCATTGCATCTGAGACAGGGCCTCACGATACCAGTCACGTCCTGCGACTTTGATGATTCTCTTTTTAATCTTGCGCGGAATCTTTGCCTTAATCCGGCCTTGCGGATTCTCGATCGCCTTTAATTCAAAAGTAATTTCAATCTTCTCCATTCTTATCAGTCTTTACATATCCATTTTCAATGCACCAGAGAAGCATTTGACAAGCGGCACCTAACAGCGTTATGCCGTATTTTGCAATTTTGACCTCCACGCAATTATACGCAATCAAGGTATATTGAACACACCATTTGTCATCAGCTCTACCAACAAGCAACTGATAACGGCCCTCAACAGACCGTGGCAGACGCTCCATTATATCTTCAAGAGTATATGCCGGGATCAGTTCTCCGTCTCCAGGATTTTTCACGCCTTTGAATACAAGGCCATAAAGCCCTTTTGCCGAGGAATGCCACCACTCCAGTGTTGCATCCGAACAGTCAAGCCCGGCATAAACAAGACGCTTCATCATGTCAACATCCAGTGCCAAAATGCGCATCATTTTCATATCCGACCCTCCGCATCTTGCTTTTTATACTCCTCCATCGCCTGGTGCAGATTCTTGTTTCTGTCCAAAAGTCCGATTAGACAGTCAACATCCACCGTCCTATTACCATCAAGATAAGCCCAGATCTTCCTCAACGAATCAGCTATGATTCCTGCTTCCCTGGCCTCCCTGGCTGAGTCCGCAACCTCTCTGTTCGTTGCAGTCCTTCTACCCTGGTTCCTTGCTGATCTTACGGCATTATCAGCAGCAACAACCTGCTCTTCTCCGTCATCATAATTGGCGTATATCTCCCTTGCTGCCTTTACCGACAGCTGGTTGCTGACTATCATGTCCTGTATTTTCTGCGGCAGATCAAGCAGCGACAGGCATTTGCTCACATAGGCCGTTGACTTTTTGAACTTGTCGGCTATCTCTACCTGTGAGTAACCGAAATCATCCTTGAACCTCTGGAACATCAGGGCGCACTCATATTCTGTGAAACGCTTTCCCTCATTCCTCATCATCTGTTCTATGTACAGATCCTCGCGGCTCATTGTTGGCGGTCGCTTCAACGCTTTCACAAAGGGAATATCCGCGCCCTCAGAAATAGCCATCATGGTGGCACGGTATCTGCGTTCTCCATCTACCAGCCTGTATTTCTCGTCTCCGTTTTCATCCTTGAAAGCGATTACGGTCAGGGGATTCAGCACCCCTTTCGCCTTGATTTGTTCTTTCAACTCATCCAGGTCAAAATCTCTACGGACATTGAAGCCATCTTCCACGACTATGTTTCGTGGATCGATCAGGAATACATCCGTTTTCTTTGTTGCATTGTTTTTCATTCTACTTATTGTTTGTTTTGTTGATAATACTTACATGCTTTCTTTCTCGCTGTTATACGCCTTGCCAGCTTACAGCAATACATCTGACCGACTTTCGGATTGCTCCAGAAGTGCTTACACTTGCTACAATGCTTATCGTTATTCATCGCTGTCAAAGTATTCTTTGTTATCATCCAGAAACTCTTCAAGCGCATCATCGCAATATAATCCATCACATTGAGTATCTGACAAATGATCTATTTCACCTCTACGCCACGGACAATATGCGCACAGCTCTTCGCCCAGACTTTCTTTCAATTCTTCGTTTCTACTCATGACATTTCCCATTAAAACAGCGATAACTGCGATTGATTCTGTATTTTACCCAGTATGAAGTCACATATAAAGTTTCTTGCATAATCGGGACTAATCATTGATCGCTCCTCGCTGCATACACCAGCTTTTACACCTTTTCTACTTGACATTATTGTCTTTTTTGTTTTATCATACTGATAAGTACAACCATGAGTTGGCTCGCAATTAAAAAACCAGTAAGCTGTTGGTTTTACAAAATAATCACCTCTTCTCATTCTATTCTCGTCAACTAACTGGGGGGGGGCGATAAAATTAGACTTTAAAAAAGTCTGTTCAGCCCACGGATTCTCCATAATCATACGAATCTTCCTCTGCATCGCAACAGAAACCATCTTTACAGCCATGCGGAAAAAATACTCCCTGTTAGAAGACCTTTCCAATATTTTGTCTGTTTTCTCCCTGATATTCAATTTTCTATAATTCACACATGAAAAGCTGAATGCCATCTGACTTAACGCACTGAAATAAATACAAGGGAAAAAGGCTAAAGCCAAATCGTCTCTCCCCATGCCGTCAAATACACTTGGTAAATTCTCATAGGCATTTTCAATTTCCAAAAACAAGTCTATGAGATGATCCGTCTGGCCAAAATTGTTCTGAATGTCATAATCCTCAGCCATAATGCCCATCTTGATAAATTCATTTTTAAACGTCCCCGACTGTTCAAAGAGACAATGCACCTTACCCTTTATCTCCATCAGTATCTGAATTTTGTGAAATGAATGATTACACCCTCAAAGCTTGCCGGACCTCCCCCGTGGAAAAACCACTCTGTAAAATCCTCCACATCCATCCCGTCATTCCGTGCAACATCCTCTACAGAAACTTCCTTACCGTCTACATACACCCTCAGCATCGGCTCATCTCCGACAGACCTGAACATACTTACTCTCTGCAGTCCGATCTCATCATACCTGGCCAGTTCCCTCTGTTCGGAGTTATAAGGCTTACCCGTCCACTCTCTTACTGACAGATATTTCCTGCCGAATACAATTTCCTCATATTTTTTCGGCCAAAGATGTTTCGCATCCTCCCTGATGGTATGGATCTTCTGTCCGCTTCTCAATGCTTCCGCAAAACCCGTCAACTCACCCGACAAGAAACGGTGCCACGATGGGAATGTCCTGCTTAATGTCAATACGATTTTTTTCTTTTCAATAACCTTTTTCATGGTTTCAATGATTTTTTAATCTTATGAATTTACCTGGTATATTCGACCGTTCCAGAGCATCCGCGTTATCTCTTCCAAACGCTATGAGAACACTTCCACATCCAGGACTTTCACCCTGCGTACCGTCCGGCCTGTAGAACTTTATCCGCCCTCTCACAAACATGATGGCCTCCGCGTTCGGGAAAATAAGGTCCTGAAACATCCTGCTGTCGCATCTGTTGAAAAGCAACGCAATCCCGTTGTTGTTTTCCACCATTTTGGCCACAAAACGTTCTATTACAGGCCTTGAATAAGGCGGATTGAGCCATACTCTTACCCCCCCCCACGGATTTTTCAGACCGTCCTCTTTGGCCGTTATATGCCTTTTCGCGGTATTCCACAGACGATGCTCCGGGGCACAGGGATCCAGATCAAATTCACCAAGCGCATCAATAATCCACTTCGGGGTGTACCACTCATCAGTGGTATTGGCGCATCTTTCAAAACTTGTATTCATCGCCTCCTGCTCCCTCCTCTGAGCTCAACGACATTGAAGCTCTTGAATCTGTCAATCAGACGCTCCTCAAACCTATCTTTAAGATTACGGACAGACAGATTGCTTGTAATGTGGTATTTTCGTCCCTGCTGCTGATAAATCTCGTATCTTGCAAACAGGAACTCATCCGTCACCTGGGTCAGTGTGGTACCGTATGACTTCTGGTTTTCCGTCATGAGGCCAAGATCATTCAGACAGACATTGACAGGTGCTCCCTCAAAAGATTTTGCATTTGCATTCTCGTTATAAGTGTACTTGTCTATGTGCCCGTGGATCTTATAGTAGTTCATCAGCTGGGTAATGCTGATGTTACGGAAATAGCTGTCATTCTTTGTGATCTTAAGATAATCAGAGAATATCTGCATAAGCATTGTCTTTCCTGTCCCCGGCTCACCGATAAGCAGAATATTCTTGTGTATCTTGTAGTGCTCATCTGGGAAGACGCTCTCGGCCAACTCACATGAGTTGAAATAATATATCAGAAACTTTATAACATTCGCATTGTGTTCATCTATCTGGAAGTTTGACAGTTCTCTGAGCATATAATTGTCACCGATTGAACGCACAAGCCTGAAATGTGCCTCGTATTCAGCCTGATCCTTAAGATTATACTTAGAACCTTGCAGAATAGTCATCCTGTGCTTTATGATTTCCTCCGCTATCATTTTCGGGGCCAGTTTGCCCTGCTGTCTCTTGCCGTCCAGCACCGTTCTGAGCAACATATCCTCTGTCGTTTGTTTTCCGTTTATTTCCATTTTGTTGTTCTTCGTTATATCTGTCTACTACCCAGTTAAGGATAGCCCTGTAATCCGACTTGTACCTTTTTCCATTTGCACCTTTGTAATTGTCAAGTATCTCTATCATCCTTTTCGCCCCCTCGTCGGAGTATTGGGCACATAGTTTTGCGTATTCATCCCTTGTAAGGGAGACAAATTCGGCGTACTTGTACTTCTTCGCTTTTTCCGCTTTCGCCTCTTGCTCCCAGGTTAATGGCGGTGGTATTTCACTACTCGTATGCAAAGAATCTTTGTCTGGATTTTGCGCATGGAAAGAAAGCTTGTCTTTCTTTTCTACATTTTCTTTATAAACATTATCATTTACATTACCATTTACATTTACAATATAGCTTTCATTGCTTAGCATTGCTTTTTCCGCTAAGCATTGCTTTTCTTGTAAAGCATTGCTTTCATTGCTTAGCATTGCTTTGTCTGTCTCGTTTTCCTTGCACTTTGAATTTCCTCTGCCGCCTTTCTTGCCAGCCTCAACTCTACGAATACGGGATTCTTCATATTTCTTTTCGTTATAGTCCATTTCTTTCCTGATAAAGGAAAATGCCATTTTAGCCAAAGGTTTCATTTCGATAAGTGTTCCCGATTGCGCATACCCAATTATGGCATCCAACACCTCGTATCTGACCTCCCTCGGATAATCCTCCAGCACTTCCATCCATTCAAGGTTGAAGACAAAGGACTTTCTTTTTTCAACGCCCATAATCCTCAGTAGCAAGGGTGGGGATGACCCCACCCGGATTTGATTTTAGATCTCCATAATGGCTATATTTGGCGCAATGGCTTTGATCTTTGTCAGAACATCGTCAATGCAACTGTCACGGTAGCTTTCCGCCAATTCATTTGCGCCCGGAGAA
The DNA here is from genome assembly GCA_944326265.1 of uncultured Bacteroidales bacterium. Lineage (GTDB taxonomy): Bacteria > Bacteroidota > Bacteroidia > Bacteroidales > UBA932 > Coprenecus. Next base: position 332,136 of record CALVDE010000001.1, on the reverse strand, counting down.
ACAAGCTGTAACAGCACTTCACCGTCTTTCAGATAGTGGTCAAACTCTATCTCAATGGGTGTCTTTGCAGTTCCCTTGAAGATAGCAACATTGATAGTGAAACTCTTCGGCAAGTTGCTTTCCACCTCTTGACGGTACACATCAGCCATAGAGCCGGACGGATCATGCTGCTTTTGGATTTCAGCCTTTGCCTTAGCCGAAAAGTTTTTGAGTTGAGAAACAAGTTTCATACACTCTTCTTTGTCGGAAAACAGCACACGGTTAATGCGTAAGAACTGCCCCAGCTTTGCCGGAATCCAACCAGTACTGGCATCATTGATACCGAACTTTTCAAAGGCTTCTGAAAACTCAACCTTTCCTACGAAAGTGTTTTTCTTGTAGTAATCATCCTCATTCACGGTAAGTGTGATCGTCATTTTTTCACGGTCCACTTTCACATTAGCCTTTTTCTGGTCAATAGTATCAATGCGCTTCTCCAGCCAGTCAAACGGGGTGGAGATAACACCTGTAACACCTACCTTTTCCGGCTCTTTTGTTTCAAGTGGATTAGGCGATTTTGGTGCAGCACCCTCACGGTACACAATCTCAATAGGCTTTTCGCCTGTGTAGTTCTCAATGTTTACGGTCAAACCGCGTTCACTAATTTTTTCCAGTGTTTCCATTTTGATTTGTTTTTATAGTTAATCATCCGTTCCTGTCCTGCTAAAGACATCGCTACCCTTACGTATCTGCTGATGAATTGTCATTACACGGTCCCCAGGCTTCAAGTCCCTCTCTTCAATCTTGTACCCCTCCGGGGTATAGATAGCCGACTTGCCCTCATCAACATCTATGAACTGAAAGCACTCTCCCAACACATACGCGCCTCCGGCCTTAATCTCATCTCTTATTTTCGCAAGCCTCTCAACAAGCGGTTTGATACGGCCCTTGAAGTCAGCGCGGATTTCTGCAAGTTCCTGATCCAGTTCTGCAATCCTGATAGACACATCTGCCAGTTCCATCCGCTTTTCATTCATCTCCGACTGAGAGAATTTTTTGGTATAATTCTTCTCGACAATCTTGTCGCAGCTGTCACGCAAGATTCTCTCCCTTTCCTCTATAGGGGTATCTGCAAGCATCACATCTTTCATGGCGTACTATTTTACATTTTCATGAGTTACATTGAAGTTGAAAGAGAGATAGTCAGCCCAGAGATCCAGGAACTGCTTTCCGAAATATTCCGCTTTCTCTTCCGTTTCCTGGCACAAGCGGAACCCACAATACGCACTCGCATCCGAGGACCGATTAATCGAGTTCAGACAACCGAACCCGGCATTCGTCCCATAGTCCGAACTACCACCCAGGAGGGCCCCCCGAAGATTCTTACGATCTTCTTCACTCATATTTTCTATCTCCTTTTTTGTGTATAGCGCGAAAAATGGATAGTAGTACCATTTCGAGCCCTCTGGATCCGGCTGTGGCTCAAAATTACGGCCCCATAAAGCACGGCTAATAGTCTCCAACTTCATTAGAGCGACGATATGCTTTGGTAAACATGGGGCCACGATCTTATCTCTGCTGTTTACCACTTTCAGATTATTACTAAGGACTGGCGGCATTCCCAATGCCTTGCAGGCATCCTCATAACTTCTGATTGTCCTGTAATCATCCAGCGTGGGGACATTCACACCACATGCTTCCTTTCCAAACAGATCCTCCAGGACTTTTTTTGCATGTCCGCATCTTGATCGCTTGTAAGCCTCCATGACTTGTTCAAGTGTAATTTCAATTTTTCTCATCTTGTAATGTTTTAAGTTTATAAATGATTTTCTTCGTTATTCTTACGGAGTTCATGACCCTTGTGCTCTTCTTGCCAGGCTGTAGATTGTCAATAAGTACAGGGAGAATGCGTATCAGGTCCGCGACAACCCAGTTAGGAATCCTCTTCATGACATCTCCAGTATTTGTCAGGATCAGGAATCTCCACATTCAGGTACTCCAAAGCGTATTCACGCAATTTCTCACAATAAGTTGAGAATGTCACCGTATCCATTGTTGCAGTTGACCCGGGGAACTCTATAACTTCCCCCGTATGCTTGTTGACTACCTTATCTGCCGTCATCTGTGACTTGAAGAACTCATGAACCTGTTCCACGCTGACAAACTCCCAGCCAGCATCTATCAGAGCATCAAGAAGCATCGGATATATACATCCCCACAGCCAGCCGTTCTGATCATTGCTCCTGGGCTTTCTGACCTTTCTGACCTCAATTCTGTATAATCCGTCCAACTGGCTGACAAACCAGTCATACAACGGCCTAAGATTGAACAGCCCACGTTTCTTTTCAACCATCAGTTTTGCCATATCGCATTATTGAAGTCTATTTCCAAACCCGGCCTGGCGGCATACACTATCTTGCCCGTCTGCCTCTCTACCTCTGAGATGAAATGCCTCTCATCACTGTTATTCTCTGACAAATGCAGCAAGACTATATCGCTGACATAATCAAGATTAGTTTCTCCCAGATATTCCTTACATGTATCCAGGTCCATGTGAGAACTCATCAGCCTCTCCCTCTGTGAGGCAAGTGTCCTACCAGCCGCTATGGCCTCTATGAGCCTGGGCATAGAATAATTGCACTCTATCATTATGTGGTTAAGCCCAACAAACTGATAATCACAAGCACAGCTATCTGTGAGAAACATAATCCGCCCCGTCTCAGGGTGCTCTATCAAGTAGCCGACACAAGGCACATCATGATTTGCCCGGAACGGAAGCACCTTGAATCTGCCCAGCTTATAGCCTCTGCCCGGCACTATCCGACATGCACGGCTACCCGACACACCACTCGATACCCAAACTTCTTCAAGTGCCAGAGTTGTAATGCCGCTGTCAACGAAAGCCTTGATGTACTTCGCATGATCTTTGTGCCGATGAGAGATCAAGCAGCCGGACACTTTGCGGATATTGAAACCCAGTGCTTTCTTGACCTCGACAAAGCGCACCCCTGCCTCAATGACAAGAGCCTCACTGTCATTCTCAATTATGTAGCAGTTGCCGGAACTGCTTGACCCCAATACTTTCATCAGCATAACAAAATCTCTTTAGTAACCTGGCTCAATCTCATTCTGAGGCCCCTGCTCCGCTGCCGGAGCAACCTCCTCATAACTCACTTCCGTCATGTCTACCGTCTCCCTGTCAGCAGACTTCGTTTCATTAACGGCACTGTCTCCATTCTCATCGTCTATCATCGCGTTCTGAATCTCCACTGACAGATAGCCGTATTTACCCAGTAAATTGCGTATTACCGTCTTCACCGCCATGCTGTGAAAGTTACCCAGCCAGCCGACAGCAGTGGTGTCGCTCGTCACAGGAAGAGAAGCAAGCTTCATCAGGCTCTCAACAGTCACCTTGTTGTCTCCCTTAATAGCCTTTGAGTACTTCTTTGCATGTCTGGCCACCTCTTCTACTGTCATGTACAATGTCTTTGAGAAGCCGTTAAGCAGCTCAAAATAGCAGAAGTATCCAATCACGACATCACTTGTCTTTTCTCCGTCAAAGGAAATCTCACCTGTCAGCTTATTTGTCTTTTTCAGCTCTCCCTCATACACCACATCGGCATTAATTGTCTTGTACTGCCCTGTCCGCATTGCAAGCTGGATATAGCCCTTGTAGCCCATCTGAAAGGTAGGCTCCATGACTTTCTCCCAGCGTTCTTTCAGCTGTCCTTTCTCATCAGTGTACTGGACTTTCTTATTGTTGTTGAAAGGAATGATGTAGGCATACCCCAGAGATCTGTTGATCGGGAGGTGAAGCGTTGCCGCCTTAAGGGCCTCCATGACAACCTGCTTAGGCTCACAGAGCTGGAGCTTGGAATCGCTGTTATAGAGGTCAATAATGGACGCTACAAATGTAGAGGCGTTCTTATTGAGCGCGTTTTGAAACTGCGCCATCACTGAGGGCGCATTAAGCGTTGACTTAAGAATGTCAATCTTCTTTGGCGGCTTGACTTGCGCCACCTTGTTTGCAGTGCTTACCACTGCCGTTGTTCCTGTCTGTGTCATTTCCCGAATATTTTAGATAATGTCATAAGATTTATAAACTTCATAGCACGATTAAACAAACCGCTTGATTCGCTTCTCGTTGCAAACTGGTGAATCGCATACACTAACTTTTCTTCCGTGCCAACGGCAAGAACTTGTGTGCTCGCATCGTCACCTTTTTCGCTTTCCTCTACCGCAATTACTATAATTGCCCGTTTGTTGTTGTTATCTTTAGCCACTTGCTCAGCAGCCGAAGAAATAAACTCAGATACTTTCTTTTGAAAGTCCGTCATACAGCATTCGTTCATAATTGATTATTTAATGGTTAATTCTTTGTCATGGCTAACGACCAGATTGATAATCTGTGAGATAGTGGGAATAATCTCATTGACACGCTCCCTGTTGTCAATAAATATCGGTGCAGAAACACCCTTTGCACGACATACAGCATTGATGATGTCCAATCCTGCGTTAAGTTTCTTCGCATCATTAAGATCAGGAAATGGCACTCCATCAATCATACATACACATGTCAGTTTCTCCCCTCCATTAAGCTGTTCATTTATAAATGAGAATGTAACCAGCTGAAACATGCCGTTGATCCGCTTCATCAGCTCATTGTCCTTGGACTTCTGAAAATCCAGCATGACAAACTCTGTTTTTTCCAAATCAGCCAACGCCTGATTGCAACTGACACGCCTCTCTTCCAACCTCTTAATCTCATTCTCCGCCCTCTGGATAACATCTCGCTTGGACAGCCTCTTGATAAGCTCTGATATAGCATCATCAAGTACCTTTATGCCGTCCTTAAGTGCCGACACATCTACTGGTTTCGCATCGACAGTAAGCTGATTCTCCAGATCTGCGATCTCATTGCGGAGAGCTATGCAATCAGCGTCAGATTCAAGCAAAGCAGAGACATCAACAGCCTGCGGCATATCCGACCTCCGCCTGTCTATATCTGCCTTAATGTTATCCACCAGGACTTCCAAAGCAGCCACGTCAGCCTTTAAACTGCCATGCTTCCGCAACACATCATCCAGCACAGCTTTTTCTCTCTTGCCTTTTTCGTTGTTTTCATTAAGACGCTGCGACTTTGACTGATTGAAATTCGCCTCCATTTCCTGCTGTTTCGCAACAATATCATCCGCATCCAGCTGCCTGTGACATGCCGGACAAACAAAAGCATCTTCCTGATACACCAGCCTCTCCTGACTTATGCACTTGAACTCATTCCGCAACACTTCGAGACTTGCCCTGATCTTCTCCGCCTGTTGTTCCAAAACGGCCATATCACTGCGTTTCCGCGCCAGGCTATCCTCCTGTAATTTCAGAGAGTTTTCCAGACTTCTTAGCTTCATAAAAGCCTCGCTACGTCCGTTATCCGCCTTTGCCTGAATCTCATTAGTCATCCTTGCAAGCCTCATTCTCCTTTCTCCTATAGAGGTCTGAATTGCAGCCTTGCGGTCATACTCCTCCTTGATAAGATTAGACTTGTCCGCCAGACTGGCCTCCAACTCAGACTTGCGCTTTCTCTTCTCTACCAGTTCCGATTCCAGCGCGGCCCAGTCCTCCGCCTCCGGCATAAGCCTCATAGCCGTATCTATATTGCTCGGTATAAGAATGAGCTCATCCTTAATTGCCTTTTTCCTTGCAGCAACCTCCTTAGCGAACTGAGAGAGAGGCTTCCCGGAAAGTTGCGCAAGAAGTTCGCTATACTCAGATTTCTGAGAAGCGACATCTTCATCCGTCACATCTCCGGCCATGTCAAGCAGTATGGTCTTCTGAACATCAGGAGACAGTGATGTAAAATAGAATGGATTAGTTATCATCCTCGACACATCCTCTGTCAGAATGGACGCAACCTCAGCGTCATACTCCTGCTTTGTTGCAAGTTTCACATCATTGACATAGAACTCCGTCTGATGATTTTTCAGCGTCTCGGTGGCTGAACCACGTGGCTTCACCCACTTTTCCACATAAGAACGCTGTAGCTTTATGTCCTTACCGTCTACCGAAAGCACCCCGGATACGGAATGTTCAAGTTTCAGAATAGGCTTACCATCCTGTCCCAGGGTCTTGATATTGAAATTGCTGTCGGAACGCCCCTTGCTGTCCTTGCCGAAAAGGAGCCATGAAAAGGCATCGCAGATAGTTGTTTTACCCGTGCCGTTTTCACCATAAATCCAGCTCTCGGAAGTACCTAAATCCAGCGTCAGGTCCCTTATGCCCTTGAAATTCACAAGGGCTAAACTCTTTAATGTAATTTTCTTCATCTACTTGTTGATTAATGAGTTAATTTTTTCCATTTTATCAGCAGCCATGAGCTCCGCCCTGGAATAAAGCTTCTTAGAATTAACAGCGGCACCGCTATGCACCGCTGAAACAACGCCCTGCCTGACCCACTTCTTGACACGGCACTCCTGATAGAGTTTGTAAGCCTCACGCTGCGACATCAGATCTGCCGCTGGCTTCATCATCTTGACATAATTAGCAGCTCCAAGACTGGCCATCTCCATGCAGAGGGTCTTCAACTCGCCTAATTCCAGCTGTATCATGGCTACTTCTTTTTCAGATAACCATACAGACTCTCACCATAGGTGTTGTCCGTAAACAGCAATAAAGAGATAAGCAGCGAAACTGCCGCTACAGCGTACTGCCAGGGAGCATTGAAGAAAATCGCCCCGATAAGGGCCCCCAGACCCAGCACCGCAAAAAGAGCGGTGAAAGAAAGTTGAAAAATAAAATCGATCCTTGTCATATAAAATGTTGCTTTTGTTAGAATAATTCGTTTTCCGGCACTCCCAGTTTCTTTGATATTAGGGAAATTCTCAGCGCATCAGGCTTGTAGGCTCCTGCTATCCATCCCCTGACCGTCTTCTCCGACACCTTACAAAGCTTTGCCATATCTCTGACGAAAGCCGTTTTCGGTGTAACAACCTCGCTTCTCGGAGGAAGGGCATCATATATCTGCCTGAATTTTGTTTTTTTCGCATCTACCATAATTCAATTTTTATTTACCATGTGTCGTTCAAACACATTTATTATTTATATTTGCACTGTGATGTAACTAATCACACCGCAAATATAATCATTTATTTTGATTATACAATCAAATATTTGAAATATTTTAATAATATTTTTACATATTTTATGGAAACTTTTGATTTAAAGCGATTTAGAACAGACAAAAATCTCACTCAAATTGAGATAACCCAGTTATTGGGGTGTGCTCAGTCCTTTATTTCTGCTGTCGAGAACGGCAGACGATCTCTCCCAAGTAACATGATTGAAATATTGCAGTCAAAATATGGTGATATTTCCGCTTATATTACAAATATAACAGAAGATACTATAATCAAGGAATCAACCCCGGATCAATTCCTTATCGCTGGTGCGGATGCGTTCACAAAACAGATTGTGCAGATGATGAACGACCGCCTTATAGCTCCATACGGCATGATAACAGAAAAAGACCAGGAGATACAGAGGCTAAACAGGAAAATTGGACACCTGGAGGCGGAACTGGAAATAGCGAAAAGGGGCAATGTCCGGGGGAGAGAGAATGCAACATGTGCGGATGTAGGATAAATATTTTTGGATTCAAGGAAAGATTGTTCTGATTATGGAGAAGTATTACAAAGAAGTCATCGGCCTCTATAGAGAGGCCCTGACCAAGAAGCCAGATGATGAAAGGCTCATAGATTTGCAAAAACGCCTCTCAAATGCAATTATAAGAGCCCGGATAACAGGAGAACCCACATCCATACTTGAAGAGCTAAAATCGGATGTTGACTACCTCAAATACAGCATAGCATGAATACAACCGAGAGCAAGCAGATAATGGAGCGTTTCTACAGTGCCCTGGATGCCATAATAGCAATGAAAATCATCCGTGGAGTAAACACATACTGCCGCCTTAACAACATTGACAGACGGAATTTCATCGCCCAGCGCAAAGACCTTGATCGCGGATGGTTCCAGGTATCATGGCTCCAGCCGATGGTAAGGGAATACGGAGTAAATGCGAAATGGCTGCTTACAGGGTTCGGAAGAATGTTTGAAAACCAGGAAAAATAAATGAAAATGAAAAGAACTTTAATCACTTTATTCATCTTCGTACTGGCCAATATAGGTGCTTATGCCCAGAAAGGCTATGAGAAAAGAATTGAAATAGGCACTTCAATTGGAGTAGGAGAGTACACAAACACATCTTTTGGCGCAAGTATGATTAACGGCTACAGGTTCAATGATTACTTTTTCATCGGAGCCGGAGTTGGAGTTGGATATTCAAACGCCCTGACCCTTATTGAAATTAAGGACGGCACAACTAAAGAGCTAAGAAATGACGCAGTGCTGATCCCGATATATGCAAATTTAAAAGCAAACCTCACTAAGAGCAGAATATCTCCATTCTTGCATTTCAATATTGGATATACATTTGATGCAATGCAATACGCCAAGGATGCCCCCGGATTAATGATTGAACCTGCTTTGGGTATTGACTTCAAATTTGAAAAGACAGCTCTATATGCAGCTTTCGGATTCAAATTACAGCATCATGAATACTCCTATATGAGAAACGTAGGCGCACTTGATGACAATTGGGATATTGAAACACGTTCCGAGCTTTCAAAATCAATATCAATAAAACTGGGAATAAAATTCTAACCCACCCACACTATAGTTGTATGCCTAAACAAAATAAAAAATGGCTAACGGAGGGACAAGGCCCGGTGTCGAATGAACGGGTTAAGCTGACGGCATACATCACGCCCAGGGCAATGAAAGTCCTTAATGGCATGTCCGAGGATTTAAAAAAGCCAATCGGGCAAGTGATTGAGGATCTTTTAGAATGCAAGGACGGCATTTAGCCGCCCTTTTATCTTTGTCCAAAGACGAAGTTCTGCACCTTTCTGTTTGCCCTGTCTATCTCATCCCAGGACCGCTTGATGTATATGTCAGTCACCCTCATCCTATCATCGACATGATTAAGGCAAGTGTGGACTGTGTATTTGTCAACCCCAGCATCGTTGTTGGCAATCGTAGCCCAGGAGTGCCGTGCGGCATAAAATTCAAGATCCTCTACACCGATAGCAGCACCTATTTTCTTCAATCCGGCATTGAGAGCACAGCTGAAAGTATTGACATCACTGTACCAGTGATAGAAGCAGAACACCCTTTCCCCGGATGGATCCCTGTACTTATTCACCAGGTCAACAGCCTCCGGCTCTATTTTGACTGAAATCTCCGCTCCGTCAGCTCTCCTGTTCCTTGTCTTTGTCCTCCTATATGTGATTCTTCCGTCTTTGCAGTCCGTACAGCTGAATATATCTGCGGCATTCATCCCGACCAGCATAAAACTAAGCAGAAACACATCCTTTGCCATATTGAACCTGTTCTGTCCATGCTGATTTGAGGACACATACGGCAGTGCCGCCATTTTCCTTATTTGTCCGGCTGAAAGTGCTCTTTTTCTCGTCACTGGCACCTTTGGAAGCCGTATTTTCTTGAAAGGGGAATTTGGAATGCGGATAATGCCAAGATCCTCATCATTGTACTGAGACTTCGCCCGGTTGAGCACAGCCCTCAGCTGAGCCGGATACAAGGACTGAGCCCGGCACCCACGCTTCCTATTGCCGGGTCCTGGCTGTTCTGAGATCCACTTAATCCACCCGGATATGAAATTTGATGTCAGCTCATGAACGCTGATACTTTCGCGCCCCACATACTTTACAAGATTGTTAACGGCAATCTCATAGGCCCTTGCATTCCCTGTATGCCCGGCGGCTCTCAGTTCATCCACATAATCCCTTGCGTATTTCACAATATCAAGATCAAAACGGTCCCCGTTGTCAGAAAGCAGTGCGTCAACAACCTCATCCACCGTCATAGACTTGATTCTCTCTCCGAGCCTGTCACACACATTCCTGTACTTTTTGATGAGCTGATCCGTCAGATCAATGTACTTCTGATTTTTCAGTTTCAGAGATCTAGTCAGGTCATCCTTTGTCGCATACCAGGCCGTTGAAAGGTATTTCTTGCGTCTGTTGTGAGTAACGCGGATCTTAATGTTATAAGTCCCGTCCTCCCGTTTCTGATGAGCATAAACCTCTGCTTTGAATGTAGCCATTTATTGTAGAACTATTGTAGAACATTTTACGACAAATATAGGGCATTTTTGCGGTAAGTGTGAAAGCATGAGCAAAAATCGGATATGATGCAATACTATTCGCCAGGCCATTACAAAATGTCATATCCACCTGACATACATAGATATGCCTGTATTACAATAAAAAAGCCGCTGGCAGATACCAGCAGCTCCAAGAAAGTAGCCCCAACAGGACTCGAACCTGTATCTAAAGTTTAGGAAACTTCCATTCTATCCCTTGAACTATGGGGCCGTTTCAAATTTTTAGCGTGCAAATATATTAAAATTTTCGATTAATCCACAATTTAATACATTTTCCGCCTTAAGAATCATATTGGCTATGGCTCTGGGAGTGGAACGGCCATGCCCTATAATCACCGTAGAAGAGACACCGAGAACCGGAGTTCCGCCATATTCTTCGTAGTTGAAGCGGTCGATGTACGGGTCGTGAATGCCGCGTGCAGCAGCTATCTCATAGAAGCCCTCGGCCTGCTTGAGGAAAATGTTGCCGGTAAAGCCGTCGGTGACCACCACATCGGTGCGGTCAGTGGTGAACAGCGTATCAGGCTCTATGTTGCCGACGAAGCGGTAGTCCTGCGTATCCGACATCAGGCGCCAGGCCTCGCGGGCGATTATATGCCCCTTTCCGCTCTCCCCTCCTATATTGAGCAGGGCAGCACGCGGTTCCCTCACACCCATGACGGAACGCGCATAGACACTTCCGAGCCACGCAAAATGGCAGTACTGTTCCGGCCTACACTCAGCATTGAAGCCCACATCAAGCAGAAGGATCCTCTGTTCTGACAGCCCGGGAAGCTCCACCGAAATACACGGACGGTGAACTCCGTGCACCAGGCTCAGCTTGGTACAGCAGGCCGTCATCATCGCCCCGGTATTGCCTGTTCCGGCAAAAGCATCTATCTCCCCTGACGCAAGCATCTCAAAACCACGGACCATGGATGAGCGGGACTTCCTGCTCACCGACATCACTGGATGATCCGAGAAAGATATCCGCTCAGGACAATGCACTATAACAAAATTACCGGAGCTGCAACCTATACGGTCACAGGCTCCGGCAATAGCCTTCTCGTCTCCGAAGAGATATATCTGAAAACCGCCTCCGCTCCTGTTCAGCGCCTCCAGCGCTCCGGAAACCTCATTGGCCGGGGCGAAATCTCCGCCCATGGCATCAAGGCCGATTCTCAGCATCAGCGCAGAGTTACTCTACGTTCTTCTGGACCATCAGACGACCGCGATAGTAGCCGCACTCAGGGCATACGCGGTGATACAGTACTGTGGCTCCGCAGTTGGAGCATGTGGAAAGTGCGGGGAGAGTCAGTTTGTCATGAGTCCTGCGTTTGTCCCTGCGCTGCTTCGAAAGTTTGTGTTTGGGATGTGCCATCTTATTCTAAATTTTAATTATTTCTATTTTAAAATATCTTTCAGCTTTTCCATCATCTCCGGATCGCATTCGCCTTCAGGATGGACCTTTTTTATCGGAAGACTCAGATTGACATAGTCATATATAATCTGGCTCAGGTCTATCTCCGCCGAACTGCCGTCCAGAAGAATCACCTCGTCCGAGACATCTTCGTCCCCATCCTCCGCGTATGAGGAAAACATAACGGAGAACGGCATCCGGATATCCACCGGAATCTTCAGGTCAGAGAGACATCTGTCACACTTGACTGTCACGTTCCCTGTGATTCCCAAATCCAGGCTCATACGTCCAGGTTCTTTGGTTATCAATGCGTTGACCTCCAGTTCGGCATCCGAGACAGTATCGCTCTCGTATGCCTCGAAGAAACTGCCGTCCACCTTGAAACTGAACGGATGTTCCCCGTTGGAAAGCCCTCGTATCCCTATCTTGCAATTCATTTCCCGACAATTAAGGGCGGCAAAGATATAAAATTTTTCAATATCAGGAAATTGTTTTGCACTTTTTTATTGCGCCCGACGGCGTTTTCTCTCGTTCTCGTCCAAAATTATCTTCCTAAGGCGCATGGATTTGGGAGTGACTTCCACGAGTTCGTCCTCCTGGATATACTCCAGAGCCTCCTCGAGGGAGAACTTGATAGGAGGCGGCAGCATCACCTTCTCGTCAGAGCCGGACGCTCTCATATTGGTCAGTTTCTTTGTCTTGCAGATATTGATGGCCAGATCGCTCGCCCTGGTATGCTCACCGACCACCTGACCGGCGTAGATCTCCTCACCCGGGTCGATGAAGAAGCGGCCGCGGTCCTGGAGCTTGTCCATGGCGTAAGCCACCGAAAGACCGGTTTCGAGGGAAACGAGGGAACCGTTGTTGCGCTTCTCTATCTCACCCTTGTACGGCTCGTAACCTTTGAAACGGTGAGCCACCACGGCCTCGCCCTGAGTCGCTGTCATCAGATTGCTTCTCAGACCTATCAGTCCTCTGGACGGTATGTCAAACTCCAGGTGCGAACGGTCACCTCTGGTCTCCATGTGCGTAAGAGAAGCTTTTCTGCGCGTTGCTATCTCTATCGCCTTGCCGACCATATCCTCGGGCAGGTCGATTGTCAGCAGCTCTATGGGCTCGCAGCGGACTCCGTTGATATTCTTATCAATGACCTTAGGCTGGCCCACCTGCAGCTCAAAGCCCTCGCGGCGCATGGTCTCGATCAGTATCGAAAGATGCAGCACGCCGCGTCCGTACACTATAAAGGAATCGGCACCAAGACCGGGCTTTACCCTCAGCGCCAGGTTTTTCTCCAGTTCCTTCTCCAGACGCTCCTTCAGATGCCTTGAAGTTACGAACTTGCCCTCGCGGCCGAAGAAAGGGGAATCGTTGATGGTAAACAACATGCTCATCGTAGGCTCGTCCACAGTGATGGGCGGCAGAGCCTCCGGATTCTCGAAGTCGGCCACCGTATCCCCTATCTCGAAATCCTCAATACCCACCACCGCACAGATATCTCCGCACTCCACCTTCTCCGCGCTCTTCTTCTCCAGACCCTGGAAAACCATCAGATCCTTGATCTTCTGCCGCTCGACAGTACCGTCCTTCTTGCAGAGGGAAATCTGCATACCGGCAGTAAGAGCCCCCCTGCTGACCCTGCCCACAGCGATTCGTCCCACGTAGGGCGAATATTCGAGGGAGGAAATCAGCATCTGGGGAGTACCCTCCACGTATTCAGGCGCCGGTATCTCCGCCACGATGGTATCCAGCAGCGGAATGATGTCTCCCGTAGGCTTGCGCCAGTCCAGGGACATCCAGCCCTGCTTGGCACTGCCGTAGACAGTCTTGAAGTCCAGCTGCTCCTCCGTGGCGTTAAGCGAGAACATCAGGTCGAAGACCTGCTCGTTCACCTCGTCGGGACGGCAGTTGGGCTTGTCCACCTTGTTGATCACCACGATAGGCTTCTTGCCCATCTCTATGGCCTTCTGCAGCACGAAGCGGGTCTGCGGCATGGTGCCCTCAAAGGCATCCACCAGCAGCAGCACTCCGTCAGTCATGTTTAGAACCCTCTCGACCTCGCCTCCGAAATCGGCGTGGCCCGGAGTGTCGATGATATTGATCTTGATGCCCTTGTAAGGCACAGAGACATTCTTGGCCAGGATAGTGATACCTCTCTCACGCTCCAGATCATTGTTGTCCAGAATCAGGTCGCCCCCGTGCTTTCCGTCCTCCCGGACGAGCTTCGCCTGATATATCATTCTGTCCACCAGTGTGGTCTTGCCGTGGTCGACATGGGCGATGATGGCTATATTTCTTACGTTTTGCATATTCGGGGCGCAAAATTAATTCAATTTACTTAAATTTGCACCCTGACATTAAATTTTAACAGCAACCCACTACTACATCATGACGGAGAAGATTATCATCCTCGATTTCGGCTCACAGGTCACCCAGCTTATCGGCCGCAGGCTCAGGGAGCTGAACGTTTACTGCGAAATCCATCCATTCAACAAGATTCCCGCCCTCGACGGCAGCGTCCGGGGCGTAGTCCTCTCGGGCAGCCCGTGGTCCGTCCGCGACCCGAAGGCTCCCTCTCCCGATCTCTCCGGCATCAAGGGCCGCTTCCCCATGCTCTGCATCTGCTACGGCGCTCAGTACATCGCCCACCACTACGGCGGAGAGGTCAATCCCTCCATCGCCCGCGAGTACGGCCGCGCCATCATGCATATCAAGGAGCAATGCCCCCTGTTCGAGGGCATTCCCACCGACTCGCAGGTCTGGATGTCCCACGGCGACACCATCGCCCGTCTCCCCGAAGGCGCGGAGGTGATAGCCTCCACCGACGATGTGGTCAACGCCGCCTACCATATAAAAGGTGAGCAGACCTGGTGCGTCCAGTTCCACCCGGAGGTCTATCATTCGACCTACGGACCTCAGATTCTGGAGAATTTCGCCATGCGCATCTGCGGCTGCAAGGGAGACTGGACCCCCGCCTCCTTCATCGAAAGCTCCATCGAGTCCCTCAGGGAGAAAATAGGCCAGGACAATGTCATCCTCGGCCTCTCCGGCGGAGTCGACTCCTCTGTGGCGGCAGTCCTGCTGCACAGGGCCATCGGACGGCAGCTGCACTGCATCTTCGTCAACAACGGGCTGCTGCGCAAGGACGAATATGAATCCGTACTGGCCTCCTACCAGGACATGGGTCTCAACGTCCGCGGAGTGGATGCCACAGAACTCTTCCTCAAGGCCCTCGAGGGCATATCCGACCCTGAGGCCAAGCGCAAGGCCATCGGCCGCACCTTCATCGAGGTCTTCGACGCGGAGGCACATAAGATAGAGAACGCTTCCTGGCTCGCCCAGGGAACCATATATCCGGACGTGATAGAGTCGACCTCCGTCAACGGCCCCTCACAGACCATCAAGTCCCACCACAATGTAGGCGGTCTTCCGGAGGAGATGAACCTTAAGATCGTCGAGCCTCTGCGTTCCCTGTTCAAGGACGAGGTGCGCAGGGTCGGCCGCGCCCTCGGCATCAAGAACTCCCTCATCTCCCGCCATCCCTTCCCCGGCCCCGGCCTCGGCATCAGGGTACTCGGCGAGGTGACCCGCGAGAAACTGGAGATACTGCGCAACGCCGACGCCATCTACATCGACGCCCTCCGCTCCACCCCCGCCCCCGAAGGCTGGCAGCCCGCTTCCGGAGCAGCGGCCACAGGCGGCACCGAGACCGGCGAGGGCTTCCTGACCCTCTACGACTGCATCTGGCAGGCCGGCACCATCCTCCCTCCCGTACGCAGCGTAGGAGTCATGGGCGACGAGCGCACCTACGAATACACCATCGCCCTCAGGGCTGTGGTCTCCACCGACGGCATGACCGCCGACTGGGTACACCTCCCCTACGACTTCCTGGCGAAAGTCTCCAACGACATTATAAACAAAGTGCGGGGAGTGAACCGCGTCGTCTACGACATCTCGTCCAAACCCCCCGCAACTATCGAGTGGGAGTAACCTCCTACTTGCCGTTCTTCAGGAAGGTGCGGATATTTTCCTCGAGAACTTCCACCAAGCGGATACGGGCCTCGATGCTGGTCCAGCCGATGTGAGGCGAGAGAATCAGCCTCGAAGGGTCCTTGACTCCGGCTATGTAGGGATGGTCTATGGGCAGGGGCTCGGTCTCGAATGTATCGACCGCTGCTCCGGCTATCAGGCCGCCGTTGAGAGCGCGTACCAGGTCGTTCTCGTTGATGATGCCTCCACGGGAGCAGTTCACGATATAGGCTCCGGGCTTCATCCGTCCCAGTTCCGCGTATGTGATAAGATCCTTTGTCTTAGGACTAAGAGGGCAGTTGACCGACACGACATCACTTCCGACCAACAGCTCCTCGAGACTCACGCAGGGATAAGTCCTGCAGTGTCCGGTACCGGAAGTCGAGTAGTAGGACACCTGCATCCCGAAGGCCGTGGCCAGTTCCGCCACCCGCGAGCCGATATTGCCCATGCCGATGATACCCATCTTCTTGCCCTTGAGCTCCCAGAAGGGATTCAGCACATCGGAGAACATCCCACTGCGGGAATAGCGTCCGTCGTGGCAGATCTCATTGAAATACATCCCGTGTCCCACCATATTGAGAATGTGCATGAAGCACACCTGGGCCACGCTCTCGGTCGAGTACGCCGGCACGTTCTTGACCGGTATGCCCTTAGAGGCAGCGTAGTCCACGTCCACGCAGTTCACACCGGTAGCGGCGACGCATATCAGCTTCAGATTGCGGGCCGCGTCTATCTCATCCCGGTAGACCTTCACCTTGTTGGTTATCACGATATCGCAGTCAGCCACCCTCGAAGCGGCCTCCTCCTTACTTGTCGTGTCATACAGCACCACGTCTCCGAACTGCCTGAGTCCGTCCAGAGAGACATCCTTGCCGACAGTAGCGGCATCCAGGAAAACTATCTTCATATTGTTTGTCAGTTTAAATTTCTGTAGCAAATTTAGAATCTTTGACGATTTCTTCCAATATTCTTCATATCTTTGTAAAGATATCATTCTAAACTATTGAACATGAAAACACTTATACTGACTCTCGCTGTCATGCTATGTGCTGTGACAGCCTCTGCCGAAGAAGTTTCCCGGCCGTCCGGAGCACTTGCCGACTACCATTTCGACAATACTATCGAAGGTCAGTCGTCCTGGTTCCCACTTCAGACCTACGACCCGAAAACCAATTCTTTCTCACCTGTCGAAGACCCGAGGTTCGCAAAGGACGGAGGTCTCGTCCTCGACCGCTACTACACTATTGACGGTCTGTCCTTAAGACAGCATCGCAGCCAGACCTTAGTCGTCCGTCTGCGCATAGGCAAGCCGGTTGACGACGAGGGTCCCATCCTGAGGTTCGGTTCAGAAGATAACGTCCGCAAAGATGGAATGTATCTCTTCGAGGCTGACGGAAAAGACATAATCATCGAGGGTATAAACTCTGATACCGATGAACGGCACAGATATAAGATGGAACTGCCGAAAACCGAAAAATCCGGCTACCTCACATTCGTGCTGACATACCACGGCCGTAACTGCAATCTTTATGTAGGCGACAAAAAATGCTCTTTCTCCATCGACGAGGAGTTTGCGGAGTCGAACCAGGGCAACCTGGTATTCTGCCCGTCCAAAAACGGCGCAGTAACCGATGTAGTATTCTACAACAAGGCTTTGTCTGAGAGGGATGTACTGGCATTCACCGGCAAGGAAGTCAGACACGACCTGGAGATAGGCGAGAAGGAAGGCTTCAACATTCTGGACTTGTTCTGGCCCGTCATATTCATCGCCATGAACTCCTATCTTGCCTCCACCGCATTAAAGAAACGCCGGGAGAAGATGGCCGAGGGCTTACAGTTCCGCTTCAACGGCAATGTGATATTGATTTTCATCACCTCTGTCGCCGTAATCGGATACCTCTACCTCATGATACGTGGAGGTGTATTCATTTCAATGCTTGCAGGCATCTTACAGATAATTGTCAGTCTCGCAGCCTATATCCTTATCTCATACCGTCCCATATCGCAGGAAGAACTGGAAGCAGAGCAGAAGATGCGCGAGGCAGAGGAGGCGAGAATGCGCGCGGCGGGAGTCAAGGAACCGGGTCTTAAAGAAGACCTCCTGAAGTTCATCTCCATGTGCCTGAACAGCGCAGGCAAACTCGCCGGCAAAGGTTTTGAAAGAGTCGGAGAGGCCATGGCCAACTCGACTCAAATCAAGGAGACATACCGCAACGGTATTCTCGTGGAACGCGAGAAAACTACGGATCCAGTCTCGTTCCTTACACCTCTGATAGGGATTTTCCTGGCAGGAGGCCTGCTATTCTTCATAGTAATCAGCGTCTTCCTCATGGCTGCACAGCTGGTGGTCTCCGTCATGTCGTTCCTGCCGCTCTACATGTTCATATCCAACCGCCGCAAATACGACATTCTTAAAAAATAGAGTAAGCGGAATTATCCCCCCGGGATTAGCCTCGCAAGCTCGGCTTTTCCCGCACTGGAATACCTCATACTGGCAGGATCAGCGCACCGCTGTTACTCTCCTAAGCGGGATTAGCCTCGCAGGCTCAGCTCTTCCCGCACTGATGCAGACCTTATGAAGGCGTCCGCAGGAACTCCGTTCCTGCAATGTGGCTCCGCCACATTACTTTATTATGCAGCAGAAGCAGCACTGAAGTTCGCTGACGCTCACTTCGTGCTGCTTCTGCTGCATAATAAAGGGACGTACATTGCTGCCGTCCCTTACTGCCTTTATGGCTGTGACCTCGGCGGGATTCAAACCCACAACCTTCTGATCCGTAGTCAGATGCTCTATTCAGTTGAGCTACGAGGCCATTATGTCTACCTGTCGCAGGAACTACTCTGCAGGAGAGTTGACTGCTTCTGCACCAGGTGCGAGTCCTATGAATCTCTTCTCTTTGATGCGGGCTTTCTTACCGGTCAGATTCCTGAGGTAGAAAATCTTAGCCCTGCGTACCTTACCGCTCTTGTTAAGATCAATCTCAGAGATGAAAGGTGAATTGAGAGGGAAAATTCTCTCGACTCCGATACCGTTGGAAATCTTCCTTACTGTAAAGGTCTGAGTCGTACCCTGACCTTTTCTCTGTATCACGACTCCACGGAACTTCTGAAGTCTCTCCTTGTTCTCCTCCTTAATCTTATAGGTCACAGTGACTGTATCTCCTGCCTTGAAATCGGGATACTTTCTATCTCCCTGTGAAAAAGCCTGTTCTGCAATCTTAATTAAATCCATTTCTTTATCATTTTGTGGCAACATTGCTGCTTAAAACACTTATTGCAAGAGGTTGCTGATTTTTGGGACTGCAAAGATATACAAAAGAGAATAGATTCCAAACTTTTTTACAATTAACTGAACATTTTTTTCATTCTGTCGAAGAAATTCATGTCCTTCTTTGTCGGTTTCGGCTGGAAATTGCCGGATGCCCTCAGTTTCTCGAACATCTCCTTCTCATCTCTGTCTATCTTCTTGGGGGTCCACACCTGAATGAACACCAGAAGGTCTCCGCGCCCATATCCGTTGATGTCGGGAACTCCTTTTCCACGGACTCTAAGGAATGTTCCGGACTGGGTACCGGGCTCTATCTTGATTCTCACCTTGCCGTCAGCTGAGGGGATATCGGCCGATGTTCCGAGCACAAGATCCGGCATTGACACGAACAATGTGTATATCAGGTCATTGCCGTCTCTCTGCAGTTCTCCGTCCTCCTCTTCCTCGATAAGTACCAGCAAATCTCCGTTGACACCGTTGCCTTTGGCGGCATTGCCCTTGCCGTGCACCGTCAGCTGCATACCCTGCACCACACCGGCAGGTATCTTGAACGACACCTCCTCCGTCTCTTCCACGACTCCCGCACCATGACATCTGGAGCACGGCTTGGTTATTACCTTACCCTCTCCGCCACAAGCGGGACACGGAGACGTAGTCTGCATTCTTCCCATGAAGGACTGCACGACCCTGGTCACCACTCCTGTACCGTGGCAAGTCTCACAGGTACGTATATCCGCCTCCGACTCCGCACCACGGCCACCGCACTGCGGACATCTGACAGCCTTCTTGATCTTCACGGTCTTTGTGACCCCGTTTACTATCTCGGAAAGTGACAACTTGACACGGATTCTTATATTGGATCCCTTCTGCACCCTGCCGGCCGAGCCCCTGCCAGAGGAACCGAAGCCGCTGAAACCGCCTCCGAAACCACCGCTGAAGATATCACCGAACCGGCTGAATATATCCTCCATGGAGAAGCCGCCGAAACCGTCGAAACCACCGGCACCGCCGGCAGCACCGCCCATTCCGGCATGACCGAACTTGTCATAACGGGCTTTCTTATCAGGATTGCTCAGAACATCGTATGCCTCAGCCGCTTCCTTGAATTTCTCCTCGGCTGCGGCATCACCCGGATTCCTGTCGGGATGGTATTTCAAGGCCATCTTGCGGTAGGCCTTCTTTATATCCTCCGCTGAAGCGTCCCTGGAGACACCCAGCACTTCATAATAATCTCTTTTCTCTGCCATTGTCCACTACACCCCCACTACTACTTTTGCAAAACGTATAACCTTGTCATTCAGCATGTATCCTTGCTGAATCACATCCACTATCCTGTTCTTTTTGTCGCTTTCCTGCACAGGGAACTGAGCCACTGCCTCGTGATAGTCAGTGTCCAGTTCCTTGCCGACGGCTTCTATCACACTGAGACCGCGACCTTTGAGATATGTCATCAGCTTATTGAATATCAGCTCGGTACCCTCGATCGCGGCCTTGTCGGAGCCGGACTCACGAAGAACCTGAAGCGCCCTCTCGCAGTCATCCAGCACAGGAAGCATGCCTTTGATGACATCCTCTCCTGCCGTCGATATGAGCTCAAGACGTTCCTTGGCCGTGCGTCTGCGGTAATTGTCAAACTCCGCTGCAAGCCTTACGTACTTGTCGCTGACCTCATCCATCCTGGCCTGAAGGGCCTTCAGCTCCTCATCCCTGTGACGGGTCTTGTCCCCCTTCTCGGACTTCTTTTTCTTCTCGTGCGGCTCAGGCTGCGGTTCCTCCGCCACGACCTCCTTCTCCACCGTTTCCTCAGCCGGTTCTTTATTTATATCTTTCTTCTCTTCCATCGTATGTTGAATTTAAAACCGCAAGGGGTAACAACAAAAACATTGCCAGAAGACATACTGGACAAAATGTCAGTCCGGCTGCCCCGCTCCCGCTCAAAGCAGGATTATCTGAGGCTGGACATCGCGGTACTTAGGCATGGTGGCTCCTACGGGAGCTCCGATATACGTAGGATCGCACATCACATATCTGCGGCCCTCAAAGTCATAACCGTCACCTGTCACCTCTCCCGGCAGGGCCACTCCGCATGCCACATGCCCCTTGTAGCAGAACATGGCTACGTCGAGCCCAAGAAGGTCCTTGACCAGCCACGAGAACAGAAGGACACGGTCCTTGCAGTTGTTGGCGCCATAATAGAATGACTCCTCGACGAAAAGCGGCTTGGAGCGTCCGAACATCTCGTAGTCCGTCTTATAGTCGAACCCTCTCTGGATGAGCGTCAGGACAAACCCCACGGCCTCCAGCTCGTCCATGCCGTCCTTGAGAATCTTGTAGCGCACTTGGGTAAATACGGCCTTCTGCAGCTCGGGATCGACGGCAGAGCGATGGTAAATCAGCAGATCGGACTGCGGATAATCCAGGGTAAACTTCACGCAGGGGATGTTGAGAGGCACTTTGACCTCCTCGTCCACATACTGCGCCCAGCTTGCAAGGGTCTTGAGCCTGTAGTAATCATAATCGACTACCATCTGCTTGTCTATCACCAGGTCCAGCTTCCTGTCCGCCCCGGAGAAATCATCCGAGAACGTATAGAGAGGGTCCTGGCTGTTGAGTCTGGAATAAGAGAATATATAAAAGTCCTCGTCACCGTCCGAGATATAGGACACCTGATAGATCGGTGCGGTAAACGGCAGAAGCAGTATGAGCTCGCCACCCGAGGAGCCGACCCTCGCCTTGTATTGCATCTGGCTGAGAATGAACATCTGCGTCAGCACTTTCTCATTGACATACTCCTCTATATATACTGCATCCGTGTACTTCTTGACGGCAGTATAAAGGGCCCAGTCACTGAGCGCATGCTTGTCACGCATGTCCTGGAACGCCTCCACTGCCGGCATGAAGTCCGACTGGGACAGCACGTTCCATCCTTTGGACGCATCCTGCTCGGAAGCCATTATGCGCGGAAGCCGCATGTTCTCGGCAAACGGCACACTTTCCTGCAGCCCGAAAAAGTCTATTGACACCATTCCGTTCCCGGCATATTCGGCCGCCACCGCAGGCACCGGAGCCACAACGGCAGGCACAGCCATACGGCCGGAAGCCGGCAGACCGTGGGAGGCACTCTGATGTTCCTGCGGATTGTAATACACCGGCTCCTCCGCCACCGGTCCTATGGGATCTTCTTTTCCTCTCTGCACCATAAACTCCTGCCATGCGGCGGCAAGATATTCGGTAAATTCGGAATTGGCCTTGGAACGCCAGTCCTTGAATTCCTGGGTCCTCTGTCTGTAGAAATCCAGGAACGAGTCATTCTGCGCCTGTCCCGGCAGGACTACGGCAGAAAGGACGATTATCGACAAAAATATTTTCCTGATGTTCATGGCAGTATTCTTTAAAACAAAGCTCCCACCGCACATTCAGCAAGAGGGAGCTTTAAAACTCAAAAGTTAAAATACTAGCGGGGAGTGTTCTGCTGCTGATAAGCGGCCATCTCCTCGTCAAAAGTCTTCATGAAGAGGTGCTGGTCAAAGTCAACGGCAAGTTTCTCATCCTTGCTGATAGCCTCCTCGATACCGTCAGCGATAACGGCACGGGGCATCTCGATGTTGATCCAGAACTCATAGGAACCGTCATCGTTCTGATAAGCCTTGGTGCCCTTTACGATGGCTCCCTGGAGCTCCTGGTTGACGATAAGACGGGTGTTGGTCTCGAGCTTGGAGGCGAACTCCGACTTGTTGTCAATGTCGACCTGGTTCATATACCTCTCGGTAACTGTCTTCACGATAGTGGAAACCTGTGCGGCAAGAGCGTTGCGGGCATTGAGGTCAGCTGCTGTCCTGGCCATCTCCATGTTCTTGCTGGTACCTGAAGCGGTTGCGCGGAAGAAATCAGCGTCAGTTATATACTCAGGAGAGCTGAAAGGCATGAGAATCTCTGTCTTGCCGGAATTGACAACCTGTTTCTGACCGCCGCAGGAAGACACTGCCATGATAACTGCGAGACCTGCGCACACAATAGGGAAAAATTTCGTTTTCATACGTTTAAATAATTATTGATTAATACTGTTTCTATAATTTATCAAAAACTACACTTTTAAATAGGAGCCGGGGAAAAATGTGACACTTTCCGGCCCATTTTTCCTATTTACATCTTGTCGTTGCTGCCGAGCACATCGTAGATCTTGTGCTTGTACAGATTCTTGAGCTTCTCCCTTGCGGGGCCGAGATATTTCCTGGGATCGAACTCCTCGGGATGCTCGACAAAGACCTTGCGGATAGCTGCGGTCATGGCCAGACGGCCGTCGCTGTCGATGTTGATCTTGCATACTGCTGACTTGGCGGCCTCGCGGAGCTGGTCCTCGGGTATGCCGATGGAGTCCTTCAGACGGCCGCCGTAATGATTGATCTCGGCTACGATGTCCTGAGGCACTGAGGACGAACCGTGCAGGACGATGGGGAATCCGGGGATTCTCTTCTCTATCTCGTGCAGGATATCCAGACGGATCTCGGGCTTCTGACCCGGTTTGAACTTATATGCTCCGTGGGATGTTCCGATGGAAATGGCCAGCGAATCCACTCCGGTCTTGCTCACAAAGTCCTCCACTTCCTCAGGACGGGTATAGGTGTGGCTCTCGGCCTTCACGTCATCCTCGACTCCGGCAAGCACTCCCAGCTCGCCCTCGACAGTCACGTCATACTGATGGGCATACTCCACCACCCTGCGGGTCAGCTCGACGTTCTCGTCGTAAGGCTTCGAGGAGCCGTCGATCATCACGGACGAGAATCCGTACTCGATGCAGCTCTTGCAGAGCTCGAAAGTGTCTCCGTGGTCCAGATGCAGCACGATGGGAATCTGACAGCCGAGTTCCTTGGCGTATTCCACACCGCCCTGTGCCATATAGCGCAGGATCGTCTGGTTGGCATACTTTCTGGCACCGCTGGACACCTGAAGGATCACGGGCGACTTGGTCTCCACACATGCCTGTATGATGGCCTGCATCTGCTCCATGTTGTTGAAGTTGAAGGCGGGAATAGCATATCCGCCGTTGATGGCCTTCTTGAAGAGCTCCCTTGAGTTCACCAGGCCAAGATCCTTGTAAGATACCATAGTGTTTATGTTTAAGAGTTAGTGTCTGTTTTTATCTCTCGCAAATTTAAGTATTTTTGCAGAATGAACAAAAAAGTAATCATTTTCTCTGCTCCTTCGGGAGCCGGCAAGAGCACGGTGGTAGGACATCTGCTGAAAAAATACCCTTTCCTGGAGTTCTCCATATCGGCCACATCCAGGGCACCCAGAGGCTCAGAGCGCGACGGGGTGGAATACTATTTCTACACTGAAAGCCAGTTCAGGGCTCTCATATCGCAGGATGCCTTTGTAGAATACGAGGAGGTCTATCCCGGCTCGTTCTACGGCACTCTGCGGTCAGAGGTGGAGCGGATATGGGCCAAGGATCACGTCATACTCTTCGACATCGATGTCAAGGGAGGGGTCAATCTCAAACGCATATTCGGAGACAGCGCGATGTCTGTCTTCGTCAGGCCGCCTTCGATAGAAGAGCTGCGCAGAAGGCTGGAAAGCCGGGGCACGGACTCTCCGGAGGCCATAGAGCGCAGGGTCGCAAAGGCCGCAGAGGAGCTGGAATACGAGGGACGCTTCGACAAGGTGCTGGAGAACGACTGCCTGGAACGCACGCTGGCCGAGGCCGACAGCCTGATCGAGCAGTTCACCGGCAGAAAGGCCTGAGCACGTGCGGACATGAGAAAAGTACTGTACTTCGGCTCATTCAACCCGGTGCACTTCGGCCACACCGGCATAGCCCGCTATGCAGCGTCCCTGCCGGAAGTGGACTCCGTGGTCATCATCCCATCTCCCCACAATCCTTTCAAGGACATATCCACACTGGCCGACCCGGAAGTGCGCCTTGCGCAGGTGCGCCGCGCCTTCGACGGCATCTCTCCGAAAATCTCGGTGTCCGACATCGAGTACCGCCTTCCCGAGCCGCTCTACACCATCCGCACCCTGGAAAACATAAGGCAGGCTGATCCGGCCTCAGAGCTCGTACTGCTCATCGGCGCAGACAACCTGCCGTCACTCCCGAAGTGGCACAGAGGCATGGATATCCTGCAAGGATACGAAGTATGGGTCTATCCCCGCCCCGGCTACGACGGAGAGTCCGCTCTCCGCGACATCTCCGCCCTGCCCGGCGTAAGGGGCATCCGATTCCTCGCCGATGCCCCCATGCTCGACATCTCCTCCACCCGCATCCGCAACGGACACTGACTCCGGCTACTCCTCATACTCGAACCTGGCAACACCGCCCAACGGTATGGTTACCGCATTGTCCACGATATACCCTGTCTCGACATACGGCACATCCGCAACCGCACTGGCAAACTGCTTTTTAAACGGACGTTTTTTCGGAACGGCATAAAAAAGAGACCGCACCGGATGTTTCCGGCACGGTCTCTTTCAACACTAATCAATAAACTTCTTATATGAGTAAGGTAATCTATGCTCTATTTGACCTCCTCGTAGTCCACGTCCTTGACGTTGTCGTCACCGGAGCCGCTGTTGGAGGATGATCCGCCGCCGTTTGTCTGGTTTCCGGCCTGACTGCCTGCACCGGCTGAAGGGCCTGCCTGAGCAGCGCGGGCCATATCCTCGGATGCTGCGTGCCATGCGTTGTTCAGGGCCTCGGTAGCACGGTCGATGTCGGAGATGTTCTGCGACTTGTGGGCCTCGCGGAGCTGCCCGAGAGCGTTCTCGATGGCACCCTTCTTGTCAGCGGGTATCTTGTCGCCGTACTCCTTGAGGTTCTTCTCGCTCTGGAAGATGAGGGCGTCGGCAGCATTGATCTTGTCGATCTTCTCGCGCTCGGCCTTGTCTGCGGCCTCGTTGGCCTTGGCCTCGTCACGCATCCTCTTGATCTCGTCCTCGCTCAGTCCTGAAGATGCCTCGATACGTATCTTCTGCTCCTTGCCGGTAGCCTTGTCCTTGGCGGATACGTTCAGGATACCGTTGGCATCTATATCGAAGGTAACCTCGATCTGAGGGATTCCACGGGGAGCGGGAGTGATGCCGTCGAGGTGGAAACGGCCGATGGTCTTGTTGTCACGGGCCATGGAACGCTCGCCCTGGAGGACGTGAATCTCCACTGAAGGCTGGTTGTCCGATGCGGTGGAGAATACCTCCGACTTGCGGGTAGGTATGGTGGTATTGGCCTCGATCAGCTTGGTCATCACACCGCCGAGGGTCTCGATACCGAGGGACAGAGGGGTCACATCCAGCAGGAGGACATCCTTCACGTCACCGGCGAGGACACCGCCCTGGATGGCAGCGCCGACTGCCACTACCTCATCGGGGTTGACACCCTTGTTGGGAGCCTTTCCGAAGAACTTCTCGACAATCTGCTGAATGGCGGGGATACGGGTCGATCCGCCGACGAGCAGCACCTCGTCTATATCGGACACCTTCAGACCGGCATCGGCGACTGCCTTGCGGCAAGGCTCGATGGTCCTCTGGATCAGGTCGTCGCATATCTGCTCGAACTTGGCCCTGGTGAGGGTCTTCACAAGGTGTTTGGGCACACCGTCCACGGGCATGATGTAAGGCAGATTAATCTCAGTGGAGGTCTGGCTGGAGAGCTCGATCTTGGCTTTCTCGGCTGCCTCTTTCAATCTCTGCAGGGCCATGGGGTCTTTCCTCAGGTCCACGCCGGGATTGTCGTTCATGAACTCCGTGGCCATCCAGTCGATAATCCTGTGGTCAAAGTCATCTCCGCCGAGGTGGGTATCACCGTTAGTGGACTTAACCTCGAACACACCGTCACCGAGCTCCAGGATGGAGATATCGAATGTACCGCCGCCGAGGTCGTAGACGGCCACTTTCATATCGTTCTTCTTCTTGTCCATACCGTATGCCAGTGCGGCTGCGGTAGGCTCGTTGATGATACGCTTTACCTTCAGGCCCGCGATCTCACCGGCCTCCTTGGTGGCCTGCCTCTGCGAGTCGCTGAAGTAGGCGGGCACCGTAATGACAGCCTCGGTCACCTCCTGTCCGAGATAGTCCTCGGCTGTCTTCTTCATCTTCTGAAGAATCATGGCCGAAATCTCCTGAGGAGAATAGAGACGGCCGTCGATGTCGACACGTGCAGTGCCGTTGTCACCGCGCACTACCTTATAAGGTACGCGGGATATCTCGTTCTGAACTCTGTCATAAGGCTCACCCATGAATCTCTTGATTGAGAATATGGTCTTGTTGGGGTTGGTGATCGCCTGCCTCTTGGCGGGGTCGCCGATCTTCCTTTCCCCGTTGTCCGTAAATGCCACTACCGAAGGAGTGGTCCTCTTGCCCTCGCTGTTGATGATCACTGCGGGCTCGTTACCTTCCATCACTGCTACGCAGGAGTTGGTGGTTCCAAGGTCTATACCGATAATCTTTCCCATAATTCTTATATTTTTTAATTTTTTTCTACAATTGCCGCCGCCTGATTCTCAAGCGGTCGAAACTCTCTTACTCCAAGATTATGCCAAATGCCGAAAACTGACAACATGTCATATTGGAATTGTAATAATTATTGTATTCCTTTGCAGTCCAAATACAAGACAAAACAGGCAAAGACATGTCAACTGAAGGCAATGTAAGGGTGATGACAACCCACAGATTACTTGAGATGAAACAGCAGGGCGAGAAAATCGCCATGCTCACAGCATACGATTTCACATCCGCACGCATCGTCGACGAGGCAGGGATAGACGTGGTCCTCGTCGGAGACTCGGCAGCCAACGTGATGGCCGGGCACGAGACCACCATCCCGATTACCGTCGATCAGATGATCTACCATGCCCAGAGCGTGACCCGCGCCGTCAAGAACCCGCTCGTGGTGGTGGACATGCCCTTCGGCTCCTACCAGGGCAATTCCAAGATGGCTGTCAGCAACGCCATCCGCATCATGAAGGAATCGGAGGCGGATGCAGTGAAGATAGAGGGAGGAATGGAGATACTCGAGTCAGTCGAGCGCATCCTATCGGCGGGCATCCCGGTCATGGGCCATCTGGGACTCACACCCCAGTCCATACATAAGTTCGGGACATACGCCGTCAGGGCCAAGGAGGAGGATGAGGCCGCAAGGCTCCTGCAGGATGCCATAGCTCTGGAGAATGCCGGCTGCTTCGCCCTTGTACTGGAGAAGATACCGGCTATGCTCGGGAAAAAGGTCGCCGAGACCCTGAAAATACCTGTAATAGGAATAGGAGCCGGACGGTATGTGGACGGCCAGGTCCTCGTGATGCACGACATGCTCGGGCTGACGACCAAGTTCTCCCCCAGGTTCCTGCGCCGCTACGCGGATCTCCACGATATCAGCCTCAAGGCATTCCGGCAGTACATCGAAGATGTCAAATCATGTGATTTCCCCAATGACAGCGAGCAGTACTAGTCCATACCGGGCACTCACCCCGGAGGAGACAGAGGACATAGCTTCCCGCATCCTCTACGAGGACAACCACGTCCTGGTCCTGAACAAGCGTCCCGGCGAGATAGTCCAGGGCGACAAGACCGGCGACGAGCCCCTTACGGAGAAACTCAAGGCTTTCATCGCCCTCCGCGACGGGAAGCCCGGCCAGGTGTTCATGGGTGTGCCACACCGCCTCGACCGTCCGGTCAGCGGAGCCGTCATCCTGGCCAAGACCTCCAAGGCCCTGACCCGTCTATCCGCCGCCTTCCGGGAGGGAAATGCCGGAAAAATCTACTGGGCCCTGGTGGAGAACTCCCCGGTTCCTCCGGAGGGCGAGATCCGTACCTGGCTCACCCGCAACGAGAAGCAGAACAAGTCCTACAGCCATCCGCATCCGCAGCCCGGAGCCAAGGAGGCCCTGCTGCGCTACCGCCTGCTGCGTCCTACAAGGAAATATTTCCTGGTGGAGGTGGAGCTGCTCACCGGCCGCCATCACCAGATCCGCTGTCAGCTCGCCTCTATCGGCTGTCCCATCAAGGGTGACCTCAAATACGGAGCGCGCCGCTCCAATCCGGACGGCAGCATAAGCCTGCACGCCCGCCAGGTGACATTTCTCCATCCCACCCGGAAGGAGCCTGTGACTGTCACCGCTCCCACCCCCATGGAGGAGATGTAGTCCCTACCCTTCCACTGCTGTACGGTATTCTTCGTATTTGGACAGAACGTCCCTGACATACCGGACGGTCTCCTGCCCTCGGAACCTTCCGTGACGGAGGAAGTCCGCATCCTCGACATACTCCCGCTCGGCCATCAGCGGGATGGTCGCCGCCACCGTGTCCCAGTCCATAAAGTCCCTGCCGAGATCCATTGTGAAATTGACACAGTCCCTGATCCTGCTCTCCCCGGCATTGTAGGCCGCCAAAGTGAATTTTACGACATTAACCGAATCGAGTCCCTGCTCCTGATAACGTTCCTGAATCCGGCGCAGATGCAGCACTCCTGCCCTGATATTCTCTTCGGGATCCAGCAGATCTGTCACACCGTAGTATCCAGCCGTAGAGAGCTTCACCTGCATAAGCCCGGCAGCCCCGCGTCTGGAATAAGCCCCTATGGAGAAACGCGACTCCTTGAACACCACGGCTGCCAGCAGCCTCCAGTCCCAGCACAGAAGGCTGCTGTACTTCCTGATGATACCGTCATAGGGAGAGATGCAGTCTGCCGCCGCACCCGATCGCGGGCGGACATTGTAGGATCGGAAATACCGGTCCTCCGCCTCATGCATCAGTCCGCTTGCCGAGATCAGCCCAAGCCATCTGTTCACAGCGGCCAGAAGATCCGTCCTGTCACCGCGCACCGCCCAGGCATATCCCCTGAAAGGCATACTGAACACCACTTCTGCACGGTAAGGCGCAGGGACCGAATCCGAAGCGTTTACTGCGACTATGTCCACATCTCCGTCAGCCAGCATCTTCCAGCAGTCACCTCTTTCATACACTCCGGTCACATTCATGCCGATACCAAGCGAATCGGCAAAAGCCGTAAGAAGTTCATGCTGGAAACCGATCCGGAAACCTCCTGACGTATACATGCCGCTGCGGATGCCGATATAGGCCGTCAGCGAGTCTCCGCATACCGGAAAGACACTGCCGGAAGACTCCGGACGGAAATCTTCCAGTTGCCTGATAAAGTTGCCGCACAGGAATATCAGCAGTACACAGACCGGTATTCTGAGACCTCTCATGCAAGCCCGCTATTCGATATAGAACGGCCAGTGAATACCGACCTTGAAACCGAGAGTGGGTCTTATATAGTGGTATGCCGAGAACATTGCGCCTCCGTCCGGCCATCCCTCCCCGACATTGACCACCTTGAGAAAGACATTGACCCTCTTCCACTGCATGTTGAGGAAGACATCGATGTACGGATTGTTGCCTATGAGCTCCCGGGTCTGGAGCTGGAAAGTGCCCAGGGCGGGATTGTATGCCGGTGCATAATACAGAGTATTGAGTCTGGCATCGGCACCGAGCTGCAGGGTCAGTACGTTCTTCACCGCCTCTATCTCGATATAGTACCGCAGATGGAAGGTGAACATAGGCAGCGGGAGCACATTCCTGTCGGAAGAGTACTGGAAAAGCACGTGGTTGTCCAGATGGAACCACCACAGCTTGAAATCCTTGTGCAGATAGGCACTCATCACGTTGACAAGGCCCGTATGCTGACGGACGATACCGAGGGTGTCGTTGTACAGGTAATTGTTGATCAGCGCATAACTGAATCCCGCATCCATTCTCCACTTCGGAATATCCAGCTGCGCCTCGACTTTAGTGGTGGATGTCTTGCCGAAATCATTGTCCCATACATAATGGTTGGACCAATAGTGCTGGGAGTACCAGTCAGGCTCCTTCAGGGAAGTGCTGAAACGTCCTCCAAGTGTTATAGGCTCCGTCCTGTCCCTGAATGGATAGAAAGAGATGTCCACAAAAGCATCCACGTCGAAGTCATTGCGGTAATAACCCAGGAAACTGTACCTGGCATCCGCACCCCATCTGAGATACTTCTTATACTCTCCGGCAGCGCCGGCGTAGATGTACAGGTCACTCTGGTGCACATTGCGGTTACCGGTGATGAACATCTCCGGACGGAAAGCATAGATACTGTTCCACTGATAGCCCACGCCTCCGGTAATCTCCGACACCACGGCATCCCTGGCCCACGGCTGAAGCTTGAAGAACAGCTTGTTGTCCACACTCAGCACCCGCATCGAATCCGCCGAGGATGTGGGATTAAGGTAGAACATATTGTTGTAGAAATTACGTCCTACCTCGTCCGTAAGACCTATCTCGTCGGTATAGTAGCGGTAGTACCGCGATACTTCTCCCACATGGCCCACCGATATGAGGGGACCCTCGCCGCCTTGCCCGAACAGCAGGGAATCGCACAGCTGCGCGTAGATCTCTTCTCTGGTAGGAGGAAGAAGCGTATCCATGACAGAAGCCCTCAGGAGAGAATCGGCTACAGCCATGGCAATGGAGTCCTCCGGAGTCAGAACTGATGCGGTATCCGCAACAGCTGCCGATGCCGCACTGTCAGCGGCAGGAGCCGGGAGTGAATCCACCGGTGACTGAGCCGAGGCTGTATCAACCGGCACTGAAAGCGGGTCAACCGTAAGCTGTACGGCTGCAGTATCCTCAGAAACAACCGCCAAAGTATCCTGGACATCCGCTTGAATATCTGCCAGAGTATCAGAAACTGCCTGCAGAGAATCCGGAACTGCCGCCAGGGAATCCGGAACAGAAGACAGAAGCGAATCCGCCGCAAAGCCCAGAGAATCCGAAGGAACCTCAGTACTGTCCGGCACGGGAGGTCTCTTCGCGGCCTCCACTGCCGCATCCACAGCCCGCTCGTATGCAGCCATCCTTAGCCCGACCAGCGAGTCCACGGCAGCCGCCATGGCCGAGTCTTTCTCCATAGCCTTGCGCACACGCTGGCTGCGGGATTCCAGATGAATATTGTAGGAGTGGTTCAGGAAGAATGTATTCCGGGAGAGCTTGTTCTGCGCGTTCTGGAGATTCACCGCTATGGTCTTGGCATCCACCGTAGTGTCCCTGACCATATACGAATCCTGGATGCCACCGTTCTCCTGACGGGTGATGTTGTGGTGTATGAATCCGGCATTCATCACATAGTCGCGCCCCAGATAATTGGTAGTCACCTCCAGAGAGTTGTTGGAGGTCTCCTCACGGGTCAGTATGCCCGCTGCCTTCCAGCCCTGGAAAAGCACTGCAATGTTCCATTCAGGAGTAATGTTCTGCGTGTGCATGAAACGCACGTTGGTCTCTTCCTTGTCCTTGAAGGCGAAGATGGTTCCCCAGTAAGCCAGTTCGGTGTAGGGAGACTTGACGTTATAGAACTGAAGATCCTCCGGAGTATGCGAATATGTCAGGTATGGAGCATATCCCTTGAAGATATCGAACTCACGCCGCCGGAAAAAATTGACATTCTGCGTGGCCGAGCCGACCGTTCCGAGATATACGGCATCTATGTCCTCCTTGTAGAACGGATATTCGGTGTACCAGTCATTGAAGGTGGTGTCCACATCCGCGTGCCTGTACTCGTTGGCGTATGTGCCCGTCGTCCATGACAGCACGCGCTGATAATAAAGGCTGTCTGGAAGAAACCACGTATCGAGCACCCTTGGCTTGGCCCATCTGACACTGTCCTTGAACGCCTTGATGCTGTCGCGTATATAGTGGACGCTGTCCAGGGCAGCCTGCTTTATGGCTGAGACACTGTCCTTGTATGCGTCCTTACGCTTGCGGATGCTGTCACGCTCCATCTGCCTGAGCTGCCTTACCGTATACACCACAATCGAATCTGCGGCAGTGGAGTCCGACAGAGAGTCCGGCACTGCAAGAGAGTCCGGAACGGACAGAGAGTCACCGGGGAACAGCGAATCCGGAGACATCAGCGAGTCCGTAAGAACCAGCGAGTCCGGAGAAACCGGTGAGTCCGGGACAGTAACAGAATCCGGGGCCGCAAGCGAATCCACGGCCGGCCGCCCGTATCCGGCCACGGCATAAGGACCGGCCATACCTCTTATAACATACGAGCCGCACGTCAGCATCAGCATGACGGCACACGCACACAGTATGTCCCTTAATCGTTTCCTGTCCATAAGAGTGCAAATATAGGGGAATTTTGTTTTCCGCCTATTATTTTCCTACTTTTGCCAATACTATGGAAAGGATACAATCTCTATTCGAGAGGTACTCGGGCATCAGGGAGTACCGCATCTCGCCCCTTCCGGCCTCGGGAGGCAACCGTCGGTATTTCAGAATCACCTGGACCGGAGGCAGCTGTATCGCCGCTGCAGGGGACAGTCTGCGTGAGAACAGGGCGTTCCTCTACCTCACCGGACATTTCGGAAAGCTTGGGCTGCCTGTCCCGGGGATTCTCGACGTGAGCGGGGACGGCATGACCTATCTGCAGGAAGATCTGGGAGACACCACTCTTTTCGACGCAGTATCGGCAGGGCGGAACAGCGGATGCTATTCCACGGAGGAGAAAGCCCTGCTGCGGACAGCCGTGGAGACTCTGCCGCTCTTCCAGTACACCGGAGCCAGGGACCTGGATTTCTCGCAGTGCGGTCCCGTGTCCCGTTTCGACCGGACCAGCGTGATGTTTGACCTCAATTACTTCAAATACTGTTTTCTCAAACCGTCAGGAGCGGAATTCGACGAGACTGCACTGGAAGAGGATTTCAACCGTCTCTGCGACCGCCTGCTGACATGCAGTACGGAGAACTTCCAGTACCGGGACTTTCAGGGCCGGAACATCATGCTCACACCCTCCGGGGAAATGAAATTCATCGACTTCCAGGGCGGACGGATGGGACCGGTCCACTATGACCTGGCCTCCTTCGTATGGCAGGCGCGGGCCAGGTACTCCCCGGAGCTCAAGGCCGAGCTGACGGAAGCCTATCTTGAGGCGCAGTCCCGCTATGCGGCGGTATGCCGGAAGGACTTCCTGACCGACCTGCGGCAGTTCGTACTGTTCCGGACACTGCAGGTACTTGGTGCCTACGGATTCAGGGGGCTGTTCGAGCGCAGGGCCCATTTTCTCGAGAGCATCCCATACGCGATGGACAATCTCCTTGAACTCTTCGGTGATGGCACTTTCCCCGAATACCCCTGCCTGTGCCGCGTCCTCGAAGAGCTGATTCCGCTCTACGGACACAGGGAGCCGAGACAGGACGGGAAGCTGCTGGTACGGATCTACAGTTTCTCGTACAGGAAGGGAATACCGGAGGATGACAGCGGCAACGGCGGAGGCTATGTCCTGGACTGCAGGGGCGTGCCCAATCCGGGCAGGTTGCCGGAATACCGGGGGATGACCGGCATGGACTCCCCCGTCGTGGAGTTTCTTAAAGGGCACCCTGAGACGGAAGAGTTCGCCCGGCACACCGCAGCTCTGGCCGACATGCACATAGACAACTACCTCAAGCGCGGATTCTCAGACCTGATGCTGTGCTTCGGATGCACCGGCGGACGGCACAGGTCAGTGTATTTCGCTGAAAGACTGGCAGAACATATCGCCGGAAAATACAGAGAGCACAGTGACAGACTGAAGGTGAGACTCATCCACCGCGAACAGTCCATGGAAAAGGAGGTTCTATGAGCAGGACTGCTATGATTCTGGCCGCCGGACTAGGCACGAGACTCAGGCCGCTCACGGACAGAATGCCCAAGGCACTGGTGCCATACGGGGGCGTACCGATGATACAGAGACTTATGCTGCGGCTGAGAGAGAGCGGATTTACCCGTGCAGTCATCAACGTGCATCATTTCGCGGACATGCTGGAAGAGTTCGTCCGCTCCCACGACGGCTTCGGGCTGGACGTGGCATTTTCGGATGAGCGGGACCTGCTGCGCGACACCGGAGGCGGCCTGCGTCATGCCGTCATGTCCGGCCTGCTGGGAGACAGCCCCGTGCTGGTGCATAACGTCGACATCATCACTTCCGGGATCGACCTGTCAGAATTCTACACGCAGGCCCTGAATGAGCAGGAAGGGCCAGCCGCCGCAACACTTCTCGTAAGTGACCGCGAATCTTCCCGCTATCTGCTGACAGACAGCAGCGGTACGCTCCGTGGATGGACATATCCCGCCAAAGGTCTTCTCAAAGGTGTCACCCAAGAGGCCGCCGCCGCTCTGGAGCCCCGGGCATTCAGCGGCATCCATCTGCTTACTCCCACGGCACTGCGGCTGCTGCGCCCCTGGCCGGAGACATTCTCCATCATCGATTTCTACCTGAGCATTTCCTCCGGACACAGGGTCCGCTGCGCAAGCGCACCCTCCGGAGCCGTCATCACCGATATCGGCAAGACCGCCCGGCTCCGCTGATTCTCAAAGCCTTGAATTTTGCAACCATGTTGCATGGGTCCGGGACTATTTTTGCGCAGTTCAAACTTAAATATTAACATCAACCGCTTATATAGATGAAACGGACAATAAAGGCGATTCTCCTGGGAGCACTCTGCACGGTTACATGCTGGTCGCTCTCCTCATGCAGAAATTCACAGACTACCGAAGACAACCACGCGCACAGCGAGGAAATTCACCAGGCCCACGATCATGAAGGTCACAGCCACGACCATGACGGACACGGTCACGACCATGCAGGGCACAGCCACGAAGGACATGACCACGAAGGACATGACCATGGACACGAAGGGCATAATCACGGACACGAAGCCGATGCCCACGGGCACTCTCATGAGGAAGGAAACAATGCCGCTCCCGATGAGATAACACTCAGTGCCGAGAGCGCGGCAGCAGCCGGAGTAAAGGCTGAGACGATAATGCCGGGCAAATTCAGAAGCGTACTTGAGGTAAGCGGACGGATAATGCCGGCACCCGGCAACGAGTCCACAGTCGTGGCCAACGTTCCCGGTGTAGTGTCGTTCGCCGCACCCTTCGTGGAAGGCAGCCGCGTCAATGAAGGCTCACCGATGTTCACCATCTCGTCCAGCAACCTTCAGGACGGAGACCCGGTACAGAGGGCCCGCATCGCATACGAGACAGCACAGAAAGAATACGAGAGAGCGGCCAAGCTGGTAGAGGACAATATCGTCTCCCGCCAGGAATACGAGGCCGCGAAAGGCCGTTATGAGACAGCCCGTCTGACCTACGAGGCACTTGCGGCAGACGGCAGCGGCAACGGTACTGCCGTCAAGTCTCCCGCCAGCGGATATGTGGAGTCCTGCCTTGTAAAAGAAGGTGACTACGTATCTGTCGGGACTCCCCTGGCCACTGTACTCTCGGGCAACAGCATGTATCTCAAGGCCGACGTATCCGAGAGATATCTCAGCCGCCTGCCGGGAGTGAAATCCGCCAACTTCAGGCTCTCCTACTCTGACAAGATGTTCAGCACAGCCGGACTCGACGGCCGCCTGCTCGGATACGGCCGCTCCACAGACGAGACCAACGCCTACATCCCCGTGACATTCGCCATCAACGCCTCCGATGACATACTCGCCGGAGCATACGCTCAGATCTGGCTGCTCTCCGAAGAGCGTGACGGCGTAATCAGCCTGCCCGTAGAGGCCATCACGGAGGAACAGGGCCACAACTTCGTATATATCCAGCTGGACCCGACCTGCTACAAGAAGCAGGAAGTCACCCTCGGCGCCACTGACGGCAACCGTTACGAGATACTCTCCGGCCTGAACGGAGGCGAGACCGTCGTGACCCACGGAGCCATCCACGTAAAGCTGGCCTCGGCAAGCAACGCCATCCCCGCACACAGCCATTCACATTAATCCAGGACAGCCATGCTCAATAAGATAATACATTTCTCCCTGCAGAACCGGCTGCTGATACTGGTCGCGTCGGTACTGCTGTTCGCGGCCGGACTGTACCGGACCTTCAACGCCGAGATAGACGTATTCCCCGACCTCAACGCCCCCACGGTAGTCGTCATGACCGAGGCCAACGGAATGGCCGCCGAGGAGGTCGAGCAGCTTGTGACCTTCCCCATCGAGACCGCCGTCAACGGCTCCACCGGAGTCCGCAGGGTGCGCAGCTCTTCCACCACCGGATTCTCCGTAGTGTGGGTTGAGTTCGACTGGGGCACCGACATATACCTGGCCCGCCAGATTGTCTCGGAGAAACTGGCCGCAGCCGCAGAAGATCTGCCCGAGACCGCCGGCAACCCTACCCTCGGCCCCCAGTCCTCCATCCTCGGAGAGCTGATGATCATAGGTCTGACCGCCGACAGCACCTCGATGCTGGATCTGCGGACGCTGGCCGACTGGACATTCCGTCCCAGACTGCTGTCCACCGGAGGCGTGGCCCAGGTGGCAGTGCTCGGAGGTGACATCAAGGAGTATCAGGTCCTGATTCACCCTGAGAAGATGAAGCACTACGGCGTGACCCTCGGTGAGGTGATGGCCGTAACCAGAGGCATGAACCAGAACACCAACGGAGGTGTCATCTACGAATACGGCAATGAATACATAGTGCGCGGAGTGGTCTCCACCCAGGACGTGCAGGAAATGGCCGCATCGGTCATCAAGACCACTGAGAGCGGAATGCCCGTGACTCTGGAGGACGTGGCTGACGTGCGCATCGGTGCCCAGCAGCCCAAGCTCGGCCTGGCTTCCGAACGTGGCAAGCCGGCCGTACTGCTGACCGTAACCAAACAGCCCAATACCGGCACCATCGAGCTGACCGAGAGACTGGACGCCGCCATCGCCGATCTGCAGAAGAACCTGCCCGCCGACGTGCATGTGTCCACCGACATATTCCGCCAGAGCACATTTATCGAGAACTCCATCAACAACGTCAAGAGGTCCCTCTACGAGGGTGCCATCTTCGTGGTCATCGTGCTCTTCGTTTTCCTGGCCAACTTCCGTACCACCGTCATCTCCCTGATTACCCTGCCGCTGTCATTGCTGGTGACGATACTCGTGCTGGACGCATTCGGGCTTAGCCTCAACACCATGAGTCTCGGAGGTATGGCCATCGCCATAGGCTCCCTCGTGGACGACGCGATAGTGGACGTGGAAAACGTCTGGAAGCATCTGCGCGAGAACAGGGCCTTGCCGCCCGACAAGCGGCTGCCCGTTG
Organism: uncultured Bacteroidales bacterium; assembly: GCA_944326265.1. GTDB lineage: Bacteria > Bacteroidota > Bacteroidia > Bacteroidales > UBA932 > Coprenecus. The sequence goes on along the minus strand of CALVDE010000001.1, from coordinate 294,141 downwards.
TGGATGTGGTGTTCAACGCCTCGAAGGAGGTGCGTATGCCGATTCTCAACTCGACCCTGATCATCATCGTCAGCTTCGTGCCCCTGTTCTTCCTCAGCGGCATGGAGGGCAGGATGCTCATCCCTCTCGGTATTTCCTTCATCGTAGCCCTTTTCGCCTCGACTATCGTGGCCCTGACCCTGACCCCCGTGCTATGCTCCTATCTCTTGGGCGGCAAGAAGCACAGCACCAAGGTGCCTAAGGAGGCATTCGTGGCAGTGTGGCTCAAGAAGCATTACCGCAACGGCCTGAACTGGGCCCTGAACCACAAAGCCATAGTCGGAGGCTCTACCCTGGCCCTGTTCGCAGCGGCACTCGGCCTGTTCTTCACCCTCGGACACAGCTTCCTGCCTCCGTTCAACGAAGGCTCGTTCACTATCAACGTCAGCTCCCTGCCCGGCATCTCCCTGGAGGAATCCGACCGCATCGGACGCAGGGCCGAAGAACTGCTGCTGACCATTCCCGAGATCCAGACCGTGGCCCGCAAGACCGGACGCGCCGAGCTGGACGAGCACGCACTGGGTGTCAATGTATCCGAGATAGAGGCTCCCTTCGTACTGAAAGACCGCTCCCATGCGGAGCTGCTGGACGAAGTGCGAGAGAAGCTCTCGACCATCAGCGGAGCCAACATAGAGATAGGCCAGCCTATCAGCCACCGTATCGACGCCATGCTCAGCGGTACTCAGGCCAGCATCGCCATCAAGCTTTTCGGAGACAACCTCAACGAGATGTTCGTCATAGGCAACCGCATCAAGAGTGCCATCAGCGATGTCGAGGGCATAGCCGACCTCAATGTAGAGCAGCAGATCGAGCGTCCCGAGCTAAAGATCACCCCCAAGCGCGACATGCTCGCCCGCTACGGCATCTCCCTGCCGGCCTTCGCCGAGTTCGTCACAGTCAATATGGCCGGCGAGACCGTATCCCAGGTCTACGAGGAAGGCAAGACATTCAACCTCGTGGTCCGCGCCTCCGAGGACAACAGAGGCGACATGGAGAGCATCCGCAACCTGATGATAGACGATGCCGACGGCTGCAAGATACCTCTCTCCTACGTGGCCGACGTGGAGTCCTCCATGGGTCCCAACACGATCAACCGCGAGAATGTGAAGCGCAAGGTGGTCATCTCCGCCAACACCCGGGGACGCGACCTGCGCAGCGTAGTCAATGACATACAGGATATCGTGGACGCAGAGATAGTGCTGCCCGAGGGCTACCATATCGAATACGGCGGACAGTTCGAGAGCGAGCAGGCCGCCAGCCGCACCCTCATGCTGACCTCCATCATGAGCATCATCGTCATCTTCCTGCTGCTGTACATGGAGTTCAAGAACGCCCGCCAGAGCGGAGTCGTGCTGCTCAATCTGCCGCTGGCCCTGATCGGAGGCGTATTTGCCCTGATCATCACCTCCGGCGAGCTGAGCATCCCGGCCATCATCGGCTTCATCGCCCTCTTCGGCATCGCCACCCGAAACGGTATGCTGCTGATCAACCGCTACAACCATCTGCACAACGAGGAGCATCTGAGCGTCCGCGAGTGCATCCTCCAGGGCTCCCTGGACCGTCTCAACCCTATCCTGATGACGGCCCTCTCGTCAGCCCTAGCCATGATTCCCCTGGCCATCAACGGCGACCTGCCAGGCAACGAGATCCAGAGCCCCATGGCCAAGGTCATCCTCGGAGGACTGCTAACCTCCACCCTGCTCAACGGCTTCATCGTGCCGATAGTCTACGACTGGATGCACCGCCGCGAGCGCAGGGCCGAGAACATTGAACAAGCTAAGAATTAATACGACATACTTTATGAAAATTTACAATATACTACCGTTTCTGACCACCGCAGTGCTGGGACTTTCAGCAGGGCACTGCGGCAGCCTCCGGGCCCAGAGCATGGAGAGCATCGACTCGGTGCTGGCCGCAGTGGAGAGGAACAATCTCGAGCTCCGCGCCCTCCAGCAGAATAACGAGGCTTCACGGCTCGAAATCCAGGCCCAGAACAACCTCCAGCAGGACCTCTCCGTGTCCTACAGTCCCTTTTTCACCCGGGGCTATGACGGAGTCGCCAGCTCCGAACTCGTAGTCTCAATGGGCTTCGACTTTCCCTCGCAGTACGTCTCGAGGAGCAAATCCGGGAAACTGCAGAACGAGGCCCTCGACATGCAGTACGCCCTCCAGCGCAGGGACATCCTGCTGCAGGCACAGCTCCTGTGCCTCGACCTGGTCAGGCTCAATCAAGAAAAAGAGCTGCTGGATGTCCGTATGGCCAATGCCGACGAGCTCCTGAGCCTGATGGAGAAACGCTTCTCCGAGGGAGGTGCCAATGTCATAGAGGTCAATAAGGTAAAAATGGAGCGGATGAACGTCCGTACCCTCGCGGCCCAGAACGAGGCAGCACGGCAGAATACCCTCCAGTCCCTCCGGGCAATGAACGGCAACGTTCCCGTGGAACTGATGGCCGCCGAGTATCCTGAAGCATCTGAGGTCGTGGATTACGATGAGTTCCACGCCGAGGTGATGTCCACCGATGCCGGCATCCTCTCAGCTGAGGCTTCCGTAGATGCCGCCGCCCAGGAAATCAAGGTCAACAAGCAGAACTGGCTGCCCAAATTCGAGGTGGGATACCGCCGCAACACATCCATGAAAGAGGCCGCCAACGGATTTCTCGTCGGTGCGTCCATTCCCCTGTTCTCCTCCCGCAACAAGACCAAAATAGCCGAGGCACGCCACACCGCTGCCCAAAGCGAACTCGAGAACGCCCGCCTGCAGGCCGAGACTCAGCTCCAGTCCCGCTACAACGAGCTACAGCAGATTCACTCTGCCGTCCAGACCTACGACGTACCCCTGATGCACAGCACTCTCGATGCCCTCAAAACCGCCGTCCTCGCAGGCCAGATGTCCGTCATCGACTACTACGTCGAAGCCGACAATGTCTACGGCAACATCTCCACCTACCTCCTCCTGGAAAACCAGTACCGCAAACTACTGGCGGAGGTTTACAAGAACCGGCTGTAACTGCCAGGCTTACCGCTCTACGACAACAAATCCGCTGTCAGGACAAGAGACCTGGCAGCGGATTTCATTTAGCCCGGAAAAGACATCATGCAATATCTTCACAACGATGCAATCTCATCGGAAGTGAGACCGGTGATTCGGGATATCAGCTCCGTCTGTATTCCGCTTTCTTTCATGGCCCTGGCATTCTTTATCCGCTCCTTCCGCTCTCCCTCCGCCACACCTTGAGCCACACCTTGAGCCACACCTTGAGCTATTCCTTCAGCTATACCCTTCTCGATACCTAACTGCATACCTTTCTCCAGGCCTTGCTGCAGGCCTTTCTCCATACCGCGTCTTTCTCCGTCCTTTAATGCTCCGTCAATAAACATCCTCGAAGTCCGCACCATATCCCAAAAATGATCGTACGCATAAAGCTCTCCGTCAGAAAAAGACGACTCCTCCAGTTCCCCAACTGCCTTTACTATATCCGGATTATCAAGCAAATCCTGGGAAATCTGACGGGTCTTCTCATCTATCTCAGTCAAATAACGCAACCACAGTACCTGCATCTTCTTCTCCATATAACTGCCCGGGGTAAATTTGGGCAGCTCTATGAAGATCAGGCGGAGACCGTCTATCACCTCTCTTGTCTCAGCCACCTCCACAATACGATAATCATGATAATACCTTTCACTGGATGAAAACGTGTCATTAACAAGATTCAGGGAATACACCGGCTGCAGAAGTTCGAACTTCTCACCCTTACCCAACTGACTGATGTATGCCTTCGAGGCATTGAACAACACGCGTTTCTTGTACTCAGATGTCCACATCATCTGCATCTCTACGATAAACTGGCGGCCTAGACCGTCCCGACATCTGACATCCACCACACTGTCCTTGCGCAGCGGATTGACCGGAACCAGCTCCGGGCTCAGATACTCAACACTTTTAATCTCTTCCTCAGCATTCTCAAACGGCAGCAATGCATTGAGAAAACTGATTACCAAATCCTGATGCTCGCCGAACACTTTCTTGAAAGTCAGATCGGCCTTAGGGTCCAAATACTTCATATCTCCTGCACATTTTAAATTAACTGGAGACAAAGCTATGAATTATTTTCCATACTTCTACCCCTAACTTCCTAACAGACAGTTAATTTTTTACAGTTTTGGTAATTCACCCCAGACGGTGCCTGAGTAAGCCTCGGAGAACTGCATACTACTAACTTCCTAATAGAGATGCGAAATTTACCAATATAAATGGCAGCTTTCTTAAAGGAATGCTCCGTCATAATTGCTCAGGCCATATTTCAGCCCATGTAGATATTCTTAAGATTGTGATATATACCTAATACCGCATTCAACTTCGATATAAGTTCATTGACGGCACTGACCACCTCATTGTCTGACATAGGATAATCGCGGACCACGTTGTTCCTCAACTCACGGATATACACCCACTCATGAGCGTCAGGAACTATCTGAAAACGTTCCAGTTTATTGAGGATATCCCGCATCGGCAACTCCGAAACATCCTCATCAAGATATTCAAGAATGTAACGGAACAATTTGCCGCCCATAGCATCCTGAAGCTTTGCAAACCTGAATATAAACTGGTCGATACAGCGGATCTGCTCAGCACTCAAATCCACATACTGCTCAACAGACATCGGGCCATCCAGTCCGAGACTGTCCAATGCTTCGTTTATCCGGACTATGTGCCTGTCGCACACTCCGAACTCCCTGTCAAGTCTTTCTATGATTTCCTGCCTGCTCATATCGCCAATAGTATCCCATTTTTCAGTACTTCCTGCACCACCTGATTAGCTTCCTATTTCCCGCTTACTCAATAGCATATAATTTCATTCATCTTCTACAAAACAGTAGGATTTTATTTCCTTTTGTGCAAACAAAATCCCGCTGACTTCGTCAATGACGAACTCAGCGGGATTTTCGTTTTCATTCAGCGCTTCGGCCGACAGGACGCTACAGCAGCAGCGAGCGGATGCCGTCCACGATGTAGCGGGTGTCCTCGTCGGTGACGCAGGGGCCGCTCGGCAGGCAGAGGCCCACCTTGAAGAGGGACTCGCTCACACCGTTGAGGTAGGCCGGGCAGTCCGCGTACACCGGCTGGCGGTGCATCGGCTTCCACAACGGACGGGACTCGATGTCCAGGGCGTCCAGGCCGATGCGCAGGGCCTCCACGTTGGCGTTAGGCTCGCAGTCCGTGTGGGTCGTATCGGCTGCGTGGGTCACTCCGGCGGCGCCTCCCACCGCACCCTTTATGGCGTTGCGGTAGGCATTTTCCTGACCCTTTATGCGCAGCTCCGGATCGACGGTCACAGTGTTCAGCCAGTAGTTGCTGTCGTATCTCTCATCGGGATTCTCGTGAAGGGTGATGCCGTCCACGTCCTTCAGCAGCTCCCGGTACAATGCACATAAATGCTTGTGATGGGCGATGTGAGCGTCCGCCACAGTCATCTGCCCCCGGCCGATACCCGCGCAGATGTTCGACATGCGGTAGTTATAGCCTATGCGCTCGTGCTGGTAGTAGGGATAGGCCTCGCGGGCCTGGGTCGCATAGAACATAATCTCGTTCTTGGCCGCCGCGTCAGGGCAGATAAGCGCACCGCCGCCCGAGGTCGTAATCATCTTGTTGCCGTTGAACGACAGCACACCGTACCTTCCGAACGTGCCCAGCACCCGGCCGTCGAACCTGGAGCCGAAGCCCTCAGCAGCATCCTCTATCACCGGGATACCGTAGCGGCCCGCTATCTCCATTATCTCATCGATCCTGTAAGGCATGCCGTACAGAGCCACCGGGATGATTGCCTTGGGAGCCTTACCCGTCCTGGCGATACGGTCCTTTATAGCCTCCTCCAGCAGACCGGGATCCATATTCCAGGACTCTTTTTCAGAATCCACGAACACCGGCCTGGCCCCCAGATAGGTCACCGGATGCGACGAAGCGCAGAACGTGAAGCTCTGCACCACCACCTCATCCCCGGGCCCCACCCCACAGGCTATCAGCGCCAGATGCACCGCCGCCGTACCCGCCGACAGAGCCACCACCTCCTTCCCCTCGCCCACAAACTTCCTCAGGTCGTCCTCGAACCCGTTCACATTGGGTCCCAGAGGAACCACCCAGTTCGTATCGAAAGCCTCCTGTATGAAGGCCTGCTCCGCCCCGCTCATATGAGCGAGGCAGAGGTAAATTCGCTTTCCCATAAACTTTCTATGATTTTAAATCGAATATCGTCTAATAACGCAACAGGTCACAACACATAAAACGCTGACGCAAATGCTGTCCACGATCAATCAGAAATGCTTCTTTTTCCTCATCCTCCGAATCATACACAAGGTTAAAACCATTTCTTCTATAAAAATCGATAACCTTCTCCTCATTCAGAGCATCCACTATAAGAAAGCGGCAGCCCGTTTTGTTCGCAGGATGAGTAAACCAGTCCTTGATATAGTCCAGAACCTGAGTACCCACGTTAAATCCCCTAAAACGCCTGTCCACCCCCATCTGACCAATCAGGACAGCCGGATAACTCCGCATCCGTTTTGGGTTTGGAATCCTGCGCTGCAAACGATTCCGGAACCGGCTTGGAAGCATTCCGGCTTTTACACTATCATTTGATACTGTGAATATACATACAATACAGCAATCCGCATCATCCGTCACAAAAGCATAAGTTTTAGTAAGCAGCTCCTGCTCATACAGAAAATACGAATGCCGAAAAAACGCATCAATCCCATTATCTCCACATATAAAATCACGAGTACTGACTTCGGGGCTCAATCGAACCAGTGCGCACCTGTCAGTCAAGTCGAAATCCCAGCCCCTCATGCTCTCTCACAAATTTCTTGGATTTTTCCAAAAGTCTGTCAATATAATCGTAATAATCCACCGGCCTCTCCCTCCTCGGAAGCCTGTTCACTCTCTCCACTTCCCGCAGGAAGCGCTCCGCCGACTTTCCGGTCAACACCGGCAAGCTTCTAAATGACAATGACATACTTCTTTCATTTAAAGTTTCACTTTCACAAAGATAACACTTCCCGCTCACTTTGCAAAAGAAAATCGCATCAGACCATCAAAATTCAATTCGTTCCGTCGAACGGATGCGTCGTAGCCTCTCCCTCGAACGCGATATCCTCCCGCGCAAACACCTTCTTCACCGTCAGCAGCAGAATCCTGATGTCCAGCCACATTGTCAGATGGTCCACATACCACACATCCAGTTCAAACTTCCTAGTCCACGGAATGTTGTTGCGCCCGTTGACCTGAGCCCAGCCCGTAATCCCAGGCCGCACTTCATGCCTCCGGAACTGCTCCTTCGAATACAGCGGCAGATACTTCGGCAACAGCGGCCTCGGCCCCACCAGCGCCATATCCCCCTTCAGGACATTCCACAACTGCGGCAGCTCATCTATCGACAGCGACCGGAACAACCGCCCCACCCGCGTAATCCTCTCCGCATCCGGCAACAGCTTTCCCTCCGTATCTCGCTCATCCGTCATCGTCTTGAACTTCACCGCCTTGAAAATCTTCGCATCCTTTCCTGGCCTATCCTGAGTAAAGAACACACCCGCCCCCTTGTTGGCAAAATGCAGAATGATGATAAACACCAGCATGAACGGGGACAGCACCACCAGGGCACAGAACGTGATGCAGAAATCGAGGAGGCGTTTTAGAAAATGGCGGTACATATTATTCTGTCTCAATTTTAACACTCCGACCTGGTTCTACAATTTTTCCATTTTTCACAATTATGCCAGTTTTGATGACTCTTGCTGGATTCCCGGCAACAATACTATTTGAAGGGACATCCTTTGTTACAACTGAATAAGCGGCGATGACACAACTATCTCCAATTGTCACACCAGGCATTATAATTGACCTTACTCCAACAACACAATTTTTTCCGATGTATGTATCAATTTTAAGTCCACGACAATGGTCGTGTGATAACACCATCGCCTCGGTAAGAATCCAAGTGTCACTTCCTATATGAATACCGCGCGGATTTATTGCCCTATCCATTTTCGCGGATCTGGATATTACGACTCTTTCTCCTAAATCCATTCCGTAGGCCCTTTTAAGGAACCATGGATAGAATTTGGTCACAACTCGATAGGCCCATTCTCTAAAAACAGACAATACCATATCTACATCTACTATTTATCCAGTAATATTAATAGTTCTGCCTCCATCGACAGTCAGTTGCTGCCCTGTTATCCATCTGGCCTTGTCTGATAGCAGGAACTCAACCGCGTCAGCAATATCTGACGTTGTCCCAAGACCAAGCGGATATGTCGCCTCCATTCTGTGAATCAAGTCCTCATTGCCATAGATATGCTCCGTCATGGCGGTATGTACAGCCCCAGGCAGAACGGAATTGACCCTTACCCTTGGCGCCAGTTCCACTGCCAGAGATCTCATCATTGAGTCCAGGGCTCCTTTTGACGCGCCATAAACACTGTGCGCGACAGCTCCGAAATTGCTTATATTGCTGGATATTAAGACAACACTCTTAAGAATGTCCCTGTTGATTTTCCGCATCATAAGTGTCTTGATTATCAGCTCGGCGGAAAAAACATTTGTGTAGAATGTCTTTCTCAGGACATCCGATGAGACAAGCTTTATAGGCAATGTATTGATGTATCCCGCACAATGGACGAAATATGTTACTTTCACATCGTTGCTTGTCAATAGATTTTGGAGACTGCCCTCAATGCTGTCTATATTGTCCAAGTCAAACTGCCATAGGACATGATTGAATCTGTCAGAGCATCGAGACAGACTTTCCTGCAGCCTCTCCATATTCCTGCCGCATAGAATGACGCGGCAAGTCCGTGAAAAGCGTATGGCAATCTCGCGTCCCATTCCGGAAGATGCACCGGTTACCAGAATTGTTTCCATTTTTGATTGTTGTAGATTATTGTGCGGTGAACCCTCCATCCACGCTCAGCACACTGCCGGTAACCCACCTGCCCATGTCCGACAGCATGAACAGTATTGCATTTGCTACGTCTTCAGCTGTCCCTAGTCCAAGAGGATGCAGGTGTTCAAGTCTGGCATTGTATTCTGCATCAAAAGATCCTGAAATGCCTCCCATCATATTGGTCTTGACGAAACCAGGCGCGATACAGTTGACACGTATTCCTTTCGCTGCCAGTTCTACCGCAAGTGACTTGGTGATTGCAATCACAGCACCTTTGCTCATTGCATATACAACGTTCGCCGCAGACCCGACAAGGCCGTACACAGAGGAGATGAGTACGATAGAGCCATTGTCGCCAGAGTACACGGTTTTGGACGAGCATATTTTAGCGAGCTCTATCGCGGCATAGGTATTTATCCTATAAAGCTTTTCTGCTTTGGCCTCATTGACAGCGTTCAATGGGCTTATATAAGGAATGCCGGCACAATGTACAAAACCGTTTAGTTTACCGGATTCGCTGACTGTGGATTTTATCTTTTCTTTTAAAGAAGAAATGTCTGTCAGATCGGCTGCAAGCGGAAAAACCTTGCCGTTGCATTCTTGTGCCACCTCCTTAAGGCCATCCTCATTCATGTCCAGAAGAATCAGCTCTGCACCGCATTCCGCCAGCAAGAGGGAAGCAGCGCGCCCAATACCGGAGGCGGCGCCTGTCACAAGATACCGCCTTCCGGATAAATCCAGAACCCCGCTCATCATTTCCTGTTGGCGAGAACGTACTCACAGAACTCCTTGATGCTCTTGAATGCCATCAGTTCTGAATTCTTTATGGCCATTCCGTAATCTGAGTCCAGCAAAGCCATCACAGACAAGGCGGCCAGAGAGTCCCACTCGTCGTAATCACTGAATTTCTTTGTAAGATCAATGCTGTCAATTTCCAGTAATTCCTGAAGTTGTTCAATTAACTGTTCCATAATCTAATTCTAAAATTCTATTATCTGATTAAAATTCATATTTCCTAATTCCATTAAAATCGAGGACCATGTAAGTCCTACCCCGAACCCGGCCATGCAGACCAGCCTTGTCCCTTCAACAACGCTGTCTCCTAAGTTGTAGCTGATGTTCGTAGGTACGGTCACACCGCTGGCGTTGCCGAAGTTCTCAACTATGTTCGCGGGCATCTTCCCGTATGGCACACCTAATTTGTCGGCCAGCTTGTGCAGCATGAACTTGTTCGGCTGGTGGAACATGTACCAGTCCACATCGTCCTTGGAGATGCCGGCCTGCTCCAGCAGGTGGTCTATCATCGGCGGGACCTCGCGCTGGACGAAATTGAAGACATTGTCCCCCTGCATGACCAGATTGTCCTTTGACCGGAAATTGCCAGCGGAGTCCTCCTCCATGACCGCTGTCTCGGGAGAGGACGGAAGTCGGAATCCTCCGGCGGGGATGTTTAGGGCGAAAGCCCCCGTGCCGTCCATCCTGACGTTTGCGTGGATAACGGAGCTGTCATCCGACTTCTCTATTACAGTGACTGATGCGGCGTCTCCGATGAGCGGCTTGCTGTTACGGTCACGGTCAGAGACTTTTGGGCTGAGGACATCCGCATTCAAAAGCACGACCTTGTTTACCGCCGGTTGCTCAAGCATCATGAACGCCTGTATGAGTCCTATCTCAAAGCCTGCACAGCCCTGGTTTATGTCCAGACACACCATGTCATGCTTCATGTTGAAATGCCCCTGGATGATGTTGCTCGTGGGAGGCATGTAGTAATCAGGGGACTGCGACACGAAAAGCAGTGCGTCTATACTGTCCTTGTCCAGAAGACCGTTGTCAAACAGGTACTGCAGCCCATGGATGCAGAAATCCGACGAGCATTGTCCGGGACGGGCAATCCTGTGCTCCTTGTATCCCATCGCCAGTTTGAGTTTCATGGACTTTGCGGCGGAGAAACTGTAGTTGCCCATCTCCTCCTCAAAGGTGACGGTCCTGCCGGGCAGCACTGTGAGGATGCCCGATATCCTTTTGTTCCTGAATATGAAATCCATTACTCCTTTGCTCCGTTTTTGACGATCAGACTCTTGATCGCATCTACCGTGGCGAAGTTCTCCGGCAGGATGTCCACACCGTCAATTGATATTCCGAAAGTGCTGTCCAGCTCTGAGACCAGGTTGACGATGTCAAAGCTGTCCAGCATGCCTTCCTCTATGAGATTTATACCAGGTTGGGTGAAATCGAATTCCGGACGGAGTTCCGTCAGGATCTTGATGATTTTCTGTTCCATATTTGATCTGTAAGTTTATTAGTCTTTAGTGTTGGACCATATCATTATATAGTCATGCATGTTCTCATTGTTGAACCCATAGTGAGAATAACGTTTTATGGCATTCTCATTGTCCTCCAAGACCCACAGGATCTGTCGTTTCGTACCCAGCCCCTCGTGGAAGAAATGCCGCAGCAGTCCAGACCCCACTTTCCTGTCCCTGTACTCGGGACGGGTGAACCAGTATCTCAGATAGAGGGTCGATGCGTTCTTCTCGAATATCAGGAAACCGGACAGTTTGCCGTTGTCGCGCATTGTCAGTATCTGCCTGTTTCCTGCGAGAGAACGCAGCTCCTCATCGTATGGTATCTGCTCCAGCATCTCGTTGAAGTACATGTGGAGGCATCCGCTGATTTCCCTTACGTCATTCAAGTCTGCGTATGACACTCCGTCCACAGGCGGGAAATTGTCGCTGTCAGTGGCAAGCCTCTGCATCCGCACCAGTGTCGCTGCCTGCCCGAAACCCTCCCTGGAAAACATTTCAACAATTGGAACGCACTGACTGTCCCTGCCGACAATGTCCAGTACGACAGGACGGCCGTCTCCAAGTCTCTTAAGGAACGGTACGGACATTCTCAGCTCATCAATTGTGGTAGAGATGTAGAATACGTTGAGGAAAGTCCCGTTGTCCTTTGCGATAAATACGGTTTTTCCGCATTCGTCGAAAAATGCCGCATTCCTGTCAATCCAGACCCGGTGCTTGACCGGATCCGGATAGAAATTCGTGATGAGGCCCTCCCGCCTGCTGCGGACTGCAGTGGACAGGTCCATTATCTGCTGGAAGCACTCAATTCTTCTCATTTGCGAGATTGTTGTAGTACAGGCGGTCTATCTTGCCGTTGGTGTTTCTCCTGAGTTCTTCAAGCCGGGTGTATACAACCGGAATCATGTATTTGGGAAGCGCGGTTCCGATGGCTTTCCTGAAATCGGCGGGAGCGATATCATTCTCCGACTCGTAGAACAGGATGATCTCCTTTTTCTGATGATTGTAGACGACGCATCCGTTGCGGACCAGTTTGAGGCTATTGATGATGACGTGCTCTATCTCTCCGAGCTCGATTCTGTATCCCATGTGCTTGATCAGGGTGTCCTTGCGTCCTTTGAACACGATCTCTCCTCTTTCGTTTATGAATACGATGTCACCTGTGCGGTAGATTGTCTCAGGGTAGGACCTGTTGAGAGGATTCTGCACGAATGCGGCGGTGGTCTTTTCGGGATTGTTGTAGTACCCCATAGCCAATGAGGTTCCCCGTACGCACAGCTCGCCGTCCCTGCCGGGCTCCGTTATGCGGTTGTCAGCCTCGTCCAGAATCAGGATGTCCGTATTCCTGAAAGCCTTGCCTATCGGTATCGGCTCATCATCCGCAAGTTCGCGCTCTACATTATAGTAAACACAGTCCAGGGTTATCTCAATGGGACCGTAGAAGTTGGCGAATCCGGTGTGCGGCAGGCTCTTTCTCCATATATTGAACTGCTTGGTCGGGAACACCTCACCGGCAAACCATACCAGACGCAGTTCCGGCAGTTTGACCTTGTCGAGCAGCCCCATGTTTGCGATATTCACCATAATTGTGGGAACCCAGAAGATGTAGGTCACTTTGTGCCGTGCCATCAGTTCCAGAATTCTGACAGGGAATGCCGAATATGTGTCCGGTATCACGGCCATCGTCGCTCCCTTTGCCATCATAATGCAGAGCTCGTAGCTGTAGATGTCGAAAACGAGCGGGGACAGAGAGCCGATGACATCATCACATGTGAAACCGTACTCATCGAATGTCTGGGACATGAAGTCTATGAAGCTGCGGTGGTTCAGGACAACGCCCTTCGGGGTGCCTGTCGAGCCGGAGGTATTGATGATGCAGTACGGGTCTGTGTCTATCAGCGCCGAGAGACGCTCCATGAAGAAGGATGCGTCAGGTATGTCCTCATATTGAAGTCCGTCGATATTGATCAGTTTTATCTCCGAAGACAGTATGCCTGAGATTCTTCCGGCATGTGCGCTGTCTGTAATGACGGCCCTGGGCTTTATCAGTGACAGGATATTCCCTATGCGCTCAAGGGGATTCTTAATGTCCAGGTTCATGTATGCGTTTCCGCTGTAGGTGACGGCGATGTCGCAATACACCGATTCAATGCCCTTGGGCAGGTAAGTTGCCACAGGACTGTTCAGACATCCGCATTCTGCTGTTATTGCCCGGGCTACTGCTCTTGCCTTTTTATCCAGGTTGCGGTATGTGATGTTCCTTTCTCCGTCAATTACGGCTGTACGGTCACCGTGTTTCAGGATTGTATCTTGTAGATACTCGGTTAGATTTATTCTCATGAGTTGATAAATTACATGTCTATTCTTTTTGCAGGATTTCCGAAGACTTTCGTTCCTGCCTTTACATTGTTGATAACTACACTGCCTATTCCTATAAATGCGTCATCTCCCACCTTCTTTCCCGGGTATATCAATGAACCGTTCCCCAGGTATGCTCTTTGACCTATCTCCACATGCCCGTTTATACTGCACTTGCCGCTCAAAGTGGAGAAATCTCCTATCGAGCTGTCATGGCCGGCGTCAGAACTCAAAAATGTGACGAAAGAACCTATTCTAACATTTGTCGTAAGTAGGCTTCTCGGGGCAATGACTGTCCCCTCACCGATTGTCACATTATCACCGATTATTGTGCTTGGATGAATGATTATTTCAAATTTTGCTCCTCTGGATTTAAGTAATGTAACTACATTCATTTTAACCGCAGGAAATGCAAGTCCGCAAGCAAACACCTCATTTTCATCGGGAATCCAATCCTTGATTGTCCCTATAATTGTAGACTCACTCTTTTTTCCATCCAATACGTTTAGATTGTCATCAATAAAGCCTTTTATTCTCCAACTAGGTTTTTGTTCATTTATATCCTTTATCCACTCCAATAACTCCATCCCTAGTCCACTTGCGCCAACAATTATGATATCTTTCATTTATGCTAATTTAAGAAAGTTCAAAAATCTTAAGATTGGTCGATTATTTATCAAGAACCTAATAAGCTCGTCTTTTTTACTCTTCCACTTGTACTCGTATTTTTTTACAGGATATAAACCGACATCACTTAATTTCTTAATTTGGTATTCAAATGTTGTTTCAGGCATTTGGGACTGAAGCAACTTATATATTGAATAATATGAAAACACGTATGCTCCATTTATCATTACTTCCACGCACTGCCTATCACTTTTATTTTCAATAACTAAACTGTCAGCTAATCTCTTCATCTTCACTGAAACATCAACTCTTGACAAAGCGACTTTTCTCAGAAAATCCAAGTTTAGATTTTTTCTGCTTGTTAAAGATGATACGTTGTATTTTACATAATTATAACAAGTTTTATCTACGGCCATGACCCGTTCCGCTTTGGTAAGAAAACGTACCATGAACCAAACATCCTCTCCCCAGACTTGATTCTCAAAATACAGTTTATGATTTTCTATAAAATGTCTGCTGAAGATACCCGAGCAAACACTATGATAAAATCTCAATGTTGAAATCGCATCCTTTCCGCTCATCACCTTATTTAGGTGCTCGCAATCATAATCAAAAGGTATTGACCGTCCTTCGTCTTCGTGCACTTCCTGATATTTATAAAGAAGTAAATCCAAATCGTTATTCTCAGCCGTCTCGATTATATTCTTCAGCACATTGTCTGACAAATAGTCATCAGCATCAATAAATAAGATATACTTCCCCTTAGCAACAGACATCCCCAGGTTACGAGCAATACCAGGACCTTGGTTTGGCTGGGACAGAAGAGTGATATCTGTACGAGATTCTGCATATACTTTAACGATATCATAACTATTATCAGTACTGCCGTCGTTTACAATCAATATCTCATAGGATTCCGGCAAAAGTTCTTGATTATCGATAGAATCTATGCATTTACGTATGTAGGCAGCATTATTGTAAAGCGGTATAATAATGCTTAAAACCAAATCTTTCATTTTAAAAAACCGTCTTTTTGTCTGCGGTGTGTTACTTCAAATAATCTCCTGACTATTAGATATACCCAGGCGTTGCGAGAAATTATTATTCTGTCTTTAATTTCCAATACATTTTTATTTGAGTTAATATCAGAAATCAAATCTTTCCCAAAACCGGTATTCTTCCATGAACTGTTTTTAGTATTTCTGTATATTGCTCTTATAACGTCCATTCGTGCAAGAATCAATTCCGGCATGTATTCATTTTTGTCGTACTTTGATATAGCATCCAACATTACGTCATAAAAAGCAGATTCGTACTCTACTGTTGTTTTAAATGTCTGTATTCTGGATTTCTGATGAATCCGATAGTTGTAGACTGGAGTCGAGACAAATTTAACATCTTTTGACAAGCTGTTGAATGCAATTCTCAAATTCATTAATTTATCCTGCCCCCGTACAAAGTACCTTGTTATTCCAAGTGCGTACTCGTTCAAAAGCTCTCGTTTGTATAATTTACCCCAGACGCAGCTTGTCGGTAAAGGATCCCGTCCTAATATGGTGGCATGCCTGTATTGTTCCAGTGGCATTACCATATCTTTTTCTATAGTTTTAGTCCAAAAGCCAACTATAATCTCATATTTATCGCCGTCAACGCCATTATACAATGTTTCTAAAGATGTTGGCGGAAGGGTATCATCCGGATCAACAAAGTTTATCCATGGTGAGCAGGCCTGCCTAACACCGAATGCGCGCGCGTATGATACTCCACCGTTTTGATTGTGAAACACTTTTATCCTGTTATCTTTGGCTTTGTATTCTTCGCATATATCACCGCAAGAATCAGGACTTCCATCGTCTACCAAAATTAATTCAAAGTTTGTAAATGTCTGGTTTAAAATACTTATAATACATTCAGCCAAATAATTTTCAACTTTGTAAATAGGGACTATAACTGATATTTCCGGCATCGCAGTTTGATTTTTTAAGTTCTTTGGTATGCAGTGAGCAGTATATTATGAAATAAAAAATAAATTGCATGATATAGCCATATACTTCAAATTGCATCATCAGTAAATAAACTGTGAAGATGAAAAGAATGCCGGAAGCGCAATCACTTTTCAATTGTTTACGAACTTTTGATAGTAATTTGACAATCATCATTACAATTAGGACGAGGAAAAGCACACCTCCTGTCAGTAGAATCTCTAAAATTACATTATGGGTATTTGATACTTGAAAATGATCCATAGCCCATTTCCCCCAGTAGTAGCCAATTCCTTTGAACGGATGATCGTAAATCATTTCTATCGCACTCATCCAGACCCATGTCCTGCCTGAGAATGTTATATCTTTATCTGCTTTATCCAAGAAATTGCCAACAAGATCAGATTCTGCAATTATGGAAATATCGTTGAGCAACACTATTCCGCAAAAAAATAAGACAATGCCCAGCAGAAGGAATATTGCAGAATATTTTCGTATAAAATGACTCTTATGCTCTAATAAAGAATATACTGCCACAAGTCCGATTCCGATAATGGAAGTTACAGATTTTACGATACATACTGTCAATAATGCAACGGACAATAGTATCCAGTAATAGTTTCTCCCATTCTTAATTTTAGATTTAGATAGAATAAAACCTGACAATATTCCAGGTAAAAACAAATTCGGGAAATTATTTCTATTTGGAGCTATGAAATATTTGTTCTCTCCGAATAAATTAGGGGTCAGAATCATCAATACTAGATTTAACACACCTAGAACGATAGTTACTTTCGTTATTATGCTGAATATGTTGTCAGTGTCGTATTTCAGGTATTTGCTGAAAAGCAGAATGAAAGCGACACCTTTTACTGTCATGACAATTATTGGCCTGACCCCAGAATACATGGTATTGCTGACAGATGCAACCAGCAATATTCCTAGTATAAGTACTTCACATAAAGTATATGATTTGGCAATCTTTATATATCTGAAGTTTATAAAGAATATGAGTAGTGTTATTAGCATTGTTGTCATTTCCACAAGGACATCCAAGAGAACAATCTGTCCGGATGCCATGACATTCGACAACATAAGCATTGCTGCGCATACTCCTGTCAATAAGTTTCTCATATATTCTATTTATGGCAATCTCAACATATTGCCAAATAATAGTTGAGTAGACGGCAAGCGTCCTTTATCAAATCCACCAGAAGGTGTGAAAGTGAGTTCTCCGAAGGTTATTTTCCCTTTTTCCAGGTAAAAGTCAGCTCTCACGAAAGGAAAAGGTTTGGATAAGACTGATGCATATTCAAACAGTTTCTCGTAATTTGCAGGCCTCGGAAGAGAAAAATTCTCCGGTGCCTCAAGGCCCATTTTATTGTACCTTTTCAGATTCCAGTCCTTGTCAAAAAAATAATATCTCGCATGACCGGCGGAAATTCTGTCAGCACATACCAACGCACAATCAGGAATCCCATTGAAGCAGTACAATTTATAGTCCTTTGGCAATTCTCCCGTTTCAGTTTCTATCAATTTTTCGCATATCAATTTGGGCTCAATTGTTTTATATTGCATTTCAGACATATTCCGATAGAAAGTTCTGTGAGATTTGCGCCACTTTCCCAGCATCTTCTTGATTTCATGCTCATTATACTGGCTTTTGTCCTTGCAGATAAAATTCTGACCACACCCGAAATTCCATTTAATTACAAACTTATCGGGCAGTTCATCCCAATTTATTTCCTCTGGACTATCATAGACACCGTATAATTGATTTATAATTTCCCCGCAACCGCATTTCTCTACATATTCGCGTACTTTATATTTGTCTGCGCAGTCTGTTACCAGTTGATTATTGTAGTAGGTGTTCAGTTTCAACCACTGTATTTTCTCATCAAGAGTAGTTGGGTTCTGCAAATCAATAGGTTTCCCGAATGTGCGGCGGTAAACATATTTTGTATTCAATTTGGGAGAGATATCAGTCAGCAGCATTCTGAACTGCCGGCCAAGTAATTGCTTAACATCCATGTGTATAATCAATTTTTATCTTTCAATGAATTCAAATATCGCAGTATAAGATTGCGTTCTGTGTCTCCATACAAATACGTGCTCTGCTCAATATTATAAAAACCTCTGCGTAATGATCGTACTAAGTTGGCAACAAGGAATTTTGCGCCAAAAGTAAATGTCATAGACCTGTAATAGGCAGCCAGATTTTTAAGTCTGAGAAATCCATCTCTTTCAACAATCTTCTTAAGTTCCGATTCGTATTTTGTCTTATCATTCAGCAAGTCATTCAAAATACGTGTATGCTCTTGTGATTCTAACGTGTTATCCACATCCAATTGCCTGTTCCGGATGTTTATGGTGTTTATGTATTCGTACTCTAAAGAGTTTTCATTTACAGATAGAATCAATGCGAGGCCATTATACCAGTATGGCCTTTTTGCGACAAAATCGGGTGTTGTCTTTGAATTAAAAAAGAAATTACCCAAACTGTAAAAAATAGGTTTGTTACGGTATATTTCCCATCCTTGTGGGCAATGTGGGTGAGCACCCACGACAATGTCTGCCCCTGAGTCAATAAAGTCCCTGTACCGCAAAATTGTCTCCGGCAAAGGAATGTCAATATACTCAATGCCATCATGCGGTAAGACAACAAGAAAATCTACCTTCTTTTTAGCATCTTCAATAATGTGCGGTACTTTCAAACTGTTTATATAGGCGCTGCCTTTCCCCGCCTCCTTCCACTCATCTATTTTTTCCGTTCTTCCGGCAAAAGAGAATGCGAGAAAACCTATTTTTAATCTATTGATTTCTATCGTTTTTAACCGATACGCTTCTTCGATGTTCCCTGCACCCAAATATTCAATTCGGTTGTTTCTAAGCAATGAGACCGTGTGTGCATAACCTTCCTCTCCATAGTCAAAGGTGTGGTTGTTTGCAATTGTTACGAGGTTGAAACCTAATTTGCTTAAAAATTCCGGCACATTTTCCGACTGATAAATTCTGCCTGCCACAGGCTTTTTTTTATTCGGTAATACCGGTGACTCCAGATTACATACTCTGATATCACATGACTGTATCAGAGTACTCAGCTTCTCTGATACCTGTATGTATTCTGTACTTGGAGTGGAGCAAAAATCTCCGCATATAAATATTCTTGCAGGATTACTCATGACCGGTAATCTTTAATAATTGCTTATTGCTTAGAACATTCATTTGCCTTTCAAAAGGGTATGACACGCCGGCTTTATTATTGTATGACATCCATTCAAAATAGCATTTCCGTACATCATCGCGCCATCCCCGGCCAATGAACAATTGGCCTGTCGTGTCCCAGAAATCATTCACCTCTATCACCACAGGACCGTCATCAGTAATCGCAATATCCCAGCCGGCGGCCTTAATATATGGTAAAGCTTGTTGAAATCGGATTATCTCTGCTTTTATGTTGTCCCATTCATTAATTTTTACTTTACAAACACTATTGCCGCTGTCTGGATGAGTCTCTATATTTTTGATTTTACGCCAGCCATCAAACTGTATTGAATTATAAGTTATACCGGTGTCGATATCAATACCGGTGTCGACATTGCCTCCTTTTCCTGCATTGTCTACGCAGGCTCCTTTTCTGCCAATCTTGATGAATGCTGCAATTATTTTTACACTTTTGTCGGGGAACAGAAGTGTCATAAAACGAATAGTGTTGACAGATGAGGAGTTAAAATCATTAAACTGCGTTGTCTGTTTAATAACGCTCTCAAATATCAAAGGCTCTCTGGAAAGCAATTGCCTCAGAGATATCTTTGTCCCGTTGTGCGTTTTTAGAATGCAGTCTTCTGTCCCGTAATCTATAGAATAGATGAGATGAACATTGTCTCCATGTGAGCTTTCGGTAGTCTTAATGACACACTCTGATACATTTTTCTGTTTCAGAATCCTCATTACTGAAGAATAGTCGTACCCAATGCTATCCGTTGCGTCAGCTGCCTCTGGATTATAATAACAGAATAGTCTGGCCTTGTTTTTTATTCCTGCGGCATCGAGAAAAATGTGTGTGAAATATTTATTTCTGGCGATAGAATAGTATTTCTTGGGATTAAGATAATCTAAATAGTAGCGTTGTTCATTTATGCCTAAAAATGTATCTCTAAATGTTTCAGTCTGCTGTTCGAACTGGAAGTTGTAATATTCACTCCATATAAGGCCCTTCGTTTTTTTCAGCGATGAGAAATCTTTTATAATGTATAAAATGGATTTTCCGCTTTCTCTACTGGCGGTTCTCAGTTGCGCATACAAGTATTTAAAGTCCCGCATAATCTCTCAGGTATGAATATCTGTCTGTTAATTTCCCATTACTAAGTATTGTTGCCCTCCGAATTACCGGGTCATCAAGCCGGCCTTCCAAAATCAAGGGAAACACATACCTTGACAAAGTCTCACCGAAATACTTGCTTGTATCTATAGCCAAAGCATTAGGGCAAGTATCCACAGCCATTACTGTTATATGCTTGTCAGAAGAAAATGCAGGTTTTTCCGATAGAGATACCGGGTCGAAATCATAGAACGGTTCTTCATGTGTGGAAGACCGGATAGTGGACATAATGCTGCCCTTAATGTCGCAAGTTATGTCCCCTATAATCTTTATTGACATATTAGGATCCTGTAATAGATTGTTATCTATGTAGATAGGGTGCTCAGGAGACCAAAAATGACATGAAATCAGAGCATCTGCTTTGTAACTATACTTGGCAAAATCACTAACATAATCATTTCCGTTCTGTATAAAGTCCTGGAAGTCAAATTTATTCTCAGCATTTACTACTGGCTTTACCAATTTATCCACGTCAAGAACGGTGTAAACGATACAATTATGTGCCTCCTCATCATTGAGGAACTCTTCCGGACTCTGTTTTACAGCTTTCATTGTATCCAGTACGTGTTGAGCTCCTTTTGAAACTCTTCCATTTCCTGTTAGGATAATCCTACAGTGACATTGGCCAGCTACTTCGGTCAAGTAATCCAGCAGTTTCTCCAACGTAAATTTCCTATCAGGCTTTGGTATATCAAATTTCTTGAATCTTATGCCGTAGGCTCTTAAAGTGTTATAAGTCCCCACAACTCCAGCCCACCAACCAAAAGCACATAGTCTCTGATTGTTGTCGTCAACGAGGTATTCATAGTCAGAGAATGTAATGCCAAGCTCCATCATTTTTTTTATCAGGGGCCTGTTGTAAGGCTGTTTTTTGGCAATATGACCGAAGAAGAAGTAATGTTTATTTGGAATAAGCGAATCAAGATTAGCTTCTTTTATCCCAAAAAGAAAATCGCAATTACTTACAGAATCGACAACGGGTATTCCCGCTTCTCTGTATTCGTCATCGTGGTATGCCCGCAGGTCGCTTGACTGTACATAAAATTCGGCATTGGCGTACCTTTTCTGTAGTTCCAATATTTCTTGAGGAGTTAGCGCAACTCTATTGTCTACGGGATTTTTTGTTTCCTTTATCAATCCTATTTTTACCATGGTCGATTATATTAGTTCTATCGTCTCAAATTATTGATTAACATCATACTTCTTAATCTATAAGGCAGTTTATATAGGAAAGAAGATCAGATATTCAATTGAAACAGTTGTATACTATGCTCTCTATTTGCATTAATATCATCATTATACTTTTCGATGCATGAATTTTTTCTTATCGCAGGAAAAATATTTCGATATTTTTTTTGCAACCGCTTCGTGCTGCAAAGTGGTAGTCATCACCATAATGACTTCAGCAAAAGATACCGCTTTCTCAACATCTTTGGTGACGAATTCCGGTTTTGCAAAGAACCGTTTCCCTCCGGCTGTCTCGTCTTTTACGTTATATCCGTTCTCCGAACAAATTATGTTGTAGAACTCTTCATGTACGCTATAAGAGGATTTTAGAATAGCCACTTTATGACCTTCCTCAATCATTTTTGCTGCATGGATCAAACCTGCGTTTCCACAGCCTATCACAGTAACGTTCATAGTGTGTGTTATTATGTATAGATATTATAGTTGTTGACTTTTATCTGCTGCTAACTATATTTCTCATACGAATTCTTGTATTCAAATACTTTTTATACAAGCTGTATAGTAGGTCGTATCTTGCTAACAGAGAAAATAAACTCAGTTTCAATTTGTAATTATTACCAGGTTTATATTTTTGAATAATATTATTATTGCTCAATCTGACATATTGTTTGTTGGCAGTATGCAGTTCGTCTAAATTTAGTTCCAATGCAAGTCCGATTCTGGAAATTGCATTCCAAACTTGCATAATAGGCTCCTCTATGGGGAAAGGATATTCAACGAGCCGTTTAATGCTTTCCACTTCTTTCGCAGAATTAGGATACCATATAGGCCTTGGAGGCTCCATATAAAAATCAGGAAACAAAAAATTGCCTAAACTGAAGGCAATGATCTTCCCTTTGTACTTTATCACAGGCTGGACGATGTGAGGATGACTACCTACAATCGCGTCAGCTCCGGCATCAATCATCCTAAATGCCATTTTACGGCATGTGTCCAATGGACTCATAGCATACTCTTTTCCCCAATGAGGCATAATTATAACATAGTCAAATTTAGACTTTGCGTATTTTATATCAGCTATAACGCTGTCTATGTCCAAAGGATTTACCCCAAACGTGTTCTCACTTGCAATCGGAACCAAACCGATATATTTTGACCCATACATACAGTATGCGTAAATTGCAATACTTTTATGATCTATATTTAAAATAACCGGCTTTTTTGCCTCTTGGATATTCCTTCCGGCACCGCAATATTTAATGCCGTTTTCATTCAGTATCTTAATCGTATTTAGGAATCCATCATATCCTAAGTCGAAGACATGGTTATTCGCTATGGATACGACATTTATGCCCATTTCTGTCAATCTGTAAAAGTCTTGCTCTCTGGCGTAAATTATATTGCAACGACCGGACATTTTGTCCTTATCATAAGCAAAATTATCACCAATTGCGGCTTCTAGCGTCCCAATTCGTATAGTAGGCTTTTTTATAATGTCAAGTAGTTCTTTACTTATGTATTGTTCCTGGTACGGCAGGACTCCACCTGGCATGATATCTCCACAAAAAAGTATTGTATTCGGTCCTTCCATTATTTTATGCAAACTTGTATTTGGGCTTATATCTGTTGATTTATTTACAATTTTACTTTTCGCTTAATTGATTATGATTTATTAAACTTTAAACTTGATAGCATTTCTTTTAGGTCTTTAACCTTATCCTTTAAAAAGATACAGGATAATAATAAATATGACACCATAAATGTGAACGAAGTCACTAGTATTGCAGTAAGGGATGATAAATTAAAGAACATAGATACCGATGCCAATACATATGAAAGTAAAGCAACAATTAATATCGGAATTAAATCTCTGATTTGCTTTGATAATTTATAACCAATTCTGTTGGATACTAGAATTGCATTAATAATGTACATTACGTAAGATCCGATAACCATACCCCCAAGCAGCCCCCATATATCGTAAATTAAAAAGCCTATGATTATAAGTGCAAAACAAACTATCCGCTTTATCAATGTCCAGTTAAACAAGTCCTTGCTTTTGCCAATAGCCGCGACTGCATAGTAATTAATGTTCTGAAGAGATATTGCTATCCCTGCAACACAAAGAATCTGAAAGTAAGGGACGCATTCTATCCATTTCGAAGAATACAGTAACACAATTACTGGCTTTGCTATTGCTATTAATAAAAGCATTATTGGAAATGAGAAAAAGGCTATGGAAGTTATTAACTTTCTTAAAACATTAATCAATCTGGTTTTATCATTCTTGACTTCGGCAAGGACTGGAAAAGATACCTGGTCTACGACATTCGATAAGCTTGTTGATGCTACTTCTTCTAATTTTCTTGCCTGAGAATAAAGTCCCATCGTATGAGAGCTGAAAAATTTTCCGATTAATATTCCTTGTATGTTATTCCCTAATGTGTTTAATAAATTGGAAAGTAATATGAATCCGCCAAAACTGAATAATTCTTTAAATGATTGATATGAGAAAATAAAACTTGGCATCCATCCTGCGACAATCCAAAACAAAACAGTATTAAAAAAACTCATTAACAGTTGCTGAGCTACCAAAGCCCATACTCCCCATCCGTTGTATGCTAGATATATTGTTACACCGACAGAAATAGTAGCTGATGTTAAACTTACAATGGATATTTTTTTGAATTTTAGCTGTTTACGCAGCCTGTTCAGTTGTATGATATTTAGAGAATTCAATATTAAAACCAGTCCCTGTACTCTAAGGACAGGAGAGAGCATTGCTAAATTATAAAAACCTGCTATTAAAGGAGAAGTGAAAAACAGAATAGCATATAAAATAAATGACAATGCTAAATTCCAGTAAAAAATAGTAGAATAATCCTCTTGTGTTGGCTGTTTCTTCTGAATCAATGCAGAACCGAACCCTCCATCTATAAATGTGTTTGCAACTGTTATGAATATCATTAGCATCCCGACGCATCCATAGTCATCAGGAGTAAGAAGCCTTGCCAGTATTATATTTGAGACAAAAGAGATTCCCATTGTCCCAAATTTTTGTATAGAACTCCATATTACTCCTGATATGGCTTTCTGCTTAAGTCCAACATTCGCATTAATTTTTTTGTTTTTCAAACTATGTAAATATTAGATAAATTTTATTACGAGCACGTTGTACAAAATCCGTGATTTTGTTAAACATTCTGATATTTTTGCGTGCTGTCAGCATCTGTAATTTCGAAATTACATCATTAACGGAAGATATTGGTGTTCGCCACTTGAAAATACTTGTTGAAACTGCGCAGATGGCATGAGGGCAACTGCATTGCCCTCATACCGAAACAGAGGATCCTTAC
Source organism: uncultured Bacteroidales bacterium (assembly GCA_944326265.1). Lineage (GTDB taxonomy): Bacteria > Bacteroidota > Bacteroidia > Bacteroidales > UBA932 > Coprenecus. Next base: position 268,966 of record CALVDE010000001.1, on the reverse strand, counting down.
CCGTTTGAACTTCTCTGTAGTTTCAAATAGGTAGTCTTCAATGTAAGTTGGTATTAAGCTATCAATGTCAGTCCGGCTTATTATCTCTCATTAAAACGAAAGTCCAGCCCCTCCTTGCGATAAAGTGCGAATTTGCGGTCAGAACTTATAAGTGGTATGTGGTCTGATAAGGCCTGTGATATTATCAGTCTGTCGTCAGAGTCGGTGTGACCTGGCATTACGGGAAGGCTGGCAAATGCTTTCAGGTGATTCTCAGAGACCGGTATGATCTGTATGCCCATTTCTCTCAGCAACGGCAGAACGGATGAGGCGTTTATCTTGAGTTTCCCTGTTTGAAACAATTGCACGAGTTCCTTGACGCATACCTTACAGGTATATAACCTTTGTGTCTGTTGCGATCTTATCCCCTCGGTCATCTATAAGGTAGGCAAGAATATTGGTATCCATATAGTATCTCATTTCAGCACAGCCCTCTCGTCATAAATCTCAATCCTTGCATCACCGTATAGATGATAAAGCCATGCCCGATGGTATTTCTTTTTCTCCTCCTCAGGCACTCTGTTCCACCAGTCTTCCAAAGACAAGTTCTGATTACCGGTCATATACGTTTCAACCTCCGGCTCATTCAGACATCTTGTTTTTTCTTCCTCCTTTGTTTTGTATTCCATCGCTCTGATTTTTTACAAAACTACGATTCACAAGAAGACTTGGTGCTTGTTCTAATCTCTAGGACTTAGCAACTTGGAATCTAATATTTTGGCTCTGGTGTCCCAGAAGTCGAGAATCCGGACAGTCTCGTCTTGATGTCCTTCGGTTTCTATAATGTAAATCAGTTTGAAATGTTTAAATACAGTGATATTTCTTATCTCACATCCATAAGCGGCAGTCAGTTTCTCGTTGACAGTGCCGAGACGGGGATTTGTGGTAAGGTAGGAATTGTAATTTCTGAATCGTCTTTCAAGCCGTGAGACCGATATTGGTCCGAATTCGTAATACCCGTATAATAGGATACGTTGGCGTTGTTCTACTGCATTCTTGTGCCAGATAACTTTAGCCATGGCAGATTCCTCCCTACTTCTTCGTCAGCCTCTTCTGCTGTCAACCAGTCAGTGTTGTCTCTTTTTTGTGATAGGACAGATGTCAAACGACAGTCCACTGCATCGTTTGAATATTCTTGATGCCACCATTGTTTCTGATGCTCAAGAATTTCATTACGTGTCATAGTCTTCAGGGCACGATTGAGACTACTAATGCCGCCTTTTGCAGATCTCCTGCTGAAATTCTTAACATCTTTGTCTGCAGTCAATTTGTTGTTCAACGCACAAGTAGCCTCCGGCTCTCCAAATATCCTTGTAATATCTTCCTGCTTGTACTTCATGACTCTTCGCTTTTCCGCAAATCTAAGCATTCCCTATCAGACCACCAAACAGCTTTACCATCCTGGTAAAAAAGTTTCAGAATATTTTCAGTCCCTCCCGAACAAGTCCCTGGTATACACCTTCCCCCTCACATCATCCAGACAGTCGTCATACCTGTTGGCGATGATGGCCTCCGCCCTGCGCTTGAACTCGGCCAGGTCGTTCACGACCACGCTGCCGAAGAACGTGCTGCCGTTCTCCAGGGTGGGCTCGTAGATGATGATGGTGGCGCCCTTGGCCCGGATGCGCTTCATCACGCCCTGGATGCTGCTCTGACGGAAGTTGTCGCTGCCCGTCTTCATCGTAAGCCTGTATACGCCGATAACGGTCTCATGCTCCTTCGAGGCATCCCAGCTGCCGTCGTACTCGTGAGCTCCGGCCATTCTGAGTACCTGGCCCGCGATGAAGTCCTTCCTCGTGCGGTTGCTCTCCACTATCGCTGTCATCATGTTCTGGGGCACGTTCTCGTAGTTCGCCAGAAGCTGCTTCGTGTCCTTCGGGAGGCAGTAGCCGCCGTAGCCGAAGGACGGGTTGTTGTAATGTGTGCCTATCCTCGGGTCCAGGCCGATGCCCTCGATGATGGCGGACGAGTCCAGGCCCTTGACCTCGGCGTAGGTGTCCAGTTCGTTGAAGTAGCTCACGCGGAGGGCCAGGTACGTGTTCGCGAACAGCTTCACCGCCTCCGCCTCCTTCAGCCCCATGTACAGTGTGGGGATGTCCTGCTTTACAGCACCCTCCTGCAGCAGTTCCGCGAATGTATGCGCGGCCTTCTCCAGAAACGGTATGTCGGCGAGCGCCCCTATGGCCTCGTTCTCCTCCGCGAACTCCGGATGTTCGATTATCTTAGGTATGCCCACGATGATGCGGCTCGGATAGAGGTTGTCGTAAAGGGCCTTGCTCTCACGCAGGAACTCGGGGGCGAATATCAGGTTCAGATGCCTCAGGCCCTGCTTCCAGTACTTTACGTAGAGGCTGCGGCAGTAGCCCACGGGGATGGTGGACTTGATGACCATCACGGCGGAGGGATTGACCTCCAGCACCAGGTCGATGACCTCCTCCACGTGCGAGGTGTCGAAGTAGTTCCTGACCGGGTCGTAGTTCGTCGGGGCCGCGATGATGACGAACTCCGCGTCAGAGTATGCCTTGCGTCCGTCGAGGGTGGCCGTCAGGTCCAGGGGCTTCTCCGCCAGGTACTTCTCGATGTATTCGTCCTGGATCGGGGACCTGCGGTGGTTGATCAGGTCCACCTTCTCCGGGATCACGTCCACGGCGGTGACATGGTTGTGCTGGGCCAGCAGCGTGGCGAGGCTCAGGCCCACGTAGCCGGTGCCGGCTACTGCGATGCGGTATGGTCTCATATTTACATTGATATTTGTACTTTACTATTCGTATATATCTGTACAGAGACAGATATTGCCAAGATCACTCCTCAACATTTCAGGATTTGTACGGGTAACACAAAGAGCCTGTATCTTAATCTCTATACTGCTCTTCGGCTTCAATGATGTAAATAAGTTTAAAATGCTTGAATACTGTAATGCATCTTATCTCAGATCCGTAGATTTCAGAAAGTTTCTCGTCTTCTGCATTTTCATGCCATATAACATTCGTCATGGCTGATTCAGCCTGCCTTATGATATTTTTCTTTTCGCTCTCAATTGAAAAGTTGCGGTCCGCCCAGGGCAGCGGGCACATCGACCGGGGGCCACTTGTTGATGCGGCAGGGACAGCCTGTCTGTAAGAGGAAATCGCGGATGGTTCCGCGCAGGATGTGCCGCTCGATAACGCTCCAATATACTTCATCGGTCTTCCGTATCAGGTCCTGGTAGGTCTCTGCGTACACTGACAGATCCAGCCAGGGACAGTATGACACATACAGATACGGTTCGCGGTATTGAATATACTCCATCTCGAAATGGAACAATATTCCGTTAATAAAATCCGGAACTCCTACTATAAATGGCAATGTCAGTGTCTCTTCCGGACGTATGTCATTCCTCTGCCTCATAATCTGTCCTCCTTGCTTCAATTATTCTGTTCCGCAAATCTAGGATTAATCCATGAGATATAAAAACCACTTCTGACAAATTCTACCACCGTCCGGCTTCGCGGAGGATGCGGGTGGCGAGGGAGGCGAGGCGCTTGAAGTGCTCGAGGGCTTTGGCGGGGGCGTTCATGGCGGTGACGCGGGTGCGGATGTCGCGGGCGAGGTCCTCGAGGGGTTTGGAGGCGGCCTCCAGGCGGTCGAGGAGGGTCTCGGAGGTGGCTTCGATGAGCTCGCGCTCGAGGTTGCGGAGGGTGAGGACAGCGGCGTCCATGTCCCGGCGGTCTGCCTCGGGGAGGGAGGGGTCGAGACGGAGGGTGTCGCACTCGGCTATGGCATCGCGGATATCGGTCAGGGTCTGTTGTTCAGACTCAGATCTGGCCGATGGTCCAGCAACATCTCCCGGCGATAATGGCTGCGGTAGTGCAGTCCGCAGATCGGATGTACTGGTCTGTTCAGACTGCGTCTGACTGGCGGGCCTATTTATTGCGCCTTTCTCCATTTATATTCTGTCTTCGTTAACTAAATTTTCTCAATTTTCCAACATCTCCGATACCTGAGCCGCCAGCACATTCAGCCTCAGCACCTCTTCCCACAACTCTTCGGGTACTTCCTTCTTCCCGGCGGCAAAATCAGCAGCCAGCCTGGCGTGAGCGTTCTTGAACGAGCGCAGGGCCGAAACGCAGCTGTTGCGTATGTCAGGCAGTTCATCGGTGCGGCGGAGCAGTTCCACGTACAGGCGGTCACTCTCAAAGGGTACGGGTTCTCCGCGGAGTTCCAGGGCGGCCAGATAGGCGGCGTAGTTGTCGCGGAGGCTCTCACGCTCGTGCCGGATCAACTCATCCATCTCATCGCTGCGGAGGATATCCATCAGTGAATCGCAGCTGGCAGCTACCAGGGTGTCTCCCACCACTACTATATTGCGGACTGCCCTACCCTGTACGGCCTGCATCACTTCCTCGGCCACGTAGGCCAGCACCCGGCCGGCCATCCGCGCATATCCTGTGGGTATATCATCGTATCCTGTATCCAGTCTATTGTATCTGTAAAGCACCGAATCCACGCGGGTACCTACTCCCCGGATCTCCGTCCCGAGTCCCTTCCAGCGGGCATCGGCGCTCACGCTGTGCAGGGCGCGGACGTAACTGTTGAAGGCGTCCACATAGCCTGAGGCTTTTCGGACCACGGATTCGTCATCCATCGACGTCTCTGCCAAGGCTGTCACTTCCTCGTACCGCGCCCGCCCGGATGAAAGGGATGCCGCATAGAACAGTCCGCGTTCGAGCCTCAAAGCAGACATCTTCTCGAACAGTACCGCAGGTGAACGCGTAATCGTGTCGCTTCGGAAAGTCAGTTCATTGACTGCTTCTATCTGGGCTTTGGACAGAGGCGAGCAACTGGCCGTCACAAATACAGCCAACAAACTAAAAATAAGGAAATTGCATATCGTAACAAACCTCATGTCCATTTACAGCTCCGCCTCCTGAGTCCCATATACCGTCATATGACAGACGATATAAAAGCCTCAGCAGGCAAAATATTGTACTTGGGTTCCATTTATGCGGACTTTTACGCAGTCCGCGGCGGCAGCGCGTATCTACTCTTTAACTAACTCATTGTTTTTAAGGTATTACCCCCCCGAGATCGAGCCTCTGATATCTCGAATTGGCACTCTTGTACTCGGGAACGATGCTCTTCATGACGAGCACCGTGTCATCCTTCTTCATACCGTGGGCCGCTGTCCAGAGATTCTCCAGTTCCTTGTTGATTACGTTTATATCATACTCACGGACTTTAGCCCTGAATATCTTCTTATGCACGGTCGGCAACGTATTCTCCTCGTCCTTGAGCAGTTCCTCGTAGAGTTTCTCACCGGGACGCAGACCTACGTATTTTATCTCAATGTCCTTGCCCAGCTGCAGGCCGGCGAGGGAAATCATCTTCTTGGCCAGGTCATCTATCTTTACGGGCTCACCCATGTCGAAAACGAAGATATCATTGCCCTCACCCATCGTAGCGGCCTCAAGCACCAGCGAGCAGGCCTCCGAGATGGTCATGAAATAACGGATGATGCGGGGGTCGGTAACAGTAACCGGACCGCCCTTGGCTATCTGCTCCCTGAAGAGCGGGATAACGGAACCATTGGAGCCCAGAACATTACCGAAGCGGGTAGTGACGAACTTGGTTTTACCGGACATACGTCCTGCTGCTATTTCCTTGCCCACTGTCTGGACATATATCTCGGCGATTCTCTTGGATGCACCCATGACGTTGGTCGGATTGACGGCCTTGTCGGTGGATATCATCACGAACTTCTCGATATTGTAGCGGATGGAGGCATCCACGACATTCTTGGTGCCGAATACATTGGCCTGCACAGCCTCCACAGGATTGGACTCCATCAGAGGCACATGCTTGTAGGCTGCGGCATGGAACACCACATTGGGACGGTACTTGTCAAACAGAGCATCGATACGGTCCCTGTTGCGCACGTCCGCAATGACAAACTTCTTTTCCACGCGGGGAGCCTGAGAACGGAGCTCTAGCTGCATATTGTGCATCGGAGTCTCTGCGAAATCCACCAGGATGAGCTTGCGGATGGGCATGTTGACCAGCTGCCGGCAGAGTTCTCCACCTATAGAGCCGGCACCTCCGGTCACCACAACAACCTTGTCAGTAAGGAACTCGCGTATCTCGAGGATGCTGATCCTGATCTCGTCGCGGCCCAGCAGATCCTCTATCTTGATATCGCGTATCTTCTTGCGGAATATATCGTCTCCGAATGTCTCAAGAGACGGACGCACCAGTATCTGAATCCTCCTTTCCGAGCAGAATTTCACGATACGGTCCTCCTCATTGCGGGCCGACACATTGTTGGGGAACACCACCGCCGACACCATGCGGGAAGTCACCAGTCTGGCAAAATCCCTCTTGTTGTCTATGTGGTATATCCTGTATCCGCAGAGCAGCTTGTTGCTGTCATGCCCGTCAGTGGTCAGGAAGCCGACGCATTTATACGATGTATTGAGGGTTTTCTCCAGAAAATTCAAAGTATTGACGGACTCGTTGTCCACACCGTAGACCAGAGTGTTCTTGACGTAGTAGTCCGGTATGCCTGTCACCGATACGGCATTGTAGATATTGGTCAGCAGAATCCTGATCATTATGAGAAGGAACAGCGTCAGGATCATGTCCAGAACAGCGAAGACCAGCATCCATTTTCCGTCAATCATCAGTCCGCCCTGGGACAGGGAAACGATGTAGAGGAATATCAGGACCAGAATGCCCTTGCATATAGAGGCGAAGGATATGCGCCACATCTCGCGCATGGTGGTATGGCGGATTATCCCCGCGTAACTTTTGGTCGCGAGGAATACTGCCATCGAGATCAGAGCCGATATTCCCGCGCCCACGACATAATACAGATAGGGGAACGGCTGCCCGAAATAATCGAAAATCCCCAGTATAAGCAGAGATGAACACACGGATACGACAACATCAATCAACAGCACAAGATACCTGTTGACATAATGCTTCGTAAAATATGTTATAATTTTCTCCAATTTTTCGTTCTTCATAATAATTCAGGATACATCAGTTTGCAAAAATAGCACTTTTTACCATTTATGGCAAAAAAGTTACAGCTATCGCGGCCTTATTGTCACTTTGTACATCCTGGGCCAGTACTTACCTGTCAGATACAGAGTGCTGTCAGCGGGGTTCCACGCTATGCCGTTGAGAACGTCCACAGCCCTTGTCCTGTATTCGGCATCCAGCAGTCCGCGGCAGTCAACCCTGCCGGCCACCTGCCCCGACACGGGGTCGATAATGAAAATCTCGTCGAGGCCGTAGACATTGGCCCATATCTTCCCGCCGATATACTCAAGCTCGTTGATATACGGCACCTCCCGTCCTCCTTCCATGACCGTCAGGGTCCTCTGCTCGGCAAATGTCATGGGATCGCGGAATGACAGCACCGAAGATCCGTCGCTCATGATCAGAGAGCGGCCGTCGGTGGTCAGACCCCACCCCTGCCCCTGATAAGGCAGTTCGGCCAGCTTTGTGAATGACGCTATGTCATATACCAGACACGTCTGCTCATACCATGTAAGAATATAGGCCCTGCCGTCAAGCACACAGGAGCCTTCGCCGAAATACTCCTGCGGAAGCACCTCCTTCCGAAGCACCTTTCCCGTGGCAGGGTCCACCTCGCGGAAAGAAGACTCACCGTACTGGCCGGTACTCTCGTAGAGTTTCCCGTCATGGAAGAACAGGCCCTGGGTGTAGGCCGAGAGGTCGTGGCGTATCTCCTCCTTGGAGGCTATCTCATAGCGGACAGCATCACTCTGAGGGACTGCCGTAGAAGAATGTACTCTGGAGGCAAATCCGGTAAAAACGGCAGCTGCCAGAAGGGCGGCCGCAGGAATAAGGATCTTCCGTCCGGTCATCGTGCGGATTCTGCTTCAGTATTATGATTGTGCTTGTCGTGATACTCCATGGAAGCCTTGACGAAGGCTACGAAAATCGGCTGAGGGTTCTCGGGAGTACTCTTGTATTCGGGATGGAACTGCACTCCGATGAAGAAGGGGTGCGTCGGAATCTCGACGATCTCGGCCAGCCCGGTCTCCGGATTACAGCCGGTAATGCGCATTCCGGCGGTGTTGAGACGCTCCACGTAGTCGTTGTTGAGCTCGTAGCGGTGACGGTGACGCTCGCTGATCAGGGGCTTGCCGTAGATCCGGTAAGCCAGCGAGTCCTCCTCAAGCTGACACTTGTAGGCACCCAGGCGCATCGTACCGCCCTTGACCGTCGTGGTCTTCTGGTCGGCCATAAGGTCGATGACCGGATTGGCGGTATTGGCCTCCACCTCGGTGGTCATGGCATCGGAAAGCCCCAGCACGTTGCGGGCGTACTCCACCACCGCCATCTGCATACCCAGGCAGATGCCGAAGAAAGGCACCTTCCTCTCGCGGGCGTAACGGACGGCCTTGATCTTGCCCTCCAGTCCCCTCTCTCCGAAACCGGGAGCAATGAGGATTCCGTCCATACCGGCGAGCTTCTCCTCCACGTTATCCTCAGTAAGATACTCGCTGTGGACAGGAACAACCTTGACCTTGCAGCGGTTGGCGGCTCCGGCGTGAATGAATGCCTCTAGGATGGACTTATAGGCATCCTGAAGCTCCACATACTTGCCGACAAGAGCGACAGTTACATGAGACTTGGGAGCCCCCAGCCTGTCCAGGAAGCCCTTCCATGCCTCCAGATCCGGCTCGGCTGTAGTCAGTCCGAACTTCTCGAGGACGATCTCGTCCAGCTTCTCTTCCCTCATCATCATGGGAACCCTATATATGGTATCTGCATCGATGGACTCGATTACGGCATTGGGGCGCACATTGCAGAAAAGAGCCAGCTTCTTGCGCAGCTCCTGCGAGAGCTTGTGCTCTGTACGGCATATCAGTATGTCAGGCTGTACTCCGTCCTGCTGCAGCAGCTTGACAGAGTGCTGGGTAGGCTTGGATTTCAATTCCTTGGCCGCGCTGAGGTAAGGCACCAGGGTCAGGTGAATCACCAGACAGTCCTCATCGGGAAGCTCCCACTGCAGCTGCCTCATGGCCTCGATGAACGGCAGGGACTCGATGTCACCGACCGTACCGCCTATCTCGGTGACGACCACGTCGTACTGACCGCTCTTGCCCAGCAGCAGCATACGGCGCTTGATCTCGTCGGTGATGTGGGGGATAATCTGGACGGTCTTGCCCAGGTACGCGCCCTGACGCTCCTTGTCGATGACAGTGCGGTAGATCTTGCCTGTGGTGACGTTATTCGCACGGGATGTGTAGATATTGAGAAATCTTTCATAATGACCCAGGTCCAGGTCGGTCTCCGCACCGTCCTCGGTAACGAAGCACTCCCCGTGCTCGTATGGATTCAGCGTGCCGGGATCCACGTTGAGATAGGGGTCAAATTTCTGAATGGTCACTCTCAGTCCCCTGGACTGAAGCAGTTTTGCTAATGAAGAGGAAATGATGCCTTTACCCAACGAGGATACGACACCTCCCGTAACGAATACATATTTTGCTGACATACGATATTATTTGCTTACGGGGGAACAAAGTTAATGCAAAAAAACTATCTTTGCAAGATATTTTTTCAACCTCAGAATTCAGATGAAAAGTCTTAGCGTCAGATACACTGTAACATCAGCCGATGTGGACATCCGGAAAAACTACAGGGCCTCCGCATTTATGTCCATGGCTCAGGAAATGGCCAACAGACATGCATCCTGCATAGGTTTCGGATATGATGACCTGATAAGGGACAATGTGGCATGGGTCGTGTCGAGAATGAAAGTGAAATACATCAAGGCCCCCGTCTGGCAGGACGGCATCGTCTTCACCACATGGCATAAGGGACCGGACGGAGTCTTCTCGATCAGGGATTTCGAGGTATCCGACGCAGAAAGCGGAGAGACGGTAATCCAGGCCACCAGTTCCTGGCTGCTGATCGATACGGACTCGCGCAGGATGCTGCGTCCAGACCACATCCTGGGCGAGAAAAGCACCTCCACCGCACTCGACAAGGATGCCGTGGCCGAAAGGTGCGGGAAACTGACGACCCCGAAGGAAGGCATGGAACAGATAAGACTGCATGAAGTGCTTTACTCTGACGTGGACTTCAACGGGCACACCAACAATGCAAAATATGTGGAATGGGCATTCGATACCCTTCCGGCCGATCTTGCAGCCGGAAAAGACATCGACTGGTTCCAGATCAATTTCAATCACGAGACCCGTCCCGGCGACACTGTCGGACTGTTCAGGGCAATGACAGCTCCAGGAGACTTCCTGGTAGAGGGCAGATGCGCGGACAAGACTGTTTTCCAGTGCCGTATATGCCTCAAGGAGTGCTGATCCAATGAATTATTAATCACATAAAACCTATAACCGTGAATATTACCGACTGTACAATCTTCGATCCCCAGGTATTCCACACCGTAGAGCGCGTGATGATCGTCCTGGCCGTAGTGGTGTTCGCCGCCCTGCAGTACTTCAAGGCTGGCTACGGATACCTCCGCACCAAAGGCTGGGGGCCGATGATAGACAATAAGCTGGGCTGGGTCCTGATGGAAATTCCCGTACTGGTCACTGCCCTGCTGATTATAATCCCGGCACGCGGCTGGCAGCACCTGACCGAATTCATTCTGGTGTCATTTCTGCTTGTACACTACATCCAGCGCTCGCTCATCTACCCTTTCATGATGAGGGGCAAGAGCCGGATACCTGTATCCGTAGTCCTCATGGGCGCTGTATTCAACGTCATAAACGCCTACCTGATCTGCGGCTGGCTCTTCGTACTGGCCCCCGAGGGACGCTACACTCCCGAGTGGCTGTACTCCCCGCAGTTCATCATAGGAGCACTGATATTCATCTTCGGCATGGCGGTCAACCTCCACTCCGACCACATCATCCGCCATCTGCGCAAGCCCGGTGACACCAGGCACTACATTCCCCGCGGCGGCATGTTCAAATACGTCTCATCGGCCAACTACTACGGCGAGATCACCGAGTGGTTCGGCTTCGCGATACTCACATGGTCCCTGCCCGGAGCCATCTTCTGCATGTGGACCTTCGCCAACCTCGCTCCAAGGGCCAACTCCCTGTACGAGAAGTACACCAAGGAATTCGGCGAAGAATTCACCTCCCTCAAACGCAAACGACTCATACCTTTTATATATTAAATGGAATCCTTACTCTTCACCCCGGCCAAGATCGGCCCCATAGAAATCAAGAACCGCGTCATCCGCGCCTCCGCCTACGAGGGCATGTGCGACGGACACGTACCCACACAGCAGCTCAAGGACTACCACACGGCAGTAGCCCGAGGCGGAGTCGGTATGACCTCCGTGGCCTACGCCTCCATCAACAAGAGCGGCCTGTCCTTCCACCGCCAGCTGTGGATGCGTCCCGAGATCATCCCCGGCCTGCGCGACCTGACCGACTCGATACATGCAGCCGGCGCAAAGGCCTGCATCCAGCTCGGCCACTGCGGCAACATGTCGCACCGGATGTACTGCGGACAGAGACCCGTAGGAGCCTCCAGCGGCTTCAACATGTACTCCCCTACCTTCGTACACGGTCTGCGTAAGGACGAGATACTCCAGATCGTCAAGGACTTCGGCAACGCAGTGCGCATCGCCCGCGACGGAGGCTTCGACGCTGTGGAGATACACGCCGGCCACGGCTACCTCATCTCGCAGTTCCTCTCGCCCTACACCAACCACCGCCGCGATGAGTTCGGCGGCCCGCTGGAGAACCGCATGAAGTTCATGGACATGGTCATGGAGGAGGTGATGAAGGCTGCCGGGGACGACATCGCGGTACTGGTCAAGACCAATACCCGCGACGGTTTCAAGGGCGGTCTCGAGGTGGAGGACTGCATCAAGGTCGCCAAGCGGCTGGAGCAGGACGGAGCGCAGTGCCTGGTGCTCAGCGGCGGCTTCGTCAGCCGGGCCCCGATGTACGTGATGCGCGGCGCCATGCCCATCAGTGTGCTCACCGGCTACATGCCCTGGAGACTGTGGTGGCTCAAGTTCGGAGTCAACCTCTTCGGTAAGATCATGGTCAAGGACGAGCCCTTCAAGGAGGCCTTCTTCTTCGATGACTCGATCCGCTTCCGCCGGGAACTCAAGATGCCCCTGGCATTTGTCGGCGGCGTCAACTCCATGGCGACCATCAACCGGGTGCTCGACGCAGGTTTCGAGTTCGTGGAGATGGCCCGTCCGCTGGTCTACGACACCGATTTCGTCAACAAGCTCCGTGACGGAGTCTGCACCGAGAGCGGCTGCCGTCACGCCAACTACTGCGTGGCCCGCATCTGGAACTACGACATGCAGTGCCACGAAAACTGCAGGCTCTCCCCCCGCATGAAGCGCGAGGTGGAGCGGAACATTAGAAAGTACTATAATAAATAGGCGGGACGCTCTATCGCTGTCATGCGCGAGCATGAGGGAGGAAAGTCCGGGCAGGACAGAGCACCGCACTGTGGAAAGCACAGGTAGGCGAAAGCTTACGTCACGGGTAACAGAAAACAACCGCCCCTCCCTCGGGAGAGGTAAGGGTGAAAATGCAGGGTAAGAGCCTGCGTCCGTTCGATGGCGACATCATCGGAGTATCCGCCTGCGGCCTGCAAGGCCAAATATACCGGCAGTCAAGGGCTGCTCGTCCTTTGCCGGGGGGTAGGCTGCTCAGATAAATGATAGAGGCCGTCCGGGTCCGCCCTGACGGTACAGAACCCGGCTTACAGTCCCGCCTTTTATTTTTAACACAATTGTAACATCCTCTTTGCGAAAATGTATCATATTTGTGCCGTCAATGAGTTGATACGGATATGAACAGACTCCGCACCGCCATCGCTGCCATCCTGGCCACAGTCACCGCACTCTGCGCAGCTGCCCAGGAACACATATACGAAGTATCGGAAGAAATGAAGGACTCCGATTTCCAGCCCAGGGTGGACATGGGATTCGAGATTCCGCTGGCCGATGACTTCTCATTCACAATCAACAACGAGCTGCGTTTCCGGGACAACTGTACGCGGATAGACCGCAACTACCTCCAGGGATCTTTCTCCTGGGAGACCTGCGACTACTTCACCCTGGATGCCGGATACATCTTCCAGTCCGTACTGAACATCGGAGACATAGAGTATGAACGGATATGGCAGTTCCGCCACAGGGTATTCCTGGACCTGAAGGCCGAGGTGGAACTGGAAGACTGGAAGCTCTCCCTGACAGAGCGCCCGCTGGTCAATCTCCGTCCCTGGGCAGACGGCATCCACGACCCGAAAGACGAATGGCTCATCCGCTCCAAGATCAAGGCCGACTACGACATCCCGAAGACCGACCTCACTCCATACGCTTTCTTCGAGCTGTCCAACACCCTCAACACGGTGAACTACGGCGGAGGCCCCTTCGTAGACCGCCTGCGCTTCTGCCTGGGCGTGAAGTGGGACTTCTCCGACTTCTGCAACATGGAGCTTTACTACTACTTTGACATCAAGAATGCCCGCGACGTCAGCTACACCCACAACGATGCCGGAGACTTATACCGCATCTACCTCAACAAGGAGCAGCAGTACGTACACGTCCTAGGCCTCTCGCTAAACTTCGGCTGGGACTAATCCGCTCCTCACTTTCCGGGACAGCGGATTTTTGCGTAAATTAGGGCCGTAATTGCCATCATCATGAAAATACGCATTCTGATTACCGCAATTCTGACTGTTCTGGTGCTGAACTGCGCGGAGGCCGCTGTAAGGACCTCTCCGCAGGACTCCGTCATCTATGTACGGACAGCGCGGGAGCTGCTGCCCTATGCCGGCCTGCCCGCCGGAGAGCTGATGGTCAGGGCGGCCGGAATATTCCTGGGAACACCCTACACCGGCGGCACTCTGGAGCATGTTCCGGAAGTGCTGACAGTGAACCTGCACGAGACCGACTGCATACTCCTGGTAGAGACATGCACCGCCATGACCCTTCTCCTGAAACACTGTGCGGACGGCAGTATTCCCACGTTCGAGGACTTCTGCTCCATGCTCCGCACCCTGCGCTACCGGGACGGCATCACGGACGGCTACCCTTCCCGCCTGCACTACACCTCCGAATGGCTCCTGCAGGCTCAGGACAACGGCTTCCTGCGGGAGGTCACGGCGGAACTCGGCGGCATACCCCTGAACCAGGAATTCTCCTTCATGTCCTCCCACCGGGACAATTATCCCCGCCTGCGGGAGGATGACGGAGCACTGGAGCTCATCCGCAGGAGTGAGGAACGGCTGGACACCGCTGCCTCCTATTATTATGTTCCTTCGGATAAAATACCTGAGATAGAGGACAATATCCAAAGCGGTGACATCATCTGCTTTCTGAGCACCGTCCCCGGGCTGGACATCACCCACACGGGCATCGCCTGCCGTAAAGAAGACGGCAGCCTGCATTTCATCCACGCATCCATGAAGGAAGGGATGGTGGTTCTGGAGACCCGCACCCTGGCGGAATACGCCCGCAGCGGCATCCGCGTAGCCAGACTGTACACAGATTAATGCATAATTAGGACGGACATGCTGTATTTTTATTAACTTTGAACACTATTCATCAAACACAACTGTTATGAGAAAACCTGCATTTATCACATTTGCGATTGTAATCGCTATGTTCTCGCTCGCTTCCTGCTCTCAGTACAAGTACGAGCAGGTGGACGGAGACCCGACAAAGACGAGAATCTACACTCTCGACAACGGTCTGAAAGTGTATCTGAGCGTCAATGACCAGGAGCCCAGAATCCAGACCTACATCGCTGTCCGCGTCGGCGGCAAGAACGACCCTGCCCAGACCACCGGACTGGCCCACTACTTCGAGCACCTGATGTTCAAGGGCACTGAGCAGTTCGGTACCTCCGACTACGCGGCCGAGAAACCCATGCTGGACGAGATCGAGCGTCTGTTCGAGGTCTACAGAGCCACCGCTGACGAGGAGGAGCGCGCGGCCATCTACCGCACCATCGACTCCATCAGCTACGAGGCATCCAAGATCGCCATCCCCAACGAGTACGACAAGCTCATGTCCATCATCGGAGCCTCAGGCACCAACGCCTTCACATCCATGGATATGACAGTCTATGTCGAGGACATTCCCTCCAACCAGGTGGAGAACTGGGCCATGATAGAGGCCGACCGCTTCAGAAACCCTGTCCTCAGGCTCTTCCACACCGAGCTGGAGACCATCTACGAGGAGAAGAACATGTCCCTGACCCAGGACGCATATAAAGTATCCGAGACCATGGACGCAGCCCTCTTTCCCAACCATCCCTACGGCAAGCAGACCGTTCTCGGTACCCAGGAGCATCTGAAGAACCCCTCCATCACCAACGTCAGGAACTACCACAAGACCTACTACGTGCCCAACAACATGGCCATCTGCATGGCCGGTGACTTCAACCCGGACGAGGTGATCCGCATCATCGACAAGTATTTCGGTGACATGCAGCCCAACCCGGATCTGCCCAAGCTCGAGTTCGGGCCCGAGCAGCCGATTACAGAGCCTATCATAAAGGATGTCTACGGTCTTGAGGCCGAGAACATCACCATCGGCTGGAGACTGCCCTCCACCACCGACCCTTCCAGCGACATTGCACAGATGGCATCCTTCATCATCAATAACGGCTCGGCAGGCCTGATCGACCTGGACCTGATCCAGGAGCAGAAAGTCCTCTCCGCATACGGATACGCCAGCCTGATGCCCGACTACGGCAGCTTCGTGCTTTCCGGCAGACCCAAACAGGGACAGACCCTGGACCAGGTGAAGGACCTCCTGATGGCAGAGGTGGCCAAGCTGCGCAGCGGTGACTTTGACGAGGACCTCATCGAGGCCACTGTCAACAACCTCAAGCTCTCCTATATGAATGCCCTGACAAGCAACTCCTCCAGGGCCATGATGTACGTCAACTCGTTCATCAACGGTGAGGACTGGGCCACTGTCGTCAATCAGCTCGACAGGATGGCCAAGGTAACCAAGCAGGACATCGTGGACTGGGCCAACGAGTATCTTACACCCGACGGCTACGTAGCCATCTACAAACGTCAGGGCCAGGATAAGAACATCCAGAAGATATCCGCACCCGAGATTACCCCCATAGCGACCAACAGGGACAAACAGAGTGAGTTCCTCACCAAGATTCAGAATACACCAGTCAAGGACATCGAGCCCGTATTCGTTGATTATCAGAAGGAGATGTCCATACTTGATGCCGGCAAGGGCATCGACGTGCTCTACAAGCAGAACGACATCAATGACCTGGCATACGTCATGTACGTCTTCGACAAAGGAGTGAACAACGACCCCGCCCTATCACTGGCGTTCAATTATCTGAGCTATCTCGGCACTGCCGACATGAGCGCGGCTGACATCGCCAAGGAGATGTACAAGCTGGCATGCAGCTTCTATATCTCCACATCCACCGACCAGACCGTAGTCAACATCTCCGGACTGAGCGAGAATATCCCCGAGGCCATGGACATCGTGGAGAACCTTATCTACAATGCCGTTCCCGACGAGGCCATCCTGGCCAATATCAAGAACGACATGCTGCAGAGACGCCGCAACAACAAGCTCAGCCAGGGCGGCTGCTTCGGAGCCCTCCAGACTTACATGATGGTAGGCAAGGAGACTATCGACAGAATTACTCTCAGCAACAAGGAACTCGCAGACCTGACTTCCGACGAGCTGCTGGCCAAAGTCCGCGACCTGATGGACAAGCATCATGAAATAATGTACTACGGTCCTCAAAGCAGCGCGGACATTCTGGCGACCCTGTCAGAACATCACCGCATCGCTGACAATCCCGAGCCACTGAAGAAAGAAAGCCTGAAGTACCGTATGCCCGGTAAGACCGGCAAGGTATATCTGGCCGAATACGATGCCAACCAGCTGTACTACATCCAGTACTCCAACCGTGGCGAGAAGTTCGACCTTGCGTCCGTACCGTCCGTTTCACTGTACAACGAGTACTTCGGCGGCGGCATGAACTCGATAGTCTTCCAGGAGATGCGCGAGGCAAGAGGTCTGGCCTACACCGCCCAGGCATTCCTGTCCACTCCATACGACCTTGAGATGCCATATATGTACATCGCATTCATCGCCACCCAGAACGACAAGATGCAGCAGGCCATAGAGGCATTTGAGGATATCATCAACGACATGCCCGTCTCCCAGCCGGCATTTGACATCGCCAAGAAAGCCATCCTCTCACGCCTGAGGACCTACAGGGTCACCGGTGACGGTGTGCTCTGGGACTACCGCAGCACCCGCGAGCTCGGCCTGACCGAACCGACCGAGAAGCTGATGTTCGAGAAGATTCAGACTATGACGCTGGACGACGTAATCGCCACCCAGCAGCAGTGGGTCAAGGGCCGCACCTACGACTTCGCCATCCTAGGCCGGACCAAGGACCTGGACATCAACTACCTCAAGACCCTCGGTGACGTAGAGTACGTATCCTCCGAGGAGATGTTCGGCTACTAGTATCCAGGGAAACTGACAGCCTGACAACTACAGGCATAGAAACAAAGAGGGTGCTCCTAAATAAAAAATTTATGGCTGCAACCATATATTCTTTAAGAATTTTATGGTTACAGCCATAAATATTATAAGGACTGTTACATCAGGTTACTTGGCGAGTTCGTCATTGATGAGCTTGACCATGGAGGCAAACTCGGCCTCGTCGTAGAGACGGGTCAGCATGATGATGCGGCCCTCACGGTCGAGGATGATGTTGCGGGTCACGCCTGCGCCTTTCTCACAGAAAAGGGCGAAGCGCTCGCCTTCGGGGTCGAGAGTCAAGGGATAGGTCACGGGGATGGCCTTTGCGAATTCGGCCGTCACCTCGGGAGTCTCCTTGAGGTCAATGCCGTAGAGGGCAAACTCAGGGTTGTCCTTGTGACGCAGCCATATCTCACTCTCAATGTGAGGCATCTCCTGGCGGCAGACCCCGCACCAGCTGGCGGTAAACTGGAGCATCACTACCTTGCCCTGAAGTTCCTTGATGCTAAGGGTGGTGCCGTCCATCATCAACAGATCGAAATCCGGAACCATATCCCCCACCTTGACGATATAGCCCCGATCATCCTTTATCTTGACAGCACTGTCAGAACTACCGGTTCCTGCGATTCTGGTCTCAGTCCCGACCTTCTGGTGCTGTCCCTGAGACTTTCCTGAATTTCCCTTGTTGTTGCCGCAGCCCACGGCCGTCATCATGGCCAGGGCGGCAAATACGGATATAGCAAATCTGAATTTCATAATGAGGTTTGTGCTAAAATTTCTTAAACGCAAAATTAAGAAAATTTTTCAGCAGCGCAGCTATCTGACCTCGGCAGCCCACCAGGCTGCGGTGAGGGGTTCGCCCGTGGCACGGCTGATCATCTCATTCCAGGGATACAGCTTGCCGGGGGCGAAGACTTTTTCGGTCAGCCAGCGGCCCACTTCCGTACAGCCGGTATAGGAGTCGAAGGCTATATTTCCGCTCCGGGTGATGTTCTCCACGATATACCGGTGCATCTGCGAGGCAAAAAGCTCGCCCATCTGGTAGTTGTGGTAATAGCAGGGATAGAGGGCGATGTGGATCTTCGCGGCCCAGTCCGGCTCGTCGCGGCCCTCGGGGTAAGTGAGCAGCTGATATTTTTCCACCAGGCTGCGCCACAGGGCATTGAGGTCCTGCTCCGGGTCAGCGTACATGGCCTTCTCGAAGCGGTAGACCACCTGCATGAAGCGGGACTGCACCAGCTGGCTCAAGCGAGCCGAGCGGCGGCAGTCAGGAGCAATGCGCTCCGCCTCCTCGGCCGGTATTCCGAGGTTGAGCCGCATCCACTCCGGGCTGCGCGACAGGCGGCCGAACATCATGGCCACGCCCTCGGTGGTGAAAATACCGGCGGCCTCCCTCAGCAGGAAGGGCAGTTCCGGACTGGCATCGTGCCCGGCACTGTAGGCAGCATGGCCGAACTCGTGCAGCATGGTCTCCATCCACCGCTCGTTGTCGGTGAGGTTGCACAGCACCCGCACATCCCCCATGCAGTCCATGTCGATGCAGAAGGCGTGCTGGTTCTTGCCCTCGCGGGGATAGAGGTCGCTGCGGCGCAACATAGGCTCCACGTCCAGGCCGATGCTGCGGTAATAATCCACGGTCAGCCGCTCCAGGTCCCTGCCCTTGTAGTAACTGTCGAAGTCCACTGGATACAGGTCCGGTGCCTCCTGGAAGAAGCGCCCCTGATAGTGCCAGGGCCGCAGATCCGGCACTGATATGCCGCAACGCAAGGCCATGGCCTCGTCTATCTCCGCCTTTATCTGCACGAAACTGTCGCGGGAAAGCTCATCCACCTCATTCATCAGCAGTTCCACATCGCGCGGTTTCTCCCCGCTGAGGATCAGGCTCATGCTGTGATAGTTGGTAAATCCCAGACAGTCGGCCAGCTGATTGCGCAACCGGACTACCTCCAGAATATCCGAAGCGACTTCCCGGCCTACCGCCTTGTGAGCCACCCAGACATCCTGCAGCTCGGAGCAATCAGCTGAAGTCCGCAGCAGTCGCTCCACCTCGTTGTCGTTGATCCTACGTCCTCTGAAATCCGCTCTGAATGCAGCGTACCTGCGCTCCAGAGCTGTCTCCTTCTCAATGATGGCATCCAGCAACGCCTTGTCCGCCTGACGCGACATAAAACTGTTGTACAGCTCGTCCAGCTGCCTGCGCAGCAACGGGTCCGTCACACTGCCCGACTCCTTGATCCCGCGGAGGACATCAAACGTCCTCACATCCGAGAAAAGCCCGGCTATCTTCTTACTGACTTCCGCATAACGGTCAAATGCCGCGGCACTTCCCGTCGTCGTACCCTCCCAGTAAGCCTCGGAGGATGCCTTGACCAGCGGCGCATACTCCGCCACCGTCCTGTCTATGATTTCCTGTAACTCCATATCCATAAAACAAAACAGGGTGTCGTCACCGGCACCCCGTCTATCATTATTACCAATAAATCTTACTTCTTCGCGAAGAAATCCTTTGCATGGTCGGTAGCCACGAAATCCTCCTTGAAGATATAGGCTCCGGTACGCTCGGACTTTTCCATACGGATACATTTGACAAATGTCCTCTTGGAGGCCTTGTCGCCGCTGAAGGTTGCAACCGCTTTCTTTGCCATATGCTATAAATTATTTGATTTCCTTGTGAACTGTTACCCTGCGGAGGTAAGGATTGTATTTCTTACGCTCCAGACGGTCAGGAGTGTTCTTCTTGTTCTTGGTGGTGATGTAACGGGAGATTCCGGGAACTCCGCTGTCCTTCTGCTCAGTGCACTCGAGAATCACCTGTACTCTATTGCCTTTTGCTTTCTTTGCCATGATAAGTACCCTCCGTCTATTAATAAATGTCGATTAAACCTTTTTCCTGAGCGGCCTTCAGAGTAGCTGCGAGACCGTTCTTGTTGATAGTCCTCATGCCGGCAGCAGAGACTTTAAGAGTGACGAACCTGTTCTCCTCCTCGAGCCAGAAGCGCTTTACCTTCAGGTTGGGAGCGAACTCGCGTTTTGTGCGACGCTTGGAGTGGGAAACATTGTTTCCGATCACCCGCTTCTTTCCAGTTACTTGACAAACACGTGCCATATATTTATCCTATTTTATTTCAAATTTTAAAGGGCTGCAAATATCCCCTTTTTTTCTTAAAATTCCAAATTTTTTACACAAACTTCAATAAACGGTTCCATCTGATATTCCGAGGGAAAGGCTTATTGAGATCTTTCGAGAACCATACAACCCGAGGCTTGCCCACTATGTGACTTTCGGGTACGAAACCCCAGTAACGCGAGTCCAGGGAATTGTGCCTGTTGTCTCCCATCATGAAGTAGTAGTCCATTGCGAACGTATAATAATCCGCAGGAACTCCGTCTATCAGGATGGTGCTGTCCTTGACCGCCAGGTCATGTCCCTCATAGACATCGATGATGCGGCGGTAAAGCGGCAGATTCTCCAGTGTCAGTCTCACGCTGTCACCCTTGGCGGGGATGTACAGAGGTCCGTAGTTGTCTCTCGTCCAGCGGTAGTCCTCTGTAAAAGGGAAGAGCATCAGGTAAGAGTCCGGATAATCCGGTGGATATACATCCACGTTCCTGACACATTCCTTCACATTGGCGAGCGCAGAGAGAGCATCCACACTTTCCTGCGTAAGCGGCAGGCTTCTGTACCCGGGCAGGGTAACGTCGAAGAGAGCGTTCTCAAGCTGGACTCCGGCATTCTCCAGAATCCTGGAGTTGATGAACGAACCGTCGGTCACCACCTTGTAGGTATTCTGTATGCCGGGATAGACATCCAGATACTCACCGTTGACCATGACCTCTCCGTTCACGACAGCCAGGGTATCACCGGCAACGGCCACGCACCTCTTCACATAATTGTCCGCCTTGTCCACCGGCCTTACGATCAGGGGGCCGAACATTTCCTCGGTGTACTTCTTTCCGTTGAACCTTACGTGAGTATAGTAGTCATCGGCTGGAAGCTTGCTCAGGACTGTGTCCCCGTGAGGGAAATTGAACACCACGATATCTCCGCGCTCGACGTGTCCGAAACCGGCCAGACGCCTGTAGTCGCGCTTGATAAGGTCCGAATAGGATTTCTTACCGGATATCGTATTGTGGACAAAAGGTATGGACAGAGGTCTCTCGGGCAGCTTTGGTCCGTATGCGAGTTTCCCGACAAAAAGGTAGTCTCCGGTCATCAGGGTACTCTCCATCGAAGAGGATGGTATTCTGAACGCCTGAAGGAAGAAAATATTGAGAGGTATCACCACGATGACGGCGAAGATTATGGCATCAAGCCAGTCCAGCCACACATTGTGCTTCTCCCCCTCCTTGTAGTTCTTCTTCCAGAACGCCCATTTCACCTTCCTTGTGATGAATATGTCGAAAATCACCAGGAGGCCGAGCAGCCACCAGTAATTGCCGAGCCATATCACCCAGAGGAGATAGAGCAGACCCCAGAGTCCGAATTTGAACCACTTATTTTGCAGGAACTCCCTCACGGTACGCTACTGAGCCTTTACAGAGTTGATGACAGCCTCGAATGCCTGAGGGTTGTTCAGGGCCAGGTCAGCCAGTACCTTGCGGTTCAGTCCGACGTTCTGCTTTGCGAGAGCTCCGATGAACTGCGAATAGTTCATACCGTGCTCACGGGCAGCGGCATTGATACGCTGGATCCAGAGTGAGCGGAAATTGCGTTTCTTGGTCTTACGGTCGCGGTATGCGTAACCCAAACCCTTTTCGTAGGTGTTCTTGGCTACGGTCCAGACATTCTTCCTGGCGAGGAAGTTACCGCGTGTCTGTTTGAGAATTTTCTTGCGGCGGGCTCTTGAGGCCACCGAATTCACTGATCTAGGCATACTGCACTTTTGATTTTAAGAATGCCAGCGCTCCCCCCTTTCGGGAGACTTATTCTGCTGAGACATTCAGTTAAACAATAAATTAAATGAACTTAGGCGACAATCATCTCTTTGATCCTCCTGGTGTCGCATGCATCGGCAATGACCACCTTGTTGAGGTTCCTTTTCTGCTTTGTCGTCTTCTTGGTGAGAATGTGGCTGTGGTAAGCGTGTCTTCTCTTCACTTTTCCAGTTCCGGTAAGCACGAAGCGCTTTTTGGCACCGGAGTTGGTTTTCATTTTGGGCATTGTTACAATAAATTTAATTAAACTATAAAAACGTTACAAAACGGTTATTTCTTCTTCACGGGAGCGATCATCATTATCATCCTCTTTCCCTCCAGCTTGGGCATCTGCTCAGCCTTGCCGTACTCCTCGAGCTCAAGTGCAAAACGCAGCAGGAGCTTCTCGCCCTGCTCGGAGAAGAGAATCGAGCGGCCACGGAAGAACACATACGCCTTGACCTTCGAGCCTTCCTGCAGGAAGTTTATGGCGTGCTTGAGCTTGAACTGGAAGTCGTGCTCGTCGGTGTTCGGTCCGAAGCGGATCTCCTTTATCACCACCTTGGAGGCGTTGGACTTCATCTCCTTCGCCTTCTTCTTCTGCTGATAGACGTACTTCTGGTAGTCTATAATCTTGCAGACCGGGGGATCCACCTTTGCGGAGATCTCCACCAGATCCAGCTCAAGGCTCTCTGCCAGCCTCTGGGCTTCCCTCAATGGATAGATACCGGGCTGCGGGATATTGTCTCCCACGAGCCTTACCTTAGGTGCCGTGATCTCGTCATTGACCCTGGGACCGTCGTCCTTCTTATTGTCTGCCTGGCGGTTGCCCTGTCCATTGCTGTTGCGGCCCTCGTTGTGCTGCTGGGGAGCGGCGGGCCTGGGAGCACCCGTAAAGGGGCGCTTTTTGACTGGTGTTGCGATAAAGTTGTCCTCCTTAAACTTTTAGTTAATCATGTTTTTTACTTCCTCGTTGACTTTCGCAGCGAACTCCTCGGGAGTCATCGAGCCCTGGTCGCCCTCGCCCTGACGGCGTACGGAGACGGTTCCGTTCTCAGCCTCCTTCTCGCCGACCACCAGCAGGAAGGGGATACGCTTGAGTTCGTTCTCCCTGATTTTCTTGCCGATAGTCTCGTTGCGTTCGTCAATCGAGGCGCGAATATCGTAATTATTAAGCAATTCGCAAACTTTTTTTGCGTAATCGTTGTATTTTTCGCTGATGGGCAGCACCACTGCCTGCTCGGGTGTGAGCCACAGAGGGAACTTGCCGCCGGTGTGCTCGATGAGCACTGCCACGAACCTCTCCATCGAGCCGAAAGGAGCGCGGTGGATCATCACGGGACGGTACTTCTTGTCGTCCGCGCCGGTGTACTCGAGTTCAAAACGCTCGGGCAGATTGTAATCCACCTGAATAGTTCCCAGCTGCCAGCGGCGGCCGATGGCATCCTTGACCATGAAGTCCAGCTTGGGACCGTAGAAGGCAGCCTCACCGTACTCCACGATGGTCTTCAGACCCTTTTCCTGAGCGGCCTCGATGATGGCCTGCTCGGCCTTCTCCCAGTTCTCGTCCGTACCGATATATTTGCTGCGGTCGTTCTTGTCGCGCAGGGATACCTGAGCGATGTACTCGTCGAAATCAAGCGTCTTGAAAATATAGAGCACGATGTCGATCACCTTGCAGAACTCCTCCTTGAGCTGGTCGGGACGGCAGTAGATGTGGGCATCGTCCTGTGTGAAGCCGCGCACGCGGGTCAGACCGTGCAGCTCGCCGCTCTGCTCATAGCGGTACACCGTGCCGAACTCGGCCAGGCGGATAGGCAGATCCTTGTATGAGTGGGGCTTGCTGCGGTATATCTCGCAGTGATGAGGGCAGTTCATGGGCTTCAGGAGGAACTCCTCGCCCTCCTGGGGAGTGGTGATGGGACGGAAGGAGTCGGCACCGTACTTGGCATAGTGGCCGGATGTCACGTATAGCTCCTTCTGACCGATATGGGGAGTGATTACGGGCAGATAGCCGTAGTCCTTCTGAACCTTGCGCAGGAACTGTTCCAGACGCTCGCGCAGGGCGGCTCCCTTGGGCAGCCACAGAGGCAGACCGGCTCCCACCCTGGGAGAGAACGTGAAGAGTTCCAGTTCCTTGCCTATCTTGCGGTGGTCTCTCTTCCTGGCCTCTTCCATCAGGGCGATGTACTCGTCGAGCAGCTTCTTCTGGGGGAATGTGATGCCGTAGATACGGGTGAGCATCTTGTTGTGCTCGTCGCCCCTCCAGTAGGCTCCGGCGATGGAGGTCAGCTTGACGGCCTTGATGACCGAGGTGTCCCTCAGATGGGGTCCGCGGCACAGGTCAGTGAAGCTGCCGTTGGTATAGAAGGTAATGGTACCGTCCTCGAGACCTCCGATGAGGTCGCACTTGTACTCGTCGCCTTTCTTAGTATAGGTGTCCATGGCCTCGGCCTTGGATACTTCCTTGCGCACGAATTGCTGTTTCTGACGGGCCAGCTCTATCATCTTGTCCTCTATCTTCTTGAGGTCGGAGTCGGTTATGGTCCTGTCTCCCAGGTCCACGTCATAGTAGAATCCGTTCTCGATCGATGGACCGATACCGAACTTGATGCCGGGATAGAGCAGCTCCAGAGCCTCGGCCATCAGGTGGGATGACGAGTGCCAGAACGTGGACTTGGCCTCCTGGTCCTCCCATTTGTGCAGCTTGAGCTCTCCGCTCTCGTTCAGGGGAAGCTCAAGGTCAATTACCTTTCCGTTGAATGATGCAGCAAGCACTTCGCCTGCAAGGCGCGGAGAGATCTGCTCCGCTATCCGATAGGGAGTGATACCCTTTTCATAGCTTCTGACACTGCCGTCAGGAAATGTTATGTCTATCATGGTAGAATAAATTTCGTTTCAGTTTGAATCCAAACTGCAAAATTACTAAATTTGCACTCAAATCCAACTAAATCAAAGATGAACTACAAACTTAATTGGTCTGAAGCCGCAAAATACGGTCTGATACTGGCAAGTGTCTCCGTAGTAATCAATCTTGTCACAAGCCTGATCAGCCTTCCCGCATTCGCGAACGTCCTGCTCAGTGCCATAAAATTCTGTGCTTCCGTATATCTCGTATATTTTGCAATGAAACGCAACGCAGCCGCATGGGACTATGTCAGCTACGGACAGTCCTTCGGCTACGGTATGGCCGTATGTACGTTCTCAGCTGTGGTATGCACGCTTTTCGTACTGCTGACCTATACGGTATTCATTCCCGGCGCGCTCACCGAGATGCTCGATCAGATGTTCGCGACATACGAGTCGATGGGTATCGCCGGTCTCCTGGATTACGACTCCCTGGCCCGCTCGATGCCGGCCATACTGGCACTGTCGCAGTTCATAGGATGCGTAATCTGCGGTGTCATAGTATCCGCGATAGTACCGGCCACTACCAGGAAGTCCGACTTCAGCCCATTCGGGAACAACGGTTCACAGTCCGACAACACAAAAGAAGAAGAGTAACAGACTCATGGACCTTTCTATAGTAATTTCCCTCTACAACGAGAACGAGTCCCTCCGCGAACTTGTGGAATGGATAGACCGGGCCATAGCCCAGTCTCCGATAGCCGGCATCGAATACGAGATACTGATGATAGACGACGGCAGCGACGACGGCTCATGGGACACCATAAAGGAACTCTCGGTCACCAATCCGCATATAAGGGCCTACAGCTTCCGCCGCAACTACGGCAAGTCCGCCGCCCTGCAGACAGGATTCCGGGAGGCAGCCGGAGACGTGGTCATCACTATGGACGCGGACCTGCAGGACAGTCCTGACGAGATACCCGAGCTCTACCGTATGATACGCGAGGACGGCTACGACCTGGTGTCCGGCTGGAAGAAAGTCCGCCACGACAACACCCTCACCAAGAACATCCCCTCGAAGATATACAACTTCACCGCCCGCAAGGTGACCGGCCTGAAGCTGCACGACATGAACTGCGGCCTGAAAGCCTACCGGGGCGAGGTGGTCAAGGAGATAGAGGTCTACGGAGACATGCACCGCTACATCCCCTACATAGCCAAGAACGCCGGATTCACCAAGATAGGCGAGAAAGTCGTCGTCCACCGCAAGCGCAAATATGGAAAGAGCAAGTTCGGCATGAGCCGCTTCTTCAACGGCTTCCTGGACCTGATGACGATATGGTTCCTCTCCGGATTCGGCAAGAAGCCCATGCACATCTTCGGAGTCTGGGGCATAGTGTCATTCCTGATAGGCTTCGTCATAGCCCTCTGGCTTATAATTGACAAGGTCATCTCCCAGGTAAACGGACTTCGGTTCCGCTCAGTCACAGACCAACCCCTCTTCTATCTGGCGCTGGTGGCCATACTCGTCGGCTTCATGCTCTTCCTCACCGGCTTTCTCGGGGAGCTCATATCGCGCAACAGCATCACGCGCAACGAATATAAAATAAAGGACGTGATCGAATAGATTCACGTCCCTTATCTGTCTTGCCCGAAGATTCAGATGCCTACTTCGCCGCGGCGTTATGACCCTGAGCGGGTGCGGCCGCCGGCTTGGGAGTTTCCTTGCTGAGTTCGGGAATCTCGTGAAGATGCTTGCTGTACTCCTCTTTGGTAATGATATGGCAGGAGCCGTTGAATATGGCACTTACCTCGATACCGAGCTTAGGAGTCCTGAGGTCACCGGAGAAATTGGAATTGGCCTTGAAGTTGATGAGGTCCTCGATGTACATCTCTCCGTCAACACTGCCCCAGAGGTCGCAGCTCTGGCAGAACACCTTGCCCTTGACATGGGCGGCCTCTCCTATAACCAGTTTGCCTTTGGTGTAGATGGTTCCTTCAAATGTGCCGTCAATCCTGACATCCGCAGAGGAGGTCATGACACCGGATATCTTCGTTCCTTTGGAAATACGGCAAAGCTCGTTCGCCTGGGGGATTATTTCTGTTTTTGCCATGATATTGACTGTTAACGGTTAATTCTATTGATGGATGCACTCACCGTGAGATGCCTCGGCAGCCTCCATTATGGCTTCGCTCATAGTGGGATGAGGATGCACGGAGTGAATCAGGTCGGAGGCAGTCATGCCGGTGTTGCGGCCGGCCACTATGCCGGATATCATCTCGGTGACATTGGCTCCTACGAGGTGAGCTCCGAGAATCCTGTCTGTCGCAGCATCGATGATGAGCTTTACGAAACCGTCCTTCTCCCCTGCCGCCGCAGCCTTGCCGGAGGCCAGGAAGAAGAATTTGCCGACCTTATATTCTATGCCCGCTTCCTTGACGGCCCGCTCGGTCATGCCGACAGAAGCCACCTCAGGGGTAACGTAGGTGCAGCCGGGTATGTTGCCGTAGTCGATAGGCCTGGGGTTGAGACCGCAGATAGCCTCCACGCAGCAGATGCCCTCGGCTGAGGCCACGTGGGCCAGGGCCTGGGTCGGGATGATGTCACCGATGGCGTAAATACCCTCGACGTTGGTGCGGTAGTATTCGTCCACCTTGATCTTGCGGCCACGGACCATTTCCACGCCCACTTCCTCCAGTCCGATAGAGTCGGTGTTGGGGATAACTCCCACAGCCGAGAGTACGGTCCCGGCCTCGATGACCTCGGTACCTTTCTTGGTCTCGACAGTCAGCTTGCAGAGCTCGCCGGCCGTATCCACGCTCTTGACCTGGGCTGCCGTCATCACCTTGATGCCGGCCTTGCGGAACGAGCGGCTGATCTGGGCCGATACGTCATCGTCCTCTACGGGCAGGACACGGTCCAGATACTCGATGAGGTACACTTCCACGCCAAGACTGCGGTAGAAGAATGCGAACTCGCTGCCTATGGCACCGGAACCGATGACGGCCAGGCTCTTGGGAAGCTTATCGGGCACCAAGGCCTGACGGTAGGAGATGATGCGCTCTCCGTCAATGGGGGCAAAGGGCAGGGAATTGGCCCTGGAGCCTACTGCCAGTATTATGTGGTCAGCCTCATAGACGGTCCTGGTACCGGCCTCGAAGTCATTGACCTCGACCGTATGACCGCTCTTGAGGACTCCCTCGCCTTTAATGAGGGTTATCTTGTTTTTCTTCAGGAGGAACTCCACGCCCTTGGACATCTGGGCGGCCACTCCACGGCTGCGCTCCACCATCCTGGTGATATCCGCCTTTACATCGGTAGCCTCGAAGCCGTACTCGGCGGCATGACGGGCATATGTATAGGCCTGCGCGCTCTTGAGCAGGGCCTTGGTTGGAATACAGCCCCAGTTGAGGCAGATACCGCCTATCTCGGAACGCTCGACAACAGCCACGGACCTGCCGAGCTGAGCAGCACGGACAGCCGCAACGTAACCTCCGGGGCCCGAGCCTATTACAAGTATATCAAATCTTTCCATATCTGTTTATTGATTAATTGTTCTCAAGTCTTCCGTGACAGTTCTTGTACTTCTTGCCTGAACCGCAGGGACAGGGGTCGTTACGTCCCACTTTCTTCTCCACGCGCACAGGGGCATTGCTCTTCGGCTCACCGCTGTTGGTCACCATATCGGTACGGGAGGTACGCATGTTGCTCATATCGGTGCGCCGTCTCTCGCCTTCCCTCACATCCCCGGGAGCATTCTCGCGCACGGGAATATGGGCCCTGAGGAGGAATGTCACCACCTCGCGGCTGATACGCTCGATAACGCTCTTGAAAAGGTTGAAGCTCTCGAACTTGTACACGAGCAGAGGATCCTTCTGCTCGTATGTGGCGTTCTGCACGGACTGCTTGAGGTCATCCATATCCCTCAGATGCTCCTTCCACGCATCATCTATCATTATGAGCGTTATGGTCTTGCTGACGGCCCTTATGAGCTCGCGTCCCTGTGTCTCGTAGGCTTTCTTGAGGTTGACCAGCACACGCATGACCTTGGTGCCGTCACCTACCGGAACGGCAATGTTCTCGAAACGCTCTCCCTGCTTCTCGCAGATGGCCTTGATGACCGGCCAGGCCTGGGCGACCATAGCGTCGCTGCGCTGCATGTATTCCTTGCGGATCTGCTCGTTGAGGGCATCGGCGATCTTGTCCCGGGATGCATTCTTGTAGAAATCGGCATCGAAAGCCGGATCTATCGACAGTGTCTTCATGACCTCCAGCTTGAAGTCCTCGAAATCCATCTCCTCGGATCTGTCGGCCAGCACCTCGCAGCAGTCCCCTATCATGTTCATCACGTCCACGTCGATACGCTCACCGTACAGGGCATTGCGGCGCTTGTTGTATATCACCTCCCTCTGGGAATTCATCACGTCATCGTACTCCAGCAGACGCTTGCGGATACCGAAGTTGTTCTCCTCCACCTTGCGCTGCGCCCTCTCCACGGTCTTGGACATCATGGATGCCTGCAGGGGCTCGCCCTCCTTGAGGCCCATCCTGTCTACCATCACGGCCATCTTGTCGCCTCCGAACAGCCTGAGGAGGTTGTCCTCGAACGATACGTAGAAGACTGACGAGCCCGGGTCTCCCTGACGACCCGCACGGCCTCTGAGCTGACGGTCCACACGGCGGCTGTCATGACGCTCCGTACCGATGATGGCCAGACCGCCGGCCTCCTTGACTCCGGGACCGAGTTTGATATCGGTACCACGACCGGCCATGTTGGTGGCGATGGTCACCGTTCCGGCCTCACCGGCATGGGCCACTATCTCGGCCTCACGGGCGTGCTGCTTGGCGTTGAGCACGTTATGCTTGATACCGCGCATATGCAGCATCTTGCTCAGCAGCTCTGATATCTCCACGGATGTCGTACCGACGAGCACCGGTCTTCCGGCCTGGGTCAACTCCACTATACGGGCTATGACAGCGTTGTATTTCTCCTTCTTGGTCTTGTAGATGATGTCGTCCTCGTCCTTGCGGATGACGGGACGGTTGGTCGGGATGACCACTACGTCCAGCTTGTAGATGGACCAGAACTCCCCGGCCTCCGTCTCGGCGGTACCTGTCATACCGGCCAGCTTGTGATACATCCTGAAATAGTTCTGCAGGGTAATGGTGGCGAACGTCTGGGTGGCGGCCTCCACCTTCACATTCTCCTTGGCCTCGATAGCCTGGTGGAGTCCGTCCGAGTAGCGGCGGCCCTCCAGGATACGGCCCGTCTGCTCGTCCACGATCTTGATCTTGTTGTCCATCACCACATACTCCACGTCGCGCTCGAACATGGCGTAGGCTTTCAGAAGCTGGGTGACGGTATGTACCCTCTCCGCCTTCAGCGCATAATCCGCCAGCAGGGCAGCCTTCTGAGTCTGTTTCTCCTCGGGAGTGATATTCTGCTTCTCCAGCTCGGCTATCTCATTGCCGATATCGGGAAGGATGAAGAACTTCTCGTCGGAGACACTGGCGGCGATAAGGTCATTGCCCTTGTCTGTCATCTCCACGCTTCTGTTCTGCTCCTCTATGACGAAATACAGGTCATCCGTAATCAGGTGCATCTGACGGTTGTTGTCCTGCATATAGAAATTCTCGGTCTTCTGCAGGAGCTGCTTCATGCCCGGCTCGGAGAGGAACTTGATCAGAGGATTGTACTTGGGAAGTCCCTTGTGGGCTCTGAGGAGCATCTTGGCTCCCTCGGTCTCGTTGCCCTCGGCTATGAGCTTCCTGGCCTCGGTGAGCTGCTTGGTCACGAGCTGTTTCTGGGCATTGTACAGCCTCTCCACGTATGGCTTGAACTCCATGAACTGCTGGTCGTCTCCACGGGGTACCGGTCCGGATATAATCAGAGGTGTACGGGCATCGTCGATCAGCACGGAGTCCACCTCGTCGACTATGGCGTAATGATGCTTGCGCTGCACAAGGTCATTCTTGTCGATGGCCATGTTGTCACGCAGGTAGTCGAAGCCGAATTCGTTGTTGGTTCCGAACGTGATGTCGGCGCGGTAGGCGGCACGGCGGGCGGCGGAGTTGGGCTGGTGCTTGTCAATGCAGTCCACCCTCAGACCGTGGAACTCGTACAGGGGTCCCATCCACTCGGAGTCTCGCTTGGACAGGTAGTCGTTGACCGTCACCACATGTACTCCCTTGCCTGCCAAGGCATTGAGAAATACGGGAAGGGTCGCCACCAGGGTCTTTCCCTCACCTGTGGCCATCTCGGCTATCTTTCCCTGATGCAGGACGATACCGCCGATGAGCTGCACGTCGTAATGGACCATGTCCCACGTGGTCGGGTTGCCTCCGGCCATCCATGTATGGCTCCAGTAAGCCTTGTCTCCCTCTATGCGGACATAGTCGTGCTTAGCACTGAACTCGCGGTCCATATCAGTGGCAGTCACCTCAATGACTTCCTTTTCCTTGAATCTGCGGGCAGTAGACTTCATCACGGCGAAAGCATCGGGAAGCACCTCATTCAGAGCCTCCTCAATCTCCTCGTCAATCTTCTTGGTCAGCTTGTCCACCTCGGTGGCCAGAGCCTCTTTCTTTTCAACAGGGATAGTCACGTCCTCCAGCTGGGCCCTGAGATTCTTCTTCTGCGCCTCGTCAGCCGATATCCTGTCCTGTATTACTTTTCTTATTCTGTCAGTCTCGCTCCTGAGCTCATCGTCAGACAGTCTGTCTATCCTGTCATACGCTGTCAGTACCTTGTCAAGCACAGGCTTGATGAGCTTCATGTCCCTCTCGGCCTTGGAGCCGAACATTTTCTTCAATAAACCGTTAATAGATGCCATTTATAATAACTTATGTACAACTTACAAATATATGGAATAAATACGTATATCCGCAAAAAATCTGCCACAACTTGGGGCAGGCTATCCGACGATTACAGCCGTCCCCTCATAATGTCCGCTCAGGTCTCCGTAAGTCGTGAAATCCAGAGCTATCTGATCTCCGTCGAGACTGACCTCCAGAGAGCCGAGAGTATTGCCGCCATCGTACTGCCATGTCTTTCCGTCGTACTCGAACTTCATGGTGTCCTTGAATGTCGAGAAGCCCACCGCATCACCGTAATTGAAAGCGGCCTCAGGCACCGTTATGTGTACGGATCCGGCACCCTCGAAATCTGCCACAGTATCAAGACCGGACTCAGTGCTGACCCATATCTCCCACAAAGCTCCTCCTGTCTTGTCCACAAGGACCGATTCTATGGTCTCCGTAACGCCCATGTAAGTAAGTTCATTGGGCTCCTCAGGATATGCAGACTCTCCGCCCTCATCCTCCCGGACTTCGGGAAGAAGCGCATTGCCCCGCAAGACATTACCGTCCGCAAGCGTCACGGAGAAATCCAGCGTTCCCGACAGGCTCACGGACTCTGCGCCGGCATCTGCCCTGAAAGTCAGTCCGCCAGAGACCACGGCACCGGGATTGGCTGCCGAGACATTGACAATCACCGCACCGTCATCGATATATGTAAGCGAGAAACCGGAAGGAAGCGATGTCAGGTCTATCTCCACGACATCCGCACCGAGCCAGGAATCAGCTCCAGTATCGATTGAGACATAGCCGCAGTCCAGGTCCTGAAGCTCAGCGGCTGATGTCACTCCTTCCTGAGCGACGAGATATATCATCCCGTCATCCGGATCCACGAAACGGCTGCCCAGGGCTGTTATTCTTCCATTGTATTCTATTGCATTGTCAAGTTCCGCCGGAATCTCCGGCTCGACGGGTCCGTCCTGACCGCAGGAGAAGAAGAGAGGCAGCATCGCGGCGATTGCTGCCGGCAAGATTGTAGTCTTCATATTATGACGATTATCAGGTTTCTTAAACATACTCTACAGACTACAGGCCGCACAGATAGAACACCGAGCCGACTGCGACGGCAAATGCGGCATTGAGCAGCTTGGCCACGAAAAAACTGCGTGTGCTGGAGGCCAGCAGCGGGAGGGAGGTATGGCCGTCCTGGGACATGGAACTCGTGAGCAGCACCGAGAACGGGACCCAGCCGCCTGCAAAAAGGGAGATGAAGACCATGTGCGGACCGGACTCCGGAATCATGCCGATGAGGGCGGCGAGAATCAGCATATAGTAAGTATTGTCGCGCAGCCAGTCACCTATATCCACATAGTGCATACCAACGGTAATGACCGCCAGTGCTCCGGCTGTCCAAAGGAATGTCTTGAGGGCGTGTTTGCGGATGACATGGTGCCACAGGTGCTCCTTGACAAAATGCTCGGAAGAGGCGGCCACCTGCAGTGCCACGAAAAGGCTCAGTATGGCGAACAGCACGTTCATCCATCTTTCGCTCAAAAAGTTGAAAGATGCGGGACCGGGGCCGGCGGCCTCTTCTCCCACATGCTCATGCTCAAGTATACCGGTAAATACGGCCACCGCGAAAATCAGGATAGCGGCAATCAGCACAAACCTCTCCCACCCGGCCGTGCGCATGGCCCTGTACGATGACAGACGGAAGATTCTGGGGAATTCCCCTTTGTTGGTCTCATGCAGCTCGAAGCCCGGATCACAGCTCACCCTGATCGGATGCCTGCGGAACAGGGCATCGGTAAGAAGTCCGCAGAGCACGGCCAGCACGAACAGCACTGCAAAAAGCACCAGTGCCTGACGCGGTATCATCGCAAGCATGACAAAAGACTCGTCTCCGGACGAGGATATCATCGCTGCGACAAGGGCACCCATGCTGATAATGCCGTGAGAATACAGCGAGACCGCAGCAAAGCCTCCGATACAGCCCGGTATCAGTCCCAGCAGCGAGCCGGCCAGTACCTGACGCAGAGGAGAGCCCTGCAGCCGGCCGAACCAACGCCCGGCCGAGGCTACGTTGACATACTCGATCATGATCATCATCACCATCACCAGAGAGGTAATGAGCCACGCATTGAGCAGTACGTCCTTAAGCAGATGTCCGATCATTTCTTATTGTAGAGTTTTATAAGCTCTCCGGCAGCCGAGAACGAGTCAATCTTACCCTCCAGCACGGCGTTCTCATAATCTGGAAGAGCGGCGGCTACAGACGGATTCTCATAGAACATATCCTTCAGAGAATTGTTTATCGTCTCATACATCCAGTAGCGGTCCTGCTCCAAGCGGCGTTTCCAATAATATCCGTTGCCCTTGACCAGCTTGAAATATTTCTCCATCATGGCCCATATATCCTCCAGCCCCGTCTTCTCCACCGACGAGGCGGTCATGGCGGTTGGAGCCCATCCCGACTCGGCCGGAGGGAAGAGATGAAGCGCGTTGGAATAGAGAGCGCGGGCCATCTCTGCCTTTTCCACGTTGTTGCCGTCGGCCTTGTTGACCGTGATCAGATCAGACATCTCCATCACGCCGCGCTTGATGCCCTGCAGATCATCTCCGGCTCCGGATATGAGTATCAGCAGGAAAAAATCGCTCATCGAATGCACGGCCGTCTCGGACTGCCCGACACCCACCGTCTCGATGAAGACCACATCGTAGCCAGCAGCCTCGCACAGCAGTACGGTCTCACGGGTCTTACGGGCCACTCCTCCCAGGGAACCGGCAGAGGGGCTGGGACGGATGAAAGCCTTCGGGTTGTTGCAGAGTGTCTCCATACGGGTCTTGTCTCCCAATATGCTGCCCTTGGTCTTCTCGCTGCTCGGATCAATGGCCAGGACGGCCAGGCGGTGCCCCTTGGCTGTGACCAGGTTGCCGAAAGCCTCTATGAACGTGCTTTTGCCGGCACCCGGTACGCCGGTGATGCCGATACGCATCGACTCCTTCCGCTTGGAATGCTCAAGGCAACGGACTATCAGCTCATGGGCCATCTCCCGGTGCTCGGGCAGAGAGCTTTCTACGAGGGTGATAGCCTGGCTGAGGACTATGGTATTGCCCTCGAGGATGCCTTTCATATAGTCTTCCACCGTCATGGCGGCACGCCTGCGACGCACGATGGTGTTCAGATACGGATTCACGATAGGCGGCTGCTCCACCCCGTCATTCATAACCAGGGCCGAGTCATCATGTCTGTACTCGTCAAAGAAATCCCCCTGTCTGTCTGTGTTGCTGCTCATGTCTGTCATTATTCTATTCCACGTTGTATACTACGAAAAGGTTTATTATCGGTCTTGTGGGAGAATTGGTTATCAGGGTAATTATGTTGAGGATCTCACCGCTCTGGCCGGAAGTGTCCACCCTGACATCCAGCGTACCCGTACTCCCGAAAGACACAGGCCCCGGCAGAGTCACCGTAAGCCCCGGCTCACTCGCGTCAGCCTTATATATATTAAAGGAGTCCTTGCCTATGTTCTTGACCTCGAACTGTCCTGTCAGGACACTGCCCTCCCTGACAGTACCCAGTTCCAGGGAAGAGGACTC
Source organism: uncultured Bacteroidales bacterium (assembly GCA_944326265.1). Taxonomy (GTDB): domain Bacteria; phylum Bacteroidota; class Bacteroidia; order Bacteroidales; family UBA932; genus Coprenecus. Next base: position 233,258 of record CALVDE010000001.1, on the reverse strand, counting down.
GAACTGCGGCAGGGCACCCGCACGTTTCTGTTCCTGGGTCAGGGATGAGAAATTCTCCTTGATGAGAGCCTCCACCGTAAGTACGCAGGGGTATGTCTTTCCGTCCACCACAGCCGAGAAGGAAAACGGCTCCTTGCCCCATTTCTCCCCGCCTGCGGCGCGGGTATCGATCATGCATACAATCCTGGCCTTGGACCTGGGCGGGATGACACCGCCAGCCATGGAGACAGTCAGGCCAGGGGTCATATCCGTGAAACGCACTTCTATCTTCCGGCCTGAAGTATTGGCCACCTCCACCTCGACGCTTCTTGCAAGTCCCTGCTCGATCTGACCGGCAGACACTACTTTCTCCCTGAATCCCAAAGGACCGTAAGAGATGGGGAAAAGTTCCGAGAGAGTCTTCTGCTTGTCATGGGCGACACCCTTGACCTTAAGGATCACCGGCTTGCTCAGTCCGGCTATGTAGACAGTCACTGTCTTGTTGAACGGATAAGGTCCCTGATCGTTGGAAAAGACCACCGATATTTCCCCTGTCTCACCAGGACGTATCGGCTCCTGAGTCCATGAAGGCTCGGTACAACCGCAGGAAGTGGTCACCCGGTGTATCACCACAGGAGCTCCGCTGACATTCTTCAACGTAAAAGTACATTTCTGCGGTCCGTCCGAGAGCATGATGTCACCGAAATCATGCACCGTCTTGTCAAACGACACTTTATCCTCGAAAACATTCTGGGCTCCGGTCCGCACAGACGCGGAAGTCATAAGGCAGAGAACCGCCAATACTGTATATATCAAGTGCTTGAGCATATCACCATCAAGTATTTTCCTTTTTGCAATGCAAATATACTCTTTTCAGAAAAATTTGACTATATTTGCCGGGTAAATTAACAACACAACAACATTATAGTATGGCACACAAAATTGATCCTGATGCTTGCGTAGCATGCGGCTCCTGCATCGACGAATGCCCTGTTGGAGCTATCTCCGCCGGAGATGTTTACTCAATTGATCCTGATACCTGCGCCGATTGCGGTACATGCGTGGACGCTTGTCCCAACGGAGCCATCTCACCGGCATAACTTTTAAAACAACAATAAAAAAGAAGGGAACCCATCGGGCTCCCTTTTTTTTTATTACATGCCGCGGACAACGCAGCAAATTGCCTGTTTTGTGGATATTATTCTCCATTCATGGAGATTAAGAACTCCTCATTGTTCTTCGTCCCTTCCATCCGCTTCTTAAGGAACTCCATAGCCTCGACACTGGTCATGTCGGCCAGGAAGTTGCGCAGAACCCAGAGACGGTTGATGCGGTCCTTGTCCAGAAGCAGATCATCGCGGCGGGTACTGCTGAGGGTCACGTCCACTGCGGGGAAGATACGTTTGTTGGCCAGCTTGCGGTCAAGCTGCAGCTCCATGTTGCCGGTACCCTTGAATTCCTCGAAGATCACGTCGTCCATCTTTGACCCTGTATCGGTCAGTGCCGTGGCCAGGATTGTCAGCGAACCTCCGTTCTCGATGTTGCGGGCAGCACCGAAGAAGCGCTTGGGCTTGTGCAGGGCATTGGCATCCACACCGCCGGAAAGCACCTTGCCGGAAGCGGGCTGGACCGTATTGAAGGCCCTTGCCAGGCGGGTGATGGAGTCCAGGAAAATGACCACGTCATGACCGCACTCCACCAGCCTCTTGGCTTTCTCGAGCACTATGCTGGCGACCTTGACATGCCTTTCCGCAGGCTCGTCGAAAGTGGAGGCGACCACCTCGGCCTTCACGCTGCGGGCCATGTCCGTAACCTCCTCGGGACGCTCGTCGATAAGCAGGACTATCATGTAGACTTCAGGATGGTTGTCCGCAATGGCATTGGCTATATTCTTGAGCAGAATGGTCTTACCGGTCTTAGGCTGCGCCACGATCAGACCGCGCTGCCCCTTTCCGATAGGAGTGAACAGATCCACTACGCGGCATGAAAGGTCATTGTGACCATTTCCGGTGAGGGTGAATTTCTCATTCGGGAAAAGAGGTGTAAGAAAATCGAACGGGACCCTGTCCCTGATGTACTCGGGAGTACGTCCGTTGATGGTATGTATCTTCACCAAGGGGAAATACTTGTCTCCCTCACGCGGAGGACGGATCTCGCCTATGATGGTGTCTCCCGTCTTCAGGGCATACGATTTGATCTGACTCTGCGAGACATAGATATCGTCAGGTGAATTAAGGTAGTTGTAATCCGACGAGCGCAGGAAACCGTAGCCGTCCGGCATGATCTCCAGTACGCCCTGGGCCTCGACTATTCCCTCGTACTCCGCCTTGGAAGGCTTCGGCGCCGGCTGCGCCGCCTCGTTCCGCTGCTCCTTGCCCTCAGATGCCGAAGACTGAGACTTAGGCTGGGGCTGCTGCGGCTTAGGCTGCTGTGCCTCCTGCTCAGGAACATTCACCGCTGCAGACGTATTCTGCTGCTCCTGTTCCTGTGCATTGACACGCTTGCGTCCTCTGCGCGCACTGCGTTCCGCACCCTGCTGTTCCGGCTGTCCGGCAGCGGGCTTCTGCTGAGGAGCCGGTCCTGCAGAGTCCTGTTCCTTCTGTTCCCGGCGCTGCTGCGGCCTGGGCTCGGCAGGAGCCTGAGACACCTCGGCAGCAGGCGCGGGATTCTTTCTCGGCCGGCCCCGCTTGCGTTTCACTGTCTCCGCACTGCTTTCAGACGGCTTGGACTGCTTGGAACTCTTATCCTGAGACTCCGGCGCATTCTTATCATTACCGTCCGCCTCCTGAGCATCCTTGGCAGGCTGCGCGCTTTCAGGCTGCTCCTGCTGTCCTCCGCTCTGGGCTTCATTGCCTATCCGGCGGCGTCTCTTAAGACGGGGAGTCTCCTTACTCTGGACAGCCTGCTCGTCCAGTATCCGGTATACAAGATCCTCCTTGGGAATCGACTCGGATTTCTTTATCCCAAGCTCCTTGGCTATTGCATTCAGCTCCTCGGGACTTTTTGAATGTAATTCCAGTATTCCGTACATCTGGCCAGCTATTTAACTGCGATTACCTCTGCCTCTGCCAGCGCGCCTTTGGGAAGAGCGGCCACCTGATAAGCGACACGTGCGGGATAAGGCTCGGAGAAAAACTGCGAATACACCTCGTTGAGTGTCCCGAAATCAGCCATGTCCTGCAGATAAACCGTAGTCTTGACGACATCTCCGAAACCGTATCCGGCCTCGGAAAGCACGTGTCCGATATTCCTGAACACCTGCACCAGCTGCTCGCGGACTCCTCCTTCGGGGAACTTGCCGGTAGCGGCATCAATAGGAAGTTGACCTGATACATAGAGAGTTCCGTTAACTTCAATCGCCTGACTGTAGGGGCCCACCGCTGCGGGAGCGAGGGGAGATGCTATAACTTTCTTCATCGTATAAATATTTTTAGTTAATAAATTAATTGTCCCATTGCGAGGATCCTTTCCTGTAGGACAGCAGATCCGCAAGAGCCGCCGCCTTCGCATTGATCCTGAAGCTCCACTGCTTCCACTGCCCGAGAGGCACCCATGAGAAGGATATCTCGAAACAGTGAAGATCGTATGTGGCGCTTATCTGAGTCGTCGTAAGCTTCAGCTTGGTAAGGTCAAATCCGGTAGTCAAGTTGATGTTGAGCGCCTTGGTCAGCCGGACCTGTCCGTTGATATTGAGCGTCTGGGTATGGTTGTCCCTTGCTATAAGCTCGTTGTTGCTGTACTGGTATGTCCTTGAATAATTGTACGAATAATTGAAGGATACCGACCACGGCACATTGGGATTGAGATAGTAAATCCATCCTCCGGGAATATATTCCCCGGTCACGGGATGGTAGTACACCCTGGTATATGCCGGAGACTCGCCGGTCATCCTGACCCCTCCGCCGCCTCCACCGCCGCCACGGCCACCGCTGCCGGAGCCGTCATTGCCCTTTCCCGCTCCTTCTCCCGAAAGACTGAAGCCAAGGGACACATTGGCGTTGGTCAGACGCACGAGCCGTCCTGTCGTCACCACATTGTACTGATTATACCTCCGTCCCCTGTAATCCACGGCATACGGGTCAAGGGTCATGCCTGCGGATATGCTCACTTTCTCCAGCACATTGGTTGTCAGGTTGACGTTGAGATTGGAGAGTTTCATGGAATCCGCAAGGAAATTGTAGTTGCCGGAGAGATTGAGATTGTCTATCAGCTTTATCTTCTTCAGACCCGTTCCTGTGGTGTCCTTCCTGTCCTCCACCTTCGCCTCAAGATTGTTGCCTATCTGGAAACCTATGGAAGCCGTCTTTCCGGGAGTGGGCGGCGAATACAGGCCTCCGGACCATTTGTTGTACTCGACCGAATGGGTCTGTCCGTGTATATCCGTGTAGTTGTACACCCTGTATCCGTTCATCCTGGTACCCATCTCTGGAGCATAATTGACCGACAGTGAGGGAGAAATCATGTGACGGACGGCCTTGAGCTTGCCCCTGCGGAAGTTGAACATTCCGTACAGCCTTGTGCTGAGCGAGGCGCTTGCCGAGAAGTCCTGCGATATTCCGAAGTCCTCGAAAAGTCCGGTCCGGATAGTCTCCACCTTGTCCGTCTCGGGATTGTAATACTGGCTCTGGGAGCTGAAATACCAGTTCATTCCGTATGACACCGACGGAGCCAGCGTTATGTACTTGAACAGGGTGAAGGTCGGAAGACCTATGGAGAACTTGTGCGTCATTCCTGTCTGCATCTTGTCCCAGAAATCCGGGTCGCGCACCTCGCTGGCCTTGAAATTGATCTTGTTCTGCAGGGTCGTACTGTAGCTGAGAGCGAACTGCTCATACCATTTTTCTCCGCCCACCCGGTTCTTCCGCTTGAACGGATAGAATCTGTTGACGTTGAACGTTATGTTGGGAAGAGTTATGGCGTAGGAGCTGTCCCTTGAGTTCTGGCTGTGCAGGGCGTTGACCGACACGCTCATGGCACTCCACGTCTTGGAGTAGGATATGGACGAGGATATCTGGTTGTTCAGGGCCTCGTTGACGCTCGTGTAATTATACTGGTTGTTGGACGGGCTGGAGAAGTTGACCGACGCACGGAACGAAGTACCGGGATTGGCCTTTGGGTCCTGCGTGTGATTCCACTTGACACTGAAGTTCTTGGTCTGGAAAAAGTCCGCGCTCCCCTTCTCTCCCGTCTGGTCGTTGGAATACGACAGGTCGAAAGTTCCGTTGAACTTATAGCGCAGATTGTACCGCGTGGCCATGTTCACGCTCCAGGAGCCCTTGGTATACAGGCTTCCGGTAAGCGCAACGTCAAAATAGTCTCCCAGCACGAGATAGAAACCTCCGTCCTTGAGGAACAGTCCTCTGGCCGCCTCCTCTCCGAAATTGGGAAACAGTATTCCGCTGGCTCTGTCCGGACGTTTGGGTACGAAGCCGAACGGGAGCACCAGAGGATAGATCGGCACGTCTCCCAGGACCAGGTACGCCGGTCCGAAAACAGTCTTCTGCTTCGGTTCCGTCTCCACCTTCGCCTTGGTCATCCTCAGGTAGAAATGCGGATGGTCCAGATCGCAGACCGTATATTTTCCTCCGGATATATTGATGGAGCGGTCAGGCATCATGTTCAGGTTGTCTCCCCTGAGCACTCCGTCCTCCTCCTCCGTCACCATATTCTTGATACGGGCCTTGCCGGACTTGAAATTATAAAAGACATTGTCCATGGAATATGTCTTGCCCCCCTGGGTCATGACAGGCTTGCCTTCCACGACACCGGCCGTATCAGCCACTCCCGCCGCATAGACCACCTGACGGTCCACATCGTATTCCATATACTCCGCCTTCAGTTCCATGTCTCCGTAAGTCACGCCAGCATCCCCGTAATAATAGATCATCTTGCGCCCCGACGAGAAATCCTCCACCACAGAGTCCACGGCGGTAGAAAAAGCCGGCATGTCCAGCATACCGCTGCGCACCGTGGTATCCGGTCTGAAAAGAGAATCGGCAGCCTCAAGCGAATCCGGCGCCGGCAAAGAGTCCGTATTGACCTGGAGAGTATCCAATGCCGTACTGTCCCGCAATACTGAATCAGGCACCGCCACGGACATATCCGAAAGAAACTGCAGATTACTCTGACGCGCCAGGGAATCCTGCTGCAGCTGCTCTACACGCGCATGACGGTCCGCATATACAGCCCCTGCCTGCCATACTGTCGATATGACGGCTGCCACAGACGCGGTAATAGTCATGAATACTTTATGGAACTGCATTAAAATTAATGAAGATACTGGTTCGTCTTAGAGTAATTGCGGACAAATATAGTCTTTTTTGAACTCATACCAAAGTTTTATTAACTTTGCTTGCTGAAATGAGGAATTTTATCATCATACTCCTGTTAGCGGCCATTCTTGGCCCGTTGTCTGCGATATCTGCGGTACATGCTCAGAACAAGCAGGTTGTGGAGCTCAAGACAGTGGTCATCGATGCCGGACACGGCGGACACGACCCCGGCGCCACAAACGGCCGGATATATGAAAAAGACATCACCCTGTCCGTAGCCAAAAGGCTCGGAGACATGATCAGGAAAAATTATCCGTCCGTAAAAGTCATATATACCCGAAGCGACGACCGGTTCGTCGAACTTTACAAAAGAGCCGACATCGCCAACAAGAACAACGCCGATCTGTTCATTTCCATCCACGTCAACTCCGCTGCGGACCGTTCGGCCAGAGGCCACGAGACATTCGTCATGGGGCAGGACAAGAACAGCGAGAACTTCGAGATATGTCAGAAGGAGAACAGCGTCATCGTGCTTGAGAAAGACTACTCCTCGAACTATCAGGGATTCGACCCCAATGATCCCGAATCCTACATCATTTTCTCCCTGCTCCAGAACGCGCACCTGGAACAGAGCCTGGATTTCGCCACACTCGTGCAGCAGAATGCCGCTTCCGGTCCGGTAGGCAACAACAGGGGGGTCAAGCAGGCCAATTTCGTCGTTCTCTGGGGCTGCACCATGCCCGCCGTCCTGGTGGAGATAGGATTCATCTCCAATCCTGGAGACATGAAGACCATAACCGACAAGAACAATCAGCAGAGGATCGCCGGCAATATATTCAAGGCTTTCCAGAGCTACAAGAAAGAATACGACACGGACATCTACATTCCGGCTCCGGGCAATGACGCGAAAGCGGCGGCATCCGGCGGAAAAGCCGCCGTAAAAGAGACGGCACAGCCTTCGGAAGGAGGTTTCGGAATACAGATTCTTGCTGGCCGGGAACTGCTGGCCAAGGATGCCCCCGAACTGAAAGGATGGAACTGCAAGTGGATCAAGTCCGGAAACATATACAAATATTACATAGGCCCCTACAGCACCCGAAGCGAGGCGGGCAAGAGTCTGCCCAAGGTAAGGAACAGCTTTCCCGGAGCCTTCATAATCAGCCTAAAATAAGAGCGGTATGAGAAAAGAAATAAAGACCGGACTGTTCGCCGTCATCGTTGTGGCCGTCGCCCTGTTCATGATCGAGTTTCTGAAAGGCAAGGACATATTCTCCAGAAACAACACCTTTTATATAATATATCCCTCTGTAGAGGGTCTGAGCGTTTCCACGCAGATCACCGCAGGCGGTTACCCGGCAGGCATCGTATCCGACATTGCATATAATCCGGGGGCCGGAGACTATACCCTTACAGCCAGCATCCCGAGACAGTTCGACATACCTGCCGACTCATATATGGAGGTATACAGCGCGGATATCCTAGGAACCAAAAAACTCAGGATTGTACGCGGAACCTCCCCGGATGCCGCAGCCGCCGGAGACACCCTGCCCGGCAGGACAGAGCCGGATATGCTGGGCTCGCTTCTGGGCAGTCTGCAGCCGGCCGCATCCGGACTGGACTCCCTGCTCAGAAACCTCAACACAGCCGTCAGTTCGGTAAACACCATCCTGAACGAGGAGAACCGGGCTTCGGTAAGACAGATACTGATTAAACTCGACAGAACTGCCTCCGACCTCAGTGAGGTCGCCGCCTCTGTCAGAAGCAAGAGCCCTGAGATAGAGGATGTCATACTCAACATCCACTCCATCTCTCAGACTCTTGACTCTACGGCATCAGCCATCAGTACCGCCGTCGCCGACGCAGGAACAATCACAGCATCTCTCAAGGACGCACGTATCGGCGAGACAGCAGACTCCCTGCGCAGTCTTGTGATACGTCTCCAGAATCCTGACGGCAGTATAGGGAAACTGCTTGCCTCGGACTCCCTCTACAATGCCCTCACAGGCCTGTCAGGCAGCCTGGACTCTCTGGTCAACGACATAAGGAAAGACCCTAAAAAATACATAAAAATTTCTGTCTTTTGAAATAAAAATGTAACATTTTTTTCAAAAATTTTTTTTTTAAAATTGATACTGTTGATAAACAACATGTTCAATTTCGGGCACAAATTTTTATTTTTTTTATTGGTTTTTTTTCCTCAATTTTGTCACCCCATTAAGGGAAAAGATGTACTGAATAAACTTAAATCAACAAAAGTCTTTGAGGAATGAATTACAGAGAAGTATGGGATAACTGTCTGCAAATCATCAGGGACAACATCCCTGAGAGCAGTTTCAGGACATGGTTTGAGCCGATCAGGCCTGTCAGGATGGACGGGTCCACCCTCACCATTCAGGTCCCCTCCGGATTCTTTCCCGAATACATCGAGGAGCACTTCATCAGCATACTGAGCTCGACCATGAAAAGGGTCATCGGAAAAGAGGCCCGTCTCATATACGAAGTTCCCGTGGTGAAGAATTCCACAGTACGGTATCCGGCCGGCAGACAGGGAGGAGAGATAGTCAATCCCGACATAGCCCTGCCCAAGGACAAAGTGGAGAAGATAGACGATCCGTACATCATTCCCGGCATCAAGGGCATCACAGTCAATCCCAACCTCAACTACAACTACTCTTTCGACAATCTTATAGAAGGAGACTGCAACCGCCTGGGACGAGCAGCCGGCATGGCCATCGCAGCCAATCCCGGCAACACCGCCTACAATCCTTTTTTTGTATACGGAGGTCCCGGTCTGGGAAAGACACATCTGGTCCAGGCCATCGGCATAGAGATCAAGGAGAAGTTTCAGGAAAAGGTCGTGCTCTACGTCACGGCCAACCGTTTCCAGACACACTATATGGAGTCTGTTCAGAAGAACTCACTGACCGATTTCCTGCACTATTACCAGTCCATGGACGTGCTCATCATAGACGATGTCCACGAATTTGCTGACAAGAAAGGAACGCAGAATGCTTTCTTCCAGATATTCAACTACCTGAGACAGTTGGGCAAGCAACTGATTTTCACTTCGGACAGAGCTCCTGTGGACCTTCAGGGTCTTGAGCAGAGACTGCTCTCGAGGTTCAAATGGGGGCTAACGACCGAGTTGCTTCCGCCCGATCTGAAAACCAGGACAGCCATCCTTAAAGCCAAGAGTTTCAAGGAAGGCATCCAGCTGGATGACGAGATCATAGATTACATAGCATCCAAGGTTACGGACAACGTGCGTGAGCTGGAAGGCACACTGGCCTCGCTGATGGCCCATGCGACACTGACGAAGAAGAAGATTACACTGCAGCTGGCTCAGGAAATCATCGAGAAGATCGTAACCGTCAACAGCGAGGATGTCTCCATATCCAGAATACGCAGTACCGTAAGTGAATATTTCGGCATACCCAACGAGGTGCTGCTGTCCAACACAAGAAAGAGAGAGATCGTCCAGGCCCGTCAGATTGCGATGTATCTGTGCCGCAACATGACAAGGAAATCCCTCAACACCATCGGAAGCGAATTCGGAGGCAAGAATCATGCGACCGTCCTCCATGCCTGCGAGACCGTGGGTGACCTAATGGCCACAGACCGGTCCTTCAGACAGTACATCAATGACATAGAGAAAAAACTCAAATCCAATATCTAAAACCGGAAAGTCATGACTTCAGAACAAGTACTAGCCCATTTCCGCGAGATACTGACCATTCCGCGAGAATCGGGACACGAAGAGCACATCATCGCATGGCTCCAGAAATTCGCCGCAGACCGTAATATGGACTGCAGAACTGACGAGGCAGGCAACGTCCTCATCACCATCCCGGCCACACCCGGAAGGGAGAACGCTCCTACCATCATACTTCAGAGCCACTCGGACATGGTGTGCGAGAAGAACAGCGGCGTGGAGCATGACTTCTCAAAAGACCCCATCAAGGCTGTCGTAGAGGACGGCTGGCTCATCGCCAAGGACACCACTCTGGGTGCTGACTGCGGAATAGGCATCGCAGCCCAGCTGGCAGTCCTCGAGGACAAGGAGCTGCCCCACGGCAAGATAGAGTGCCTCTTCACCACCTCGGAGGAGACAGGACTCGACGGGGCCTTCGCTCTCAAGAGCGACTTCCTCACCGGCAGCATCCTGCTCAACCTCGACTCTGAGGATGAGGGCGAGCTGTTCATCGGCTGCGCCGGTGGCATCGACACCACAGCGAAATTCCATTACACCCCTGTTCCTGTACCCGTCGGCAAGGTCTGCCTGAAAGTCGGATTCTGCGGCGGCATAGGAGGACACAGCGGAGACGACATAGACAAGGGCCGCTCCAACGCCGTACAGTCCCTCGCGAGACTGCTCTACCGCGTATGGAACGGGACTTCCGCAACCCTCTGCTCGATAGACGGAGGCAACAAGCGCAACGCCATAGCCCGAGAGGCATCGGCCGTGATAGCAGTAAATCCCTCAGACACGGTTATTGTCAGGAAGATGATGGAAGATACATTGGCCGAATTGAAGGACGAGTACTCCGTAACAGACCCGGACATAGCCTCCGTATGGGAGGAGAACCTGTCCGTACCGGCAGAGGCCATAGACGACAGCACAGCCTTCAACCTCATACGCGCCCTGCACGCCGTACCTCACGGAGTGATGGCCATGAGCGCCGAGGTCAAGGGCCTGGTGGAGACATCCTCCAACCTTGCCTCAGTCAAGATGCAGGAAGGCAGCATAATCCGCGTCGGCACCAGCCAGCGCAGCTCTACAAACTCCGCCCGCCGCAACGCCGCCTCCCGCATCGAGGCCGCATTCAGCGTAGCCGGAGCCGAAGTCACCCACGAGTCCGAGTATCCCGGCTGGAAACCCAGCCTGAAGTCCCATATCCTCGAGGTATGCAAGGCCTCCTACCGCCGCCTCTTCGGCAAGGACCCCGTAGTGCGGGCCATCCATGCCGGACTGGAATGCGGACTCTTCCTGGACAAATATCCTCATCTGGACATGATATCCTTCGGTCCCACCCTGCGCGGAGTACATGCTCCAGGCGAGAGACTCGACCTGGCCAGCCTGGACAAGTTCGTCCTGCTGCTTGAGGATGTAATCAAGGAATGCAAATAGCCAGGACACCATGACTGAGAAACGCCACCTCAAGATATCCCCGTCGATACTCACCTCGGACTTCACCCGTCTGGGCGATACCATCGGCATTCTCAACTCCTCCCAGTGCGACTACATCCATCTGGATGTGATGGACGGAGTATTCGTACCCAACATATCCTTCGGTTTTCCGGTCATCCGCAACATAGCGAAAAGAGCTGCGAAACCCCTGGACATACACCTTATGATAGTAGATCCCGACCGCTACATCGGAGTACTGCGCGATGCAGAGCCCGAGTACGTCACCGTACACTACGAGGCCTGCACACATCTGCACCGCAGTCTGCAGAACATCCGCGCCAACGGCATGAAGGCCGGTGTTGTGCTCAATCCGCACACTCCCGTGTCTTCCCTCGAGTACATCGCGGAGTTCTGCGACATGGTCGTCCTGATGTCGGTCAATCCCGGATTCGGAGGCCAGTCCTTCATCGAGAGCACCTACCGCAAGGTCGCCGAGACCAAGGAACTGCTCCTGCGCCTGGGCTCACATGCCCTGATAGAAGTGGACGGAGGAGTCAACCTGACCAATGCCGGTGCCCTGCGTGATGCCGGAGCCGATGTAGTGGTGACCGGCAACGCAGTCTTCGCCTCCGAGGACCCCGTCGCCACGGTGGAACTGTTCAAGTCCCTATAGGATATATTTGATTTCCTTGAAATAATAACGGCTTATCCGCCCGTCTTCCTTCTCGACAAGGAGACGGGCGGTCTGCTTCTCCACTCCGACGATACGCCCCCTGAAACGGCGGGGAGCTCCGCCCGTAAAATACTCCGTCTCCTCAAACCATGCGTCCTCGCCCAGAAGATACAGCCGCGAAAGATACTCCTCCTCAAGACCCGGGACAGTTCCGTCCCTGTCCAGTCTTCCGTAAAGACTCCAGATATGATCTACGACCAGAGGCAGTTCCTGTCTGAGATCCAGATCCTCCGCCGGTCCGTTTCCTGCTGCCTCCAGACAGGAGACTACAGATACCGGATTGGGCAGTTCCGGTGGAAAAGTCCTCTGATTGACATTAAGCCCTATGCCGGCTATGCTGACTGCCAGAGTGTCATCCTTCAATGTATTCTCTATCAGCATCCCGCAAATCTTTCTGTCCCCGATGTAGATATCATTGGGCCACTTTATCCTGGCATCCAGTCCCTTGTCCTCCAGGTAAGCCGCCACGCCCACCGAGCATATCTGCGATATGATCTGCTGATCCGCGGCCCTGAGCCGTTCAGGTCTGAACAGCACAGAGAAGGTAAGGTTCATGTCCCCGGCACTCTCCCACCTGGTTCCGCGCTGTCCACGGCCCTGGGTCTGATACGAAGCGCACCATACCGTTCCTTCCGGAGAGGTGTCCTTGTTCCTCCATGCCTCCATATTGGTGGAATCTGTCATTTTCAGCCAACGTATTTCCATGGCATAATTTTTATATAAGATAAAGATAAGTATATTTGCGCGGCAAAATTATAACTTTTTATGACAGAAGTGGACATCATAGCAGAAGCAATGCTTGAGAAGAAAGGCCGGAATGTCTGTGCCCTTGACCTTAGCGGAATAGGAACGGCCATCACCGACACATTCGTGATATGCAACGCGGACTCAACCACACAGGTTGCAGCTATTGCGGACAATATAGAAGAGAGGATGATTGAGAAATGCGGACGCAAGGTAGTCCGGGCTCAGGGCAAGGAGAACGGATTCTGGGTCATCCTGGACTATCTGAATGTTGTGGTCCACATATTCCAGACCGAATACAGGAATTTTTACCGTCTGGAAGACCTCTGGGCAGACGCAGCAAGAAAAGACTACAATGATGACGAACAATAAGGATTATATGAGCACTCAGCAGAACAGGAACAATCCGGGATCCCCCGGACCCGGCCCAGGTAAAAGGCCGTCCCAGTCTCCCAAGTCCATGCGTGGTCTGATGTGGGTACTTTACGCCATATTCGGCTTCGCCATGATCTGGATAGTGCGGAGCTACTCCGGCTCAGATCCGGTCAAGACCGAATGGCTGACTGTCAAGGAGAGCATGATTCCGGACGGGGACGTGGAGCGCATAACATACGTGACTAATGAATACAGGGCCGAAGTCTACATCAAGAAAGACTCTCTGCCCAAATACGTCAACAAGTACTTCGGCGGCAGAACCCCGGCGACAGGTCCTCACTTTTACTTCATAGTATCCTCCAATTTCAACGCGGAGGAGAGTTTTGAGGAGGCCAGAATGCAGCTCCCGCCAGATCAACGTTTTACCATCTCGACCGAGGAGCGCAACAATTACTTCGGGCAGATATTCGACTGGATCATCTTCCCCCTGCTGCTTTTCGGCCTGCTGTGGTTCATTATGTTCAGGCCCATGCAGAAGAACATGGGCGGAGGCCCGGGGGGCGGCATCTTCAACGTCGGCAAGTCCCAGGCCAAGCTCTATGAAAAAGAGAACAATGTGAAGGTTACTTTCAAGGATGTCGCAGGTCTGGAGGAGGCCAAGGTAGAGGTGATGGAGATAGTCGACTTCCTGAAGAATCCCCAGAAATACACCGCCCTGGGCGGAAAGATACCCAAAGGAGCTCTGCTGGTAGGCCCTCCGGGCACAGGAAAGACCCTGCTGGCCAAGGCTGTTGCCGGTGAGGCCAACGTGCCTTTCTTCTCCATCAGCGGCTCCGACTTCGTGGAGATGTTCGTCGGTGTGGGAGCCTCACGCGTGCGCGACCTCTTCCGTCAGGCCAAGGAAAAGGCACCCTGCATAGTCTTCATAGACGAAATAGACGCCGTAGGACGGGCAAGGAGCAAAAACGTGGGCTTCTCATCCAATGACGAAAGGGAGAACACCCTCAACCAGCTGCTCACGGAGATGGACGGCTTCGGGACCAATTCCGGAGTCATCATCCTCGCCGCCACCAACCGCGCCGACATCCTTGACAAGGCTCTCATGAGGGCCGGCCGCTTCGACCGCCAGATACATGTGGACCTGCCAGAGCAGAACGAGCGTCTGGAGATATTCAAGGTACATCTGCGCAAAGTCAAGCTGGTGGAAAATTTCGACATGGAGTTCCTGGCCAAGCAGACCCCCGGCTTCTCGGGCGCTGACATCGCCAATGTCTGCAACGAGGCGGCCCTGATAGCCGCACGCAAGAACAAGAAGGCCGTAGACCGACAGGACTTCCTGGATGCCATCGACCGCATCGTAGGCGGTCTGGAAAGACGCAGCAAGATTATTTCGCCAGCAGAAAAGCGTACCATAGCATACCACGAGGCCGGCCACGCCACTGTCAGCTGGTGGCTGCCCAACGCCAATCCCCTGCTGAAAGTAACCATCATCCCCAGAGGCAACGCCCTCGGTGCCGCCTGGTACCTGCCAGAGGAAAGGCAGATAACCACCACAGAGCAGATGATGGACGAGATGGCCGCCACTCTCGGAGGCCGCGCCGCCGAAGAGATAATCAACGGCAAGATATCCACCGGAGCCATGAACGACCTCGAGAAAGTCACCAAGCAGGCCTATGCCATGGTTACCTACTTCGGCATGAGCGACAAGGTGGGCAACATCTCATTCTACGACTCGTCAGGCAACTCCGGCTACAACCTCAGCAAGCCCTACAGCGAGAAGACCGCCGAGCTGATTGACGCAGAGGCCAAGGGATTCATCGACCAGGCCCACGCCACCGCTCTCAAAGTGCTGCGCGAGCATATGGACGGCTTCACCAGACTGGCCGAAATGCTGCTTGAGCGCGAAGTCATCTTCACCGATGACCTGGTCAAGATATTCGGAGAGCGTCCTGGCGGACAGAAGCCCCAGAGCATAGCCACCACCGCACCTGCTGAAGGAACAGAAGCGACATCTTCCACCGCAGACATAGAGCCCCATGAAGAATCTGCTGACAAGAACGCTTAGCGGAGCCGTATTCCTGGCCCTGTTCCTGACGGCCATGCTGTGGCATCCGGCCGCATATGGCGTCATATTCATGATCACGGTATTCATCATCATGCTTGAGTACCTCAACATCACCGTAGGGTCCAAAGAAAAGACGGCCAGTATTCTTGCCGTCATCACCGCCCTGCTCGCATTCATGCTTTTCTTTTTCCATGCAGGCTTCGGCCTGGACGGAAAGTGGCTGCTGATACTGCCGGTGATGGTCACGTTGATTGCCACTGCCATACTTTTCTGCAAGGAAAGCGATGCCTACCGTACCACTCCGTTCATCCTGACCTCATTGGTGTACATCGCCCTTCCATTCGCCCTGACCAGCCTGATAGTATTCTCTCCTGACGGAGACTTCGACGGACGGGTGCTGCTGGCCGTGATGATCATCATCTGGAGCTCGGACGTGGGAGCCTACCTCTTCGGCATGGCATTCGGGCAGAAGCACGGCCACAAGCTGTTTCCCTCCATCTCCCCGAAGAAAAGCTGGGAAGGATATTTCGGAGGGCTGGCCATGTCCCTTGCCGCAGGATGGTGCACCGGTTATTTTTCCCTTGTGGACTATCCGTGGTACCACTGCCTCATCCTGGCCCTGTTGGTCAACATCAGCTCCACGATAGGGGATTTGGTAGAGTCGCAATTAAAGCGTAACTTTGGAGTCAAGGACGCGGGCAGGATCATGCCCGGGCACGGAGGACTGCTGGACCGGTTCGACGGAGCCCTGCTGGCATTTCCGGTCTCGGTCCTGTACATCACATTATCCGGACTTTAACCTTACTGCTATATGAAGATTCACAAGGAAGGCTGGCCGCTCATCATTATGTCACTGGTATTTGCCCTGATACTGGGAGGCACGTCATTCTACTTCGGAGCGCCCCCGGTGCTGTACTGGATACTGACCTTCATTCCCGTAGGATTCGCCATATTCTTCCTATGCTTCTTCCGCGACCCTAAGCGAACACCGACCGGAGACTCTCATCTGATCACGGCTCCGGCCGACGGCAAGGTCGTTATCATCCAGGAGGTCGAGGAACCCGAGTACTTCCAGGGCCGCCGGCTCCAGATCTCGGTGTTCATGTCATTTTTCAACGTACATATCAACTGGGCCCCCGTGTCGGGAGCCGTATCCTTCTTCCGCTATCACAGGGGCAGCTACCTGGCCGCCTGGCATCCCAAGTCCTCCACCAAGAACGAGAGGACGACCATCGTATTCAGAAACGAGGACGGGACCGAGGTGCTGTGCCGACAGATCGCAGGTCTCTTCGCCCGCCGCGTGGTATGCTACGCCGAATACGACAGGCACTTCAAGGCCGGAGAGCAGATAGGATTCATCAAGTTCGGCTCGCGGGCCGATGTCTTTCTGCCGCTCGGGACGAAGGTCAATGTCAAGGTCGGAGACAAGGTCACAGGATCAGAGACCGTCATCGCGGAACTACAAAAGAATACAAACAACTAACAAACACCATACTGTCATGAGAAATTATTATCAGGCCAACAAGGAAAGATTCCTCAACGAATTATTTGACCTGCTCAGGATACCGTCCGTCAGCTCGGACCCGGAGCACAAGGATGACATGTACCGCTGCGCCCGCAGGCTCACCGAGCTGCTCAAGGAAGCCGGTGCGGAAAGAGCCGAGGTATATGAGACCACGGGACATCCCGTAGTATATGCCGAGAAGATCATAGACCCGTCGCTGAAGACCATACTCGTCTACGGCCATTACGACGTACAGCCGGTCGATCCGATCGAGCTGTGGAAGTCCGCCCCCTTTGAGCCGGAAATCCGCGACGGAGCCATCTATGCCCGCGGGGCCAACGATGACAAGGGTCAGTCCTTCATGCACATCAAGGCATTTGAGTACCTGGTGCGCAACGGACTTCAGAGGCACAACATCAAGTTCATACTCGAAGGAGAGGAGGAGATCGGTTCTCCCTCGCTTGCAAAATGGGCTGAGGAGCATAAGGACCTGCTCGCCTGCGATATCATGCTCGTATCCGACACTACGATGATCGGGGAGGACGTTCCGTCAATCAACTGCGGCATGCGCGGCCTGACCTATATGGAGATAGAGGTTACCGGCCCTAACAAGGACCTGCACTCGGGCCACTACGGCGGAGCCGTGGTCAACCCGCTCAATGCCCTCTGCAAGATAGTGGACGGCCTCATCGACGCCGACGGACACATCACCATCGACGGCTTCTATGACGACGTGGTGGAGCTCTCCAAGGCTGACCGCGAGCTGCTGGGACGCGCACCTTTCGACCTGGACGAGTACAAGCGGTTCCTGGACATCCCCGAGGTGGACGGAGAGAAGGGCTACACCACTCCGGAGCGCACGGGCATCAGGCCCTGCCTGGATGTGAACGGTATCTGGGGCGGTTTCACCGGTGAGGGTGCCAAGACGGTCATCCCCACCACCGCCCGCGCCAAGATATCCATGCGTCTTGTACCCAATCAGGACTGGAGACGCATCGCAGAACTCTTCGCGAAGCACATCGAGAGCCACGTGCCCAAAGGCGTGCGCGTGAAGGTCATTACCCACCACGGCGGCAACGGTTTCCTGATACCCATCTCATCCCCTGCCTACCAGGCCGCATCCAGGGCCATATACGAGGTCTATGGCATTGAGCCCGTTCCCAACCGCGGCGGCGGCTCAATCCCCATCCTGGCCGAGATGCAGCAGATTCTCAAGGCCGATCCCCTTCTGATAGGCTTCGGACTCGAGAGGGATACGATTCACTCGCCCAACGAGAGCTACCTGCTGTCGCAGTTCGAGAAGGGAATGGAGTCAATTGCTCTCTTCTACAAGTATTTCTAACAGCTGACAAATCATTGACGGGTGCCGGAAGACGCTGATTTTCCGGCACCTTGACTTAAATACAATACCAAGATGAATTACACTGAACTTTACGACAATATCCGGCGCAAGGGCTCATACCTCTGCGTGGGTCTTGACACCGACCCGGATAAAATTCCCGCCTGCGTCCGGGAGCGTCACGGAGACGCTTCCATGCTGGCTTTCAACAAAGCAATTATCGACGCCACTGCTGAGTACGCAGTCGCCTACAAGCCGAATATCGCCTTCTACGAGGCCGAAGGTGTCGCCGGCTGGCAGCAGCTTGCCGAGACCGTCCGCTACATCCGCTCGAACTATCCCGACATATTCATCATCGCCGACGCCAAGCGCGGAGATATCGGCAACACCGCCGACCGGTACGCCAGAGCCTTTTTCGAGACCATGGACTTCGACGCTGTTACCCTTGCACCTTACATGGGAAGCGACTCCATCCGTCCTTTCCTGAGACACTCAGGCCGCTGGGGCATAGTCCTGGCCATGACCTCAAACAAGTCTGCCGAGGAATTCGAGACTCTGCCACTGGCTGACGGAATGCCTCTGTATGAGCGCGTGATTCGTGATACCGTCAGAAATGTGGATACCGAGTTCGGGGACTCCCGCGAGCGGCTGATGTTCGTCGTCGGAGCCACCAGACCTGAGAAACTGGCCGAGATACGCCGGTACTGTCCCGACCACTTCCTGCTGGTGCCCGGAGTAGGTGCCCAGGGCGGTTCGCTCGAAGAAGTGGCCCGCCACGGCCTCAACTCTCACTGCGGCCTGCTGGTCAACTCCTCCAGGGGCATCATCTACGCCTCCTCAGGCGAGGACTTCGCCGAAGCCGCAGGAGCAGCAGCAGCGGATCTCGCCGCCCAAATGCGGGCCCTGCTGTAGACAGGAGCAGGCACAGCAACATCCTCATCCCGGTCCCCGACGATATCCTTCGCCGTGAGACCGTTTTCATTTACACTCCTGCGGGAGATACCCAGATGCAGGTCCTTGCAGGAAAACGGCTCACAGTATGGTGATGCTGACCCGCTTGCCCAGTCCCTGAAATATCTTGAAGAGAGTCGAGAGCTGCACGTCCGTCTTCCCGTTCTCGATACGGGAGATATAGGACTTCTTCGTGCCTATCTTCGCCGCCAGCTGCTCCTGCGTCAGACCGGCCTTACGGCGTTCCTCCTTCAGCCGCTCCGCCAGGATAAATGCCTCCGCCTCCCGGTCAAATCGGTCACGCGACGGTGTGCCCTTCCGGCCATATTGAATGTCAAGAATATCATCATAATCATCGCCGCAATTCATTATCGCTTTATTTTTCTCTTCTTCCATCTTTAATTATCTTTTAGTATCAAAGTATTCTTTCATTATACGCTTCGCCTTTTTAATCTCGGAAGACGGTGTCTTCTGCGACTGTTTATGAAATCCATGAAACAGTATCACACTCTATCACCTGATCTATTTTTTCCCTCACAGCATCTGTCTGCGCCACATAAAACTCTTTGTAATAAGACCTGAACACTTTTACTCTCCTTACAACTTCCATCTTACTCCATTTTGCAAAGTTAATCAATCAGTTTACAAAATCAAACTTTTCGCAAAGCTACATACTGCATCATTCCGAAAAACGGAAATCAAAAAACGTGTGAGAAAATTTACGTTTTTATACTTCCGGCACAAGGAAAAGTGCCTGGATTCGCATAGAGGAAATGAAAAAGGGCGGCCGGGAAGGGTCGCCCTATGGTTATGAGGTACGGGACATGACGGGCAGCCGGGGAAGGCCGCACGCAGCCGCTCTATCAGTTGGTGTCTTTGACACAGCGGACGTAACCTCGTTCAGAATCATTATTACGCAGCAAGAATACTTTTTTTTCGGGATTCCACATAAAGCCCTGCCTCTGATCTGTGTACCCGTTAATTCCGTTCATAGAGAACTTTGTCGCGCACATATAATTAGGCACATATATATCCCTTTGTTCTGTTTTATGAGAAGCAGACCAGTCTCCCAAAGGCCACTCATACCACCCAACAGTCACATGCCAACTCGGCCATGCTGCTTCAGGTAGTCTCGTTGACATTATCAGTAATTCTCTTTGATTAGGGACTCTATATCCATCGGGACATTGATAGATCTGGTAAGTCATCCAATCCAATGCAGTAGGCCATGTTATTTTAATATTCTCATAAGAAGAAGTCCCAGCGATGACCCAATGATCGTCATCAATATAATACTCAGGGGATGGCAAGGTTCTTCTGTCTACTAAAAATGAGGCATATGGAAGATTCCATCCATCCGGGTCTCTCTCATTATGCTCAGGAAGATTTACCATTTCCGTAGGAGACTCCCGAAGGGACTTAGGATTCATCCTAGAAAGGTCTACCTCATAATTACCGACGTCATCAGGACCATTAACTATCACTATATCCTGTATCACGTAGTTCTCAGCATCATCCTTGACTCCCAAATTGCGAAGACAGCGATAGGAATAATAACGACCATTCTGTTCAACACTGCCTGGATTTCCGCTGTACGTTCCACGCGAAGCTCCCTCTTCAGCCCAAAGCACCCACGGATTACTGCCATCAGCAGAACTTGAAGTGTAATGCCAAAATGGATTAGTACCTCCCGGGCGGTTAGCCGGATTCTGTGGGTACAAACGGGAGGCCTCATTGAGGGCCCATTCGCCTATATAAATATCGGTAAGTTGGTCAATGGCGGCGAGGTACCATTTCACTTCGCTGTTATCAATCCGCCCATCACCATTCTCATCCCGGTTTCGCATGAGGCAGGCATACGCAGCACTATTATAGCTTCCCCGCAAACTGTTGGTGGAGAAGTCCACATACGTGTTCCAGCTGCCTGTTATCCACTTCAGGCTGTTGGCCCTGCCGTCACGGGTACTGCTTCCCCGGCTTACATCTCCAGGCTCAAGACGCTCACCTTCCTCCTCACCCCAGCCGGAATTGGTCTCGAGCCCCCAGGCCGTGCTGAGCACTCCATCATCAGCATCCTTGTTATAGATTGTACGGATAGAACGCTGAGTAAATGTATGACGAGATGTTACCTTACTGGAATTTTCGTCCTCACTATACATATCTCCGGATGGAGTAAGGATATGCAGCTGACGGTCATCCGTGTCCACGCATTTCTTCCAGAAAAGTTCCGGAGTGGAACTTGTCACATTTCCCTCAGGATCCGATGTATAGAGATACTCATCAACAAAAGCCGTGATGCAGATATGTTCACTTGTTCCACTGGCTATCAAACTATTTATATCTCCTGCCTCATATTTTGCCTTCAGGTATTTTATGAGCTGGTCTATGTCCAGCAGCGGACGCGTTGCTGGATTTGCCGCAGCTGCATCTATGTCTTCCATAGTCCAGTCACGATCCGGTTCATATCTGTCAATGCCCGGAAAAGCAACATAAGATCCGTGCGGCACATTAAAATGTCTGTTAATTGCGAACTTTATCCACTGATAGTCCTTCACTCCCGGACCAGGCTCACCTGTACCTGAATATATGCCGGAACTGAACGGAGTGCGCACACCCCAAGTCATGGTCTCAAACGGAGAATCTAAGGGTATATCCAAAGTACGTGTCTCATAGTGAGCATCCACCTCTATCACATTAGAACTTATAACCACATCTCCTTCATATCCCGGACGGACCTCAGTTCCTTCATCCACTTCAACTATAATATTGTCCACTCCAGTAACTGTAATATTGTATGTATAACTGCCGTTCTGTCTGGTGTCGTAATCATTGAGATCAGGGTTAGGGTTCATATCGGACTTCGCATAGCCGAGATGAACATAGAAAGTGACCTCTGCATTGATTACCTGCCCACCGTCTTTGTACGAGATATAACCGGTTATCTCCAGATACGTGGAATTGTCATTTGCGTATTCAAATGTACCGTCCGCAGCACGTTTCTCCCTAAGAGCATAATCGCCGGAAACAGACTTCTTGGCGACTTCACGGTTCTCCGGCATATAGAACGAAAAACTTCCGCCCTTATAATACAGCGTGTTGTCCCTGTCTTCTGATTCCATATCCTCAAATTCGTATTCACCTGTATCATAATACTTTCCGGCAGCATCCCATTCGGAAGCATTTCCTGTACCGATTTCCACCCACGGACCTGCCTTTGCCGACGGATTGTCAAACGGCACCAGCCTTGACTGCCCAGGTACACGCCTTACCCTCCATGTCTTGGGCTGGAATGAGAAATCAGTCCAAGCACTGTTGCTCGGGGACGATGTGAGCACGACCTTGATTTTCGCATCTATGCGGCGGAGTACAAGATCACAGTCCATAGTAGCGTCTTGCTCCGGGCCGGATATCGTGACATTCTCCGCCATGGCGGACATCAACATATTATTACCTCTGATAACACTCTCCATCGCCGGAACAACAAGATCCTTGAATCCCTGCAGAGTTGTAATGTCATCAAGTGTAGCTTTTGACAGTGTGTAGACCGTAGTTACCCCTCCTTCCGAGATATTGGCCACAGCAACTACTGTCGCCCCTGTCATCGACGGGACATTAAAGCTGACACTACCTGTCACAGGAGACCCTGGATTGACAATCAGACCACCTTGTGGTTCGTAAAAAAACGCTGTTTCTACACCATCATTATTTGTTGTGGACACACGGTTACCGTCGCTGTCAAAGACCATTACATAGAGATTTGAGACCCTTGACTCATTTACGGAAGGATTTTCTTCTGCCCTGGTATACACCTGACCGCCATCAATTCCGAAATTGATATTAACTGTCGTCGGCACACCTTCCACTATCCTGTCCGAACTGGTAAGCCTCTCGTCAAAGGTACATCCGGCAAAAAACATTGCCGCTGCTGATATAAGACAATATAATATATTCTTCTTCATAACCATAATTTTAATCAAATGAAGGCACGTCAACTGTCCAGGACTCCCATGGCCCGACCTCAAATTTCACATCAAGTCCCGTTGTAGTAATATTGGCATTGATATTAACCTGATGATTCCTGATAAAATACGACTCCGAGGTAAAGACCTGGGGAGGATAGGTTCTGACACTTGTCTCGATTCCCAACGTGTAGGGGCTCTGCTCGTTCGGTGACGTATATGCGTGTGTGGGATAAAGGTAAAGAGACAACGGCTGAGTAGAACCGTTTGCAGGTATCACATCAACATTACCGGCGTTGAATTCAAACGGAGCATACACTATGCCGTCAGGAACATCCAGATTATACTCCCGGAACATATTGAAACTGTTGCCGAAAAACTGTCCAAAACTTACTTTCCCCAAAGTTATCGGACTACCGACACTGTTCTTGACTGTCAGTGACAACTTTACCACAGAACGTTCAAGATCTACCTCGACCGGTCCCATGTCTCTTGCTATATCTACATTGACAGCACTGCCGGACATCGGCAGACCGTCCTGCTCTATGTTGCGTCCAGTTCTGGGGAAATGCCAGTTGGCCGGTTCTGCGTCAGGTTCAGTATATACTATCTTCGTACTGTTTTCCAGCGCAGCCAGTATATTGTCCGTTGTATAATACTCTTCTCCCCACAGACTTTTCTCGTTTGCAATAACATAGAAAGATGCTCTGCCATAAGGTATGTTCGGAATCTTCAACACTACATCCGGCTGCCCACTCTGCGTATTGACCGTAAACTCGCTCTCGGAAAGAATCTCATTGTATATTATCGTCTTCGGTCCTGTCGACACAATAACCCTAAGCGTATGCAGTTCCTTCTCAAACTGCGATGCATCCACATAGGCTCTTGTCCAAGGACCGTCCTCCACTGATATGTCTCTGCCGGAAAGTCCGATCCGGAACAGCACATCAGTACTACCGCTCTCTTCATCGACCAACTTCTCCGAGCATGAGCCAAGAAGTATAAGCGCAGTTAGAGCCGTCATCCATATCTTTGTATTTGCTTTCATGCTTCTCATATACTTACCAGGTAATATTGTTGTCTTCAGCTGGTTCCCAGTCCACTACGTCAATGTTCAAGGTGACGTCGGCGGTACCGAGGGTGAGGGTGTAGCGGTAGTGGCGGCCGGGGGCCCAGACGGGATCGGCCGGAATGGTCAACGATTTGGTCTCAGAGATTCCCGCACCGGATCCGTCAGCACCGATTGTGTAAGTAACTTCCACCTGTGCGGTTCCGGGATTCTGGGGTATCAGGAGCAGGTCGGAAAGCACATCGACAGAGGTACCGTCCGAAGGAAGAGGTGGCGGGATGTTGTCGTTCAAGTCACTGAAACTTCCCGACGGGACATTCGACAGCTCCTCGAAATCCGTCAGAAGCTGCCACTGACCGGGATGCCCGACTGTATTGTAGGCTCCCAAAACACTCATCCCTCCGAAAGTAAGGGATTTTAGTGTGACATCATCGGTTGTGGTCTTGACAGCGATGCTGACGCGGGAAAGCAGATGGGAGAACGTGAACTGCACGGCATTACCGCCTTCTGTGGGGTAGGAACGGTCAGCCTCTGCCGTCATAAGGTCATAGGAGGCAGTGGGACCGTAATAATAATTGACGGTCAGCCCCTCAAGCCCGGTCTGCGAGCCGCTATGTGCTGCAGTAAAGTTCACATCCAGGGCATCCTCGTATAATACCGGCTCCGTTTTGTGTAATTCTGACGGCAGTGGATAGAAAGCTTCGAAATGCCAGTCACCCTCCTGCCACATCTGCAAGTCATCATACATCCACAGACCGCCGCGGCGGTATACTCTGATACCCTCCATCGGCCTATGGTCCAAAGTCCCGTCAATATAGTATGCGGCCCAGACAGCGAACTCTTTCATGTCTGCGGAGGACTCGACGGGAGCTTTGGTCTCGATCGAAGAGGTAAAACCGATATAATGCTCTGCCTGGTCTCCGTTGTCCGGCGTGACCTTGATACACGACGAGGCTGACACCAGCAGGAACAGAGCGGCTGCGGCATTCAGCAATATTCTGAGAGAAAACAGTTTCATCGCGTCCTTGTTTTGATTTGGGACCGGGAGGGGACATTCAACCCCGCCCGGCCGGTTATTTGATTATTAGTCTATATCTTCTGAAATAGGAGAATTTGCGTCATCAGTCCAATCATCAACAATCGGATCAGCAAACTCAATCACGTCAACGTCTGTTCCGGTAATTGTTGCAACATAGTTATAACGTTTTCCATACTCCCAAGCGGGGTTTTCTATTGTCGCAGTCAGATCTTTACCTTGAAGACCGTCTATTTCAACATGGAATGTCACTGTAACATTTCCAGTTACAGACTGGGGAATGACCACGAACTCTTCCGAGACAGCAGGAGTTGTTGTTGTAGCCTCCATAGACTCACGAGAATCAGTAAATGCTGATGCTTCAGAGAAACCAGTCCACTCAATCTTTGTCCCTGCGTCTTGTTCAACCGAAAGATTAGCCTTGGTGTTAATTCCGGCAACTTTAAAGTTGGTTATGGTAATAGGATTATCGTCTCCCAAACTGCTCTGAAATGTGAACTTAATCATCGACAGGGCATGTTTAAAAGTAAAAGCTACCGGCTCATTAGCAGGATTGAGAGTTTGAGCAGATGTTGCAACCAACAAATCCCTCTGGTACGTATTATTAGAAGTGTAATCAGTGATAGTGAGCTGATGATTGACATAATCAAATGCTGCCGTTCCGTTCTCTGCGGGTAGTCCATTTGCATCAGTTACAGAATAAGCCGCGAACTTATATGTCTGCCCGTTAGCCCACTGCTTAAGTTCGTCATATACCCACTGGTCGTTTGACTCATAAACTCTAACCTCGTCGAAAACAACCTCGCTGGCAGTATTTCCGAAAACAAAAAACTGAGAGATGCCGTTTTTAGCTCCAAATTGCTCGTCCACAGGAAGCCCGGCTTTTGTGGGGTTGCCGATGAAGGCGTTGTCAAAACCGATGTAGCGGCTGTCCGGTATATCGGTAACTTCTGTCTTTGTGCAGCCGGCGAGGACCATTGCCCCGACAGAGAGTGCTGCAATAATTGCTTTTTTCATAAAATTGAATTTTTAAAGTTTTTAATTGTTTGGTTATATTTCTTATTGATTCCGTTATCAATTGCAACCGTTCTACAGGGGCAGTTCTATGTCCTCGTAGTCGCCCCAGCCGTCCACGTCCACATCGAAGCCTCCTCCCGCAGAAGGAAAGTCCGAGTCGTCTATCCTGATGCCGCTTACCCGGATCACTCCTCCACGCGGCTGGTCGGCCATCTGCTGCGAGATATCGAACTCGAAGTTCTTCAGGCCGCCGTTGGGCAGCATGACCTCCAGGTTGAGCCCGAAGTCTCCAACCACCTCGTCCGGAGCCTTGGCCGGATAGTATTTGTCCGGATAGTCCGGTACTCCGAAAGTGCTGATCACTGCCGTAACCATCGAATGCTCCTTGTCGATTGTAGTCTCGTCGAAGAGGACAGTGGCCTTTTCCGGTCCCGTGCTGCCATCACGCAGATACACCGACCGGGCCATACCGGCCATAGCTCCGCGTGCCAGCCGGACATATTCTATTCCCTCCGAGAACTCGTACACTATAACATACTTGAATACCAATGGCTTCAGAGTGACAGGAAGGTCTATCGGCCTAGCATCCGGAGAGAAATCCGTCACGAAATCCTCTATCCACGCACCGAAAAGCATATCCGGGGAGTTGACCGTACTCTCGTCTCCGTGCCTGTCCGTGTAAGTGGAGCGGGTGCGGGTACGGGTGGAGGCTGAGGCTTCGGCATACGAGTCCATGAAAGAGAACACGATGTACTCGGTATTGTCGTTGTAGAACAGCAGGGAGTGCCTGCCCTCTCCCAGCGGAAGCACTCCTCCGCCGGCTTCCAGATGACGCTCGGACCAGGTACTGTCCGCATTATAGGCCAGCACGGCTATTCCGGTTCCGGGCACGGGGCGCAGGCTGTCATACTCAAATCCTCCGGGGCAGTCCCAGACGGACTCCCAGGTGCGGCCGTAGTCTCTCTCCCAGGCCAGGTCCCAGTCCGCCACCACATTGACTTTCCAGTGGTCATGGTCATAGCACAGTTCCTTGCGGCATCCCTGCAGGGACAGCAGTGTGATGAGCGCAGTCAGCATCAGTGCAGCGGTGCATGTTCTGCCTGTCATCTTCCACCTCCTTTTCTATTGGTGTCCCAGAGTCTCCACACCAGGGCCAGCTTGACTTTAAGCGGACCGAAGTAGTTCATCTGCGATGTCTGCTGATACACATAATGCGTACCTCCCATATACGGTACAGGAAGATACTCGCGGTACTTCGTATAGAGATATCCCAGGCCTATGCCGGCTTCCAGGGACAGACGTTCTGCAATGGGGAACATATAGCCGTAGCTCACTCCCACGAATCCTCCCTCGCCCTGATAGCCTCGTCCTCCGTTCTCAAGGTCATACCACGTGCCGCCGGCGAACAGTCCCAGATAGTGGCCGTGCCAGGCTTCCCTGGTCCTGAACCACCAGCGCGCCTCAGGATAGACTGTAGCTATCTGATAGAATTTGTGCGCGGCATCCTTGCTCCACCATGCTACAGCACCGTGTGCCGCCACAGACCAATGCTCGTCAATAAGGTATTCAGCTTCCAGTGACGGCATCAGGACCGCGTCTGCCAGCAGATTGGTCTTCAGGGCAAGGCGGTAGAACGGCTCGGGCTCAGGAGGCTGGAGTGTCCCGGCAAGGGGGCGGCCATAAACAGGACCGGCAATGTCAAGCTGTTCCGCCGGGGCTTTCATGGACGGAACCAGGGTTACGGGGACCGACCTGGTGTAACGCACAGTTATGCCGACACGCCGCAGCTCCGGGAAGACATTGTCCATCATGTAGCGGAACACGTCACCACGGTGAAGATCCATGAGGGACTTCTTGCGGCCTCCGGTGATGCGGCCGTCCTCTATCACGTACAAAGGCATGTCCCTGACTATAGAGAGCACTTCATCCGACCCCTTGAAAGTAAGGCCCGACGATATGAGACGTTCCAGGCCGTCCCAGTCGACACCCGCGCTGGAGGTATCTACCCAGGCACTGGAGAAGCGGCTGCCAAGCCTGTCCTCGAGCCAGCGCAATACCTCTTCGGTACGTCTGGCAGAAAGCCAGTCATTGAAACGGGGTGCGCCGTCAGGAGATGCGTATCCTGTCATGGAAATGTGAAAACCGGGATTGGAGGAGTAACGCAAAATAACACCAGCGACACTGTCCAGCTTTCCCACATTGCCGGACAATGACGTATCCACCTGCCTGCTGCCTATGTCAAAATATACCGACAGACTGTCTGTAGACTGCGCATATACATAGACAGGCAGCAGCATTATCAGCATAAATACCGCTGTCAGAACCCTTTTCACCATATAACCTTATAAACGTTCCTTTAACGTTTAAGTCAAATAATATTGCAAAATTATAAACTTTTTCTCTTTTATCACATTGTAATTAAAATAAAATGAACTTTTTGTAAAGTTTTCTTCTTTTCCATACACACCCCGTCCGCCGTTGTCACTTTAAAGGAACGTTTTTTTATACGGGGAGCCTGTACATAAAGAGGCCGCAGCGGATATCCGTCGCGGCCTCTTGCTGATTTTAAACAATTACTTATCTTACCTGACTGCTCTCACTACCAGGTCTCGTAGAAATTCTCCATCTCAGCCTGGGAATGGAATGTCACTTCGTCGCCTTCGACCGTCACTCCGGCTGCCACTAACTTGAAATACCAGGATGACCCGTCATTGTAAAATCCCGTAGACATTCCGTTATAGTCACCTGTACGGGTATTTTCCTCTATATACTGGGCGAACGTACCGTCATATCCGGAATTCTCATAGCGTCCATAAAAATAATCGTACAGATTGTCCGGATAGAAGTCATCATACTCGATATCCGTCATGACCGCGTATATGTACGGAGCTGTCTCATCGGATGGCTGGATGTCCACTACAAACTCTCCATTGGCCTCTCCTTCGATGGACAGATAGAATGTAAGTCCGTCGCCGGGATCTCCGCCCTGCTCTTCCGGAGCAGTGAACTCTGCAAATTCATAATTGAGATACGTCACTGTCTCTCCGGAAACATTATATCCGATGGCAAATACTATATAATCCCCTCCAGGAACAAGACTGTACATATATTCTTCTACGCCCATAGAACCGTATTGACTCAGATAATCAACCACATCACCTGTGTAGGCCATATCCTCGATATACATCGACGGCTCATACGAATAATAGTACGTCCAGTCTTCAATAGGCATCACATCATAGAAATAGGACGCTTCGTAATCGGTCGGAGTCACTCGAATGAACACTTCGCCTGCGCTCTGCGGATATATGTCAAAATAGAAGCCCAAGTCACCTCCGTCTCCTTGTCCGCCGCCCTCAGGCGTCGAGAACTCCTCATAATCCTGGGTCGTAAAAGTAACTGCCCCGTTGTCGATATTGTACCCTATCGCAAACAGGACGTAGTCTCCGCCCGGCTCCGTCAGCACAAATGAGTTATAAGTGTCATTCTGCGTACCGGTCGAGCCAAACTGCTCGAGATACCTGGACACGGTCATTCCATAATTGGATGCATATGCCTCGATTACATTCTGCGCACTGCCCTGATACGTGTTATTCCAGTCTTCAGCGGTAACGACATCGTAAAAATATGCGGCGGACTGATTGGACGGAATAACCTCCACATCCACCTCCTGAGGCCCTATTGGATTGATATTGAAAGTAAACTCAAGGTCCGGAACGACTTCCGGATCAGGAGTACGCACATCTTCCCGACTTACATCGGTCGTCATCATGCCATCCTCATATCCGAACACCAGAACAGTGTAGTCATGTGACGGTACTATATTCTTCTCGTAAGTCATCGTCTCCTCACCTGTGCAAAGCGAGTTATCCGTCACAAGTCCGAGCAGGAAACGCTTCAGATCGGCGTCGGACAAGGCATCCACGGTTTCCTTGTCCTGGAGTATAATGGCATACTGATCCGAGTTCGAAGGAACGACTGACACCACTATCCTGGACTGGGTCTTCTCGACAATACTTATGTCAAATGTATTGTCCGACACAGGAACATCCACGGACACGACCACGTGCTCCACTTCTGTAGTAATGCCGAGTGCGGCGTCAATGCCTGCTCCCACAACGTGGAACTCAGCCTCCGCATATTCGGTTATGTCGTAATTCCTGTTCCTGTCCCCGGTCATTGCAAGCTCGGCATAGGCTGCTGCCGCATCACCGTAATATTGCAGATATGAAGCCAGCATGTCCTGCAACACCGCTTCCGGCTCATTGCCGGCATCCTCATACATGGACCCTGGAACCGGTTCGAAATAGTAAGGCAACTCCTTGTCCGTAGGAGATGTCCTGACATTCAGCGTAAATCTGTCTGTCATTTCAGCCACAAGGTTGAGTTTGGGAATTTCTGAATCCTGAGACAACAGCGTAACACTTATCTCCGCCCACTCAGACTCAACAGAGGCAGAGGTCGATACCGCCTTTACCTTAACTGTATACATGCTGTCCGGTACCAGTCCGTCGAAAGTAACCGAAAGTTCCTCAGTACTGGCCTGATCTTCACCGAACTCGTAAGTATACATATCCGCATTCTCCACGGCTTCCCATGCCACCGTGAACGAGGTGGACGTCGTGTCTGCAATACTAAGGACCGGCGTACTCAACACTATGCCTTCCTCATCGGTATTACACGATACAGCAGCTGCAAGGAGTGCCGCACACAATAAAATAGATCTTTGCTTCATAGTGATTTATGTTAATGTTTTAGTATTTATTCCGATGGAGTGGTCACCATCTCACCATATGTCTGCGGGCTATAGAACTCGACTGTCTGAGAACTGTTGTCCATATCCACGCCCACAGCCATGAACATGTACGAGCTCTCAGGGTATATACCGTCGTTCCAGTCATCGAATACCTTGTCCGTAACTCCGGTAGCGGCAAACATAGACGCATATTCATAAGTCGTGATCATCCCCATTGTCACATATTCGAGGTAGGCATCGATATCGGTACCGAACTCCTCGTAATCGTAGTCAGGCATGGGTATGACGATATACTGCGCCTCCAAGTCCGAGGGGGTGACTACAGCATGTATCTCCGTAGGTCCCTGCACCTCTATAAGCCAGTCGAACGTAAGGTCCGCACTGCTGGATGCCTTGTCGGTTCTAACCCTTACCGTATCGATGTCCGTACTGAGAGCGGTGTTCCATCCGAACACCATCACCGTATAATCGGTGTCAGGATCCAGAGTACCCTCATTGTACCTCATATCCAGATAGCCGCTGTACACATGACCGTCATTGATGTATTCGCTATAGGTATATTTCAGCAGGTCCTTCATGTCCTGCTCCGAATAGTCCTCCATGCTGCCTTCTATCATAAGCATCGACCATGGATCGTCATTGGAAGGATCCACACTGACAACAGCACTCGATACTCCCACATTAGACACGACAATGTCGAATGTAATGTCTGAAGGAGGAACCGGACCGGAATAGAACACAGTATCCACAACAGGCGTTATACGGTTGGCGAGAGAGTCAATACCCGCAACCAGGATATATGTATGCTGATCATAATAATAGTCAAAATAAGACTGCACCGTTCCGCTCTCGGCGACCATATACATCCACGAGTCTCCGAAAAAGTCAATATATCCCTGAAGGGCACTGGCCCATACGTCCTCCGGATTACCGCCCATCTCCTCCCACTGCACATCAGTAAAAGCATCCCTGTAGAACAGCATATCAGGATCATCAGGAATGACAGTATAGTTCATTATCATCTTGTCCGGTTCGTCCACAAGCTCGAAAGTAAAGCCGTTGCCAGAAGTCGCAGCACCAGGAAGCTCCACTATGACCTCCGTCTCCGGAGAAGCCAGGAACAGACTCGCATCCGGAGATGGCAGAGAAGCCACATACACCGTATAGGCATTACCGGCCTCAAGTCCGCCAAATGACAATAACGTATCCTCGACAGTTCCTGTCTCACCGGACCATCCGCATCTGTAGGAATACGATGCAGCACCGGTCACCTCCTCCCATACAATAGTAAAGGAAGCTGCATCCAGACTCTGTACTTCAACTACAGGTGACGGCAGGGGGACCTTGTCCACTATACCCTCTCCGCTATCAACGGAACAGGATACCACAATCGACACAGCCGCAACAAGCACGACTGCTCTCAATAATATAAACGGTTTCTTCATAATATATGATTTGTATTAGTTCTACAAATATACGAAAAACCTTCTGTGATTTCAGAAGCGCCCGAATGCTATTTTTAACGAGTTCGACAATTTGTCGAATTTGAAATGAGCCTGACTTCCTCTCTGTACTTTGCCGGAGTCATGCCCACCTTTTTCTGAAAAAACGTGTAGAACGTTGTCATCGAACTGAATCCCAGATCAAGACACAGTGCTTTCAACGGCACGTCATTGCCTGGATCCGACAAAATCTCCAAAGCCTCGTCTATTCTGAACGAATTGACGTAATGAATGAACGACATTCCTGTCTTCTCGTTTATCATCTGGGACAGATAGGTGCGGTTGGTTCCCAGAAGATGGGCCACTCTGTCTCTGTTCAGTCCCTTTTCCTTGTAGACCTTGTCTTTCTTCATAAGAGTCTCAAGCCGGTCCAGAAGCTCCTCGTTCTTGTCTGCCGACGCGGGAACGGCCTGCGGCTCCTCCGACAGCGACCTGAGCTTCTCTTCCAGGGCCGCGATCTTCCTCTCCTGAGCCTTCTCCTTGCCTATCGCGTCCTTGTATTGCCTTGCTATCAGCGCATACATCCTGTTCTTGTGCCTGTAAAGGGCCCAGATCATGCCCAGAGCCACAAGAGCCAGCACGATAAAGAACACCGCTGTAAGAAGTGCCTTGTCCTTGCGCATGATGGTCAGGTTGTTCTGCTGTATCTCCCTCTGATGCTTCTCGTTCTCGTACTTGCGGGTAAGTTCGTTGATTTCCTTCTCCCTCTGCAGGTCGAGAACTTCCTGGGAGTTGACATGGAACAGCCGGTACATCTCCAGAGAACGGCGGTACTGCCCCATCCTCTCGTAGGCTTCGGATTCGGCCAGATAGAGCCTGTGCGCGAATATCCGGTTGTGACGGCTGTCCGAGATGTCTATTCCACGGTCCAGCACCGACACTGCGTCCGCGAACCGGCCCCTGTCCAGAAGGAAGCGGCCGTATGAAAGATATGCCGAGATAACCGTCGTCACCGACTGTCCGTCCAGGGTGCCGAGAGCCTTCCGGTAATACACTTCCGCCATAGCGTCGTCACCCTGGGCATGAAGGATATCTCCGTACATGGCATAGACTCCGGCCATATCAAAGAACATGTCCTCGTATGAGACAGCCTCATCGGCGTAGCGGCGCGCACTGTCCAGGTCCCCTCGGAGATAGTACATCATGGCCGAGGTGCTTGAGCCGGTGAATATCAGGTAATCGTTTCCGGCATCAAGTCCGTAGCGGTATATCTCGCGGGCATATCTGAGCCCGGTCGTATCCTGCCTGAGATTGAAAGCATAGACCAGATTGGAACCGAGCACCGCATAATAATAGTAGGACGACCGTTCCTCCGCCAGCTCCATTCCGGCCAGCAGCCAAGCCACGGCCTGCCCGTAGTCCATCTCCCTGACTATGGAATACACCCCCAGTCCGTTGTAAGTAACATACATGGCCAGATACTCCATGTCATCGACATTCAGAGAATCCCTTCCGTTCCAAAGACTGAGATTCTCGCTCAGATACACGTAGGCAGAATCATATCCGTCCATGGCCAGCCATGCCTGCCCGGCATAGCTGTCCGCCAGCATCCGCGCAGGAATATTCCCGGCAGCCATGGCCGAATCGCGCAACGACAGCGCACAGGACAGGGCCTGACCGTAGCTGCCGGACTGCATGGCATTGTTATATCGGCCTCTGAACGCAGTCAGGGACAGCCCTCCCTCCTCGTCTGCCGATACCGGCATTCCGGCAGTCAGAAGCAGCACAAGCAGGAAAGGCAGTAAACGCACAGCCCGGATCCCGCGTCTAGGACAGCGTCCCTGCGAAACGGTCGATTCTTTCCCTGGCATATTCTTCAGTAACCTTGAAAGTCTTGCGTCCGCTCCCCGGCAACTCGTACATGGCATCCATCATTACGGCCTCGCAGATAGAACGCAGGCCACGGGCCCCGAGCTTGTATTTGAGAGCCGTATCCACGATCAGGTCCAGCACGGCATCCTCTATCACCAGCCTGACTCCGTCCAGCTCGAAAAGGTGGACATACTGCCTGACAAGTGCATTGCGGGGTTCGGTCAGAATCCTGCGGAGCGCATCCCTGTCCAGAGGATCAAGATATGTCACAATGGGCAGACGGCCTACGATCTCCGGTATCAACCCGTATGAGCGGAGATCCTGCGGCGCGATATAGCGCAGAAGATTGTTCATGTCGATATGTCCCTTCTTCTCCCTTGCGCCGTAGCCTACGACACTTGTGTTGAGCCTCTGGGCGATCTTCTTCTCTATGCCCTCGAAAGCACCTCCGCAGATGAAGAGGATATTGGTCGTATTGACCGGTATCATCTTCTGCTCCGGGTGCTTGCGGCCGCCGGCGGGGGGCACGTTGACGATGCTGCCCTCCAGGAGCTTCAGCATGGCCTGCTGTACGCCTTCTCCGGAGACATCACGGGTAATGGAGGGATTGTCGCTCTTGCGGGCTATCTTGTCGATCTCGTCGATGAAGACGATACCTCTCTCGGCCCTGGCCACGTCATAGTCCGCAGCCTGGAGCAGACGTGAGAGGATGCTCTCTACGTCCTCGCCCACATAACCGGCCTCGGTGAGGACAGTTGCGTCCACTATTGCGAACGGCACGTTGAGCATACGTGCGATAGTCCTGGCCAGCAGGGTCTTGCCCGTACCTGTCGGACCTACCAGCAGAATATTGGATTTTTCTATTTCAAGGGCCTCCAGAGCCGATTTCTCGGCATCCAGCACCTTCTGGGCCTCGGATTTATTCTTTCCGGCCTCAGCCTTCCTGCGGCTGAATGCCTCACCTATGCGTTTGTAATGATTGTAGACCGCCACAGCCAGGGATTTCTTGGCATCGTCCTGTCCTATCACATACTGGTCCAGAAATGCCGTTATCTGCTTTGGCGTTACATTAAGGGTCTCACATGAGGCCGACTTCCCGGATTCAGTTCCGCGATACTCATCGAACAACTCATCTCCGAATATCGAATGTACGTACTCCGATACCCTGAGTGCGCAGTCCACGCAGATAGAACTCCCACCGCCCTGCAGCAGCATCTCAACCTGATCGGAGGTACGGCCGCAAAAGGCGCATTTATCCACTTTCTTCTTATCGCTCATCGTGAGAGTATATTGTCCACCATTCCATATTCCAGAGCCTCCCGGGAAGTCATCCAATAATCCCGGTCAGCATCCTTGGTAATCTTCTCCACCGCCTGCCCCGTATGCTTGGAAAGGATGTCATAGAGCTCGCCCTTGAGCTTGCGGATCTCGGCTGCGGCAATCTCTATGTCGGAGGCCTGCCCTTCCGCTCCTCCCATCGGCTGATGGATCAGCACTCTGGAATGAGGCAACACCGAGCGCTTGCCCCCCGCTCCAGCCGCCAGAAGCACGGCGGCCATCGACGCGGCCATACCGGTGCATATCGTGGCCACGTCAGGGCTCACGAGCTGCATGGTGTCGTAAATACCCAGACCGGCATATACCATACCGCCGGGAGAATTGATGTATATCTGGATATCAGCCGAGGAGTCCGTGGATTCCAGGAACAGGAGCTGGGCCTGCACGATATTGGCCACATCATTGTCTATGCCCACGCCCAGAAAAATGATACGGTCCATCATCAGGCGGGAGAATACGTCCATGGACGCTACATTGAGCTGTCTCTCCTCGATGATGGTGGGGTTCATATAACCGGAATACACCCTGGCGTATGAGTCCAGACGGGCCGAGCTCATGCCAAGGTGCTTCACTGCATATTTCTCGAACTCAGAAGCCATGGGACTACTGGTTCATCTTGCGGAGGTCGGTGGAGCTGATCTCCTTGTTGTCCAAAGTGACGGTCCTGCGCACGAAGTCCAGGACAACGTTCTCCTGAGCCTTCTCCGCGATGCGGCGGCCCTGCTTGTCGTCTGCAAGGATATTGGCCGCATAGCCCTTGAGATGCTCCTCGGGCACGTTGTTGAGACCGTACATGGCGAACTGATAGCGGGCCAGTTTCAGGGCCTCGGCGTTGATATCGTCCTTGGTCACCTCCAGCTTGTTGTCAGCCATGATGCGTCCCTCGACTGTCTGCCACTTGAAATCCTTTATGAACATGGGGAAGTCCTTGTCGATATCCTCTTTTGTAAACTTGCCCTCGTTGACCTGATAGAGCCATCTCTTCAGGAAATCCTCGGGAACCTTGATGTCGGCCTTGTTCATCAGGTACTCACGGGCATCAAGCATGAAGCGGTAGTCGCTCTCCTGCTTGAACTCCCCGGTCATGCGCTCTGTGACGGCCTTGTCGAACTCTGCCTCGTCGTGCACCTTGTCAGGTCCGAAGAGAGCGTCGTAGAGTTCCTTGCCGGGCACTGCATCCACATAATTCTTAATCTCCTTGACTGTCAGATGCCATACAGGCTCCATACCTTCCAGCTCCTCCTTCTTGACGCGGAGCATGGCGGCGCGGTCGGCCTCGTTGGGGAAGGTCCTGACCACATCCACATCCAGCTCGTCGCCGGCCTTCTTGCCCAGGAAGAGAGCCTTGGCCTCCTCGTGGAGCACATTCATGGCGATATAGGAGGCATCCACCTTCCTGTCGCCCTGGGTCATGTCAGCCACCACAAAGTCGCCGTCCTTGACCTCGTCGCAGTTCTCCAGACGGGAATACTGCTTGTAAAGCTGCTTCTTGTACTCCTCCTTCTCCTTGTCGGTGACGGGTACAGTATAATAAGGTATATGATCATCCGCCGAAACACTCAGGTCGAACTTGGGAGCGAGTGCGATGTCGAAGGTGAAATCGAACTCCTCGCCGCCGTCGAAATCATTCCTGGCCTCAGCATCCTCTACAGGAAGAGGTTCCCCGATGACTGTGAGCTTGTGCTCCTCGATATAATTGTTGAGACTGTTGGAAATCAACTCGTTGACAGCCTCCACAAGTGCCTGCCCGCCATAAAGTCTCTCTATCAGGGCCATAGGAGCCATACCCCTTCTGAATCCCTTGATGTCGGCACTGCGGCGGAAACGGTTGAGAAGTTTCTTCCTGCTGTCTGCGTAATCTTCTTTTACAAAATGGAATGACAGTCTAATCGTCAGTCCGTCATTAACTAATTCTTTTACTTCCATATCGTTTAAAAAATTATTTCTATTCCGGGATAAGTGCGCAAAAGTAAATAAAATCCTTTATTTTACAAAAGATTGAGCTATATTTGCTAATTACAAACCAAACAGCAGTCATCATGAGAAAGAAAATCGTAGCGGGCAACTGGAAAATGAACACCCTTCCCGCAGAAGGTGCCACACTGGCGCACGAAATTGTAAGCAGAATTACAGAAGTTCCCTCGGACGTACAGCTCATACTCGCTCCTCCGTTCACGCATCTGGACCGCGTGGCAGAAGCCATAAAAGACTCATCGGCAGCCCTTTCCGCACAGAACTGCGCCGACAGGGACAAAGGCGCGTTCACCGGAGAGGTATCCGCAGCCATGATTGCCGCCGCAGGATGCACATACGTGATTCTCGGACACTCCGAGAGAAGAGAATACTACCACGAGACCTCCGCTACCCTTAACAGCAAGATGGCCCTGGCTCTCGCAAACGGGCTCAGGCCCATATACTGCGTGGGCGAGAAGCTGGAGGAGAGGGAAGCCGGCAGACATTTCGATGTGGTGGGCGCACAGATCCGGGAAGTGCTGTTCAACCTGACTCCTGAACAGATGGCATCGGTAGTGGTGGCCTACGAGCCTGTATGGGCCATCGGCACCGGCAAGACCGCCACGGCGGAGCAAGCGCAGGAGATACACGCCTTCATCCGCAAGACCCTGGCGGAGAAATACGGCTGGCTCTCCGAGGAAATATCCATCCTCTACGGCGGCAGCTGCAAGCCCGCCAACGCCCGCGAGCTCTTCGCTCAGAAAGACATCGACGGCGGCCTGATCGGAGGCGCAGCCCTCAAGGCCGACGACTTCATCGCAATAGCCAGGAGTTTCTAGGATGGAATACATCGAAGTATCTCTGGAGATCGACCCGTTCAGGGACGAGTACGCGGAAATGGTGACCGCCGAGATCAGCGACCTCGGATTCGAGAGCTATCTCACAGAGGAGCCGTACCTGAAAGCCTACATTCCCAAGGAGCAGTTCAGCGAGCCGTGTCTGAAGACCGTACTCAGTCTGATTCCCGAGACTGACTTCAAGGTGCGCCATACCCTGAATCTGATACCAGAGCAGAATTGGAACGCCCTGTGGGAATCCTCCTTCGAGCCCGTGGTCATCGATGGACGCTGCACCATAAAAGCCTCTTTCCATAAAGGCCTGCCCAGGACCAGATACACCATAACCATCGACCCCAAGATGGCTTTCGGCACCGGGCATCACCAGACCACATCTCTGATAATCCGAAGCATGATGCAGTCCGAGAAAGACATCAGGGACAAGCAGGTGCTGGACATGGGCTGCGGAACCGGGATCCTGTCCATACTTGCAGCCAAGATGAAGGCGGCCATACCCGTTCACGCCATAGACATCGACCCGGTGGCAGTCCGCTCCGCCAGGGAGAACGCCCGCAGGAACCGCGTCGGGGACCGCATAACGACCCTGTGCGGAGATGCCTCGCTGATACAGGCCGGCAAGTACGACCTTATCATCGCCAACATCAACCGCAACATCATCCTGGAGGACATGGTTACCTACTCCAGAGGTCTCCGTCCGGGAGGGCTCCTGATTACCAGCGGATTCTACGAGGAAGACTGCGCCATGACCGAAGCCGAGGCATCAAGGCACGGACTGGAGCGCGTCTCATCGGACACCATGGACCGCTGGGCCACCGTAACATTCAAGAAAATACAATAATTTTAGTCATCAATAACACAGATCTGAATGAAAAAAATACTGTTCTACGCGCTGTCCGCCGTATGCATCCTGTCAGGCCAGGCAGCGACCCTCAATGCCGCTCCCAAAGACCAGGACACCCCTCTTTGGATGAGGTATCCCAAGATCTCCCCGGACGGCAGCAAGATAGCATTTTCCTATCAGGGCGACATCTACTATGTGCCCGTATCCGGAGGTGAGGCCGTAAGGCTCACCGCCACCGAGGACTACGAGTCACAGCCCGTATGGTCCAACGACAGCCGCACCATAGCCTTCGTCTCGGACCGTTTCGGCGGCATGGACATATTCACCATGAGCATTGACGGAGGCAAGGCCACCCGCGTGACCACCCATTCCGGCACAGAGACTCCCCTGGCCTTCTCGCCTGACGACAAGTACATCTATTTCTCCGCAGCCATCCAGGACCCCGCATCCAGCGCGATGTGGTCAGCCTCATGGCTCACCGAGCTGTACCGGGTCAAGGCAACCGGAGGCCGTCCTGAGCAGATAACCGCGACACCCGTCTGCTCCATCAGCTTCGATACCGACGGCGAGTCATTCCTGTACTATGACCGCACAGGCAGCGAGAACATCTGGCGCAAGCACCACACCTCTTCGGTTGCCCGCAACATATTCTACTACAACGCGGCTGACGGCAGCCATACCCAGATTACCGTCAATCCCGGCGAGGACCGCGACCCGATATACACCTCCGACGGCAGGATGGTGTTCCTCAGCGAGCGCGACGGAGGCTCATTCAATGTCTACGAGGCAGCAGTGGACGACGCTGAGAACGCAACGGCCCTGACCTCGTTCAAGAAGCATCCGGTACGGTTCCTCAGCCGCGCCGGCAACGGCACCCTCTGCTTCGGCTGGCAGGGCGAGATCTACACCATGGCCGAGGGAGGCAAGCCGGAGAAAGTGGACATCAGCATCGTCAACGACTACCTCAACCATCCGGACCAGATCCGTCTGGGCAGCGTGTCCGAAATGGCATTCTCCGATGACGGAGAGGAGATCGTACTGCAGAGCCGGGGCGAGGTTTTCGCCACCACAGGCGAGTACAGCACCACCAAGCAGATCAGCCGCACGGCAGCCGCCGAGGAAGGCATTACCATCTCCCCTGACGGCAAGACAATAGTCTACGCCTCAGAGCGTACCGGCTGCTGGAATCTCTACAAGGCCACCCTGGCCGACGAGGACGAACTGCATTTCGCCTACGCGACACTCATCGACGAGGAACCTCTGCTCAAGGACGACGGCAACGAGCGCACATGGCCCTCGTTCTCCCCTGACGGAAAGGAAGTCGCCTTCATAGAGAACCGCAACATCCTCAAGGTACTCAATCTCGAGACCGGCAAGGTACGTCAGATCACCGACGGCACCCAGCACTACGGTGAGTTCCAGTACGACTGGTCGCCTGACGGCAAATGGTTCGCGCTGACCCTGATCACCAACCGCCGCGATCCGTACAGCGACATAGGCATCGTCTCAGCGGTTGACGGCGGCAGGATACACAATGTCACCAACAGCGGCTACATCGACCATTCGCCTCAGTGGGTAATGGACGGCAACGCCATCATCTTCATCTCCAACCGGCTGGGTCTCAGAGCACACGCATCATGGGGCAGCCAGGACGACGTATTCATTGCCTTCATGAATAAGGACACCTACGACAGGTTCAACATGAGCGAGGAGGAGTATGCTCTCTACAAGGAGAAAGAGGAAGCGGCTGAGAAGAAGGCCAAGGAGGCCGAGAAAGCCGAAAAGGACAAAGCGTCCAAGGACAAGAAAGGCAAGAAGGATGCCGATGATGCAGAAGAAGAGACCGATGAGAGCAAGGACATCGAGATCGACTTCGCCGGCCTGGAGCACCGCATCATGCGCCTTACCCCCATGTCCTCCACCCTGGCCTCGGCAGCCCTCACCAACGACGGCGAGAGCCTCTACTTCCTGAGCGCATTCGAGGAGGGCTTCGACCTCTGGGAGCTGGAGACCCGCACCGGATCCGTCTCGCTGCTCAAGAAGCTCAACACCTCCTACGCATCCCTGGCATTCGACAAGGACGAGAAGAACCTCTACATCCTCGGCTCACGTCCCCAGATCATGAGCATGGCCGGCAAGCAGACCAAGCCGGTCAATTTCAACATGAGCATGGAACTGGACCGTGCGGCCGAGAGGGCATACATGATGGACCACGTGTTCAAGCAGGAGGAGAAGAAATTCTACACCGACACCTATCACGGAGTGGACCTGAAGCAGCTGCGCAAAGACTATCTGCCGTTCCTGGAGCACATCAACAACAACTACGACTTCTCCGAGATGCTCTCCGAGATACTGGGCGAGCTGAACGTATCCCACACCGGTTCGGGCTACGGCGGACGCAGGGCCGAGAAAGTGACCCCTGCCCTCGGCCTGCTGCTGGACATGCAGTATGACGGCGACGGTCTCCGCGTGGACGAAGTGCTGACGGACGGCCCGTTCGCTGTAAGCAGCTCTAAAGTCAAGGCCGGTGTCATCCTGGAGGCCATCGACGGAGAGAAGATACTCGCCGGCCAGGACTGGTTCCCTCTTATCAACGGCAAGCAGGGCGACCAGGTGCTCTTCTCGTTCTACGACCCGGCGACCAAGGAACGCTGGAACGAAGTGGCAAAGCCCATCTCCAGCTACGAGCAGAACGAGATGCTGTACCAGAGATGGGTCGAGAGCCGCGCTGCGGAAGTGGACAGCCTCTCCGGCGGACGGCTGGGTTACGTACACATCCGCTCCATGGCCGATGACAGCTACCGCGACGTATACGCCGACATCCTCGGCAAATACAATCTGTGCGACGGTATCGTCATCGACACCCGTCACAACGGCGGCGGCCGCCTCCACGAGGACATCGAGATCCTCTTCACCGGAGAGAAATACCTGGAGCAGGTCATCCAAGGCACAGTCGTCTGCGACATGCCCTCGCGCCGCTACAACAAGCACTCGATCATGCTCGTGAGCGAGGACAACTACTCCAATGCCCATGGAACTCCCTGGGTGTACCAGCATCAGGGCATCGGCTCGATAGTCGGTATGCCCGTGCCCGGCACCATGACCTCGGTCAACTGGGAGACCCTCCAGGATCCCACGATGTACTTCGGCATACCGGTCATCGGATACCGCACCCGCGACGGCCACTATCTGGAGAACTCGCAGCTGGAGCCTGACTTCAAGGTGCGCAACAAACCCGAGGAACTCATCGAGGGCCGTGACGAGCAGCTTGAGGTGGCCGTCCGCGAGCTCCTGCGCCAGATCGACGCCGACACTGACCGCTGGTAGACCGGCCAGGCACCTGTGGTACTGTATGCCGTCAGGTGCCTGCCCTTTCCACATCAACGGGATGTGCAAGCATACGGCATTATCATAAAAGACTGGATAGCAAGTATCTTCTTACTTGATGCCCGTACATTCCATTAAGGCATATCTGCCCCGTGCATGACACTGCAAAATGCCGGACAAGCAGCATATTTTTCAGAAAAATACTATCTTTGCACTCCCGTTACACAGGACTGCGGGCGTGTTGTAATTGGTAGCCAAGCCAGACTTAGGATCTGGTGCCGCAAGGCGTGGGGGTTCGAGTCCCCCCGCCCGCACAGAACGCATCTGTTCTTTTTTTCATAATATGATTGTTCAACAGGCATCCAGCCCTAAATGGATGCCTGTTTTGTTCGACGGAGTGCTGCTGCGGTCTCAGAAAGGGAAGAGCAGAGGAAGTACGAATACCATAACGACACCCATGATAATCTGGAGGGGCAGGCCGACCTTGATGTAGTCCATGAAGGTGTACTGACCGGCCGGCATCACGAGGGCGTTGGGCGGAGTGGAGAACGGGGAGGCGAAGCACATGCTGGCCGCCACGGTCACTCCGAAGAGCAGAGGCACCGGACTGACACCTATCTGCACCGCACTCTGAAGGGCGATGGGGGCCATGAGCACAGCCGTCACTGTATTGCTGATGAACATTGTCAGCAGCGAGGTAGTGAAATACACGCCGGCCATCACAGCCAGGGGACCGTAAGAGCCCAGTCCGCTCACGAGCGTGCCGGAAATCATCTCGGACACACCCGTCTTCTCCAGAGCCAGGGACATGGGAAGCATGGCGGCGAAAAGCACTATGGTCTCCCAGTTGATGGTCTTGTAGGCCGCCTCCACATTGCGGAAGCACCCTGTAAGTATCATCAGCACGGCGGCAATGAGCACGGCGGTCACAGGCTCGACCTTGATGAAGTCAAACACCATCATGGCTATCATGAGCAGCATTATGATACCGGCGACCGGTGCCTTGTAGTCCAGAGTCACTTTGGCAGCCTGCACCATCGGCTGGCCGAGTACGACCCAGTCGGTGTCCTCGCCTCCCAGGCGGCCGATATCCTGC
Organism: uncultured Bacteroidales bacterium; assembly: GCA_944326265.1. Classification (GTDB taxonomy): domain Bacteria; phylum Bacteroidota; class Bacteroidia; order Bacteroidales; family UBA932; genus Coprenecus. The sequence goes on along the minus strand of CALVDE010000001.1, from coordinate 189,605 downwards.
CACGTACCCTGCACCAGAAGCACGTCTCCGCTGTGCAGCTTCTCCTTGCCCAGGTCGTGCAGGATATAGTCCTTCTTACGGCGGATACCCAGGACATTGAGGTTGAACTTGTCCCTGAAACCGGCCTCCTTGACGGTACGGCCCGCTATATTGGATGTCGGCATCAGCACTATCTCGGCTATGCCTATATCGTAGAAATCCAGCGAATTGCCGGAACCCGAGGACGCTGTCTCAAGAGAGTGGTCATCCATCATCTCCAGAGCGAAGTCCGAGGCGAAACGGCTGACCGAGTCAGGCTCCCCGGAGACATACAGCACATCCCCGCCCTGAAACACCGTATCGGAAGAAGCCAGCTTCTGGGAGACCGTCTTGAGGAAGCGGTGCTGGGAGCCCTCTCCCCTGCGCACTTCCAGCAGATTGAGTCCGTAGCGGTTGCGCAGGTCCAGGTCCACGACCGTCTTGCCTGCTACGCCGGAGCCCGGAACGGCCTTGAGACGGAACAGATTGTGCGACAGACCGTATTCCTTGACCAGCTGGTTCAAGGATTTTCCGGCAGAGGACTTGTCGTCTTTCTTGCCCTTTCCGGAGAGAAATACCTTGGTCAGCGGAAGCAGCACCAGGATTCCCACAGCCACGCAGACAAGTCCCACAGGAAGAAACGAGAAGAATCCCAGCGGCTCATAGCCGGCTGCAGTCAGAGTATCCTGTATGATAAGGTTCGGAGGCGTACCGATGAGGGTCATCATACCGCCCATGCTGCTGGCGAAGGCGAGCGGCATCAGCAGGCGTCCGGAGCTGATCCCGGCATTGGCGGCCATGCTCACCACTATCGGCAGCATGAGGGCGACCGTACCCGTGTTGCTGACAAAAGCCCCTATGGCGGAGGTGCCCAGCATTACCAGCAGGAAGAGACGGGTCTCGCTGTTGCCGGCCAGACGCAGAAGCTTGGAGCTGATCATCTTGGCCAGTCCTGTCTGGAAAATGGCACCTCCGACGATGAACAGTCCGGCCATCATGATGACCACAGAATTGGAGAAACCCGACAGTCCCTCCGCAGGAGTGAGTATATTAAAGACGAGAAGTGCTATAAGCGCACACAGCGCCACGATATCGGAGCGGACCTTACCCGACACGAAGAACACGACCGAGAGGCCCAGGATTATGAGAGTCACTAGCATAATGCGTGTTTTATTACGTGGAGATTACAAATATAGCGAAAATAATCATAACTTTGGCAGTCAGAACAATAATATCCTTTATGAACAGACTCAAAGTAATCGCCATGATTCCGGCAAGATATGCCTCGAGCAGATTCCCCGGCAAGCTTCTGGCCCCCTTGGGCGGAGTACCGGTGATAGTCAGGACCTGCGAGGCTGCGGCCGGCATGGACTTTTTCTCGGATGTCTACGTTGTCACCGACGACAGCAGGATTAGGGACGCGGCGGCAGGTACAGGTGTGAAGTGCATCATGAGCCGCAGCTCCCACGAGACAGGCAGCGACCGCATCGCCGAAGCCGCCGCAGGCATCGACTGTGACATCATCGTCAACATTCAGGGAGACGAGCCTTTCATCCAGGCAAGGACCATTGCCGGAGTTCTGGAGCCGTTCTATCTGCCCGGAAGCGGTGATATCGATCTGTGCACGCTCAAGGAGCGGATGACCGACAAGGACGAGATCGCCAGTCCGGACAACGTGAAGGTCATCACCGACATCAACGGATTCGCCATCTATTTCTCCAGATACCCCATTCCCTACCCCAGGGACAACTTCTCAGACACAGTATATTACCGCCACATCGGCATCTATGCCTTCAGGAAGGAGACACTGATGATGTTTCCGAAATGGAAGACGCTCCAGAACGAGGCTTCCGAGAAAATAGAATGCCTGCGTTTCCTGGAGCACGGAAAGCGGATAAAAGTGGTGGAGACCGAAGGAATGCAGGTATCCATCGACACGCCCGGGGACCTGGCCAGAGCCGAGGCCATCCTGCGGGAAAGGAAATAAACAAGCGGCCGCACCGGTCACATCTCCGGTACGGCCGCCTTTTCACAAACTAAATTATATTACGCTGATTACTTCTTGCTGTCCATCAGCTTGCGGATAGCGTTGCCGAGTCTCTTCACGCCCTCAAGCATATCCTCGTCACTGACGTATGAGAAGTTAAGACGCATAGTGTTCTGGCCGGTGCCGTCGCAGAAGAACACCTCACCGATAACGAAGGCCACGTTCTCCTTGATTGCGACATCGAACAGTTCCTTGGCATCCAGTCCCTCAGGCATGGACACGAGCAGGAACAGACCGCCCTCGGGTCTTGTCCAGGTAACGCCCTTGGGCATATACTCGGTCAGATACTGGTGCATCAGGTCTCTCTTATGACGGTAGAGATCGATGGTGGTCTGAAGATTCTTGTCGTAGTATCCTTTCTCCATGTACCTTGCAGCCACTTCCTGATTCAGGATAGGGGTACAGAGGTCAGCCGACTGCTTTGCAACGATAAGGCGGCCGATAATCTCCTCGGGAGCGAGCACCCAGCCCAGACGGAAACCGGGCACGAATGTCTTGGAGAACGTACCCAGCAGAACGACTCTCTCGGGAGCCATGGAGTACATTGTAGGATAGGACTCGCCTTCGTAGCGGAGCTCCTTATAAGGGCTGTCCTCGATAATGATCAGGTCATACTTGCGGGCCACGTCGATGATCTCCTGGCGTCTCTTGAGGTCCATTGTAACGCCCGTAGGATTCTGGAAGTCAGGGATGGCATAGATGAACTTGGGTTTCCGGCCCACAGAGCAGAGAGCCGATACGACAGCCTCGGCCTCCTCATCGTGACGGATGCCCACGGGACGGCCCTGATATGACCAGATGGCCTGAAGTGCGCCCATGTAAGAAGGCAGACCGCAGAGCACGGTATCACCGGGGTTGATGAATATCCTTGAAATCAGGTCAAGAGCCTGCTGGGAAGCTGTGGTGATGAGGATATTGTCGATGCCCACCTTTACGCCTTCCTTCTCGTATTTCTTGGCAATCTGTGTTCTCAGAGCCACACTGCCCTCCGTGGAACCGTACTGGAGAACCTGTGCGGGCTTCTCGTCCAGCAGCTCGTTTATAATCTCCCTGAGGTTGTCTACGGGGAATGTCTTGGCATTGGGGAAACCGCCGCCGAAAGATATAATCTCAGGCCTGTTGGCCACTTTCAGAAGATCGCGGATAGCTGATCTTCTCATGCTTTTCGCATTGTCTGATAAGAAATTGGTAAGATCAAGTGCCATAATATTTCAATATTAATGTTTGCACAAAATTATACAAATTGTTATTAAAAGCAAAGTTAAACTTAAAATTTTATATTGATTTTATCTATCTTTGCAAATTATGCCGACACTGAGACTTACTAAAGAATTCCGATTCGAGGGAGCACATGCCCTGACCGGGTATGACGGGAAATGCAGACACATTCACGGTCATTCCTACATACTGTACGTCACTGTCAAAGGGACTCCCTCCAATCCGGACGGAACCCCGAAGTCCGGAATGCTGATAGATTTTACCGACCTCAAGAAAATTGTAAACGAACGCATCATAGACAGATTCGACCACGCCCTGATACTCCGGGACTCCGCCCCCATCTCCGGGGAGATAGCCCGGGCATACGGACGTGTCGTGACCGTTCCGTTCCAGCCCACATGCGAGAATCTGATAACTCATTTCGCAGAGACAATCAGGACGGGGCTGCCCGCCGGGGTGACCCTGCACTCACTGCGCCTGCACGAGACCGCCACATCCTACGTGGAATGGTTCGGGACTGACAACGAATAAACCGGGATATTTATGAACAGAGACAGGCTTTTCCTCATAGACGGCCACGCGCTGATGTTCCGGATGTACTACGCATTCATCCGGCGTCCGATGATCAACTCCAAAGGAGTGGACACTTCCGTCATCTTCGGTTTCTCCCGCTATCTGCTGGAGCTGATCGCAAGGGAAAAACCGTCCCACCTTGCAGTTGCGTTCGACCCCCCGTGCAAGACATTCCGCCATGAGGCTTATCCGGAATACAAGGCCAACCGCAGTGCGGCACCGGAAGTCATAAAGGAATCGCTGGAGCCCCTTACCGCCATAATACGCTCGCTCGGCATCCCCGTACTGATGGAGCCAGGCTATGAAGCCGATGACGTGATAGGCTCGATGGCCAGGGAATGGAGCGGACGCGGATACGATATATACATGGTATCCCCCGACAAAGACCTCGGACAGCTTATATCCGACCATGTGTTCCAGGTGAAACCGGGCAAGAACGGAGACCGGGACGAGATAGTCGGACGTGAGGAGATATGCGCCCGTTTCGGCATCACCGATCCTGCCCAGGTGGTGGACATACTCACCATCTGGGGGGATGCGTCGGACAACGTGCCCGGTGTCAAGGGCATAGGCGAAGTGGGAGCCAGAAAGCTCGTAGGAAAATACGGTTCCCTGGACGGAATAATGCGTCACCTTGACGAACTGCCGCCGAAACAGGCCGCAGCCGTCAGGGATGCTTCGGACCATCTGGACATGAGCCGGTTCCTCGTAACCATCAAGACCGACGTGGCTACAGGCTGCACCGAAAACGATCTGCGGCTGGACATACGGGACACATCTGAGACTGCGGCCCTGTTCAACCTGTACGAATGTCCCTCCCTGCTGGCAATGCTCCCGTCCGCATCCGGTTCAGGAGAGGACAGCGGCTCAGAAAACAGCGGTGTCTGCCCGCACGCCATACGCCACTGCAGCCTGGAAGAGCTGGCGGCCCTGGCCGGAGCCTGCGGTTCTGTCGGCATCGTGCTGAGGGACGGTGCGCCCGGGGCTGACACGAAATGCTTTCTGTCAGTCATGGCAGGGCCTTCAGAGGCAGTGCCGGTCTTCATGACGGCGGACCTGGAGCAGATTCGCGCAATTCTGGAAGACACCAATACCGCAAAATGCGGATACAATCTCAAAGGCTGCATCAATATCCTGCGCCGCAACGGCATCGCCCTCAACGGCCGCCTGGATGACATTGAGCTCATGCACTACCTGATCAACCCTGAGACATCCCACCGCATGGACATCCTGACCCAGTCCTATCTGAATCTGGACCTGGCCCGGTGCCGCGAATCCGGAGACATTGCGGAGGACAACGGGCAGGATATTCCCGAGCCGGACCTTTTCTCTGCGCCGGCCGAGGACAGCACAGACGGACAAGCCGGGCGGGACCACCGGGATGCAGTGGACGCCTCCCTCATGCCCCCTCTCATGGAGGCAGTACGCAGGGATGCCGCAAAAGACCCTGATGTTGAGAAGATTTACACCGGGATAGAGATGCCGTTGATCAGAGTGCTCGCAGACATGGAATACAACGGTGTCCGGATAGATACTGACATGCTGGCCGCCTACGGTCAGGAACTGGGCAAGGAACTCTCGGTCATAGAGGCCCGCATACGTGAGGAGACCGGTGAGCCCGCACTCAACATCTCGTCCCCTGTCCAGCTGGGAGCCGTACTCTTCGACAAACTCAAGCTGGACCCCAAGGCCAAAAAGAACAAGCGGGGCAACTACTCCACCGATGAGGAGACTCTGTCGGAGCTGAAGGACAGACATCCGGTCATCGGCGACATACTCCGCTTCAGAGCCGTCAAGAAGCTCATATCCACATACATCGAGCCGTTCCCCTCACTTATAGACCCCAGGGACGGCAAGGTGCACACCACATTCAACCAAGCGCTCACCGCCACCGGAAGGCTCAGCTCCACCCACCCCAATCTGCAGAACATCCCGATCAGGACAGAGATGGGCCGCGAGATACGCAAGGCTTTCATCCCGTCCTGTCCGGACAATGTGATCATCTCCGCCGACTACTCCCAGATAGAGCTGCGCCTGATGGCCTCCATCAGCTCTGACCCCGACATGATAGAGGCATTCAGGCAGGGCATGGACATCCACACCGCCACCGCAGCCAAAGTCTTCAAGGTAGCGCCGGAGGAAGTCACGCCCGAGCAGAGACGCAGGGCCAAGACCGCCAACTTCGGCATCATCTACGGCATTTCCGCCTTCGGTCTGTCACAGCGTCTGGACATTCCGCGCAAGGAAGCCAAAGAGCTGATTGACGAATACTTCAAGCACTACCCGGCCATAGCCGACTATATGGAACGCACCAAGGCCGAGGCCAGGGAGAAAGGCTATGTCTCGACCATTTTCGGACGGAGACGGTACATCAAGGACATCAACTCACGGAACGCCACGGTCCGGGGCTTCGCCGAACGCAATGCCATCAACGCTCCTGTCCAGGGCAGCGCAGCCGACATCATAAAGATGGCCATGAACCGGGTTGCGGCGGCACTTCAGGCCGGAGGATACCGGGCCAGAATGATTCTCCAGGTACACGACGAGCTGGTACTGGACACCCCCAGAAGCGAGGCGGAGGCCGTCATGGAACTCGTGCGCAGGGAGATGGAAAGCACAGTGTCCCTGAGTGTCCCCCTGATTGCCGAATGCGGCTGCGGAAACTCCTGGCTGGAAGCACACTGATACATGACTACTGCTATTACCTATGCCTGACAAAAAACAAAAAAACAAACCCTCGCCCGGTTCCGGCCATGAGCCGGACGACAACGTCTTGGCTCTCAAAGCCATGTCCGGAGACACGGAGGCATTCTCCTCCCTGGCCGCACGCTACACCCCGCTGCTGCGTCTGTTCATACAGAGCATCTGCTCCAATGCCACCGATGCTGAAGACATCTGCCAGGAATGCCTGCGCAAGGCATACCAGAACATCGGGACCTTCAACCCTGAATACCTGTTCAGGACCTGGCTCTTCTCCATCGCACGCAACACCTCGATAGACCATATCAGAAGCAGGAGCAACTACACCACCGTAAAGCTGGCGGAGACAGACGAGCCTTCGACTGAAAGCCACGAGGCCGAGAGTTCGCCTGAGGACAACATGATAGACGAACAGTCATACGGCCTGTTCATCCGCGCCATAGCAGCCCTGCCCGACCGATACAGGAAGATCGCCGAGCTGCGCCTGCTCCACGACTTCTCGTATCAGGATATCGCGGACGAGCTGTCCATGCCGCTTAACACAGTACGCACACGCATCCGCCGGGCCAAGGCCCTGTTGGAGAAAATGATGACCAAAATATGAATGAAGAATTGATTTTCAAATACTTCCCCGGGCTTGACGAGCGGCAGAGAAGACTCTTCACCGCACTGGGGCCGCTGTACACCGAGTGGAATTCCAGGATCAATGTCATCTCACGCAAGGACATCGACGGACTTTATCTGCATCACGTCCTGCATTCCCTGGCCCTGGCCCGCTTCATGACAGAAAACGGCATCCAGCCCTCTTCCATTCTGGATGCCGGCTGCGGAGGAGGCTTCCCGGGCATTCCCCTCGCCATTGCCATGCCCGGATGCAAGTTCACCCTATGTGACTCCATTGCCAAGAAAATAAGGGTAGTAACCGAAATCTCAAGTGCGCTCGGTCTGGACAATGTAACCCCTGTGTGGAGCCGGACAGAAGATCTGAAAGGCATCAGCTGCGACTACGTGGTGTCACGCGCAGTGACCGAGCTCAGGCGTTTCGTCCCCATGGTGCGCCATCTGTACACGAAAGGCATACTGTATCTCAAGGGAGGAGATCTGAATGATGAAATCTCCGCATGCATAAGAGAGTGCCGCATCGACCCGTCTGCAGTCAGCCTGACGGATATTTCCAGCTATTTCAGCGAAGAATTTTTCGAAAGTAAAAAGATTATTTGCATTTTCAAGCAAAAGCACTAACTTTGCGCTCCATTTTACTGACAAATAATAGAATTTCAGAATATGAAACGCACATTCCAACCGTCACAGCGCAAGCGCCGCAACAAACACGGCTTCCGCGAGCGTATGTCCACTCCCAACGGACGCAGGGTACTCGCAGCACGCCGTCGTCACGGCCGCAAGAAACTGACCGTATCCTCCGAGGACCTCTTCTAGCAAGCGGACGACTCAGGAAGATTCTGGACAGTCAGCACAGCGCACTGAAAAATAAAATGCCGGGCAGCAGTTGTCCGGCATTTTATTTTTATCCGCATGGCTTGTCAGCGACGGTACAGTCCCACTTCAGGAGCTATCTTCTCAGGCACCGCTCCCCGCACACTTTCCGGCTTGAACCCGGTGATGTCGGAGACTCCCGAGCGGTCAAATGTAATGACCTGCCTGGTGACCGTACCGAAATTACCGGCCTCGTCCGCTGCCGCCGCTGTCAGGACAGCGGCAATGAAAAAAATTACTCTTCTCATAGCTGTTGATGTTTGACTTTGTCTCTTATTACTGTTGCGTGCACTCAAAGTTAATGCTTGCCGGACAAAAATCAAAGGTATTTCGTAAAAATCGGCAAGAAATCAGAACGAGAATCTGAGTCCGGCCATGACATTCGCGCCAGGCATCGGATAGCCCGCATTAATCTCATACTGCCAGTCCAGCAGGTTCTCGCCGCGAATCCAGACAGACATCCAGTCCAGGACGCGGAATGAGGCGCGGACATTCCAAAGCACAAAGTCCTCCTGTTCCGGACTGTCTCCGACCCGGGTGTAAAGGCCTGCCACATACTGTACGCCGGTGGAGACATGCCAGCGGCCGTGAGTAAAAAGTCCTCCCAGATAGAGCTTGTGCTCCGGTGCCGCCACCACGGGATTCTCCATGTGAAGGAAACTGTAGTTGGCGTCCACAGACCAGTCGCGGGCGATGCGCCAGGCGGCCTGCACCTCTGCTCCGGCATTATGTATCTCCCCCGCATTCTGATTCAGGAAGCCCGCTCCGTCAGGATCCGGCAGTCTCTGAATCACATTCTCACCATCGATATAGAAGACGCTCAGGCCGTATGAAACCCTGCCCTCCAGCAGACTCTGCGAAAGGGATATCTCGTATGACCACAGCCGCTCGGGTCTCAGTTCCGGATTCTGAGGAGGGAACATGTACATCTCACGGATGGTGGGGTAACGGAAGCCCTTGCCGGCAGAGAGTTTCAGTTCGACGGCATACGGCAGATGAACTGCGGCCCCGGCCTGGGGCACCCATTCGGTTCCCAGGACTGAGTGATGATCCACGCGCAGGCCGGCATTGAGAGTCAGCCATCTCCCGACATTCTGCCTGAAATCCAGATAACCGGCCAGCTCATGCCTGGTGATGTCCACTATATCCTCCCGCTCGCCGTTGCGTTCTCCCTCCACATAGCGGTTCCATGCCGAGCCGCCGAAACGGTACCAGTCCACACCCGCAGTAAGGCGGTTGCCCCTGAACATCACCACGCTCTGATAGACCGAGATACCCATCATATCATCATGGGAATTGAAGCGGTAGTCCAGCGGAGCTTCCCCTCCGGATGGCTTGTAACCATCGTTGATATGGTGGTCGCCCCAGTTGTAGAAGACACTCAGAGCACCCGAAGTCCGTGCATAATCATTCTCCACGGCCAGTGAGGCCATTCCTCTCGTCACGTCCTGATCCGCGTCTTCCAGAGGTTCTGAGACCGTACCTGGATTTGAAGCATTAAAATGAGTGACACTGACATCCCCCCGGACACGCCAGTTATCGGAAAAGTCATATCCCAGCTTGGCATAGCCGCCGTACTGCCCGAACCCCATGTTGCCGCGGTGACCGTCCGTCCGGTTATAGCTGAGGCTCACCACACTGGAAAAACCGCCGAAGCGCATCCTGCCGGCAGCCTCGGTCTGCACTGTGTTCCATGAGCCGTAACCGGCACTGATATCGGCCTTTATCCCGTCCTGTTCCATCCTGCGGGTAACGATATTTACCACGCCGCCCATCGCATTGGAACCGTAGAGCACCGAGGCCGGGCCGCGCAGCACCTCCACCTGGCCGGCCATCAGCGACTGACATGCATCCGATATCGGATGACCGAACATGCCCATGTACTGCGGATGACCGTCAATCAGTACCATCACCTGGCCGGAACCGCCGCTAAGACCGCGCACAGATATATTTCCGGCAGCCCCGTCCGAAACACCGTACCCCATGATTCCCCTGGACGTGGAGAAAAATCCAGGCACCTGTTCCGTCAGCACCGGCAGCAGAGACGGTGAATAGGAACTCTCTATGGACGGTCTTCCCACGACCGTCACCGTCAGCGGAATATTCCGGATATCCGCTCTGCTCCTGGTACCCGTGACCACCACACAGGAGAGTTCCTCCCTCCACTCCTGCTGTTCTCCGGCCGCAGTCTCCGTACTGTCCGCAGAGGCAAGGACCGGCAAAGCTGCCGCGCACACCAGCAGCTGAAGTATTACGAACCGTCTGATCATTCTAACTCCTGTATTGAAAACCGCCGGCAAATATAATCCATTCATACGGCAGTCCTGCATAACCTTTACCGCTATTTGCACCAATTTCACATCTGTTGTCCGCAAGGTGCCGTAATTTAATATATATTTGCACAATGAAAAAGATTTTAAAGAGACGCTTCAGGCTCTCACTCACCAAGAACATCCTGCTCATACTGGCCATACTGGCTGTGGGCTATCTCATAATAAACCTGTCACTCAGGATCATAACCAGACACAACCAGGAACTTGCCGTACCGGATTTCTCCGGAATGGGGCTGGATGAGGCCGCAGCTCTCGCAGAAGCGTCCGACCTGAGAATAGACGTGACCGACTCGGTATACATCCGAGGTATGGAAAGAGGCGCCATCGCCCGCCAGAATCCCCTGCCAGGCAGCAAGGTCAAGAAAAACAGGCGGATACATCTGGTCATCAATTCAGTGGCTCCACGGCAGTCCGTAATGCCCTCACTTACAGGATTCTCGTTCAGACAGGCCAAGACAGAGCTGACAGCCAGCGGCCTCAAAGTCGGCAGACTCATCTACAGGCAAGACATCGCGACCAACAACGTGCTGGAACAGAAGTTCAACGGGGAGGACATAGCTCCTGGCACCAGGATCAACAGCGGAAGCATCATCGACCTCGTCCTGGGCCTCAATCCCTCGGACAGCATCACATTCGTTCCCAACGTATTCGGATACACATACCAGATGGCTGTCGATCTGCTTATGGACAACTCCCTGAACATACGCAGCTGCGAGTTCGACAGCACCGTCAGCACCTATTCGGACTCACTCGAGGCGTATGTCTACGGCCTGTACCCCCTGCCGTCCGACTCTGTCGGCGTGAGAATCGGCTCTGAGGTCACTCTCTACCTTTCCAAAGACAAATCCAGAATACCAGTTCCTGAAGATGAATCCGACAGCACAGAATCCATACTTTAACGCTCCGGAACCCGAAGACAGCGGATGGGACGGTCCCGCAGCAGCAGGAGAAGAAGACGAGGAGACCGATGACGGGCAGGGTCTTTTCGAGCACTATGCCCTGCAGGTAGACAAAGGACAGAGCCTGCTCAGGATTGACAAATATCTCACCGCCCGCATGGAAGGTACGTCCAGACACCGCATACAGCAGGCAATGGACGCGGGCTTCGTACATGTGAACGGCACTCCAGTCAAGGCCAACTACAAGGTCAAGCCGCTGGACGATATCCGGATTCTCCTGCCATACAGACGGAGGGGCTTCGAGATTCTGCCTGAAAAGATGGACCTGGACATCCGCTACGAGGACGAGGACGTGCTCGTGGTAAACAAGCCGGCCGGACTGGTGGTCCATCCCGGATGCAGCCATTATACCGGCACTCTCCTCAACGGCCTCGCCTGGTATCTCGGACGCAGCCAGGGTCCTGACGCCAAGGATGAGCGGATGGGCATACTCGTACACCGCATAGACAAGGACACCTCAGGCACATTGCTGATCGCCAAGAACGACGAGGCCCAGACATTCCTGGCCAGGCAGTTCTTCGTCCATTCCATCGAGAGGAAATACACTGCGATCGTATGGGGGGACATGGAAGGCGACTCAGGCACTGTCACCGGTGACATAGGCCGCGATCCGGCCAACCGCATACGCTTCAAGGTTGTCGAGGACGGCACCGGCAAACATGCCGTCACCCACTGGAGGGTCATCGAGCGTCTGGGCTATGTGACCGTAGTCGAATGCAGCCTTGAGACCGGGCGCACCCATCAGATACGTGTCCACATGAACCATATCGGCCATCCTCTTTTCAATGATGCCCTCTACGGAGGCGACCGCATTCTCAAGGGGACGCTCTATTCCAGATACAGGCAGTTCATAGACAACTGCTTCGAGATCCTTCCGCGCCAGGCGCTCCATGCCGGCACCATAGGATTCATCCACCCCAGGACAAGACAGAAAGTGACAGTAAGCAGCGGACTGCCTCAGGACATGACCGCCCTTATTGAGAAATTCCGGAATTTCACCGGAAGCCGCAGGCCCTGAGAGATATCCGCAACCCGCTACCTGTGAGGAGGTCTGGGTCCGCCAGGTCCGCGTCCCGGCCCCCTCATCATATTGTCGAAGTTGCCGAAGCGGTATACCAGACTGATTATGAAATACTGACCGAGCGTGTTGTTGTACACGTCCTCGATGTAGTTGTCCGTAGTATTGCGGTAGTAGTTCTTGGCCTGGTTGAGAATATCGTAAAGCTTTATTCTGAGAGTCATCTTGTCCTTCAGGAACCGCTGGGATATCTCCGCATTCCACATCAGTTCGGGCTCTCCGAATCCGGCCTCATATCCGATGTAGTAATTGTAGCGGGCATCTGTCTTGATATCCATGCCCCAGGGAAGAGTGGCGCTGACTTCCGCGAACACCGAATTGTCCCAGGTGTCGGACCTGGCCTGCGAGGCTATCTCATACCAGGCCTTGCGGTAGGATGCCCTGGCACCCAGACGGGTCTCTATGAAGTCATTGCGGTACACGAATGTCAGATCCTCGGTCAATGAAAGAGTCGTGGTCCGGCCGGCTATGAGGTCGTCCATTATCTCGTCCAGTGTCGTTGCCGTAGTGTCGTTGCCGGTATAGGAAAGGCTGCTGGTCACCGAACCGCGCGTGAAGGACATTATCGAGAAGCCGGTCTTGGCCACCTGCGAGTTGATCATCAGCATCACGTTTCCTCCGAGCACCGGCTTTGTGGAGTTGATGGGCGCGGTATACTGTACGCCCGAGCCGTCATACCAGCTGGCATTGATGATGTCGTCCTTGGTATAGTTGAAGCCTCCCATCACGGAGTAGGTGGAGAATGTCTCCATATCGGTGTAGTTGTAATGCAGACGGAGCCTGTGCTGGAATTCGGGACGCAGCGCGACATTTCCAAGAGAGACATACAGAGGGTCGGAATTGTCCGGCACGGGCATCAGCTGATTGACCGACGGCTCCGAAGTGCGGCCCCAGTAGAACAGGCGCAGGAACTCGTTGTTCGAGAAGTTGTAGTCAAAACGTGCGGACGGAGCGAAATTCCATACCGTATACGAGGTGTCCCTGGCCGCACCGAACTCCCCTGTCGTCCTGGTAGTGGATGGCTGGGCGTTGACACCTATCTGTACATTGTATTTCTCCTCCTGCTTCATCATGCTCACCTGCATCCTGTGGCTCAGGAATGTATTTCTCATCCGGCTGGAATAGTCCTCCATAAGATTTCCGGTACTGCTGTTGTACGTCATCTTCTCGGAACGGTACTGCTGCCAGTCGAAGCGGTAGGAACCCAGCAGGAAGAAATTCTTGCCGAGAGGCTCCGTATAGGTAAGGTCGGCGGCTACCGAGTAGCTGCCGTCTTTCTGATCGTACCTCTGGTCCACCACCTCGCTGCCTGAAGCCACGTTGCCGGTATAGGTCATGGTCTCCGAATAGTTTGTACCGGTATAGTCGTTGTTGGAAAGAGAGTAGTCCACATTGACGGACAGGGTCCTGCCGGCAGTCTCGCCTATCTTCTGCCTCAGGAGCAGACGGCCGTTGGTACGCCACGAGACTCCGTCCGAGGACGACTCGCTGCGTCCCCTGTTCAGGGTATCGCTCACCGAGCTGACAGTCGAGTACTCGCTCATCTCGCTGTACCGGCTGTTGCCGTAGTTGAATCTGGGACGGAACAGCAGGGATGTCTTGTCATTGAACTTATAATCGAATTCCACGCCGCCCCGGTGACCGTCACTGAAGAAGCGGCTGGTCTCGCTGTTGTCAGCCTTGAGGCTCTCGCCGTCCGAGAGGAAGGTGGTCCTGCTGCTGCGCTCCTCCACATCACGGATCGAGCCGTTGTACAGGTAATTGCCGCCGAGCTCGCGGTCCCTGTCCCCGCCGATGTTCATACTGGCGTTCACTCCGGCCATCCACGAGGTCGTTATACCGCCCCTGTTGCCGCCGAAACCGCGTCCGCGCATTCCCCCGCCCATCTCGCCGGTCATATCGTTGAAGCCCCGGTTATTGGTATTGTTGCCGTTGAGTATGAAGCTGATCTGATTGTCCTCCGTAAAACGTCCGACCATCCCGGATGCCTGATACCGGGCCGTATGATCCTCCGTCTGCAGGTCATGACCGCCTCCTGCCGTGACGTTGCCGAACCACGCTTCCAGCATTCCCGGCTTGATGCTAAGGTCGATGACCTTCTCCTCATTACCGTCATCTATACCGGTGAACTCCGCCTGGTCGGACTTCTTGTCCACGACCTTGACCTTATTGATTATCTGGGCCGGGATATTCTTGGAAGCCAGTGTCGGATCATCCAGGAAGAATTCCTTGCCGTCAATCATGATCTTCGGTATGCTCTCGCCCTGGTACGTGATGGCTCCGTCACTGTCAACCTCGAATCCGGGCAGCTTCTTGAGCAGATCCTCCAGAGTCTCGCTCTCCGTAGTCTTTATGCTGGCGGCACTGTATTCTATGGTATCCTTCTTGACCACGATCGGATTGCCCACTGCTGTCACCACCACCTCCTCCAGAGTGGTTATGTCCTCATTCATGGCCAGTTCCCCGAGATCCGTGACGGGCTTGTCCACATTGACCGGGAAGGAGAGGCGGTAATAACCCATAAGCTCCGCCACGAAGATGTACTTTCCGGCAGGCACATTGGGTATGATGCCCTTGCCCTCTCCGTCAGTCATGGCGTAATAAGCCCTCCCGGGCTTGCCGTCCTTGGAGACATAGATCGTGGCATAGGCTACCGGCTCAAAAGAAACCGAGTCGGTAAGCAAGACTTTAACAGAGCATCTGCCGCTCTGGGCTGAAAGACTCCAGGCCGAAAAAAGCAGCAGTGACAATATCAATAGAGCGGTTCGTTTCAACGTCATCTGGTTTCTGAAAAATAATGATGTACTTTTGACAATCATCGGAGCGGATAGTTTACTCACCTTATCCGGTCCGGATGAGCTTTTATGAATTTTTTCCAGTCGGTGGAGCTTTCTGTGTCGGAAAGGGGGTTGACCAGCTGACAGAAATGGCACATGGCGATAGCCAGGGCATCGGAGGCATCCAGATGCTCCGGCCTGAGTTCCGTACCCAGAGTCCTGGAAAGTATCAGGGCCACCTGTTCCTTAGAAGCCGAGCCCTGCCCTGTGACCGCCATCTTGACCTTTCTCGGCGCGTACTCGAATATGGGCAGACCGTGCGCTATCGCAGCCGCTATCGCAGCCCCCTGCGCCCTGCCCAGCTTCAGCATGACCTGCGCGTTCTTGCCGTAGAAAGGAGCCTCGACAGCAACGTCATCAGGCATGTACCGCTCGATGATTCCGCCCACTTCCGTGAAAATCGTATTGAGCTTGGCGAAATGGTCCTTCTCACCGCGCAGATCCAGCACACCCATGTCCACATAGTGGACCTTGCGTCTGTCAGCAAGAATGACCCCGTAACCCAATATCATGGTTCCGGGGTCAATTCCGAGTATAACCCTCTGCCTGCCGTCCATCAGTATCAGTCGATACGGATAAATCTGGTGTACTCATGCAGCACCTTTGGAATGTTGATGCCGTCCGGGGTCTGATTGTTCTCCAGAATGGCTGCGACAATCCTGGGGAGGGCCAGGGAACTGCCGTTGAGCGTATGGGCAAGATTAATCTTACCGTCCCCGTCCTTATACCTGAGTTTAAGCCTGTTGGCCTGATAAGACTTGAAATTGGACACCGAGCTTACCTCCAGCCACCTCTGCTGGGCGGCAGAGAACACCTCGAAGTCGTAAGTTATCGCGGAGGTAAAGCTCATGTCACCGCCGCACAGACGCACGATGCGGTACGGAAGCTCCAGGGAATTTACCAGCCGCTCCACATGAAGCACCATCTCGTTAAGAGCCCTCTCGGAAGCCTCGGGAAGCGAGAGCTGCACTATCTCCACCTTATCGAACTGATGCAGGCGGTTCAATCCGCGCACATCCTTGCCGTAAGAGCCGGCCTCTCTTCTGAAACACGGGGTATAGGCAGTCATCTTCACGGGAAAATCGGACTCGGAAAGGATTGTGTCCCTGTAGATATTGGTAACCGGGACCTCGGCGGTAGGCACCAGGTAAAACTTGTCCTGCTGGGCGAAATACATCTGCCCCTCCTTGTCCGGGAGCTGTCCTGTACCGAATCCGGAAGCCTCGTTGACAAGGATGGGAGGCTCTATCTCCGTATAGCCGGCCTTGGTATTGAAATCCAGAAAATACTGAATCAAGGCGCGCTGCAGCCTTGCGCCCTTTCCCTTATAGACAGGGAATCCCGCTCCGGTGAGCTTCACGCCCAGGTCGAAATCTATTATGTCGTACCTGGAGGCCAGCTCCCAGTGCGGCTGGGCATCGTTTCCGAGCTGAGGCATCGCGCCTCCCATGCGCACCACCACATTGTCCTCGGCACTCTTTCCCGGAGGAACTATGTCATCGGGAATATTGGGCAGCAGGACCAGGAGGCTGTCCTGCAGCTCCCGGCTCTCCTCCATCCGAGCCTCTATGGCCTTGGAATGTTCCTTCATCCCGGCCACCTCTTTCTTGACCGCCTCGGCCTCCTCCCTGAGCCCCTGATGCATCAGGGTGCCTATCTCCTTCGCCTTGGCTTTCTGGGCCGCCAGCGAAGCGTCCAGTTCTGTCTGGCACGTTCTTCTTATTCTGTCCTGCTCAAGGATTTTCTCCACTATTTCCGATGCGTCAAAATTCTTGACCGCCAGCTTTTCCACAACGAACTGAGGGTCATCCCTCAAAAGTTTAAGAGTCAACATCTGTATACCTTTTTTAAACAAGGTGCAAATATAGTCAGAATTATTCTATATGCGGCAAGACCGGCCGCATAAAAAAAAAGTTCCGCCGGAATCGAATCCGACGGAACCTTGTCAATCTCTCCTGTATCCGGTCCTACTCCGCGCTGGGCGGCAGGATGGACACGTATGACTTGTTCTCCCTGGTCTTGCGGAATGTCACCACTCCGTCGATAAGAGCATAGAGAGTGTGATCCTTGCCCATGCCTACATTCTTGCCGGGATAGTGGACTGTGCCTCTCTGACGGACAAGAATATTGCCGGCCTTGGCCATCTGACCGCCGAACAACTTGAGTCCGAGTCGTTTGCTATGTGATTCACGACCGTTCTTGGAACTACCGACACCTTTTTTATGAGCCATAATATTTCCTCCTGTTAATTAAGCGATCTCTTCGATGAGAATCTGGGTTAAACACTGACGGTGACCGTTGAGCTTCTGATATCCTTTACGACGTCTCTTCTTGAATACCAGAACCTTGTCTGCCTTTACATGATCTACTACGGTGGCTTTTACTGTCACCCCGTCGATATACGGAGTACCCACCTTGACCGAGCCGTTGTCATCGGTCAGAAGCACTTTGGTGAAGTCGACAGAAGCACCCTTCTCGCCCTCAAGGCGGTTTACAAAGATCTTCCTGCCCTTCTCCACTTTCATCTGCTGTCCTGCAATGTCTACAATTGCGTACATCTGTTAAAATTTTAAAAATTAACGGCTGCAAGCGGTTGCTGTACTTGCAAGCAACTCTTATTCAATAGCTTAACAGCCTACATAAAACATTTTTGGACTGCAAAAGTAATACTTTTCGTCATTTTTCACAAATTAAAGACAAAAAAGTTATTTTTTTTCAAAACAGTTTCTAAATTTGCTTTCCTGAACCAATACAGCCCCGCACCATGGAATCCCCTTTCACACACAACTGCATCGCCACCGGAAACAGCTTCCTGTCCCGGAAAAAAGACGTGAGCCAGATTGCTGCCCGCATCGGAAACGGCACTCATACAGTAATCTACGAGCCGCCCAAGACAGGCAAGCAGTCCGCAGTCAGGATGGCACTGGAGCAGTTCCGGGAGACGGAGACCAGGCTCGTGGAAACAGATCTGCTGAGCGTCATAGACGGCAAGGACCTTCATGATGCCCTTGCACCTGTCGCGGAAGCCCGCAGCACGGACAGCAGCCGGACCATTGTCTATATCCGCAATTTCCAGAACATTCTGAGATTCGCGGACTGGGACAGACATGTATCCGCCCTGGGCAGGGAGATGCAGAGGGAGGACGCGCCCGTCCTGATCATCACCGGATCAGGGGTCAATGCCATGGAATACATCTTTCAGGAGCGGAAGTCACTGTACAGGCAGTACGAGAGGGTGAGGCTCTCCCCCATTGACGAGAAATCCGTCACCGAGCACATAATAAAGACATTCCTGCGGGTAGGAAGAGTCGTGGACCAGAGACAGGCCGAGTACATCTACAGCATAGCCGACGGCCATCCGTGGTATATCTGGCAGATAGCAAACAGCTGCTTCAACCTCACCAAGGGATATCTGAGCAACAGCCTGCTGGAAGAGGCCGTGGAGTCCCTGCTCTACACACACTCGGTAAGATTCCAGAGCATAGTGGACAGTCTCAGCCATTACCAGCTGCATTTCCTGAGGGCAGTATTCGACGGCATATCGCAGGCCAGCTCGACGGAAGTAGTCTCGAGATACGGTCTCAACTCCTCCGCCAACGTACACAGGATCAAGGAAGCCATGATGCGGAAAGAAGTGATCGTGATCAAGGATCAGGACACCCCTGAACTGATTGATCCGATATTCAGGCTGTGGCTTGAGAGATATTATTTTAAAACTGAGAAAAAATTCAGATTATGAAGAAGCTCGCGGTACTCTCCGGAGCCGGAGTCAGCAAGGAGAGCGGAATAAGCACATTCAGGGACTCGGACGGTCTGTGGGAACAGTATCCTGTAGAGGAAGTGGCCTCCATCGAGGGCTGGTACCGCAACCCGGCCCTGGTCCTGGACTTCTACAATGCCCGCCGCAGGGACCTGAGGACCAGGCAGCCCAACGAGGCGCACAGGATTATCGCCGCCCTCGAAAAAGACTTCGAAGTAACTGTCATAACCCAGAACATAGACAACCTGCATGAGAAAGCCGGTTCTTCCCGTGTCATCCATCTGCACGGAGAGATAACCAAGGCCCGTGGGGAGAACTCCCCTACCCCGGTCTACGACATAGGCTACAATGACATTCACCTCGGAGACAAAGACAGCCGGGGACAGCAGCTCCGCCCCTACATCGTCTGGTTCGGAGAGGCCGTCCCGATGATTGAGCCCGCAGCGGAAATCGTGTCGGAATGCGACATCCTGCTTGTAATCGGCACGTCCCTGGCCGTTTATCCTGCCGCCGGGCTGGTCAACTACATCCGCAACGGAGTTCCCGTATACCTTGTGGACCCCAACCCCATCTCCATAGGCTACAGATACTATACCCAGATACAGGATGTGGCCACTTCCGGTATGCGCAAGTTCCAGACCCTTGTTCCCGAGCTGATATGAGCGAAACCGCCGCACCCAGAGTCCTCAAGGCCCAGCCTCTCCGCTGGCACGTGCTGTACACCGCCTCCAGAGCCGAGAAAGCCGTGGAAAGAAGGCTGACGGCCATGGGAGCCGAAGTCTTCCTGCCTGTCTACAAGGAGAAAAGGAAATGGTCCGACCGCATCAAGACAGTGGAGACACCGCTCTACCGCTCCTATATATTCATCCGCTGCACCAGGGCGCAGCTGTCCAAATACGCAGCCGTCGAAGGAGTTGCCTGCCCGGTGTACTGGTGCGGAGAGCCGGCCGCCGTCCGGGACTCCGAGATCGGAGAGATCCATAAGTTCCTGGCCATCATGGACCGGAGCCGCATAATCTCCGAGGGAGACATGGTCCGCATCCTCGGAGGTCCGTTCGAGAAGCGCACAGGCCGCATCACCAGGATAGACAACCGCTTCGTATATCTCACACTTGAGTCAGTGGGGAACCTGACCGTATGCGCGGAGCTCCGCATCGACAGGGAGATGGTGGAAAAATAAAAATTCCGGCAGACACTGAGATCTGCCGGAATCGATATCGTTGTAGAAGTTCCTGTAAGGAATTACTTCTGGCGGTTCTTGTAGCGCTGGTAGAATTTGTCCACGCGGCCTGCTGTATCCACGAGCTTCATCTTTCCGGTATAGAAAGGATGAGAGGTGTTGGAGATCTCGACCTTCACCAGGGGATAAGTCACGCCCTCGATGTCGATGGTCTCACGGGTATTGACACAGGAGCGGGTGATGAACACATGCTCGTTGGACATATCCTTGAAAGCTACAAGACGGTAGGATTCGGGATGTATACCTTTCTTCATCTTAGTAATGTTTAAATATTTCGGGCTGCAAAAGTATGCATAAATACTTACAGGCACAAATTTTTCTGAAAAAATTCAGAGACTGACTCTAAAAATACTTTATCTCGCGTTCGTCTATCTTGACGGGCCAGGCAGCATTGTCATGATAGGTCTCGCGGACAACCCAGTTGCCAAGCGAATCAAGCCGGTACTTGAACACCAGTGTCAGGTCACCCCTGTCTCCTGTCATCAGCTGCTTGACGCACAGACCGTTCTCGTCATATACCATCTCACTGCGGAGCTTGCCGAAGAGCATGTTGTCCGAATCCACGACAGACCTGCGCCCCAGGGAATCATATTCGATATTGAACTCGCTCATCTGTCTGGTCAGCGACCTTATGACCGCCCTGACGTTGTTTCCCTCACTGTCATAGACCATCAGGCGGTTGCCTGCCGTCTTGCCATCCTTGTAAGAAAACGTTATCCGCACGCTGTCCGGAGCAAAATACTCGTACTCCTCATATTTCCTGAGGCTGTCGTCCCCGTCAGTCTGCAGTGTCGAATAAAGACGGCCTCCACGGTAGGAATACACCTCCCTCTCGCGAAGCTCTCCCGATGCACCGCGGGTCTCGGACGAGAGAATCCGACCGTCCGGAGCATACTCGCTGACGGTCTCGCCAGTCTGCTTGCCCTTTGAATTGAATGTCCTGAGCAGTGTCGTCATACCGTCACGGTTGAATTCGGCGTATATGTTGTCCGCCGAAGTCATCATGGACCGCGTACCGTCCAGCGAGTCAACACTGTAGGGTATCGTCCTGATAGATGCGACATTGCCCTTCAGTGCATACTTGGAAAGATCCTGCTCCTGCTCCGGAGCCCATCTGCCGCAGGATACGGCAGCCAGCGACATAAGTAAAACTGCCGCACTGATTCTGTAATTGAAAGTCATGATATTTTATTTTACTGTTATTTGTTGCTCAATGTCTTGACACGCACAAGCTGCTCGTCGTAAAGCATGTACCGGCGGGCCTTGCGGATCCATTTCTGTTCCTCGACCTTGATGTGTTCCCTCAGATCACTCCACGAGGCCTGTCCGTCCACATAGGCTGTCATAACCCCGTCGGCAAGCACTTCCGGCAAGGCTGAGACATCCACTCCCGTCCCGTCAGCGAGAAGCTGCCTGACAATCCTCAGTACATGTGCCACAGAATGATAGGGCACTCCGGGCCGGGGAAGCATCTGGAAGCCGCAGCACAGTTCTCCGCTATAGCGTCCTGAACGGGGCGTAAACATGCATTTGCGCAGGAACACTCCGGCATCCGAAAGGCCGGACACGTCCTTCCGTCCCATCCAGGAGCTCAGATACGGGGCACCGAACATCTCGTATGGTCTCTGAGTCCCCTCACCGCAGCTCAGGTCGGTTCCGGAAAGAAGAGTCATGCCGCAGTAGAAATGAGAAGTGAACAGCCCCGGCACATCCGGTCGCGGAGGCACACTCCACGGCATCAGGTACTGTGCCGACGGGCGCACCATGTAGGAGATGATGTGCAGCGGGAACTTCGCTCCTGTCTCGGAATAGAAGAGGTTGGCCAGTTCTCCGAGTGTGAGACCGTGCCGCTGCGGAAGACCCTCTATGCCGGCAGAAGGCAGGCTGCCGGGGCCGGGCGGAGTTCCCTCCACCTGACGGCCGCAGATATTTTCCCGGTCAAGGATGTACACAGACAGCGGAAGGCCGCTGTGATGTATCATCTGAAAGAGGGCGTACAGGACGGATGTCATCGAATCGAAACGGGATCCGGTGTCCTGGTATTCGACTATCAGGGCATCTACATCCTCCAGCACAGAAGGATCCGGAACGAAATCGCCGGAGCCGTCCCTCCCCAGAGGAACGAACTCACAGCCGTCCAGCCCCAGGGGCGAATACACCCGCCCGGAATGCTCAGAGGGAAATTCTCCGAAAATTCCGTCCGAAGGATACAGCACCCTGCGCAGCCTCCCCTTACGGTACAGATCCTCAAACAGGTATTCCTGACGTTCGGGATCCCAGGCTGACTGGTTGCACAGCACAGCGAGAGAGCCCTTCCGCAACACCAGGTCCTCCTGTTTGTCCAGTGATGTGGTTCTGAAAGAGAACATACCGCCCTAGCCTATTATTTTCTTAGCGATATCCATCACGTCGGCAGCCACCTTCTCTGCGGAAGCCTCGTCCGCCGCCTCGGAGTAGACGCGGATAATCGGCTCGGTATTGGACTTACGCAGATGCACCCACATCCTCTCGCGGTCGAAGTCAATCTTCACCCCGTCGATGTCGGTGATGCGCTCCGAAGCATAGCGGTGCTTTATCTCCTCCAGTATCTTCTCTATCAGCGAGCGGTCGGAGAGCTCAATGCGGTTCTTCGAGATCACGTACTGAGGCAGGCCGGCGCGTACCTCGGTCACCTTCTTGCCGGAACGGACCAGAGAGCTCAGGAAGAGAGCCGTACCGATGAGGGCGTCGCGGCCGTAGTGCAGATCGGGCACAATGACTCCGCCGTTGCCCTCTCCTCCGATAACGGCACCGGTGCGCTTCATCTCGGTGGTCACATTGACCTCACCCACAGCAGACGCGGTGTAGGTGCAGCCGTGAGACTCGGTCACGTCGCGCAGAGCGCGGGATGAGGAGAGATTGGACACTGTCGGTCCGGGCTTGAGCGAGAGCACGTAATCAGCCACGGAGACCAGGGTGTACTCCTCCCCGAAGAACGAGCCGTCCTCGCAGACAAGGGCCAGACGGTCCACGTCCGGATCCACCGCTATGCCCAGGTCGGCCTTCTCGGAAGCCACGCGGGAGCACAGATCCACAAGATGCGAGGGCAGCGGCTCGGGATTATGGGCGAACTGTCCGGTAGGCTCACAGTTGATTCTGACGCACTCCACTCCGAGAGCCTCCAGCAGGCGGGGCATAACGACGCCGCCCACAGAGTTGACCGCATCGAGCACCACCTTGAAACCGTGGGCGCGTATACCTTCTGCATCCACCAGCGGATGAGCCAGGACGGCCTGCACGTGCGCGTCGGTAAAGTCCTTCTCGACGTAAGAGCCGAGCGAGTCCACATCGCAGTACTCAAAGCCCTCGCGGTCGGCCAGTTCCACCAGTTCCGCACCCTCGGCGGCATTGAGGAACTCCCCGTGCTCGTTGAGCAGCTTGAGAGCGTTCCACTGCTTGGGATTGTGCGAGGCGGTCAGGATGATACCTCCGTCGGCCTTCTCGAAGACCACGGCCATCTCCACCGTAGGGGTGGAGGCCAGGCCGGCGTTGACCACGTCTATGCCGCAGGCCCTCAGGGTGCCGCAGACGATCTCGTCCACCATTGGGCCCGAGATGCGGGCATCGCGGCCTACCACGACCTTGAGCCGGCGCTCACCCTTGCTGCGGTGCAGCATGGAGCTGTATGCTGATACGAATTTTACGATGTCCAGAGGTGTAAGAGCCTCTCCGCAGGAGCCTCCTATGGTGCCCCTGATACCGGAGATAGATTTGATAAGTGTCATAATTTATATTGATTTAGATTATTTCAACAGTCTTGCTGTCAAGCCAGCCCTGACGGCCGTCGGAAAGCTCTATCCTGTACCAGTCCCCCAGTTGATCCACCAGAGCGGCCTTGGTGCCCTCATGCAGGATGAAAAGCGACTGGTCGGAAGACCCGGGCGAGCCCTTGACATTGCAGACCGGCACCGTCACCACCACCTCGTCCCCGGCCTCTGCGGCAGAGCGCAGGCTCAAGGAGAATATGACCGCGATGACCACCATGACAACGGATACCACAGCCAGGGCAAACGCCGTCTTGCGCAAGGCGACAGACCGGCCGAAGCGGAACAGGAGCACCATCACCGCTGTCAGAAGCAGGAGGGCGGCGGCAGTCCAGGCCCATCCGTCGGACGGAACGGCATCGCGCAGAGCCTTGATCCACGTCAGCAGGATAAATTCCGGCACCGAATCTATCCTGTCCAGAGTGTACTGCCTGGCTATTCCGAGATTGACAGCGGCATCCTCGTAGGAAGGATCGTATTTCAGTGCCCGCTCGTAATAGAGTATGGCCTTTCCGAGATAATGGTCCAGCCTGTAATAACAGTTGCCTATATTGTAAAACAGGTCCGCCGAGACAAAACCCTGTTCCTCTATGGAGGTGAATCCCTCAAGAGCAGATTCGTACCTGCCGTCTGTATAATCCTCCACAGCCCTGGTCCACAGAGAATCGACATCCCCGGCAGCAGCCGTAAACGCAGCCGCGGACAAGACGGCCAGTATCAGTGTCAAACGTTTCTTCATACTCAACTTTCTATTTCTGAAATGACTTTCACGGCCTGCCTGTAATGGGTGTCCATTGCTCCTGAATCCGCAGCAGGAGCATAGCGCGCATACTCACAGGCATCCAATATCTCAAACAGTTCCCTGACAAGAGCCTCGTCCTTGCCGGAGGCCCTGAGCTCCGACTCTATCCGTTCCCTGGTAAGATCCGCAACGGGCAGCATGAGCTTGTCGGATATGTACCCCTCCAGGGCCTTGTGCAGTTCCTCGTAGAATGCGGAGAAAAGCCCCTGCTTCATATATGAGGCGGCACTGCGCAGTCTCGTTCCGGCGACCTTCCTTGCACGGCGGTTACGCGTACCAGCCAGATCACTTCTGCGCGAAGCCGTTCTTTCCAGCCAGACCCAGACAGCCGCCGTCAGAAGCACCAGGACAAGAGGATATATCCACATAAAGGGTGTGTCCGCCAGCAGTCTGCCCTTCATGCGCAGATGCGGGACAGTGGATATGAAGCGTATGTCCTCTCCCAGACTCTTCACGCTCTGCTTGTTGACACCGGAAGGCATGACAGCGGCAGAAGCAGCATCTCCCTCAGCCACACCAAGGCCGAGCGGCCCGGAAGAAAGGGTGCGGTAACGTCCGGACGCTATATCGTAATATGTGAACTCCACCGGAGGTATGTCGAACCTTCCGGGAGCCCTCGGTATGAAAGGAAACTCGAAGATCACTCTGCCGGAAGCACCGGAAGCCCCGGCCTTAATGTCCTCAGTCTTGCGCATGTCGTAAGACTCAAAGTCCGGAGGCAGCTGCACGGAGGGAGCCTCAAGGAGATTGATGTTGCCGGTACCGGAGATGACCACCTTGAGCGAGGCCGCCTCGTGAGCCTTCACACTGTCGGTGCTGAACGAGGCCGACATACTGTAGTCCCCGACCCCGCCTGTAAACGATGCCGGAGCACCTGAGGGCAGCGGAGACACCCGGACAGTGACCGGATCGCTCGATACCCGCTTGCGCAGGGTCTGGTAGGTATCGAAAAAGCCGTCGAATATCGACTGCGAGGCGGAGGGTCTGGTACGGACCTGGAGCAGGCACACTATCTCGGCCGGATCGACCGTAATCTCCCCTGTCTGCTGCGGAAGCAGCATGTAACGCCGCAGGAGGGCGGCATTGTAAACCTGACCGTTGTAGTTCTCGCGGCTGAACTGGATATTCTGCGGAGCATCTATCTCCTGGCTCCAGAACCCGTCGAAAGCGGGAAAGCGCACGTCTTCAAATCCTCCTATGGACGAAGTTCGCACATAAAGTTTAAGCGTGGCGATTACCGGCTCGCCTACCACCACATCCGTCTTGCTGACAGTCAGACGCAGCATCAGATCCTCACCCGCTGCAGCACTTTCTGCCCGTGGAGAGGAACTGCTTCCGCCCGCAGCGTCTCCCTTAATCGCCTCTATCGTCACAGGAGAGCTACTGCATACCTCCCCGCCGATCCTTACGGATGCCGGAGCCAGAGTGATCTTCCCCTCCTTCAATGCCCTGACAGTATAGGTAAAGCTGCGCGAACTGGATGTCGTATTCTTGCCGTTGATGCTCTGAAAACTGGTGGAGGTGGAGGACACCGGCCCGGCCAGTACCTCCAGTCCGTCAAATGCCGGAGGCGTGAAATCCGTAACCCGGCCCTTGGAATACGAAGCCGTGAACACCACCCGGAAAATCTCGTCCGTGGACACCACAGACGGCACATCCACCGTCAGGGAGTTCTGGGCCGCCGCCGTGAGAGCACAAGCCACGGTCAGCATTATAGACAATGCCGTTCTGTACAATCTCGTCATATTACCAATTTTTCTCCTTCTCTTTTGATTTCTGCTGCAGGGCCTTGGCCTTCTTTACCTTGTCCTGGGTCTGCTTCTCCTTGTCCTCTATCGCCTGCAGCATCTGCTGTGCTGCCTGGGGCGTTATCTGTGGCTGGGGCTGCTGCTGTTGTTGCTGTTGATTCTGGTCCTGCTGATCCTGGTCCTGATTCCGGTCCTGTTGATCCTGATCCTGCTGATCCTGTTGATTCTGCTGGTCCTGGTCCTGGTCCTGGTTCTGATCCTGCTGCTGTTGCTGCTGTTGCTGCTGTTGTTGCTGCTGGTTCTTCAGCATCTTCTGGGCGTATGCCAGATTGGACTTGGTCTCGAAATGATCCGGTTCCAGCCTCAGCGACTCCTTATACGCATCGACAGCCTCCTGATACTGCTTCTGCTTCAAGGCCAGATTGCCGCAGTTATGCCAGTAGTCAGAAGCCTTGGACGCAGACAGATTCCTGAGCGAGTCGCCCAGACCCTTGAAATAGATACCGGCCTCATTGTAGCTCTCCGACTTGTAGAGGGCATTGCCCAGGTTGTACTTGGCTGTGACCGAAGATGTATCGGCCACCAGAGCCCTCTTGTAATCCAGCTCGGCCTCCCGGTAATTCCCTTTCTTGAATTCCCGGTTTCCGGCTCTTACCTCCGAGCGTTCATTCTGAGCCTGCATCAGCACGGGAGATGCAGCCAGAAGCACCAGAACCGCCGCCAGTGTCCGGCCTCCTCCAAAGAGACTGCGCCGGTTGCGCGTATCGGACATAAAAAACTCTATCAACATGAAAACCAATGCTATGGCAAAAAAATACATATACTGCTCGTCATATTCCTCGAATACTACAGACTGGAAATCCTTCTCGTCCAGCGAGCGGATTTCGTCAATTACCGGGTTCAGTCCGAACTCCGTGTTTCCGGCCCGCACGTATGTCCCGTTGCCGGCCTGCGCCACTTCACGGAGTGTCTGCTCGTCAAGGCGCGTCACGACGATATTGCCGTCCTTGTCCTTGAGCAGTCCTCCGTCCATGGGAATGGGCTTGCCTTCCGGAGAACCGACTCCGATGCAGAAGACCCTGGCACCCATGTCCACCGCATCCCTGGCGGCGGCCACCGGATCGTCCTCGTGGTTCTCTCCGTCGGTAATGAGAATGACAGCCCGGCTGTTCTCGCTTCCGGTCGAGAAGCAGCGCAGCGCAGTCCTTATCGCATCCCCCATAGCCGTACCCTGGACAGGAACGGATTCGGTGGTGATGGAGTTGAGGAATATCTTGGCCGAGACATAGTCAGATGTCACCGGAAGCTGGACAAATGACTGCCCGGCGAAAATTATCAGGCCGATCCTGTCTCCCTGCAGGTCGTCCACCAGTTTGGATATGGCCAGTTTGGCACGTTCCAGGCGGTTGGGAGAATAGTCCTCGGCAAGCATGGAATTGGAGACATCCAGAACCACCATTATCTCCGCCCCCCTCACCTGTTTCTCCTTGAGTATGGCGCCCAGCTGAGGACGGGCCATTCCGATGGAGAAGAACAGCAGAGCCAGAGACACCAACACCAGTCTGACCCAGCCCTTGCGTCTGGGAACCAAAGGCATGAGACGGTCCACCAGAGCGGGGTCGCCGAAACGCCCTATTCTCCTGCGGCGCACACGGCGCATAAGCCAGTAGGCCGTAAACATCAGCGGTATCAAAAGTATCAGCCACAGATACGCGGGTTGTGCCAGGTATATCATGCTATCCTCCTTGCTGCAAAAATTCTCAAAATTATCTCTAGTAAGAAGGCCGCAAGGGCCCACACGGCGAATCTCCCGAACTCCTCCGTGTACACTGGGAATGAGTCCACGGTTATCCGTACCTTCTCCATCTCATTGATCTCGCCGTAGATCTGCATGAGCTTGGTGTTGTCGGTCGCCCGGAAATACTGTCCTCCTGTCTCCTCGGCAATCTGCCGGAGCAGATCCTCGTCTATCTCCACCTTGACGTTCATCTCCCTCACCCCGAACGGAGTCATGACGGGATAGGGAGCCTCGCCCATCGCACCCACGCCTATCGTGTAGACCCTGACTCCGTAAGTCGCGGCTATTTCAGCGGCCGTCATCGGCGCGATCTCGCCCCTGTTGTTGACTCCGTCGGTCAGCAGTATCACCACGCGGCTTTTTGCCTGGGAGTCCTTGAGACGGGCCACGGCATTGGCCAGGCCGTTGCCGATGGCAGTTCCGTCATCTATCAGGCCGCACTCTATCTCCTTTATGAGGTTGATAAGAGTCGCCCTGTCAGTTGTCAGAGGAGACTGTGTATAGCTTTCCCCGGCAAACACCACCACTCCGATACGGTCTGAAGGACGCTGGGAGATGAACTCTATCGCTATGTCCTTGGCCGCCTCTATACGGTCCGGCGTGAAGTCCCTGGCCAGCATACTGGTGGACACGTCCAGGGCAAGAACGATGTCGATGCCCTCCGAATCGGTCCTGGTGATGTTGGAAGATGTCTTGGGCCGGGCCACCGCCACTATCAGCAGAGCCACCGCCGCCATGCGCAGGACAAACGGCAGATGCCTCAGCACACCCTTCAGCCCCTGGCCGGCGGCACCGAAAGGAGCCGTAGTGGAGACAGCTATATAGGGCCGTCTCCGGCGAAGCTGCTTCCACACATAGTACGCCGCCATGGGTATCAGGACAAACTCCAGATACAGCAGGCCGGGATATTCAAAAAACATGTCACTCATCTTTTTTCTCCTCCATATCCGCGCATGTGCCGTTCACGAATCTGACCGCAGCCGGGACAGCGTTCTCATTCTCGGACTCCGAAGCCGTGTACTTGGCGAACTTTACCAGATCCGCCATGCTGAAAAGTTCCTTGAGCTGACCGAAGTCCTCGGGCCGGAGCTCCTTCATGGACAAGTCCGTCAGTATCTCATTTGAAGTCCTCTCTATGGTCTTGATTCCGAAACGTCTCTCGATATACAGTCTCAGCGCGTCAGTTATCTCGGTATAATACTGCTTCTGTTTTCCTGACTGCCACAGCTTCTCGTTTCTGATCCGGTCCAGTTCCCGCAGGGCAGTGACATGCGGCGGCTCCTCAGGGACAGGGCGGCCCGGCAGTACCGGACTTTTCCTGCGGTGACGCAGCACAGCCTTGACCGCCAGGAATATAACTGCGGCTGCTGCGGCTGCGGCCAATCCCCACGGCAGCACTTCCCTGAATGTGAGCGGGTAGCGGAACTGCGGCCTGATGTCATACATCTGATAGGTCGCCGTATCAACCGGAACAGTGGTTACCTCCAGCGGTACTCCGGGCAGCCTGAGCGTATCCACCGGTGTACCGTCCTCCCTGTCAAAATACACCACCAGCGGAGGCAGCACGTAGCTTCCGCTGTCGAACGAGGTGACAAGGGCCCGGGTCCTCACCATGGAGAAATCCCTTCCCCTTTCCACTGTATCGACTGTGAAGGCCCCGAGCAGCTCGACTCCCGGAACCACATACCCGGCCATGGAATCTATGCTTGCCCGCATACCGCGCGGCACCCTTATGGAGGATGTCCACTCCACCTGATCACCTATGAGTATAGTGTCTTTCGAGACCTCCGCCGAGACTATCTCCTGAGCCATGGCCCCGAAAGATGCCGCACAAAGCAGCGGCAATAATATCGTCAATATTCTTTTCATATCATGTCCTGGTCTTGAACAGGGCCACCAGGCTCTTTACATAATCCTGGTCAGTCCTTATACTGACAGTATCCACCTTGTATTTTCTGAGCAGAAGAAGAGTCTCCACGTATGCCTTCCGCGCCCATTCCTCATAACTGTCCCTGACCTGCCTCAACGAAGTATCGACATAGACCGTCCTGCCTGTCTCGCTGTCCCTTACCGGCAGCAGTCCGACATCCGGAAGAGTGCGGTCCCTCTCGTCGTAGATATTGATCACCGACAGGTCGTGCCGGTTCACCGCGACCTTCAGGGCGTCCTCGTAGCGGGGACGAATTGTCTGCGGGCCGATGTCCAGCATATCCGAAAGCAGGAAGGCCGTACACTTCTTCTTCAGGGCGTTGGTCAGGAAGCGGAGGGCCTCTCCGATGTCCGTGCCCTTCTCCTCCGGGCGGAACTCCAGTACCTCGCGGATGATCCTCAGCAGGTGGCTGCGGCCCTTCTTGGGAGGGATGAATTTCTCCACGCGGGTGCTGAAAAACAGGGCCCCGACCTTGTCGTTGTTGATGGATGCGGAGAATGACAGCACCGCCGCTATCTCGGCCGTGAGATCCTTCTTCGTCTTGGAAGAGGTTCCGAACAGGCCGGAGGCACTGGCATCGATGAGCAGCATGACAGTAAGCTCCCTCTCCTCCTCGAACACCTTTATATAAGGAGTGCCCGTGCGGGCGGTGACATTCCAGTCCATGCTGCGGACATCATCGCCGATCTGATACTCCCGGACCTCGCTGAAGGCCATGCCCCGGCCCTTGAAGGCTGAGTGGTACTCTCCTGCGAATATCTGGCTGGAGAGAGCCCTGGTCTTGATTTCGATCTTCCTTACTTTCTTCAACAGGTCACTGTCCATAGACTACGGTACCTCCACTGCGTTGATGATGTCGGAAATGATGTTCTCGCTGGTTATGTTCTCGGCCTCCGCCTCGTATGTCAGGCCGATACGGTGACGGAGCACCTCGTAGCATACAGCCCTCACGTCCTCAGGAATGACATAGCCGCGCCGCTTGATGAAGGCGTATGCCTTGGAGGCCATGGCCAGTGAAATGGAGGCACGGGGGGAGGCTCCGTAGGAAATCATGTCCTTGAGAGACTTAAGACCGTAATCGTCAGGAGTACGGGTCGCGTACACAAGATCCACGATGTACCTTTCTATCTTCTCGTCCATATAGACATCCCTTACCACCGAGCGGGCCTTGAGTATGTCCTCGGGCTGGAGCACCGCATTGGCCTTGGGGAAAGTGCCGCCGTTGTTCATGCGGATTATGAGTTTCTCCTCCTCCTTGCGGGGATAGGTGACCACCACCTTCAGCATGAAACGGTCCACCTGAGCCTCAGGCAGGGGATACGTTCCCTCCTGCTCTATCGGGTTCTGGGTCGCCATCACGAGGAACGGCTCCGGCAGCTTGAATGTCTGCTCTCCGATGGTCACCTGACGCTCCTGCATGGCCTCCAGAAGAGCCGACTGCACCTTGGCCGGAGAACGGTTGATCTCGTCGGCCAGCACGAAGTTGGCGAACACGGGACCTTTCTTGATCTGGAACTGCTCGCTCTTCTGACTGTATATCATGGTTCCGATAAGGTCGGCCGGGAGCAGGTCCGGGGTGAACTGAATCCTGCTGAAACGGGCATTGATACATGATGCCAGAGTATTGATGGCCAACGTCTTGGCCAGACCAGGCACACCTTCCAGAAGGATATGTCCGCCTGCCAGAAGTCCTATGAGCAGATTCTCGACCAGATGCTTCTGACCTATTATGACCTTGGTCATCTCCATCGACAGGATATCCACAAAAGCACTCTCTTTCTGTATCCGCTCGTTTAATTCTTTAATGTTTACGGTGTCCATATTAAAATATTTGTATTTTTGCTGTCTGATTTTACAAACTTACAAAATTAAAGATTTTCTCCGATTAATGCGGTTTTTTGCTTCAATATCTTACAACGGCTCAGGATTTAGCGGCTGGCAGATCCAGCAGAACGCTCCGAGCATCCAGGGACAGGTGCAGGGAGCGTTGTCCGCAGTACTTGGGGAGAAAATCGAGGTCACTGGGGCCGGAAGAACCGACGCGGGTGTAAACGCCTCGTTTTTCACCGTTCATTTTGACTCCGGGGACAGCCGCCTGCTCGCAGAGCACGACCGTATAGTCTACAAAATAAATGCCATTCTGCCCACAGGAATCAGACTCAGCCGGATCTACCGGGTAAGGGATGACGCACATGCCCGTTTCGATGCCACGGGCAGGACATACTGCTACTACATCCACCATGGAAAGGACCCCTTCGCAAGCCATTTCTCCTGGCAGTGCCGGTACGGGCTGGACCTGGAGGCCATGAACCGTGGAGCCGCCTTCCTGACCGGCATCAAGGACTTCAGCTGCTTTCAGAAAACCGGAAGCGCAGCTGTCTCGGGAATATGCGGAGTCCGCTCAGCCTCATGGAGCCGCTACACCCCCATGCCCGTTTCACTGCCCGATGTCCAGTACTCAGTCTTCACCATCACGGCGAACAGGTTCCTGCGCAATATGGTCCGCGCCATAGTCGGCTCGCTCGTGGAGGTGGGCAGAGGCAGACGCTCTCCCGAATGGATCGCCGGGCTCATCGAATCCCGTGACAGGAATGCCGCCGGCCAGTCCGTTCCGGGCCACGCCCTGTTCCTCACCGGCATCGAATATCCGGAAAATATCATGAATTTCTAACAATTTATATCCTACACCATGTTACTTACACTGTTACAAGCAAATTCAGAAATTATCGCGCAGGAGGCAGCAGCCGCACCTGAGAAAATGTCCCTCATCAAGATGGCTGTCGCCGGAGGATGGCTGATGATAGTCCTCCTGCTGCTCTCGATACTGGCCATATACGTCTTCGGA
Source organism: uncultured Bacteroidales bacterium (assembly GCA_944326265.1). GTDB lineage: Bacteria > Bacteroidota > Bacteroidia > Bacteroidales > UBA932 > Coprenecus. The sequence continues at coordinate 156,422 of CALVDE010000001.1, read as the reverse complement.
AGCAGATGGTGGGCAATCCGCCAGGCCACCAGGACCGATCCCAGGCTTATGGACAGGCTGCACGGACTGCTGCAGGCCGGTGATACGGAATCGGCCATGAAACTGTGCGGAGAAAGCAGCTCCCCCGTTGCGAGACTCATGGAGAAAGGGCTTGAGAGAGCCGGAAGACCCCTGCCCGATATCCAGGCCGCAGTGGAGAACGTCGGAAACATAGAGGTGGCCAAGCTCGAGAAAGGGCTTCCCATGCTGGCCACGGTAGCCGGAGGCGCTCCCATGATCGGATTCCTGGGCACAGTGCTCGGTATGATCCAGGCCTTCTACAACATGTCACAGGCAGGCAGCAACATCGACATAACGCTGCTGTCAGGCGGTATCTACACCGCCATGGTGACCACCGTCGGCGGTCTTTTCGTGGGCATCATCGCCTACTTCGGATACAACTATCTGACAGCCAAGATTTCCGATCTGGTTTTCATGATGGAGAGCAGCACCATAGAGCTTCTGGACAGCCTCAGCCGCAACGGCATGGACGACAAATCTAAAAAGCAGGAATAACCATGGCTATCAAACGAAGGACCAAGATCGAGCCGGCTTTCTCGATGTCATCCATGACCGACATCGTTTTCCTGCTCCTGATATTCTTCCTGGTGACCTCCACGCTTATCAATCCCAATGCACTGAGACTGCTGCTGCCCAAGAGCACCAACCAGATATCAGCCAAGGCCACGGTGAGCGTGTCCGTCAAGCACTATCCCGAGCACAATACGTTCTCGTATCATATCAACGGCGATCCGTCCCCGGTATCCTTCAGCGATATCGAGCCGCAGCTTCAGAAGCTCCTCCAGGATTCTGACGACCCTACCTTCTCCATATACGCCGACAGGACCGTGCCGATAGAGGAGGTGGTCAACCTCATGAATATCGCCAAGCGCAACAGATACAAGGTAATACTGGCCACATCCCCCGAATAATGGAAGGGAAGAAAGACAGATATGCGGGCATCGTCCTGACCGTGGCAGTGCACGGTCTGCTGCTGACACTGGGATTCAGTGCCGGAATAAGCCGTATGCAGACCCCGCCTCCGGTGGACGGAATGCTCATAGAATTCCCCGAGGAAAGCCGCCCTGTTCCCATCCGCACTGAGACAGGAGTGGAGCCAAGGGCTGCGGAAGTCTCACCCTCCGGGGAGGTACGGCTGGTCCAGAAATCGGAAGCACCGGTCATGGCTGAGGCAGAGAACCGTGGCCCGGAGACTTCTGTAGGGGACGAAGGAGACGTGGAAGTGCCGGAACCGCCGCAGGAGAAACCGATTGACCGCAGGGCACTGTTCTCCAGCAGACGCAACTCCCCCGACACGGCATCGGCTCAGGTCGCTGACAGAATCTCTGACAGACTTGAGGCCGGCCACGTCCACGGCAACACCGCCGAGGGCAATCCGGAGGGGCATCCGACAGCACGGCTCGAAGGACGCAGCGTCATGGGCAATCTGCCTCTGCCGGAATATTCCGTGGCCAAATCCGGAACAGTGGTGGTGCGCATCCTGGTGGACCAGTACGGCAACGTGACCGGAGCATATCCCGGAGCCAAGGGCACAACTGTCCAGGACGCCATCCTGTGGGAAGCCGCCAAAAAAGCCGCACTCGAAGCCAAATTCAACCTGAGCGAGTCCGCACCTCCCGTACAGGAAGGGACAATATCCTATGTATTCACACTGAAATAGACCGGGCTACTCGTACCTGAGACATTCTATAGGATCCATGGCCGCAGCCCGTCTGGCCGGTACGTACCCCGAAAGTACTCCGACGGCCATGCAAAGAGCCACTGCAAGCAGGATCCATATCCACGGTATGACAAACGAAGACTGCATGACGGCGGCGACAGCATTGCCGGCGATGATGCCCAAGACTATGCCTATGGCACCGCCTGTCTCACCGATGACCACGGATTCCAGCAGGAACTGCCGCCGTATCCTCCTGGAGGAGGCACCGAGAGCCTTTCTGGTGCCGATCTCCCTGGTCCTCTCGCGGACAGACACCAGCATGATATTCATCAGACCCACTGCGGCTCCGGTAAGTGTCACCAGTCCAATCACCACCGCCGCACCCGTAAGTGTGCGGACCGTGGAATTCAGTTCCTCCATGACCGCCTCGCTTCTGGTCAGCCGGAAGTCCGTATCGTCATACGGTGCAAGCCGTCTCACAGCCCTGAACACCATCTCTGCCTCAGAAGCAGCCTCATCCGCATCAGTTCCCGGAGCCGGGAGTATGCCTATCCTGAAATCGGGCGTGCCAGTGACCAGATTGGCCATAGCATTGGTATACGGTATCAGGACAGTCCCGTCCATGCCCTCCGACGCCGTACTGCCCATCGAAGCGGCCACTCCTATTATAATATAACTGCGTCCGGACACCTGGATCTGCCTGCCCAATGGAGATACCTCTCCGAAAAGCGACGAGGCCACTCCCGCCCCGATAATACAGTAGAACCTGCCGCCGTCCACGTCCGCCCGGGTAAAATCCCTGCCCTGTCCTATATCCAGCATATTGAACCGCATGTAGTTGCAGTCAGCAGCTACAACCCTTACAGTCGGATTGGTCTTGCGTGCGCCGGCCTGCACGACGGTATTTCCGACCACAGTTGTGAATATCGAGACCGTGGCCGGGAAGCTGTAATACTCCGCGAACCTCTCCGCCTGCGCCCGCGATATTTCCCTTGCGTTGCGGACCCTCCTCATGCCTGATGACATGGAATACTGTGATCTGATGTTGATTATACCCGCGCCCATCCGGCCGTAGGCTTCCCTGAGAGTTGCGTCTACCGAACTTACCGCTGTAAGTATGCCGACCAAGGATGTAATTCCCAAAGCTATCACCGCTATCGTCAGCGACGACCTGAGTCTGTTCGATTTCACTGCCCTGTACGCCATGCCGGCGTTTTCCAGAACCAGGGCCATGCGCGGCTTTCCGCGCCTTACCGTTCTCCGCTTCATAACTTCCTCACTGATAATTCGTGCTGTAAAAATAGGAAATTATCTCCGATTGACATACCTTTGCGGCCAAATTTGACAAAAAACAGACATGAGACCCCGCATCAAAAGATCAATCACCCGGGACGGGCTTGTTGATCATCAAGTACAAAGAGAAAACACAGACAACAGACCTCGCAGAGAGGGTAACCGCCGTCCGGAAGGAGGGCAGCAGCGCAGCCAGGGCAGCAGCGGAAAACCCGGCCGTGGATTCCAGAAAAGGGACAGCAGGACAGGGAAGCCGGCACAGCCCCGTACAGGCCGCAATGAAGGCGGATACGGGAACAAGGCGGCCGGCAAAGGCAACCGGACGAAGAAGACAGCCAGACCAGGCGCTTCCCCTGAAAAGAAATTCCAATACCGCATAAAGACCGAGCACCCCAGAACGGAGAACAAGGCCCGGATACTGCCCATGAAAGAGGATGACGGAACTGTACGCCTCAACAAATTCATCGCCAATTCCGGTATCTGCTCACGCAGGGAGGCGGACGGGTTCATCCAGGCGGGACTGGTCACAGTCAACGGAGAGGTAGTGACTGAAATGGGCGTAAAGGTCAGACGCGAGGACGACGTGCGCTTCAACGGCCAGCGGCTGCAGGGAGAGAAGAAAGTCTACGTCCTGCTCAACAAGCCCAAGGACTTCGTCACCACGACAAGCGACCCCCATGCGGAGAAGAACGTAATGCAGCTCATCAGCAAGACACTCTGCCCTGAAAGGATATTCCCGGTAGGAAGGCTGGACAAGTCCACCACCGGTGTACTGCTCCTGACCAACGACGGAGAGCTGGCCGAGAAACTTACACACCCCTCCTTCCAGAAGAAGAAGATATATCAGGTGACACTTGACAAGAACGTCAAGCCCGAGGACATGAACAGCCTGGTACAGGGCATTTCCCTGGAAGACGGCCAGGCCTACGCCGACGAGGTGGCATACAACGGAGACGACCGCAGCGTGGTGGGCATAGAGATACACTCCGGAAGAAACCGCATCGTCAGAAGGATGTTCGAGGCACTGGGCTACAAGGTACGCAAACTGGACAGGGTCTACTTCGCCGGCCTGACAAAGAAGAATTTGCGCCGAGGACAGTGGAGGTTCCTCTCCGACGAGGAGGTACTCATGCTCAAGCACAACTTCTATGAGTAACAAGCCGCACAAGGCCGGGTTCGTCAACATCATCGGCAACCCCAACGTAGGCAAGTCCACTCTGATGAATGCCCTGGTGGGAGAACGCCTGTCCATCATCACATCCAAGGCACAGACCACCAGGCACAGGATCATGGGCATCGTCAACGGAGATGACTACCAGATCGTCTATTCCGACACACCGGGCATACTCAAGCCGGCGTACTCTCTCCAGAAGAGCATGATGGAGTACGTGGACACGGCCATAGGCGATGCCGACATCATACTTTACGTCACGGATGTGGTCGAGAAAGGAGACAAGAACCAGGGCTACGTGGACAGGCTGCGGTCCGTGTCCTGTCCCGTACTCGTGGTAATCAACAAGATCGATATAAGCGACCAGCAGACTGTCAGCGGCCTTGCAGCACGGTGGTCTGAGGCCGTGCCCCATGCGAAGATCTTCGCTGTGTCGGCCCTGGAGCGTTTCGGACTGGAAGCCGTCTTCGACCGCATCGTGGAACTGCTTCCCGAAGGAGAGCCGTGGTACGACAAGGACTTCTTCACCGACAGGAACCTGCGTTTCTTCGCTTCCGAGATCATCCGCGAGAAGATCCTGACCAACTACGACAAGGAGATTCCCTACTGCACCGAAGTCGTTATCGAGGAGTTCCTCGAGAGCGAGAGCCGCTACGACATCCGCGCAGTAATCAATGTCATGCGCGAGTCCCAGAAAGGCATCCTGATAGGAGCCCGGGGCAGTGCCCTGAAACGCATAGGCACCCAGGCCCGCATAGACATGGAGGAGTTCTTCCAGAGGAAAGTGTTTCTCCAGCTGTACGTCAAGGTCTCCCCGCACTGGAGGGACGACAAGCGGAAACTTGCGTCCTTCGGCTACTGACGGCTGCCCGCACGGTTCCAGTTTTGATTTTCCGGATAGTTTCTTAATTTTGCCATCCGGTTTTTAGATTTTATGTACAGATGAGCAGAGAAGACGAAGAAATAGACGACGCGGTGATAGACACCGGCGGAGAGGAGGAAGTATCCAGCGGCAGATTCGACAAAGTGATGTCGGATGACACCCGCAGATACCGGCTCTCGGGCATGTACCGTGAGTGGTACCTGGACTACGCATCCTACGTCATACTCGAGAGGGCAGTGCCCCACATCGAGGACGGCCTGAAGCCGGTGCAGAGAAGGATTCTACATGTCATGAAGCTGATGGACGACGGAAGGCGCAACAAGGTGGCCAGCATCGTCGGCACCACCATGCACTACCATCCTCACGGCAACGCATCCATCGAGGATGCCATCACCCAGCTGGGACAGAAAGATCTGCTCATCGACTGCCAGGGAAACTGGGGCAACATCCTCACCGGAGACTCAGCTGCGGCAAGCAGGTATATCGAAGCCAGGCTCACCCCGTTCGCCAACGAGGTGCTCTACAACCCCAAGCTCACCGAGTGGGTCAACTCCTACGACGGCCGCAACAAGGAGCCGGTCAACCTTCCGGTCAAATTTCCGCTGCTGCTCGCCCAGGGCTCGGAAGGCATTGCGGTCGGACTGGCCTGCAAGATTCTGCCCCACAACTTCAACGAACTCATAGATGCATCCATAGCCGTACTCAAGGGCGAGGACTTCACGCTTGAGCCGGATTTCCCCACAGGAGGTCTGGCCGACACTTCCGCCTACAACAGAGGACTTAGGGGAGGCAAGGTCCGTGTCCGCGCCAACATACAGAAAGTCAACAAGAACACCCTTGTCATCTCCGAGATACCATACGGTACCACCACCGGGGACATCATTGACTCCATTCTCAAGGCCAACGAGAAAGGCAAAATCAAGATCCGCAAGATAGACGACAATACGGCCGAACATGCGGAGATAGTCATTCAGCTCTACAACGACACCTCCCCCGACAAGACCATCGATGCCCTTTACGCATGTACCGACTGCGAGGTCAGCATATCTCCCAACACCTGCGTCATAAAGGACAAGAAACCGCAGTTCCTCGGAGTGGACGACATACTGAGGGACAATACGGAACGGACGAAAGAGCTGACCCGCAGAGAACTGGCCATAAGACTGGAGGAAGTGGAGGCCGAGTGGCACTACACATCTCTGGAAAAGATATTTTTCGAGAACAGGGTCTACAAGGTGCTTGAGAACGATGCCCGCACGTGGGACATCCAGCTGCGCGACGTAAAGGAAGCCATGCTCCGGTACCGCCATCTGCTCCGCAAGGACATAACGGACGAGGACATCACGCGCCTGGTGGAGAAGCCCGTCAAGAAGATCTCGAAATTCGACATCAAGGCCGCCACCGAGAAAATCGCGGCCATAGAGAAAAAGGAAGCCGAGCTGCGCTACAATCTTGAGCACCTGACCGAGTACTGCATCGGATACTTCCAGGCACTCAAGGCCAAATACGGAACCAGGTATCCCAGGAGGACCAGAATCACGTCGTTCGAGAACATCGAAGTCTCCAAGGTTGTCGCCAACAACGCCAAGCTGTACATCAACCGCAGCGAAGGATTCATCGGCACCTCGGCCAAGAAGATAGAGGAGGCCGAATACGTGGGCGAGTGCTCCGATATAGACGAGGTAATCGTATTCCTCAAGGACGGAAGATACACCCTGCGCAAGATATCGGACAAGCAGTTCGTCGAGAAGAACATCATACACGCAGCGGTGTTCAAGCGCGGAGACATGCGCACGGTGTACAACGCCATATACCGTGACGGCAAGGACGGCTACATGTACGGCAAGAGATTCTGCGTCTCCAGCATAATCCGCGACCGCTGGTACGACCTGACCAAAGGCACTCCGGAAAGCCAGGTGTACTGGTTCACGGCCAACCCCAACGGAGAGGCCGAGACAGTGAAGATCTACCTAAGGCCCAGGCTCAAGCTCAAAAGGCTCATCACCGACTTCGATTTCGCATCACTGGCCATCAAGGGACGCGCCTCCATGGGCAATATCGTCACCAAGTACCCGGTGCAGAAGATCCTGCTGCGCTCGGCCGGAGTCTCCACCATAGGAGGCAAGCAGATGTGGTTCGACCGGGACATAGACAGGCTCAACGAGGACGGACGCGGAGAGCTGCTGGGAGAATTCACCGGGAACGAGCACATACTGGCCGTATGCAAGGACGGCACGTTCTACACCACCGGACTGGACCTCAACACCAGGTTCCAGGGAGATCTCAGGACGGTGGAGAAATTCAACCCGGAGAAAGTGTTCACAGCCATCTACTGGGACAATACCTCCGGCTACTACTACATCAAGAGATTCTGTTTCGAGATCAGCGACAACACTCCCCAGAACTTCATCCCCGTGGAGGAAGGAGCGCGGCTGGTGGATATCTCCTCGGACATCCATCCTGCTGTCCGCGTGGAATTCATACCCTCAGGCAACAAGCCGAAAGAGCCGGCGGTAATCGACGCTGAAGAGTTCATAGCCGTCAAAGGCTTCAGGGCCAAGGGCAAGAGAGCCGGAGAGAAGATAGCATCCATCGCTTTCGGCGAGCCGCTGGTCAAAGAGACCGAAGAAGAGGAAGAAGAGCCTGTCTACTCCCTGGATCTGCCTGACAAAGACACCCCCGCGCTTACTGACATCCCCTCACCGCACTCCGTTTCCGACCGCACTGCCACTGCTGCTGTAACAGACGGCGGCAGCACGGACACCTCAGGGCACAGAGCCGGAGAAGTAGTAGAGCTGAACATTGACCTGTCTCCATCCGACGATGAACCCACCCTGTTCTAACTCCCTTCAGGTATGATTATATCCCTCATAGGATTCATGGCCGCAGGCAAAACCACCATGGCCAAGGAACTCTCCGCCAGAGTGGGAGCCCCGATGACAGACACCGATGCCTACATAGAGGAGCGGGAGGGCAGAACCATATCCGAGATATTTGCGGCGGAGGGAGAATCAGGTTTCCGCCGCATCGAGGAAGAGTGCCTTGAAGACATTCTGGAAGAGCATATCGCCGCCCATCCCGAAACACTCGGGGACATGACCCGCTGCACTCTGGTACTGTCCCTGGGCGGCGGCATCGTCACAACCCCCGGCTGCCGCGACCTCATATCCCGCTTCACCTACTGCGTCTACGTAAAGACCGGCATAGAGACCGTCATCGAGCGGCTGTCACGCGATCCGGGAGGACGCGCCCTCATAGAGAACCGGGACGGAGCAGCACTGCGCGACACCATAGAGAGGCTCTACCGCGAGCGTGAGCCTCTCTACGAAGCCCTCGCCCGCACCACCGTCTGACACCTGACCTCATTCTATTCCATGGCATTCCATCCCATTTCTTCCACTATAAAGCACTCCCCGTTTTCTCATCCATCACATTATCCATCATTTACAGCATTCCTATCTGCGCTGTGGCCCATAAAGACACCCCACAATCTTCACGTTGCTTTTTAGTTGAGTTGCATACACTTGAATATAAGCACTTTATCCACCTGACGATATTTTAAGTGGGGCGGATTTCACTCAGAATCGGCCTTTTTGCCGTCACTTAACTTTTTCCGCAAAATGCAATGCCCGGTCAATCAGGCGGTTGCGACACAACTAAAAAGCAACGTGATGATGTAGGGAGGTCTGGAACTGAGGTCTGGGGCTGAGAGATGCGCGGTGCGGCTCTCAACCTGACCCACAAGGCTCCGGCACCAATCATAACCAGCTGTCAATCAGCAACTATGAAATATGCATTATCAAATATCCGGGCCGAGGACGATGCGGTAGGTGGCGAGGGCCTGGAGACGGAGCCAGACAAGGCCGGAAATGTAACGGCGGCAGTGGACTCTGTCCAGACAAGGAGACTTGTAGGAGGCTTCGAGAATCAGCTTATCCGCGAAAAGGTCCTGCTGACCGTCCGGAAGACTGTGGAAAATCTTCTCCGATTCAGGACCCGGCAATGCATTGACGACCACATCGGAGTCAATTATCACCGGAATCATGTCCGCCAAGCCCGTCACCGTCACATTTCCCGGCTTTTCTGACCGGTTATCCGGAATATGCCGGCTGAACTGGCGGAGATGTGACGCAAAATCCTGTGCGCGGCTGACTGTCCTGTTGCATATACTGACCTGCATACCTGCTACGAACGCTGCGGCCGCAGCTGCCTTACCGGCCCCGCCACAGCCGAGCACCAGCACCCTGATGCGGCTGACAGACCTGGGAAACTCATCGCGCAGAATCTCCTTTACCGCCTCATAGTCCGTATTGTACGCCACTATGCACTCACGTCCGCCGCTGAGCCCGGTCAATGACCGTGAATCCGCACCGGATATGGAATCGCACACAGTAAAGCGGCTTTTCACCAGCAGATTGGAGGCCTGGCAGAGCCCGGCTGAGCGGTCGCGGACATCTGCTGCGCGGAACGCATCCTCTTTGAACGGGGCCGTGACGTTGACAGCGATGTAGTCCCGCATAAAAGCATTCCATGCCCCATCGAATGTACTGCGCTCGATAAGGTCATAGCTCCAGTGCTCCAGGATGTCCGGCCTTGAGGAAAAATATTCCCGGAAGAGCTCGGGACTCCGGCTGTGCCCGATCGGATTGCCGATAAGTCCTATCCGCAGACGGTCTGCGGGGAAAGGGACAGGGCTGCAGGATGTGTCGTGTGTCATGGACGGTCTGGCGAGAGGTTGCGGAGTGAGCCGGAAGTGCGTCGCTGACGGAGGGCCTCGTAGCAGAGAACTGCCATGGAGGCCGATACATTGAGCGAGTCGATACCGCCCAGCATGGGAATACGGATATGGGCATCGGCGGCCTGTCTCCAGATATCGGAGAGTCCGTCAGCCTCTGCACCGAAGACCAGGGCTGTCGGGCGGGTCATGTCTGTGTCGTAGTAGAGCCCGGAGTCCTGCAGCTGGGCTGTGAGGATGCTGATACCGTGGTTCTTGAGCCATGCGATGGCCTCCTCCGAGGAGCAGACGGCGATGCTGCGGGTAAATACCCCGCCGAGGCTGGCGCGGATCAGATTGGGGTTGTACAGGTCGGTGCGCGAGTCGCATACGATGACCGCAGATACTCCGGCTGCATCTGCGGTACGCAGCATTGCTCCCAGGTTGCCGGGCTTTTCGACGGACTCGACTACGACGATGAGGGGGGCGGAGGTGTCTCCTGACAATATCCGTTCGAGGGACTCCAGCGACCGGTCCTGCGCACTGCCGCAGACCACTGCGACAATCCCTTCCGTACCCCCCCGGTAGGCCATTTTCCCGTATACCGCTTCGGAAACCTCGAATACCCTCACTCCTTCGGAAAGAGTCGGTAAGTGCCGGCAGAGTGCAGGACAACAGAACACCGACCGGAGCCGGAAGCCGCTCTCCACGCACCGCTCCACTTCCCGAAGCCCCTCCACGACGAACAGCCCCTTCTCCCGGCGGAGAGAGGAGCTGTTCTGCAGGGCCGTCACCTCCTTGACCCGGGGGTTCTGAAGGGAGGTGATGATTTCCGGGTCGTGCCGGTTATTTTTCATTTGCAGTAGATGTAGATGCTTCGGTATTTTCCTGGGCGGCGGGCTTCTTCTCAGGACGCATCTGCGGGAAGAAGAGCACGTCCTGGATGGAAGGAGCTCCGGTCATGAACATGGTGAGACGGTCTATGCCCATGCCGAGACCTGATGTCGGGGGCATACCGTACTCGAGGGCACGGACAAAGTCCATGTCGATGTACATAGCCTCGTCGTCACCCTTGTCCTTGAGCTTGAGCTGTTCCTTGAAGCGGTACAGCTGGTCGATGGGATCGTTGAGCTCGCTGTATGCGTTGGCCAGTTCCTTGCCGTTCACGAAAAGCTCGAAACGCTCGGTCAGGGAAGGGTCGCTGCGGTGACGCTTGGTCAGGGGCGAGGTCTCCCAGGGGTAATCGGTGATGAAAGTGGGCTGAATCAGATGCTTCTCGCAGTACTCGCCGAAGATGGCGTCGATGAGCTTGCCTACGCCCATGGTGTTGTCCACTTCGATATGCAGATCGGCGCAGACCTTGCGCAGGGCCTCCTCGTCCATGCCGCGCACGTCCACTCCGGCGTATTCCTTGATGGCCTCGAGCATTGGCAGGCGGCGGTAGGGCTTGCGGAACTCTATCTCGTTGCCGCCGATGGTGACCGTAGTCCTGCCGTTGACGGCCACGGCCACTTTCTCGAGAAGGTTCTCCACGAACTCCATCATCCAGATGTAGTCCTTGTAGGCCACGTAGATTTCCATGCAGGTGAACTCGGGATTATGGGACTTGTCCATGCCCTCGTTGCGGAAGTCCTTGGCAAACTCGTAGACACCGGAGAAGCCTCCGACGATCAGTCTCTTGAGGTACAGCTCGTTGGCAATACGCAGATACAGGGGGATGTCCAGGGCATTGTGATGGGTGATGAAGGGCCTGGCGTTGGCGCCTCCGGGAATGGGCTGGAGGATTGGAGTCTCTACCTCCATGTAGCCGAAGGAGTTGAAGTACTCCCTCATGGTCTGCATAATACGTGTCCTCTTGACGAAGACATCCTTTACCTGAGGATTGACCACCAGGTCCACATACCTCATGCGGTAGCGGAGCTCGGGATCGGAGAATGCATCGTAAACCTCTCCCTCCTTCTCCTTGACTATCGGGAGCACTCTCAATGACTTGGAGAGGACGGTCAGGCTCTTGGCGTGGATGGAGAGCTGACCGGTCTGGGTAATGAAGGCGTAGCCCTTGATACCCACGAAGTCACCGATGTCGAGGAGCTTCTTGAAGACGGTGTTGTACATGGTCTTGTCCTCACCGGGACAGATCTCGTCGCGCTTGATATAGACCTGAATCCTGCCTTCGGAGTCCTGCAGCTCGATGAACGAGGCGGCACCCATGATGCGGCGGCTCATCATCCTGCCGGCTATGGATATCCCAGGGAAGGGGCACTTCTCCGGATCGTATTTCTCCTTTATCTCCGTTGAGGTGGCATTGACTTCGAAAAGTGCTGCGGGATAAGGCTCTATCCCCAGCTCACGGAGCTTTGTGACCGCATCGCGGCGGTTCTGCTCCTGTTCGTTCAGTTCTATATTTTCCATCTTGCTGTTGTTTGTTCAATCGGCAAATTTAAGAAACTATTTCAAACAACTTCCGCACCATTCGATAAATTTTGTAAATTTGCGGCCATGGCAATCGAAAAAAAATGGATAGTTAAAGAACAGGGCAACCCGGCCCTTGTCCGCGCCTTGTCTGCGGAGCTGGGCATAGACCAAGTTCTTGCCAACCTTCTGGTCCAACGCAATATCACCACGGCAGAAAGGGCACGCGAATTCTTCAAGCCCGACCTGGGCAAACTTCACGACCCCTTTCTCATGAAAGACATGGACAAGGCTGTCCAAAGACTTGAGAAAGCCATAACTACCGAGGAGAAAGTTCTCATATACGGAGACTACGATGTGGACGGCACCACTGCCGTGGCTCTTATGTACACTTTCATCCGCAATTTCAATCCCAACGTCGAATATTACATCCCGGACCGCTATGACGAGGGCTACGGCATCTCATACAAGGGCATAGAATGGGGACACGACAACGGATACACCCTTATCATAGCCCTCGACTGCGGTATCAAGGCCGTGGAGAAAATCGCCTATGCAAAGTCACTGGGCATCGACATGATAATCTGCGACCATCACCTTCCTGACGAGCAGCTTCCCCCGGCCGTTGCCATCCTGGACCCCAAGCGCGCGGACTGTCCCTACCCTTTCGACGATCTGTCCGGATGCGGAGTAGGATTCAAGCTGATACAGGCTTACGCCATCCGCAAGTCCCTTCCGTTCGCCTGGGTAGAGTCATTTCTCGACCTGGTGGCTGTCAGTATCGCGGCGGACCTGGTGTCCATGACCGGTGAGAACAGGATCCTGGCATACTACGGCCTGGAACGGCTGAACCAGTCCCCGCGCAAGGGCCTGCAGTCCATCATCAAGCTCTCGGGACTCGAGAACCACAAGATAACGGTTGACGACATCGTATTCAAGATAGGGCCGCGCATCAACGCCGCCGGAAGAATGGAATCAGGCCGCACAGCCGTCCATCTGCTGGTCTCGCGCAGCGACGAGGAGGCCCAGAACATAGGCAAGATCATCGATCTCCACAACAAGGAGCGCAAGAGCGTGGACAAGCAGATCACCAAGGCCGCCATCGAATCAGTCATGCACGACAGGAACTTCCGTAGCCGCAAGTCCACCGTGGTGTTTGACCCCAAATGGAACAAAGGCGTGGTGGCCATCGTAGCGTCCAGACTGGTGGAGGCATTCTACCGTCCGACCATCGTGCTCACCGAATCCAACGGACTTATCACAGGCTCGGCCAGAAGCATAGCCGGATTCGACCTCTACGAAGCCATAAAGGAATGCTCCGAATACCTCGAGAACTACGGCGGTCACATGTACGCGGCGGGCCTTACCCTTAAAAAAGAGAATCTCAAGTCTTTCGAGGACAAGTTCGAGACCGTCGTGGCGGAAAAGATTACAGAAGACATCCTGACACCCGTCGTGCAGATAGACACTTTCCTTGACTTCAAGCAGATAACGCCTAAATTCTTCCGCATACTCAAGCAGTTCCAGCCCTTCGGACCCGGGAACCAGTCTCCGGTATTCATCACCGAGAATGTCTACGACAACGGTAACGGACGGCTGGTGGGATCCGGCAACGGTCACATGAAGCTGGAGCTCATACAGGAAGACGAGCCTTACCGCTACATATCGGCCATAGCCTTCAACCGCTCCGAGCACTTCGAGCATCTGCACGCCGGCAATCCGGTGGACATCTGCTACTCGATAGCCGAGAACTACTACCGGGGCATCGCCAACATACAGCTGCGCGTAAAGGATATACGCAAGAAGGAACTTTTCTAGACAACACCATGCTCAACTTTGAATGCGACTACATGAAAGGAGCCTGCCGGGAAGTCCTGGACAGACTCGTCAGGACCAATATGGACGAGACCCCGGGCTACGGAGCCGACTCCTACTGCCAGTCCGCCACAGAACGCATAAGAGAAGCCTGCGGATGCCCCGGAGCCAGGGTATATTTCCTGACCGGCGGCACACAGGTCAACGCCACCGTCATATACGCGGTACTCCGTCACTGTCAGGGAGTGATATCACCGGTCACCGGCCACATCAATCATCACGAATCGGGAGCCGTGGAGGCCACCGGCCACAAGGTCATCGCCCTGCCCGGCCACGATGGAGGCAAACTGAAAGCCAAGGAAGTCAGAGACTACCTGAAAGCCTACCGGGCCGACGAGAACTACGCGCACATCGTGGAGCCGGGCATGGTCTACATCACCCACCCCACCGAACTCGGCGCACTTTATACTCTTGACGAACTTAAAGAGCTGTCCTCCGTATGCCGGGAATACCGCATACCGCTGTATCTGGACGGTGCCCGGCTGGCCTACGCCCTGGCTTCTGGCAAGACGGACATCACCCTGAAGGATATAGCCTCGCTGTGCGACATTTTCTACATAGGAGGAACCAAGTGCGGTGCCCTGTTCGGAGAAGCCCTGGTCATTCCGGATCCCGGCCTGACAGGAGAACTGTTCTCAATCATCAAGCAGCGCGGAGCCATGCTGGCCAAAGGCAGGCTGCTGGGACTCCAGTTTGACACGCTTTTCACCGACGGACTCTATGAACGCAACGGCCGCAACGCCATCAGGACGGCGGAGATGCTTGCCGAAGGGCTCAAAGCCAAAGGCTACAGCTTTCTTATTCCGCCGCAGACCAACCAGCTCTTCGTCATCATGGACAATGCCGGAATCGGGCGGCTGCGCAAGGAAGTCTCCTTCTCCCTATGGGAACATATAGACGCAGACCGCAGCGCGATACGGCTGGTCACCGACTGGGCCACCTTAAAGGCCGACATAGAGGCCCTGCTCGCTCTGCTCTGATCAGCGGCTGCCGGCCTTCTCGTCCAGGCCCAGCTCAGGATGACGGTCGGAGGAGCGGCTCAGCAGCACCGACACTACAATAGCGCACACAGCCAGTCCTATAAAGAAATACTCGGCGGCTACAGGCGAGGATGCCCGGTCTATGATATGCCCCACGACGATAGGTACGGTGAACAGACCTATGTTCTGCACCCAGTAGACCAGCGAGAACGCCGTACCCAGCTTGTTGTCAGCGATAATCTTGGGTATCGAGGGCCACATGGCCGCAGGCACAAGCGAATATCCGAGGCCGAGCACCCCTATCGCGATAAATCCGAAAGCCGGAATTCCCGGAGCAAAGGCCACGGTCAGATGTGAGAAGAGTATCATGGCCGAGCCCAGTATCATTATCTTCGTGCCGCGTCCCACCTTGTCCACGACAGCCCCGAACAGGGGTGCGAAGACCAGGGTAAAGAAGGGTATCATTGCCACCATCACAGAGGCCACGTCACTGTCTATGCCGAAGCGGGGCATCAGTATCGCCGTGGCGAACTTGCGGAAGGACACCACGCAGCAGTAGAAGAACACGCAGAGAAGGGATATAAGCAGAAAATGCCTGTTCGTAATGACCTTTATCACATCCCTGAAACGGAAACGGTCCTCCGTAGAAGCCGTCCCGGCCATGTCCGTGACAGCCCGCTTACGGTCAGCCCCATAGTCCATCAGCACGAACAGAGCCCAGAGCAGCAGGGCGAACAGC
Source organism: uncultured Bacteroidales bacterium (assembly GCA_944326265.1). Classification (GTDB taxonomy): domain Bacteria; phylum Bacteroidota; class Bacteroidia; order Bacteroidales; family UBA932; genus Coprenecus. Next base: position 140,635 of record CALVDE010000001.1, on the reverse strand, counting down.
AGCAGGACCAGTCCCACCACTGCCGGACAGGAGGTCTCCGAGAACGGAATATAGCCGTCCAGGGCAACGATACGCGGCACCACTATCAGAGCCACCGCCGTACCCAGACGGGCCAGGGCCAGCTGCAGGCCCATCGCAAAGGCTATCTCGCGTCCCTTGAACCATTTGGCGATGGCACGGTTGACCGTCACTCCGGCAATCTCGCTGCCCAGACCGAACATCGCGCACCCGGCGTAGGCCAGCGACAGCGACGGCTTGGCGAACACCCCGGAAAGCCACATGCAGAGACGGCTGCCCGCAAAACTCTCCGATATGGCGTATGTTATCAATGCTGCGCCCCCGACCATAAGTCCGACGAATATCGAGCCGGTCAGTCTCACTCCCCAGCGGTCCAGCAGCATACCGCAGACTATCAGTCCACCGAAGATGCACAGCAGAGAGTACGCGCTGCGGTAGAAGCCGTAGTCGGTCATCGACCAGCCCAGGGCCACCATCGACGGATCCTCGAATTCCTGGTTGATGGTCGAGAAGATGTCGTCGAAGAAGTACGAGGCGAACATCGGCAGGGCCAGACACAAAAGGGCCACCCATCGGATGGCCCCACTGTCTTTAAGCGTCTTAAGCAGTCTGCTCATATCGCTGTTTATTCTTCTTTCTTCACCACGTTCGGCAGCTCCAGACCGTACTTCTTCCGACGGTCCTCAGCCTTGAGCAGGAAGCTCAGGATAAATGCCAGGATACCGAAGGACGAGAATATGATCATAGGAGCGAGGTATCCGCCCGTAGACTGGAGCACCTTGCCGATAAGCAGGGGCACCAGGCAGAGACCGATGTTCTGCACCCAGAAGATAAGGCAGTATGCGCTGCCGAGAATCTTCTCGTCGATAATCTTGGGCACTGAGGGCCACAGGGCCGCCGGCACGAGGGAGAAGCTGACACCGAGCACTGCGATAAGGGTCACGGCCAGCCATTTATGAGGATAGAGCGGAAGCACGAATGCAAACGACAGATGGCATACAATCATGATAATCGCTCCGAGCATCAGCATAGTGGCGCCCTTGCCCTTGCGGTCCAGGAAGATACCGAGCAGCGGGGTAAGGCACATGGCCAGGATCGGGAAGAAACTGAAAAGCTGGGAGGCTGTGGCATTGTCCACCCCGAGAGTTATCTCCAGGTAGTTGGGAGCATATCTCTGGAACGGGAAGATAGCCGAATAGTAGAGCACGCAGAGCAGGGCTACCAGCCAGAACATCTTGCTGGAGAATATCTTGCCCAGATCCTTGATGTGGAACTCGTCCTCGGGGGATTTTTCCTCGGTAGCCATGCCGGCCGCCACGAGCTGCTTGTCTAGCTTGGAATCCATCACGGAGAAGACTATGTAGTTGATGAGTCCTATCAGAAGCAGCACAGTGCAGAAACCGACGGGAGCCACCACAGACTGATCGAACTTATTGGAGATGATAGGAGCCAGCCACATGACGGCGAACACACCGAGACGGGCGATAGCCATCTCAAGACCCATTGCCAGGGCCATTTCCTTGCCTTTAAACCACTTGGCAATGGACTTGGACACTGTGGTACCGGCCATCTCGCAGCCACAGCCGAAGACCATGAAACCGAGGGAGGCCATCTTGGCGCTGCCGGGCATTGCTGTCCACCAGCTGTCCAGCCAGGCGCACATACCGGTAGTCTGGAACCATTCGCTTATACCGACGAACTTGATGCTTGCTCCGATTACCATAAGTGAGGCGGAAAGCACTCCGGTGAAACGGATTCCCATCTTGTCCAGAATAATACCGGCCAGAATCAGGAAGCCGCACACATTGAGAATATACTCCGATGCCGCGTATGTCCCGAACGCTCCGCTGTCCCAGCCTCTGGCCGATTCCACCAGAGATTTCAGGGGAGACATAACGTCCACGAACATATATGCGAAAAACATCATCAGCGCGATGAGAATCAGCGCGGCCCAACGTGCCACTACACTGTCGTTGAGCATCTTTGCTACTTTTTCTTGCATTTGATTTAGGGTATTAGGATTAATTAGGACTCAAAAGTACCGTTTTTTAGCTGAAATGGCAAAAAATAATGCTATCTTAGCAGTCCGAATTACTAAAATAATCCAACTATGTCATTGAACAAAGTCCTACTTATAGGCAACGCGGGAAGGGATCCCGAGGTGAGGCATCTGGAAAGCGGAGCCATGACGGCAACTTTCTCACTGGCCACGACAGAGAAATTCAAAGACCGCAGCACGGGAGAGACCAGAGAACAGACTGAGTGGCACAACATCGTATGCTGGAGGAATTTAGCAGAGATCGTAGAAAAATATGTCAAGAAAGGTACACAGCTCTTCATCGAAGGCCGCATACGTACCCGCTCCTATAACGACAAGGACGGAAACACCAGATATGTGACCGAGATCGTGGCGGACAACATGCAGCTCCTCGGGCGCAAGTCGGACAATCCGGCCTCACAGGGAGGCTGGCAGGCACAGACAACGCGTCCTTCCCAGGCCCCGGAATACCGGCAGACATACCAGCCGGCCCGTGAGCAGGAGCCTCAGTACCGGCAGAACGTACAGACAGTTCCTGCGACAGATCTGCCCGTCGAGGAGATCGGTGACGATCTGCCATTCTAAACCAGCATAATAAGATCCGAGATGAACAACGATAAAGCCAAAGTAGACGTAGTCCTCGGCCTGCAGTGGGGCGACGAGGGCAAAGGCAAGATCGTAGATGTTCTTGCCGACAGATACAGCATCATAGCCCGTTTTCAGGGCGGACCAAACGCCGGGCACTCCATCCAGTACGGCGGAAAAAGCTTCGTCCTCCACTCCGTTCCGTCCGGAATATTCAGGGACGGAACAGACAACGTGGTAGGCAACGGTGTGGTCCTGGACCCCATAATCTTCCAGAATGAGTGCACGGAGCTGGAGAAAATGGGAGTTCCGGTACGCAACAGGATAAGAATATCCAAGAAAGCGCATCTCATCACCCCCACGCACCGCATCATAGATGCCGCCTCTGAAGCCGCAAAGGGCAAATCCAAGATCGGCTCCACCCTGAAAGGCATAGGACCCGCCTACATGGACAAGACCGGACGCAACGGCCTGAGGGTAGGCGACATCCTCGCCACCGACTTTCAGGCCAGATTCGACAGCCTTAAAAAGAAGCACATAGCCTTTCTCAAACAATTCGACTACACCTACGATCCCGACATGGACGTAGAGAGATGGATGGCGGCCGTGGACTACCTCAGGACTTTCGACCTTGTCGACGGAGAATACTACATCAACGAGCGGCTCAGTTCCGGCGCCCGCGTCCTGGCAGAAGGAGCCCAGGGCTCCATGCTGGACGTGGACTTCGGCTCCTATCCTTTCGTAACCTCATCCACCACCATCTGCTCGGGAGCCTGCCTCGGACTGGGCGTAGCACCCGGAGCCGTCGGACACGTCTACGGCATATTCAAGGCATACTGCACACGTGTAGGCAGCGGTCCGTTCCCCACCGAGCTCTTCGATGAGACCGGTGACGAACTCCGCCGGCAGGGCCACGAATTCGGAGCCACTACAGGACGGCCCCGCCGCACAGGCTGGCTTGACCTGGTCGCACTCAAATACGCAGTCATGCTCAGCGGCGTTACGGAGCTGATCATGATGAAAGCCGATGTAATGGACACGTTCGGCACCATCAAGGCAGCTGTCGGATACATCGTGGACGGCAAGCGTCAGGACCGCGTCCCCTACGACACATACGCGGAGATCACCCCCGTATACAAAGAGTTCAAGGGATGGAAGACCGACCTTTCCGGGATAAAGGACGAAAAAGATCTTCCTTCTGAATTCAAGGAATACATATCATTCATCGAACAAGAGACAGGCGTTCCTGTTACTGTCATCTCGCTCGGACCCGACCGGGCAGAGACCATATTCAGGAAATAGCCGTCATGTCCCTTCTTGATAGCGTCAACAGCCCCGGAGACATCCGGGGCCTTTCCATAAAACAGCTGGAGAAACTCTGCAGCGAGATCAGACAGTACATGATCGAATGCTGTGCCAGGAATCCGGGACATCTCGGAGCAAGTCTCGGTGCCGTAGAACTGGCCGTGGCCCTTCATTACACATACAACACGCCCGTGGACAAGATTGTATGGGACGTGGGACACCAGGCATACGCGCACAAGATCATAACAGGACGCAGGGAGCAGTTCAGAACCAACCGGACATACAGAGGAATCAGCGGATTCCCGAAGATGTCAGAAAGCATTTACGACACCTTCGGCACGGGACACTCGTCCACATCCGTCAGCGCAGCCCTCGGCATGGCCGCAGCAGCCGGAATCTCCGGCACTGACGAGAAGATAGTGGCGGTCATCGGTGACGGCGCGCTGACCGGAGGCATGGCCTTTGAGGGACTCAACAACGCAGGCTCGATGAAGACCGACATACTGGTCATACTCAACGACAACCACATCTCCATCGACGAAGGCATGGGTGCCCTGCACAACTACCTTCTCAAGATAGCCACCTCCGAGACATACAACCGCATCAAGAACCACGTATGGGACCTCATAGGCTCCACCCGTCTGCGCAGAAGCGTACAGAAATTCATGTTCAGCACGAAGATGGCCGTCCTTCGCAGCGGTTCCCTTTTTGAATCCCTGGGATTCCGGTACTTCGGAGCGATAGACGGCAATGACATAGGCCAGCTTACCACCACCCTGACCTCCCTGCGCAACATCAAAGGTCCGAAGCTGCTGCACGTAATAACAAAAAAAGGCAAGGGTTACAGACCGGCAGAAGAGGACCAGACCGTATGGCACGCCCCGGGGACCTTCGATCCAATAAGCGGACAGCGCACCGTCCCCGCCGAGGACGGCATCGCAAGATACCAGGATGTCTTCGGAGAGACCCTGCTGGAACTGGCCAGGGCCGACAGCCGCATCGTCGCCGTAACACCGGCCATGGCATCCGGATGCGGCATGAACATCATGATGAAGGAAATACCGGAAAGGACATTCGATGTCGGAATAGCCGAACAGCACGCAGTGACTTTCTCGGCAGGACTGGCCGCATCGGGACTGCTGCCGTTCTGCAACATCTACTCGTCATTCATGCAGAGAGCCTACGACAGCGTAATCCACGACGTGGCCCTTCAGAAACTTAAAGTAATCCTGTGCCTTGACCGCGCAGGGCTGGTCGGCGAGGACGGAGCCACGCACCACGGCGTATTTGACATGGCGGCATTCCGCCCCGTCCCCAATCTGCTCATAGCCTCCCCTCTCAACGAGCTCGACCTCAGAAACCTTATGTACACGGCCACCCTGGATGAGTGCGACGCACCTATTATAATAAGGTATCCGCGCGGAAAGGGCGAGGGTGTCAACTGGCGCAGCTCGGCATTCAGTGCCCTCCCCGTCGGCAAGGGCCGCCTGCTGCACGAAGGAAGCGGCACCGCACTGCTGAGCATAGGACCGATAGGCAACCGCGCCGCCGAGGCCGTGCGCATGGCCTCGGAACGGGGCAAACAAGTGCTCCACTACGACATGATATTCCTCAAGCCCATGGACGAGGATATCCTCAGGGACGTATGCTCCAGAACCGACAGGATCATCACAGTGGAGGATGCGTCCGTCATTGGAGGGCTCCACAGCGCGGTATGCGAATACGTCTCCGCACACGCACCCGGCCATACGGTCATCGGCCTGGGCATCCCGGACAGATTTGTGGAACAGGGCAGTATAAAGCAGCTTCGGGAAGAATGCGGAATATCCACCGCTGACATACTCGAAGCAATAATTCAATAATTTTTAAAATTCTTTTGCTTTTTTTAATAAAAGCTATATCTTTGCAGTCCCAAAAATAAGCGCTGCCGATATAGCTCAGTTGGCCAGAGCAGCTGATTTGTAATCAGCGGGTCGTGGGTTCGAATCCCTCTATCGGCTCAAAGTTCCTTGAATTAAGTACTTTACAAATATGGGGAGATACCAAAGTGGCCAACTGGGGCAGACTGTAAATCTGCTGGCGCACGCCTTCGGAGGTTCGAATCCTTCTCTCCCCACACATACACGAAGAGGCATCGCAGAAGATGCCCCGAATGAACGAGAGGTTTTTCGTTTTTGAAGGGGTAGATTCAAGGAACGTGAGGAGAGAGCACCGGAGTTTACTTGTGTAAATGAGGATGCGAGCGACGAGCAGTAACGCAGAAGATGCCCCTTCAAAACGAAAAAGGCGGAAGTAGCTCAGTTGGTAGAGCATCAGCCTTCCAAGCTGAGGGTCGCGGGTTCGAACCTCGTCTTCCGCTCTAAAAAGCCAGTGTAGCTCAGGGGTAGAGCGCTTCCTTGGTAAGGAAGAGGTCATGAGTTCAAATCTCATCACCGGCTCAATTTTAATTACATTAAATCAGACATTATGGCAAAAGAAACTTTCAAAAGGGACAAGCCGCACGTTAACATTGGTACTATCGGCCACGTTGACCACGGTAAAACTACTCTGACCGCAGCCATCACCAAAGTTCTGGCTGAGAAAGGACTCTCCGAGGTCCGCTCTTTCGATTCCATCGACAACGCTCCTGAGGAGAAGGAACGTGGTATCACCATTAATACTGCCCATATTGAGTATCAGACAGAGACCCGTCACTACGCACACGTAGACTGCCCGGGCCACGCCGACTATGTGAAGAACATGGTTACCGGTGCTGCCCAGATGGACGGTGCCATCCTCGTAGTTGCAGCTACTGACGGTCCTATGCCCCAGACCCGTGAGCACATCCTGCTCGCCCGTCAGGTGAACGTGCCTAGAATCGTTGTGTTCCTGAACAAAGTTGATATTGTTGACGATCCCGAGATGATCGAGCTCGTTGAGATGGAGGTCCGCGAGCTTCTGAGCTTCTACGGCTTCGACGGTGACAACGCACCCGTTATCGCAGGTTCCGCTCTCGGTGCCCTCAACGGTGAGCCCAAGTGGGTTGAGAAGGTTATGGAACTGATGAACGCAGTGGACGAGTACATCCCCCTGCCTGTTCGTGACAACGAGAAGCCTTTCCTGATGCCTATCGAGGATATCTTCTCCATCACCGGTCGTGGAACCGTTGCTACCGGACGTATTGAGACCGGTATCGTTAAGGTCGGTGACGAGGTTCAGATTATCGGTCTCGGTGAGGAGCCCAAGAAGTCAGTCGTTACAGGTGTCGAGATGTTCCGCAAGATCCTCGATGAGGGTGAGGCAGGAGACAACGTAGGTCTGCTCCTCCGTGGTATTGACAAGAAGGAGATCAAGAGAGGTCAGGTTATCGCTCATCCCGGTACCATCACTCCTCACAAGAGATTCAAAGCCGCTATCTACGTGCTGAAGAAAGATGAGGGTGGCCGTCACACTCCTTTCCACAACAAATATCGTCCCCAGTTCTTCATCCGTACACTGGATATCACAGGTGAGATCACTCTCCCTGAAGGAACTGAGATGGTTATGCCTGGCGACAACGTAGAGATCACCGTAGAGCTCATCTACCCTGTAGCTATCAACGAGGGACTCCGCTTCGCCATCCGTGAGGGCGGCCGTACAGTCGGATCGGGTCAGGTTACCGCTATCCTCGAGTAATCCTCTCACACGAGATTTCAAATACAAGGGGGCCTTCTACTCGGCCCCCTTTTTAAAAAGGGACATAGTTCAAGGGTAGAATAGCGGTCTCCAAAACCGTTGATGGGCGTTCGAATCGCTCTGTCCCTGCAAGATACCGGGCAGTTACGGGCCCGGCATTTTAACGACGGCTCCAGGCAAGCTTCCGGCCAAAAGCCGACAAACATTAAAAAATGAGCAGAATTTCAGTTTACTTCAAAGAGTCGTACAAGGAACTGACCCAAAAGGTCAGCTGGCCGTCATGGAACCAGCTTCAGAGTTCGGCTATCGTCGTGATGGTGGCTTCGGTCATCCTCGCTGCGATAATATTCCTTATGGACTTCGTGTTCAGACATCTGATGACCACGATCTATAACTTATTATACTAAGGCAATGGCTGAGCTTGAGAAGAAATGGTACGTCATCCGGGTAGCCGGAGGTAAGGAGAAGAAAGCGAAGGAATATATCGAGAACGAGATCAAAGCTCTCGGTCTCGATCATTATGTCTCACAGATTCTCATTCCTACGGAAAAAATCTACCAGGTGAGAAACGGCAAGAAAGTAAGCAAGGAAAGTATTTTCTTTCCGGGCTACATTCTTATCGAGGCTCATCTGACCGGTGAGCTGCAGCACATTATCCGCAACATTCCGCATGTATCCGGATTCCTGACAGAAAGACAGGGCAAGGACAAAGAGCCCATCCCTCTCAGACCGTCGGAGATCAACCGCATACTCGGAATAGTGGACGAGCAGCTCGAGCAGGATGAGGAGAACGTAACCTCGTTTGTTATCGGCGAGGCCGTGAAGATCACAGACGGACCTTTCAACGGCTTTGACGGAACTATTGAGGAGATTCTCCAGGACAAGAGGAAACTCAAGGTAATGGTCAAGATCTTCGGACGTAAGACCCTTTTGGAACTGAATTTCGTTCAAGTAGTTAAAGAATAAATCAAGTAGTAATTATGGCTAAAGAAATTGCCGCATTTATTAAATTGCAGATAAAAGGCGGTGCCGCGAATCCCTCACCTCCGGTAGGACCGGCCCTCGGTTCGAAGGGTGTGAACATCATGGATTTCTGCAAACAATTCAATGCCCGTACTCAGGACAAAGCCGGAAAGGTGCTGCCTGTAATTATTACAGTCTACAGCGATAAGTCTTTTACATTCGTTGTAAAGCAGCCTCCTGTTGCAGTGCAGATCAAGGAGGCAGCCAAGATTGCCAAGGGCTCCGCAGAGCCTAACCGCAGCAAGGTAGGCTCCCTCACCTGGGACCAGGTAAAGGCCATCGCTCAGGACAAGATGCCTGACATGAATGCATTTACCCTCAAGTCTGCCATGAAGATGGTAGCCGGTACAGCAAGGAGCATGGGCGTTACAGTAACTGGTACATTTCCTGAAGACATAAAATAATCGCACGCTATGAGTAAATTGACTAAAAACCAGAAGATAGCCGAAGAGAAGGTTGACAACGGGAAGCAGTACAGACTCCTGGAAGCATGCAGACTGGTAAAGGATACCAACTACGCCAAGTTTGATGCATCCGTGGATCTGGCAGTACGTCTCGGTGTTGACCCCCGCAAGGCCAACCAGATGGTACGTGGCGTTGTGACTCTTCCGCATGGAACAGGAAAGGTAACCCGCGTACTTGTTTTGTGTACCCCCGATAAGGAGAACGAAGCCCGCGAGGCCGGCGCTGACTATGTCGGTCTGGACGAGTTCGTAGAGAAGATCAAAGGCGGCTGGACAGACGTCGACGTGATTATCTGTACTCCCTCTGTGATGGGTAAGGTCGGAGCGCTCGGACGTATTCTCGGACCGCGCGGCCTGATGCCCAACCCCAAGACAGGTACAGTGACCATGGAAATAGGCAAAGCCGTGAAGGAAGTGAAGGCCGGTAAGATCGACTTCAAGGTTGACAAGACCGGTATCATCCACGCCGCAGTAGGCAAGGTGTCCTTCACTGCCGAGCAGCTGGCCGAGAACTCCCTTGAGCTTCTCAACACCATCCTCAAACTGAAGCCTCAGTCCCTGAAAGGAACATACGTGAAGAGTGTATTCATCTCTTCCACTATGAGCCCCGGTATATGCATAGATTCCAAAACTTTCAGTGCTGCTGAATAAATAACTTGAGTATCATGAGAAAAGAGGAAAAAGCACAGATAATCGATCAGGTAGCATCACAGCTTTCTGAGACTCCCAATTTCTATGTAACTGACATTTCGGGACTCAACGCGGAAAATACAACTGCGCTCCGCAGGGCTTGCTTCGAGAAGGAGATCAAGCTGATGGTCGTCAAGAACACACTGTTCATCAAGGCACTCGAGAAGATCGAGGGTCAGGCAGTGGAGGCCGTGAAGCCCATCATGGAAGGTTCTTCCGCAATTATGTTCACCACTACCCCCAACGCCCCTGCCAAGCTCATCAAGGAATACGGTGAGAAAATGGGCAAACCGGTGCTGAAGGGTGCGTATGTTCAGGATTGCGCCTATATCGGCGCCGAGAATCTCGAAGTTCTCGTCAACATCAAGTCCCGTGAGGAACTCATCGGTGACATCATCGGTCTGCTGCAGTCTCCTGCACGCAACGTTATCTCCGCTCTGCAGGCTTCTGCCGGCGGAAAAGTCGCAGGACTGGTCAAGACCTTATCGGAAAAAGAGTAATAATAAAAAAACAAACAATTTAATAATTAGAAATCATGGCAGATATCAAAAAATTTGCGGAAGAATTAGTTAACCTCACAGTTAAAGAAGTTCAGGAACTCGCACAGGTACTGAAGGAAGAATATGGAATCGAGCCTGCAGCAGCTGCAGCAGTTGCAGTAGCAGCTCCCGCAGCCGGCGGTGCCGCAGCCGAGGCTGAGCAGACTCAGTTCGACGTTATCCTGACCTCAGCCGGCCAGGCCAAGCTCCAGATCGTGAAGGTCGTTAAGGAGATCACCGGTCTCGGACTGAAAGAGGCTAAGGAGCTTGTTGACAAGGTTCCCGCTCCTGTAAAGGAGAAAGTATCCAAAGCTGAAGCTGAACAGGTAAAAGCACAACTCGAAGAAGCCGGCGGAGAAGTTGAAGTTAAATAAACATACTCAATCCCGCTGACGGGAAAATTCAGGTTTAGAGTCCACCCAGGACTCTAAACCTTTTTGTCGTTTTTTTAAGTTTATCTTCAACAATACCGGACACAATGGCGCAAAACCTTAAAAATCAGCGAATTTCTTTCGCATCTTCCAAGACACTCCTCGAATATCCCGATTTCCTGGAGGTCCAGCTGAAGCCTTTCAAGGATTTCTTTCAGCTGGATACTACACCTGAAAACCGCCGCAATGAAGGACTGTTCAAAGTATTCCAGGATATCTTCCCCATCACCGATACAAGGAACAACTTCGTCCTCGAATTCGTAGACTACTTCATCGACCCTCCAAGGTATTCGGTGGACGAGTGTCTGGACAGGGGACTGACATACAGCGTGCCTCTCAAGGCCAAGCTCAAACTGTACTGCACTGACCCGGAGCACGAGGACTTCGACACCTCGATTCAGGATGTGTATCTCGGCACCATACCCTACATGACCGAGAGAGGCACATTCGTAATCAACGGCTCCGAGCGCATCATCGTATCGCAGCTGCACCGTTCTCCCGGTGTTTTCTTCGGACAGAGCATCCACGCCAACGGAACCAAGCTCTACTCGGCAAGGATCATCCCCTTCAAAGGCTCGTGGATCGAGTTCGCCACAGACATCAACAATGTCATGTACGCGTACATCGACCGCAAGAAGAAACTCCCTGTAACCACTCTGCTCAGGGCCATCGGATTCGAGAGCGATAAGGAAATTCTCGACATATTCGGACTTGCACGTGAGGTGCAGGCCACCAAGGAAGAACTTACGAAGAATATCGGTTCCAAACTCGCCGCCCGCGTCCTCAAGACATGGAACGAGGACTTTGTGGACGAGGACACCGGAGAGGTTGTCTACATCGAGAGGAACCAGATAGTCGTGGACCGCGAGACGATCCTCGACGAGAACAACATAGATGACATTATCGACGCCGGCGTAAGCACGATCCTCCTCCACCGGGACGACGTGGACCTGAGCGACTACACGATCATCTTCAATACACTCCAGAAAGATGTCTGCAACTCCGAGAAAGAGGCCGTCTTCTACACCTACAGACAGCTGCGCAACTCCGAACCGCCTGACGAGGCCACGGCCCGCGACGTCATCGACAAGCTGTTCTTCTCCGACAAGCGCTACGACCTCGGAGAGGTGGGACGTTACCGTCTCAACAGGAAGCTGGGTCTGACGACTCCGGCGGATGTCAGGGTACTTACGAAGCAGGACATCATAGAGATCATCAAGTATCTCATCCAGCTGATCAACAATAAGGCAGCCATTGACGATATCGACCATCTGAGCAACCGCCGTATCAGGACTGTCGGCGAGCAGCTGGCCAACCAGTTCAGCGTCGGTCTCACCCGTATGGCCCGCACCATCCGCGAGAGGATGAACGTCAGGGACAACGAGGTGTTCGTTCCCACCGACCTCATCAACGCCAAGACACTCGCATCGGTCATCAACTCGTTCTTCGGCACCAGCCAGCTGTCGCAGTTCATGGACCAGACCAATCCTCTGGCCGAGATGACACACAAGCGCCGTCTGTCAGCCCTCGGTCCGGGAGGTCTGTCGAGGGACCGCGCAGGATTCGAGGTGCGCGACGTTCACTACACCCACTACGGCCGTCTCTGCCCTATCGAGACCCCTGAGGGACCGAACATCGGCCTTATCTCCTCGCTGTGCGTCTACGCCAGGATCAACGACCTGGGCTTCATCGAGACTCCGTACCGGAAAGTCGAGAACGGCAAGGTGGACATGTCCGCAGAAGGATGCGTCTACATGAGCGCGGAGGAAGAAGAGGACAAGATGGTGGCACAGGCCAATGTCAACCTGGACGACGAGGGCAACATGCTCGATGAGCGCATCAGCTGCCGTCACGAGGCAGACTTCCCCGTTGTCACCAAGGAGCAGGTTCACTACATGGACGTGGCCCCCAACCAGATAGCATCGATCGCCGCATCCCTGATTCCGTTCCTCGAGCACGACGACGCCAACCGTGCCCTCATGGGATCGAACATGATGCGCCAGGCCGTGCCTGTCATCAGGCCCGAGGCGCCTATCGTAGGTACCGGTCTGGAAAGAGCCGTGGTACGCGACTCACGCACTCAGGTAGTGGCCGAAAGGGACGGTGAGGTAGTATTCGCCGATGCACGCGAGATACACGTTAAATACGACAGAACAGAAGCCGAGAAGTTCGTAAGCTTCTCTCCCGACGTAACGGTATACCGTCTGCCCCTGTACCGCAAGACCAACCAGAGCACCTCAATCCACCTCAAGCCGATCGTGCGCAGAGGTGACAAGGTACATGCCGGTCAGGTACTTACAGAAGGATACGCCACACAGGGCGGAGAACTTGCCCTCGGACGCAACCTCAAGGTAGCGTTCATGCCCTGGAAAGGATACAACTTCGAGGATGCCATCGTCCTCTCAGAGAGGATTCTCCGCGAGGACATCTTCACATCCATCCACGTGGACGAGTACATCATGGAAGTCCGCGACACCAAGCGCGGAATGGAAGAGCTCACCTCGGACATACCCAACGTCAGCGAGGACGCGACCAAGGACCTCGACGAGCACGGTATCATAAGAGTCGGCGCACATGTGGAGCCCGGTGACATCCTCATCGGTAAGATCACTCCTAAGGGCGAGAGCGACCCCTCACCCGAGGAGAAACTCCTGCGCGCCATCTTCGGTGACAAGGCCGGCGATGTCAAGGACGCATCCCTGAAGGCATCCCCTTCCCTCTCCGGAACCATCATCGGCAAGAGGCTTTTCTCCCGTGTGGCCAAGGAGCCCGGCAAGAGAGGCAAGAGCGCACCCAAGGAAGAGCTCGTAAAAGCCGAGGAGGACTTCACACAGAAGACCACTGCTCTGCGCAAGCTCTTCATCGACAAGCTCATGGTACTGGTGAAGGACCACAAGAGCAACGGCATTTCGGATCTTTACGAGACAGAGCTCATACCCAAGGGCACCGTCATCACCCGAGCCATGCTCGAGAACATCAAGTACGAGGATGTCAATCCGGCCAAATGGACTTCTGACAAGACGGCCAACAACCAGATCAAGACCCTCATCAACAACTATCTTATAGCCTACAAGGAGTACGACGCAGAACTCAAGCGCATCAAGTACAACGTCACGATAGGAGACGAGCTTCCCTCAGGCATCATGCAGCTGGCCAAGGTATACGTGGCCAAGAAGAGGAAGATCCGCGTCGGTGACAAGATGGCCGGCCGCCACGGTAACAAGGGTATCGTGGCCAAGGTAGTCCGCGACGAGGACATGCCTTTCCTCGATGACGGAACCACCGTGGACATCGTCCTCAACCCTCTGGGTGTGCCCTCGCGTATGAACCTGGGACAGATCTACGAGACCGTGCTCGGCTGGGCCGGCAAGGAGCTGGGCCTGAAGTTCAGCACCCCGATCTTCGACGGAGCGTCCCTCGAACAGATATGCGAGTACACCGACAAGGCAGGTCTGCCCCGCTACGGAAAGACATACCTGCGCGACGGAGGAAGCGGCGAGTACTTCGACCAGCCCGCGACAGTCGGAGTCATCTACATGATCAAGCTCGGCCACATGGTGGACGACAAGATGCACGCCCGCTCCATCGGTCCCTACTCCCTCATCACCCAGCAGCCTCTGGGAGGTAAGGCACAGTTCGGAGGCCAGCGATTCGGAGAGATGGAGGTATGGGCCCTCGAGGCATTCGGAGCATCCAATGTCCTCCAGGAGATCCTCACCATCAAGTCCGATGACGTGACAGGCCGCTCACGCGCCTACGAGGCCATCGTCAAGGGCGATCCGATGCCGGCTCCCGGCATACCTGAGTCACTCAACGTGCTGCTGCACGAGCTGCGCGGACTCGGACTGAGCATCAAATTAGACTAGTTTGTATTTGACAATTAAGAATTTCCAAGATATGGCTTTTAAGAAAGACAATAAGATCAAAAGCAACTTCAACAGGATTTCCATCGGCCTGGCTTCTCCGGAAGAGATTCTGGAGAGGTCTTCCGGGGAGGTCCTCAAGCCTGAGACTGTCAACTACCGTACTTACAAGCCCGAGCGCGACGGCCTCTTCTGCGAGAGGATATTCGGTCCCACCAAGGACTATGAGTGCCACTGCGGAAAATACAAGAGGATACGCTACAGAGGCATCGTCTGCGACCGCTGCGGTGTGGAGGTGACGGAGAAGAAGGTCCGCAGGGAGAGGATGGGACACATCACCCTGACCGTCCCCGTGGCACACATCTGGTACTTCCGCTCCACCCCCAACAAGATCGGAAGCCTGCTCGGCATCCCTTCCAAGAAGCTCGAGTCCGTCATCTACTATGAGAGGTACATCGTAATCCAGGCCGGAGCGGCTAAAGATCTGAACGTGGAGAACCTGTCACTGCTGTCCGAGGACGAATACCTTGACATCCTGGACCGCCTGCCCAAGGACAACCAGTCCCTGGACAACAGCGATCCCGACAAGTTCATCGCCGGTATGGGTGCGGAGGCCATCTACACCCTTCTGGCCGGTCTCAACCTGGACGAACTCTCCTACGACCTTCGCCACAAGACCGAGAGCGAGACATCCCAGCAGCGCAAGGCCGAGGCCCTCAAGCGTCTGAGCGTCATCGAGGCATTCCGTGAGTCGAAGGACGTGAACCGTCCGGAGTGGATGATCATGAAGGTCATCCCCGTGATTCCCCCCGACCTGAGGCCCCTGGTACCCCTGGACGGAGGACGTTTCGCCACATCCGACCTCAACGACCTCTACCGCAGGGTCATCATAAGGAACAACCGTCTGAAGAAACTCATAGAGATCAAGGCCCCCGAAGTGATTCTCCGCAACGAGAAACGAATGCTGCAGGAGGCCGTGGACTCCCTCTTCGACAACTCACGCAAGTCCAACGCAGTAAAGACCGATGCCAACCGTACCCTCAAGTCCCTCTCGGACTCACTCAAAGGAAAGCAGGGACGTTTCCGTCAGAATCTACTCGGTAAGCGCGTCGACTACTCGGCCCGTTCAGTAATCGTCGTAGGTCCGGAGCTGCACATGCACGAGTGCGGTCTGCCCAAATACATGGCAGCAGAGCTCTACAAGCCCTTCATCATCCGCAAGCTGATCGAGAGAGGCATCGTCAAGACCGTCCGCTCGGCCAAGAAGATAGTGGACAAGAAAGAGCCCGTGATCTGGGACATCCTGGAGAACGTGATGAAAGGACATCCCGTCCTGCTCAACCGTGCTCCTACCCTGCACCGTCTGGGTATCCAGGCGTTCCAGCCCAAACTGATCGAGGGCAAGGCCATCCAGCTCCACCCCCTCGCATGTACCGCCTTCAACGCGGACTTCGACGGTGACCAGATGGCCGTGCACCTTCCCCTGGGCAACGCCGCCATCCTCGAGGCCCAGCTGCTGATGCTCGGCTCGCACAACATCCTCAACCCGGCCAACGGTGCGCCCATCACCGTTCCCTCGCAGGACATGGTCCTCGGTCTGTACTACATCACCAAGCCCAGGACCGGAGCCAAAGGTGAGGGCATGACATTCTACGGACCCGAAGAGGTGATTATCGCCTACAACGAGAAGCGGGTGGATCTTCACGCCAAGATATCCGTGCGTCTGCCCAAGGATCCCGCAGATCCCTCGAAAGGCTTCCGCATCTTCGAGAACACTACCGTAGGCCGCGTGATATTCAACCAGGTCGTACCTCCCGAGGTGGGCTACATCAACGAGCTGCTGACCAAGAAGTCCCTCCGCGACATCATCGGAAAGGTGGTGAAAGTATGCGGAGTAGCCCGTACCGCCCAGTTCCTCGACGACATCAAGTCGATAGGATACACCATGGCATTCAAGGGAGGCCTGTCCTTCAACCTGGCGGACGTGATCATCCCCTCGGAGAAAGCAGGACTCGTCAACGAAGGATACAACCAGGTGGAGGAGATCCAGCAGAGCTTCAACATGGGTCTCATCACCAACAACGAGAGGTACAACCAGATCATCGACATCTGGACCACCACCAACTCCCGCCTGACCAACATGGTGACCAAGAATATCGAGGCCGACCAGCAGGGATTCAATCCTATATTCATGATGCTCGACTCCGGAGCCCGTGGTTCCAAGGAGCAGATCCGTCAGCTCTGCGGTATGCGAGGCCTGATGGCCAAGCCCCAGAAGTCCGGTTCGACCGGAGCGGAGATCATCGAGAACCCTATTCTCTCCAACTTCAAGGAGGGACTCTCGGTGCTCGAGTACTTCATCTCCACCCACGGTGCCCGTAAGGGTCTGGCCGATACCGCGCTGAAGACAGCCGACGCAGGATACCTGACCCGTAGGCTCGTGGACGTATCGCACGATGTGATCATCAACGAGGAGGACTGCAAGACCCTCAGAGGTATCGTCGCTACGGCCATCAAGAACAAGGACGAGATCGTAGAGTCACTCTACGACCGTATCCTGGGCCGTACCTCCGTTCACGATATCTACAATCCTCTGACCGGAGAGCTCATCCTCGCCGCCAACGACGAGATTACCGAGGATATCGCAGCCAAGATCTCGGCCCTGCCTATCGAGCAGGTGGAGATCCGTTCCGTACTCACGTGCGAGTCCCGCAAGGGTGTCTGCGCCAAGTGCTACGGACGTAACCTGGCTACCGGCCGCATGGTCGAGAAAGGCGAGGTGGTCGGAGTAATCGCCGCACAGTCCATCGGAGAGCCCGGTACACAGCTTACCCTGCGTACATTCCACGTCGGAGGTACCGCATCGAGCATCGCCTCCGAGTCCGAGATTGTAGCCCGCTACGACGGACGTCTGGAGTTCGAGGAGCTCAGGACCGTCACCAAGCATGAGGACGAGGGTGACTTCGAGGTTGTGATCGGACGTACAGCCGAGATGCGCATTGTTGATGTCAACACCGGCATCACTCTCTCTCAGCACAACATCCCTTACGGAGCCAAGCTCTATCAGAAAGACGGAGCAAACATCTCCAAGGGTGACCGTATCTGCGAGTGGGACGCATATAACGCAGTTACCATCACCGAGATATCCGGTACTGTATCGTTCGACAGCCTCATCGAAGGCGTAACCTTCAGGGAAGAAGCCACCGATGAGTTCTCCCTCCACAAGGAGAAGGTAATCATCGAGTCCAGGGACAAATCCAAGAACCCCACCATCCACATCCTTCAGAACGGAGCGGAGATGAAGCAGTACAACCTGCCTGTGGGAGCACACCTGATGGTAGAGGACGGACAGGAAGTCAAGGCCGGTGAAGTCATTGTCAAGATACCACGCGCCATCGGAAAATCGGGCGATATCACCGGTGGTCTTCCCCGCGTCACAGAGCTCTTCGAGGCCCGCAATCCGTCCAACCCCGCCATCGTCGCAGAGATCAACGGTGAGGTGCAGATGGGCAAGATCAAGCGAGGCAACCGCGAGATTATCATCCGTTCCAAGAGCGGTGACGAGAAGCGTTATCTCGTGCCCCTGTCCAAGCAGATTCTCGTACAGGAGAACGACTACATCCGCGCAGGTATGCCCCTGTCAGACGGAGCCGTATCTCCCGCCGATATCCTGGCCATCCAGGGACCAATCAAGGTTCAGGAATACATCGTCAACGAGATTCAGGAAGTGTACCGTATGCAGGGTGTGAAGATCAACGACAAGCACTTCGAGATCATCGTCCGCCAGATGATGCGCAAGGTCGAGATAGTGGATCCGGGAGACACCCGGTTCCTGCCCGAACAGCTCGTGGACAAGTGGGAGTTCAACGAGGAGAACGACTCCATGTTCGGCAAGAAGGTCGTACAGGATGCCGGTGACTCCACCGAGCTCAAGCCAGGACAGATCGTCACGGCCCGCAGGCTCAGAGACGAGAACTCTCTGCTCAAGAGGCAGGACCTCAAGCTCGTCCAGGCCCGCGATGCCATCCCCGCAACATCCAACCAGATACTCCAGGGTATCACCCGCGCTGCCCTGCGCACCAACAGCTTCATGTCCGCCGCCTCCTTCCAGGAGACCACCAAGGTGCTCAGCGAGGCTGCTATCAGGGGCAAGGTCGATACACTCGAGGGTCTGAAGGAGAACGTAATCTGCGGTCATCTCATTCCGGCCGGTACAGGCCAGCGTGAGTTCGAGCGCATCATCGTAGCGTCGATGGACGACTACAACAAGATGGCCGCTCCCGCAAAGCGCAGAGAAGAGTAATCCGTATAAGTCATTCATTGCAAAGCCGGCCCCGCATCACTCATCGCGGAGCCGGCTTTTTAACACCAATATAACGAAGAGGGCCCGCGCAGTATGGAACTGCGCGGGCCCTTTCTTCATTATACGCGGCTCAGGACTAGAATGCGTAGCCGAGGCCGATGGTAAATGTGTTGGTCAGAGGAGAATCCTTGTCCGTACCGATAAGATAAGCTGCATTGATCATCAGACCGAGTACCCTGATGCCGGCACCTACCGAAGCATACGAACCGAAGAACTGCTTCTCGGCATCACCGTAATGATAACCGGCGCTTACCCTGAAAAAGTCATTGTAGGTGTACTGCGCTCCGAGTCCGGCGAATACAGAGGGCTCGTACAGAGTCATGCCTGCCTGGAGATTGACGGCAAGGGCATGTTTGTCAGACTCTCCGAAACGCTGGATGGTACCTACACCGAGATTGACATTGGCGGGAAGATTGTACGAGCCGTAGCCGTAACTTATCTTAGAGCCTATGTTCTCAGCTGTAAGACCCACTCTCATGAACTTGAGGTCAAGCAGGGCACCGAAATCCGCAGACACCGCGCCGCCCTTCTCTGGACCGCCTATGTCACTGTGCACATAGCTGACGTTGGCACCGAGGGAAAGGATAGGCAGAATCCTGAAACCGAGTCCGATACCTGCCTCCAGATCTACCGGAGTGAACTGTCCGGTCACAAGACCGGTGCTGCCGTCCGTAATATCAAATGGCTTGGAGCCGAAATACTTTACACCGGCCGAGATGGTCATGAACCTGGCTACCCTGCCGTATCCGGCGACTGCGACCGTGTTGTTGGCTGTCATCGACGGCTGCCACAACGAGTATGCGGCACCTATCTGGAATTTCTGCTCATCGAGAGCTGTGGATGCGATATTGTTCCACATCGCAAAAGGCGTGGCCTCCATTACGGTTCCGGTCCCGGCCATGCCGAGAGACAGAGGATCGGGATTGACATCGAGGAAGCCGGCAGTCTGGGCCTTGGCTGTGAAAGAGGCAGCCGCCAGAGCGGCTGCTGCTATAATAAGTGTTCTTTTCATTACAATTTAGAGATTTGAGATGTTACGGACTGTGAATTGCCGTCCCCGTCGGTGTACTTGAGTGTCACATTGTACATTCCGCCTGCGAGGCCGGACATATCTATCTGGGCGGGAGCGAAAGGCGATACTTCCTTTATTACATCAGTAGAAAGAACCACCGCTCCGCTGGACTTGCGGACTTCGATTACGGCATCCGTGACCGTCGTACCTGTCCTTACATTAAGCATGTCGATTACAGGGTTGGGATAGAAATCCGCAGCCTTGCCGCCGTCACGCACCAGTACCGTGAAGCTCAGGGTCACAGCCTCGTTCATATCATCGAGGGCCGTCACAGTAATGTCCGTAGTGCCCTGCGACTGAGGTGTAAGCGTCAGGATATTGCCGCTTACGGAGCCCATCACCACGCCTGTCACAGAATATTCCACGCGGTATGTAAGACGGTCTCCGTCAGGATCCGAGACATACTGAGCGAGGTCTATCTCGGTATCCGAGCCCATGCTGACAACCACATCGTCCGGATCACCGGCCAGCTTCTCAGGGGCACGGTTCTCCATCACCTCCAGATTGACAGTTCTCGAATCCGACGCGAATCCGTCGGATACAGAGATCTCGAAGGTATGAGAGCCCAGACCGTTGGGCTGACTGGCAATCACGACTCTGAGCGTAGAGTCGTTGAGCATGTTGAGCGATACTCCGGTGGTGTTGTCCACGGAGGGAGTAAGAGTATGGCCGTCCGCATCGAAGACCTTCATATCCAGGGTAATGGACTGAGGCTGCTTGACGGTGGTGTCGATAGGCGTGTCAGGAAGGAACACAGGCGCGGTATTCTCGCCGGTGGTGACCGTAACGAGAGGACTGAGATCAGACCTGTTGTGGGCTGCATCGGAGGTGGATACACTCAGGTAATACTGTGTGTTGAACTCCAGTCCGGAGACAGAGCCTTTGACCTGATCGCCCACAGCCATGCCGCTTATTACCATTTCCACACAGGGAAGTGTCTCCGCGCCCGCGCTGTCAGTGACATCGAACTCCGTGGTCGAATAATATACCTTGGCTGTAGCAGGTGTCACGTTGTCCTCGTCTCTGGGCACGCTGAACGTAAAGTCAATGAAATTGGATCTTGAAGACGCTGCGAAGTCCGTCACAGGATCGGGAGCGATGGTGCTGAGCATATTGAATGCACCGGCAACATCCACCAGGCCGCGTCCGGTATAATCAGCCGAGGCGTACTGGGAAATATCCCTTGCCGAACCTTCGATCATCTCCCTCAGCTGGGCCGCTGTAAAGCCGGGACCTCCTGCCGAAGAAACTATGAGGGCGGCCATACCGGATACATGAGGACAGGCCATCGAGGTTCCCTGCATGAGAGTATACGTGTTGCCGGGAGTGGTACTGAGTATCTGAAGGCCCTTCATGTAGTCTCCGCCGGGAGCGCATACATCCACCCAGCTGCCGTAGTTGGTATAGTATGCCGGCTCGTAGTCCGCCGCGATGGAAGCCACTGCGAGACAGGTCTCATACGATGCAGGATAGCTGGTCGAAAGCTCGTCATTGCCGGCTGCGAAAACGACCAGGCCGCCGGCCATGGGACCCACCTGGGTTTTGCCGTCCGCATCCATTCCCGCATTCTCGGCAAAATAATCTATGGCTGTCTTCACGAAGGCAGGCGTATCGCGCAGGCCGGCTTCTTTATCGAATCCCCAGCTGTTCTGCGAGATTACCGCACCTTTGTCGGCTCCCTCCTGGATGGCCCTTGCAAGAGCGGCATTGGAGGATCCGTCCTCACCCTTGAATATCTGCTGCGACATGATGCGCACACCGGGTACACCGGCAGCCTTGTCACCTCCTGCCACACCGCAGACACCGATACCGTTGTTGTTGACGGCAGCAACCGTACCCGCAACGTGGGTACCGTGCTCATCGGGAGTAATCGTCTTGTTTTCATCAACGTAGTTGTAACCGTTGGAGCCGTCGGAGGGATCAACCCACATATTCTCGGCCAGATCCTGATGAGAGGCATCCACACCTCCGTCCACGACGGCCACAATCACCTCCGCACCGTTGGACGCATATCTGTTGCCGACATTTCCGGTCTCCCACACGGGCAGGACATTGATATCCGCACCGGCTATGGCATTGTGTCCCGTTCCGTCATTGTAATAGTGCCACTGATCGTCCAGTCTGGGATCATTGAACAGTTCGGTTGCCTTGTTATGCTTGGGCCCCTGAGACGCAGAGGGCATCTTGAAAGGCTCTGAAACAGCCTTGCTGGTTATGCGCACGACCTTAGGGCAGTACTCTACAAGCTCGACACCTTCAATGGAGGAAAGTTCCTGTCCGGCACGGGTAAGCCCGGTCTGTCCGTCGAATTCTATGACATACCACAGGTGCATGCCGTTGGCCCTCAGACGGGGCTCGTATGTCTCATTGTAGCGGAAAAGTCTCTCGATATGCTTGATACCGATAGAAGAAGCCACTCCGTCCACCGACTTGACTCCGGTGGTGAGCAACTGTCCTGAAGGATCACTCTGCAGGTCCAGGCCGTCCGCCAGTTCCTCAGAGAGAAGTACGATTGCAGTTCCCTGCTCAAAAGCAGAGGCCGGAGCCTCGCGGCCGTCCACCAGGACAGTCTCAGAGGCGCGCAGGCGGTCTTCGTCCATGCTGCACGAAGCCAGCCCGAAAGCCGCTGTCAGCAGGGAGAGAAGCACCGCGATGGTAGTTGTTCTCTTGTGCATTGGTTAACTGTGTTGAATTTATTATTTAACTGTTTATCTCTTTGCCTGTTCACCATGGAACTCCATATCGCGCTCGGCACAGTACTGGAAGAGAGCGACCAGGTCTTCCCTGTCGGTGAAGTCAGTCTTGTTTTCCTTGATATAAGCCTTGACGGCAGCGGACACATCCCCGAAATAGCGAAGATAGGCCGACTTGCGGGCAGCTGTCATCTTCTGGCCGTCATCCAGGACATAGACCGTCCTGAGACGCCAGGGAATCTCGACCACCCGGCCGTATGTACGGGAGTAGTCCACGCTCTGGACCCTCACCTGCTTGCCGGTGGATGTAGGGGGAAGGCCCGCGTAACCGGCGTTGTCCTCGGGCTCCGAAAGGGTAAGTTCGCGTCTTTCGCACAGACTCAGGTCACCGTACACTCCTACCCGCTTGATGAACGCACCGTTGCGCTGAAGCAGCAGGGTGTCACCGGCCATGATGCTGTGCACATTCTCAGCATTGGACAGCTTGAGAGTGTCACCGGCCGCGTTTATAAAACGCACGGAATTATCCACCAGGCAGATATTGAGCCTGCCTTTGGAACTGTCCCCGCTGGCGAATACGACCGTCGCATCCGTAAAGGCCGGAAGCATGTACACGACATCAGAGGGCAGTGCGCTGAGAAGGTCCTCCCTGGAATCCACTTCCACAGTACCGCGCCTGTCCTGTGCGGAAAGTCCCGCAGCCGGCACAAGGGCCGCTACCGACAATACTGACAGCAGTATTCTGTATAACTTTACTCTTTTCATGATCTCACTTTTTTTTAAATTATAAATGTGGGGCTGACCGGATATGACCTGACCAACCCCACACGTACTTTGATTCTATGCTACTGGCAGAACCTCCTTATCAGTTGGTTGCCAGAAGAGTTGTCTGATTGATACCAGTGTCACTCAGATGCTCGCCTACAAGCTTGAATGTCATGCTGATGCTCAGGAAGTCACGGAAGTTGGGCACACGGATCTCGATGCTGGCTGAAGGCCTGAAATCCTCAGCCTCCTGATCAGGATCCTCGGGATCAACTCCGGGAAGATAGATCTGGTAATCAGTAACCATGATGTCACCGCCGTTCTCATAGTCATCGATATACTCTACGACTGAACGTGTAGTGCTGTCGGGAAGCATGATGGTTCCCTCGACAAACTCCACAATGGCAACAGCACCGAGATTGGACTTCTGCACTGCCTGGATCGGAAGGCTGAGATACTCGTCGGTCAGAGCCACGGTATCACGCTCGGCTGTGAAAGTCACCTGCACATCACCTGTCTGAGGAACGTAAGTACGCTCATAGCAGGAAGTGGCCAGAAGAACGGCAGCAACAGCTGCAACTATTATCTTTATCTGTTTCATCTCTTAACTTGTTTTAGTGGTTATTCTGCATATCCGGGATTCTGCTGGATATGAGGGTTGGCATAAATCTCAGCCTGAGGAATAGGCCACGTCATCTGATAGTGGGTATAGCTCCTGAAGAAATCCTGATTGGTCTCAGGGAGATAGATGGTCTCGGGAATCTGAGCCGCACGTCTCTGAAGATCGACATGGAAACGCTTGAGATCCTGGATACGGAAGCCCTCGCCGATAAGCTCGCGCACGCGCTCGTTGAGAATCTCAGTGAGTGCATCGCCTGATCCGCCACCGGTGTAACCGGGAATACGGGACTCACGCAGCTGGTTGATATATGTCCAGGGATCACCCAGTCCGCCTCTCTGAGCTGCCTCTGCGCAGATGAGGTACATCTCGCCTATGCGGAAGATCTTGGGCTTGTGGGCATAGTTCATGCTGGAGATAGACTGACGGAGAGCCGGGTTGCCGGGGAACTTGTTGAACATGTACATCATGTAATTAGTACCGCTGACATTGGCCGAATCCTGTCTCATCAGGACTGTATAGCGCATATCCTGGGGATTGAGATTGGTGTACAGCTCCAGTACCCACTGCTCGGGAACGTAGTTGGGACGGAAGCCCTGTCCGTGAGTGTAACCCAGGTAGCCGAAGTCAAAGCTGGTAGGCACCTCATTGGGATAGGAACCGGTAAGCTGGAGGATGCACTCCTTGCCGGAATCCTCATGCCACATCTTTCTGAATTCTGCTGTATCGGCAGCAACCAGAGGATAAGTGGGGAGAAGGGAGCTGGCTGCGCTGAAGGCAGTCTGATAGTCTCCGCTCTCGAGAGCAGCCCTGGCCCTGAGGGCAGTTACCGCATCAGCTGTAACCCACATGCTGCCTACGGCACCGGGAGTGGTGACATACTTGGCGGCACTGTCGATATCGGACATGATGTTGGCGAAAGTCTCCTCGAGAGTAGGTCTCGAAGGATACTGGCTCTGATCCGAAGTAGGATTGTAGACAGTCATGTAGGGAATACCCAGGGACTGCTCGTTGCCTACATAATCGAGACAGAAGTTCTCTGCGAGCTCGAGGTGATAGTATGCGCGGAAGAAGAAGGCCTCGCCCATCCACAGCTGCAGATTGGCTTTATCCTCCTCGCTCCACTCTTCTGTGTTGACAGCCCTTGCCTTCTCGATGAAGAAGTTGGCATTGGCGATAGTCTGATATGAACCGCCCCAGATGGACTGAGGATCACTGTCTGCAGAAGTTACGATCCAGTTGTACACTTTACCTCCGTTGTTACCGAAGGAAGCGAGTGCATGGAACTCATCACTGCGGACTTCGTCCCTGTTGGCGAAAACTCCGCCGCTGTACGACCTCATGAATACATAGAGACCGTTGCGCAGCCTCTGGGCATCGTCTATGGTCTGGAGAGCATTGTCAGGCTCTATGGTACCATAGGGACGCAGATCCATGTTGCAGCTCGTAACGCTCAGCGCAAGAGCGGCAATTACACTTGTAGTTAATATTCTCGTTTTCATTTCTTTCATATTGATTAGAATGTGAACTCAGCACCGATGGTGAACTGTCTGGAGTTGGGGTATACACCCATCTGCAGGTTGGCATCCACCTCAGGGTCATATCCTGAATACTTAGTAAGAGTAAAGATGTTACGTCCGATGGCGTAAATCCTGAAGCCCTGAATGAAGCCCGAGCGCTGAATCAGCCTTGTAGGGAACTCGTAGGAGATCTGCAGGTTCTTCAGACGGAAGAAAGATGCATCCTCAAGGAGGGTGTCGTCGAACTGTCTCTCGGAGTCGATGGAAGGTATGTCGGTAATGTCACCGGGCTTGAGCCAGATGTCCAGCAGGGCGATGTCACCGTTATTGTTGTCGGTCACGAAGAGAGGGTTCTCCAGGAAGTAACGGTCGTTGTTCCACATCCACTTGCCGGCCATCCATGCGAAGTCGGCACCGATGTACAGACCCTTGTACTGGAAGTTGAGCTGGATACCGCCGGAGCAGGGAGCGAACTGCTGACGACCGGTCATAACCGCATAGTCAGCTGAGTAGACCTTGGTCTTGTTGCCGTTGAGGTCATACCACATCTGCATACCGTCACGGGGATCGACTCCTGCAGACCTTGTATAGAAGTACTCACCGTAAGGATAGCCTACCTGATAAGATACACCGGTGTTGGGCACTGTGTACTCGTCACGGCCTCCGAAGAGCTCGATAATCTCGTTGTAGTTGTAGTTGAAGTTGGCGGTTACACCGAAGTAGATGTCCGGAGTACGGATGATGTCGACACTCAGGTCCACATCGACTCCTCGGTTGAGCATGTCACC
The DNA here is from genome assembly GCA_944326265.1 of uncultured Bacteroidales bacterium. Lineage (GTDB taxonomy): Bacteria > Bacteroidota > Bacteroidia > Bacteroidales > UBA932 > Coprenecus. The sequence goes on along the minus strand of CALVDE010000001.1, from coordinate 114,205 downwards.
GGCATTACCGGCACCTGACGTATGACCGGTGGTCATGGAGAAAGGAATATCCATCAACAGGTCGTGGGTAACCTTGTTGTAGAACTCAACGTTCAGGTTGACGCGGTCCCACATACGCGCGGACAGAGCGACGTTGAGGGACTCTACGGTCTCCCAGGTGAGTCCGCTGTTGGAAGGATTGCCGATACCCCAGGCGTTAGCACCGTTGTAGAGGCCGGCCGATCCGATGGTACCGATAGCCAGGTAGTTGCTGATGGAAGAGTTACCGGTGGTACCGTAGCTGACTCTCAGACGGAGGTCATTGAGCCATGAGGCACCCTGCATCCAGTCCTCTTTCTTGATGTCCCACATCGCACCTACTGAGTAGAAGTTGGCATACTGATTGCCTGCTCCGAAGAGGGACGAACCGTCAAGACGCCATGAGGCATCGAGGTAGTATTTCTCGTCGAGGTTATACGACAGACGTGCGAAATACGAGTTGTATGATGTATCCCAGAGGCTGTTGGAAGGAAGACCGGGAGTAGTACCCTGACTCAGAAGGTTGGTCCTCCAGTCGGTGATACCGCTCACACTGGCTCCGAACTGATTGCTGTGGTCGAAGATGGACTCCTGACCTACCAGGATGGCGAAGTTGTTCCTTCCGGCTATGTCGAACACGTACTCGGCAGTATTGGTGAAGGTGAACTGGTAGTATCTCTGGAAAGATGCCCTGGCCTCACCGGCACCGAGGAACGGCTCGTAATCAGGATTGATCTTGTACTCCATGTTGTAGTCGAAGGCCTCGAGGTTCTGCTGAGCCCTCAGGGTAAGACCCTTGACAGGAGTGAGCTCCACGTATGTGCTTCCGTATACACGGGCTGTGGTATAGGTGGAAGGCTGCAGACCCAGCAGATAGTAGTAGTTGTAGTAACCCATCTCGCTGAAGTAGTTCCTCTGCTGAGAGTAGTCTACATAGTAGTTACCGCCTTCGTCCTGACGGATCTCGTAAGGAGTAACCCAGGGCAGATACCAGTTGGAGGCTGTGATAGGGTTGTACACGGAGTTACCTGTGGTTGAGAATCCGGCAGTAGAGTAGTCCTGATATGACATACCGATGTTGGCGCCGATTTTCAGCCAGTCGGTAGCCCTGGTGTTGACGTTCATACGGAAAGTATAACGGGCCAGGTCGGAGAAAGGAGCGGTACCGGTCTGGTCGAAAGCACCGAGGGAGAAGTAGTAGTCGGTCTTCTCGGAAGCTCCGGAAACTGAGAGGTCGGCGCTCCACACAGGGGCTGCCTCATTGAAGAAGAAGTCGAGCCAGTTGGTATTGATCTTCAGGTCCTGAGCTATACGCATGGCATCAGTAGTCACGAACGAGGGGTTGACCATCTCGTTGAACTGGAACCACTGGTCACTGTTCATCAGACCCAGCTTGTGGTTGACCAGAGTGGAGATACCGTACTGACCGCGCAGGCTTACGACAGGTTTCTCGGCTGCCCTACCTTTCTTGGTGGTGATGTAGATGACACCGTTGGCGGCACGGGATCCGTAGATGGCTGTCGAAGAAGCGTCCTTCATGACCACGATATTCTCGATATCGTTACTGTTCAGAGAGTTGAACACCGAAGACGACACCGGAGCACCATCGAGCACGATAAGGGGCTCGGTACCGGCGTTGATGGAGTTCACACCACGCAGACGCATGGACACGTTCTCTGAAGGCTCACCGGACGAGGAGAACACCTGCAGACCGGAGACCTGTCCCTGGAGGGCGTCACCGGCGTTGGCGGAAGGCCTGTTGGCGATGGCTTTCCTGTTGACTGTGGATGCGGAGCCGACCACCGAGGAGATCTTCTTGGCGGTACCGTAGCCGACAACCACTACGTCGTCGAGCATCTCGGCCTCCATTTCCAGTGCAACATCAACGGTGCCCCTGCCGTTGACAGGTACCTCTATGGTGGTGTAGCCCATAAAGCTTACCTCCAGTACTCCGTCAGCGGGAACAGAGAGGGAGTAGTTTCCCATGTCGTCGGTCGTCACCCATGCGGTAGTACTGCCCTTGAGCAGCACAGTGGCGCCGACTATTCCCTCACCTGTCGAGGCATCAGTAACAGTACCTGTCACCGTGATGTCCTGCGCGAAAGCCGCAGAGGTCACCATCAGCAGCAGACCTGTTAAAAATAGTCTGATCTTTTTCATGTAGATAATTTTTTAAAGTTAATAAAAAGTTAAATGATTGATTTAATGTTCTTCAATAATATCAGTTCAAATAAAGTTCATATCCACCGGGCACAGCCCTACTAGCAGGAATCTATAATTTTCAACTTATCAAACTGCAAAGTTGATTAATTTTTTGTAAAAAACAACAAATAATTCAAAACTATTACAATATCCTGAGGGGGCACCTCACGGAGCATAAAGTCAACGGGCTGGTGTTCAGGTCTGTCAAAGCACGCTGAAAACGACGTTGAGTCCTGCGGTGACGATGGAGACCATGCTCATGAGCTTGATGAGGATGTTGAGCGAGGGTCCGGAGGTATCCTTGAAGGGGTCGCCTACTGTGTCGCCAACGACGGTGGCCTTGTGGGCATCGGAGCCCTTGCCGCCGAGGTTGCCCTCCTCCACGTACTTCTTGGCGTTGTCCCAGGCACCGCCGGAGTTGGCCATGAAGATAGCCAGTACGAAGCCGGAGCCGAGGGATCCTACGAGCAGACCGACTGTACCGGCCACTCCGAAGAACAGACCTACGAGCAGGGGCACGATGATGGCCAGCAGCGAGGGCAGCAGCATCTCCTGCTGGGCGCCCTTGGTGGAGATGGCCACGCAGCGGGCATAGTCAGGTGTGGCCTGACCGGTGAGGATGCCCTTGATCTCGCGGAACTGACGGCGCACCTCCTCGACCATCTTCTGGGCGGCGCGTCCCACTGCGTTCATGGTAAGACCGCAGAAGAGGAAGGACATCATGGCACCGATGAAGACTCCGGCCAGGACGGTGGGGTTCATCAGGTTGATATGATAGTACTCCATGAAATCGGGTATAGTGGCCTGGGCGACTTCGACGGTCCGGCCGCCACCGAGGTCGAGGACGGTCTCCCCTATTCTCTGCAGGCCGATCTTGATCTCCTCTAGGTAGGATGCCAGCAGGGCGAGGGCGGTCAGGGCAGCGGAGCCGATGGCGAAGCCCTTGCCGGTGGCGGCGGTGGTATTGCCGAGAGCGTCGAGGATGTCGGTGCGCTGGCGTACCTCGGGCTCGAGCTCGCTCATCTGGGCGTTGCCGCCGGCGTTGTCCGCGATGGGACCGTAAGCGTCAGTGGCCAGGGTGATGCCGAGGGTAGAGAGCATACCGACAGCGGCGATACCGATGCCGTAGAGGCCGAGGCTGAGGTTCTGGGCCGAAAGCATATCCGTTACATCGAAGCCGATGGCGCAGAGATAAGCCAGGATGATGGCCACCACGATGGTGATGACGGGTATGGCTGTCGAGATCATGCCGAGACCCACACCGGAGATGATGACAGTGGCCGGACCGGTGTTGGAACTCTCCGCAAGCTTGCGGGTAGGCTTATAGGAGTGCGAGGTGAAGTACTCGGTGGACTGGCCGATGATGATGCCGGCCACCAGACCCACGATGACTGAGCAGGACACCCATGCCCAGTTGGGAATGCCGAGCACGTAGAGTATTCCGAATGTGGCCACGGCGATGAGGGCCGAAGAGACATTGGTGCCGACGCTCAGGGAGCGGAGCAGCTGTTTCATGCCGGCTCCCTCCTTGGTCTTCACGAGATAGATACCGATGACGGACAGGATGATACCGACGGCCGCGATCAGCATGGGAGCGAATACCGCCCTGAGCTGCATCGAGGTATCGGCATAGGAATAGAACGCCGAGGCACCGAGTGCGGCGGTGGCCAGGATAGAGCCGCAGTAGGACTCATACAGGTCGGCGCCCATACCGGCTACGTCACCCACATTGTCACCCACATTGTCGGCAATAGTTGCAGGGTTGCGGGGGTCGTCCTCGGGAATACCGGCCTCCACCTTTCCTACCAGGTCCGCGCCCACGTCAGCGGCCTTGGTGTAGATACCGCCGCCCACACGGGCGAAGAGAGCCTGAGTGGAAGCTCCCATACCGAAAGTCAGCATCGTAGTGGTTATGACCACCAGCTTCTGGGGACCGTCGGCATTGACAAAGGTATCAAGGATAAGATACCACAGGGAGATATCCAGAAGGCCGAGTCCGACCACCGTCAGGCCCATCACGGCTCCTGAGCGGAAGGCCAGCTTCAGGCCGGAGTTGAGCGAGCGGCGGGCTGCATTGGCTGTCCTGCCGGATGCATACGTCGCGGTCTTCATGCCGATGAATCCCGCCAGGCCCGAGAAGAATCCGCCGGTGAGGAATGCGAACGGAACCCAGTGGTTCTGCACGTCGAAGCCGTAAGCCAGGACGGCAAAGAATATGGCCAGGATGATGAACACTATCGTCACCACCTTGTACTGCTGCTTGAGATAAGCCATGGCGCCCTTGCGGACGTGAGCCGCTATCTCTCTCATGGTTGGAGTACCCTCGTCCTCCCTGAGCATTCTTCTGTAGAAATAGAAAGCGAATCCCAGTGCAATCAGGGATGAAAGGGGCACTAGCCAGAATAATAAATCGACTGACATCAGTTTTAGTTTTAAGTAATTGTTGATCGGATACTCTATATATTGATTGTCTTGAATGCGTCCTGGGCAAGGGACGGGTCAGTCTCCATGGCCAGACGGCGGAGAACCGACACATCGCCCGTCGAATAGAAAACAGATGAGGGCGGGACATGTACCCGGTGAGCGGCGGAAATCCTATCAAGGACCCTCTGCGTCTGCCTTGCCACGGCAGGAGCAGGATTGAGGATCCTCACATCCGGACCGGCCGCAACGGAAATCTCCTTCTCCAGGAAAGGGAAATGAGTGCAGCCCAGGACTATTACATCCGCCCCCTGCGAAGTCATCCCGTCCACATAGCTGCGGATCAGCCCGGACGGTGTCTCTCCCTTCTCGACTGCTTCCACAAGGCCCCTGCCTACGACTTCCACCACCTTGATATCCGAGGCGAAGCGCACGACAGTATCCCTGTAAAGCCGGCCTCTGAAAGTATTGGCCGTGGCGAGCACACCCACGACACCGGTCCTGGACAGTTCTGCCGCAGGCTTGACCGCCGGTTCCATACCCACAAAAGGCACCGGAAATGCCTGACGGAGGCAGGATATGGCAGCGGCCGTGGCAGTATTGCATGCCACGACCACCACATCCGCACCGCTGTCGATCAGGAAACGGGCCACGGCAGCGGCCCTGCCGGCGATGAATCCGGGAGACTTCTCTCCGTATGGGCAGTTGGCCGAATCCGCCACATAGACATAGTCCTGCCAGGGCATCAGGGCCAGCAGCTCCTTCCACACTGACAGCCCGCCTACTCCGGAATCATATACCCCGACCATACGGACAGAAAGAGTTCTTAATTAAGATGTTCCTCGAGAAGGGACACGATCTCGTCCTCACCGAGCCTGCGGCCGAGGATGTTGCCGTCGCTGTCCACAAATACGTTCTGGGGGATGTATCTGACATTGTACATGGCAGCCGCCTCGCTCTCCCAGAACTTGAGGTCGGACACCTGCGGCCAGGTCAGCTTGTCAGCCTTGATGGCATTCTTCCAGTCGTCGGCATTCCGGTCAAGAGAGACACCGAGAATCTCGAAACCCTTGCTGTGATACTCCTTGTAGATCTCCACGAGAGTAGGATTGAACATACGGCAGGGGCCGCACCATCCGGCCCAGAAATCTATCATGGTCACCTTGTTCTCCCTGTATATGTCGGAAAGGGTGACGGGCTTGCCGTCGGGACCGTCCATCGTGAAGTCGATGCAGGGATTGCCGGGCTGAAGACTGAGCTCGGTCTGGAGCTGGCTGTCAACACGGGCCAGAATCCTGTTGGCGCTGAACTCAGGACGGAGCTTGAACTCCCCTACAAGATACTCGACAGAGTCGATCGGCAGAGAGAAGAAGTCCTGATCGAGGAAATACAGAGAGAAATTGGAGACAGGGTCCTTGGCCACATAAAGATTCTTGATGGAATCGCACTCACCCTGATATTTCTCGTAGACAGCCATGAGCGAATCGCGCTCGTCCTGAGGTGTGGTAGGGATTCTCAGCTTGATTATCAGAGCATTCATGTCGTATTCATCGGCCAGCGCAGTTACTTCGGCGTTAAGCTCGGAAAGCATGGTCTGCGCCTTACCGCCCTTGATTACGGACTCGGTATATGCCGTATCGACACCAGTGATGGTGTAACGGTCATTCTCAAGGAAAAGAGGCAGCATTCCGGGAATACCCTCAATGGTTATGAGGTACGGCTCCGATGTCTCCAGAGAGCCCTTGAATTCAAACACACCGTTGATGACCTCAGCCGTATCCCTGACAGGATTCTCCCTGTCACGGTTGAACAGATATGCCTTTCCGTTTACAAGAGACTCGCTGTCACCGGTGATTGTTCCCTTGACAGTGTACTGTTTGCCTGAGTTGCAGGCAGCCGCCAGCAGAAGAGCGGCGCCTATAAACATAAATTTTCTCATAATGGTTGTATTAATGTGTTAATAATATTGTCCTGTCAGTCAGTTCTGTTCCAGAAACCACTCCTTGTATTCCATATAGCCCAGGGCATTGTTGCGGGCTGACTCCGTGACAGCCGGCGAGCCGTCCTTCACCTTCCTGGCAGGGACTCCGGCATATACCCCCGGCTCCAGTCTGGAATTGCTCAGCACCACTGCTCCTGCCGCGATGACAGTACCGTCCGCCACCTCAGCCCCGTCCATGATCACAGCCCCCATTCCCACGAGCACATTGCTGCCCACCCTGGCTCCGTGCACCACGGCATTGTGCCCTACGGACACATCGTCCCCGATCTCCACTACTGATTTCCTATGGAGGGTGTGCAGCACCGCTCCGTCCTGAATGTTGACCCTGTTGCCCAGTCTTATCGGATTGACATCCCCCCTGAGCACGGCCCCGTACCATATACTGCAGTCATCACCGATTTCAACATCTCCGATAATCGCCGCATTCTCAGCGATAAAGCAGTTCCGGCCTATCTTCGGTGCAATTCCGTTCAAGGGTCGTATAATAGCCATATCCTATATCGTTTAAAAAATGACCTACAAATATAGAAAAATAATAACACCCCTATATAAAAAAGAGACCGCATCCCATCGGATACGGTCCCTTAATCGTAGCGGTTCGCCTGTTATGACGCGCCGAAACTAGATGATACCCTGCTCCAGCATAGCCTGAGCCACCTTCATGAAGCCGGCGATATTGGCACCCTTGACGTAGTCAACATGACCGTCGGGCTGAGTACCGTACTTAACGCAGGCCTCGTGGATGCTCTGCATGATGAAGTGCAGCTTCTCGTCCACTTCCTTGGCTGACCAGCTGATGTGTGTAGCGTTCTGGGTCATCTCAAGACCTGATGTAGCCACACCGCCGGCGTTGACTGCCTTACCGGGAGCGAAGAGGATACCGTTGCTCTGGAACTCGTGGATAGCCTCAGGGGTGCAGCCCATGTTGGATACCTCGCAGCAGCACCATGTACCGTTCTTGATAAGCTCCTTGGCATCGTCACCGTTCAGCTCGTTCTGGAAAGCGCAGGGCAGAGCGATGTCGCACTTAACGCTCCATGCCTTCTTACCGGCTGTGAACTTGGTTGCCTGAGGGAACTTGTCGTTCATGTCCTGAACTTTGTTCCTGTTGGAAGCACGCATAACGAGCATGTAGTCGATCATCTCGTCGGTGATACCGCCGGGAATCTCGCAGACTCCGTCAGGACCGGAGATAGCGACTACCTTTGCACCGAGCTCCTTAGCCTTTGTAGCGGCACCCCATGCAACGTTACCGAAGCCTGAGAGAGCGACTGTCTTGTCCTTGATGTCCTTGCCGGCGTGGTGGAGCAGATGCTGTGTGAAGTACAGAGCACCGAATCCTGTAGCCTCAGGACGGAGGATGGAACCACCCCATGTACCGCCCTTACCGGTGAGAACGCCTGTGTTGTACTCGCGGGCCAGCTTCTTGTACATTCCGTACAGATAACCGATCTCACGTCCGCCGACACCTACGTCACCTGCGGGGATATCGGTATCGGGACCGATGCATTTCCAGAGCTCATACATGAAAGCCTGGCAGAATCTCATGATCTCTGCGTCAGACTTGCCGACGGGATCGAAGTCGGAACCACCCTTGGCACCACCCATAGGCAGGGTTGTCAGAGCGTTCTTGAAAGTCTGCTCAAAACCGAGGAACTTCAGCATGGAAGGAGTAACTGCCTTGTGGAAGCGGAGACCTCCCTTGTAGGGGCCGATAGCTGAGTTGAACTGAACCCTGTAACCGAGGTTGGTCTGAACCTCGCCCTTGTCGTCAACCCAGGTAACCCTGAATGTGAAGATACGGTCAGGCTCAACGATTCTCTCGACGATCTTAGCCTTCTCGAACTCGGGATGCTGGTTGTAAACTTCCTCAATTGACTCGAGCACCTCGCGCACTGCCTGAAGGTACTCTTTCTCATTACCATACTTGGCCTCAAGTTTGGCCATGATTTCAGAAACTTTCATCTTTTTTATGTTTTAATATGTTAATAAAACTAATTGTCAATTATTTAACCTCCCATGTGGAACCGCTGTGGAGCAACTCCTCCATATTGTGAATGGTGGACTTTGCCCTCACTTCCTCGAGCTGGTCCCTGACATTGTCGTCATACGTCTTGTCAGGTACGTCCCTGATGACTCCGAGCGCGACGGGGAAATCCGGCCACTTCATGTCTATCAGCATACTGTGCATTCCCATGTCCTGGGTGTGGGCATCGTGCACCAGTATGTCATCCTCAGTGAATCCGCCCTCGCCGATGGTCACGACCTTGAGCTTCTTGTTCTCGAGGATCAGGCCCTTGTCCCTGTTCTTGCCGAAAATCATCTTCTCACCGTGTCTCAGAACTATCGTGCGGTCCTCCTTCACTTCCTTGTCGGAGATCTCGCGGTGCGAGCCGTCATTGTAAATTACACAGTTGACAAGCATCTCCGTAACCGAGCATCCGTCATGCTTTGCCGAGGCCACGAAAATCTCCTGGTTCAGCTTCAGCTCCGAATCTATGCTTCGTGCAAAGAATGTGCCGCGCGCACCCATGACAAGGGCACCGGGGTTGAACGGATGCTCCACCGTGCCGTAGGGCGATGTCTTGGTTATCTTGCCGAGAGGAGATGTCGGGGAATACTGACCTTTTGTCAGTCCGTATATACGGTTGTTGAAGAGGACGATATTGATGTCAATATTGCGTCTGATGGCATGTATGAAGTGGTTTCCTCCGATAGCGAGGGCATCTCCGTCACCGGTGGCCTGCCAAATAGACAGTGTCGGGTTGGCAACCTTCATGCCGGTCGATATGGCGGTCGCACGTCCGTGGATACCATGGAAGCCGTAGGTGTTCATGTAGTATGGCAGACGGGAGGAGCATCCGATACCTGAGACGAAGACGAAACGTTCCATCGAGTATCCTAGATCCTCTGCCACCTGGGGAAGAGCCCTCTGAAGTGACGCCAGTACAGAATGGTCACCGCATCCGGGGCACCATCTGACTTCCTGATTGCTTTTGAAATCCTGTGCTGTATATTTCATGATTGTATCCTCCTATAATAAATTGTTGACTGCATCCACGACATCCTTCACGATGAAAGGCTGACCCTGCACCTTGTTCAGCTGATAGTAGTGGAATTTCTGGTGCTTGGCCCTGAGGTAGTCCGCGAACTGACCGGAGTTGAGCTCGCAGACGATGATCTTCTTGAACTTCGAGAAGACCTCCTCCGTGTTGAGAGGCAGGGGGTTGATGTAGTCGAAGTGAGCCAGGGACACACTCTTGCCCTGCTTGTGGAACTCCTTGACGGCTGTGTACAGATGGCCGAATGTTCCGCCCCATCCTACGATAAGGACCTCTCCGCTCTCGTCGCCGATAACTTTCAGAGGGGGTATGTCGCGTGCCACCAGCGCCACCTTCCTGGCTCTGGTATCCACCATCATCTGGTGGTTCTGAGGATCGGACGAGATTACTCCGGCAGGATTCTTCTCAAGACCTCCCACCCTGTGCTCGAGACCGGGGGTTCCGGGACGGGCCCATCTGCGGACGAGTGTCTCGGGATCCCTCTCGAAAGGAGCGAACTTACCGCCGCACTCAGAAGCGTCGTTGATGAAAGGAGGATGAATCTCCGGAAGGTCCTTCATGGAAGGTATCTTCCACGGCTCGGAGCCGTTGCCCAGGAATCCCTCGGAGAGAAGGATGACGGGCATCATGTGCTCCATGGCAAACTTGCCGGCGTAGAATGCTTTCTCGAAGCAGTCCGAAGGAGAATGGGCTGCCATCACCATGATGGGGCACTCACCGTTGCGTCCGAAGAGGGCCTGATGCAGGTCGGTCTGCTCTGTCTTGGTAGGGATACCTGTCGACGGACCGCTGCGCTGCACGTCCACGAGTACGAGGGGCAGCTCGGTGATCATGGCCAGACCGAGGGCCTCGGACTTGAGGGACAGACCGGGACCGGATGTGGTGGTTACGGCGAAATTGCCTGCGTATGCGGCTCCGATGGCGGTACAGATGCCGGCTATCTCGTCCTCGCACTGGAGGGTCTTGGCCTTGAGTTCCTTGTGGATGGCCAGCTCCTCAAGGATAGCAGTGGCGGGGGTGATGGGATACGAGCCGCAGAAGAGGGGCACTCCTGACTTCTCGGAGGCTGCAAGCAGGCCCCATGCGGTGGCCTGGTTACCGTTGATGTTACGGTAGGTGCCCTTTTCCTGCTTGGCGGGCTGCACGTAATAGGTGTTGGCTATGGCGTGTATGTTGGAAGCGTAGTTGAAACCGTCCTTGAGCACTTTCTTGTTGGTCTCGATCAGAGCCGGTTTCTTCTTGAACTTGCGCTCGAGATATTCAAAGGTATGGTCCAGCTCCTTGTTGAACATGAAGAAGCACATACCGAGGGTGAACATGTTCTTGCACCTTACGATGGCCTTCATGTCCAGGCCGCTGTCCTTAAGGCTCTCCTTGGTGAGAGTGGTAATCGGGGACACGACTATGTTGCGGTCACCGATTCCCAGCTCCTCTATGGGGTTCATGGTCTTGAAGCCTGCCCTTACAATGCCCTTCTCGTCAAAGGCATCCTCGTCCAGGATGATGGTAGCCGTAGGCTTTGCCCACTTGGCGTTGGCCCTGAGGGCTGCGGGATTCATAGCCACAAGCACGTCGCAGAAGTCTCCGGGAGTATTGATCTCGACGGAGCCTATATGCACCTGAAAACCGGACACACCTGATACTGTGCCGTGAGGAGCCCGGATCTCGGCCGGGTAGTCTGGAAATGTAGAGATCTCGTTGCCGAAAAGCGCTGACGAATCCGCAAACAGAGTTCCGGTAAGCTGCATACCGTCTCCCGAGTCGCCGGCGAACCTTATAACGACATCTTCTATATCAATAATTTTGTGTTGCATTGTGTATTTAGATTTTTATACAAATGTATAACTATTTCCCGACAAAAAGAATTATTTTGAAATATTTTACAATTAAGCGGAAAGACTGCTCCGGAAACCCGGAACAGTCCTCCCTGTTTATGGTAAATTCTTCTGTTGTTCCTGTTACTGCTGAGGTGCCTGAGGCAGGGTCTTGTCCGGCCTGATGTTGAGCTCCGCCCTCACCTGAGCGGTCACGTCCATGCTCTGCGCAGGGTCGAAATAAGGCACAGCACCTGCGGATACGTCGAACACGTAGATGAGACCGTTGGCCTTGGCAACCTTGGCCACGGCCTCGTTGGCCTTGGCGATAATAGGTGTCATAAGCTGCTGCTGAAGATTGGTGGCATCCATCTGGGCGTTCTGCTCATACTGCTGAAGACGCGCCTGAAGGTCCTGTATCTCCTGCTGCCTGGTGGCGAGGACAGAGGGAGTCCAGTGCGCCTGCATCTCCTGATATGTGCGGTACTTGTTGTTGAGTTCCTCCATCATCGCATTGTAAGTCTCCATCATGTCGTTGTTGAACTGCTCCATCTGGACACGGGCCGAATCCATCTCATCCATAAGATACATCACTTCCTGCATATTGATGTGCCCGAATTTGAGCTCCTGGGCCGAAGCCAGGGACATAGCCGAGATAACACTCAATGCTAAAACAATTACTTTTTTCATGTCTTTTGTTGTTCTTTATTTTGCGCAAAATTAATAATTTTTCACTAACTAGAACTGCTGTCCTATCACGAAGTGGAAATTCGAGCCTCCGCGAGTCTTGTCCTGCACCGGATCGAAGCCCCAGCCCCAGTCCACACCGAGCAGACCGATCATCGGCAGCATCACCCTCACGCCTATTCCGGCCGAACGCTTGATCTGGAACGGATTGAATTCCCTTATGTCGGCCCAGCAGTTTCCGCCCTCCAGGAAAGCCAGCACATAGATAGTGGACGAAGGCTGAAGTATGACCGGATAACGTAGCTCCACCGTGAACTTGTCGTACACGTGTCCCACGTAGATGCCGTCGTCGTTTACTGGTGTCAGGGAGTAGTTGGGATAACCTCGGAGAGCGATGATCTCGGAACCGTAGGTATTATAGCCGGACATTCCGTCTCCTCCGACCTGATAGCCCTCGAAAGGAGAATAGCCAAGGTTGCGGTTGTAGTATCCCAGATATCCGAACTGCGCTCTCGTCATCAGCACCAGGTCGCCCACCAGCCTTACGTACAGGGCACCCTTGAAAGTCCATTTGTGGTACTCGATCCAGCGGTAGCGGTCCTGATCCGACATTGAGGCGTAATCAGTGTCCGCAGGGCGGAAGAGCGAATATGGCGGAGTCAGCTGCAGCGCGAGCTGGAAATCCGATCCGCTCCTGGGATAGACCGCCTGGTCGGTGGAGTTGCGGGCGAGCGTGATCTTGTAGCTTATGTTGTGCGACCGTCCGGTATTGAACAGGAAATAGTAGTCCCAGTTGTGCAGGTTGTATGTCTGCCAGCTCAGCTCGTGATACAGGACGAAATAGTTGTCCGGCCATTTCAGACGGCTTCCCAGCGAGGCTGCGATACCGTATACCTCGTAGTACTCGTCGGTATTGCCTATCTGATACCAGTAATAGGAATTGGTCTGGCGGGTATAGTAACCGGCAAGGTTGAATGAAGTCGGCTTCTTGCCGAAAAGCCACGGCTCGATGAAGTTGATGGAGCCGGCCGTATAGTATGTGCCGTTGGTCTGGAAACGCAGGGAAAGTGTCTGCGCATCACCCAGAGGGACAGGCTTCCAGGCTCCTTTCTTGAACATCCGCTTGATGGAGAAGTTGTTGAAGCTCACTCCTACAGTACCTACGAACGAATATCCGCCCCATCCGCCGGAAAGCTCGAACTGCGAGTTGGGTTTCTCGGCCACGTTGTAGGATATGTCCACGGTGTTGTTCATCTGGTTGGGGATGACGGAATATCCTCTGGTGTGGTCCAGGGCCTGCTCGGGATCGAAGTTGCCCATAGAGGCTATTTCTCTCAGCGAACGCTCGAGCATCGACTGGCTGTACAGGTAGCCGGGCTTGGTGAATATCTGACGGCGCACCACCTTCTCGTTGGTTATGGTGTTGCCGCTTATGATTATCTTGTTGAAAGTCGCGGGCTTGCCCTCGACCATACGCAGTTCCACATCCACCGAATCACCGGTGATATTTGTCTCGACGGGGATAACGTTGAAGAATATGTAGCCCTGGTCGGCATAAAGGGTATGAACGTCCATGAACTCCTTCTTCGGGTCACCGTAAAGCCTCTTCTGAAGATTGACCACATCGTAGACATCCCCTTTCTTGATCATCAGCACCTCGTTGAGCTGCTCCGAGGTGTACAGCGAGTTGCCTGTCCAGGTAATGTTCCTGAAATAATACCGCTTGCCCTCGTCGATGACAAAGGTGATGCCGAGACGGTCGGGCTCCACGTAGTAGATGGAGTCCTTCACTATGCGGGCATCGCGGAATCCGGCCTCGTTGAAGACGCTGATCATGGCCTGCTTGTCGTTCTCATACTCTTTCTCGTTGAACTTCTTGGTCTTGAAGATGTTCCTTATACGCATGTCCCTGGTCTTGGCCATAGAGCCCACCAGCTTGCCCTCGGGCACATGGTCGTTGCCCTCGAAGACTATGGTCTTGATCTTCACCTTCGACTTCCTGTCCACACTGAAGGTCACGCGCACGGCGTTCTTCACCATCGTATCCCTCACCTGGATGACATCCACGTCGGCATTGATGAAGCCCTTCTCCTTAAAGTAATTCCTGATTATGTCCACGGATGACCTGAGCACGTAGTCAGACAGAGGGACGCCCCTGCGCAGATTGAGACGCTCCTGCAGTTCCGTCTGCTCCGAGTTCTTTATGCCCTGGAAGTTCCATCTGGATACCCTTGGACGCTCCTGCAGATACAGAGCCAGATACACAGTATCCTGTCCGGCAGATATGGAGTCAATGTTGAGGGACACATCGGAAAAATGCTTCTGCGCCCATATATTCTCGACAATTTCCGATGTCTGGTCGCTCGGAATCCGGAGTACCGAGCCGGGCCGCAGACCGGTCAGCGCAATGACCTGGCCCTCGCTGAGGAACTGCACGCCCTCGACCCTGATGCCTCCCAGGACATAATCCTTAGGATGCCGGTAATCCACGGCCACACCGGACTGTCCCTGCTGGGCACGCAGGACACAGACCCCCGCCAGGAACAATATAATAAGGAGTAGGAGCCTTCTTGTCATCTTCATTTGGAATCATTCTTTTCTTCTGTTATCTGCTCTCCGGTCTTGCCGAAACGGCGCTGGCGGGAGGAAAACTCCTCCAGGGCCTTACGGAACTCGGCTTTGCGAAAATCGGGCCAAAGGATATCCGTAAAGTAAAATTCGGTGTACGCGCACTGCCACAGCATGAAGTTGCTGATCCGCTGTTCCCCGCTGGTCCTTATCAGAAGGTCTGGATCCGGAATCCCGGCCGTGGCCAGATAATCGCTGAAACGCCCCTCGGGTGCGCCTGATGCCGCGAACCTGGCCGCCGCCTGCTCTATGTCCCATGTACCGCTGTAGCTCAGGAAGACAATCAGAGTGAGTCCGGTATTGCCGGCTGTCTCCTCCATCGCCGCGTCTATATCCCGGTTAAGACTCTCCGTGAGACGGCCCCTGTTGCCTATTACGACAAAGCGGATGTTGTTCTTCATGAACGCCGGCCTCTCGTTGAGTATGGACACGGCCATCAGACGCATAAGCTCCGACACCTCCGCTTCGGGACGCTTCCAGTTCTCCTCCGAGAACGCGAAGAGACTCAGGTACTCTATCCCGACCTCCACCGCATACTCCGTACATGCCCTGACGCTTTCGGCACCCTCGTGGTGCCCGAAGACACGCTCCTTGCCGCGCATTCTGGCCCAGCGTCCGTTTCCGTCCATTATTATCGCCACATGTCTTGGTAACATATCTCTCCTTACTTTAATGTTCTTGATTACCGTCTTCGCGCCATCTGGCATTCCTGCGGTCCTCGCCCCACAGAAGCTTCTCATTGAGCGCATCGAAGAATCCAGAGCGTCCGAAAGTCACGCATTCGAGTCCGAATCCGGCCCTGCGTACCGTAACCGCCGTCCCTCCGGCGATCACAGCCGAGCGGTTGTCCACCGAGAGAAGGGTCCTGTCCCCTCCGGAACGGATGACGATCTCCAGCGAAGAGGTGTCGGGGACAATGAGCGGACGCACGTTGAGATTGTGGGGAGCAATCGGCGTGATTATGAAGACCGACGAGCCTGGAAGCACCACGGGACCTCCCGCGCTGAGGGAATAGGCCGTGGAGCCTGTCGGCGTAGCGACGAGCAGTCCGTCAGCCCAGTATGCCGGTATCCTCATGCCGTCTATGGCCACCTCTATGCTTATCATGTTGGGCTCGGAACGCTGAAGGGCAATTTCATTGAGCGCGTAGGGATAGAAATCCACCGGCATTCCCCCATAGGAAATCTCCAGCAGACTCCTCCGCTCCACCCTGTAGTCCCCGGCGATCATCCGGTCCACGATACCGCATCCGGCATCGCTGCTTCCGGCGGAAGTCAGGAATCCCAGACGGCCGAAATTGATGCCCGCCACAGGTATGCCCCTGTCCCCCACCATTCTGAGAGAACTCAGGAAAGTGCCGTCACCTCCCAGCGACAGGAATATGTCCACGTCAGGGGAAAGATCCTCAGCGGAGGTAAAAAGACTTTCAGAAGGGACCCTCAGACCGGATGCCGACAGACTCCAGGCAAGTGGAGCGAATACGGAGAGCCGCACCTTTTTCTCAACAAGGTGCGACAGAAGAAGGCTCATGCGTTTTTCCGCATCAGGACCCACCGGACGGCCGTACAGGGCGAAGTGCATAGCTGTAGCAAATAATTTTACAATACAAATTGCAAATATTGCGATTTTATTTTAAACAACTTCTTATTTTTGCGAAAAATCTAAAAACAACATGACAGCCATGACCAGACTCAGTGTAAACATAAACAAATTCGCCACGCTCCGCAATGCCCGGGGCGGAAACATGCCGGATGTCATCAAGGCAGCCCTCGACTGCGAGAGATTCGGAGCAGAGGGCATAACCGTCCATCCCAGACCGGATGAGCGGCATATCAGGTACAGCGATGTCAGGGAGCTCAAACCGGTCCTGACCACGGAATTCAACATCGAGGGCAATCCCGTTCCACGGTTCTCGGACCTGGTGCTGGAGATACTTCCCGCCCAGGTGACGCTTGTGCCTGACGCGGAAAACGTACTGACATCCAATGCCGGATGGGATACCAGGAAGAACAAGGACTTCCTCAGGGAGATCTGCGCAAGATTCAGAGAGGCCGGAATCCGGACATCGATATTCATAGACCCGGATCCGGAGATGATACGTCACGCCGCCGACACCGGATGCGACAGAGTCGAGCTCTACACGGAAGCATACGCATCGGCATACAGCCACGGCAAGGAACAGGCCATAGAACCATACGTCAAGGCAGCCGAGACAGCACGCGGATGCGGACTGGGCATCAACGCCGGGCACGACCTGAGCCTCGTGAACCTGAGATACTTCATACACACCATCCCTTTCATCGACGAAGTGTCCATAGGGCACGCCCTCATCTGTGATGCGCTCCATTACGGACTCGAGAATACAGTATCACTGTATCTGAGGGAGATCCGCCTGGCCATGGACTGACACTATTTGGCAAATATGGATTTTTGACTAATTTTGTATGACATTATAATCATTCCAACAAGTTCTAACAGACATGAAGAAAACCAATCTCATCATCAGCGTCGTGCTGACAGCAGCCGTAGCCGTACTGTACATACTGTATTTCACCGGAACGGGCACACAGAAAAGTACGCCCGCACCTGAGAGCAGCGCAGTGACAGCCGCAAGCGGTGACATCGTGTACATCAACATGGACACCCTGATCAACCAGTACGATATGTACAACGACCTGCGTTCCGAGCTGCAGGGCAAGTTCAACGCCATAGAGAATGACCTCAACAAACAGGGCAGGGCTCTCGACAACGACATACAGAGCTTCCAGGAGAAACTCCAGAAAGGACTTCTGACCAGATCCCAGGCAGAAAGCATGCAGAACGAGCTGGGTCTCCGTACTCAGGAGATGCAGAATCTCGTCCAGCAGAAGCAGATGGAGATGCAGGAAGAGGAAGCCGTCATGATCAACCGGGTCATGGACGCCATCACCACATACGTGGCCGAATACAATAAGGACCGGCAGTACTCCCTGATACTTACCACCACGGCCGCCACCAGCACGGTAATCAATGCGGCCGACGGCCTCGACATCACACAAGAGATAGTGGACGGCCTCAATGCCGAGTACATCAGGAACCGCAACAGATAGCACGCCCTTGAGAACAGCCATCCTATCGTGCTTTCCTCCCTACCGTGGAGGCATCTCCCAGTTCAACACCTCGCTGTACCGGGAGCTGTCCGGGACATGCACGGTCAGGGCGTTCAATTTCAAGAGACAGTACCCGGAGTTCCTGTTTCCGGGCAAGACACAGTACATTGAGGACGGAACGGAGCAGCCCTTCGGGTCCGAGAGAGTTCTGGATACGGCCAACCCCATATCCTACATATCCACGGCAAGGAAGATACGCGCCTGGAAACCGGATCTGCTGCTTATGCGCTACTGGATGCCCTACTTCGCCCCCTCGCTGGGCTACGTGGCCAGACACGCCGGAAAAGGCTGCAAGGTCATATCCATCATGGACAACGTCATACCGCACGAGAGCCATTTCTTCGACCGCCCCCTCACCTCCTATTATATAAAGGGCAGCGACGGATTCGTAGTCCTGTGCAACGCCGTGCGCGACGACCTGCTGCGCATAGCCCCGGATGCCCGCTGCATCGTCTCCCCCCACCCGATTTACTCCAATTTCGGGGACAGGATTCCGAGACAGGAGGCATGCCGCAGACTGGGCCTTGACCCGGACATGAAGACCCTGCTGTTCTTCGGTCTCATCCGCGAGTACAAGGGTCTGGACATCCTTCTGGAAGCATTCTCCGCTCTTGACAGCTCATACCAGCTGCTCATAGGCGGCGAGGCATACGGCTCATTCGAGAAATACCGCAGGCTCATCGACTCCAGCCCCAACCGGAGCCGTATCCATCTGTTCGACCGCTTCATAAGCGACAGCGAGGTGGCCGGTTTCTTCTGCGCAGCCGACCTGTGCGTACTGCCCTACCGCTCCGCCACACAAAGCGGCATCAGCTCCATAGCCTACCACTTCGGCCTGCCCATGGTCACCACCGCCGTCGGAGGACTCAAGGAGATGATCGGAGACTCCGGCACGGGAATTGTCACAGATGAGATAAGCCCGGCGGCTATACGGGCAGCCATAGAGTCATACTTCGCGGACACATCGCTGCGGGACTCCTGCAAGGCCGCAATAGCTGCGGAAAAAGAGCGTCTGTCCTGGAGCACGTTCTGCACCAATCTGATCAATTTCTACAATACTTTATAAAACATGCAGTCATGAAAGCAATTACACAGACAGCCTTTAATTTCAGTCATCAGACGGGCAAGTACGAAGGGAAAGTCCGCGACGTGTACACCATTGATGACAACTTCATAGCGATGATCGCCACGGACCGCATCTCCGCATTCGATGTGATACTGCCCAAGGGCATACCCTACAAAGGACAGGTACTCAACCAGATAGCATCTATGTTCCTGGATGCCACGTCCGACATAGTCCAGAACTGGAAGATATCGTCTCCCGATCCCATGGTCACGGTCGGCTACAAATGCCAGGGTCTCCCCATAGAGATGATTGTCAGAGGATATCTGACCGGCAGCTCATGGCGCGCCTACAAGAACGGAGCCAGGGAGATCTGCGGAGTCCGCATCCCCGACGGCATGAGGGAACACCAGAGATTCGAGCATCCCATCATCACTCCCACGACCAAAGCCGAGATAGGCACTCACGACGAGGATATCTCCAGAGAGGAGATTATCCGCCGGGGTCTCGTATCGGCCGAGGACTACGCCAGACTTGAGGACTATGCTCTCCGGCTCTTCCAGAGAGGAACCGAGATGGCCGCCAGGAGGGGACTTATCCTGGTGGACACCAAATACGAGTTCGGCAAGCGCGGCGGAGAGATATATCTCATCGACGAGATCCACACCCCGGACTCATCCCGGTACTTCTACGCCGACGGCTACGAAGAGCGGTTTGCCAAAGGGGAACCCCAGAGGCAGCTTTCCAAGGAATTCGTGCGCGAATGGCTGATGGCGAACGGCTTCAGCGGCCAGAGCGGACAACAGGTTCCCGAGATGACAGACGAGGTGGTCCGCAGCATATCCGACCGCTATATCGAACTGTTCGAGAACATCACCGGACACAAGTTCGAGCCCGCCGAATACGGTGAGGATCCTTACGCGAGAATTGAGAACAACATCAACAGCACACTTGCCAGACTCGTATGAGACCGCTGATCCTATCTTTATGCTGCCTGGCTCTCGTCGCGGGCTCATGGCCTGCGGCCGCGCAGGATTTCGTACCGACTCCCGTAGAGATATCCGGCGACAAGGTCAATATCGGCGGCCGGATATTCTACATGCACAAGGTGCTTAAAGGCCAGACCCTGTATTCCATTTCCAAAGCCTACGGAGTAACCGTGGAGTCCATACAGCAGGCCAATCCGTCCCTGAGTGACGGGCTTAAGGCCGGAGCCATCCTGTACATACCTCAGGTGTCCTCTCCGGAAACGGCCGCAGGGCCGGAAGTCCCTGCTGGACCGGAGGAAAGCAGCCTGTCTCCACAGGAGCAGGTAACGGAGACACCGCAGCCGGCAGCCAAAGACAGGAAACAGCAGGACAGGAAGAAAAAGTACAAAAAGTACAATGTGAAATGGTACGAGAGTCTTGATGATGTCGCGGTAAAATTCAACGTGACTGTCGAGGCCCTCGTATCCCTCAACGGCATAGACACTGACTCGGACAAGCGGATACGCAGCGTGCTCATCCCCGATGACGCATATATGAAAAGCATGGGAGAAAGAGAGGCCGGCAATGCGGGAAGCCCCTTGCAGAGCGGCATACAGACGGACACTGCTGCTGAGACCGTAACCGGAGAGCAGCCGGATGCCGTCACTGAACGCCCGTCCGTTTCCGTCAGCCCCGCCGCAGCGACGGAAAAGCAGGACTACACCATATCCATAGTCCTGCCGTTCAATGCTTCCAGACTGACCGACGGCCTCAACGCATACACTGCGGATTTCTATGCGGGAGTCCTGACAGCAGCCGCATCCCTCAAGGAGCAGGGCCAGATGGACGGCATCACCATCCGGGCGGTGGATCTGAGCCGGTACAGCAGCTCGTGGGAGATGCTTTCCGACGGAGCACTGGAAGGCAGCTCACTCATCATCGGCCCCATTTCCGAGAGAGATCTCCAGCCAGTCGCCGCCTACGGTCTCCGGAACCGGATTCCCACCGTATCTCCGCTCGATTTGAAAACTGCCGGACTTGCTGAGAACAACCCTTATTTCTATATCTTCCCTCCTAAATCCGACCTGGCCCTCAGCCATCAGATAGACAAGATAGCGGTCAGGGCCGCCGACACCTCGTCCGTGAGCGTCACTGTAATCTACGAACAGGGCTACGAATTTTCCGACGCTGTCGTGGAAACAGTCACCGCACTGCAGGAAAGAGACATTCCCTACAGGACCTTCCACTACGATTTCCTGAGCGGCCGAGGCATTGACTCGGTCATGGTCAAGTCCCTGAGACCCTCCGTAACCAACTGCGTCCTGGTACCGTCCATGAGCGAGGCATTCATCACCGACGCCCTGCGCAACCTCAATCTCATAGAGAGCGCCTACGACTACAACGTGGAAGTCTACGGCCTCAGCAAGTGGAAAAGTTTCGAGACCATCGAGACTCATTATTTCCATTCCCTGGATCTCAGACTGGCCATGTCTTACCACATCGACTACGGAGACACCCTGACAGCTGACTTCATCGCAAGATACAGAGCGGCATTCAACACCGAGCCGACATCCTTCGCCTATCAGGGGCACGACATCCTGACATTCTTCGTCAACGCCATAAATACTTACGGCAACAGTTTCCCTGAGGCGATCATAAACGAAAGGAAGAGCCTCATCCAGTCGGATGTGCTCTTCCTTCCCACAGCTCCGGGCTCCGGTTACGAGAACCGGGCTTTCAAGGACATTCTGTTCACAGAAGGCTGGACCGTCCTCTCAGAGTAATCCGAGGGGACCTTCCTTTATCTGGACCCAAGTATCTCCCCGGCTCTTCGGTTGAACTCCTCAATCCAGGCCCTTTCAGATGCGTCGAGCAGGTCGAAATTGACAGGTGAGAGATCTATCGGCGTAACTGTCAGGGTCTCGAACGCATAGAACTCTCCGCTGCCGTTCTTCAGGTACGGAACCACCATTACGGCATTCTCATGACGGATACCGTACTCTCCCTCCACATAGAGAGCCGGCTCGTCGGACATCACCATACCCTCCATGAGAGGAACGCTGTTCTCCTCCATGCGGATACTCTGGGGTCCCTCGTGCACGCACAGATTGTGGCCTATGCCGTGTCCCGTGCCGTGCATGTACATCCTTCCGGCTTTCATGACAGGTCCCCTGGCAAGTATGTCCAGGAGCGAGCCGCGCATTCCCTTGTGGAACACTGCCATGCTCAGATCTATCATGCCTTTGAGAACTACCGTATAGTCATCCTTCTGAGTCTGGGTAAGCGGGCCAAGCGGTACGGTCCTGGTAGTATCCGTCGTTCCGTAGGTATACTGTCCGCCGGTATCGATCAACAGGAATCCTTCGGGAAGTATCTCCGCGCTGCCATGCTCGGAAGGCGCATAATGCGGCATGGCCGCGTTCGGTCCGTAAGCCACTATGGCCGGGAAACTCTCTCCCAGATAATCAGGACACGCACTGCGGCACTCGATCAGTTTCTGCACCACGTCATACTCGGTTATCCCCTTGCCAGCATTGGCCCTGACCCAGTCTATCACCTCGGTGAGAGCCCGCGCGTCCTCGATGAAAGCCTTGCGGAAGCCCTCCGCCTCCACACTGTTCTTCACTGCCTTCATAACGCTGAGCGCCCCTCCGGGAACAGGATCCGGCATCTGCGGACTGAACGGAGAATGCTGATGTATGTTGTCCATCGCGGCGAAATAATATTTGGCGGTTATCCTGCCCGACGAGAATATCCTGACGCATGTCCTGGGCAGATTCTTGAGGTAACGCTCAAAGTCCTCGTAATCCTTCAGGACGACACCCTCTCCCAGCAGAGAGGACATGGCCCCGTGCGAAAGCATCTCCTGACGGAGAAAGAGCGTTATGCACTCCTCGGTCACTACGGCGTATGAAAGCGGCAGAGGATTGTACTCAATATCCGTTCCTCTGATGTTGCACAGCCAGGCCACTTCATCCAGCGCGGTCACTATGTATGCGAACGGCACCGGTCCGCGCAGCTTCTCCACCAGACGTGCGTGCTTGGATGAGACCGATTCTCCGCAGACACTCACGTCCACAGAGCGCACAGGATTGAACTGAAGGGCGGGACGGTCTTTCCATATCTTATCGAAAGGATCCTCTATCAGCGCGGGCGAGAGCGGAGCCAGAGAATCCATCATCCTCACATAGTCAGCGTATGAGAACAGATCCTCGTCCATTGCCACTATATCCTCCGGCTCGAGCCTGTCCTTAAGCCACTGCTCCACCGAAGGCGTTCCCTCAACCTTGAGCCGCATCATCTGTATGCCGGTACCTTCCAGCTGACGCTCCGCCTGAATGAAGAACCGGGAATCCACCCACAGGGCAGCCTCCTTCATCGTGACGACAAGCGTCGCGGCCTCCCCCGTGAAACCGGAAAGCCATTCGAGTGACTTGTAGTGCTCCGGAATATACTCACCGAAATGGGGATCCGTTGACGGTATTATCATAGCCGAGATATCATCCCCGGCAAGGACCTCGCGAAGACGGTCCATACGTTCTTTTCTATCCATATCCTTGTATGATCGATTATTGACTGTCACCTTCAGAAAGCAGCCCCCGCGCATTCTCGACTGCAGCGGAAGTCAGCTCCGAGCCGCTCAGCATACGGGCCACCTCCATGACCCTTTCCTCGCCCTCTATCCTGCGGATGCCGGTACTTGCGGTACCGTCAGGGGTAAATTCCTTGTACACCAGATAATGCGCTCCACGCTTCGAGGCGATCTGCGGAAGATGCGTGATGGCGAAGA
This sequence comes from uncultured Bacteroidales bacterium, assembly GCA_944326265.1. Lineage (GTDB taxonomy): Bacteria > Bacteroidota > Bacteroidia > Bacteroidales > UBA932 > Coprenecus. Next base: position 90,401 of record CALVDE010000001.1, on the reverse strand, counting down.
TCTGCATGCTGCGGCCCATCCTGCCTATCATGCCGCCCATCTTGTCGGCGATACGGCCCGACACTCCGGTGTCTATCTCGTCGAATATCATGGTCGGGAGCGAGGTGTATTCCGCCAGCAGACATTTCAGAGCCAGCATTACCCTGGAAAGCTCTCCTCCGGAGGCCACTCTGGATATCTCCCTGAGCGAAGAGCCGCCGTTGGCCGAGAACAGGAACTCCAGGTCATCCCCTCCGGAAAATGCCAGTGAATCCCGGGCAACCACCTCGGCACGGAATACCGCACGGGGCATCTCAAGCGACCTGACTGTCTCCTGCAGTTTCAGGGACAGGGATTCAGAAGCTGCCCTGCGTTTTTCAGACAATGCTGCGGCCAGGTCCTTCCTGCGTCCGTCCAGCCGCTCCAGTTCAGAGCGCAGTCCGGCAAGCTCATCCCTCATGCCCTCAGTACTGCCCAGTGAGGTTTCCAGGGAATCCCTCAACGCCATCAGTTCCTCCACACTTGAGCAACCGTACTTGCGTTCGAGCGAATACAGCAGCGACATCCTCTCCTCCACCTCTTCCAGACGCGACGGCGAGACTGTTATCCCGCCGGCTGCCTCCCCTATCTCCTGCTCAATGTCGGAAACCTCGATCCGGCACGAGAGAAGTCTCTGCACCAGGGAGTCCATGCGCGGGTCGTAGGCACTGAGCCGGGAAAGGCGGTTCTCCGCCTCCTTGAGCTGACCGGCCACGGAAATATCCTGAGGATTCAGGGCAGAATATGCCGCATCCAGACCGGCACGGATCTCCTCAGCATGGGCCAGAGCCTTCTGCTCGACATCCAGAGCCTCCATCTCTCCAGGCTGCAGGCGTGCCTGCCGCAGTCTGTCAAGCTGGAACTGCCGGTACTCGGCATCCCTTTCCGCTTCAGCCAGAGATTTTTCCAAAGCATCTATCCTGTCCCTTAGCCCCGCATGTTCAGAGAACACGCTGCGGTACTCCTCCAGAAGCGGAGCCGTCCCGGCGAAATTATCTATTACCGACAGCCGGAAGTCCGGGTCACCCAGAAGCAGATGCTGGTGCTGTCCGTGTATGTCTATTATCTTGTGTGAAATATCGGCAAGGTCCGACAGAGTGACAGGCTCGTCGTTGAGAAACGAGCGGGAGCGGCCCGCCGGAGTAATGACCCTGCGGAGTATGTATTCCTGCCCGTCCTTGTCCGAGAACTCGGCCTCCACCACGCAGTTGCGCGTACTGTCGCTGAACACCGAGACATCCGCACGCTTTCCCAGAAGCAGGGAAAGAGCACCGAGCAGGATTGACTTTCCGGCTCCCGTCTCTCCCGTTATGATGACCAGACCGTCAGGAAAAGTTATGTCCAGAGAGCTGATCAGCGCGTAGTTGGATATGGACAGGCGGCTCAGCATCCTTCCAGCAGCTTTTCGATACGGTCCACTATATCAGAAGCCACGGCGGTCTTGGACTCAAGGGGCAGTTCCTCGCTGCCGCCGTCCCGGAAGAAAAGCGTCACCCTGTTGGTGTCCACTCCGAAACCGGCACCGGGATCGCGCATCGAGTTCAGCACTATCATGTCCATATTCTTGCGGCGCAGCTTGTCCTGCGCATTGTCGTGCGCATTGTCCGTCTCCAGAGCAAATCCGACCACTACTTCCCCTGGTCTTCTGCGCTCTCCTATGGCCGCAGCTATATCCCGCGTGGGAACGAGTTCCAGCATCATGGACTCCCCGTTCTTCTTGATCTTCGACCCGCTGGGTGCCGCCGGCGTGAAATCCGCCACTGCCGCGCACAGGACCGTAATGTCACAGCCCCTGCCGTACTCTTCCAGAGCCGCACTGTACATCTCCCCGGCCGAAGTCACATCCACGACACTCACCCCGGCACACGAGGGCCTGACCGGTGCGGGACCGGAGACCACAGTGACATCCGCCCCCCTCCTGGCAAGCTCGACGGCTATAGCGGACGCCATCTTTCCGGATGAATGGTTGGAGATAAAGCGCACCGGGTCTATCGCCTCGCGTGTAGGCCCGGAGGTAACCAGAGCCCGGCGGCCGCGCAGGCTCTCACGTCTGCCCAGCAGAACTCTTACCCGATCCACTATTGTCTCCGGATCTTCCATACGTCCCTTGCCGTCCAGACCGCTGGCCAGCTCACCGGAAGCAGCCTCCACAATCTCCACCCCGCGTGAGCTGAGAATCCTGAGAGCCTCCTGAGTGGCCGGATGAGCATACATGTCCAGGTCCATGGCAGGAGCCGCCATGACAGGACAGCGGGCCGAAAGATATGTGGTGAGCAGCAGATTGTCAGCCACACCTGAAGCCATCTTGGCCAGGGTGTTGGCCGAAGCCGGGGCTATCAGGAACACATCGGCCCACATACCGAGGGACACATGACTGTTCCACTGCCCGTTCTCCGGATCGAAGAACTCGGTCAGAATCGGATTGCGCGAGAGAGTAGCCATGGTCAGCGGAGTGATGAACTGCTTGGCCGCCACCGTCATCAGCACCTTCACCTCAGCACCCTCCTTAACAAGCATACGGACAATATAAGCCGCCTTATAAGCGGCTATACTGCCCGTTATGCCCAGAAGCACATGTTTACCGGCAAGCATGGGACTCTACTGCTGGTCCTCTACCTTACGGTAATATATCTCGTTGTTGCGGAACTCCTCGATGGCGACAAGCGTGGGCTTCGGAAGTCTCTCGTAGTGCTTCGAGATCTCTATCTGCTCACGGTTCTCGAATGTTTCCTCGAGAGTGTCGGCATAGTTGGAGAACTCCTCCAGCTTCTGGCTGAGCTCCTGCTTCACGCTGGCCGAGATCTGATTGGCCCTCTTGGCGATGATCATCACCGTCTCGTAGATATTGCCCGTAGGCTTTGCCAGCTCGGAAAGATTCCTGGTAATGGTGTTGGTAGGTACCTGTTTGGTTTCCATGTCAGTCTTTATGTTTATTCAATATATTCTGTACTTTTGACGCAAGAGCATCCAGCTCCTTGCGGTAGCGGGATTCGGGGAACTCGGTCACGAAAGTAAAATACTCGTCCGTGAATACCATGTAGCGGTCCCGCTGTTTGGCCGCCACGCTGTTCTGGGCATATTTGTAAGCGGACATCACCGCATAGTACATGATGTCCTCCCGATAGATGTTGTCCGCATCCTCCTTGATCACCAGCTTCAGCGCATAGTGAGCGGCCTTGTAGTCCTCAATGGTGTAATACAGTTTCGCGGACTCATACTCCTTCCGGTCCAGCCTTTCCTCCAGATCCTCGATCATGGCACGGCACTGGGCCGTATAGTCGTTGTCAGGATAATCTATCAGGTACTCGTTGATGGCCGCCAGAGCCTTGTATGTGGGAGTCTGGTCCAGTTCGTAGCGGTAGGTGCTCTCGTAAAGGCAGTCCAGGTACATGAAACGCGCCTTGTCGACGAACACACTTCTGGGGAAAGCCCCGATAAAAGAGTCGAATGCCTGCTCGGCCGACATCATGTCTCCGTAGCAATAGTGGCTGTAGGCCGCATAATACTGGACCGTATCGTCCTGAAGCGTACCCTGGACAGCCAGCTTGAGGCTCTCGAACATATTCGCCGCCTTGGCATACTTGCCGGCATCGAACAGCTCAAAGGCCATCCTGTACTTGGCGGGAACATCATGTCCCTCCAGCATAATCTGGTACTGGCTCTTGCAGGACCACGCCGTCATCACTGCCGCAAGGCATACGGCCGCTGTCAGCAGCCTCGTCTCTGGGTTACTCATACTGTCTTTTTTCAGAACTTACAAAGGTATACATTAATTTGCCACAAATGCAATAATTGTTCCGAAAATCTATCCGCTCACAACAAACTGCTGAAAACACAGAATTTCCGGAAACGAGGAGCACGGTCCATACTGCCTATTTGAGATTCCAGCGGCGCGTGACCCTGCGCTCCACGGGCCCGAAAATCCACGGCCGGATCAGCGGAGCGGCGAGCCGGCCGATCTTGTTGACGAGACCGGGAATACGGCCGCTGCGGCCCCGGAACATCATGCCGAGAGCCAGGCGGGCCGCCTTTTCCGGCCTTATCATGATCCCCAGATGACGTGCCAGGCGGCTGTACTTGGGCGGCAGACCCAGCAGCGGAGTGTCCACGGCACCGAAATACACCGCACACACATTCACCCCCGTCTTCTGGCACTCCGTCCTCAGGGCCCGGGTAAAAACTTTAGTGAAAGACTTGGTCGAGGCATATGTCGTAAGGAAAGGGAAGGGGAACCACGCGGCCAGCGATGATATATTAAGGATATAGCCCCTGTGACGCTCCAGCATCGCAGGCAGGAACAGCCGGCACAGCATGGCCGTGGCGTGATTGTGGACCATGATTATGCTGGATATCTTTCCGGGATCCATGTTGCGGAAATGCATGGGATGAAGCATCCCGGCGTTGTTGACCAGTACCTCCACCACGGCACCGGGCCTCTGCTCCGAGACTGCGTCGAAGACCTTCCGGGGCGCATCCACCGTGGACAGATCGATGCCTATCGACAGAAAATCGAGATCCGGATGAAGCCCGGCCATCTCTGCGGCCACGGCATCAGTCTCGTGCTGGAAAAGAGCGACTATGATTACGTTATAGCCCTTGGCCGCCAGAAGCCTGACATACTCCAGGCCCATGCCTGACGAGCCTCCGGTCACTAGGGCGTATTTATTATGAAGCGACATATCAGTTTGCTTGAAAGAAGTCCGCAAATTTAGAATTTTTCTCCTATATTTGTTCCTCAAACCAATAAAACACTTATCATTATGGCATCAATCAAAGGAACCAGAACTGAAAAGAATCTTCTGGCCTCATTCGCCGGAGAATCCCAGGCAAGGGGCCGTTACACCTACTTCGCAAGTGTCGCAAAGAAAGAGGGCTACGAGCAGATCGCGGCCATCTTCCTTGAGACTGCCGAGCAGGAGAAGGAGCACGCCAAGAAATTCTTCAAATTCCTGGAGGGCGGCATGGTGGAGATCACCTCGACCTACCCTGCAGGGATAATCTCCACAACTCTCGAGAATCTGCGCGCCGCAGCCGAGGGAGAGAACGAGGAATGGACCGTCCTCTACCCCGAGGCCGCAAAGACCGCGCGCGAGGAGGGATTCACCGAGATCGCAGTAGCTTTCGAGATGATCGCCCGCGTGGAGGCCGAGCACGAGGCCCGCTACCGCAAGCTCCTGGAAAGAATCGAGACCGGCACCGTATTCGAGCGCGACGGAGAGATCTACTGGCAGTGCCGCAACTGCGGCTACGTCCACAAGGGCAGGAAAGCTCCTGAGAAATGCCCCGCATGTCAGCATCCCCAGGCCTATTTCGAGCCCAAGAAGGAAAACTACTAAAAAGCGATGCTTTTCCCTGAACAGACTGAGAGCCGGACATGTCCGGCTCTTTCCGTCAATCCTCCATACAGGCATCGGTTCCAGCTGAAATTTTTCAACTTCCAGGCCATACTAAAGTAATTATTGGTACTTTTGTGCCTGATAACATCTACATCTAACTGTACATAATATGACTGAAAAGAAAAACTATGCGCTCCCGATAGCGATGATGTTCGCACTGTTCTTCATGATCGCTTTCGTCACGGGTCTGCAGAACCCCCTCGGAGTAATCGTCAAATCCCAATTCGAGCTGTCCAACTTCCAGTCCCAGCTGGGCAACCTCATGAACTTCCTGGCCTACCTATGTATGGGTATTCCCGCCGGAATCCTGCTGCAGCGTATCGGCTATAAGAAAACAGCCCTTACGGCAGTGGCTGTAGGATTCATCGGTGTGAGCGTCACTTTCCTCTCCGGAACAGTTGACAGCTTTCCCGTATATCTTACAGGTGCATTCATATCCGGTTTCTCGATGTGTATGCTCAACACTGTGGTCAATCCGATGCTCAATACCCTCGGAGGCGGCGGAAACAGAGGCAACCAACTGATACAGTTCGGAGGCGTGTTCAACTCCACGGCAGCCACTCTGGCCCCAGTACTCGGCGGTTATCTGATCGGTGATATCGCCGGTGCCAGAATATCAAACGCGGACCCCGTACTGTTCCTGGCAATGGGCATATTCGCGCTGGCTTTCATCGTGCTGCTGTTGTCCAGGATCCCGGAGCCGTTCGTAGTCCGCAAAGAGAAAGACGCTGTCAAGGACAAATACAGCGCATGGTCGTTCAGACACTTCAAGCTCGGAATCATCTGCATATTCATCTATGTGGGAGTCGAGGTCGGCATCCCCAACATCATGAATCTGTTCATGACCGACCCCATTATGGGCAAGGGCATCGACACCACTGTCGCTGGCAGCGTAGTCGGAACATACTGGCTGCTGATGCTTGTAGGCCGTCTGATAGGCGGACTTTTCGGTGGAAGAGTATCCAGCAAGGCTATGCTTACCACTGTAGCAAGCTGCGGCATCATCCTAATGCTCCTGGCAATCTTTATGCCGGACAGCAATATCGTCAAGATGCCCGTAATGAACTCCAATCTCAGTTTTGGATTCGCTGAAGTACCCGTCAACTGCCTGTTCCTGGTGCTCTGCGGTCTCTGCACATCAGTGATGTGGGGAGTGATATTCAATCTGGCAGTAGAGGGTCTGGGTAAATACACCTCGGCAGCATCCGGCATCTTCATGATGATGGTGTGCGGCGGCGGTATTATCCCGGCCATCCAAGGAGCCATTGCCGACAGCGTAGGATTCCTCAACAGCTACTGGCTGCTCATCGCCGGCTTCGCATACATGCTTTATTATGCGCTGCTCGGCTCCAGAAACGTGAATACCGATATTAAGACAGAATAACCATGGCAAAGCAGACTTTAGTGATGGGCATCGATGTCGGAGGACAGACCACCAAGCTCGGGGTCGTGGATGCCCGCGGCAACATATTATACCAGAGTGTAATCTCCTCACTCCAGACTGAGCTTGACTCGTATGTGGACGAGCTGGCCACAGCCATCAAGGACCTTATCGGACAGTCTGAGAACGACGGTACAATAAAGGGCATCGGTATCGGTGCTCCGAACGGCAACTACTACAAAGGCACGATAGAATTCGCCCCCAATCTGAAATGGGCATACGACGGGAACGGCAAGCCGATGGTCATCTTCCTGGCAAACATGCTGAGGGACAAGACAGGTATTCCGGTAGCTGTCACCAACGATGCCAATGCCGCCGCCGTCGGCGAGATGACATACGGTGTCGCAAAGGGGATGAAGGACTTCATAATGATTACCCTCGGCACGGGGGTAGGCAGCGGCATCGTAATAGACGGCAAGGTCGTCTATGGTCACGACGGATTCGCCGGAGAACTGGGACACACTGTCATCGTAAGGGACGGCAGACAGTGCAACTGCGGTCACAAAGGCTGTCTGGAGACCTACACATCCGCTGTGGGAGTGGCCCGCACTGCAAGGGAATTCCTGGCCGAAAGAGACGAGCCCAGTCTTCTGCGCAGTCTTGACCCGGAGAAAATCACCTCCAAGGATATCTACGACGCTGCCAGACAGGGGGACAGACTGGCTCTCGAGATATTCGGGTTCACCGGAAAGATTATGGGAGAGGCATTCGCTGACTTCGTGGCGTTCAGCGCACCCGAGGCGATCATCCTCTTCGGAGGTCTGGCCAGATCCAAAGAATTCCTTACGGAGCCCATACTCAAGAGCATGAACGAGAATCTGCTGCAGATGTGGAAAGGGAAAGTCCGTCTGCTCTACTCCACCCTCAAGGATTCGGACGCAGCCATCCTGGGAGCCTCGGCCCTCGCCTGGGAGCTCTAGTCAAACTTGACTTGACTCCATCAAATAGGACTTCATGAAGGCGTTGAGGTCACCGTCAAGCACAGCCTGCGTATCGGAGGTCTCGTAACCGGTGCGCAGGTCCTTGACCATCTTGTAGGGGTGCAGGACGTAGCTGCGGATCTGCGAGCCCCACTCTATCTTCTTTTTCTTGCCCTCCAGCTCTGCCTGCTTCTCCTGACGCTTCTTGAGCTCCAGGTCGTAAAGATGGGATTTCAATATACGCAAGGCTCTCTGACGGTTGTCGAGCTGGGAGCGGGTCTCGGTGTTTTCAACCACTATGCCGGTGGGGATGTGGCGCACGCGGACACCGGTCTCGACCTTGTTGACATTCTGTCCGCCTGCTCCGGACGAGCGGTAGGTGTCCCACTCCAGATCGGCCGGGTTGATTTCTATCTCGATGGTATCGTCCACGAGCGGGTAGACGAAGACTGAGGAGAATGTAGTCTGCCGCTTGCCCTGGGCATTGAACGGGGAGATGCGCACCAGCCGGTGCACTCCGCTCTCGCCCTTGAGGTAGCCGAAAGCATAGTCCCCCTCGAACTCTATGGTCACTGACTTGATACCGGCCTCGTCCCCCTCGATGAGGTCGCTGACCGCCACTTTGTAGCCGTTGCGCTCACCCCAGCGGACGTACATGCGCATGAGCATGGCCGACCAGTCGTTGCTCTCGGTGCCGCCGGCTCCCGAATTGATCTTCAGGATAGCCCCGAGACTGTCTCCTTCCTCTCCGAGCATATTGCGCAGCTCCAGGTCCTCGACCTTGCCGACAAGGGCCTCGAACTGAGCATCCGCATCTTTCTGAGCCGCCTCGTCTTCTTTGGCGAACTCCAGCAGGACCTCCAGATCCTCGTCCATTTTCCTGAGTTCGTCGTAGGCGTCGGTCCAGAACTTCACGCCCGACATTTTCTTAAGATATGCCTCGGCCTCCTTCGGGTCGTCCCAGAATCCGGCTCCGGCACTGTGCTGCTGCATCGCAGCTACCTGCTCCTTCTTAGAAGCGATGTCAAAGACACCTCCCCAGCGTATCGATACGCTGACGCAAGTCTCTCACCTGTTCCGTGGTAATCATCTTCCGTGGTTATTTCGTTAATATTTCAGAGGGCAAATATACAATTTCTTTAATGATTCTCCGCAAAGACATCTCACTCTGAAAGGGTATCCAGAAAACGCATCACATCATCGTACTGATAGCCACGTGAGAGGGCAAAGCGGAGCAGCTTGGTGCGGCGATCGTATAATGTCTTCCCCGAGACCGACTTCCATTTCGCGGCAAGTACCTGGCGCATACGGGCCCCGCTGTCCTCCGGGCGGACCTCCCCCAACGCCTCTTCCACAACCTCCTTGGATATGCCTTTGGCGGACAAGGCGAACGATATCTTGCGCGGGCCCCAGCCGGCAAGCAGGGCCTTGTCCCGGACAAACGCACGTGCATAGCGGGCATCGTCCACATACCGTTCCCTGACCAGACGCTCCAGCACAGCGGCCGCGTCCTTCCCGTCCAGACCTTTCTGCCTGATTTTCTGAAGCACGGCACTGGAGCAGTATTCCCTCCGGGAGCACAGCCAGGCCATACGGCTGAATACCGCATCGAGGTTAGAAATAGTATCCGATGTTGACATACACACCCAGCGATTCGGTTATATTGGACCAGCTGATATCCACATCCAGAGGTCCTATAGGAAGATCATACGAATACCTCAGACCGACACCCCACCAGTCGTAGGCGGTCATGGAACCGTTCTCATACGCAGTCTTCGGCACAAAGAAGTTACGGATACCGTTGGCCTCGCGGGCATAGTTGCCCATCAGAGTGACATAATGCCTGCGGTGCACATTCCAGCGCATATCCAGCCTGAGCACCGCTACCGAATTGTACATCATCTCCGGCCTGTTGGCCCCGACAAAGGGAAGCTGATGACTGACGTAGCGGCCCGGCATGACTCCTCCGACAAGATTGTCGTATGCCAGCAGATAGCTGTCTCCCATCACGAACCTGGCATAGACCTGAGGCGAAAGGACAAGCCTACCAGCTGCCAGCGGCAGATAGGACATGAAGTTGAGCTGCGCCTCGCCGAAACTGCTGAATTCTACGTCCTTGAAGAAATCGTAAAATTTCCAGCCGCCGGAGAGAGTGAAATCCACGCCCTCAGTCGCAAAGACGGAGCGGTCCTTGCTGTCAAATCTCAGGACACCGTAAAGCCCCATGTATCCGCTCCGGAGCATGTTCCCGTCCGGGGCATAGGATATGTCGCGACCGGTGAAAAAATGCCTGTAGCCGTAGTTCTCGAAGTTAAGTCCCAGTTCCGTACTGAAAAAACGGGAATGGTACTCCGAGAAATACGCCTTGACTGTCTGATTCAGGAGCAAGGTGTTGGCAAATGTGCTTCCGCGGTACAGGATATTGGTCTCGCTTTTGCGGAAAGCATAGGAGATGCTGAATCTCGGGAAAGCTCTCGGCACGAAAGAGACTGCGGCCGAAACCCAGGGATTGTAGCTCAGCCTGGTGGACAGATTGAACTTCACTCCGGTAAGTCTGCGCTCATTGAGGCTAAGACCCAGCAGTATGGCCGCCGCTTCCTGTGAGTCAAAACGGAACCCGAAACCGAAATTATGCGGCACGTCCTTCACCAGATTTATCCTCAGGCTGTAAGTCGTATCACCGGCATCGGGATGCAGGGTATAACTGATCTTGGAAAATGCATTGGTCCCATAGAAAAACGAGACAGCTTTCTCTATCTGCTCACCAGTCATCCTGCGGCTGCTGAGTATCCTGGATTTCCTGATGAGCCATTCCCGGTCCTTCTCTCCCACTCCGGATATATCCACGGAACTGATCGTCAATGTATCACGGTTGACATTGACCACTTTTGGCGAGCGGTATACCTGTTCGACCGGACCGTATTCCTCCAGCCTTCCGCGCAGCTTCTCAAGGGCCGGTCTCTGACGGTCCGCAGCATCGTATCCACGCTGTATCAGAGTATCGATGCTGTATGTATCAAAGCTCATGGGACCGTAACCGGTCACATCCGGCTCGATGAAGATGTCGCACTGCGCTATGTTGTCGTCAGCCTTGGACTTGGTGACCACACCCATCAGCTGGTCTATCAGCTGAGGCAGGGAATTGAGTCCGTCCGGATCCCCGCTGACCTTGCTGGAAACCCGGACACCGATGATGATATCCGCGCCCATAGCCTTGCACACATCCACCGGGAAATTATTGAGCATACCGCCGTCCACCAGCACCATATTTCCGGTCCGGACAGGAGAGAATACTCCCGGAATAGCCATACTTGCGCGGATGGCCATGGGCAGAAAGCCGCTGCGGAAGACTACCTCCTCACCGCTCACCATATCGGTGGCCACACAGGCGTAAGGTATGGGCATACGGTTGAAATCTATCGAGTCCTGATACCCGAAACAGAGCGAGTTTATAAGATTCTCTATATTGTTGCCGTTAATGAATCCTGACGGCAGAGAGTTCACGAACACATCTGACGATGAATGCGGACGGGAGGCCATCTCGTCTCTTCTGGTCCTTCCGGTCTCCATGGTACTCTCCAGCGAAGCCGCAGTAGCAAAAGGCACGGTAAGAAGATATTTGCCCCTGCGTTCCTTGTCCTGGAACGAAAGCCGGTCCCTTGTGACGCTGTTGCTCATATAGACGGACCAGTCTATCGAGCGGATAAGCGAATCCAGTTCCTCAGGAGTATATCCCAGACAGTACATGCCGCCTATAACCGAGCCCATACTGGTACCGGCCACGAAATCCACCGGGATGCCGACCTCCTCCAGCACTTTCAGAGCACCGATATGGGCCGAGCCCTTGGCACCTCCGCCGCTGAGCACCACCCCCACCCTGGGTCTTTCACGGCGCAGGCTGTCGGACGGTACCGCAGCATTCAGCCCCGTGCAGGACCACGCCGCGAATAAAAGGAGGATTATGATCAGTCTCTCTTTCATAGGTCAGCTCACATTATTGTCCCCGGCCTTTGCCGCTGAGCATACCGCAGGCGGCCAGAATGTCTTCACCACGGGAGGCCCTTAGAGTCGTAAGTACACCGGCATTGTTGAGCCGGGTCTTGAACTGCTCTATGACCGGCATCGGGGACGGAGCCAGAGGCGAATCCGGTATCCGGTGAAAGCGGATGAGGTTGACCCTACATTCCAGACCGCGCAGCATCCCGGCCAGAGCATCGGCATGACGCTTGTCGTCATTGACTCCGGCGAACATGATATACTCGAAGCTGACGCGCCTCTGCCCGGTGAAATCGTACTCCCGTATCAGCGACAGAGTCTTCGCCAGAGGGAAAGGTTTCTCCATCGGCATCAGTTCCGCCCTCTCCTCAGGGAAAGGATTGTGCAGACTCACGGCCAGATGGCAGGAACACTCGTCCATGAAACGCCGCAGAGGCGATTCCCCCGTGCGCGGATCAGATGTCACGCCTATGGTCGAAAGGGTGATGCGCTTGGGACTCCAGCCGAAGCCCCACGGAGCGGTCAGCACCTCTATCGCCCGGCGGACATTGTCCCAGTTGTCCAGCGGCTCGCCCATGCCCATGAAGACAGCGTTGGTCAGCGAAGCTGTCTCGTCTATCTCCATGAACTGCGAGAGTATCTCCGCCGGAGTCAGGTTGCCGTGCCAGCCCTGCCGGCCGGTCATGCAGAAGCGGCAGCCCATCCGGCAGCCCATCTGCGAAGAGACGCATACCGTGTGCCTGTCACCGTCCGGAATCATCACAGCCTCCACGCCCGGCCCGAACGGAAAGAGATATTTCCTGGTCCCGTCAGCCGAGGATATCAGGTCGCAATAACCTGTCCGCCCCACCTCATAGTCCTGAGAAAGAGCCGCCCTGGCCGCCTTGGAGACATTGGTCATCTCATCTATCGTCCTGACTCTCTTGCTGTAAAGCCAGTCAGCCATCTGTACGGCCACAAAAGACTTAAGGCCGTATCCTGCACATACGGCCTTGAGTTCATCTATATTTTTACCTAAAAGTGCTTCCATCAGCTTCTTGTACTCATCTGCAACATTAACGGCAATTCCTGACTCAAGCTCACCGGCTCTTCTCCTATCCTGCCTGGAGACCATACCGGCGGCATATTCACTACGGCATCCATGAGCATCGAGCGCGCAGAACCTTCATTCTCCGCACCTCTCAGCATGATCATGGCATTCCGCACCTGTCCGTCCGGACCCGTCCGGAACGTACACTTAAGACTGACTTCCGACGCGGTCTGTCCGCTGTCCGAATACTCTATGCTGTCCATAAGCCACCGCTCGAAAGGGCTCGTGACATCCCGCTCCATAGACAGAGACGGCTGCTCCCTCCCTATTACAGCATGAGGTCCCGTCTCCCGCACCGCACCATGTGTCCGTATCTCTCCGGAAGGGGTGGAGAAAAGCAGCACTGCAGCTGCCGTCACCGGCAGCACATACATCAGGCGCAGATACACCCGCGAAGCCGGCATTTCTTTCTGTATCATCCATATCCTGCGGAACAGACCGCTGTGGCGGAACATACTGGCCAGCGGAAGCGACCTGCCGTCCGAAGCCCTGCCCACAAGCTCCATCTGATAGCCGCACCTGTCCGCACCGGAACGGAGCACCGCGTCATCAGCCTCGAACTCGCAGTTCTGCTCCAGATCCCGGAGCAGCATCCATGCCGCCGGATTGAACCACTGCAGACACAGAAGCAAGTTGGAGAAGAGAATCACCGGGGAATGTCCCAGCATGACATGCGCAAGCTCATGCCGCAGCACGCAGCTGTCATCCCCGAACTCCTTGCCGGAAGGCAGTATGACAATACCCATCCAGCTCATTGGCGCGGCACCCGGCACTCTGGCCACCCTTATCCTGCGTCCGCCGGCGACGTACACAGACACCCTGCCCCTGCGCAGCAGCAGCGCGACCGACAGCAGAGGCAGCAGCACCCTGACTAACAGCACCGCCACAGCTCCGGCGGCATACACCCAGGTCAGCACGGACTCCAGCCGGACTCCTTCCTGCCCGCCTTGTCCGGCCGGCACGGATGCCTCGGAAACCGCATCCCGGACCGACATCAGGCCGGCCAGGTCGGGAAGCCGCTCAGGCACCGGAAGGCGCACCGAAGACAGAAGCAGCGGAGCGGTCACTGAGAACGCCAGGATCACCGTCAGAAGAACCCTGTTGACTCTGAGAGTCTTCTGAGCATAGAACAGCAGCCTGAAGCCGGTCCACAACAGGACCAGCATCAAGGCGGAGCCAGCCAGATATGTCAGCAGGGCATTCATTTACGCCTGCGGTCCTTTTCAATCATTCTGACCAGATCCTTGAGCTCCTCCAGGCTGATGCGCTCGTCCTCCACGAACTGGGATACGGCTTTCTTGTAGGAATTGTCCAGATAATCCCTGATAACTCCGCCCAGATATCTCTGACCGTACTTTTCCCGGTCCATCGTCGGAACATACCGGTAAGACAGTCCTTCCGCCCTGTGGGTCGTGAAACCTTTCTTCTCAAGTGAACGGACCATTGTCGAGACGGTATTGAAATGCGGCCTGGGCTCATCGTAGTGCTGCAGCATCTCGGCCACGGTCAGAGGGCCGTACTCCCACAGAAGATCCATTACTTCCTCTTCTCTCTTTGTTATCTCGCTTCTCATAATATCCCGATTTAGATTGTTTGACTTGTTTGGGACAAAGATAGGAAATTCCCGGGAATATTGCTCATCTGCGCCTGCGGAACAGAGCGAGCACCGCACCGGCAAGCAGGATGACAGCCGCAGCGGCATAGAGAATCCTCATGCCTCCGCGAGTGTCGGACCCGGCATCCAGCTCCGCAAACCAGTCCTGCCCGAGGTACTGTCCCTGCGCGATCAGCTCCAGAGCACGGTTCAGGATAAAATCCTCCGTGGCAGTGAAATATTCCTCGTATGTAGCCGGCACCGGATAATCAGGCATAAGCCCGCGCCCGGCCGGAGTCCTCGGAGTCACAGCCTCGTCGAAGACCTCCATGACCAGCGGAACGTGCAGGATTATCTTCGAGTTGGGCAGACGCACCTCGTTGTACTTCATGGCGGTCAGATAATGGTAGCCGCTCATGGTCTCGCGCCCGACGGTCACGGCCCTGCGGTTGCGCACCAGCACGGAAGGGAATATCGTGGCGGCCGAGCAGGATGTCTCGTCGGTCAGGATATAGAGACGGCCCCGGTAATTGAGCGTCGAGTCAGGATACAGGACACCGGCATCATCAGGTATGAGATAATATCCCGGCTTTCCCTCCACCTCCACGTACTCCGGGAAAACAATCTGGTCCGGAGCATAATTCCACGAATGCATCAGCGGTCCCCTTGTCTTGACATGCGAATATCCTCCGAGGGGCACAGTGGGTCTGTTGATGAACCACGTAAGCATCTCCGAGAGAAAATAAGCATCACCTCCCGGATTGTCCCTGAGATCCATAATCATGTACGGCACGTCCACATACCCCGCTATGGAATCCCGCAAGGCATCTCTCTGGACTTTGGTAAGCTGGAACGATGACAGGCCGAAATAGAGAGTCGAATCATTGAGCATCTCGAAACTGTAAGGCAGATCCCTGTAGCGGAACAGATGGCCGTACCTTGCCATGTCGATATTGGGCATGGGATACACACTGGCCGCCCTGCGCGGGGGCACCCATTCGTCCCGGTAGACCTCTCCGTCAGAGAACTCCAGCACGCTCTCCCGCTTGCCCTCGTAGTATGCCTCATAACCGTAGAAATAATTCCACACCTCGCTCATCCGCAGGTCGGGATAACTCTCATTGAGACCGTCATATCTTCCCACCATATATCTGCGCACATAATCGATAATATCCTGAGCCGGACGGCCGTCAATGGACACAATCCTGCGGCCCACATATTTCTCCAGCCCCTTGCCGACCTGCACTCTGGTGACTATCAGGCTGTCACCTATCTTTCCGGGCAACAGATTAGGCACCATTAGATTATCCGAGCTGAAATCGTAAGGTGTCATCACAAGCAGATGGCTGTCGTGTATCACCGAAGTTGTGCGCTGGACCAGCAGATAGAAATCCTTATACGACACCGGCGAGGCCAGATCCCGATAGACGGTAAGCGAGTCGTATTCGGCCAGCTCCTGCGGGGATATCACATCGTAAAGCGGCGGATACTCAGCCTCCAGCACATCCATAAGAGCCCTGAAATCCTCCCTGGCCTGCTCCACCGTCAGACTGTCCGGAATAACGACGGCTCCGGCAGGCACGAAAGTAGTCTCCAGACCGAAAGGTGTCATCGAGTCTCCCGGAGTCGTATCCTTGTTGCTCACAGACACCTCGATGTGCGGTCTGCCGATGGCCGGTTCCCAATAAGCCACATAGCCCAGCGTATCCCCCTTGCTGACCTTCTCTCCGTCCCTTATGACCATGTCTCCATTGAGTCCGCTTATCCACACTTTCCTGCCGTCCGCCAGCTTTATACCAACGGTCATCGACACATAATTGTCCGGCACGTCATAGTTTCCGCCCTCGACCACACTGGCTATCTGCTCGTTCCATGTCTTGTCCTCGTCTGTCCCGAAAGACTTCATGCCTTGCTCCTGCCACCTGACACTGACACAGGGACGGTAAAACACCCCGTCTGCCGGAGCCAGCACCGGAGTCCCGTAAGGAGCCGCGATATACAGGTCCGCAAAATTGAGCCTGCCGTCCAGATATTGCTGCGGCTTGAACAGGATGCTGTCCCCGGCTTCCTGTCCGGCCACCGGCCAGATGAACTCCGGCTCTTCCTTATCTCCTGAAGTACCCTGAGCAGCCGCCGGAAGCGGCATCGAGGCTACAGCCGCCGTCACCAGCGACACCGCCGCCATTCCAAATGTTCTTAATGATTCAAAACGTCCCATAACAGTAAATTTTTATTGGTTGTTACATATTGCCGCTACAAATATAACTAAAAAAATTATTTATATATCCCGGACAGCATGTTTTTCACGCATCCCCATCACCGACAGCCCTGACGGCAAGCACAACTGGAATGAGCACGGACAGGACAGCTCCGTCACCGGAGAAAACCGAGCCTTTCTACGACTATGTTTACGAGCACGAGAGCAGGACGACCTACCGCAGGTTCAAGCGTTACGAGCGCAGCTGCTTCCGCTGGCCGAAGTCCTTCAACGAGGAGACGACGGTCTACATCGTGACCGGCAATGAAATTTGAACAAGCTCAATTTGCATTGCTCTCGACTTCTGCGTATTTTTGTTTCTGAAATGAATAATGGAGGACCGCGCTATGATGAAATACCCGATAGGAGTTCAGAGCTTCGAACAGATCCGCGAGGACGGTTATGCCTATGTGGACAAGACAGACCTTGTATACAGGCTTACGCATGAAGGAAAAATCTATTTTCTGAGCCGCCCGCGCAGGTTCGGCAAGAGCCTGCTGGTATCCACCCTGAAGAACTATTTTTTGGGGCATAAGGAACTGTTCGAGGGACTGGCCATCAGCTCGCTGGAGAAGGAGTGGCTGGAGTACCCTGTGTTCCATATCGACTTCAACGGCAGCAATTTCACTGCGCCGGGAACCCTGGATGCGGTAATAGAGGGAAGTGTCTCACAGTGGGAGTCTCAGTACGGCCGCAGTGAAGAGTTCACCGATGCCGGCAGACGGTTCGCATACGTACTGAAAAAGGCTCACGAGCGGACAGGCCGAAGGTGCGTGGTTCTAATCGACGAGTACGACAAGCCGATGCTGGATGTGCTGGATACCGGATATACTATAACCGTGGACAAGAAGCAGCGCCTGCTGGAGGAGTGGAACAGAGATGTGCTCAAGGGGTTCTACTCGGTGTTCAAGGCTGCGGACGCGGACCTTCAGTTCGTACTGCTTACTGGTGTGACCAAGTTCGCCCAGGTAAGCGTGTTCAGCGGGTTCAACCAGCCCCAGGACATCAGCATGTCTTCGGATTACGAGACCCTGTGCGGCATCACCCAGGAGGAGTTAGAGAGGTATTTCGCAGAACCGATAGATGCGATGGCCGCTTCTTTCGGAGAGAGCCGCGAGGAGATGCTTTCAAGGCTGAAGCGTCACTACGACGGCTATCATTTTTCCGAACGGATGACCGATGTCTACAATCCGTTCAGCCTCCTGAATGCCTTCGCCCAGAAGGCAGTCCGCGACTACTGGTTCGCCAGCGGCACGCCTACCTATCTGATCCGCCTGCTGTCTCACTCGGACGAGAACCTGGACGAGCTTACCGGCAAGTACTACGACCCCTCCCAGTTCGTCGATTACAAGGCCGATGTCGAGAAGCCCCTGCCGATGATATATCAGAGCGGCTACCTGACCATCAAGGATTACAGGCAGAACCGCAATACTTTCCTGCTGGACATTCCGAACAATGAGGTGAAGAAAGGTTTCGTGAGTCTTATCGCCTCAGATTATTTCAAAAACAGGAGCAACGATGTCAGCAGTTGGATACAGGATCTTCTGGACGCATTCGAGGACGGAGAGACGGACCGTATCCGCGACCTGTTCACATCTTTCCTGGCGGACATACCTTATACAGTTCGCCGCAGGGAGGACGAGCGGGAGAGGGAACGATATTTCCAGTACACGTTCTATCTGATTCTGAGAATGGTCAGCGTTTACCTCACATGCGTGGAGCGGCCTCAGAGCCAGGGTCGCGTAGACTGCACCGTAGAGACCCCGAAGTACGTCTACGTCTTCGAGTTCAAGCTGGACGGCACAGCAGACGAGGCCCTCGCCCAGATCGAGGCGAAAGGCTATGCCCGCCCTTACGCGGCCGACAGCCGCACAGTCTGGTGCATCGGTGTCAGCTTCTCCTCGGAGACCGGCACCGTCGGAGAATGGATATCCCATCAGAACGTAAAGTAAACCCCGGCGAGAATGTTCAGCGGACGGATACGGTACTCGCATGAGAACTGCTGCAAAGCATTGAAAATGGAGTAGGCGTAGGTGCGCTGGTTGAGGAGGTTGCGGGCGGTAAGGCTGAGTTCCACCCCGCCCTTGAGGCGCCAGGCTACGGAAGCGTCGAGCAGGACGGTGTTCTTGGCCTGGTCGGTGGTGAGCATGGTGTAGTAGTGCTCGGCGGAAAGCTTGAGGTCCAGGCTGCGGTGCGGGGAGAGATTCAGGGACAGGGTGTGGCTGAAATTGTCCTTGGACTCGGAAGTACCGGTGCCGGGCAGGGAGAGGATGTAATGCGAATAGCCGAGTTCGTAGGAAAGGCTCATCCAGCGGGTCAGGCGGCCGTTGAAGGTCGGGCGCAGGGAAATGGTCTGCGAGAGATAGGGGGTGCGGACCCCGTCCTGCAGGATGGAGGTAGTGGAGAAATCCATGTAGGACAATGTCACACCGACCTTGCCGTTGATGCCGTATATGCCGATACTGCTGCTCAGGGAGGCGTACCAGCTCTCGCCGCGGCTGGGGGCATACTCCGTGCCGGTGACGATGTAGTCGCCGAGGAAGTCCTGGGTGGAGGAGGTCTGGAGGATGTTCCAGGAGCGGCCTACGGTACCGTCGATGTAGAACATGTTCACAGGGTCCTTAAAGTTGATGCGGCCGGAGACGCTGTAGGACTCGTCCTGAGCGGTGTTCATGGAACCGACGGTAAGGTAGCGGTAGTTGCGCAGGATGTAGCCGCTGTAGAAATCGTGAATGTCCAGGGCGGAGTTGGACGCGCTGCCGGAGACGGTCAGGCTCAGGCGCGGGCCGGGCATGTACTTGACGGAACCGGAGGCTCGGTAGATAAAACGGTCGGTGTCCAGTCCCCAGTACTTAGCCCAGCTGACAGGGGCGGAAAGGCGGACCTCCCAGCTCTTGGAGTCATACTTCAGAGATGGGGTGACGTAAGGGCGGATGTACGCCGCAGTCAGATCGTTGCTGAATGAGCCTGAGGCACCGGTACCGCCCATCCCTTCCAGCCGGCTGTCAAGTCTGCGTACCGAAGCGGCGAAACCGCCCGTAAGGCCGAGGGTCAGACTGCGGGCCACACGGAAATCCGTCGAGACATACGTATTCGTATTGAAATCCGATATACCCACGAGCTGCCGCTGAGTGCTGCCCGCGCCTCCCTCCGTCCGATGAGGGGCCTGACCGCCTGCGGTATTGTCCTGAGGCCCTGAGAGTCCTGCTGCCGAGCCGCTTCCGTCACCGTCGCGGAGCACCGTCAGCCGCTGGTCGTACTGCGTGAAATCATTCTGCGACATCAGGGTCAGGGAGCGGCCGCCCTTCCGGTGGATGTAGCGGATATCGTCGCTGACGAAGATGTACGGCAGGCGGGCCTTCTGGGTGTTGGGGTACTGGCCCGTCATGGTCTGGATGGCATCCTGGAACGACCCTTCGGCCCGGAGCACGTTGCGGAAGAAATATTCGTCGCGGTTGGCCTCCGCCTCCACCCGGGCTTGGACGTTGTGCTGCCGGGTCATGGCCTCCTCACCCTCGGTGACGGTGCGCTCGCCGTCCTCGAAATAATAGGTGGTCTCCGAGGAATTGGAGGACTCCAGACGGTCAAATACGTATGAGGCGGAGGCATTGAACTTCCAGTCATTGCGGAGCTTCCAGGTATTGGAGGTATTGGCCAGTGCCGAGGTGTTGAAACGCACGCGGGCCGCCCCTAAAGGAGCCTCGCTGGTGCCAACGGAGATGAAGCCGTCCCCTCCCCCGCTGCCGGAGCGGTCGTAGAGGCTCATGCCGCGCAGATCCCCAGACAGGTCCTCTCCGGCATTGTTCGTCTTGATATTGTTCACACTGTTCCACTTGCGGCCCACCCGCATCAGGAAGAGGTTTCCGTCCCAGAGAGCCTGCGGGTCAGAGGTGACACCGCCCGCGAGGGCCGCCGAGCCCACCCATTTGCCCCTGGCCTGGTCCTGCAGCACGAGGTTGATGGCCGGCTTCTCCCCCGAGGTTATGCCCTTGAGGGCCTTGACCGGCTGATGCTTCTCGATGATTTCGACCTTCTTCACGTCCTGGGCCGAGAGATTCTTGGTCAGCAGCGAATAGCGGCCGCCGAGCAGATCCATACCCTCCACGTAGAGATTGCCGATGGACTCCCCGTTGTAGTAGATGTCCCCACCCTCGCGCACCTCCACCCCGGGCATCCGCTTGAGCACGTCCGAGATGCTCTTGTCCTGCTGCTCGACGAAACTCTGCACGTTGAACTCCACCGTATCGCCGAACAGATTGACCTTCGGGGCCCGCACGAATACCTCGTTGAGTACCAATGCCTGCGTCTGCAACTCGACTTTGATGTTCCGCCAGTCCGTGACACTATTCCCGTCAGATACCAAGGCCAATGTCACCGTAGCGTAGCCCAGCATCGACACCCTTACCGAATCCCCGGCAGCCGGCATCCCGCTTACCTGCAGCTCGAAGCGCCCCTGCACGTCCGACAGCGCGTACTCCGTACCATCCTGCCCTGCCGGCACATACAGCACCACCGCTCCAGCCACCGGCGTTCCTTTCCCGGCTTCCACCACCACACCGCTTATCACCTCTGACTGCCGCATACCATATTTTTCCAAAGCCTGAACAGACACAGCCCCTGCTTGAAAATACCCGATACAAAGCAAAAGTGCACCGACTATAACTGCAAGTCCCCGTCCCTGCTTCCACCTTTTCCTTCCCACCTTCTGTTCCACCTTCCGAACGTGAGCAGTTTCCCGCGTTTTCCGCACACCTTCCGAAGGTGAGCAGATGCAGCACCGCTCCGAGAGCTGCCTGTCACTGCATTTTTCCGTCCACCGTACCTTTCCCACCTTCCGAAGGTGAGCGTTTTTCCGCGTTTTCTGCCCACCTTCCGAAGGTGGGCAAATGCAGCACCGCCACGAGAGATACCTGTCGCTGCATTTCCCCGTCCGCCGTACCTTTCCCACCTTCCGAAGGCGAGCATTTTCCTGCGTTTTCCGCACACCTTCCGAAGGTGGGCAAATACAGCACCGCCACGAGAAATGCCTCTCGCCGCATTTCCCCGTCCGCCGTACCTTTCCCACCTTCCGAAGGCGGGCATTTTCCTGCGTTTTCCGCACACCTTCCGAAGGTGAGCAAAATCTGCAAACGGAGGATCCAGAAATATTGTCAGATAAATGCATCATATCGTTCATTACGTCCCGCAACTCGACCTTTTACCTATTCAAATATTTCCTGAAACTCGTACCTCAGCGCATTGACCAGCTTCGGGTCGTTGGGGTCCACCTCCTTGCCCTCCGAAGTGGTGAGCCGGATGCTCGTCACGTCCATGCCGGCGGTAACGAAGCCGATGGGGTCCTCGATGTAGCGGCGCAGGGTACGGTAGTACTTGCGCAGATCGGTGCGGACATACTGCTCGTCCGGCATCATCACCGGCAGACCGGACACCTGACGGATGCCCGTGAGCAGATACACATACTGACAATCAGTGTCGTACACGTGCATCACCAGTCCGGGCAGGCCGCAGAACTTCCAGGGCCCTTCGGAGAGCGGCAGCTCCGGCGCGAACCAGGCCACGTAGTCCCTGCCCCGGAACGAGCATTCCGCCCGCCTCACCCGGTATCCGAGCAGCTCCTTCCACTCGTCAGTCACGACCCAGCCGAAATCCGGCACGGCCTCCACCACCTCGAACCAGTCCAGCATCTTGTCTATCATCGTCATCCGCCCGGCCCTGGGCCAGTTCTTGAATATCTGCACATCCGTCCCTCCCTTCACGTCCCCGACCGAGGAAAAATCAGTAGTTCCGGACTGCACCAGCGAGGTTATCAGCGAATCGCGGTAATACTGGCTGTAGCTGTAGAACCGCGATATCCCGTCCGGGCCGCCGCACTGCAGCAGCATCACGTCATCGGCAATATCGGTACTGTCTCCCGAGAGCAGGGTCCCCTCCGGAGTCATCCGCGTCCCCGAGGTCGTGTCCTGCAGCCAGGCATAGCGGTAGGTGCACTCTATCAAGGCCGTACCAATGCGCTCATAGCCCTGTGCCTCCTCCGAGAAAATGGTCACGGTGTTCTGTCCGGCTGCGGCAGGCGGGAACAATATCAGCATCCCGGCCACGGCGGCAACTGCATTCGCCATTTCCAACGTCCTATTGCACTTTCCCCTGCCGCCACCATTTCTACAACGGCACCGTTTCACGCGATTTGCTGCCGTTGTGGAAAGGATGACAGAGAATGCGGAGGTCAAATGAGTGATGAATTTATTTTTCATTGCCATAGACTTTCTTTAAAGTATTTCCTGAAAATCAAAATGCAGCACAGAAGGGTCGCCTCCGTCCGCCGGCTTTGAAATCCTCACGGAAGAGATAGCCGACATATCGATGTCGAACAGCATCGGGTTCCCGGTATAACGTTTCAGGGTACGCAGATAGCTGCCCACATCGGTCCGGATATACTGCGCGTCAGGCATTTCCACCCGTATACCGCTGTCCGCCACCGACAGCCCCTGCAGCACGTAATGGTACTGCAGCCGGGTATCGTACACCTCCAGGATCAGCCCGGGCAGGCCGCAGAACTTCCAAGGCCCCTCGGACAACGGCAGTTCCGGAGCGAACCATGCCACATAGTCCCGGCCCCTGAACGAGCACTCCGCCCGCCTCACCCGGTATCCCAGCACCTCCTTCCATTCGTCCAGCACCCTCCAGCCGAAATCCGGCACCGCCTCCTCCATCAGATAGCTCTCAGTACCAATGATATCGGTCGACGTCATCCGCCCCGGCTCCGGAAAATTCTTGTACACGGTAAATGCCGTACCGGCCGGCAGCGACCACACATCCGGCATGGCACCGCCTCCTTCTGCGGCAAGCATCAGCGAATCCAGATAGAACCGGTCATAGCTGTAGAACCGCGACACCCCGGAAGGCCCGCCGCACTGCAGCAGCATCATTCCCCGCTCCACATCCGCACTGTCCCCGGAAACCAGCCCGCCGTCCGCAGACATCCGCGCAGTCGTATCCCGCAGCCAAGAATATCCGTAGCGGCATTCGATCCGGGCCATCCCGATACTGTCCATCCGGTAAGCCACCGGCCTGAACATCACCTGTATCGACTGGCACCTGCCGTCTGTGGGCGAGAATGCCATCGGCAGCAGGCCTCCGAAGAACCATGCCGCAGCATAAAAGATTGCTAGTGAAATTTTTCTCATATCATCATACGGTTTTGATTATTTTCCGACAGCAAAATTACCTTACCGGATGCATCCGGAATATCAACAGATGCCTAACAAATGTTAACAACTCTTAACTTTCCGGAAAGGCATCTGCGCACCTTCGGAAGGTGAGACGAAAATGCGGCAAAATTGCACACCTTCGGAAGGTGGGACGGGCATGGAGGAGGGAGAAACGAGGCTACAGCAGGCTCTCGTGGGGGCTCTGCTTCTACGCGCCTTCGGAAGGTGAGACGAAAACACAGGAAAACCGCGCACCTTCGGAAGGTGGGCAGGTTAACGAATGTTAATTTCTGCGGATGTCCGGAAACCCTGTGTATATTTGCAGTGCGGTACCACGTACACAAACCACCGGACCATGAAGACAATGCAGAGCAGACGCAAATTCATCCTCATAGGGACAGCCGTCGGAGCGGCCCTCGTCGCAGCCATCACCCTTACGATGGTGTGGCTCGTAGACTCGTACCGCGACCGGCAGCAGGAATTCGAGGACAGGATAAACTCCGCCATGGATGAGGCCGTATCCGCCGAGAGGGAGGCCCGCACGACAAAAGGAAAGAGCATCATCCTGCTTGAGACCGACAGCACTTACGGATCCGACTTTTTTCAGGACATGCTCGGGAGCATACCGATGGAAAACATTGCCTCCATCAAGGTCTACAAAAGCGGGACAACCTACACCGATGCCATCCGCCGTATCATGACTACAATCCCGGACACCGACAGTCTGACCGGTTTCCGCACCTCCAACTTCCTGCTGACTTTCTACGCCATGCTGCGCTACAAGGACATATCCTACCCCTGCTCGGTCACCGTAGGAACCGAAGCCAGAGATACCACGGGCATAAACATATCGATGGACTCCCTGATGCATTTTCTCGACGGATTCGGCCCGGACGTGAAAATCACCGGTTCGTTCACCGTCACCCCCGACAGGGACTCCGTATCCAGGATACTGTACTCCGACAGCACGGCCATAGACAGGCCGGAGACATTTACCCGCACGATACTCATAGATGACTACACACCACGGATAGTCTGCACCGTGCAGATGACCGACCCCACCAGGGACTTCCTGCGGGAAATGGCAGGCCTCACCGCCGGCATCCTCGCCATCACCGTCATCCTCTGTTTCAGCTACATCTATCTGCTGCACACCGTATTCCGCCAGAAGACCCTCAGCGAGATGCGCCGCGACCTGACCCACAACATCACCCACGAGCTCAAGACCCCGATAGCCACAGCATCAGCCGCCAGCGAGGCCCTGCTCGACTACTCCGCCGACGAGAACCCCGAACGCCGCCGCCGCTACCTGGAGATCATCCGCGACCAGCTCGGAGCACTCTCCGCAATGGTCGGCCGCATCCTTGACATCTCCCTCCAGGAACGGGATGACCTGGCATTGAACCCCGCCCCCTGCGACCTTAGGACAATGCTCCACCGCCTCTGCACCGAGCTGACCGTCAGCACCGGAGGCCGCGTCCGCATCACCGAGGACTACCCCGAAGGCCCCGCCCCCACCATCACCGCCGACGCCTTCCACCTCTCCGCCGCCATCTCCAACATCCTGGACAATGCGGCCAAATATTCCACCGCCTCCCCCGAAATCACCGTCCGCCTCCGGAGTGCAGCCGCCGACGGCAGCATCCGCATCGAGGTGCAGGACAACGGCATCGGCATCCCCGCCTCCCAACGCCGCCGCATCTTCGAGAAATACTACCGCATCCCCACCGGCGACGTACAGAATGTCAGGGGCTTCGGCATCGGCCTCTACTACACCCGTCTCGTAGTGGAAAAGCACGGCGGGATCATCAGCGTCAGCTCCGCTCCGGGCGGCGGCTCGATATTCACCCTCACCCTCAAAGGCATTCAGGACAATGGAAAACGCGGATAACAGAATACGGCTGCTCCTCGTCGAGGACGAGCGGACCCTGGCGGGCATCATCGCCGACACCCTCTCGGAGAAGGGCTTCGAGGTGCGCTGCGCCTACAACGGGGCGGACGGGCTGCGGGCAGCGGCGGACTTCCGACCGGAAGTCGTGGTCACCGACATCATGATGCCCACGATGGACGGATTCACCTTCGTCAAGCGGCTGAGGCAGGAGGGAATATGCGGCGAGAACGTCCCTGTGCTCTTCCTCTCGGCCCGCTCCGGAGCGGAGGACGTGGTCCGCGGCTTCGAGCTCGGAGCCCAGGACTACATCCGCAAGCCCTTCGCCATGAGCGAGCTGATAGTGCGCATCCATGCCCTGCTCGGTCGGCAGAGGGCCAGGGCGGCAGCGGCGCAGAGCCCCACCCCCATTGTCCTGGGACAGTACACCTTCGATCCTTCCACCGCCGTCCTGAGCATGAGTGACGGCAGCAGCACCGTCCTGCCCGCCCGGGAGGCGGAACTCCTCGCCCTGCTCGCGTCCCGTCCCGGAGAGACCGTCCCCAACACCCTCATCCTCAAGCAGTTCTGGGGCGATGACGACTATTTTTCCACCCGCAGCCTCAACGTCCACATCACCCGCCTGCGCAAGCGCCTGGCCGCCGACCCGACCGTTTCCATCATCAGCCACCGGAGCGTAGGATATTGTCTCAGGGTCTCAGACTGACACCGGCAGCCGAATCACGGAAAACCGTGATACCCCTATATGCAGGATTTTCCTATCTTTGCATCCATATCAAAATCGATTGGAACCACTATGCACCGCTTACTCCTGACAGGACTTCTGCTCCTGACCCTCACCGCCGGCAGCCTTTCCCTGAAGGCCGAGCCCGCGCGGGATTTTCAATACGCCCTACAGATTGACAGCCTCGCCGAGATATCCTTCGCCGAGGGAGACATGAGAGGCTGCATAAGCCTCTGGCTCGAAGCGGCGGAGATTGCTGACCGGTATGCCGCCACAGAGCAGGACTCTTTGACCTACAGCGGATTTCTCCAGTCTCTCGGAGTATGCTACCGCCGTATCTCGATGATGGACTCGACCCTTTGCTACTACAACCGGGCCTGGGACATCATCCAGGACAAGACCTCCCCTGCCGCCGTCTCCGAGAAGACCCGCCTGCTCACCAGCATGGCCATACTGCTGACATTCATGGGCCGGGACGAGGAGTCGATGCAGTACGCCGACCGGGCGATGCAGATGGCGGAGCATGACACCGACATGGAGATGGTCATGTACGCGGCCACCAACGCGGGAGGCATCTACGCCCGCAACAGACAGTTCGACAAGGGTACGGAGGCCCTGCGCACGGCGATGGCCAAGGCCGGAGAGAGCGGACTGCCGGACAAACAGCTCTCGGCCCTCACCATGATAGTAACGCTGCACAAGCTCTCCGGCCAGCGGGATTCCGTCGACTACTACATGGCACGGGCAGAAAAATTCGCGGAGCAGCTGCCTCCGGAGTCAGTGGCCGTCCTGGGATTCCGCGAGACCCAGGCCCAGGTACTCAGGGACATGGGACGCTATGCCGAGAGCAATGCCATCTTCCGCAAGCTCCTTTCCTCAGCAGGCGAGAACTCCTCCGTCCGGGAGGACACCGGCTGGCTCAACATCGCCCGCAACTACGCCGACATGGGACAATGGAGCAAGGCGGCCGACTCCTACGAGAAAGCCTATTTCGCCGTGGACAGCATCTACAACGCCGACATCACAGCCCAGGTCTCCGAGTGGTCGGCCAAATACGGAGCGGCCGAGAAGGAACTGGAAATATCCCGCCTCGAGCAGGAATCCCTCCGGAACCGGGCGGCCCTGCAGCTGTGGATCATCATAGCGGTGGTGCTG
Organism: uncultured Bacteroidales bacterium; assembly: GCA_944326265.1. Taxonomy (GTDB): domain Bacteria; phylum Bacteroidota; class Bacteroidia; order Bacteroidales; family UBA932; genus Coprenecus. Next base: position 62,714 of record CALVDE010000001.1, on the reverse strand, counting down.
ATTGCCGTCCTGGCCGGAGTGGTCCTGACAGTAGTCTTCAGACGCAGGCACCAAAAGAAAGTGGAGGAGCTGCGGCTCGCCCAGAAATACATCGACGGACTGGAAAAAGAGAGGGCCCGGATGGCCCGCGACCTGCACGACGGGGTGTGCAACGACCTTCTGGGCATCGGAATGCAGCTTTCGGCCATGGGGCCGGACACCCCGGAAAGGGACGAGGTGCTGTCAATGCTGGAAGGGCTGCGGAGCGAGGTGCGCACCATCTCCCATGACATGATGCCCCCGCAGTTCAATCTCTCCGATATCGAGGAAGTAATGGAAATGTACACCGAGCGCTTCCGCTCCCAGACCTCCGCCGGCATAGAGTTCAATGCCTCCCTCGAAGGCTCCCGCACCTGGCAGCAGGTCCCCGAGCGCATCGCCTACGAGGTCTACAGGATATTCCAGGAACAGATGGGCAATATCATCCGGCACTCCGGCGCCACCCGCATCGAGGCTGCGCTGAAACTCTCCGACACGGTGCTGTCGCTGACCATCAGCAACGACGGACGGGCCTTCGACCCTACCCCTTCCCGGGAGGGCATCGGCCTGACTGTCATGTCCGAAAGGGCCAAGGCCATCGGCGCGGTCATCTCCGGCTCCGCATCCGGGGAAATGCAGGTATTCCGGCTCGACGTTCCTTTCAATAACGAGAAATAATTTCAACTCCAACTCTGACAGCCATGACAATACTCCTCATAGACGACCACGACCTGGTGCTGAAAGGCCTGCATACCGTTCTGGGCAATGCTTTTCCCGATGCCTGTTTCCTGACAGCCCGCAACGGCAGGGAAGCCATTGAAGCCGCACACGGCACGCACGTGGACCTCGCCGTCCTGGATCTGGAACTGCCGGACATCCCGGGCTTCCGGCTCATCGAACTTCTGCGCGGCGAGGTACCAGGCATACGCATAGTCGTCAACACGGTACACGAGGAGATCTGGACTCTCCGACAGCTGGAGCAGAGCGGCGTGGACGGAACAGTCTTCAAATCCGTGGACTCCTCGGAGCTGATACAGACCGTCCGGCGCGTGCTCGAGGACCCTGCTGCCTGCCACACACAGAAATCCCCCGCACAATTCCCAGCACAAAGACATCCCGGACAGCAGCAGCCGCAGACCGCACCCGGACAGCGACAGCCGTCACAGACCGCCTCTGGCAGCAAAACCGGAGCCGGAAGCTCCCCCCTCTCCCCGAAAGAACTCGAAGTACTCCAGCTGGTAGCCGACGGCAAGGACTCCCGCGAGATCGCCTCTATCCTCTATATCACCGAGAACACCGTCGAGTCCCACCGCAGCCACATCATGCGCAAGCTCGGGGCCACCAACGCCGCCGACATGGTCATGAAAGCCATCACCCTCGGCCTCATACCCCCCGCCCGCCTGCAGTAGCCCCCCGCACCCCTTCCACCACATTTCTCCATACCCCCTTCCGTCCTTCCTGCACTCACTCATCCGTCCCACCTTCCGAAGGTGAGGACTTTCCCCACATTTTCCACACACCTTCCGAAGGTGCGCAGAGGAGGCACCCCTGCGAGAAGCAACTACAGCCACGTTTCTCCTTCTACGGCACCTTTCCCACCTTCCGAAGGTGAGGACTTTCCCCACATTTTCTGCACACCTTCCGAAGATGGGAAGCGCGGAACCGTTTAAAATCATGGTTTTCCGTGATTGACTCGATTCGTTATTGTTCCTTAATTTGCATAAATAAAATTTCTACAGAATATGAGACATTTTACCCTTATTCTTACTGTTGCCGCAGCCGCCGCGCTGATGGCTGCCGGCTGCCAGGAGAAGCCGGAGAACGGTTCCGTGTCCCTGCGTTCCGATGCACAGATGACTCTGCCAGCTGCCGAGACCGACACTACCATTTCCTTCACCGCCACCGCTGAATGGACTGCTGCCGTCGAGGGCGGAGACTGGCTGAGCGTTTCGCCTGCTTCCGGTGAGGCCGGGGAAATCGCCGCTACCCTCTCGGCTTCCGCCAACAATAAGACAGAGGCCCGCACCGCCACCGTCCGCATATCCTGCGGTACCGATGAGACCACGGTGACCGTCACCCAGAATGCTACCGACGAGGAGAATCCGGAAGAACCGGAGCAGCCGACCAGAAAGAAGCCCAAGAGCATACTGCTTGAGTTTTTCCATGACGGATCGTTTGATTATTCTTTCAGCTGGGCATTCGGTTATGATGAACAGGGCAGGCTGTCCTCACTACAGTATTCCGATGACTACCCGTATACCGAAACTTACTATTTTGAATATAGTCAAGGTGAAGTCTTCATGACAGATATGGGGAAATTCACTGTAGACGACGAAGGAAAAGCCACCGTCCTGGACAATATGTACGGCACAATATGGAATATCACATACGATCAGGAGGGCTACCTGAAAGATGTCAATTCGGGACAGTTCACATACTCGTGGGAAAACAGGGATCTGACCTCCATGACGTATAACGGTGAAACATATTTACCGGTCATAACGGAATATGAAAACACCGGGTATCTGGATTTTAACTTATTCCTGAATTATTTCTTCGAGGATGAAGATGTCGTCATGGGTATCCTGAACCTTCTGGGACTGACGGGAAACAGAAGCGCTCACATATTCTTGCCATCCATAGGATTGTACGACGGGGACAGAGTAGTCGTAGATGAGGATTATGTATCCTTCATGAGCAAATATGAATTCTCCGAAGAAGAGACACAGCGCACCTGGTCCTGGACCTACGTCCAGTACTCCTGCTCCATTGACGACCTGACCGGCGGCATTGAGTTCGATGCTGACGGAGACATGATCCGGACCCAGTCCACAGTTCCTATGACCGCCACCAAATACAGCCAGAGTGCAACTGTCAAAATCAAAAATCCGGATAATTTCTACCTCAACGGAGACGAAAAGTACTACTACAGAGACGACCTTGAGATTACTCTCTCCGAGCCTGTACCCGCCGGCGAACCCAGAGAGACCGAGCAGAGCCTGACCGTCACCGTCTCTTACGACTGATTCTCTTTGATGTCCCTCCTGGAACGGCACTCAGTCCAAGGGGACGACGCACTTAAACTGTGAGGACCGAACCGGTGGAGTCGCGTGCGCTCTGCCGGTTTCTTATTTCGTCGCATTCCACCTTCCGAAGGTGAGCATGTTTCCAGCGTTTTCTACACACCTTCCGAAGGTGGACAGAAACGCCACCACCACTGGAGCATATTGTAGCCACGTTGGCCGACACATCGTGCCGATTCCACCTTCCGAAGGTGAGCAGTTTCCCGCCATTTTTCGCACACCTTCCGAAGGTGAGCTAAAACGCCACCGCCCCGACAGTCCATATTCCCTATTTGCAAAGCACTATCCCAAGACACCGCGAAAGCACAGCGTCTCCGACACCATATTGCCTCTTGATACTATCTGCTATCACAACCTTTTCTGAATCCGTAAGTTGCGCATAACTTTTCTTCCCATACTCCGGCACATACTTTTCATCCACTACCGCACAAATATCCATATCCAGAATCGGTTTCTCCCTTGCCCATTGCTTGCTTTGAGTCAAAATACGCTCAAGGTCTTTGCCAGAAAGATAAGGTTCAATAATTCCAACCGTTATCGCTGACTGTCCGTCCCTATCCTGCAACTGTTCCGTTTCCCACACTTGATAGTCACGCCTTTGAAGACCATAATCAAACGCAGCGTAAGAGCCGAAAAATCCCTCTACCACAGCACTGTTCACCAGCTGAGACGGTTCTATCTGTCCAGTTTCATCAAATATCAATCCCTCCGGAAGCCTCTGTCTGTTATCTCTCCGGATTATTGTAGCGAAAGGCTTTGTCGCTTTCTTAGGACACATGTTCTCCGGTCTCCTCGTTTCTTTCCTGAAATACAAACCGATCGACGAGAACTCATAATCATACGGATTCGATGTCAGTTCATGATGCACGGGGTTTCTAAGAACATAACTTATCGCAGCCGTAACATGACGCCTTCCTATCAGTTCCACAGAATAGAAAGACGGTTCTCCTAATGTTCCTTTTCTACGATACCGCCTGTTAAACATCTGAGTATAAGACGATCTTATCCTCTGAATGTAAGCCGCCGGATACTCCGTTATCACTATGAGATGAACGTGGGTGGACATAATGGCATACGCAAGCAGCTGAGCACCGGTGCCAATCGTCGCCTGAGCGATACAGTTGAACAGCATGCAGTAATCCAGATACTTCCTACATAGAACCTCGCCGTGGGAGGTATAGCATAGATGGTAGATCTTTCCCTTCATAATCTGTACTCTTTATGTTAAGGTTAGTAAATAATAACGCTGATGCCTGCCGGCTCCAATCAACTGGCTCAAATGACCCGGATGGTCCGGCTCGAGAGGTCCGACAGGCTCCTCAAAGATATAGTTTATCTACTGATAATCAAGGGAAAAGTTCAGAGAATATGCTCTTCCGCAGAAGATTTTTACGTTTTTAAATTTCTTATTTTTTATAAAAATACTTTTTGAGTCATTACGCACTGACTACCTGGAGTTTCCGCGCAACCCCGGCGATGGTGCACCGTAATGTGCATGTTCGTCCTGTGACGACCTGCTGAAAGACAACGCATCGCGAATAAGGCCAATCCTGAAGACACAGACTTGCGATCCTAGGACCTCCTCAGCAACAAGTCAGCAGAGTTCAGCAGATTGCCGCCACTGCCCTGCGCACAGTCTCCTCGTCGCTGTGGACGACCGTCTCCTCCTGCGCAATGCCGGAGAGCACGCGCATACCGGACTTGTGTCGCCTGGTAGCCGACAGATGTACTTCGCTGACCCCGGTCTGAAGCACCAGGTCGCGTATATTGGTCGGATTGACACCGGAGCCAGGCATGATTATCAACGGTTTGCGGGAGCTCCCGGTATGGTTGGCCATCATAGCCTGCATACGGGCTATCGTCTCACGGCCCTCCCAGGCAGTCGGACATCCACCGGAAGTCAGTACGCGATCGTATCCTAATGAGGCAATATCCTCAAGGGCATCGTAAATACCGTCAGCACAGTCGATGGCCCTATGAAACGTCGTCGACAACCCATGTCTGCGGGCCTCCTTCAGCCACTCGGCAGCCGCCGTCCGGTCCACTTTCGCATCCGCCGTCAGCGCACCTACCACAACACCCTGTACACCAGCCTGCGCACACAGCGCTATATCGCGTGTCACTGTCTCCACCTCGTAGGACGAATACAGAAAATCTCCGGACCTCGGACGGACCAGCACGTTGACGGCAATAGTCAGAGCCGCCCGCACTCCTTGAATCAGTCCGTAGGAAGGGGTCACTCCTCCGGCATCCAGTTCGGAACACAGTTCGATTCTCGCAGCCCCGCCTCTCTGCGCGGCCAGGGCACTCTCGTATGACGGAGCGCAGATTTCTATGGTGTAGTGGTTGTACATATTCTTTAGTGGTTTAGTGATTTGTCGCAGCAAATTTACTTGATTTTTTCTGCGCACCTTCGGAAGGTGAGTAGAAATTGTAGGGAAACAGCCCACCTTCGGAAGGTGGGAATGGTACGGTGGGTGGGGATATGCGGCTACAGGCCGCTCTCGAGGCAGTGCGGCTTCTGCGCACCTTCGGAAGGTGAGTAGAAATTGTGCGGAACTTGCTCACCTTCCGAAGGTGGGAGAGCGAGAAAGCCGGGCGGTGATATGCGGACGTGGAGCAATGGAGAAGACTGGCGGGCCGGGAAAGCAACAGGGCGAAGATACGGCGGCTCATATACGATGACTCAGAAACGGCGACACAGAAACGGCAACTCAAAAAAGCATCGCAGCCGGACCGGATAAGCGGCGGGCTGCGATGGTTGGAGTATTATGAAATATTGTGATTGGAGTCAGAAGACTTTGAAGCCCATGGCCTTGCGGACGAGGGCGAGGGTGGCCGAAGCGGAGGAGCGGGCCTTGTCGCGGCCTTCGGACACTACGCGATGGAGGTAGGTGTCGTCGTTGTAGATGGCATCTATGCGCTCGCGGATAGGCAGGGTAACTTTGCAGATGTCGGCCGCAAGCTGCTTCTTGAGGTCTCCGTAGCGGATGGAGCAGTCGTTCCACTTCTCGCGGAAGTACTCTACTGTCGAGGGCTCGGATACCAGGGCCAGGAGGGTGAAGAGGTTGTCAATGCACTCGGGCATGGGGCTGTTCGGCTCTACAGGACCGCTGTCGGTAAGGGCCTTCATGACCTTCTTGGTGATGGTCTTCTCGTCGTCGTAGAGGTAGATGCCGTTGCCCTGGCTCTTGCCCATCTTGCCGCTGCCGTCGAGGCCGGGCACCTTGATGAGCTCGCCTCCGAAGTTGAAGCCGCGGGGCTCTACAAAAACTTCTTCGCCGTACATATTGTTGAAGCGGCGGGCCAGTACCCTGGCGTATTCCAGGTGCTGCTCCTGGTCCTTACCCACGGGCACGTAGTCCGCACGGTGGATCAGGATGTCGGCGGCCATCAGTACGGGGTAGGTCAGCAGACCGGCGCTGATGTTGATGCCCTCGTCGTTGTGGTCATCCTCGGCTACATCTTCCAGACGGACGTTGCGGGCCTTGGCCTTGGCCAGACGCACCTTGTCCTTGAAGGTGGTGGTACGTTCGAGCTCGCCCTTGTAGGATATCATGTTCAGCAGCACGTACAGCTCACTCACCTCCGGCACGTCGCTCTGCACGAATATCGTGACCTTCTCGGGATCGAGGCCCGAGGCCAGGTACTCGGCCAGGATGGTCTTCACGTTGGCGTGGAAGTCATCCGGATGAGGATGAGTGGTCAGCGAATGCAGGTCCGCTATGAAATAGAAGCAGTTGTAGTCGTCCTGTATCTTTACGAAGTTGCGCAGCGCTCCGAAGTAGTTGCCGAGGTGAAGGTGGCCGGTGGAGCGGATACCGCTTAATACCGTCTGCATATTGTAGTGTATGTTTCTGTCTAAATGTTAAACTCAGTCTTCCAGGTTCTTCATAGTCTCACGGATCCTGCCCTCGATCTCCTCGCAGAGCTCCGGATTGTCCATCAACAGCTTCTTGACGGCCTCGCGTCCCTGGGCCAGCTTCGCATCTCCGTAACTGAACCATGATCCGCTCTTCTTGATGATGTCGAATTCCACTCCGAGGTCCACGATCTCGCCTATCTTGGAGATACCCTCGCCGAAGACGATGTCGAACTCGGCCTTGCGGAACGGAGGGGCCATCTTGTTCTTGACGATCTTGACACGGGTACGGTTGCCTGTGGGGTCCTCGCCGTCCTTGAGCTGGGTGACCTTGCGCACGTCGATGCGGACGGAGGCGTAGAACTTCAGGGCATTGCCGCCGGTAGTGGTCTCGGGATTGCCGAACATCACTCCGATCTTCTCGCGCAGCTGGTTGATGAAGATGCAGCAGGTGTTGGTCTTCGAGATGTTGGCCGTGAGCTTCCTCAGGGCCTGGCTCATCAGCCTGGCCTGCAGTCCCATCTTCTGGTCTCCCATCTCGCCCTCAATCTCGGCTTTGGGAGTCAGAGCCGCCACTGAGTCCACCACGATGATGTCGATGGCACCGCTGCGGATCAGGTCATCGGCTATCTCAAGGGCCTGCTCGCCGTTGTCGGGCTGGGATATGAGGAGGGTGTCCACGTCCACTCCCAGATTCTTCGCGTATGTGCGGTCAAATGCATGCTCCGCATCGATAATGGCCGCGAAGCCGCCGGCTTTCTGGGCCTCGGCTATGGCGTGTATGGCGAGAGTAGTCTTACCGCTGGACTCCGGGCCGAATATCTCGATCACCCTGCCGCGCGGATAGCCACCTATCCCGAGAGCGTGGTCCAGGGCGATGGAGCCGGAGGGAATGACTGACACGTCACCTTCCGGACGGTCTCCGAGTTTCATTATGGCACCCTTGCCGAAATCCTTTTCAATCTTATCCATCGTTGCCTGCAGGGCCTTGAGTTTAGCGGCGTTAGCTGCGGCAACATCAATCTGTTCGAGTTCTTTTGCCATACTTTTTCAATTAATTCAGATGCAAATATAAGCGAAATTTCAAACCATAGCAATGTAAAAACGGCTATAAACGTTTATAGTCGTTTATAACCGTTTCGACACGTTTGCGACAGCCCGTCAAAGCATCAGACCGTGAGGGAGAAACTCCGCACAACGGTCCTATAGAAGGACAATGTCCCAGATTCCGGCCGCAAGTTCCAGCTCCACGAGGGCCAGCGCCTGTCCGTACACCACGTCGATATACCTGGCCCGCACGTCATTGTAGGTACGCTGGGCATCGAGGACCTCGAGCAGCGAGACCTCTCCCTGGCTGTAGCTGTACAGCATACCGTCCATCACGCTGCGGGCATCTGACAGCAGGCGGTCTCCGCTTGACAGAATCTGCTGAGACAGCAGCATATAACGCCGATAAGCCTGGAGCACCTCGGTCTCTATCTGCAGCTCCACCTGTCGGGTCTGCATCCTGGCCTGTGCCTGCCGTCCCCGGGCTGCATCGACCGCTCCACGGTTGATGCTGGAGAATTTCAGGGGAATGGCCAGCCCTGCGGAAATTCCGGTAAATGCCGGAGCCGGGGCTATCTCATTGAGTACCTCCGAATTGATATTAACTCCCAATGACAGCTCTATGTCCGGTCCCCTCTCCTTGCGTGTAAGTGCGAGAGCCGCTGCGGCCACATCCTCATTGCGCATGGCCGCCATCAGGTCGGCCCGGCCTCCGTATGCGGCGGCAAGCAGCGAATCGAGGACAAAATCCCGTACCAGCGGCCGCAGTACGGCATCCGGTCCGAAAAGGGTATCCCGCGAGGACCTTCCCATCTGCACGCCCAGGGCTGCAAGGGCCTGATACAGGTCCGCCTCGGCACCGGCCATCTCATTGTGCTGTATGTCCGCTTCCAGCCGGCTCTGCCGCGCAGCCACCTCAGTAATCTCTCCGGCCTCGAAGCGCAGACTGTCGCTCTCCGCCAGCCGCCGGATATTGTCGTATGAGTCGAGCTGCACCCGGTACAGTTCCTGCTGTCTCATGGCCTCAAGGTAGACCACGGTCGCCTGAGCCCTGAGACGGCGCAGATAGTCGTCCAGCAGAGCCTCGGTCATGGCCTTCTGATTTGCAGCCAGATCCATGCGGGCCCGACGTACCCCGAAAGTGATGTTCTTGCTCAGCCCGAACTCCGCTCCCTGGCCCATCGCCATGCTCCAGTCACTGTTGTTGCTGTACGATGCTGACAGGGTCAGGTCGCTGAACACCCGCGCCGCCGTCAGCTCGGCCTGCGATATGTCTATATTCAGTTTCTCGGCGGCATATTCCAGATTGCCGACCGCCACGGCTTCCAGATAGGTCCCGTAGCCTATTTTCACAGGCTGGGCGTGCAGAATTCCTGCGGTGCCCAGGATTGCCGGGAGCAGCAGCAGAGTCCTGAGCATTGCCCCGGAGTGTATATTATTTTTATTGTCCGACAATCTGAGCCTGCGCCTCTCCACCAGGTAGTACAGTGCCGGCAGCACGAAAAGGGTCACGAGAGTGGCGAAGAGCAGTCCGTAGACGATGACCGTCGCCAGAGGCCGCTGCACATCAGAACCTATGCCTGTGGCCAGCGAGGCCGGCAGCAGTCCGAATATGGCCACAGTAGCTGTCATCAGCATCGGACGCAGACGGTGGGAGGCTCCTTCGATGACGGCCAGCCGCAGCTCGTAGCCCCGCTTGCGCAGGATATTGATATGGGAGAGCATGATGACCCCGTTCTGTATCGCCAGTCCGAAAAGGGCTATGAATCCCACCGCCGAGGAGATGTTGAAGGTCATCCCTCTCACTACCAGGGCCAGCATACCGCCGAATATCATCAGCGGCAGCAGGGCTATCAGCAGTCCGGCCTGACGGAAGTTGCCGAAGGAGAAGAACAGCAGCAGGAACATCACGGCGAGGGTCACCGGCACGATCAGCGCGAGCCGGCTGAAGGCCCTGTCCTGATTCTCAAGCTGTCCGCCCCAGGCATAACTGAAATCCCGGTGGTCGTAGAACACATTGTGCCTTATCGCACGGTCGGCCTCGGCCACGAAGGAGGAGAGGTCCCGGTCCCTGAGATTGACCTGGACGGTGGTCACACGGCGGTTCATCTCCCGGGATATCATGCTGGCTCCTATGGTAGTGCGCACGTCCGCCACTGCCGCCAGGGGTATCTTGGTCCCGGAAGCCGAGGTGAGCATGAGGGCTCCTATTTTCTCGGGCGTATCCCTGGAATCCTCGGTGTAGCGGCAGGTCACATCGTAGACCCTGCTGCCCACAAAGACTTGGGAGACAGCCTTTCCGCCCAGGGCCACCTCGATGAGTTCAGCCACATCGGCCACATTGAGCCCGTACTGGGCTATCCGATCCCTGTCCACCACTATCTGCAGCTGCGGCAGGAAGGGCTCCTCCGCCAGCCTGACATCCCCCGCTCCCTCGATACCGGATACGACCCACGCAATCTCTTCCGCTATGCGCCTGGCCTCATCCAGGTCCTCACCGTATATCTTGACAGCCAGGTCACTGTGCGACCCCGCTATCTGGTCCATCACCATGTCGATAATAGGCTGCGAGAATCCGGCCCCGTAACCGGGCATCGTCTCCAGCATGGCCGCCATGTCGTTGACCAGATCCTGTTTGCGGCGTCCCCTCTCCCATTCCTTATAGGGCTTGAGTCCGACCATCACCTCGATATGGGAAAACGAGAACGGACACACGCCCTCGTCATCGCGCCCTGTCTGGGTCATGACGTATGTCACCTCGTCGAACTCCTTCAGCCTGTGCCTCAGTTCTGTGGCCATCTCGGAAGACTTCTCGAGGGACATACCGGCCGGCAGCTGCACCTGTATCCAGATACTGCCCTCGTCCAGTTCCGGCATGAAATCCTTGCCCACATACACCGACAGTCCGATGACAGCCGCGAGCACTGCGGCAATGGGCGCAATCAGCTTCCGGGGAGCTCCGATGATGGCAGCCGTAGCAGCTTTATACCTGACTGTCAGTGTCTCCATCCACTTGTTGCGGTACACCTTCTGCGGCTTGCGATAGACCGAATAGGCCAGTCCGGGGATGAGCAGCAGGGCCGCCGCCAAGGCTCCGAACAAGGCAAAGCTCAGGGTAAATGCCATCGGGGTAAACAGCTTGCGCTCCACCCGGTCAAATGCGAAGAGCGGCAGATAAGCGGTAATGATGATAAGGGTAGCGAAGAAAATAGGCTTGGCCACCTCAGCCGCTCTCCGGGCTATTGTACTGCGGTCCAGCGGAGCGGAAGGATCGTCCTCCCTCTTCTTGAGGATTGTCTCCATCATCACGATTGTGCCGTCCACTATGATGCCGAAATCAATGGCGCCGAGCGAGAGCAGATTGGCCGGGATATCCGTCAGCCACATCAGGATAAATGCAATAAGCAGCGACAACGGTATGGTGACGGTCGCCAGCAGGGCACCCTTAGGGCTGCCGAGGAAGATAACCAGCACGGCCAGCACCAGCAGAATGCCGAAAGAAAGCGTATGCACTATGGTATTGAGGGTTGCCCCCACCAGATCGGTACGGTCGTAGAAGACCTTCAGCCGCACTCCCTCAGGAAGGATGTTCTCATTGAGGTCCTGCACCGCCCGTTTCACCTCCCGGAGCACCCGTGAGGGATTCTCGTAACGGAGCAGCTGGACCATGCCCTGCACTCCGTCCTCATAGTCCGTCTCATCGTCGAGATAGCCCATGATGCCCTTGCGCTCCAGATTGCCGTACTTGAGCGTACCGATATCCCTGAGGTAGACGGGAGCACCCCCGTCGCTGCGCACCACTATGTTGCCCAGATCTTCCAGATCCTGCACCAGGCCGACCCCGCGCACCACATAGCTCAGGTCTCCGCGCATGAGGGTGCTGCCTCCGGCATTGGCGTTATTGTCCTCTATCGCATCGGTCACCTCGCTCAGCGAGAGACCGTAGGCGGTCAGCCGGTCGGGGTCGATCTCGATCTGATACTGAGTCGTGATGCCGCCGAAATTGGAGACATCCGCAATGCCGTAGATCTGCTTCAGACGTGGGATTATCACCCAATGGTTCAGGTCGGTCAGTTCCCTGAGACTGCGGTCTCCCGTGACCACATAGCGGAATATCTCGCCCGTCGGGGAGGTCAGAGGGTCGAGTCCGGGCTGCGCCCCGAAAGGCAGCTCGATGTCCGCAATCCGCTCCATCACCCGCTGCCTGGCCCAGTAGTCGTCCACTCCGTCCTCGAAGACCAGGGTTATCTTGGATATGCCGAAAAAATTCTTGCTGCGCATCACCTTCAGGCCGGGTATTCCATTCAGTTCCCTCTCCAAAGGTACGGTAATCTGCTGTTCTATCTCGGCTACGGCGAGTCCTGGCACCTGGGTGGCCACTCCCACCGACACATCGGCGATATCGGGATAGGCGTCTATCGCCAGATGCTTCCAGGCATACATTCCGAGGGCCGCGAGCAGTACGAACACGGCCAGCACGAGCCATCTGCGCTCGAGCAGTCTGTCTATAAACTTCTCCATAGCCTACATATTCAGGTATATTCCACCGCTTGTCATGACCGTCTCGCCTCCGTCCAGTCCGCTGATTATGCGCACGTTGCCGTCCCCGACAGTCTCGGAGACCACCCGGTGCCGCAGCAGGGAGCCGTCCCCTAGCCGCAGATACACGAAATCGCTGCCGCTCTCCTGCATCAGGGCCGTGGCCGGCAGGATAACGGACTCCTGCGGAGTGCCGGAGAAGAGGACATTGCAGAACATCCCGAGCTTTAGAGTGCGGGCAGAATTGTCACACTCCACTATCACCTCCAGAGCCCGGCTGTCCGGGTCGACCATCTCGCCAACATAGTGTATCCGCCCCGCGTATGTCCGATCCGGAGCCGAAGGCACGTGTACCACAGCCCTGTCCCCTTCCTGCACCGCACCGAAATAGCGTTCCTTGACAAAGGCCCTGACCCACACTTTCGAGAGATCAGCCACCACTGCCAACGGACCCTCCCCCTCGGAGACATAGCTGCCGATGGTCATGTCGCAGCTGAGCACCTCGCCCGCTATCGGAGAGACTGCCGTAAGCGGCTGGCCCATCCGCAGAGAGGCCGTATCCGCATTGAAAATACGCAGCACCGCGGCAGCCTGCTCCAGCTCCCGCTCCGCGATGTAGGCCTCGCTCCCGGCCTGTTCCAGCTCCCGGACCGCCCCCACTCCGTTGCGGGAGAGTCCGCTCTGACGGGCATAGCGCCTTGCCGCCAGTTCATTATTGGACTTTGCGGAAAAATACGTCCTCACAGCCTCGTAGAAATCCGAGGAGCCGAGGGCAAATACCGGAGACCCCTCCTCAACCCTCTGCCCTAGACGCACGCTGCATCCCTCCACCCTGCCGGAAAAAGGTGCGGAAATCTCCGCTATCCTTCCCGCCACAGGGGTCACCTCGCCCACAGTACGGAACTGGGCCGACCAGGTCTCAGGTTCTACGGTAGTGAATTCTATCTGTTTGAGTATAGGTGAATTATTGCTGATTATCACAGTGTCGCCGCGACGGACTACCTCTGCGGTCTCCTGTGCGGTCCTGTTGCCGGCGCATGCTGTCAGCATCAGCATGAGGCCGGGTATGAAATATCTGTACATGAATATTCTATCTAAATAATTACAATACTGTTTCCCGACCGGACACATTGCGGCCCGCCGGGAGAGAATGGAATGGGGAAATAATTCAGACAGAACGTACAGGAGGGGCCCTGAGGCCATGGAGCAGCGGCACACCGGCCACTGCCTCACCGCGTCCGCTTTCAGAATACACCGCCACCGGAATACGGCAGACATCGTCCACGGTCACCGTCTCCGCCGCAAAGAAGACAGAGGCATTGAACGCGGATATCACCCTCAGGTCATTGGCGGTGTGCGTATGGTCCGGAAGACCGTCGGTGTTCTTGGCGTAGGGATGCGAGTGGGTTATGGAATAACCCTGATAATAATGCGTATGGACAAACAGCGTATTGCTCACGTAGAACCCTATGAACAGGGATACGAGCAGGCAGTTAAGAATACGGTATTTTCTCAGCCGTCTTACCATAGACATTTCAGGAAAGCGCGAATATACGAAAAGTTTCTGTCATTCTACCCACTATATTGAAAACCGGTGCCCCGACAGATTTGCCCCGGGTCACTTAACTGTTCTCATTTGCAATGTCCAGTGCGACATTGACAAGATCCGACAACTTGAGTCCTTCAGCCTCAAACTGCACTACTGATATACTGTACACATCATCCTCCTGATTGACATACACCCCTTTCGAGATCATCAGAAACTCTCCGACATGCACTGCGTCCGGAGACCAGTAATATACGGAAACGACATCCGACATATTCTTCACCCTGACCAGCTCTTCGTATTTCCTTCCGGATTTATCGATGTACGCCTCTACGGAATTATTTATATCCTGCGCCGTATGCCTTACATCTGAAGAAATGACATAGAGTTTTTTCAGTTTTCCTATTGTCGTGAGCGAAGAGACATCCACACCGTTGATATTCACTTCACTGAAATTCACCACACCTCCAAGTTCGGATGCCAGGCTGAGCAGCGACTCCGAAATATAGACGGCCGAGACATAAGGAGCCTCCTTGTATTTGTCATACAGCAGTGCGGTGAAGCGGCTTTCCCCGTTTTTTTCTTCCTGCCCTGCGGCGAATCCTTGAAAAACAGCCAGTACTGCAAGTACCGGGATCAATATTACCCTTTTCATATCTTTACTTTTTTATTTTATCCACATTATCATCGTCATTTTCCAGACCGGCCTCCTGAAAAACAGATTTGAGATTGTCTCCCGCCGACTTCCTGACATCCTCTATACTCCTGCCGGCATAAGACATGCTCTTGCCGATATTCTGTCCTATCTGTCCGAAAACCTCCATCACCGCCGCGTATGCTTCCTCCGGAGTATCAAAAGTATCCTGCGGCTGAGACGGTCTGGCAGGTACAACCAGGGCCACGGCGGCAACGGCGGCTGCGGCGGCAACCGACGACAAGGAGGCAATGAGCCTCATCCTCCCCCGGCGATGTCCCAGTTCCATATCCACCGTCCGCTCTATCGTCCTGGAAAGATCCTCCGGGACGGTTATATCATCAGCAGCGGCACGCATCTGCGACAGCCCCTTTCTGACAATCTCCTCCGGATCGGATATTTTTAAATTCTTATTCATTTTTTAAAATTTATTCTTTTATAAATTCCGCAATCTTTTCTTTAAGCAGCTTCCTGCCACGGGACAGAGTCACCCGGATGTTGACCTGACTCATACCCGTAAGGGCCTCTATTTCGGACATCTCCATCTGCTCAAGGTCCCTCAGGGCCACCACCTCCCGCAGTTTCCGGGGCATTGAGGCCAGAGCCTTACGCACCATGGCCGCAGCCTCCCTGCCCTCGACCGGAGCATCCGCCGCCTCGACCGCCGGACCTCCCCTGACCTCCGTCACGTCCGCCGCCATCCGGAGGACATTGCGCCCGCCCCTCCGCAGTATGTCCGCACAGACATTCTGCATCATCCGTACGCAGTAGCCCCGGGGATTGGCACTCCTCAGGGCCCGGTCGCCCTCGCGGCAGAGCTTCACGTAGAGTTCCTGCACTGCGTCCCTGGCATCCTCCCTGCTGCCCAGCATCCGGAAAGCGGTGCGGTAAAGCAGCGGGCCCAGCGGCAGAAATGTGGATTTGAACTCCTCTGTATTCACTTAACTCTATTAACTTTTAAATCATCTGTACCTATATAACGCTCCCGCTCCTCATTTTGTTACAAATATCTTGATTTTTGTTATCTTCGCGGTCTTAAATCTTACTAAATGGTACTGAAATACATCAAAGAATACGTCATCATGACTCTCGGACTGGCCGTGTTCGTCTTCGGCTGGACCGCATTCCTCAATCCTCATGAGATCACCGGAGGCGGCATCGCAGGTCTCGCTTCCGTAATCCATTACGGCATCAACAGCATACCAGTCTCCTACGCCAAATTCGCCATCGATGTCCTTCTGCTCATAGCCGGCTTCATCATCCTGGGCAAGGGATTCGGCATCAAGACGATATACTGCGTAGCCATGAGCTTTGTCTTCTTCCAGTTCATGCCCATGATACCCGGCCTGACAAGCCTGTCCGCCGGCATCACGGACAACCTCATCAACGCCCTCATCGGAGGAGCCATGAGCGGTATCGGTATCGCCATAATCATCACCCAGGGCGGAAGCACAGGCGGCACCGACATCATCGCGCTCTCCATCAACAAATACAAGAACATCTCTCCGGGAAGAATCTACCTTGCATGCGACTCGATGATAGTTCTCTCCATCCTGCTGGTCAACGACAAGACCCTGGCAGATGTCGTATACGGTTTCGTCGAGATCATAGCCTTCTCCTACGCAGTGGATATGTTCCTGACCGGATCGCAGCAGTCCGTCCAGACTCTGATACTCTCGGAGCGTAACGACGAGATAGCATCCAGTCTCCAGACCCTTAGCATCGAGGGAAACCGCCCCGTAAAGTCCGTGCAGTGGTCCACTGAGGGCGACAAGAAGATGCTGATGGTTGTCAGCCGGAAGAGCTATTCCAACGATATCGTAAAGACAGCAAAGCAGATTGACCCCAACGTCATCCTCATGACCGTTCCTGTCACCGCAGTCTACGGCATAGACGGCAAGAACCAATAGGATTGCCGCATCATGAGATGCGGTTGAGGTCCTTGACCAGGGCATTCTTGATCTGAAGCAGAAGTTTCAGACTGTGCATTGTCTCTTTCAGGGAATCCTGGTTCCCGTCCCGCTGCATCCTGCCCAGAGTCTCTGTCAGCCTGGAGCATGTCAGCTCCACGTACTTGAGCTTGTAGACCAGAACGGCCTTCGGGACATTCCTGTATATCACGTTGCGCTCAGGTATCTGGGCCCGTATGTACTCCTTGACATTAAGCACATACTTGTCCTCAGTTATATCCAGCACCGCAGAGACCACGGCAGGGTCCCCGCAGTTGACAAAACGGCGCATGATTCCGGCCTGAATCTCCTCAGGATCAACTGCATCACCTCCGGAAGACCGGACCGCATCCCTGAGACTGAAATACATATCGTATATCTCCTTATACAGAGGATTGCGCATCTCCAGATCGTCATTACGCAACTGGGCCGAGATATATTCGGCCACCGTAATGGTCATCACGGGAGCCTCCGCCCCGTACATCTGATGCTCCTCGAAGGTCATGGCAGTCTCTCCGAATCTCAGCAGATAATAAAGCAGTTCCTTCTCGGCGGGCTCGAGAACCGGCACCGGAGACACAAGTACGCGCCCAGGCGCAGATACAGCCTGAACGTCAGCCCCGTCCACGTCTCCCGGCACATCCGGATCCGTTCTTTCCCGCACCGCAGCCCTCCTGGCCTCGGCCTCCTCCCTCCTGCGGCGCTCATACTCACCCGACTCTATCTTTCTGCGCCTTACCCTGGCCACCTCAGAGAACAGCACGTCCTCCTTCATGGCCAGCCTGGAAGCGCACTGCTCAATGTACACCGAACGCGCTATCTGGTCCGGTATGACGGCGATGGTGTCGATTATGTCCCTGATCAGCTCGGCCTTGCGTATAGGGTCCTTCTCTATGCCTGAGGAAAGAAGGCTGTACTTGAACTCTATGAAGTCCGTCTCGTGAGCCTCCAGAAAATCCAGAATCTCCTGTCTCTTGTGAGTCCGTGCGAACGAATCAGGATCATGTCCGTCCGGCAGCAGCACCACCTTCACGATCATACCCTCCTCAAGCAGCATGTTTATTCCGCGCAGGGATGCCTTTATACCGGCAGAATCTCCGTCGTAGAGTACCGTAACATTGTTGGAGAAACGCTTGATAAGCCGAATCTGGTCCGTAGTCAACGATGTGCCCGAAGATGCCGTCACATTCTCGATACCGGCCTGATGCATCGATATCACATCGGTGTAACCCTCGACCAGATAACATTTCTGAGCCTTGGATATAGCCGATTTTGCGAAATATATTCCATACAGCGAGCGGCTCTTGTGATATATCTCGCTTTCCGGCGAATTGAGATATTTGGCCACGCTCTTATCTTCCTTCAGAGTCCTGCCGCCGAAAGCGATGACACGCCCGCTGAGTGAGTGAATCGGGAAAATGACCCTCTCCCTGAACTTGTCCGTCAACTCTCCGGAATGCTCGTAGCACAGTCCGGTGGCAAGCAGATACTCCTTCTTGTATCCAGCCTTCAGCGCAGCCGCCGGAAGGGAAACCGCAGCAGGCTCTCCGGCAAACGAATGTCCTGACGGAGACCACCCCAGCCCGAACTTACGTATCGTCTCGTCGGAGAACTCACGTTTCTGCCTGAAATAAGACAGGCCTACTGAATGGCCCTCCGCCGTATTGAAAAGAGCGTCTGTGTAAAACTTCGCGGCGAACTCCGAGACCGCCGTCATCGACTCGCGTTTAAGACGGTCAGCCGCATCCTCGGCAGTCTCTTCCTGCTCATGCACCTCTATGCCGTACTTGCGGGCAAGATACCTGAGGGCCTCCGGATAGGTCATCTGCTCGTGCTCCATGACAAACGTTACGGCACTGCCGGCCTTTCCGCACCCGAAGCATTTGAATATACCCTTGGATGGCGACACCGAGAACGAAGGGGTCTTCTCATTGTGAAACGGACAGCAGGCTATGTAATTGGCCCCACGCCGCCTCAGCGTGACGAAATCGCTTATAACATCCACGATCTCGGCCGCATCCAGAATCTTGTCAACTGTTTCCCTGTCTATCATAAACAACTGCCAAAGATAGCAACTTTTGGATGCCGTTTCCTTATTTTCTACAGAAAAAACCCCCTCGTCATTCGCATGAAGAGGGGGAAAAAATAACATTATGAAAACATAGTAAATCTCGCTCCCCTTCTAGGACTTGAACCTAGGACCCCCTGATTAACAGTCAGGTGCTCTAACCAACTGAGCTAAAGAGGAATTTCCTTTTGGGACTGCAAAGATAGATATTTTTTTTTATAAGCCAAAAATAAATTAACTTTGTAGACGAATTTTTTAAATATTCTTTATGGATGTCCTTCTTCTCACACGCCTGCTCAAGGAGCTGATCATCGACAATGACCGCATTCCACTGCCCGGGATGGGATATTTTCTGACCGAGCCCATGCCGGCCTACTTCTCGGAAGACAGGAAAACCATCTATCCTCCGTCCAGACGGATATCATTCAAAGCGGACGAAAGAGCATCCGGAGAGCTCGTCCCGAAATATTACGCCTCCAGTTCCGGCATTGATGAAGAGACGGCCTCCTCCGAGCTGCATGCTTTCCTGAAACAGCTGCGGATCACTCTGTTCGACAAGAAAAGCATCGACTTTCCCGGAATAGGACGGCTGCGCTGCACCCTCGAGGGCAATATCTACTTCGTCATGGACAATACGGGAAGCGGCATATTCGCCCAGGCATTCGGTTTCGAGCCGGTGACCCTGAAACCGGTCAGCAGGGACTCCAGACCCGCAGTTCCCCTGCCGGAGCCAATACCCATGTCACAGGTACAGGAGACAGAACAGCCGGTCCGTGCCGGCGAAGGAAACGGCAGGCACCGCATCTGGATCATCGTGCTGTCAGTCCTGGCGGCCATAATAATAGCCGCTGTCATCCTTATCCTGCTCGGACGCAGCGGCCATCTTGATTCGCTCTTCTACAGCGACGAGGAGCTGGAACTGATACAGCAGCAGGGGGCCTAGCCTATAGTCGACCCGTTTTTCAGAGTCTCTTCGGGAGAGACCACACGCATCCTGCCGTCGGGCTGGCGTGCCATCAGGATCATACCCTTGGACTCTATACCGCGTATCTTGCGTGGAGCCAGGTTGGCCAGGATGCAGATCTGCTTGCCGACCATCTGCTCAGGCGTATAGTACTCGGCGATGCCCGAGACTATCACCCTCCTGTCTATACCTGTATCTATCGTGAGTTTCAGAAGTTTGTCTGTCTTGGGCACCCTCTCGGCCTCCAGTACGGTAGCCGTGCGGATATCCATCTTGCCGAACTCATCGAAAGTACACTCGGCCTTCTGCGGCTCGACCGGAGCTGCGGCAGCCGCTGCGGCGGCATTTGCCTTGCGGATATTCTCCAGACGCTCCATCTGGGCGTTTATGGCCTCGTCCTCAATCTTATCGAAAAGCAGTTCGGCCTTGCTGAGCTGATGTCCTGCGGGCAGCAGGCCGCCGCAGCCTATATTGTCCCACTTCAGGGTATCTTTCGGAAGATTCAGAATGTTCAGAAGTTTCTCCGAGGAGAACGGAATGAACGGGGCAAATGCTATGGCCAGGTCGGCGCAGAGCCTGAGGGACACGTTGAGAATCGAGGCGGTGCGGTCCATGTCGGTCCTGGCCACCTTCCACGGCTCGGTGTCGGTCAGGTACTTGTTGCCCAGACGGGCCAGGTTCATGGCCTCCTTGAGGGCCTCGCGGAAACGGTAGTGCTCCAGAGCCTCCGTGATGGCAGCCTTGATGACCGGAACCTGTGCAAGGGTCTCGTCATCTATGGCCTCATGCCTGAGGTCTGCGGGCACCTTGCCGTCAAAATACTTGTGGGTCAATACGACTGCACGGTTGACGAAATTGCCGTAGATGGCCACAAGTTCAGAGTTATTGCGGGTCTGGAAGTCCTTCCAGGTGAAATCGTTGTCCTTGGTCTCGGGAGCATTGGCGCAGAGCACGTAGCGGAGTACGTCCTGCTTGCCTGGAAAGTCCCGCAGGTACTCGTGCAGCCAGATGGCCCAGTTGCGCGAGGTGGAGAGCTTGTCGCCCTCGAGGTTGAGGAACTCGTTGGCAGGCACGTTCTCAGGCAGGATGAATCCGTCTCCGTAGGCTTTCAGCATACATGGGAAGACGATGCAGTGGAAGACGATGTTGTCCTTGCCGATAAAGTGTACCATCTTGGTGTCCGGACTCTTCCAGTACTGCTCCCAACTGTCGGGAAGAGCCTCGATGGTGTTGGAGATATAGCCTATCGGAGCGTCGAACCAGACGTAGAGCACCTTGCCCTCGGCACCCTCCACTGGCACCGGGATGCCCCAGTCGAGGTCGCGGCTCACCGCCCTGGGCTGCAGACCGCCGTCCAGCCAGGACTTGCACTGACCGTAGACATTGACCTTCCACTCCTTATGCTCCTCCAGAATCCACTGACGGAGCCAAGGCTCGTATTCGTTCAGAGGCAGATACCAGTGCTTGGTCCTGCGTTTCACCGGAGGGTTTCCGCTCAGGGCCGAGCGGGGGTTGAGGAGCTCGTCCGGGCTGAGAGTGCAGCCGCACTTCTCGCACTGGTCCCCGTAAGCGTTCTCGTTTCCGCACTTGGGACATGTGCCCACGATATAGCGGTCAGCCAGAAACTGCCTTGCCTCCTCATCGTAGTACTGCTCGCTCTCCTTCTCGATGAACTTGCCGTCCTTATAGAGCTTGCTGAAGAACTCCGAGGCCGTCTTGTAGTGGGTTTTGGATGTGGTCCTGGAATATATGTCGAAACTGATACCCAGCTCCGCGAACGAATCCTTGATCAGTTTATGGTATTTGTCCACGATATCCTGGGGAGAGCAGCCCTGCTTGCGGGCCTGTATGGTAATGGGCACTCCGTGCTCGTCCGAGCCGCCGACGAAGAACACGTCCCTGCCGCACATCCGGAGATAACGCACATAGATATCGGCGGGCACGTACACTCCCGCAAGGTGTCCGATGTGAACAGGTCCGTTGGCGTATGGCAGAGCGGACGTAACAAGATAACGCTTAAATTCCTTCATATCCTATCTGTATTTTTGAAAAACGCGGCAAGTTATAAATTATTTTCTTATCCTGAGAATGAACTCGAATGTATATTCACCGTAAGGCAGCATATAC
Source organism: uncultured Bacteroidales bacterium (assembly GCA_944326265.1). Classification (GTDB taxonomy): domain Bacteria; phylum Bacteroidota; class Bacteroidia; order Bacteroidales; family UBA932; genus Coprenecus. The sequence continues at coordinate 40,817 of CALVDE010000001.1, read as the reverse complement.
TGCTCCAGCGGCAGGGCACCCCATGAATTGACACAGCCCAGGCCCATCTGCCGCATATCGAAATTGACGTACGTCTCTGGACGGGGCACCAGTTCCGAAGGATGGCGCACGTAATGCGGCGAAAGCAGATCCAGATCCTCGATGGAATAATTCAGGGCCGTGGCGGTGAACGGCACCGAGGCCACTATCTCCAGACCTGTACCGGTGCGGTCCACCACCCTCCAGTACCTCAGACCGGTACGGGCACCGCTCTCCTGAGGACGCACATAGTCGTACTGGTACAGGTCAGCCACATCGGCACGGTAACGCCCTATCATGGCAGCTCCACAACGGTCGCTGTAGTTCTCGAACGGGCCGTATCCGTAATAGTCCACCTCGGAGAAACGAGGAGGCATCACCATGCTCATGCCGAAACGCATCAGAGGCGGTGTTTTTCCAGTATCCGGACCCGGCTCCAGATGCTCGGTCACGGCTATCTCCCCGTCGGCGTTGAGCAAGTAGGTCATCCTGAGCACTGCACCCACCGAGCGCACCTCATACTCTGTCTCCACCAGTACCCCCTTATCGGTCCGCTCCGCCCTCAGATCCTTTAATTTCAAGCCGGGCTCACGCCATACCGCACATTTGTAATGCAGTCCGGCTCCGTCGTCATTGTCCGTAACCGCCCGGTAGAAATTGGGCCGCAGCGGCTGCTCCAGCAGGTCTACACCGGAGGCGAACGGGGCCACGTACCTGGATGAGCTGCGGTAAGCCGGCAGCGCATTGCCTCCGCCGTATGTAAGTTCAGAGGACGAATGTGCCCCGGTTGTAACCAGACGCTCCAGCCAGCCTGTCGTGCGGCTGAACTCCGCCCTCCAGCCGTCGCCCTCTATATAATAAAGGAACGCATCCCGGGACAGGGCCGGCACGCCGTCCGCAGTCCGGAACCTGTCCGCCATCAGTGCCTCATACTCCTTTTCCGCATCGTACTCCCTGACCGTCAGCTGATCCCAGGCCAGCACTGTCCCGGCATCCAGCAACCCCTCGGCTCTTTTCAGGCTGTACTCAAGATTGAGCAGTATCTCCTTGGCATCTTGACAGTCAGCGACTGCATCCGCTATAGGAAGAGTCAGCTGCACCGCAGACTGCGGGCCAACATTCAGGTCCTCCACCGAGCCGGAAGCCACAGGCCGCCCGTCAGCCGTCAGAGTCCAGTCCAGACGGAATGCCGACAGGTCGCGGAAGAAATACTCATTGAATATTCTTATCTTTCCGGAAGCGGGACTGTCAGATGATGTCAGGATGGAACGGTAGTGATATGCGACCTCCATAGCCGTAGGATGCAGGCTGCGGTCCGAGGCCACGAATCCGTTGTTGTTGAAATTGTCATCCGATGTATCGTACTTGTTGTAGCTGCCTCCGTAAGTCGCGGTCGCCCGGCCGTCCTTCTCATAACGGATGATGGCCTGGTCCACGAAGTCCCAGATAAAGCCGCCCTGGTACTCTGGATATTTGCGGACAAGGTCCATATACTCCCCGAAGCCGCCCATGGAGTTGCCCATCGAGTGGGCGTACTCACACTGGATCAAGGGCTTTGAAGGCTCTGAGTCAAGATACTGCTCACAGCTCTCATAGCTGAAATACATGGGACAAAAGATATCGCTGTACAGGGTCCTGCCGTAGTCCCTTCGGTCGACGGCCTGCTCATAATGCACCGGACGCGAAGGATCGTATGCCTTAATCCACTCATAGCAGGCGATGAAATTGTCCCCGAAGCCGGCCTCGTTGCCCATACTCCAGGCGATGATGCTGGGATGGTTGATGTCCCTGAGCACCATTCTCTGATTCCGTTCCAGATGAGCCCGCATATAGGACGTATCCTTTGCAAGAGACCTCTCCCCGTAGCCCATGCCGTGGGACTCCACATTGGCCTCGTCGATGACATAAAGCCCGTAACGGTCGCACAGATCGTACCAGCGGGGATCATTGGGATAGTGGCATGTCCGCACGGCATTGATATTAAGGCTCTTCATTATCCGGATATCGCGCAGCATCTCCTCCTGCGAGACCAGATATCCGCCCTTTGGACTCATCTCGTGCCTGTTGACACCCTTTATGAGGACCGGCTGACCGTTGACCAGCAGCTGACCGCCCCGGATCTCCACCTTGCGGAATCCTACACTGACGGCTACCCTGTCCGTCACTCCGCTCTCACTGACAGCCTCTGCCTCAAGGCGGTAGAGCCACGGTGTCTCGGCTGTCCACTTGAGCGGAGAGCGTACATCAGCCGAGGCATGGAAGCTGCCGTCATCCTCCACGTCCGCCACGGACGACCACACGGACTTTCCTTCAGGAGATCTCAACGTAAGTCCGACTCCAGTCACCCCTGCAGTGACCTTTCCCCTTATGGACAGGCTTCCGTTGCGGTACGGTGCATCCAGGTCCGGAATTGCCTCCACAGTCTGCACCCGCTGCTTAGGACGGGCGTACACATAGCTTTCCCTGGCGATGCCGGAAAGTCTCCAGAAATCCTGGTCCTCCAGATACGTGCCGTCGCACCAGCGGAATACCTGGAACGCGAACAGATTGTCCCCGGGCTTTACGAAGTCAGTGATGTCAAAGACGGCCTCCAGCTTGCTGTCCTCGCTGTACCCCACGTACTTACCGTTGACGTAAAGCGTAATATTGGAAGTCACCGAGCCGAAGTGCACGAAGATATCCCTGTCACCGCTCCAGTCCTCAGGTATCTCCACCGTACCGCGATAGGTCCCGACATGATTCTGGAACTCAGGTACGTGCGGAGGATCATTCTTGAAGAAATTGCGCCACGCATAGCCTACATTGACATACAGCGGATCACCGTAACCGTTGAGTTCCCAAATTCCCGGAAGAGGTATCGTGCCCCATCCGCGGTCATCATAGTCCACCTTATAATAATCCACGGGGCGGTCACAGGCGTTTTCCACCCAGTCGAACTTCCAGAGACCGTGCAGGGACACAGTCTCCGGCTGCGCTATATCGAGAGTCGCGGACATAGCCTCGCGGCCAACCCCATTGACATACGGGTTTCCCCATGCCGAATCCGCTGCCACAACCGCTGCCCGGTCTATGTTCTGTGCCGGCAGGATACTGCCTGTCAGCAATATAGCCATTAAAACAATCAGGATTTTTCTCATAACTTCACAATTTTAGTCAACGATTTGCGAAGTTAGTTATCTTTGCGCGATTTTTCAAAACGAGAGCGGTTTGTTATGCAGAACATATCGATAAGCAGAGGGCATGCGCTGAGAGAATGGCTGCCGCTGGTGGCCCTGGCCTGCTCCACATTCATATTCAACACATCGGAATTCATCCCTATCGGCCTGCTGAGCGATATCGCCGCAGACTTCGCCATCACTGAGTCCAAGGCCGGCGTACTGATCACCGTCTACGCATGGGTGGTGGCCATCGCCTCACTGCCCTTGATGCTCATTGTCTCAGGCGTTGAATCCAAACGGCTGATGCTCGGCATATTCGGTCTGTTCATCATCAGTCACGTAGGCTCGGCTCTCTCCACCGGCTATTACATGCTGATGCTTTCCCGTATCGGAGTAGCCTGCTCCCACGCCATCTTCTGGTCGATAGTAACCCCGCTGGCCGTCAGGATCGCCCCGAAAGGCAAGGGTTCCACAGCCCTGAGCATCATAATCGCCGGCTCGTCCATAGCCATGATAGCCGGCCTGCCCCTGGGCCGCGCCATCGGTCTTGCCGCAGGCTGGAGGATGACGTTCCTGCTTATAGGATGCGTGGCTTTCACCGTGATGCTGCTGATAGCTGCGGTTCTGCCAAGGACACAAGGCGAAAAGGCTTTCTCCCTGAAACAGCTTCCCGGCCTGCTCAGGACCCCGTCACTGCCGGGCATCTACCTGGTAACCGTACTGTCAGTCACGGCGCACTTTACCGGATACAGCTATATCGAGCCGTTCCTGGCACAGATTGCAGGATTCAAAGCCGGATCCATCACCATGATTCTCACCCTTTTCGGCATTATGGGCATTATCGGAGGAATGCTGTTCTCGAGATATTTCGACTCTCACCGCAGTTTCTTCATGCGGTACGCCGTCATCGGTATCGGCTGCTGCCTCCTGCTGCTCAGACCGTCCGCTCTGCTGCCGCAGGCAGTGGTAGTGCTGTGCATCTTCTGGGGACTGGCCAACTGCTTCTTCAATATGGTCTTCCAGTCCGAGATCATCCGCACCGTCCCCGAAGGCACGTCCATAGCCATGTCCATGTACTCCGGTATCTACAATGTCGGCATCGGCAGCGGCGCCCTTATCGGCGGCCTGGTCTGCTCAGGCATCAGCGTAGGTTCTATCGGCTACATCGGCGGTCTCATCAGCATCGCCGCCTGCCTCTGCTGCACCCTCTACCTCCAGCCCCGCCTCAGATAACCCCGCTTCCTTAGTTACCATTGTACCCACCACTCCAGGAAAGATGCAGCCCTGATCATTGACCGCAAGCATCCAGCGGATGCCCCGGGCACAAAAAAGGTCTGAATCGCGCGATTCAGACCTTTTTTGTGCCCGGAACAGGACTCGAACCTGCACAGCCTTGCGGCCACTAGTCCCTGAAACTAGCGTGTCTACCAATTTCACCATCCGGGCAGACACATTCCGTTAAATGGGAGTGCAAAGATAGTACTTTTTTTGAAAGTTGTATCTATTGACTGCAAAAATTTATATCCCGTCAATCATTGACCGCTGTCTGGATAACATTGTCTATCCGGGCCAGCAAGGGGTAGAAGGCATTGTCATCCATAGGTGAATAACGTCCGACAAGGGCCCTGAGCTGAGTCAGGACCACATCCCTGGACTCATTCCACTGCTCCATGTCCACATCTACTCCTTCCCTTGAGAGATAAGCCAGGAATCCGTCCTCGAGATCCATACTGTCAAGCAGTGTCTCAAGGCTTCCGAGGGTACTGACATTCCGGAGCTGACTTCGGTACCTGTCTGCAACCTCCGAGGCATATTTCACCGTAAACGCCTGGCGGTTGATTCTGACCAGCAGATCGGTGACCCCGGCAGTGTCAATCGGTACGAAAACATCGGGAATGATGCCGCCGCCGCCATAAACGGTCTTGCCCCCCGGTGTTGTGAATTTGAGGGAATCGTTGCGGGGTATGCTGTCAGCATCCGTCATCTCCCCATGACGGTATCTTTCGTATATATCGTAGAGATACTCCACGTCTCCTGAAGAATACGGTTTCTGGATGCATCTGCCTGTCGCCGTGTAGAAACGTGCGACTGTAAGCCTGATGCCTGAATAGTCCGTAAAGTATATCGGCTCCTGAACCACACCTTTTCCGTAACTGCGGCGGCCGTAGATCACCGCACGGTCATTGTCCTGCATGGCCCCTGCGAAAATTTCGCTGGACGAGGCGCTGTTCTCGTTGATCAGCACGTCCAGGCGGATATCCTGACACTTTCCGCTGCCGTCAGCGTAGAAGTTCTGACGCGGACGGTGGGCACCCTCCATATAGACGATCAGGCTGCCTTCCGGCAGGAACTCATTGGAAAGCAGCAGGGCCTGGTCCATATATCCGCCCGTATTGTCCCGCAGATCGAAAATCAGTCTGGTCATGCCGGCCCCGAGCAGTTCCGGAATCACCGCTTCGAACTCATCGTAACTGGTTCTGGTAAACTTGGAGAGCCTGATGTATCCAGTAGAGTCGTCTATCATGTAGGCCACGTCCACGCTCTTGACCGGAATCTTGTCCCGCACCACGTCAAACTCCACCATCTCCCCGTCACGCATCACGTCAAGATGGACCTTAGTGCCAGAGACCCCCTTCAGCATCCTTACCAGAGAGTCCTGGTCCAGCCGTACCCCCGCCACACCGCGTCCGTCAACGGCGATGATTCTGTCACCGGACATAAGACCGGCCCTCTCGGAAGGACCGCCCGATATGACTGAGATCACGATAGCCGTATCCTCCGGAACATTGAACGTTATCCCGATACCGTCGAAGTTGCCCTCAAGCTCGGCATTGGCCTCCTCGAGATTCTCCGGAGGCAGATACACCGAATGAGGGTCCAGTTCCCTCATTATCACCGGCAGAATCTTCTCGGTGACATTCTCATAATCTATACTGTCCACATAGTTGCGGTCAATCTGCTCAAGGACCAGCAGCAGCTTGTCCCACCCATGGCCGGTCACGGACACGACGCGGCGGTCCTGCAGTCTGCCCACAATATTGGCCACAATGCCTCCGGCCATAATCAGAATCAGGCACCAGAGGACAAATCTGAGAATTCTGTATCTGTCAGGAGCCGGCATGACTACAGCACATCATATTTGCAGACCTCGATTCCGGCCCTGCGCAGCAGCTCGATACCGTCGCGCACACTGTATTCGATGAGATAGACCACCCGCTTGATCCCGGCCTGGATAATGAGTTTGGCGCACTCCAGGCAGGGCGCATCGGTGACATAGAGGGTCGCTCCCTGACTGTTGTTCCCCGACTTGGCCACCTTGGTGATGGCGTTGGCCTCGGCATGCAGCACGTAGGGCTTGGTCTTGCCGGTTACGGGATCCTCGCAGATGTTCTCGAAGCCGGAGGGGGTCCCGTTGAAGCCGTCCGAGATGATCATCCGGTCCTTGACCAGCAGGGCGCCCACCTTCCTGCGCGTGCAGTAGGAGTTCTTCGCCCATACCCTGGCCATTTCCAGATAGCTGCGGTCAAACTGTTCCTGTTTGGTCATATCGTCTTGAAAAATAAGCTAGTTGTTGGTTCTCTGATAGAGATATCTCTTGATGCTCTTCTTGGGGGTCTTCTCGAACTCCTCGGGGAAGAGCTCGACTGCTCCCACCTTGCAGTAATTGGGCTGATGGGCGTTCATCTCCTTGACGCTCTGCTGTATCCTGGCCAGCAGCTCGTCCTTGGAGAGTCCGTCTGCGGCAGCCATTTCGGAGTCGGGATATACCAGGGCCCGGAGTCCGCCGTTGTCCTCAATGACGAGGGACTCGATCACGTAAGGCATGTTGTTGATCTCGCCCTCTATTTCCTCGGGGTAGATGTTCTGTCCGGAGGGACCGAGAATCATGCTCTTGCAGCGTCCCTTGATAAAGAGGAAGCCGTCGGAGTCTATGATACCCATGTCGCCGGTGCGGAACCATCCGTCCTCGGTAAATGCCTCGGCTGTAGCCTGCTCGTTCTTGTAGTAGCCCAGGAAGACATTGTCGCCCTTGACCAGAATCTCACCGGGCACGTTCTGGGGATCGGCAGAATCTATCATAATCTGCATCCTCGGGGCAGCCTTGCCGCAGGAGTAGAGCTTGGTCTGGTTCCAGCGGGCATACGTGATGATGGGACCGCACTCGGTCATGCCGTAGCCCACCGTGAAGCGGAATCCGATACGGCGGAAGAAAGCCTCGGCCTCGCGGTTGAACGCCGCTCCTCCGATAATCACCTCATCGAACTTGCCGCCGAATGCCTCGTCCAGCTGGTGGTTGATCTTCTTGAGTATCTTCTCGTCAATGACGGGAAGCCTGAGCAGCAGGCGGATGTCCCTGCGGTTGATGATAGGCTCGAGCTTCTTCTTGTAAATCTTCTCGATGACCAGAGGTACGGTGACGATAAGGTCGGGCTTGACGGAGCCCATGGCGTCGAGGATGATCTTTGGTGTCGGGAGTCTGGTGAGGAAATGCACGTGGCTGCCGGAGCAGAACTCCACCAGGAACTCGAACATCATACCGTACATGTGGGCGGTAGGGAGCATGGACACGCAGTTGGAGGCATTGTCCAGATGGCCGTGCACCTCGAAGCCGAAAAGGACGTTCGAGAGCAGGGAACGGTACGGCAGCATGACTCCTTTGGAGAATCCGGAAGTTCCGGAGGTATAGTTGATCATGGCCAGCTCCTCGGGGGAGTCCTCGTAGTAATTTACACAGTCCGGATGGAAGCTCCGGGGATATTTCTTGCCGAAGAGCTCGTTGAGGTGCTCCCGGGTATGAGTTATCTTCTCATTGGATGCGTAGAGCAGGGAAAAATCGTTCATCAGGATGATGGCGTCGAGGCCGGGCATCTCCGACTGGGAGAGACCTTCCCACACCATGTCACCCACAAAGAAGACGCGGGCTTCGGAGTGGTTCACCAGATGATAGATGTTTCCGCTCTTGAACTCGTGCAGCAGGGGAACGGGCACGGCTCCGTAGGTCAGGGCGGCCAGGAATGATACGGCCCAGTTGGCCTGGTTCCTGGAGCATATCGCTATCTTGTCACCCTTCTGCAGACCGCACATCTCCAGCATTATATGGATCTTCTCAATTCTTCTGGCCACGTCCCTGAAATACAGCGTGACCCCGTTATAGTCGGAAAGCGCCGGGCAGTCCCAGTTCTTCTTGATGCTCTCCTCGATAATCTTGTTCAGTGATTTAGGATTCATACATCTTGTCTTTTTTGTTTAGAATGTCTGCATCTCGCACAGATGTGAATACAGCCCTCCGGAAGCGAGCAGGGAGGTGTGGGTACCTCTCTCCACTATCCTGCCTTCCTTCATGACCACTATCTCGTCAGCATGCTGTATGGTGGACAGCCTGTGCGCGATGACTATCGATGTTCTGTTCTTCATCAGGTTGGTGAGTGCGTCCTGTACCAGACGCTCGCTTTCGGTATCGAGAGCCGATGTGGCCTCGTCGAGTATCATTATCGGCGGATTCTTCAGCACGGCCCTGGCAATGGCAATTCTCTGTCGCTGACCGCCGGAGAGCTTGCCGCCCCTGTCCCCGATGTTGGTATCGTAACCGTGCTCCATCTGCATGATGAAGTCATGCGCATTGGCTATCCTGGCCGCCCTGACGACATCCTCCTCGGAGACATTCTCCATACCGAACGTTATGTTGTTGCGGACACTGTCGTTGAACAGTATGGCCTCCTGGGTCACGATTCCCATCAGCGATATGAGCTCCTTGGGATAATAATCCCTTATGTCCACTCCGTCAATAAGGATGCTGCCGTCCGTGACATCATAGAAACGAGGCAGCAGATCCACAAGTGTGGACTTGCCCGCTCCGGAAGGTCCTACGACGGCTATCATCTTGCCTTTTGGTATGGTCAGGCATATATCCTTGAGCACGTAATCGGTGGAATATCTGAAAGAGACATCACGGTACTCGATGGAGTGATTGAACTCCGACACATGCACCGGATGCTCCGCCTTGCGTATGGACGGAACGGCATCCAGTATCGCGAAAATCCTGTTTCCGGAGACAAGACCTTTCTGTACGCTGGAATATGCGGCCGCGATGGCCTTGGACGGTTCCAGGACCCTCCAGTAAAATGCGATGTACACGATAAAATCCGACAGTCCCATGCCCAGCTCCCCGCTCATCTGCAGCACACCACCGTAAAAAAGGACTGCGGCCGCCACGGATATGCCCAGGAACTCCGAAAGAGGCGAAGCCAGCTCCTGACGGCTGTACATGGCCCGGCTGACGGCCTTGTGCTCCTCGTTGGTCCTGTCAAAATTGTCACGGACATATTTCTGCGCGTTGAAAGCCTTGATGATGCGTATGCCCGATATGGCCTCCTCGAAATGACTGATGATACGGCCCATCAGAGCCTGTGTCCTCGTCGCGCCTCTCTTGAGCTTGCGGCTCACGGCTCCGATCACAAATGCGGATATGGGAAGCGTCACGAGTGTCAGGACAGTAAGCTTGGGCGACATGTAGAAAAGTCCGATAAGGAATCCTATTATCAGCAGAGGCTCCCTGAAAAGGATGTGGAAACTGCTGGCCACACTGTTCTGCACCTCATTGACATCGTTGGATACGCTTGAAAGGATATCCCCCTTGCGCTGCTCCTGAAAGTAATCCACGTTGAGACGGGTTATCTTGTTGAACAGGTCGGTGCGGATGTTCTTCATCACGTATGTCTTCATGTTGACCAGAATCTTCTGAGAGAGGAAACGGGTCAGGTTGGACAGAAATGAGGTGATGATAAGGACTATGCACACGAACATCAGTCCGCGGAGCACTCCGCTGGCCTCCAGCACCTTCGTCAGGTAGTACTGGAAGACTCCGTAGAAATATTCCACGGTCAGCGAGAAATCCGGTAAGGCGGAATATTTCTCCACTGCGTCAGGGTCGAAAAGGACCTCCAGCAAAGGCTTTATCAGTGCGTAATTGACAACTCCGAATATTACGGAAAGTATCGAGAACACCAGATATCCGGGCCAGAATCTGCTGTACGGCCTGGCGTATGAGAGAATTCGTCTAAATGCCTTCATCTTGTTGTAAGTATCTACTGCTTCTTGTCTTCCACTTCTTCATAATCGACATACTCGCCGATATTGTCCCCTATTATCTTTTCACCCGCGTTTGCATCCCTGCCGGAGACAGATACCTCTCCTTCCTTTTTCCCGGGTCTTCCGCGCCTGGCAAAGTCCCTGAAAGGTGCGCGGAAACGTCTGAGAAGAAACAGCGGCAGCAGCAACAGGAGCAGCACCCCGCAGAAAACAAACATCAGTAACGTACTCAAAATTGCCATATCTCTATCAATCTATCTTTTTCTGAACGAGCCGTCCTCCAGGTCAAGCAGCATACTGCGTCCGTCAGAAGTTGTGACGGCCACCTCGTGGGAAGACACCGGCTCGACGGCCGAGTCCCTGCTCAGCCTGCGTTTTTTCGAGAAATCCGCACATACCATGCCACGCGCATCATATATGAGTGTCTGGTATGAGGTCCTGACCACCCAATAGTTCTTCCCTCCCGCTTCAAGAAGCTCCGGCAGCGCGATAATCCGCTCAGCCAGGGAAACCGTATTCCATCCGGGCACCCTCCTGCCGTCAATATCGTACTGGACAAGAGTATTGTCGGCATGAAGAACCATAAGCGTGTAATTCTTGTCTCCGTTGAAATCATAAACATCGGGGCCCAGGAGAATCTCCTTGCCCAGCGATATGGGGAAACGGCCCACCTTGCGGCCGAGACGATCCAGAAGCCAGATTCTGTCCCCGGCTCCGAAAAGCATCTGAAGCTTGTTGTTCTTCAGATAATCTATCTGCCGTACCGTACCGCACAGAGGCTCGCTGAAACTTACGGTCCACACGGGCCTGCGGGAACTGTTGAGCAGACGCAGGTCATAATCTTCCATCTGCTCCAGCCAGTTGGTCGAACCGTCGATAAAGTTCCTGACCTTGAAAGGGCCGGACGGGACCTGAATCCGGACATCCTCCACCAGAGCGGTACCTGATGATTCCTGACGCGGCAGCTCAGTCATGTCCTCCGCATAGCATGAGATACGCACGCCAAGGGCATCCTGCAGCCGGTACATATTGACGGCCGTCAGCTCAAAATTCTTCTTTCCCAGACGGTTTCTCAGATAGGACGAGTAGGGTTCCTTTAGGAATCCGGCCAAAGTATCGGCACAACGTCCTGTATTCACCAGAAGCGACAGACAGGATATCTCCCTGAGCTCATCTGAAGCCGGAGTCTGTTCCAGATACTCCTCCAGGGAGAAGAATGTTCCCCTGCGCCAGTCATTACGCAGATAGGAAAGCTCTTCCTCCCCGCCTACCAGCACCCACTCGCCGAGCACACAGTAATAATCCTCTGAAGACGGACGGAACACCTCACCGAACAGGGACGGGATGTATCCCCTGAAAGAATAGGAGCACAGCGAGTCACCTGTTCCCCCAAGCACTCCGGGATTCTGCGCCCTCATGGCCATAATCTTCCTTCCTTCTCCTGCCATATCACAGGAGAACACTGCCAGCTCCCTAAGATCCAAGGATTTGGCAAAATCATACGTAGACACCCCTCCCGTATGGTCCCCGGGCTGGAGTGCGTTGATATAATCGTAGTCTTTCTTACGGCCGTCCGCTGCGACATACGTGCCGTAGGCATTCAGATAGCTTTCAGCAGAAGTGAACGGAAGGGTAAGCACCCAGGATGCACCTGAAGGAACTACCGAATAGACCTGAGGTTTGCGTCCGCGCTGGGAAAGAAGTACATCGGAGTATCTTTCCCCCGCCCTGACACTCATAAACCGTCCGTCCAGGACCAATGCAGCATCATCGTAAGAGAGACCGAACGCGCCCCAGTCCGCCATGCTCTGGAAGAAAGAGGCGTAACCTATATACTTGCGTGAGGCCGCTCCTGAGAAAATCTTTCCCAAATTGGCGAAGCTCACGTGCAGGATACCGTCATCCGAGGTAACTCCCGGTATGCCGCTGTAGAACGGATTGTCCTTGATGGAAGTACCGTTCTCCAGATGCCTGAGCGATGACTCCACCGCTACCAGGGACGGACTTGCTATCAGAAAATGCCCGAAAAGGGCGAAAGACGCATCCGGGACAGCTGCCTTGTGCACTGTCACCGGACCGTAACGCTTGTCCACTACGCCTCCACACTCATCCAGGATCTCCTGCATGAAGGTTCCGGCATCCGTCTTTTCAGGAATGGACAGCACCAGAAGAGGCGAAACAGTATTCTTGCTGACATAAAGCATGGACAGGGCCGCCTCCCAGCCGCCTGCCTCCGGCGGGATGCTCCCGGCCAGTCTGCCGAGAGCGCTTCCACCGTCGGTCATGTCCATGATATCGGAAAAAGAGCCTGTCTCCAAGAGGAATATGGCATCAGAAGGAACAGCCTCTACTCCGTCGGTAAGACGGTCGGTACCGACTGCATCTGCCTGACTGCTGAAAAACAGGGAGTGGAAAAGATATCCTATGCCGCACAGCAGCAGAACCGCCAGTACCGCACAAATTATTATATTCCTCTTATTGTTCATGGCCTCTCTCCTGCTGGTTATTTGTCCTCCTCGGGAGCGACCTTGCCGACCCTGATGAGCTCAACGTCAAATATCAGGACGCTGTTGCCAGGTATGGGACCGGCTCCGCGCATACCGTAACCGAGATCAGACGGTACGAACAGACGGATCTTGCCGCCCTCCTTGATATACGTCATGCCCTCGCTCCATCCCTCGATCACTCTGTTGAGAGGGAATGACACGCTCTCGCCGCGCTCGTATGACGAATCGAATACAGTTCCGTCAAGCAGACGGCCCTCGTAATTGACTTCCACCGTATCGGCTCCCTCAGGAGACAGACCGTCTCCCTCGACATCGATTATGTACTGCAGACCGCTCTCGGTCTCCACTACACCCTCTTTCTCCCTATTGGCGGCAAGGAATTCATTTCCTTCCTCCAGACTGCGCTCGGCCACGTATGCCATGCGGTCACGGATATAGCTCTGGATACGGAGCATCAGCTCGTCCTCCTCGAGGATGGTCTCCTGGTCATTGATCATATCATTGAAACCGTTCCACACCTGGGCCAGGTTGATCTCGCCCATAGGAGTCTCCTTCAGCATCCTGCCGTAGTACATGCCGAGGGCATAGCTGATAGTATCAATCTGAGCGGATGTCACCTCGGGCATCCTGTCCCCTTTTTTGTAAGTTCCGGCGGCACATGATGAGAGCACCGATACAGCAGCCGCAGCTGCGGCGATTACAATTACAAATTTTTTCATTTTATCAATCTTTTTTTATTTGTTGTTGTCATATAAAGTGCGGCCAGCCCGGCACAGGCGGCCAGAAACGATGTGGCCAGGACCGCCAGCTTGCCGGCATTCACCAGCACCGGATCCGTAAAGGCCAGATTATCTATGAATATGGACATGGTAAAGCCGATGCCTCCGAGCATACCCAGTGCCAGCACCTGCCGCCATGTCGTGCCCTCGGGTCTGGATGCCAGTCCCAGCTTGACGGCCAGGAAACTGAAAGCGAATATACCGAGCGGCTTGCCGAGCAGCAGTCCGAAGAACACTCCCGGAATCACCGCAGGCACGGGACCGTGTCCCAGTACGGTGGAGTCTATGACCACACCGGCATTGGCCAGGGCAAAAAGCGGCATGATCAGATAATGCACCCAGGGATTGAGGAAAGCCTCCATGCGGCACAACAGGGAATCCGGGCCGGTAAAGGCCCTCACGTCCCCTTTGGATGTCCTTGCCGGAATCGCCATGGCCAGCACGACTCCCGCGACAGTTGCATGAACGCCGGACTTGAATACGAAGACGAAAAGCGCGATGCCGAGGGCCAGGTACAATGGCACGGACCTGAAGCCGGCCTTGTTGATTCCCACCAGCAGCAGCACTGTCACCATCGCGTATACCAGCTGGATAAAATGTATGTCGTGGGAAGGATAGAATATGGCCAGGACCACTATGGCTCCTATGTCATCCACCACCGCCAGGGCCACGAGCAGTACTTTAAGCCCCATGGGACAGCGTTTTCCCAAAAGGGAGAGAACCCCTATTGCAAAAGCTATGTCCGTGGCCATCGGTATCCCCCATCCGCTTGCGGAAGGAGTACCGTTATTGAACAGCATATATATTACGGCCGGGAAAATCATACCGCCCAGTGCAGCGAACATAGGCAGCATCGCCTTTTTCATGGTGGACAGTTCCCCGACCAGAAGCTCTCTTTTGATCTCCAGTCCTACCGAAAAGAAAAACACCGCCATCAGGACATCGTCTATCCAGCCCCTGAGCGGCATATTGAGCGATGAACCGCCGAACGATATCCCCAGATCCTTGCTCCAGAACTCATGCAGTCCGCCCAGTGCCGGAACGTTGGCGGCCAGTACGGCTATCAGCGCACACACCAGGAGCAGCACTCCTCCCGTCATGTCACTTCTCAGAATCCGTTCCAGCACCACCCGGCGGCGCAGGACGTATATGTTCCTTTGCATCATAGTCTGTCAGATAATAGCAGTCTACAAAAGTAATTATTTTTTCTTACGTGAGTACTCCGAATACAGCAAGAGCTTGAAAAGGATCCTCGCTCCGGCATTGGCATCCCACTCCCCGGTCGCGCCGGGCGCCACCTCACAGAGGTCCAGACCCACTATCCGCCGCCCCGACACGGCCAGCATGTAAAGCATGTAACATGCCTGTTGGAAAGACAGGCCGCCCGGCACGGGAGTACCCGTGGAAGGACAGTATTCCGGTGAAAGACCGTCTATGTCGAAACTCACGTACACCTCCCGGGGCAAGGTCGATATGATGTCCGAACATATCCCCTTCCAGGTATCACCGCCGAAAAGCCTCTCCTTGATGCTGAAATCCGTAAACACGGAAAACAACGGGGAGCCTGTTATCAGCGAGTACTCTGCCGAACAGAAGTCTCTTATCCCGACCTGAGTGATCCGGCCGAGCCCGCGCGCCTCCTTCATCGCGTTGTACATGATGGATGCATGCGACCAGCGGAAGCCCTCGTATGCCTCGCGGGTGTCCGAATGAGCGTCGACGTGCAGTATGCCCATCCCCGGATATCTCTCCGCAAGAGCCTTGATGAGCCCCAGAGGGACGCTGTGCTCGCCGCCGGCCACCGCCACGGTCCTGCCCTGAGACAGATATTTGTCAGAGACGGACTCCACGTAGCTGTTGAGCCTGTCGGAACAGCCGTTGACCACAGAGCACAGTTCCGTCAACGAAGCCGGATCCTCCCCCGCCCCGAGAGCCGATATCACCTTCTCCGCCGCCTCCCGGGCCTCCGCGTTCAGAGCCCTGAGGGACGGATCTTCCGGAAGTGTCCACACTTTCATGTCCGCCGCACCGGGAATCCTCTCATCGAACAGGTCCACCTGCAGGGAAGCGTCAAGCATGGCAGAGGGACCGTCCGCAGTACCTCTGCCGTAAGATACGGTCGCATCCCACGGAACCTGCACTATCACAGTCGAAGCCTCCTCCTCAGAGCATGGAAGCCCGAAAAAATTGCCGTTGGCGATACCTATGCTGTCCGGATCGAATTCTGCCATCACTGTATGCCCTCCCTCATTACATCGTGTATGTGTATCAGACCCGCATACTGCCCGTCGCTCAGCACCACCACCGAGGTGATGTTGTTGGTCTCCATCATGCGGAGAGCATCCACCGCAAGTGCCGACTTATCCACCGTCTTGGGTGTACGGGACATTATATCCCTTGCCTTCAACGTATTGATATCCTTACCGTTCTCTATCATGCGCCTTACGTCCCCGTCAGTAATGATGCCTTTGAGAGCACCGTCCTCTCCAAGGACCACAGTAGCACCCAGTCTGTGCGACGAGATCGTGATGATGGCGTTCTTGATGGGCACGTCCTCCGCAACCCACGGCTTATTGCTTTTGTCGAAGACATCCTCCACTCTCATATACAGACGCTTGCCCAGAGATCCTCCCGGATGGAAACGGCCGAAATCCTCGGCCGAAAAACCCTTGCTGCGGGACAGAGCCATCGCAATGGCGTCACATATCACAAGGTGCAGTGTCGTGCTTGTAGTAGGTGCCAGGTTGTTGGGACAGGCCTCCCTCTCCATCGGCACATATATCAGATAATCCGAATGCGCTCCCAGAAACGAATCCCGGCAGGAGACTATGGAGACGACCGGATTGCCCATCTTCTTCACAAACGGAAAGAGACGCTTGATCTCGTCGGTATTGCCGCTCTTGGATATGAACAGGACCACGTCGTCCGGGCCTATCATGCCCATGTCCCCGTGCACTGCGTCAGCCGAATGAAGGAACTGCGCGCATGTTCCTGTAGAATTGAGGGTAGCCACCATCTTACGGCCTATTATGGCGCTCTTGCCTACGCCTGAGACGACTATCCTGCCCTTGCATCCGGCCATCAGCGCCACCGCCTCACCGAAGCGGTCATCCACCACGGAAGGCAGTGCCTCGACCGCCCTGGACTCCGTCTGGATGGTCTCCAGGGCATATTTTTTCAAATTTTCTATTATATTTTTCATTTTAATTTGCAAGAAACTAAACTTTTCGATAATTTTAGACGCGCAAAGGTAATAAATATGAAGATTAGTTCTGAAGAATTACATTCCAATTTAAAGAAGTTTTTCGGTTTCGACACATTCAAGGGAGACCAGGAAAAGATTATAACACATCTCATAGAAGGAAACAACGCGTTCGTACTGATGCCCACCGGAGGCGGCAAGTCTCTGTGCTACCAGCTGCCTGCCCTGCTCATGCCCGGCACCGCCATAGTAGTATCTCCACTTATCGCCCTGATGAAGAACCAGGTGGATGCCATCAGGGGCTTCGTCGCCGGATCAGCGGGCGTGGCGCATTTCCTCAACTCCTCCCTCAACAAGAGCCAGATTCAGGAAGTGAAGGACGATCTCATATCAGGTGTCACCAAGCTGCTGTACGTAGCTCCCGAATCGCTCACCAAGGAGGAGACCGTCGCGCTTCTCAAACAGATACACATATCGTTCTACGCTATAGACGAAGCCCACTGCATCTCCGAGTGGGGACACGACTTCAGACCGGAATACAGGAATATCAGGCAGATCGTGGAAGAGCTGGGTGTCGCACCCATCATCGCGCTCACGGCCACGGCCACGCCGAAAGTACAGGCGGACATCCAGAAGAACCTCTGCATGATGGATGCCAAGGTGTTCAAGAGCTCTTTCAACCGGCCCAACCTTTATTATGAGGTACGCGACAAGGTAAACGTGCGCCGCGAGCTCATCAAGTTCATCAAGGAGAATCCCGGCAAGTCCGGCATCATCTACTGTCTCAGCCGCAAGAAGACCGAGGAGATAGCCGAGTTCCTGACAGTCAACGGCATCAAGGCCCTGCCATACCACGCCGGAATGGATGCCGCCACAAGAGCCAGGAACCAGGACATGTTCCTGATGGAGGAAGTGGACGTGATAGTGGCCACAATTGCCTTCGGCATGGGCATAGACAAGCCGGACGTGCGCTTCGTGATTCACTACGACATACCCAAGAGCCTGGAGGGATACTACCAGGAGACCGGACGTGCGGGCAGGGACGGCAAGGAAGGCATCTGCATAACTTTCTACAGCTACAAGGATATCCTCAAGCTGGAGAAATTCATGCAGGGCAAACCGCTGTCGGAGCAGGAGATCGGCAAGCAGCTCCTGCTGGAGACCGTGGCATACGCGGAATCCAACCGGTGCCGGCGCAAGATTCTGCTCAACTACTTCGGAGAAGACTACCCGCAGGACAACTGCTGCAACTGCGACAACTGCCTGCACCCTCAGAAGCTGTTTGAAGGCAAGGAGTATCTGGAGACCGTTCTGGAGCTGGTGGATTCCATGCAGGAGAATTTCAAGGCGGACCACCTGGCCAACATTCTCTCGGGCGAGATCAATTCCATCATCAAGTCCTACAAGCATCACCTGAGCGAGTTCTTCGGAATAGGCAAGGACAAGACCCCCAAGTTCTGGATAGCAGTCATCCGCCAGGCGATAGTGATGCATTACCTCCACAAGGACATAGAGCAGTACGGACTGGTGTCCATCACCGACAAGGGAAGAGCGTTCCTGCAGAACCCGCATTCCGTAATGCTCGCCGAGGACAGGGAATTCGCCGACGGTGACGAGGAGGACGACGAGGATTCAGCCGCAATATCGGCTGTAAGGCACGGAGGCGGTGTCGGGGATCCGGCCCTGTTCTCCATGCTCAAGGATCTGCGCAAGGACATGTCACGCAAGCTCAATCTGCCGACTTTCGTAATATTCTCGGACCCTTCGCTGGAAGACATGTCGATCCACTACCCCGTCACCCTGGACGAGCTGAAGAACTGTCAGGGCGTAGGCGAGGGCAAGGCCCGCAAGTTCGGCCGCGAGTTCGTCAATCTGATAGCCGCATACGTCGAGGAGAACGACATCCAGCGTCCCGAGGACATAGTGGTCAAGTCCATAGTCAACAAATCGGCCAACAAGGTGTACATAATCCAGAGCATCGACCGGAAGATACCGCTGGAAGACATTGCCAGGGCAAAGAAGATGGACCAAGAAGAAGTACTGGATGAGATAGAGGCAATCGTGGCGGCAGGAACCAGAATTGACCTGGACTATTATATCCGGCAGACCGTAGACGACGACAAAGTAGAGGACATCTACGATTATTTCAAGGAAGAGGCCCAGAACGACTCCGTGGCAGATGCCATGAAGGAACTGGGCCCTGACTATCAGGAAAAGGAAGTACGCCTTGTGCGCATCAAGTTCCTCTCCGAGGTCGCGAACTAAAAGGCTACTTCCAGAGGTGCTCGGGATAGACTCCGGCTTCGATGAGTCTCTTGATGCGCTCTACCACGAACGGCCTGTCCTCCTTGTAGGTTACACCGAACCACTGAGCATCGCTGTTGAGCACCTTCAGCGATGCCTTTTTTTCGCTGATGAGTGTATTGACGCACAGAGGAATAAAGAACTCCGATTTCAGGTTTGCCATATTGGCGGGATCGGACAGGAACTTCCTGAAAAGGGTATCGGACTCAGCGAAGAAATCGGGTGTGAATCCGAAGAGGTTCATCGACACGACAGTGTCTTCCGCCAGTTCGTGCAGGCCTTCGGCATCCTTATAGACTATCCTGCCGTCAGGCATACGCTGAATGGCCGTCCGTTCCACAATAGACGTGAGGTTGCCCTCCGCATTGACCGAGCACTCTCCACGCGAGACAGTGCCGTAATCGGACAGAGTGTTGTGCAGGCTGTAGCCCACCATCGAATACTTGCCCGTCTGCCCGTCCACACTGCGCAGATAGTCCGCCAGTACGGCGTATCCCTCGCGTCCGTAAAAATCATCCGAGTTGATGACAGCGAAAGGAGCATTGACGGCCGGTGCCGCCATCATCACTGCATGACACGTACCCCAGGGTTTCTCACGGCCCTCCGGCACACTGAATCCCTCCGGCAGATACTCCAGTTCCTGAAATACAAACTCTATCTCGACCTTGCCTCCGAAATGCTCGGGAGTGAAAATCTCCCGGAACTCCTTCTCGAAAGAATGTCTGATAATAAACACCACCTTCCCGAACCCGGCACGGACTGCATCGTAGATCGAATAGTCGATAATAGCCTCTCCGTTGGGGCCGACTCCGTCCATCTGCTTCAGGGAACCGTAGCGGGAGCCCATGCCCGCAGCCAATACTACTAATGTCGGTTTCATATATTCGTAACTGTAAATAATCAAAAGATAAAGAGGCCGTATCGAATCGTTTTTCGATTACGGCCCCCTAAAATTTAAGGTGTACCGCTGCTATCTTTCAAGTTTGTGGATTGCCAGACCGCTGCGCAGCTTAGGCTCGAACCAGGTAGTCTTGGGAGGCATGATGTTGCCTGTGTCGGCTATCCTGATGAGCTGCTTCATCGATACGGGATACAGAGCGAAGGCTGCTGCCATCTCACCTGAGTCCACTCTCTTCTTGAGCTCACCGAGACCTCTGATACCTCCCACGAAGTCAATACGCTTCGATGTACGGAGATCCTTGATGTCGAGAAGCTTGTCGAAGATAAGGTTGGAGCAGATGGTCACGTCGAGACATCCGATGGGATCGTTGTCATCGTAGGTGCCCTTCTTGGCTGTGAGGGAATACCAGTGACCGCCGATGTACATGGAGAAGTTGTGCAGGTTCTTGGGCTTGTAGATCTCGGTACCCATGTCCTTGATCTCGAAGTCCTCGCCCAGCTTCTGGATGAACTGCTCGGGTGTGAGGCCGTTGAGATCCTTCACCACGCGGTTGTAGTCGATAATCTTGAGGTGGCTCTCGGGGAATACCACTGCCATGAAGTAGTTGTACTCCTCGTCTCCGCGGTGGTTGGGGTTCTGACGGCGCTTCTCCTCGCCTACGAGAGCGGCAGCTGCTGTACGGTGGTGACCGTCGGCTACGTAGAATGCGGGGATGGTCGAGAAGATCTCGGTGATCCTCTTGATGTCCTCGTCATTGTCGATTACCCAGAAATGATGGCCGAAACCGTCGTCAGGCGCTACAAAATCGTACTCGGGCTTGCCGTCGGTGTACTTCTTCACGATGGCGTTGATCTCGGTGTTGTCGGGATATGCGAAGAATACGGGCTCGATGTTGGCGTTCTGGATGCGGACGTGGATCATACGGTCCTCTTCCTTGTCCTTGCGGGTGAGCTCATGCTTCTTGATCTTGCCGGTCAGGTAGTCGTCCACATTGGCGCAGAGCACGATACCGTACTGGGTACGGCCGTTCATGGTCTGAGCGTAAACATAGTAGCACTCCTTCTTGTCCTGCACGAGCCAGCCTTTCTCCTGCCATTTCTTGAAGTTCTCGACAGCCTTGTCGTAAGCGGGCTGTGAGTGCTCGTCGATGATGGGATCGAAGTCTATCTCGGGCTTGGTGATGTGGAGGAGGGATTTCTCTCCGGCCTCAGCCTTGGCCTCCTGGGAGTTGAGCACGTCGTAAGGGCGGGCTGCCACTTCAGTCACGATGGACTTGGGAGGACGGATCGCTGCGAAAGGTTTTACTTTTACCATATCGTGTGTCTCCTATCTGCTATTTGTTTACCTGGAACTTGCGGTTGCCTGTTGCGAAGAAGTCGCAGATCTGGTTGGCTGCTGCTACTCCGGCGTTGACATTGGCCTCGGCTGTCTCGGCACCCATCTTCTTGGGGGTAGCGAAGACTCTCTTGCCGAACTTCTCGTTGAGCTCAGCCTGGTTGCCTGCGGCGATGTCGGTGATGTACTTCAGGTCCTGTCTCTCCTCGAGCACCTTCACGAGCTCGGGCTCGTTGATCACTTCCTTGCGGGCGGTGTTCACGAGGCAGCCTCCCTTAGGCATCCTGGACAGAAGAGCGTAGCCGATGGAGTTCTTGGTCTCGTTGGTTGCGGGGATGTGGAGGGATACGAAGTCGCTCTTTGCATAGAGGTCCTCGAGTGAAGCGGCTACCTCAACGCCTTCGGACTGAATCTTGTCAGCGGGAACGAAGGGATCGAAGGCCATGATCTTCATGCCGAAGCTCTTGGCGTGGGCGGCTACCAGACGGCCGACGTTGCCGTAAGCCTGGATACCGAGGGTCTTGCCCTTGAGCTCGGAGCCTGTGCCGGGTGTGAACTGGTTGCGGGAGATGTAAATCATCATACCGATGGCGAGCTCGGCTACGGCGTTGGAGTTCTGACCGGGAGTGTTCATGGCTACGATGCCTCTCTCGGTGCAGGCTGCCAGGTCGAGGTTGTCATAACCGGCACCGGCGCGGACAACGATCTTCAGCTTGGGAGCGGCTGCAATGACCTCCTTGGTCACCTTGTCGGAGCGGACGATGAGGGCGTCAGCGTCTGCCACTGCTGCGTAAAGCTGCTGTACATCGGTATATTTCTCGAGAGTTGCAAACTCATGGCCGCCTTTCTCGACGATCCCGCGGATCTGGTCAACGGCTACCTTTGAAAAAGGTTTTTCAGTTGCTACTAATACTTTCATTGCAAATATTTTAAAATGTTGATTATTTGTGCATCTTCTCGAACTCCTGCATGCAGGCGATCAGAGCCTCAACAGCCTCGATAGGGCAGGCGTTGTAGATGGAAGCGCGGAATCCGCCGACAGAGCGGTGGCCCTTGATACCTACCATGCCTCTTTCCTTTGCGAAGGCGAGGAACTCGTCCTGGAGATCCTCATGGCCGGGAGCCATTACGAAGCATACGTTCATCAGGGAGCGGTCCTCCTTGGCGGCTGTACCTACGAAGAGAGAGTTGCGGTCGATCTCGTCATAGAGCATTCCGGCTTTCTTCTTGTTGAGCTCGTACATGGCCTTTACACCGCCCTGAGCCTTAACCCACTTCAGGGTCTCGGTCATAACGAAGATGGAGAATACAGGAGGAGTGTTGAACATGGACTCGCCCTCGATGTGTGTACGGTAGTCGAGCATGGTCGGGAGGTAGCGGGATACCTTGCCGAGAATCTCGTCCTTAACGATAACGAATACAACTCCGGCAGGACCTACGTTCTTCTGGGCACCGCCGTAGATCAGAGCATACTTGGAAACGTCCACGGGACGGCTCATGATGTCGGATGACATATCGGCTACGAGGGGCACGGGGCAATCCATATCCTCGTGAATCTCAGTACCCTTGATGGTATTGTTGGTAGTGATGTGGAAATAGTCGAGGTCAGTGGGAATCTCGTATCCCTTGGGGATGTAGGTGTAGTTCTTGTCAGCTGAGGAAGCCACTGCGTATGCGTTGCCGATACCCTTGGCCTCTTTCAGGGCTTTCTTTGCCCATACGCCTGTCTCCAGGTAGCCGGCCTTGTTCTCGAGAAGGTTCATGGCCACATAGAGGAACTGGAGGGATGCACCGCCGCCCAGGAAGAGGACACTGTATCCGTCAGGAATGTTGAGGAGCTCTTTCCAGAGAGAACGGCACTCGTCCATAACGGCCTCCCACTCCTTGCTTCTGTGAGACACTTCTATTACGGACATTCCTGTTCCCTTGAAATCCTTAAGGGCTTCGATAGCCGCTTCGATGGCCGGTTTGGGCAGAACGCAGGGACCGGCGTTGAAATTATAAGCTTTTTTCATATCGTATAAATTGTTTAAAATGTTTAACTGTCAAAATAATGCCAAAGGTACGAATATTTGTGACAATAGCCAAATTATAAGTCCGTTATCTTCTCACAGTAGTGACAGAGAAGCTGAATCTCAGAGCCTTTGACTATTGTCTTGAATTTCGTGGGAATATCCTCATGATTGGTCACGCACATGGGATTGATGCACTTGACCATACCGCTGACCGTCTCCGGTATGGCCAGCACTTTCTTCTCGGCCACCCTGAAGTTCCGGATTATATTGACGCTGGCATTGGGGGCTATGAGGGCTATCTTGTTGAGCTCGTCATCCCTGAAGAATCTTTCCGAGATCTTGATGATGCCCTTGCGGCCCATGGACTTGCTGTCCAGATTGACTCCGAATGTGACAGGATGCTCCGACCCGCTCAGACCGAGTATGTCTATCACCTTGAACACCTGGGAGCTCGGAATGTGGTCCAGCACCGTGCCGTCCTTGATGGCGCTTACTTTAAGCTGCTGCCCGTCGTTTTTTTCCATTGTATTTCTTTCCATAAGGCTTGTCTCCTATCTTTTACCCAGTAAGTATGATATTATGGCCATACGCACGTACATTCCGTTCTCGGCCTGTTTGAAATACCATGCGAACGGAGTGTCGTCCACGTCCGTGGATATTTCCTGCAGACGGGGCAGAGGATGCAGAATCTTCATGTTCGGGCGCACCCCCTGAAGCATGGATGCATTGAGACTGTACACATTCTTGACCTTCTCGTACTCCACCGGATCGGTGAAGCGCTCCTGCTGAATCCTGGTCATGTACAGAATATCCGTAGCATCAAGATACTCACGCAGATCCGAGGTCTCCTTGTAGGGAATGCCCTTGCTGTCCATGAAGTCGCGGTACTCCTGCGGCAGTTTCAGCTCGTCGGGGGCGGTGAACTCGAACTCCGGAGAAAAATGGCTCATGGCCTGCAGCAGCGAATGGACGGTCCTGCCGTATTTCAGGTCCCCCACCATGTTGATGTTGATGTGGTCCAGACGGCCCTGGGTCTGCCTGATGGTGTAGAGGTCAAGCAGGGTCTGGGTCGGATGCTGGTTGGCTCCGTCACCGGCATTGATTACCGGCACCGAGGCCACTTCAGAAGCATAGCGGGCACTGCCTTCGAGAGGATGCCTCATCACGATAAGGTCCACGTAGTTCGATACCATCTTTATGGTATCCTTCAGACTCTCGCCCTTGCGGATGCTGGTATTGGCCGCGTCCGAGAAACCGATAACCCTTGCCCCCAGCCTGTTGGCGGCTGTCTCGAAACTCAGGCGCGTCCTGGTGGAAGGCTCGAAGAATATGCATGCCACCACCTTGTCGCTCAGGAACGTCTGAGACTTGTTGTGCTCCATCTCCTCCGCCACGTCGAGGACATGCAGTATCTCCTCCTTGGTGAAGTCCTGAATTGAAATTAAACTTTTAGGCATATATCATTTATATTATATGTGTTCCACTTTAGCCTCGGCCTCGGTCATGCGCTGGATGAACCGGTCCGTATCACGGAGCCTCACACTCATCTCCAGGCGGCATACATTGTCCGTATCAAATCTCAGAGGCGAGAGGCCCATGTCTTTCATAACCCTCATCACCCGGTCCATACCGGTGTAGTCGAACGTGACGGCAAAAGTCTCCGCCGCTGTTTTCTCCACAATCCTTCCGTTGGACACCGCATCGGCAGCCGCGCTCCGATAGGCATTGATCAGCCCGGGAACACCGAGCTTTATGCCTCCGAAATAGCGGACGACCACTATCAGTATGTCGCTCAGCCCCGCCGACTGTATCTGCCCCAGAATCGGCCTGCCGGCAGTGGACGAAGGCTCTCCGTCATCGTTCATCCTCCAGACACTGCCCTCCAGCCCGAGCCTGTACGCATAGCAGTGATGCCGCGCATCGTAATATTCCTTCCTTATACGCTCAAGATGCCGCTTTACCTCTTCTTCCGATGTCACCGGATATGCAAAAGCGAGAAACTTGCTGCCTTTCTCCTTATACAGCCCCTCCGACGGGGCCTCCAGGCTCTTGAAAGTGTCGTTTCTCTCCTGAATTTCCATATCCATCCGTTTAAGCCCCTAAGTTAAGAAATTTTCTTGTTATTCTGCATTCAGATATTCTTTTATAGCATTTGCAACATAATATCCCAGATTAACCGGAACAGCATTGCCTATCATCTGCTCCAGCTCTGTCTTGTTGCCATAGAACCTGAATGTCTTGGGAAAAGTCTGGATGTAGCTTCTTTCTATTGTAGTCAACGGACGCACTCCTTCTATTGATTTTATTGGATCATTGTGCTTTATCACATACCCTTTCGGAATAGGACGGTTTACCCCCCGTATCGTAGGACTAGGTTCATAAATACTGAAAATGCCTCTTCTTGCATAACTGCGGGGATGCCGGTAATAAAATTCCAATCCCAAACTGTCTCCCAAATAATCTGCCACTGTCATAGGACGGTCCGCCAAATTTTTCTTGAGAACGGGTTCCATAAACCCATCGTTCTTCCCTTGTGCCCCTATGAGAATAAATCTTTTCCGTTTCTGAGGAACACCACAGAGACTGGCATCAAGTACCGCCTGACTCATTCCATATCCGGCATTCCGGAATATGTCTTTTGCCGTCTGAAGTTTTTCTGTCTTCACGATGCGCTCAACATTTTCCATAACAAACCATTCGGGACGTATGCGGCTGACAATTTCCGCAAAACACACAGTAAGATCTCCGCGTCCGTTATTTTCGTCCCGTTTTCCCGCTGATGAAAAATCCTGACACGGAGGCCCTCCGATAATGATATCAGGATTATCTTTACTTATCGTGTCTACACTTAAAGCGACATCCTTCAGATCAAGCATTTCTGCTTTATGCTTGAAGTTCAGTCCGTAGGTCTTGAGCGCAGCTCTCCAGTTATCGTATGCGGCCACAACATTGAAACCCGCCTTGGAAAAGCCAAGACTCAATCCTCCGCAGCCGCAAAATAGATCAACTGTGCGCATACCTAAAACAACTCTGGTGAATTGACGATTATTGCATCAAAACGCCGTTCCGGACTAAGCATATTTTGTCCGCCGCCCAAAATTATATTTTTGAGTTCATCTTTTCTTATACGTGGCTTCGTAAGCTCCGGGCTATGCAGAAGAGGGTATGACACTTGTCCGCTTATGGCAAATGCCTTATCGTTCTTTGTTCCGTATGATAAATCGTTAATGGTATTGTCGTAATCAAAATGCCCATAGACGTAAAAATCAAACAGCATCTTGTATATCCAGATGATGCTTCTGTTGTGCCTGGCGATTTTGTTTATTTTCCTTTCATTCTGAGTGCACATGTGAATGGCCGCAAGATTTGACCAGACAAAAACATCCAGGCAATTATCCGCGAGCTGCGGCTTTCTGCCGTTTGTTTTCCATACAGGCTGAATCATCAAAGGCTCCTGAAGACCATGCATATCTTTGGCAATGTTCTCTATTGCCGCCAAAATCTCGGGGTAGAACGGAATCACCTCATCCGCAACATCCCAATGCCTTATTTTTGGAAAATCACCCAGTAAATCTTTCAGTCTCGACTTTCCTTCCGCCGTATCATAATTTTTGCAGATGCTGCACACCATATAACAAATAGTACTGGGACGTACCACTATTTCACAACTATAATGATTCTCGTCCATCATATTTGTAGTGTTGTCAGGCAGTGCCGTCAATTTTATTTCCAGCCCTTTAATAGGCTGTCCAGTGTCATAGTGAGCCAGTACCAGGTCTATATGCTCGCGTTTGCCCACATAGTATTTCTCATACGGCACATAGTTAGTCTCGAAATTGTAATACAGATTATCATCCAGCGGATCTATTCCGAACAGTTCTGTTCCGCTTATATAGGAATGCCGCAGATTATTGTCTTTATCAACGCACAGATAGACCGGCCTGACCCCTCTATAAGACATATAAGCGACAAGCGAGGCAGGGAAAGAGCTGTTGAATTGATTTTTCCCCCAGAATTTTTCCTGAGCATAATCCCTGCTGGAATGCTTCTGCCCGAAAAGACCTGGAAGTGTATGTGCGTCCTGTATATTCATAGGGGCAAAGATAATGAAATTTTCACTTTATTTCCCGGGGCTGATTATATTTGTACGTTTTTGACAATCAGGTATGCGCAGGATTGAATTTACAGAAAGACACGCGGCTCTGGGAAAGAGGATTGAAGAGTGGCTGGCAGGAGCGGGGAAATGGCCGGAGCTGGATGCGGCGGTGGAAATGTCGGCGCGGGACAATGTGTTCTTCACGCCGTGGATGCAGCGCCGTGCCCTCGGAGCCCTGGCTGAGGGGATGCTGAGGGAGGAGGTGCTGAGGAACTGGCTGGAACAATACCCTGAACCGGGGCCCGCAGCATCGGGAAAGGTCTGCGGAGTGGTCGCGGCCGGCAACATCCCGGCAGTGGCGTTCCACGATATCCTGACAGTCCTGGCTGCCGGTTGGCGGCCCTTGGTCAAGCTGTCCTCAAAAGACAGGCATCTGCTTCCGGTACTTTTCCCAGGAGTGGAGTTCTGTTCCTCGGCCGACGGCTGGAGGGCGGATGCCCTGCTGACAATGGGCGGTGATGCTGCGGCTGCGTATTTTGAAACACATTTTCCTGACATCCCCAAAATCATCAGGTCCTCGCGGTTCAGCATGGCCGTGCTCACCGGGAGCGAGAACAGATCTGCCCTCGAAGCTCTTGCAGAGGATATGCTGCTGTACTACGGCCTTGGCTGCCGCAGCGTGACATGCCTGCTGGTGCCGCAGGGACATGACCTTTCCGGGACAATGACCGCCGCCGAAGCATTCGCCCGGGGACACTGGGGACGGCTCGGTCAGGACAACCACCGCAAGAACAGGGCTGTACTGACTCTCTCGGGGGAGGAATTCCTGGACAGCGGCTCCGTCATTTTCCGAAACCTCAGGCCACTGATTCCCGGAGCGCCTGAAGACATCAGTCTCTGCAGGCCGCTGGACATGAGCCTGCACACGGGCGAAGTATGGTACGTGGAATACCGTTCTGAAAATGAAGTGGAAAAATTTATAGAAGCCAATGTGAACAGAATTCAAAAAATTATCCGTAACTTTGGTTCGGCTCAGAGCCCCTCTCCCAAGGACTGGCCCGACGGTGCGGATGCTCTGGACATGCTGACACGACTTTAACTTCAATGCCATGATACTAAGATACAAAGCAACCATCCCAGGCAATAAGATATTCATGCGGGAATACGACGTGGATTCCGGCATGAGCCTATACAAGCTCCGTGAATACATAGACCGGGAGCTGGGCTTCTCGCCTGACCAGATGACGGTGTTCGAGACTCTCTCCGCAGCCGGCAAGCTTTCCAGAAGGATCGGACTGTTCGACTTCGGAGACGGATCCATGGACCGCATAACCATAGACAACACTGTCTCTCACGAGGAGACCGTCCTCCGCTACGTCTACAATCTTACCCTGAGCCTCTGCATCGAGCTGCGCCTTGAAGGCGAGCAGGAGCCCAACCGCCGTCTCTCCTACCCGGTGCTGGTGGCGGAGAAAGGCCGCAATCCCGACCAGTTCTCGGCCGCATACGAGGACTACGAGGAGTTCTCGGACAGACGTGCGTCACAGGCCGCCGCGCCAGACGAGGAGGACTCCTTTGAAGAAGACGAGCTGCCCGAGGGCGAGGAAAACTTATAACCGCCATGAGCGGAAAGAAGCTGATACAGGTACTCGGACCTACGGCAGCGGGCAAGACCGACTACGCCATACAGCTGGCCCTGAAGTACTCGTCGCCCGTGATATCATGCGATTCACGCCAGATATTCAAGGAGATGCGTATCGGCACGGCCCCTCCCTCGGAGGAACAGCTGCGGCAGGTGCGGCACTATTTCATCTTCAGTCATTCCGTATCGGACTACTACTCAGCCGGTCTCTATGAGGTGGAGGCCATGGAGCTGCTGACCCGGCTTTTCCAGGAGCATGACATCCTGGTGATGGCCGGAGGCTCCGGACTCTACGCCGATGCGCTCTGCTATGGGCTGGACGACTTTCCTCCCGCTGATCAGGAGCTGCGCAGATTCCTGACGGAAAGGGCATTGAAGGAGGGAGTCGGAGCATTGGCAGAAGAGCTTCGGCTGGTTGACCCCGAAAGCTGGGCGGCCATAGATCTTTCCAACCGGCAGCGGGTCGTCCGGGCCCTGGAGGTCACCCTCTCTACCGGACGCAAATTCTCCTCATACAAGTCCAACCCGCGCAAGGCCAGACCGTTCGAGATTCAGAGGCTCTGCCTCACCCTTCCCCGCGAAGAGCTCTACCGCCGCATAGACCGCCGCGCCGAAGCCATGTTTGAAGCCGGACTGGTGGACGAGGTGCGCGGACTTACGCAATACCGGCAAATGCCCGCCCTGCGGACCGTAGGCTACCGGGAAGTCTTTGACTATCTTGACGGAAAGATCTCCCTGGACGAGGCCCTGGCCCTGGTGCAGCGCAACACCCGCAGATACGCCAAGCGGCAGATCACGTGGTTCGCCCCGATTCAGGACAAAATAGCCCTCTGATTCTTCATTTTTTCGTACCTTTGCAGTCCAGCATCGAATTGTATCATTTTAACCGTCAACATCCCAGCTTATGACCCTTACATTGCTCCTGCTCGTGGCCGCCATCGTTATTGTCCTGTGCGTGGTGCTCAACAATGTCTCAAACAAGATAGGCATTCCCATGCTGCTGGCATTCATTCTGCTCGGCATGGTCTTCGGATCCGACGGAATAGTCAAGATACCGTTCGACAATTTCAGCTTCACCGAAAGCATCTGTACCGTAGCTCTGATCTTCATCATGTTCTACGGCGGCTTCGGCACCAGATGGAAAGAGGCCAGGCCCGTGGTGGTCAAGGCCGGAATACTCTCGACACTGGGTGTAGCCATGACCGCCGCCCTGACCGGTCTCTTCTGCCACTACGTGCTCAAGCTCCCCACCGCCCTCGGATTCCTCATCGGTGCGGTTCTGAGCTCCACAGACGCGGCCTCCGTATTCTCGATCCTGCGCTCGCGCAAGCTCGGCCTCAAATACAACACCGCATCCCTCCTGGAGATCGAGAGCGGTAGCAACGACCCCTGCTCCTATATGCTCACCGTCATCATGATGGCCGTAATCGAAGGCACCGTCTCAGGCGGGCGCATAATATATATGGTATTCGCCCAGATAGTCTACGGAGCGGCCATCGGAGTTGTCATAGCCGTCGCTGCTAGATGGCTCATGAAGCACTTCCGCGCCACCACATCCGGCTTTGACACCCTCTTCGTGTTGGCCGTGGCCATCTTCTCGTATGCGATTCCGAACCTCATCGGAGGCAACGGCTACCTGAGCGCCTACATCGTCGGCATCGTCCTGGGCAACGCCAACATCCGTGGCAAGAAGACCCTGGTACCCTTCTTCGACGGACTGACCAGCCTGATGCAGATCATCATATTCTTCCTGCTGGGCCTGCTCTCCTTCCCGTCACAGCTGCCGGCCATCGCGATACCGGCCATCCTGATTGCCCTGTTCATGACATTCATCGCCCGCCCCCTGTCCGTATTCGCCATCATGGCCCCGCTGCGGAGCAAATGGAGACAGCAGCTGCTCGTCTCATTCGTGGGACTCAGGGGCGCGGCATCGGTGGTATTCGCCATCATGGCCCTGCCGGCCTCCAGGCAGCTCACCGGCAACGAGTACGACCTCTTCAACATCGTGCTGATGATAGTCCTGCTGTCCATATCCCTGCAGGGCTCGCTCATCCCTCTGGTGGCCCGCAAGCTCAGGATGACCTCGAGCGAGGAGGACATCCTCAAGACATTCACCGACTACTCCGACAACATGGACGTGAGCTTCGTGCAATTGAACATCGGAGAGAAGGACTCCTGGTGCGGCAAGGTCATCAAGGACCTGCCCATCCCGCAGGAAACTCTCATCGCCGTGATACTCAGGGACGAGAAAGCCATCATCCCGAGCGGAAAGACCAAGATACTGCCGGGAGACAAGGTCATCATGAGTGCCCGGGACTTCGAGGACGAGGACCTCATGCAGCTCTCCGAGCGGCGCATCGAGAGAGGCAGCGAGTGGATAGGCAAGAAGGTCTTCCAGTACTCGCCCGACAGCAATGAACTGATAGTGCTGATAAAGCGCGGCAACAGGGCCATAATCCCCAGAGGCAACACCGTCATACACAAGAACGACGTGATGGTCATCAACAAGATCCGTCGCGAGTCCCTGCAGACCGTGCCGCAGACCGCCGCAGAGATTTCAGGCAAATAGACAGACAACACACACTACATTATGGAAAAAGCAAAAGTTTATTTCACAGACCTGCACACCTCCACCCGACTTCCGCTGGTGGAGAAGATGAAAGCCGTGGCCAAGGCCGCCGGCATCGAGAAGATTGACTTCAAGGACAAGTTCGTTGCCATAAAAATGCACTTCGGCGAGCCCGGCAACCTGGCTTTCCTCAGACCCAACTACGCCGCCGGCATGGCCGACCTGGTGCGCTCCCTCGGCGGCAAGCCCTATCTGACTGACTGCAACACCCTCTATTCCGGCGGACGCTCCAACGCGGTGGACCACCTCGAGAGCGCGTCCCGCAACGGATTCAATCGCCTCAGTGCCGGATGCGACGTGATCATCGCCGACGGTGTCAAGGGCACCGACTGCCGCGAGCTTCCTATCGAGGGCGGCACCTACTGCAAGACCGCCAAGATCGGCACGGCCATCGTGGACTCCGACGTGCTCATCGCCCTCTCGCACTTCAAGGGACACGAGCAGACCGGATTCGGAGGAGCCCTCAAGAACATGGGCATGGGCTGCGCCAGCGTGGCCGGCAAGCTCGAGCTGCACTCCTCGTCGAAGCCCGTGGTCAAGGTTGAGAACTGCCGCTGCTGCGGTATCTGCGTGAAGCACTGCGCCCATGACGCGATTCATCTTGAGACAGTAGAGGGCACAAACTACGCCGGCAAGCATACAGCCGCCGTCATCGACTACGACAAGTGCGTAGGCTGCGGCCAGTGCGTCGCCCTCTGCCAGTATGAATCCGCAGTGCTGAAGGACTGGGACACCTCCGAGACCCTCAACGGCAAGATTGCCGAGTATACCAAGGCCATCATCGCCGGCCGTCCCTGCTTCTACGTCAACCTGATAGTCAACGTATCCCCCGAGTGCGACTGCTGGAACCACAACGACGCCGCCATCGTGCCCGACCTCGGAATGGCCGCCTCCTTCGACCCCGTGGCCCTCGACCAGGCCTGTGCCGACATGGTGATGGCCGCCCCTGCCCTCCCCGGCAGCAAGCTGGAGAAGACTCATCCCCACGAGCACCTCTGCGGCGACGACAAGTTCCACATCCTGCACCCCGACACCAACTGGCAGTCCGGTCTCGAGCACGCCGAGCGCATCGGCATCGGCACCCGCCAGTACGAGCTCATCAAGATCTGATACGAATATCCGCACCAAGACAGAAAACCAGCCTCACTTGCGGGTGAGACTGGTTTTATTTTTCAATAAAATATTTTGAAATACAGAATTAAAATGTAATTTTGCAGACAAAAGATGGGTATGAGAATCATTGCGCGGAGTAAGATCGTTGAATATTATACTTTCAGGCCTGACAGCAGGATTGCATTGGAAGACTGGTTCCACAAAGTCAGAAATGCCGAATGGACATGTTTCGCCGACATCAAGCAAACGTTCAGAAGTGCCGACAGCATAGGCAATCAACGGTACATATTCAACATCAAAGGCAATAGTCACAGGCTCATAGTTGTAATAAAGTTCACTATTAAGACAGTCCTTATCCGGTTCATAGGCACACACGCCGAATACGACCGGATAGACGCAAAAAACGTATAGCGATGACACACATCAAAAGCGAGACTGCCTATAAGGCGGCAATGGACAGGATAGAGGAACTGCTTCCTATGGTACAGGAGGACACTCCGCCATACGACCGGAACCTGATAGAACTGGATCTGCTCTCAGGTCTAGTAGAGGAATACGAGGAAGAACATTACCCTATCAAGACTCCGACACTGATAGAGGCTATCAAACTCAGGATGTTCGAGATGGGGCTGAACCAGACAAAACTTTCCGAACTGCTGGGGGTGAGTACATCCCGAGTCAGCGACTATCTCAACGGGCGTTGCGAGCCGACTCTTCAAGTAGCTCGCGAGATAAGCCGCAAACTCAACATTGATGCCGACATCGTCCTCGGAGTATAGATTATGAGCGGCGCGGTGAAAATAAACTCGGTGAGGGCGTGGGTGCTCGCGGCCAGGCCGAAGACGCTGGCAGGGGCGGCCACGCCCGTGATTATGGGCGGTGCCTGCGCTTGGATGTGGATGGAGGGCAGCGGGATGCTGCCGGCAGAGGCATTTGACTGGGCGGCATTCGCACTGTGTATGCTCTTCGCGTGGATCATGCAGGTGGATGCCAACTTCGTCAATGATTATTTCGACTTCCGCAAGGGAGGGGATACGGAGCAGCGGCTCGGTCCTAAGCGGGCCTGCGCACAGGGATGGATAACCCCCGGAGCCATGAAGACCGGGATTCTGGTCACGACGGTCCTCGCCTGTGCTGCCGGCCTGCCCCTGATATGGACCGGAGGCCCGTGGATGATAGCAGTCGGTGCCCTCTGCGTGCTGTTCTGCTTCCTCTACACCACGAAGTTCTCCCGTCTTGGACTTGGAGACCTTCTGGTGCTGGTATTCTTCGGAATTGTCCCCGTGGGATTCACCTTCTATCTGCAGACCGGGACCTGGGATCTGCAGACCACCCTCGCCGGACTTGCCTGCGGCCTGGCCGTAGACTGCCTGCTGATGGTCAACAACTACCGCGACCGCGCAGAGGACACCGCTCAGGGGAAGAAGACCATCGTAGTGCGCCTCGGAGGCAGCACCGCCATTATCCTGTACTATCTGCTGGGGCTGTGCGCCACTATGCTCGCCGCAGCCTCCATTGTCCTGAGCAAGCCCGGATGGTGCGCCGCCCCCCTGCTGCTGTACGCCGCCCTGCACCTGGCCACGTCACGGCGTATCAGCGATACCGACGGAGCGGCCCTGAACCCCTTCCTGGGCAAGACCTCGCGCAACTTTTTTCTTCTGGCGCTGCTGTTCGCAGCGGGATGCGCTCTCTGAGAAACCGCAAATAATCTGCGTTAAGGTACAATTTTTGCAGTAGTCAACCGATTTGGCCTATATTTGCACCACGCTTTACCGCAACATTATGCAGATTAACATCCCTACAGAGAAATTTACCAGGACCGGCCGCAGGATGGCCGTCAGAATCAGAAAAATACGCCGACTGCCGAAATGGATATGGTACGTCGTCCTCGGAGTGCTCGTGGCGGGCATAACCGTATGGATAATACTTTCATGGCCTGAGCCGCCGAAACCTGACTATCCGATAGTGGAAGTCCAGCCGGTGGTCATCGACGACGTGGAGATCTACGGCGAGTATGCCGGCAAGATCAGTGCCCAGCAGTTCGTGGAGGTGCGCGCAAGAGTCGAGGGATATCTCGAGGAGATACTGTTCGAGGAAGGATCCTACGTCAGGAAGAACCAGACCCTGTTCATCATCGACCCCAAGCCTTACCGTGCGGACATGGAGAGGGCAAAGGCCCAGCTGAACAAGAACAAGGCCCTGGAGCTCAAGGCAGAGAGGGATCTTGAGCGTATCCGTCCACTCTTCGAGCAGAACGCGGCCAGCCGCCTGGACCTTGACAATGCCATAGCCGCCTACGAGAGCGCAAAGGCCGAGGTGGTCATGAGCGAGGCGGACCTGACCCAGGCGGAGATCGCCCTCGGATACACTACCGTCCGCTCCCCCATTTCCGGCTTCATCAGTGAGAGCAACGTGGACCTCGGAACCCTGGTAGGTCCAGGCGGAAAGTCCCTGCTGACCACTATCGTCAAGAGCGACACCGTCCAGGTGGATTTCAGCATGACATCGCTCGACTACCTCAAGAGCCGCGAGAGAAACGTCAATCTCGGACAGCAGGACACCGCCCGCAAATGGAACCCCTACGTGACCATCACCCTGGCCGACAACTCGGAGTATCCGATGAAGGGCTTCGTGGACTTCGCGGATCCCCAGGTGGACCCCAACACCGGAACATTCTCAGTCAGGGCCGAGATGGCCAATCCTGACCGCGCCCTGCTTCCCGGACAGATCACCAAGGTGCGTCTTCTCCTGGACGTGCGCGAGGATGCCATCGTGGTGCCCACCAAGGCCCTCGTCATCGAGAAGGGCGGAGCCTACGTCTACGCCTGCCGTCCGGACAGCATAGTCGAGAAAAGATTTATCGAACTCGGTCCCGAAATAGGCAACAATGTAGTCGTCGAGCGCGGGCTCGGACCTGACGAGAACATCATCGTCGAGGGCTTCCACAAGCTCAGCCACGGCATCAAGGTATCTCCCATAATCGTGGCCCCGGAACGGCCCGGAACGGACTCCGAGACCAAGGGCCGCTTCTCATTCGGCACCGACAGCACGGCTACAGCGGCCGACAGCACATCATACGGAAACACAGACAGCACCAAGATAGAGACTACAGCGGATGAAAAGTGATTTCTTCATAGACCGGCCGATATTCTCCACGGTCATATCGATTGTCATCGTGCTGGTGGGCATGATAGGTCTCTTCCTGCTGCCTGTCGACCAGTACCCGGAGATCGTCCCCCCGGTAGTGCAGGTCTCCGCCTCCTACCCCGGAGCTGATGCCGAGACCGTCTCACAGGCCGTAGCCACCCCCATTGAGCAGGAGCTCAACGGTACGCCCGGTATGCTCTACATGGAGTCGCGGAGCACCAATTCCGGCTCATTCACCGTCACCATCACATTCGACATAGACACCGACCCCGACCTGGCGGCCGTCGAGATACAGAACAGGGTAAAACAGGCCGAGGCCCGTCTTCCGGCAGAGGTTATCCAGAACGGAATATCGGTGGACAAGCAGGCATCCAACAAGCTGATGACCATCACACTGCTGTCCAACGACCCCAAGTTCGACGAGGTGTACCTCAGTAACTACGCCACCCTCAACGTGCTCGACATGCTCCGCCGCATCCCGGGCGTGGGCCGCGTATCCAATGTCGGCAGCCGCTACTACGGTATGCAGATCTGGGTACAGCCCGAGCGTCTGGCCAGTCTCGGACTGACAGTGCAGGACATCCAGAAAGCCCTGCGCGAGCAGAACCGCGAGTCAGCCGCCGGAGTCCTCGGCCAGCAGCCCATGAACGGAGTGGACGTGACCGTCCCGATAGTGGCCCAGGGCCGTCTGTCTACTGTCAGTGAATTCGAGGACATTGTCCTCAGGGCCAATCCGGACGGCTCCATCATCCGTATGCGCGATGTCGCCCGCGTCTCCCTCGAGGCCCAGTCCTACAACACCGAGAGCGGAATCAACGGAGGCAACGCCGCAGTGATGGACATCCGTATGCTCCCGGGAATGAACGCCATGGAGGTGTCCGAGTCCGTCAAGAAGGCCATGGACGAGATCAGCCGCAACTTCCCCGAAGGCATCTCCTACATGATTCCATTCGACATGACCGAGTACATATCCCAGTCCATCCACGAGGTGTACAAGACCCTCTTCGAGGCCCTCTTCCTCGTGATTCTGGTGGTGTTCCTCTCACTGCAGAGCTGGAGGGCGACCCTCATCCCGGCCATCGCGGTGCCAATCTCCCTGATCGGTACCTTCGGAGTCATGCTCATATTCGGTTTCTCCCTCAACACCCTGACCCTGCTGGGTCTGGTCCTCGCGATCGGTACTGTCGTGGACGATGCGATAGTGGTGGTCGAGAACGTGGACCGCATCATGAACGAGGAGAAGCTGTCGGCCTACGAGGCCACCAAGAAAGCCATGAACGGCCTGGGCAGTGCTCTGATAGCCATGTCGCTGGTACTCTGCGCCGTATTTATTCCGGTGAGCTTCCTCTCCGGTATCACCGGTGCCCTCTACCGCCAGTTCACCATAACCATCGCGGTATCCGTGATCATATCGACCATAGTGGCACTGACCATGAGCCCCGTGATGTGCGCCCAGTTCCTCAAACCCAAGAAAGAAGGGGAAGAAGAGAAAAAGAACTTCATCTTCCGCGCCATCAACCGCTGGCTCTCTAAGGGCCAGTCCGTGTACGTCAGGGCCATACGCAGTTTTCTGGGCCACTCGAAACGCTCTTTCGCAGCTTTCGGCATAGGTCTGGTCAGCATCTGGGCAATGACCAGGCTCATACCCCAGAGCTTCCTGCCCCAGGAGGACCAGGGATATTTCACCGTAGAGTTCGAGCTGCCTGAAGGAGCCACCCTCGAAAGGACCCGTGAGGTCACCGACCGCGCCATGGCCTGGCTTCTTGCCCAGCCGGACGTGCGCTATGTGCTCAACGTCACCGGCTCCAGCCCCCGCGTCGGCACCAACCAGGCCCGCAGCCAGATGACCGTCATCATGAAACCGTGGGACGAGCGGGAGGACCCCGATCTGCCGGCATTCATGGCCCGTGTAACCGATGAGTTCTCGCAGTACCCCGAGAGCAAGGTCTACCTCAGCACCCCGCCAGTCATCCCAGGACTTGGAACTTCCGGAGGTTTCGAGATGGCCCTCGAGGCCCGTGGCGACCTGACCTACGAGGAGCTGCAGAGAGCCTCCGACACCTTAGTATACTATGCCTCCCAGCGCAAGGAGCTCGCCCGTGTGAGCAGCTCGATGCAGGGCGACATCCCGAAGCTCTACTACGACGTGGACCGCGACCGGGCCAAGCTTCTCGGTGTATCGGTCTCGGACCTGTTCACCACGATGAAAGCCTTCACCGGATCCGTCTACGTCAACGACTTCAACCTCTTCAACCGCGTCTACCGCGTCTACATCCAGGCCGAGGAGCCCTACCGCCGCTGGCGTGACAACATGAACATGTATTTCGTGCGCGGCAACGGAGGAGCCATGATACCCGTCACCTCGATAGGTACCACCGAATACACCACCGGTCCCGGGACCATCAAGCGTTTCAACATGTACTATGCCGCCACCATCACCGGTGAGGCTGCCCACGGCTACAGTTCCGGACAGGCCATGGATATCATGGAGGAGATCGTGCGCGAGAAACTGCCCGCCAACGTAGGCATCGAGTGGAGCGGCCTGTCCTATCAGGAGAAGCAGCAGAGCGGTCAGACAGGACTCGTCCTGGCCCTGGCATTCCTCTTCGTCTTTCTCTTCCTGGCCGCCCAGTACGAAAGCTGGTCAGTGCCCATCGCCGTCATCCTTTCCCTGCCTGTGGCATGTATCGGAGCCTTCCTCTCGATTCTGGTCCTGGGCATGGAGAACAACGTCTACTTCCAGATCGGACTCGTCATGCTGATCGGAGTGGCCGCCAAGAACGCGATTCTGATCGTCGAGTTCGCCAAGGACGAGGTGGCCAAAGGCAAGGATATCGTCGAGGCCGCCATCACCGCCTCCGAGCTGCGTTTCAGGCCCATCGTCATGACCTCACTGACCTTCATTCTCGGTATGCTGCCGCTCGTGCTGGCCTCAGGTCCCGGCTCGGCCAGCCGTCAGGGTATCGGTGTGTGCGTATTTTTCGGAATGATTGCGGCCACCACCCTGGGAATAGTTTTCGTACCGTTCTTCTTCGTCTGGATCTACAGGCTCAAGGAACGCTTCTCCAAGAAAAAGAAACTGAAAGCATGAGAAATACGGTAAAACATATATCAGCGGCTATAATTCTCACCGCATCCCTGCTGCTTCTTAACGGATGCGGAACCGCCGTCCGCAAATGCGTGGATCCCCAGCTGGAGATTCCCGAGACCATAATTCCCGGAGAAGAAGCCGATTCGCTATGTCTGGCCGACCTGGAATGGAGCGAGATTTTCTCAGACCCGCTGCTGAAGGACCTCATTGAAAAGACCCTTGAGAACAACAGGGACATGCTCACCGCCTCGGCCCGTGTCAGCGAGCTTGAAAGGCGGCACAGGGTAGTCCGCGCCGACCAGTTCCCCTCATTCAGAGCCAGGGCCAACCTGGAGCAGGAGAATTACCAGTACACCGATGCCGAGCCGTACAAGGACAACGAATTCGGGCTCAAAGCCGCAGTATCCTGGGAGATAGACCTGTTCGGCCGCCTCCGCTGGGCCAACCGTGCAGCCATGGCCGAGTACCTTTCCTCCATCGAATCCCAGAGAGCCATGCAGATGACCCTGGTGGCCGCAGTCGCTACCGCCTATTTTGAGTTGACGGCCCTGGACAACGAGCTGGACATCGTCCTCCGCACACTGGATACCAGGCGCGAGAGTGTCCGCCAGGCCAAGCTCCGCTTTGACGGCGGCCTGACCACCGAGATTCCCTACCAGCAGGCCCAGGTGGAATACGCCAGTACCGCATCGCTGGTTCCTGATCTACAGAGAGACATTGCCCTCAAGGAGAACGAGATATCCCTGCTGGCCGGGGAGTTCCCCTCAGCAGTTGAACGTTCGCTGCTCAACACCCACGACAAATTTCCGGATCTGCTGCATGTGGGCGTACCATCGGAACTCCTTCAGCGCAGGCCTGACCTGATGGCAGCCAGGCAGGACCTCAAGGCCGCCATGAGCGAGGTCGGAGTAGCATGGGCCGAGAGATTCCCCAGCCTGTCCATCTCCCTCGCAGCCGGAGTCGAGAACAATACATTCACCAGTTTCTTCACCGGACCTTACTGGTATCCTATCATGAGCCTGACCTCACCGCTATTCGCTTTCGGCAAGAACAGGGCAAGGTATCAGGCCGCCATCGAGGCATACAACCAGGAACGCTACCAGTACGAGCAGAAAGTCCTCGAAGTCTTCAAGGAAGTCAACGATGCCGTCACATCCTACCGCTCCGCCCGGGAGAAAGTAACCCTGATGGGCAACCTCAAGGATGCCTCCCGCAAATACGTGGAGCTTGCCCTCTTCCAGTACCAGAACGGCTACATCAGCTACATCGACGTGCTCGATGCCCAGCGAAGCTACTTCAACGCCGAGATCGACTATTCCAACTCCGTCCGTAACGAATTCCTGACCATCATCGACCTCTACAAGGCCCTCGGCGGCGGCTGGTCCGTTCCCACCGACGAAGATGCCGAAGCCTCCGCAGACACCGCCAAAACCGCCTCAAAAAAGACAGGCAAATAACTCCCGCCGGGAAAGTGTACCGATTTCACAGAATCCTAAGCACTTCCCCGAATGAATCCGTGCTGCCGGCTCTACTGCCATTGCTGCATTGAAGGCAAGTCTTTTCTCCCCGCTTGCCTTCAACATCATACCTACCTCTGTCTGCGCCCACTCCAGCCGCACTTATCACCTCACACCGGTGCATCTACGGAATGTGCGAGCATCTCGATTTCTATTAATTAACTAGCAATCAATGTCTTAACTTTTTAGCTGATGGATTTCGCTGAGGTGTACCAAAAAAGTTGGACGGATTAATATTTATCAGTTATTTGATAATTAACTGATCTGCAATGTA